>LR743504.1:470000-1910224 GCA_902712845.1 Methylobacterium bullatum
GTCGCATCGGTGACCACTCGCAGGCCGTAAGGGACATTGGCACCCGGATCGGGAAACCCCGCCAAGTCCACATCCAGGACGTCGACGACCAGACGCTCGCCGGGGGCCAGGAAGGGGGACGTCATCTGCTCGATGAATCGGCGTAGCTCGGCCAGTGTCGCCTGCGGTCCGATGCCGGAACCGAACCGGTTATTGGCATCGACGTATCGGTCCGGCTCAATGAAGCGGACCTCGACCGATCCGATGGGGGCGGCGATCGCGGAGCCGGCAAAGCCGACGAGAACGAGGGCGAGTTGCAGCGGCGATGCGCGCACGCCTCAGTACCCCCTCTTCACATCCGCCAGTGCCCGCGTCAGTCCCTCGGCGATCCGCTCGCGGACGGGGGGCGATGCATCGCGGGCCACCACCACGAACTCCCGGCGCGAGACCAGCGTCAGGGTCTGGAGACCGTACTCCTCATCCTCGACCCTGGTGAGTTTCGTCCAGAGAGGATTGAACCGCCATTCGCGCCGCTCGCCGCGATGGGTCACGCGGGCCAGCATCACCTCGATGGGTGAGATCATGACCTCCTCAAAGGAGCCCCCGCGCTTCAGGCTTGTCGTCAAGGCCACGTAGAGGGCAATCATATCGAGACCGAAAAAGCCCGCCACCGGCCAGAACCCCGCCTGGACGCAGACGATCGACGTCACCAGCGAAACGGCACCGCAGCCGATCATGACGTTCCGAAAGCCATGATAGGTCAGGGATTGATGTGGGCGAATGGTCGCCTGAAAAACCGGGACATCGATGCTGTTCGGGTCGAGCCCGTCGGGATGGGATGGGATCATGTCGCGAACCGTGTTGCCGCTCTCCGTGGGACACATATAACCCACCAATGAAGACCCGACAGTCGAAGCCCCCAAAGAAGTCCGCGACCGCGACGACATCGCCCTCGCCGAAGGCTCCCCGGGCGGCGAGGATCGGCGCAACCCTTGCGGCCCCTCTCGTCGCCGGGGTGAAGACGGTCCCCTCCGCCGTCGATGCAGCGACGGTCAGCGAGATCTTTTCGCGGTTGCGTGCCGCCAACCCGGAGCCGAGGGCGGAGCTCGACTATCTCAACCCGTTCACGCTCCTGGTCGCGGTGGTGCTGTCGGCCCAGGCCACCGACAAAAGCGTGAACCTCGCCACCGCACCCCTCTTTGCCATTGCCGACACGCCGGCCGCGATGCTGGACTTGGGAGAAGAGCGGGTCCGCGGCTTCATCCGCACCATCGGCCTGTTCAACACCAAGGCGAAAAACGTCATCGCCTTGTCCCGCATCCTGCTGGAGCAGCATGGCGGCGAGGTGCCGGCCTCGCGCGCGCATCTCGAGATCCTGCCGGGCGTCGGCACCAAGACCGCGAGCGTGGTGATGAACGTCGCCTTCGGCGTGCCCACCATCGCCGTCGACACCCATATCTTCCGGGTCTCGAACCGCATCCCCCTCGTGGTCGCGGCGACGACGGACAAGGTCCAGGCGGGACTGGAAGCGATCGTGCCGGAGCCGTTCCGCCTGAACGCCCACCATTGGCTGATCTTGTTCGGCCGCTACGTGTGCAAGGCACGCAAGCCCGAATGCCCGACCTGCCTCATCGCCGATCTCTGCCGCTACCCGGACAAGACCGTCGCGGCCTGACGGACCGGCACATATGCCGTCATGCGTATCCGACTCGTACCGCACGGCCGGGCTGCGGGCGGACGCGTTGTACTGGAAACCCGCTTCGGGTAGTTTGCGCCACGGTCGTCGAGGCTTTCGACAAACGATGTGTTCTCGCGGCCCGGTCTCATCGAGGCCGCCACGCCGCGGATTCCGCACATCGACTGTCCGAAGGAGTCACGGCCCATGGACTTCCTCAAACCACGGTATACGCCTATGAACCGCCGCCGTCGCATCTACGAGGGCAAGGCGAAGGTCCTGTACGAGGGACCCGAGCCGGGAACGCTCATCCAGCATTTCAAGGATGATGCCACCGCCTTCAACGCGCAGAAGCACGAGGTCATCGACGGCAAGGGTGTGCTGAACAACCGGATCTCAGAGTTCGTGTTCCAGCACCTCAACGATATCGGCGTGCCGACCCACTTCATCCGCCGCCTCAACATGCGCGAGCAGCTGATCCGCGAAGTCGAGATCATCCCCCTCGAGGTGGTGGTGCGCAACGTCGCCGCCGGCTCGCTCGCCACCCGCCTCGGCCTCGAGGAAGGCACGCAGCTGCCGCGCTCGATCATCGAGTTCTATTACAAGAACGACGCGCTCAACGACCCGATGGTGTCGGAAGAGCACATCACCGCCTTCGGCTGGGCGACGCCCCAGGAGATCGACGACATCATGGCGCTGGCCATCCGCGTCAACGATTTCCTCTCGGGCCTCTTCCTCGGCGTCGGTATTCGTCTCGTGGACTTCAAGATCGAGACCGGCCGCCTCTGGGAAGGCGACCTGATGCGGATCGTCGTCGCCGACGAGATCTCCCCGGATTCCTGCCGCCTGTGGGACATCAAGAGCCAGGACAAGCTCGACAAGGACCGCTTCCGCAAGGATCTCGGCGGCCTGATCGAGGCCTATACGGAAGTGGCCAAGCGCCTCGGCATCATGTCCGAGAACGAGAAGGTCCAGTCCGGCGGGCCGCGCCTGGTTCAGTAGTCGACGTCATCGAGACGCCATGAAAAAGGGGCCCCGCGCGAGCGGAGGCCCCTTTTTCATGGCGTCTCGACGGGAGCGCGTGGCGGACCGCTACTGCGACGCCTCGGGGGCCGCCTCTGCGGGGGCGGCGGCACTTGCCGGAGCGGGCTTGCGCTTGCGCTTCGCCGCGGCCTTGCCGGGCGCTCCGTGCAACGAGACGCCGATCTCGTAGCTCTCGCTCAAGGGGCGCGGCACCACGAGGTTCTCCTCGATCACCGAAAACAGCCCCTGCGCCTCGCCCGGTCCGATCGACACCGCCACCTTTCGCGCCCGCGCGACGATGGTCTGGTCGCCGGCCTTGATCGTGAAATAGACCGGGGCCTCGAACCGTCCGGGCCGTCCCTGGGGTCCCAGCAGAACCTGCCCCTCGACGCCGACCTTCACGCTCACCGAGCCATCGGCCAGGCGTGCGCATTCGCGGGCGAGGCGCCCGAGGGTGATCTGGCTGCGCAGGCTGGCATTGTCGTCGGCCCGGCCGCCGTAGCTGCGCAGGGCGGCGCCGTTCTCCGCGACATCGACCGCGGGGCAATAGACCTCGCCGAGGTCGGCGGGCTGAGACGGCGGAACCGTGGTCCCGCCGTATTTCAGCATGTTGGTGAACCAGTTTCCGTCCTCGGCCAGGGCGGCCCCGGGCATCGTGCCGGCCAAGGGCAGGAATCCCGCAATCAGGGCGATCCCGACCGTTTTCGCGCGTGTCCGCATCCTCAGATCCCGCTGAACCTCCGGCGCGGGGCGCCGGAACAGGCCTATTTCAAGCTGGCGAACCCGTCGCCGAAGCCCTTCATCGACAGGGGGATGCCGACCCCCTCCTCCGGGGTCTGGAACACGATGAACGTGGCCTGCACCCCGGCGCTGAACTGCTTGATGAGGTTGTCGTCCATCACCACCTCGGCGACGCAGCCGGTGGTGAGGCAGCGCACGAACCCGGCCCGTCCCACATCGGTCTTGTCGATCTTCAGGCCGAGGCCGGAGGGCAGCAGCACACCCAGCGGCGCCACCACGCGCAGCAAGTAGCCGCGATTGTCCGCCGTCTTGAGAACGATGACGACCAGGGTGAGGTTGGGCCGGTCCTCGGCGGCGAGGTACTGGACCAAGGCGCATTGCTCGGCTTTCGCTCCGGCCGGCGTCTCGCAGCGGAGCTGCCAGTCGCCGAAGGTGTTGCGCACCATGCCCTGTGCCTCGGCACGCCCGCCTCCGGCGAGCCCCGCGCCGGCGAGTGCGGCGAGGCAGACCAGACCGATCCGCGCCGGACGCCCGAGAGAAGTCGCCCGATCCCCGGCGACCCGCCTCGCACGCCCCAGCATTGCTCGAAAACCCACGCGCCGATCCCTCTCGCCTCACCCCTCATGGCCAGGGGCACCCGATGAAACCCGCGGTGTTCCGACCATGCGCGGCTATTCTGTGTCAAGCGTGACCACTAGTTTACCCTCACGGACTATCGTTACCCGGGATGACGCCCTAGTTCACAGGGCAAAGCCCCACGCGCCAACGGACCGAGCCCATGCGATATCCTGCTACCGCCGCGTTCCTGATCCTCGCCGGGATCGCTCCCGCCTCCGCCCAGTCCTTGCCCGTCGATGAGACCACCTATGTTGAGCGCTCTCTCAACCGCGACGGGCCGCTCGTGGTCGAGCACCGGCCGATCCGGCGCATGCCGGGGGGCCGGATCAATTCCAATTCGGCCGAGATCGCCGGCTTTTGCCGCGATGGCGGGTATGTCCGTCGCCTGGACGAGTTCGGCAACCCGACGATCCTGCGCCAGCGCGAAGTCTGCGACAGCGTCGCCCCCCGCACGTTGCGGCCGGGGGACGTGGACGCTCGTCCGACTTGGCCGGTCGAGCAGGTCGAGCGCCGCCGGATCTTGCGCGCTCGCGGGTAGATCACGCTTGGGCAAGGGTCGTACCTGATCCCTTCCTTAGCCGTAGCGGTGAAGGCTGGCGCCGTTGCGCTTGAGCCAGCGCTCGGCCTCGTCCACATGCGGGCACAGGGATCTCACCAGCGACCAGAACCGCTGGGAATGGTTCATCTCGCGCAAATGGGCCATCTCGTGCGCCACGAGGTAATCGAGCACCAGGGGCGGCGCCAGGATCAGGCGCCAGGAGAAGTTCAGCTCGCCTCGCGCGGTGCAGGATCCCCAGCGCGAGCGGGTGTCGCGGATGGTGATCCGTTTCGGTCCTTGCCCCAGCTTGTCGGTATAGATCGACACCGCCTGGGCGAGATCCTTGCGGACCTCCCGCTCCAGGAAATCCCTGACCCGGCGCGGCAGGTGTGGCGCCTCGCACGCCACGGAGAGGACCGGACCGTCCTCCGCCTCCGTCACCAGGGTCACGCCGCCGCGCTCACTGCGGTGGACGATGCGATGGCCGACACCGCGAAGGGGGAGTTCGGCCCCAGCCTCGAACGCCACGCGATCCGGAACCTTGGCGAGCCGCATGGCGATCCAGCCGCCATGGCTGACCGCGAAAGTGCGGGCCACGGCGAGGGACGTCCGGGCGGGAAGGGTCATCACCACCTCGCCGGTGGCGCTCGACACGCGCAGGGTCAGCCTGCGGGCCGCCGGGCGGCGGCGCAGGGCGACGCGGAGCTCCGCGCCCTCGTGGAGGATGTCGATATGGTCGGGATCGGACCCGCGCAGCAGGGCGACTCTCATGGCGTCAGCTTAGCGGCAGCCTCCCGCCGCCGCCATCGGTGCGTGGGTCACGTCCAGAACTTTTGCGGCATCCGATTCCGCCCTACGCCGCCGGGCGTCGTTCAAGAGCCGGCAAGGCCTGCATCTCGCGGATGAAGGAGGCGATCCTCGGAGCGATGACCGTGCGATAGCGTGAGCCGTTGAACACCCCGTAATGGCCGACGCGCTCCTGCAGGTGATAGGCCTTGCGCTCGGGCGGCAGGTTCGGGGTCAGGTCGAGGGAAGCCTTGGTCTGTCCGACGCCGGAGATGTCGTCGTTCTCGCCCTCGATGGCGAGGATCGCGCAGGTCCGGATCGCGGTGAGATTCACCCGCTCGCCGCGATGGAGCATTTCGCCCTTAGGCAGGGCGTGGTCGACGAAGACGGTCTTGATCGTCTGCAGGTAGAATTCCGCAGTGAGGTCCATCACCGCGAGATACTCGTCGTAGAATTCGCGGTGCTTCTCGGCGGAATCGCCGTCGCCGGTGACGAGATGGTCGAACATCTCCGTATGGGCGTTCACGTGGCGATCAAGATTCATCGCCATGAATCCGCCGAGCTGGAAGAAGCCTGGATAGACGCTGCGCAGGGCACCGGGATACGCCAGCGGGACGATGGTGATGCAGTTCCGCTCGAACCATGCGGTGCCGCGCTCCTGCGCCAGGCAATTGACGGCGGTGGGCGAGCGGCGGGTGTCGATGGGGCCGCCCATCAGGGTCATCGAGCGCGGCACCGGCATCGTGCCTTGCGCCTCCATCAACGCAACGGTGGCCAGCACCGGCACCGCCGGCTGGCACACGGCCATGACGTGAAGGTCCGGACCGAGGGCGACGAAGATCTCTTTCAGGTAGTCGATATAAGTGTCGAGATCGAACCGCCCCTCCGTAATCGGCACGAGGCGCGCATCGGTCCAGTCGGTGATGAAGACCTGATGATTGGGGAGCATCGCCTCCACGGTGCCGCGCAGGAGCGTGGCGTAGTGCCCCGACATCGGCGCCACGATCAGGAGCTTGGGCTGCGGCTCGGAGGGGCCGCGCGCGAAGGAGCGGTCGAAGGTCACGACCCGGCAGAACGGCTTCTCCCACACCACCCGCTCGCTCACGGGCACGCTCGCCCCATCGATCCAGGTTCCGGTGAGCCCGAAAGCCGGCTTGGCATAGCGCCGGGTTCCGCGCTCGAACATCTCGCAGGCGGCGGCCATGGACTTCGCATAGGGCGAGTAGGCGAGAGGGTTGGCGGGATTCTGCAGGCTATGCTTGACCATGTCGGCCGCGAGGCGCGCCGGGGCCGTCATCATGCGACCGAACTCATACCAGGTGTAGGCCAAGCTCATATCCGCCCCTCCCTCGTCGTCCCGCGTCTCGACTTCCCGCTCGGCGCGACATCCCGCGCGATCGGGCGCGGTAGAGAACGCCGCGCCTCGTGAAACGTTCGGTTCGGGACATTCGTAAAGGTGCGGAGTGCGCAAGGATGGGCGCAATCGGCGGGCGAACCATGGATTCGCGGCCGTCGAGCGCTATCGTTGAGCGGACATGATCGACATGAGCACCAATGGCTTCGTCCGCGATGCCCGGCACCTTCGGCTCGACACGTTCGTGCGCCTGCGCTGGCTCGCGATCACAGGGCAGAGCGCGGCCGTGGTCGGCGCGCAGTTCGGCCTCGGCCTGCCCCTGCCCTTCGGCTGGTGCTTCCTCGTCATCGCGGCGTCCTCCTGGCTGAACCTCGCCCTACGGATCCGGTTTCCGGCGAGCTACCGCCTGAGCGACGATTCGGCGGCCCTGCTCCTCGCCTTCGACATCATCCAGCTCGCCGCCCTCCTCTTCCTCACAGGCGGATTGCAGAACCCGTTCTCGTTGCTCTTCCTCGCTCCCGTACTGATCTCGGCGACAGCCCTGCCCCCGGAGCGAACCCTCGCGCTGGGGCTCCTGGCGGTGGGGCTCGCGACCATGCTGGCGCTGATCCACCGGCCGCTGCCGTGGTTCGCGGACGGGCGGCTCGAACTCCCGTTCCTCTACGTCTCGGGGGTGTGGACGGCGATCCTCCTCGGCACCGCCTTTACCGGCGTCTATGCCTGGAAGGTCTCCGACGAGACCCGGCAGCTCGCCCAGGCCCTCGCGGCCACAGAACTCGTGCTGGCGCGCGAGCAGCACCTCTCGCAGCTCGACGGGTTGGCGGCGGCGGCGGCGCATGAACTCGGCACGCCTCTCGGCACGATCATGCTCGTCACCAAGGAGCTCACGCGCCAGCTCGCCCCCACGGCCTCGCCGGCCGTGAAGGACGACCTCGACCTGCTGCGCGATCAGGTGGACCGCTGCCGCGGCATCCTGTCGAAGCTGACCTCCCTCGACGGCGACGAGGCCGGCATCCTCCAGACCGTGACCCTGAGCCATCTCGTGGAGGAACTGGTGGCGCCCCAGCGCGCCATGGGCATCGCGCTCGACGTCACCAGCCGCGGCGACGGCATCGAGCCGGCCTGCCGGCGCAATCCGGGGGTGCTGTTCGGCCTTGCCAACATCGTCGACAACGCCGTGGACTTCGCCATCAGCCGTGTCGTCATCGAGGCGCGCTGGACCGCCGAGCGGGTCTCCCTCGAGATCAGCGACGACGGCCCGGGCTTCTCCAGCGAGATCCTGCTGCGGGCGGGCGAGCCCTACGTCACCACCCGAAGCCCCGACAAAACGCGCGGCGGGAACAGCGTCGGCGCCGGCCTCGGCCTCGGCCTGTTCATCGCAAAGACCCTGATCGAACGCTCCGGCGCACAGCTTACGCTCTCCAACGTGTCGGGCCACCAAGCAACCGGAGCGGTCGTCCGCGTATCCTGGGCGCGCCACATCTTCGAGCGGGACACGCTTCCCCGGCGCGGCACGGAATTCAACGCCGAGCTGCCCCTGACCGAACGCAGTCCGGCCCCTATATAAGTTGCCAACAACTCGGTTTTGGAAAATGGAGGAGCGTCGGATGCTGACGCAGAGTGTAAGTCCGGGGCTTGCGGCCGATGCGCTGCAGACGTCGGAGTCCGACCCGCTGGCGGCCTATGCCGATCGCACGTTGCTGATCGTGGACGACGACAGGCCGTTCTCCACCCGATTGGCGCGGGCGATGGAAGCCCGCGGCTACGAGGTTCAGGTGGCCGAAAGCGTGGCCGAGGGCGTATCCCTGGTGGAGAGCCGTGCGCCGGCCTTCGCAGTCATCGACATGCGCCTCGGTGACGGCAACGGCCTCGACGTGATCGCGCGGCTGAAGGAGAAGCGGCCCGAGGCCCGGGGCGTCATCCTCACCGGCTATGGCAACATCGCCACCGCCGTGACGGCGGTGAAGCTCGGCGCATTCGACTACCTCGCCAAGCCTGCCGATGCGGACGAGATCCATGGCACGCTGATGGCGCAGCCGGGCGAGCGGGCCGACCCGCCGGAAAACCCGATGTCGGCCGATCGCGTGCGCTGGGAGCATATCCAGCGGGTGTACGAATTGTGCAGCCGCAACGTCTCGGAGACGGCACGCCGCCTCAACATGCACCGGCGCACGCTCCAGCGTATTCTCGCTAAGCGCGCGCCGCGCTGACTCGCCCCTGACGACGACCTCGGCGGCGCGATGTTGCGCGGGACCGGACCGGCGCTGTAAAGCTCCGGCCGCCCGCCGCAATCGCTGCTCCGGGGCCGACGGAGATGCATCCCCGTGAATACGCGCAACCTGATCACGATCGTCAGCATGATGGTGCTGGTGGGCACCGAAGTCTTCGCCGTCGCCATCGCCGCCGGCTGGGCGCTCGCCGGCCTGTTCGATCTCGGCGACACCGTGGGCCATGTCCTCATGGTCCTGTTCAGCGCCATCGCCGCCTGGATCATGCTCCAGCTCTGGCGCCGTGCGGTGAGCATTGAGCCGATTCGCGCCGTCGCGCCGGCCGCCCGTCGCTGATTGAGGGGGTAATCCCGAATCGCTCTTGCGTCTGACGGAGGCGGCACGGTCGGGGAAACATCCCCTCCGCGATAGGGCAGCCGCGTTGCATGGTCGCCATTTCCCGACTATCGCCTGACGGGTCGAGCCACAGCACCGAGTCCGAGACCATGAAAGCCCGCATCATCGTCACCCTGAAGACCGGCGTGCTCGACCCTCAGGGCAAGGCGATCGAATCCGCTCTCTCGTCCTTCGGCATCTCCGGCATCGAGGGTGTCCGCCAGGGCAAGGTTTTCGACGTTGAGATCGCCGACACGGACCCGGCCAGCGCCGAAGCGACGCTGAAGAGCGCCTGCGAGAAGCTACTCGCGAACACCGTGGTCGAGAACTACGAGATCGAGATCGTCTGATGCGCGCTGCGATCGTCGTCTTCCCCGGCTCCAACCGCGACGGCGACGTCGCCCGCGCCCTGCGCCTCGCCGGCGCGGAGGTGGTCAAGGTCTGGCACACCGAGACGGCGCTGCCGGCCGGCACCGACCTCGCGGTGCTTCCGGGCGGCTTCTCCTACGGTGACTATCTCCGCTGCGGAGCCATCGCCGGACGCGCCGCCGCGATGGATGCCGTTCGCGACCACGCTGCCCGCGGCGGTCTGGTGCTCGGCATCTGCAACGGCTTCCAGATCTTGTGCGAATCCGGCCTCCTCCCAGGCGTCCTGATGCGCAACGTCGACCGGCGCTTCATCTGCCATCGGCAGCTGCTCCGGGTGGAGCGCGCCGATACCCGCTTCACGTCGTTCTATGCCGAGGGACAGGTGATCGACGTCTGCGTGGCGCATGGCGAGGGTAATTACTTCGCCGATGCCGATACGGTCGCGCGCCTCGAAGGCGACGGCCGCGTGGCCTTCCGCTATTCCGACGCCTCGGGCGACCTGACCGTGGACGCCAACCGGAACGGCTCGTTGAACTCCATCGCCGGCATCTACAGCGAAAACCTCAACGTGCTCGGGATGATGCCCCACCCGGAAAACTTCGTCGAAGGTCTCATCGGCGGGGTCGACGGGCGCGGATTGTTCGCAAGCCTGGCGGCGTAACGCGCAAAAACCCCTCTCCCCTTTGCGGGCTACGGCATTCACACGTCTCGCAAGCAGCACGAGTCCCCTCTCCTGAAAGGAGAGGGGGTTCCGCTGCGCCTCTGTCGAACTCTCTCGGATAGAGAAAACACCCGTAGAGAAGATGGGTGAATCCAGTAGCCTCGCGGGAGAGGAGGCCGGTGCAGCGGGCGGGAGAGGGGAAGACCTCTCCGAAGATGGCGCTCCCCTCATCCGACCCGCTGGCGCGGGCCAGCTTCTCCCGCAAAGGAGAGTGGTAGGCGTCTCGCAATTAATGCCCGTCGAATTCCATCAGCGTCCGCACCGGCACGTCGAGGTCGCGCAGCTTCTGCGCCCCGCCGATCTCGGGCAGGTCGATGACGAAGCAGGCCGCCACCACCTCGGCGCCGATCTGGCGCAGCAGGTTCACAGCCGCGCAGGCGGTACCGCCCGTGGCGATGAGATCGTCCACCAGCAGCACCTTGTCGCCCGGCTTGATGGCGTCGACGTGGATTTCCATCTCGTCGGTGCCGTATTCCAGCGCGTAGGCGATGGAGACGGTCTTGTGAGGCAGCTTTCCCTTCTTGCGGATCGGCACGAAGCCCGATGAGAGCTGGTGGGCCACCGCGCCGCCGAGGATGAAGCCCCGCGCCTCGATTCCCGCCACCTGATCGATCCGCCCGCCCGCGAAGGGGTGGACCAGGGAATCCACCGCCCGGCGGAAGGCGCGCGGGTCGCTGAGCAGCGTGGTGATGTCGCGAAAGACGATACCGGGCTTCGGGTAATCCGGGATCGAGCGGATCGAATCCTTCAGCGCGGAGTGGCGGCGGGCTTCCATTCGGGCGGCTTTCGCTAGGATAGGTCAGGATCGGAGCGGGTTTGGACGGGCCGTGCCCTGGCTGGAAAGCCGGGGCCTCGGATCTCAGGCGTTGGCGCGGCGCAGGAGCTTCACGAGGTCGCCGTGCAGGCTCTCGTTGCCGGCGGCAACCGAGCGGGCGGCCAGGGGCTCCGCTCCGCCATCGGCGCTGGTGACGAAGCCGCCAGCCTCGCGGACCAGGATGATGCCGGCCGCGATGTCCCAGGTCTGCAGGTCACGCTCCCAGTAGAGGTCCGAGCGGCCGCAGGCGACATAGGCGAGGTCGAGGGCGGCCGAGCCGAAGCGGCGGGCACCGCCGGTCACCGCCATCACCGCCGCGACTTCGCGCAGGAGCTTCGGGTGGTCGCCGCGCCCGAGATAGGGCGAGCCATAGGCGACGAGGGCGTCGGCGAGGTCTGTCCGGCCGGAGACGCGAAGGCGGCGGTTGTTGAGATAGGCGCCCTTGCCGCGCTCGGCCACGAAGAGCTCGTCCTTGGCCGGATCGTAGATGACGCCGGCGACGATCTGGCCTTCGCGTTCGAGACCCACCGAGATCGCGAAATGCGGGATGCCGTGGAGGAAGTTGGTGGTGCCGTCGAGGGGGTCGACATGCCAGGTATGGCTCTTGTCCTGCCCTTCGATATTCCCGGATTCCTCGAGAATCAGGCCGTAGCCGGGACGCGCCTTCATCAGGGCATCGCGCAACACCTCCTCTGCCTTGCGGTCGGCGGCGGAAACGAAGTTGCCGGGACCTTTACGCGAAACCTGGAGGTTCTCGATCTCGCCATAGTCGCGCTTGAGGCCACGGGCGGCCTTGCGGACGGCGTCGACCATGACGGTCATGAGAGGTGAGCTGATCATCGATGCAAAGGTCCGGGTCGATTCAAAGAACGGTCTTGCGCGGCCATAGCATGTTTGCCGCCCGCCTCACCCCTCGCCGATGCGGGGCAGAGCAGAAACGCGCGCAGGCGCCCATGGATGCCGCATCGTCCGCGCCAAGCGTCGCGCGGGTCTTGTTACCAAGAGGCACTGGTCCCGACCAAGGGCCGGAATCAGTGCGTTCGGCGGACGGCCGCCGCCGCGCGGTCGCGCGGGCAGTCGACGATGAGGTTTCCTCATCGTCGACTGGTTATCACTCCACCTTCATCCGCGCCTCGGCCAGTCGCTCGGCCCGGCCGCGCTCCTCGGCGGTGAGGCCGGCGAGGGTCTCGTCCAGCTTCGGGTCGGAGCGCCCCTGGGCGGCGGCGGCAAGATTCCAGGCAGCAGCCTCGACAGGGTTCTTCTGGATACCCCGTCCCAGGGCATAGAGGATGGCCACGCGATTCTGCGCGATGGCGTTGCCGCGCGACGCGGCGTGGAGGAAGTAGCGGGCCGCGCGGGCCTCGTCCTTCTCGACGCCGATGCCGTTGAACAGAAGGATCGCGAATTCGACCTCACCGGCGAGATCGCCGTTATCGGCGGCGCGCCGGAACCACTCGGCCGCCTGTTTGGGATCCTTCGGCACCCCCCTCCCCTGGAGGTAGAGCACACCGAGATCGTGCTGCGCGGGGCCGATCTCGCCCTCGGCCGCCTTGCGAAACAACTCGGCGGCCTTGGCTTCGTCCGGCTCGGTTCCCGTGCCGATCAGGATCAGGGCGAGGTTGTAGGCAGCCGTGGTGTCCCCCTTGGCGGAGGCCTGTTCGAGCCAGCGGCGCCCGGCTTTCGGGTCCTTCGTGCCGCCACGGCCATCGATCGACATCAGGCCGAGGGAGGCCATGGCGTGGGTGTCGCCCTGGTTGGCGGCCAGACGGTACCATTCGGCCGCCTTCACCGGGTCCTGCTTGACCCCGAGGCCCTGGTTGTAGAGCTCGCCGAGCAGCGTCATCGCCGCGGCGTCCTTGTTGTCGGCGGCGATCCGCTTCGTCGCCTCGCGGAAGGCGGTGGTATATTGGCCGCGCTGGTAGGCGCCGAAGGCGATGTCGGGCTCGGTCTTCGAACGGGGCGGCACCGCGCCGGTCGCGCCGATGGAATACGGCGTCGGGAGTTCCCGCAGCTGCCCCTTCAGCGCCTCCTTGGGGCGAGGCGTCAGCGATTGGGGTCCGGCCGGGTCGGTCGGCATCACCTTCGGCGCTTCGGCGCGGGCAGCAAACACCAGGCCCTCCGCCAAAGCGAGGGCGAGGGCGGCCCGGCGGACCCGCCTCACGTATCGGCCTCCGACGCCGCGACCAATGCCTGGATGGCGGCGATATCCGCCCCTTCTCCCATCCACAGATGGCTTTCCAGCCCGAGGAACTCGGCCCCCGTTGCCAGGAGCCCGTCCACCTGGGCCAAATCGTGGGCCACGGCGATGCACGGAGTTTCGAAGATTTCAACCCACCATTCCGCGCGCTCGCGCACGGTATCGGCATCGGGGGCGATCCCGTCCGAGTAGATCCCCCCGAACATCACGTAATCGACACCGGCCTCGCCGGCCTCCATCGCCGCGTGCTTCTGCTCATGCCCGCCGGCTCCGAGGATGCGACCGTCGCTGAGGCGTTCGCGCAGATCCTGCAGGGCACCGTCCCGCGCCTTGTCGAGGTGAACCCCGTCCGCCCCGCCCCGCGCGGCCACGCTGACGACGTCGCCGGCGAAATCGGACACGGTGATGACCAGGGCGGCGCCGGTCGACTGCGCCGCCGGAGCGAGTCGCTTGACGAGGTTCACGAGGCTGCGCTCATCGGCCGGGGCGAGCCGCAGGACCACGGCCGCCACGTCCCCCGCCGCGCAGGCGGCGGCCAGCGCCTCGGCGAGGGCATCGGCCCGGTCGGAATCCACCCGATGGGGAGACAGCAGGGCGAGGCGGGTGCGGGGTTCGGCCATTCTTCTGGTCCTGACAGCATCATCCCGAGACGCGTGCTCCGCGTCTCGGGGAAAGGCGATGCGAGATCACCGCGTCACGGCATGGTTCCGGATGGGATCCGGAACCATGGAGCAGGGGCTCAGGCGGCGCCGATCTTCGGGTCGAGCGAGCCGTTGGCATAGCGCTTGGCCATCTCGGAGACCGAGATCGGGCGGATCTTCGAACCCTGACCGGCGGTGCCGAACTCCTCGAAACGCTGGCGGCAGAGCTTCGTCATCGCGTCCATGGCGGGCTTCAGGTACTTGCGCGGGTCGAACTCGGCCGGGTTCTCCGTGAGCACCTTCCGGATCTGGCCGGTCATGGCCATGCGGTTGTCGGTGTCGATGTTGATCTTGCGCACGCCGTGCTTGATGCCGCGCTGGATCTCGGCCACCGGCACGCCCCAGGTCGGCTTCATCTGGCCGCCGTAGGAATTGATGATGTCCTGCAGGTCCTGCGGCACCGAGGAGGAGCCGTGCATGACGAGGTGGGTCGTCGGCAGGCGGCGGTGGATCTCCTCGATCACGTTCATGGCGAGCACGTCGCCGTCGGGCTGGCGGGTGAACTTGTAGGCACCGTGGCTGGTGCCCATGGCGACGGCGAGCGCGTCGACCTTGGTGGCGGAAACGAACTTCACCGCCTCTTCCGGGTCGGTGAGGAGCTGGTCGTGGCTGAGCACGCCCTCGGCGCCATGACCGTCCTCGGCCTCGCCCTGGCCGCTCTCCAGCGAGCCGAGCACGCCGAGCTCGCCTTCCACCGAGACCCCGGCCCAATGCGCCATGCGGGTGACGTTGCCGGTGATCTCGACGTTGTAGGCGTAGTCGGCGGGGGTCTTGCCGTCGGCCTTCAGCGAGCCGTCCATCATCACCGAGGTGAAGCCGTACTGGATCGCGGTGGCGCAGGTGGCTTCGTTGTTGCCGTGGTCGAGATGCATGCAGACGGGGATGTGGGGGTAGATCTCCACGAGGCCGTCGATGAGCTTGGCCAGCACCACGTCGTTGGCATAGGCGCGCGCGCCCTTGCTCGCCTGCAGGATCACCGGCGAATCGGTGGCATCCGCCGCCGCCATGATGGCCAGTCCCTGCTCCATGTTGTTCAGGTTGAAGGCCGGAACGCCGTATTCGTATTCGGCGGCGTGATCCAGGAGCTGCCTCAGGGTGATGCGTGCCATTGGTGTCTCCTCAAACGATGGGGCCGACGCGATGGGCCGCCATCCACTGAAATATGCCTGCCTTGTCGGACCTTACCGGGTCCGTCGCAACTCCGTCCCGAAGCCGTCGGCGACAGAACGCTGTGTCGTCATCCCAAAATCCCACCCAAACACCGCATCCTGAGATGCCGAAGCGGAGCGAGGCCCTCGACGGGGTCTCCCAGTTCGCGTGGAGGATGCCGGAGCCCTCCTTCACGGCGCGCTGCCGCTTGCACCTCAGGATGAGGTGATGGAACCTAGGATGGAACCGGTCACCCCTTGACGCGCAGGGCCTCGACGCCGGGCAGGACCTTGCCTTCCAGCCATTCGAGGAACGCGCCGCCTGCGGTGGATACGTACGAGAAATCGTCGGCGACGCCGGCATGGTTGAGGGCGGCCACCGTGTCGCCTCCGCCCGCCACCGAGACGAGCTTGCCGGCCTTGGTGCGTTCGGCCGCGTGGCGCGCCGCCGCCACCGTGGCGGCGTCGAAGGGGGCTAGTTCGAAGGCGCCGAGCGGACCGTTCCAGACCAGGGTGGCGGCCTCGTCGATGGCGGCGTCGATCTCGGCCACCGAGGCCGGGCCGGCATCGAGGATCATGCCGGTCTCCGACACGGCGTCGACGCTTGACGTCTCATGCGCCGCGTTGGCCTTGAACTCGGCGGCGACCACAACGTCCACGGGCAGGATGATACGGCACTTGGCGGACGCGGCGGCATCGAGGATGCGGAGCGCCGTCTCGGCGAGATCCTTTTCGCACAGGGACTTGCCGACGGCTTTCCCTTGGGCGTGCAGGAAGGTGTTGGCCATGCCGCCGCCGATGACGAGCATGTCCACCTTGGCGACGAGGTTCTGCAGGAGGTCGATCTTCGAGGACACCTTGGCGCCGCCCACGAGGGCGATGACCGGGCGGCTCGGCGCCTCGAGCCCCTTGGTGAGCGCGTCGAGCTCGGCCTGCATCAACCGGCCGGCATAGGCCGGCAGCACATGGGCGAGGCCCTCGGTCGAGGCATGGGCGCGGTGGGCGGCCGAGAAGGCCTCGTTGACGAAGACGTCGCCGTTGGCGGCCAGCGCCGCTACGAAACCGGCCTCGTTTGTCTCTTCGCCTGCGTGGAAGCGGGTGTTCTCCAGGAGGAGAACGTCGCCGTTCTTCAGCGCCGAGACGGCCGAGGACGCGGCCTCTCCGACACAATCATCGGCGAAGGCGACCGGGCGGCCGAGACGGTCGGACAGGGCGGAGACCACCTGCTTCAGCGAATCGGCCACCACCGGCTTACCCTTGGGGCGGCCGAAATGCGCCAGCAGCACCACACGCCCACCGCCATCGGCGATCTCGCGGATCGTCGGGACGATCCTCTCGATGCGGGTGGCGTCGGTGACGCGCTCCCCCTCCATCGGCACGTTCAGGTCGACGCGGAGAAGCACGCGCTTGCCCTGGAGGGAGCCGGCATCGTCGAGGGTGCGGAAAGCGGTCATCCTGGCCTTCAATGTCGTCGAGAGAAATGTCAGCGCGGGGTGATGAGCCCGTCGAGATGGAAGCGCTGGGCAGCAATGGTCAGCACCACGGTGAGCACGGCGGTGATGATTGCCGTCAGCACCAGGGCCCCGGAACCGGGCAGCCGGCGCGTGCGGTCGGCGACGGCGCGGACTTCGCTGCGCAGGGCCGCGAGATCCGATTGGCGCGCCGCCTCGCTCATGCGGGCGGTCGCCCCCTCGATCTTCTCCTCGACGCGGGAGAGCAGGGCCTCGGAGCGGGCGTACTTGTCCTCGATCCGCGCGCACTTGTCCTCGATGCGGGCGAGCTGATCGCTGCCGTGCGAGGATGGGGCGGGCGCGGATTGAGCCAGGGGCTCGGCCTTGCCCACCACCAGCGGCGGCGTCGCCTGCTGGTTGGCGATCGCCTGGGTCTCAGGCACCGGCGACGGCGCCGCACCCGCGAGCGCGGTGTTCTCGGACGTGAAACTCTCAGAAGTCTTGGCGCCCGGGATGAAGCTGGTTCCGGTCGACGGGGTCGGCGAAGGCTCGGTCATGTCGGACGCACCATTGCTGGTCGATCAAAGGGTGTCGTTCACGAGGCATCCCGGGCGGCCCACGGGCCGCCCGGAAGCGCCGCTCTCAGAGCAGCTTTGCCATCGCCACGGCGGTGTCCGCCATGCGATTCGAGAAGCCCCACTCGTTGTCGTACCAGGAGAGGATACGCACGAACGTGCCGTCCATCACCTTGGTCTGGTCGAGGTGGAAGGTGGACGAATGAGGATCGTGGTTGAAGTCGATGGAGACGTTGGGCTGGTCGGTATAAGCCAGCACGCCCTTCAGCGGGCCGTCGGCCGCGGCGCGGATGGCGTTGTTGATCTCCTCGACGGAGGTCTGGCGCTTGGCGGTGAACACGAGGTCGACGGCCGAAACGTTGGGGGTCGGCACGCGGATCGAGGTTCCGTCGAGCTTGCCCTTCAGCTCCGGCAGGACGAGGCCGACGGCCTTGGCGGCACCCGTGGAGGTCGGGATCATCGACAGCGCGGCGGCACGGGCCCGGTAGAGGTCTTTGTGCATCTGGTCGAGGGAGGGCTGGTCGTTGGTGTAGGAATGGATCGTCGTCATGAAGCCGCGCTCGATCCCGACGAGATCGTTGAGCACCTTGGCCACCGGCACGAGGCAGTTGGTGGTGCAGGAGGCGTTCGAGATGACGAGGTGGTCGGCGTTCAGCTGATCGTGGTTGACGCCGTAGACCACGGTGAGGTCGGCGCCGTCGGCGGGGGCCGAGACGATGACGCGCTTGGCGCCGGCGTCGAGATGGGCCTTGGCCTTGTCCTTCGAGGTGAAGATGCCGGTGCATTCCAGCGCGATGTCGACGCCGAGCTCGCGGTGCGGAAGCTCGGCCGGGTTGCGCACGGCGGTGACCTTGATGCGCTGACCGTCGACGACGATGAACTCGCCGTCCACTTCGACCTTGGCGTTGAAGCGGCCGTGGATCGAGTCGAAGCGCAGCAGGTGGGCATTGGTCTCGACGGGGCCGAGATCGTTGATCGCGACGACCTCGATATCCTTGCGGCCGGACTCGTGGATGGCGCGCAGGATGTTGCGGCCGATGCGTCCGAACCCGTTGATGGCAACCTTCACCGACACGGCGTGAATCCTTCTATGTATCGGGCGCCGACCTCGCGGAACCCGTAAGCAGCAAGAGCGAGACAGCGGGCCGGAGGGGCGGAGCCGCCATTCGGCGTCGCTGTGTCATGTGCACCGTTGAACGTCAGATGAACCGCTTGGCCCATCCTCGGACCCTCATGCGTCCGCGAAGGGACCGATGCGGGATCGATGGTCGAACGGGTCACGGGCTCGAATTCCCAATCTGGCGGTCGGTTCGAGGAGCGCGCGGTCTCTAACATGGGGGAAACCGCTGGCAAAGGTTTTGCCCGATCGATTCGTTTTCCTCCCCCGCATATGATGGCAAAGCGTCGATTTCGCGCGCGGATCGACAGAGGTTTGGCTACAAATCCGCGTTTCCGAAACAGATGCGCCAGCTCCTTCATGATCCGGCGGAAGGTAGAACGATGAGCCAGACGCCCGACCGGCCGAACGTGGACCACGCCCTTGCTCGGCTCGATACGGTACTGACCCGCCTCGAGGCCTCGGTGGCCCATCGCCTCGAGGCCGAGCGCGAACCCGGCGACTTGGAGACGGAACTCGCGATCATGGCGGAGGATCGCGCGCGCCTCGCGGCGGAACTCGACGCCGCCAGCGCGCGCCTCGCCACGGTGGAGGCGACCACGAGCGATGTCGGCCACCGCCTGGGGCGGGCGATCGAAGCGGTGGAGGGCGTGCTGGCCCGCCCCCGCACCGCACGCTAGTCTACCACTTCTCACACCAGCCCTATCGAACATGCCCCAGATCAGCGTCACCATCGACGGCAAAAGCTACCGGATGGCCTGCGCCGAAGGCGAAGAGGCGCATCTCTCGGCGCTGGCCGGGGAGCTCGACACCCGCGTCACCGACATGCGGAAATCCTTCGGCGAGATCGGCGACATGCGCCTTCATGTGATGGCCGCCCTCATCCAAGCGGACGAACTCGCGGAGCTCAAGCGTCGCCTGGCGGATCTCGAGGCCGAAACGGTCACGCTCCGGGAGCGCGTCGAGACTGCGGACTCCCTCCGCGCCGACGAGGAGGCCCGTATCGCCGAAGGGCTCGGCCGGGCGGCGGACCGGATCGAGCGGCTGGCGCATGCGCTGGCGGCGGGATGAGCGTCCCGCGCACGATTGCCCGCCCCACCCCCTGGCGCGGAACGCCCGCCGACGCTACATGAGTCGAGCGGTGCTGCGGGGTTCGTCAGGAGTACTTTTCCCCGGGGCCTTATCGACTCCCCAGGGAGCTGTCCCTGGCCCTGTCCCTGGACTTGGCCAACACGGCGCCCACCTACACTGTAGGTTTCCCGGGATCGCAACTCCAACGGCTCACGTGGCTCCGCACTCTGATTTCCCCGCTTTGAAGGCCGCCCTTCGCAAGGATGCCCTCGCCCGCCGCGATGGCCTCGATCCCGAGACCCGCCGGGCCGGCGGCTTGCGGATCGCCCAGAGCGTCATGCGGGTCGAGCCCCTGGCCGATGCCGCCATTGTCGGCGCCTTCTGGGCGATCCGCAGCGAGGTCGACCCGCTTCCCCTCATCGAGATGCTGTTCGCGCGCGGACAGCGGGTCGCCCTCCCCAAGGTGACGCCGGACGGCCTCGTCTTCCGCGAATGGCGGGCGGGAGAAGCGCTGGTGCCGGGCTCCTTCGGCCTCAGCGAGCCGCGCGACGACCTTCCGCCCCTCAATCCCACCGCCCTGATCGTTCCGCTCGCCGCCTTCGACCGGCGGGGGCATCGTATCGGCTACGGTCGCGGCTATTACGATCAGGCCATCGATCGGCTCTCCCGCAACGGCCCCGTCCTGACGATCGGCATCGCCTTTTCCGTGCAGGAAGTGGAGCACGTGCCCTCCGAGTCGCACGACCAGCCCCTTGACCATCTCATCACCGAAGCGGGACCGGTCCCGCTCGTCCGGGACTGACACCGAAACATGCGACTTCTCTTCCTCGGCGATGTGGTGGGCCGCCCCGGCCGCAACGTGGTGATGGACCGGCTGCCAAAGCTGCGCGAGCGCTGGCGCCTCGATTGCGTGGTCATCAACGGCGAGAACGCGGCCGGCGGCTTCGGCATCACAGAGGCGATCTGCGACGAACTCCTCCAGGCGGGCGCCGATGCGGTGACGCTGGGCAACCATTCCTTCGACCAGCGCGAAGCCCTGGTCTTCATCCAGCGGCAGACGCGCCTCGTCCGCCCGGCGAACTACCCGCCCGGCACACCGGGACGCGGCGCCACCGTGGTGGAAACGCGGGGCGGCGCGCGCGTCCTCGTCCTCAACGTCATGGGCCGCATCTATATGGATGCCCTGGACGATCCCTTCGCCTCCGCCGAGCGCGAACTCTCCGCCTGCCCCCTCGGCGAGGTGGCGGACGCCGTCATCGTCGACGTCCATGCCGAGGCGACCAGCGAGAAGCAGGCGTTCGGGCACTTCCTCGATGGCCGCGCCAGCCTCGTCGTCGGTACCCACACCCACACCCCCACCGCCGACCACCGCATTCTCCCCGGCGGCACCGCCTACCTGTCGGATGCCGGCATGTGTGGCGATTACGATTCGATCCTCGGCATGCAGAAGGACGAACCCCTTCGCCGCTTCCTGCAGAAGACCCCCGGCGCGCGCCTGGAAGCGGCCCAGGGCAAGGGCACGCTGTGCGGGATCGCCGTCGAGACCGACAATGCGACGGGGCTCGCCACCATGGTCTCGTCGGTCCGCCTCGGCCCGCGTCTCGAAGAAACCTGGCCCCGCGCCTGGGATTAAGCCCCTTGAGCTGGTGATGAGTTTCGTGGCGGCTTGATCGCGGCGGGGCATGAAGCCAATGTGCGGGCACGGTCGACCCGCCCGTTTCGCGAGCCCGCGTAGATAGAGTCCCCGACACCCCATGGCGACCCGCTCCGCGACTGCCCCCCTGAGCCGCCCGGGCATCTACCTGATCCGGATGCTGGTCTTCCTGACCCTGGTCGGGTTTCTCGCCTTCGTCCTGTTCCGGCAGATCACGCCGGCCTTCCTCGCCAATGCCGGGTTGAACGGGCTGATCCTCGGCGTCCTCCTCATCGCGATCCTGCTCGCCTTCGGGCAGGTGATCCGCCTCTTCCGCGAGGTCGCCTATGTCAACGCGGTCGCCGCCGGCGAGGGGTCGGCCAAGCCGCCCTCGCTGCTGGCGCCCCTCGCCCCGGCGATCCTGGCGCGGCGCGAGGGCACGACGCAGGCCGGCATCCGCTCCTATCTCGACACCGTGGCCGCCCGCCTCGACGAAGGCCGCGAGATCCTGCGCTACATCGCCGGGCTGCTGATCCTGCTCGGCCTGCTCGGCACCTTCTGGGGCCTCATCGACACGCTGAGCGCGGTGGGCAGCGTGATCCAGAGCATGCGCGGCGGCGGCGAAGCCAGCGCGATGTTCGACGAGTTGAAGAACGGGCTCGCCAAGCCGCTCTCCGGCATCGGTCTCGCCTTTTCGGCCTCGCTGTTCGGCTTGTCGAGCTCCCTCGTCACCGGGTTCCTCGACCTCCAGGCGGGCCAGGCGCATGCCCGCTTCCACAACGAGTTGGAGGATTGGCTGGTCTCCGGCGAGGAGCAGGCCGCAGCCACGCGCCCCGTCGCGGCACAGGAGCCGGCCTCGGCCCGGGAACTTACCGAGGCGGTGGACAGGCTGTCGGCCATCGTCTCGGAAGGTGCCAACGGCCGCGTGGCGACCCAGGCGATGACCAACCTCGCCGAGGGTATCCAGGGCCTCGTCCAGCACATGCGGGCCGAGCAGCAGATGATCCGCGACTGGGTCGAGGCGCAGGCGACGCGGGAACGTGAACTCAAGCAGGTGCTCGACCGGCTCGGCCGCGAGAAGACCTGATGGCCTCGCTGCGCACGCGCCGGGACCGGAGCCTCAACGTCTGGCCGGGCTATGTCGACGCCCTGGCGACGCTGTTGCTCGCCGTCGTCTTCCTGCTGACGATCTTCGTCGTCGGGCAGTTCTTCCTGTCCCAGGAGATCACGGGCCGGGATTCGGTGCTGAACCGGCTCAATCGCCAGATCGCCGACCTCACAGACCTCCTGGCCCTGGAACGCTCCACGCGCCGGGCGCAGGAGGAGAAGGCCTCGAACCTGCGCACCACGCTGCTGGGCACCGAGGCCGAGCGCGACAAGCTGAAGGAACAGGTCGGCGCCGCCGCGAGCGGCGACAACCGCCAGGGCGAGCTCGACAAGCAACTGGTGGCCGAGCGCGCCACCAATGCCCGCGCCGCGTCGCAGATCGATCTCCTCACCGAGCAGATCGGTGCCATGCGCCGCCAGCTCGCCGCCCTGGAGGATGCGCTGGCCGCGAGCGAGAGCCGCGATCGTGAGAGTCAGGCCCGCATCGCCGATCTCGGCAGCCGCCTCAACGTAGCCCTCGCCCAGAAGGTGCAGGAACTGGCGCGCTACCGCTCCGACTTCTTCGGCCGCCTGCGCCAGATCCTCGGCAACCGCAGCGACATCCGCGTGGTCGGCGACCGGTTCGTCCTGCAATCGGAGGTGCTGTTCCCGGCGGGCTCGGCGAGCCTGAAGCCCGAGGCAGCGCCCGAACTCGACCGGATCGCCACGGCCATCCTCGATCTGTCGAAGCAGATCCCGGCGGACATTCCCTGGGTCCTGCGTGTCGACGGGCATACCGATGCCCGTCCCATCGCCAGTTCGCAATTCCCGTCGAACTGGTCGCTTTCGGCGGCTCGCGCCATCGCCGTGGTGCAGTACATGGCGGGCAGGGGCATCCCGCCCCAGCGCCTGCTCGCCGCCGCTTTCGGTGAATTCCAGCCCATCGAGGCCGGCACCAGCGACGACGTCTATGCCCGCAACCGCCGCATCGAGCTGAAGCTCACCGAACGTTAAGGCGGGCCCCCTATCGCAGAGGGGCCAAAGCCACCGCCCAGACGACGAACGCGCCGGAGAGCAACCCGAAGGCCATGAATTCCACCGCGCCGGTCAGGATCATCCGCTTGAGCATTGTGATCGCCTCTCGTTGACGCAACGATCTTTGTTCTTGTTTTGTTCTGTGTAAAGCGGGTATTTCGCTCGTTCCGCAATGTGGTTAGCACGCGGTTAAGCTACGGACAGGGCGCGGTGCCCAAGCCACGCGCCCGGCCTCTACGGTCTACTCCGCCTCCCGAAATGCTCACCTCACACCGGGCGAGTGATCCTCACGATCCCCGCCGGACTCCGTGCGAAAGCGGACAAATAGTCATCCCCGCGCAACCCGTTCGACTCTGAAGCACTTGAAAGGTCAATCAGGGCGAAGAACCGCGGATAACACTCCATTCTTGGCCAGTTTCGCTATCTTATGTGAACGGTCGAATGCGAATACACCTCGTCGCCATCGGCTCTCATGGCGACATCCTTCCGTTTCTGGCCATTGGCGCGGAATTTCTCCGTCGCGGATATGATGTGATCCTGGCCGCCCCCGCCCCGTTCGCGGATCACGCCGCGCGGATCGGCCTGCCCTTCCAGTCCCTCGGGGACGATTGCGACTACCGCCGCATCACCGCCGACCCCGAACTCTGGCATCCGCGCCGGGGGGCCGCTGCCCTGTTCGGAAACATGGCCGCCGCCACCGAGCAGACCTATCGCTGGATCGCCGCGAACGCGCGCAAGGGCCACTCAATCGTGGTTGCCTCGACGCTGGCCTTTGGCGCACGCGTGGCACAGGAGAAGCTGCGCCTTCCCGTCATCACGATCCACGCGATGCCGCTGCTGATGGAGAGCCGTTATGCCTCCCCGATCCTGCCGGGCGTGCCGCTGCCCGCCTGGACGCCGTCCCGGGTTCGCCACTGGGTCGGCCGGGGCGCCGACAAATACGTTATCGGCCCGGCCGCCCTGCCGACCATCAACGCGTTCCGTCAGGAACTCGGCCTCAAACCCGTGCGTCGGCTGCGCTACTGGTGGAACAGCCCCTCACGCGTCCTGCTGCTCTTTCCCGACTGGTTCGCGGCCTCGCAGCCGGATTGGCCCCAGCAGGCCATGCATGTGGGCTTTCCCATCGCGGATCGCTTCGGCGACACGGACCGCCTCGCGCCCCGTCTCACGCGATTCCTGAGGGGCGGGGATGCCCCACTGGTCTTCACTTACGGATCGGCCATGCGCCAGGCATCGGGCTTCTTCCGAACCGCCCTCGCCATCTGCGAGCATCTGGGACGGCGGGGCGTGCTGCTTGCCCCCGAGCACGGTCAGGTCCCGGAATCCCTGCCGGATTCCGTGATCCACGTGCCCTATGCGCCGCTCAGCGTTCTGCTGCCCCGGTCGGCGGCCTTGATCCACCATGGCGGGATCGGCACCGTGGCGCAGGCACTGGCTGCGGGCACGCCGCAGATGATCGTGCCGGTGGCTTTCGACCATTTCGACGAGGCGGCGCGGGTGAAGCGCCTCGGTGCCGGGACGAGCCTGAGCCGTCGTCGTTTCACGCCCGCGCGCGGCGCGCGCCGACTTCGCCGTCTTCTGGCCTCGGCCGAGGTGAATCGAGCCTGCGGAGATCTGAGGATGCGTCTCGACGGGCTGGACGGGGTCTCCGCCGCCTGCGACGCGATCGAGCAGATGGCGCCCCGCCGCCGGTGACGGAGGCAGGGCAATCCGGCCTTATACCAGACCTCGCTGAGCCTGACTCATCGAGGTCTGCGCGCGCGACTGCGCGACGGCGGTCGTCCGCCGGATCTCAGTGATGCTGATCTATGGGTCAGGGTCACTGAAACTTGGTCTTATGCCAGCTGCTCGATCAATCCGTCCCGGATGGTGACGCGCCGGTCCATGCGGGCGGCGAGCTCCATGTTGTGGGTGGCCACAAGCGCGGCGAGGCCCGAGGCGCGGACCAGCGAGACGAGGATGCCGAAGACATGGGCCGCCGTATGCGGGTCGAGGTTGCCGGTGGGCTCGTCGGCCAGCAGCAGGCGCGGCCCGTTGGCGACCGCGCGGGCTATGGCGACGCGCTGCTGCTCGCCGCCCGACAATTCGGCCGGGCGGTGGACCAGGCGTTCCTTCAGGCCGAGGAAGCTCAGAAGCTCGGTGGCGCGCGCCTTGGCCTCCTTGGCGCCGAGGCCACGGATGAGCTGGGGCATCACCACGTTCTCCAGGGCCGAGAATTCCGGCAGGAGGTGGTGGAACTGGTAGACGAAGCCCATCTCCTCGCGGCGAAAGCGGGTGCGCTCGGCATCGGGCATGGCCGCAGTGGGCTGGCCGCCAATATAGACCTCACCCCCATCCGGCCGCTCCAATAGGCCGGCGAGATGCAGAAGCGTGGATTTGCCGGCACCGGAGGGTGCCACCAGGGCCACGAGCTCGCCGGGCCAGATGGCGAGATCGGCCCCCCGCAGGATGTCGAGAGCTCCTGTCCCTTGCGTGTAGCGGCGTTCGACTTTGGCGAAGAACAGGGCCGGGACCGGCGGCGCACCGGCCTCGTCGGCAGAGGTGGTCATGATGGTTCTAATCTCCCCTCAGCCGTAACGCAGGGCCTGCACCGGATCGAGCCGAGCGGCGCGCCAGGAGGGATAGAGCGTCGCCACGAGCGACAGGGCGATGGAGGTGAGGACCACCACCGTGATCTCACCGGAATTCATTTCGGCGGGGATCTCGGCGAGGAACCGCACGGTCGGGTCCCAGGCCGAGGGAAACAGCACCCGCTGGATCGGCTTGATGTTGAGGGTGATGAGCGTGCCCAGTGCCAGCCCGCCCAGCGTCCCGACCACGCCGATGAGCGCCCCGTTGATGAGGAAGACCCGCATCACCGTTCCGGGGGTTGCCCCCATCGTCCGCAGGATCGCGATGTCGCTCGACTTGTCGCGCACCAGCAAGATCAGGCCGGAGACGATGTTGAGGGTCGCCACCACGACGATCAGGCTGAGGATGAGGAACATCACGTTCCGCTCCACCTCCAGCGCCCCGAAGAAGGTTCGGTTGCGCTGGCGCCAGTCGGTGAGAAGAACGGGCCGCTCGGCCGCCATTTCGAGGTCGGGCCGCAATTGCGCCACCGCATCCGCATTGTCGAGATAGACCTCGATCAGGCTGACGTCGCTGTCCCGGTTGAAGAAGGCCTGGGATTCGGCCAGCGGCATGAACACGAAAGTGGCATCGAACTCGGTCATGCCGATCTCGAAGATCGCCTTGACCGTATAGGCCTTGGTGCGCGGCGCGGTGCCGAACGGTGTCGTCGCGCCCTTCGGCGTGGACAGGGTGATCTGGTCGCCGGCCTGCAGGCCCAGCGATTCGGCGAGTCTCCGACCGATGGCGACCCCGGTGCCGTCGTCGAACCCGTCGAGCGTGCCGCCCCGGATGGTCTTGGCGATGGACCCGATGGAATCGATGTCCTCGCCCCTGATGCCGCGCACCAGGACGCCGCTGCCGCCATAGGGCGACGAAGCGAAGGCCTGACCTTCCACGAGGGGAATCGCCGAGCGGACGCCGGCGACCTTGGACAGGCGGTCGGACAGATCGACGTAATCGGTGAACAGCTTGTCGATGGGCGTGACGAAGACGTGGCCGTTGATGCCGACGATCTTCGAGAGCAGTTCGGTACGGAACCCGTTCATCACCGAAAGAACGATGATGAGGGTGGCGACCCCCAGGGTGATGCCGAGGACGGAGAAGAAGGCGACGACGGAGACGCCGCCGCCACGCCGCCGGGCGCGGAGATAGCGCCCGGCGATGATCCACTCGAAGGCCGCGAAGGGCGGCGTGCTGCCGCGCTTGAACAGGCCGGCGAGCCCCGCCAGCCGTTCCTTCACCGTCTCTGCCAGAGCCATACCGGCCTCAGCTCCGCTTCAGGCGCGAGATCAGGTCGATGGGAGCCACGCTCTCGCGCTCGCCGCCGGAGCGCCGCTTGATCTCGACCTTGCCCTCGGCGAGTCCGCGCGGCCCCACCACGACCTGCCAGGGCAGGCCGATGAGGTCGGCGGTGGCGAATTTGGCGCCAGGACGCTCGTCACGGTCGTCGTAGAGCACCGTCAGGCCGCTGGCCTCGAGGTTGGACTGGATCTCGGCGCAGGCCGCATCGGTCGCCGCGTCGCCGGTCTTGAGGTTGATGAGGGCGACATCGAAGGGCGCCACGGAATCCGGCCAGATGATGCCGGCTTCGTCGTGCGAGGCTTCGATGATCGCCGCGACCAGCCGGCTCGGGCCGATGCCGTAGGAACCCATATGCACGGGGCGGTCTACGCCGTCCGGCCCAGTGACCTTGGCACCCATGGCCTCGGAATACTTGGTGCCGAAGTAGAAGATGTGCCCGACCTCGATGCCGCGCGCGGCCATCTGCTTGTCCTCACCGACTTCGGCGAAGGCGGCGGGCTCATGCATCTCGGAGGTGGCGGCGTAGAGCGAGGTCCAGCGGTCCACCGTGCCCTGGAGGCCGGCGACGTCGTCGAAATCGGTGGTCACCGGCGGAACGTCGAAATCGAGATACTGCCTGTCGCAGAAGACCTCGCTCTCGCCGGTCTGGGCAAGGATAATGAACTCGTGGCTGAGATCGCCGCCGATCGGGCCGGTATCGGCGCGCATGGGGATCGCCTTGAGGCCGAGGCCGGCGAAGGTGCGCAGATACGCCACGAACATCTTGTTGTAGGCGTGCCGGGCCGCCGCCTGATCGATATCGAACGAGTAGGCGTCCTTCATCAGGAATTCGCGGGAGCGCATGGTGCCGAAGCGCGGCCGCACCTCGTCACGGAACTTCCAGGAGATCTGGTAGAGGTTCTTCGGCAGGTCCTTGTAGGAGCGCACGCTGCCGCGGAAGATCTCGGTGATCACTTCCTCGGCGGTGGGGCCGAACAGCATCTCGCGATCGTGCCGGTCGGAAATGCGCAGCATCTCCTTGCCGTAGGCCTCGTAGCGGCCGGATTCCTTCCACAACTCCGCCGACTGGATCGACGGCATCAGGAGTTCGATGGCGCCGGACCGGTCCTGCTCCTCGCGGACCACCGCGCAGACCCTGTTGAGCACGCGAAGACCCAGGGGCAGCCAGGCATAGATGCCCGCCGCTTCCTGACGGATCAGGCCGGCCCGCAGCATCAGGCGATGGGAGACGATCTCCGCCTCCTTGGGCGTCTCGCGCAGGGTCGGCAGGAAATAGCGGGAGAGACGCATCGGGGGCCCTGGATCGTTTTGGAGCGCGATCGTACCGCGCATCGTTGCGGGGCACACAACACATTGCATCGAGAAAAGACAAGCGCCGTGCGGGGTCGGGGAAGGCCCTCATGCTCACGGAACCGGGTCGCAGGGGGAAATGGAACTCAAACCCACCAAGTCTTGCAAAAAAACGCCAGGAATCATCTCCGAAGGCGTGACAATGCGCAATCCAGTTCCTATAAGCGCCACCGTGATGGTCGCGACGCCCGGAGAGGCAGCGCGAGGTCCGAGTCTCGGGAGGAAATTTCAGCCGCCACGCCGTCAGAAATGCGTGAGATAAAATAGGCTGACACGTCATCTGTCGTCTCAAAAGCAAGGCTCGCGCCTTGCTTTTTTTATGGTCGAAGCAGATTCGCGGATATGGGTGCAGCCCGATCCGGCCCGTCACCGGATCGCTGCGCTACAGCCCCGACAACTCGAAGATCGGGATCACCACGAGAAACACGAGGCTGGCGAGCAACGTCGTCCAGATCGCCTTCTCGAGCAGACGCGGCGCCGCGGGCGCCCCTGGATCCTGCCCCGGCACGATCAGCGACGGGTCGGTCTCGACCTGATTGCGGAGCGGCAGGATGACGAAGAGCAGCGTCCACCACACCACGAAATACAGGGCGAAAGCCCCGAAAACCGTCAGCTTGAACAGCACCACGGCTAGAGCCGCCACGGCCGAGACGATGACGACCATGGTGGCCAGCGTGCGCCAGACCGTCGCCGAGACGGTCTGAACGAGGGCGCTCAGGCCGCTCACACCTGCTCCAGCTCGACGAGGGTGCCGAGGAAGTCCTTGGGGTGAAGAAACAGCACCGGCTTGCCATGGGCGCCGATTTTCGGCTCGCCGGTGCCGAGGACGCGGGCGCCCTGGGCCTTCAGCTTGTCGCGGGCTGCGATGATGTCGTCCACCTCGTAGCAGACATGGTGCACGCCGCCGTTCGGGTTGCGGTCCACGAAGTTCTCGATGGGCGAGCCCTCGCCTAGCGGCGACATCAGCTCGACCTTGCTGTTGGGCAGGTTCACGAAGACCACCGTGACGCCGTGCTCCGGCTGCGGCAGGGGCTCGGTGACCGTGGCGCCGAGGGTGTCACGATAGATGGCACAGGCCGCGTCGAGGTCGCGCACGGCGATGGCCACGTGGTTCAGGCGTCCGATCATGGTTTGCTCCCTCGTTTGGTTCTCGTGATCCTACCCATCCCCCTCATCCTGAGGTGCCGCACCAGCGGCCCGGAAGGAATCCTTCGGTGATCGCAACGCGCACTGGAGGACTTCTTCGAGGCCTTCGCTGCGCTCTGGACACCTCAGGATGAGGGTGCGGGTCGGAAGGACGGGTTCATCCGCCGTTCCGCCCCCGCTTGTCTCACACCTCGACCACTTGAACGTGGCAAGCCGGCTTCTTGCCCCAGGCCTCGTTCACGGCGGAGCGGATCGCCCGGTCGACGGCCTTTTCCACGGCCTCGGCATCCTTGCGCTTCTGCTTCGACAGGCCGCTGAGTGTGCGTGTCACCGCCTCGACGGCGACGTCGAGCATCGGCTGGCCATTCTTGCCGCGATTGGGCAGGCCCATAATGTCGATGGCCGGCTCGCCCAGAACTTCGCCCTGGACGTCGATGGCGATGGCCACCGACACGACGCCGGATTGCGACAGCTTGCGCCGCTCGGGGATGGCGCGGTCCTTGGCGTCGATGAGGATGTTGCCATCCTTGAACAGTCGCCCGGCCTTCACGTGCTCGACGATCTCCGGCGTGCCGGGAGCGAGGCGCACGACGCTGCCGTTGCGGGCCTTGACCACATTGCTGACGCCCTGGGCGAGGGCGAAGCGGGCGTGCTCGTCGAGATGCAGCGCCTCGCCATGAACGGGGATCGCAGTCCTCGGCCGGGTCCAGGCGTACATCTCGGCCATCTCGTCGCGGCGGGGATGGCCCGAGACGTGGACGAGCTTCGTCCGGTCGGTCACCACCTCAATGCCGGCATTGATCAGGTCGTTGATGATCGCGCCCACCGCCCGCTCGTTGCCGGGAATGGCGCGGGACGAGAAGATCACGCGGTCGCCCGCGGCCAGCGTGACGTCGGGATGATCGTCGCGGGAGACGCGGGCCAGCGCCGCGCGCTCCTCGCCCTGCGAGCCGGTGAGCAGGCAGACCACCTTGTCGCGGGGCAGGTAGCCGTAGCTGTCGGCGGAGCGGAAATCGGGAAGGCCGTCGAGGAAGCCGCATTCGCGGGCGACTCCGATGACCCGGTCCATGGCCCGCCCGACGGCAATGACCTCGCGGCCGCAATCGCGTGCCGCTTCGGCCACCGCCCGCATGCGGGCGACGTTGGAGGCGAAGGTGGTGACCGCGACCCGGTGAGGCGCCTCGGCGATGAGCTCACGCAGGGTGGCGGCGACCTCGGCCTCGCTCGGGCTGCGGCCCTCGCGCACGACGTTGGTCGAATCGCTGATCATGGCGAGGATGCCCTCGTCGCCCAGCTTGCGGAACGAGGCTTCCGAGGTGACGTCGCCGAGGATCGGCGTGGCGTCGAGCTTCCAATCGCCCGTATGCAGGACGAGGCCGTGGGCGGTGCGGATGGCGACCGCGTTCGATTCCGGGATCGAGTGCGAGACCGGAACGTACTCGATCTCGAACGGACCGACGGTCACCGGCTTGTGCGCGGCGATCTCGCGCAGGATCACCTTCGGCGCGCCCGGCTCGCTGAGGCGGCGCGCCTCGAGCAGGTTCTTGGCGAAGCGCGTGGCGTAGACCGGAGCCTTGAGCTTGGGCCACAACTCGCCGATGGCGCCGATATGGTCCTCGTGCGCATGGGTGATGAAGATGGCGAGGAGGTCGTCCTTGCGCTCCTCAATGAAGCTGAGATCGGGGAACATTAGGTCGATGCCCGGGAAGCCTTCTTCCCCGGCAAAGCCCATCCCGCAATCGACCATGATCCATTTCCGGCGTTTCTCCGGCCCGAAGCCGTAGAGCGCCGCATTCATGCCGATCTCGCCCACGCCGCCGAGCGGCACGAAGACGAGTTCGTCTTGCCCTGTCGTCATCACTGTCAAACCTCAAGCCGCCGTCGCGGCCGAACCCAAATGCACCTCGCCCGCCGTCACGGTCCGTCGCGTCCCATCATCCGATCGGACGACGAGCCGCCCCGCCTCGTCGATCGTCTCGAAAATTCCTTGCACGATCTCGCCGCCGATCCGCACCGAGACCGGTGCGCCAATTCCGGCGGCGTCGTCGAGCCAAAGCCGGCGGATCGATGAGAATCCGCCGCCCCGGCTCCAGAGTCGCGCTGCAGCGACGATCTCGTCCGACAGGTAATCGAACAGATCCTCGGCGCGCGTATCGTGCGAACTCTGACTGAGGCTTGTCGCGGGATAAGGCAAGTCCTGCGGTGACGCGGCGACGTTGACGCCAAAGCCGATCACCGCAGATCTGCGCCCGCCGGGATGAGTCTCCGCTTCCAGAAGCAGACCCGCGAGCTTCGCGCCGGAGACCAGTACGTCGTTGGGCCATTTCAGGCGGAACGGGCTCGCGCCATCGACTTTCTCACCACGCACCTCATCCTGAAGCGCCGCGTCAGCGGCCTCGAAGGAGGGCTCCAGCTCGCGCGCGATCCGCTGGAGCCCTCCTTCGAGGCCTCCGCTGCGCTCCGGCGCATCAGGATGAGGTGGTTTGATGGATTGTTCAGCGTGAGATGGTCTGATCGTTCGCTTCAGAGCCGCGATCAGCGCGACGCCTGCGACGAAACCCAAGCTCGGCACCTGGACCGGATCCACGTCCGAAACCGGCCAGAGCAGGCTGGCGGTGAGGTTGCCGGGCAGGGAGGCCCAGGTGCTTCCCCTGCGGCCACGCCCCGCCTCCTGCCTGAGCGCAACGACCCAGAGCGGCCCCCTCTCGCCCTGGCGCGCGAGTTCCATCGCCTGGGTATTGGTGGAGCCGAGGCTCTCGTGAACGTGAAGACGATGCCCGGCGGCCTTGGCCGCCTGGCCGAGGCGATATCCCGACACAATCCTAGAACAGCGACTTGGCCGCGGCCCCCGCCGCGCTGACCAAAGGTGACGGCAGGAGGAAGAACAGCACCACCACCGCGCTCGACAGGCCCAGCACGATGCGCAGGCCCGGCGCCATGGTCTCGTAGGGGGCCTGGGGCTCGTCGAAATACATCACCTTGACGAGACGCAGATAATAGAACGCGCCGACCACGGAGGTGACGACACCGACGACCGCGAGACCGACGAGATCGGCCTTAATGGCGGCGGCGAAGACGTAGAACTTGCCGAAGAACCCGGCCAGCGGCGGAATGCCGGCAAGCGAGAACATCATCGCGGCAAGGCAGAAGGCCAGGACCGGATGCGTGCGCGAGAGACCGGAGAGGTCGTCCACCGTCTCGTACATCTGCCCGCCGCGTCGCAGGGACAGGAGCACGGCGAAGGCGCCGAGCGTCATGGCGAGATAGATGATCATGTAGATCACCACGCCGCGAATGCCCTCCTCCGAGGCGGCGGCGAGGCCGATCAGCGCGTAGCCGATATTGCCGATGGAGGAATAGGCCATCAGTCGCTTGATCGAGCGCTGCCCGATGGCGGCGAAGGAGCCGAGCGTCATCGAAGCGATGGCGACGAAGACGATGATCTGCTGCCAGATCGCCGTGACGTCCGGGAAGGCGCCGATGAAGACCCGCACGGTCATGGCGATGGCGGCCATCTTCGGGGCGGAGGCGAAGAAGGCCGTCACGGGGGTGGGCGAGCCCTCGTAGACGTCGGGCGTCCACATGTGGAACGGCACGGCGGACATCTTGAAGGCGACGCCGGCGGCCACGAACACGATGCCGAGCACGATGCCGATGCCGGCATTGTCGTTGAGCGCGGAGACGATGCCGGGGAAGGAGACCGTCCCGGTGAAGCCGTAGACCAGCGACGAGCCGTAGAGCAGCATGCCCGAAGACAAGGCGCCGAGGACGAAGTATTTCAGCCCGGCTTCCGTCGATTTCAGGTTGTCGCGGTGGAAGGCGGCGATGACATAGGCCGCCAGGGACTGCAGTTCGAGGCCGAGATAGAGGGCGATCAGGTCGTTGGCCGAGGCCATCACCATCATGCCGATGGTGCAGAGCACGATCAGGATCGGGAACTCGAACCGGTCGATGCGCTCGCGCTGGAAATAGTCGCGCGAGAGCAGGATCGTGGCTGCCGAGCCGAGGAGGATCAGCGCCTTCATCACCTTCGAGAAATTGTCGACGATGAACGACCCGTTGAGGGTCGTGATCTTCGCGCCCGACTGCGAAACGACCACGAAGAAGGCGAGGATCAGCAGGATGAGCGCGCCGACATTGACGGTCTCTACCGAACGCTCGCCCCGGAAGGCGCCGTAGAGGATCAGCCCCAGCACGCCGATCGCGAGGATCAGCTCCGGCATCACCGGCGAAAGCGAGGGCAGGACGGCCTGGATAGCGGTCATCTGACGTAGACCTTCAGCGCGCGACGGGCGGAAGAACCGCCGCGGTCTGCGTGTTCGAGAGCGCGGTCTTCATGCTCTGCATCAGCGCCTCCGTGGAGGGGGCGAAGGTGTCGAGGATGGGCGCGGGATGCACGCCGTAATAGATCGTCAGGGCGACGAGCGGCGCGATGATGATCTTCTCCCGCAGGTCGAGATCGAGGATACCCTGAAGGTTGGGCTTCTCGAGCTTGCCGTAGATCACCCGGGCGTAGAGCCACAGGGCGTATCCGGCCGAGAGAATGATGCCGAAGACGGAGAAGAAGGCGACGGTGGGGTTGGCCTTGAAGGCCCCCATCATGGCCAGGAACTCGCCGACGAAGCCCGACGTGCCGGGCAGGCCGACATTGGCCATGGTGAACACCATCATCGCCGCAGCATAGAGCGGCATGCGCTTCACGAGGCCGCCATAAGCCGCGATCTCGCGGGTGTGCATCCGGTCGTAGACCACGCCGACGCAGACGAAGAGCGCGCCCGAGACAATGCCGTGCGAGATCATCAGGAACAGGGCGCCCTGGATGCCCTGCTCGTTAAGGGTGAACAGGCCCAGCGTCACGAAACCCATATGCGCCACCGACGAATAGGCGATGAGCTTCTTGATGTCGGTCTGCATCAGCGCGATCAGCGACGTGAAGATGATCGCGATGACCGAGAGGGCGAAGACCATCGGCGCGAAATAGGCGCTGGCATCCGGGAACATCGGCAGCGAGATCCGGATGAAGCCGTAGCCGCCCATCTTGAGCAGGATACCGGCGAGGATCACCGAACCGGCGGTGGGCGCCTCCACGTGGGCATCGGGCAGCCAGGTATGGACCGGCCACATCGGCATCTTCACCGCGAAGGAGGCGAAGAAGGCGAGCCACAGCCAGTATTGCATGCCGACGGGGAAGCGGGTGTGCAGCAGGGTCGGGATGTCGGTGGTGCCGGCGTGCCAGTACATCGCCATGATGGCGAGGAGCATCAGCACCGAGCCGAGCAGGGTGTAGAGGAAGAACTTGAAGCTCGCGTAGATCCGGCGCTTGCCGCCCCAGATGCCGATGATGAGGAACATCGGGATCAGGCCAGCCTCGAAGAACAGGTAGAACAGCACGAGATCGAGGGCCTGAAACACGCCGATCATCGTCGTCTCGAGGACGAGGAAGGCGACGAAATACTCCTTCACCCGCGTGTTCACCGAAAGCCACGACGCACCGATGCAGAACGGCATCAGAAACGTGGTGAGCAGGATCAGGGGCATCGAGAACCCGTCGACGCCGAGCTTGAACTTGATCGTCTCGGCGAGCCAGCCGTGGGTCTCCACGAGCTGGAAGCTCGACGTCGACGGATCGAACCGGCCCCAGGCCACCAGGCTGAGGAGGAATGTGACGATGGTGGTCGCGAGCGCGGCCCAGCGGGCATTGCGCTTCACGCTCTCGGATTCATCGCCGAGGGACAGGATGAAGGCCGCGCCGCAGAGCGGTACGATCAGCAGGCCTGAGAGAATGCCGAGGCCGAACATCTAGCGGGCACTCCGATACGGGTTGGCGACCGTCATTGCGCGAGACATCAGTGTCCGACCTTCGGCAGGCCGGTGAGCATGTACCAGCTGATGATCGCGGCGACGCCGATGAGCATGACGAAGGCGTAGTGGTAGACGTAACCGGTCTGGAGCCGGACCACGCCGCGGGTGACGTCGAGCACGCGGGTGGCGATCCCGTCGGGGCCGAGCCCGTCGATAACGCGCCCGTCGCCCTCCTTCCAGAGGAACTTGCCGAAGTTCTTGGCCGGCCGGACGAAGATGCGCTCGTACAGCTCGTCGAAATACCACTTGTTGAGCAGAAACCGGTACAAGCTCGGCTGCTGCGCGGCGAGCTGACCCGGCAGTTCCGGCCGGCGGATATACATCCAGAAGGCCAGCAGGAAGCCGATCACCAGCATGATGAAAGGCGAGTAGGCGACCAGCGCCGGCACGGAATGGATGTCGTGCATGATGTGGTTGTCGGGGCCGTGGCCGAGGGCATGGCCCCAGAACGACTCCATGCCCTCGCCGATGAAGCGGTTCTTGAAGATCAGGCCGGCGAAGAGCGCGCCGAAGGCGAGGATCGCGAGCGGGATCGTCATCACCAGCGGGCTCTCATGCGGCGTGTGCGCATGGTCGTGGTGCTCGATGGCGCTGTGCGAGGCGGGCTCCACGTCGTGGCCCTTGTCGTCATGGGCGACGCCTTCGTGGTGGCCCGGCGCGCCGTCGGCCTGGACCGCCACGTAGGCATGCGCCGAGGCCGGTGCCGCGTGATGGTCGTCATGATCAGCCGCGGCGTGATCTGAGCCGTGACCGGCCCAGCGCGCCGGCCCTTCGAAGGTCATGAAGAACAGACGCCAGGAATAGAACGAGGTCATCAGGGCGGCGATGACGGTGGCCAGGAAGGCCAGCGTGTGGCCCGGCCGAGTCGAGGCGTAGGCCGCCTCGATGATCGCATCCTTCGAGTAGTAGCCAGCGGTGAAGGGGAAGCCGATCAGCGCCAGGGTGCCGATGGTCATCATCGCCGAGGTGAAGGGGATGTAGCGGCGAAGCGCCCCCATGTTCCGCATGTCCTGCTCGTGGTGCATCGCGTGGATGACCGAGCCGGCGCCGAGGAACAGCAGCGCCTTGAAGAAGGCATGGGTGAAGAGGTGGAACACGGCCGCCGAGTAGGCGCCGACGCCCAGCGCCACGAACATGTAGCCGAGCTGCGAACAGGTCGAGTAGGCGATGACCCGCTTGATGTCGTTCTGCACCATGCCGATCGTGGCCGCGAAGAACGCCGTGATGCCGCCGATCACGGTGACGACGATGAGGGCATTGGGCGCCACCTCGAACAGGGGCGACAGGCGCGCCACCATGAACACGCCAGCGGTGACCATGGTGGCGGCATGAATCAAGGCGGAGACCGGAGTCGGCCCCTCCATGGCGTCGGGGAGCCAGGTGTGGAGCATGAACTGCGCCGACTTGCCCATGGCGCCCATGAACAGGAGCAGGCACGCCAGGGTCATGGCGTTCCAGTCGTAGCCGAGGAAGTGGAAGGTGGCGTCCTTGAACTCGGCGGCGCGCGGCAGGATGCCGTCGAAGGCCACCGAACCGAACAGGACGAAGACGAGGAAGATGCCGAGCGAGAAGCCGAAATCGCCGACGCGGTTGACGATGAAGGCCTTCATCGCCGCCGCGTTGGCCGAAGGCTTCTCGTACCAGAACCCGATCAGCAGGTAGGAGGCGAGGCCGACGCCCTCCCAACCGAAGAACATCTGCACGAGGTTGTCGGCCGTCACCAGCATCAGCATGGCGAAGGTGAAGAGCGACAGGTAGGCGAAGAAGCGCGGCCGGTGCGGATCCTCCGCCATGTAGCCCACGGAATAGAGGTGGACGAGGGTCGAGACCGTCGTCACGACCACCAGCATCACCACGGTGAGTGTGTCGATCCGGAAAGCCCAGTCGACCACGAGGTCGCCGGCGGTGAACCATGTCGCCACCTGCACGCGGGTGGCGTGGTCCGAGCCCGGTACCTCGAAGAAGGCGCCCCAGGACAGGAGGGCGGAGAAGGCGAGGAAGCCGGTGGTGATGTACTCGCACACGCGAGGGCCGAGCTGTCGGCCGAACAGGCCGGCGAGCAGGGCGCCGATGAGCGGGAAGAAGACGATCGCGTGATACATCGCTGGCTGGCCCGGCCTCCGGAAGCGGTGCCGGATGACCGGCCTCGCTCCATTCTCGTCAATGGGATCGCGCGGGGTGCCGCGCGGCTCGGCTTGGGGGAAAATCAGCCCTTCATCATGTTCACGTCCTCCACCGCGATGGAGCCGCGGTTTCGGAAGAATACGACGAGGATGGCGAGCCCGATGGCCGCCTCCGCCGCCGCCACCGTGAGCACGAAGAGGGCGAAGACCTGGCCGGTGATGTCGTTGAGATGGGTGGAGAACGCCACGAGGTTGATGTTCACCGCGAGCAGGATGAGCTCCACCGACATCAGGATGACGATGATGTTCTTGCGGTTCACGAAGATGCCGAGCACGCCGAGCGTGAACAGGATCGCCGCCACCGTGAGGTAATGGCTCAAGCCGATCATAAGTGCTGATCCTTTTCCGGAGCCGACATCAGACCTCGACACCCTGGCGCGAGGGAACCTTGCGGGTCTCAACCGCCATCTCCTGCGTCCGCGCGTTCTGCACGGAGATGTTCTGGCGCTTCACGCCCGGCCTGTCGCGCAGGGTGAGCACGATGGCACCGATCATCGCCACCAGCAGGATGAGCCCGGCCAGCTGAAAGTAGAAGACGTAATCCGTGTAGAGCACGCGCCCGAGCATCTGCGTGTTGGTGACGCCCTCGACATTGGCGAGCGGACCCAGCGGCGCCTGCATCAGGCCGGGATCGATCGTCCAGGAGCCCACCACGAGCAGGAGCTCGATCAGGAAGACGGCCCCGATCAAGGCCCCGACGGGAAGGTATTGCTGGAAGCCCTGGCGCAGCTGCGCGAAATCCACGTCGAGCATCATCACGACGAAGAGGAACAGAACGGCGACGGCGCCGACATAGACCACCACGAGGATCATCGCGAGGAACTCGGCGCCCATCAGGACGAACAAGCCCGCCGCGTTGACGAAGGTCAGGATGAGGAAGAGCACCGACGCGACCGGATTGCGCGAGGTGATCACCATGAACGCGGACGCGATCGCGATGCCGGCGAACAGGTAGAAGAAGGCTGCAGCTGCACTCATGCGACTATGGAGATCAGCCGTCCCGAGGACGGCCCCTTCTGCCGAAATTCAAACCAGCCCGTGCAGGCCGCCCGTCTATAGAACCCACCCCTGCGGCGCACAACCGCCGGGGCTCCCGTCATCACCGGTATGGCGCGTCCACCGCGATGTTGCGCGCGATCTCGCGCTCCCAGCGGTCGCCGTTCAGGAGCAGCTTGTCCTTGTCGTAGAGAAGCTCCTCGCGGGTCTCCACGGAGAATTCGAGATTCGGCCCCTCGACGATGGCATCCACCGGGCAGGCCTCCTGGCACATGCCGCAATAGATGCACTTCACCATGTCGATGTCGTAGCGCGTGGTGCGCCGCGTGCCGTCGTTGCGGCGCGGGCCGGCCTCGATGGTGATGGCCTGCGCCGGGCAGATCGCCTCGCACAGCTTGCAGGCGATGCACCGCTCTTCCCCGTTGGGATAGCGGCGCAGCGCGTGCTCGCCGCGGAATCGCGGACCGCGATGCCCCATTTCGAAAGGGTAGTTGATCGTGGCCTTGGGTTTGAAGAAGTAGCGCATGGCGAGGGCGAACCCCGACACGAACTCCTTCAGCAGCAGACCCTTGGCGACCTGATCGAGCTTCATGGCGCGATCTCCCTTATGCGTTGCATCATGCCCCCGGCGCGAGGCCGGTGAGCTTGAGGACGAAGGCGACGACGACGACCGAGACGAGCGAGAGCGGAAGGAACACCTTCCAGCCGAGGCGCATGAGCTGGTCGTAGCGGTAGCGCGGCACCATGGCCTTCACCATGGCGATCATGAAGAACAGGAAGCTCGCCTTCAGGGCGAACCAGATCAGCCCCGGCACCCAGGTGAAGGGCGCGAACGGGATCGGCGAGAGCCAGCCGCCGAGGAACAGCACCGTTCCGAGCGCACACATGGTCATGATCGCCACGTACTCGCCGAGCATGAAGAGCAGGTACGGCGTCGAGGAATACTCGACCATGTAGCCCGCCACGAGTTCCGATTCGGCCTCCGGCAGATCGAAGGGCGGGCGGTTGGTCTCGGCGAGCGCCGAGATGAAGAACACCACGAACATCGGAAACAGCCAGAGCCAGTACCAGCCGAGGATGCCCAGCGAGGTGTCCTGCGCCATGACGATGCGCGAGAGGTTGAGCGAGCCGGCGCAGAGCAGGACGCAGATGATGACGAAGCCGAGGGACACTTCGTAGGAGATCATCTGCGCGGCGGAGCGCAGGGCGCCGAGGAACGCGTATTTCGAGTTCGACGCCCAGCCGCCCATCAGCACGCCGTAGACGCCCAAGCTGGAGATCGCAAAGATGTAGGTAATGCCGACATTGAGATCGGCGATGGCCCAGCCTTCCGCCAGCGGGATCACCGCCCAGCCCGCCAGGGCCAGGGTGGCGAAGACCAGGGGCGCCAGGAGGAACAGCGCCTTGTTGGCGCCGGCCGGGATCACCGGCTCCTTCAGCACGAACTTCAGGAGATCGGCGAAGGATTGCAGCAGGCCCCAGGGACCGACCACGTTGGGGCCGCGCCGCAACTGCACCGCCGCCCAGATCTTGCGATCGGCCAGCAGTGCGTAGGCGATGAAGACGAGAAGCAGCGCCAGGAGCACAAAGCTCTTGAGCACCAGGAGAAGGACGGTGCCGACGATTTCCAGCATGGTCGGCAGCCCCTATTCCGCCGCTTCGAGGCCGCGCGTCCGCGCGAGGCTCGAACATTCGGCCAGAACCCGCGAGGCGCGGGCGATGGCGTTGGTGAGATAGAAATCCGGCACCGCCGACACGAAAGCCGAGCGGTTCGCCTCGCCGCCGAGACCCGCCAAAGTCTCCACCGTGGCGACGACGTCGCCCGGCGCCACCGCGTCGAGGGCGGCGAAATGCGGATATTCCGCATAGAGCGCACGCCGCAGGGCGCCGAGGGAATCGAAGGCCAGACGCTTGCCGAGAACGTCGGACAGGGCGCGCAGGATCGCCCAATCCTCGCGGGCGTCGCCCGGCGGGAAGCCGGCGCGGTTTGTGGTCTGCACCCGGCCTTCGAGGTTGACGAAGGTGGCGTTCTTCTCGGTATAGGCGGCCCCCGGCAGGATCACGTCGGCGCGGGTGGCGCCACGGTCGCCGTGGGTGCCCTGGTAGATCACGAAGGCGCCGGCACCGATCTCGATCTCGTCGGCGCCGAGGTTGAACAGCACGTCCAGGGCGCCCGGCTCGGCCATCGCGGCGAAGTCGAGCCCCCCCTCCCCCGGCACGAAGCCGAGATCGAGGGCGCCGACGCGGGCGGCGGCGGTCTGGAGCACGGCGAAACCGTTCCATTCCGGGCTCACGGCGCCGACGTCCTTGGCGAGCTTGGCCGCCGCCGCGAGGATGGCGGCCCCGTCCGGACGGGACAGCGCCCCGGTCCCGACGATGACGAGGGGGCGGCTCGCACCCTTCAGCACTTCGGCAAAGCTGTGCCGGCCGGCGGCGATGTCGGCCAAGGTCTCGGGGCCCGAGCCGAGATAGGTGTGGGGATAGGTGAGGTCCATGGCCTCGCCGATGAGACCCACCGCCAGCGGCGCCATCCGCCAGCGCTTGCGGATGCGCACGTTGAGGAGCGAGGCTTCGAGGCGCGGATTGGTCCCGACCAGGAGGATCGCGTCCGCATCCTCGATCCCCGGGATGGTGGGATTGAAGGTGTAGGCGGCCCGACCCCAGGCGGGGTCGATTGCCTCGCCGGCCTGACGGCAATCGAGATTGATCACGCCGAGCGACCCCATCAGGGTCTTCAGGGCAAAGATCTCCTCTACGGCGGAAAGATCACCGACGATGGCGCCGATGCGCTTCGGATCGGCGGCCCTCGTCTTCGCGGCGATGGCCGCGAAGGCCTCACCCCATGAGGCCGGACGCAGGCGTCCATTCTCCCGCAGATACGGCCGGTCGAGGCGCTGGGCGCGCAGTCCGTCCACCGCATGGCGGGTCTTGTCGGAGATCCACTCCTCGTTGATGTCCTCGTTGACGCGCGGCTCGATCTGCATGACCTCCCGGCCACGGGCATCGACGCGGATGGCGCAGCCGACGGCATCCATCACGTCGATGGATTCGGTCTTCGACAGCTCCCAGGGCCGCACCTCGTAGCTCTGCGGCTTATGGACGAGGGCGCCCACGGGACAGAGATCGGCGACGTTGCCCTGAAGCTCGGAGCCCATGGCGCTCTCGAGGTAGCTCGTGATCTCCATGTCCTCGCCGCGCCCGATGGCGCCGAGATCCGGCACGCCGGCCACTTCCGCCAGGAAGCGGACGCAGCGGGTGCAGTGGATGCAGCGGTTCATGGCGGTCCGCACCAGCGGGCCGATATACTTCTCTTCCACCGCGCGCTTGTTCTCGCCGTAGCGGGTCGAATCGACACCGTAAGCCATGGCCTGATCCTGCAGGTCGCAATGGCCGCCCTGGTCGCAGATCGGGCAATCGAGCGGGTGGTTGATGAGGAGAAACTCCATCACCCCCTCGCGGGCCTTTTTCGTAGTCCCCGACCGGGTGAGGATCTCGGGCGGCTCGCCGTTGGGGCCGGGCCGGCAATCCTTCACCGCGTAGGCACAGGAGGCCACGGGCTTCGGAGCGCCCTTCAGCTCCACCAGGCACATGCGGCAATTGCCGGCGATGGACAGCCGCTCATGGAAGCAGAAACGCGGGATCTCCGCGCCCGCGACTTCGCAGGCCTGCAGCAGGGTATACTCGGCCGGAACATCGACCTCGGTGCCGTCGACGATGAGCTTGGTCATGCGTGCTTCTCGGTGTCGAATTTCGGTCCGAAAGACATGGCGATCACTCCGCCGCGATCCGCACAGGGTCGCTGTGCGGGTTGGCGCTGTAGCGGTCGATGCGCTTCTCGATCTCGGGGCGGAAGTGGCGGATGAGGCCCTGGATCGGCCAGGCCGCCGCGTCGCCGAGCGCGCAGATCGTGTGGCCCTCGATCTGCTTCGTCACGTCGAGGAGCATGTCGATCTCGCGGCGCTGGGCGCGGCCCTCCGCCATCCGCAGCATCACGCGCCACATCCAGCCGGTGCCCTCGCGGCACGGCGTGCACTGGCCACAGGACTCGTGCTTGTAGAAATAGGCGATGCGGGCGATGGCCGCGACGATGTCGGTGGAGCGGTCGAGGACGATCACCGCCGCCGTGCCGAGGCCGGAGCCGAGGCCGCGCAGGGTGTCGAAATCCATCTTCGCGTCGATGATCTGCTCGGCCGGCACCAGGGGCACCGAGGAGCCGCCGGGGATCGAGCAGAGCAGGTTGTCCCAACCGCCGCGCATGCCGCCGCAATGCTTGTCGACGAGCTCGCGGAAGGTGATGCCGAGCTCTTCCTCGACGTTGCAGGGCTTGTTGACGTGGCCCGACACGCAGAACAGCTTAGTGCCGGTGTTGTTCTTGCCGCCCAATCCGGCGAACCAGGCCCCGCCCCGGCGCAGGATGGTGCCGGCAACGGCGATGGACTCGACGTTGTTCACCGTGGTGGGACAGCCGTAGAGGCCCATATTGGCCGGGAATGGCGGCTTCAGGCGCGGCATGCCCTTCTTGCCCTCCAGGCTCTCGAGGAGGGCCGTCTCCTCGCCGCAGATATAGGCGCCGGCGCCATGATGGACGTAGATGTCGAACGGGTAGCCGTGGACATTGTCCTTGCCCACGAGGCGGGCCGCATAGGCCTCGTCCACCGCCTTCTGCAGGGCGTGCTTCTCGGCCACGTACTCGCCACGGATGTAGATGTAGCAGGCATGCGCCGCCATCGAGAACGAGGCCAGCATACAGCCCTCGATCAGGAGATGCGGATCATGCCGCATGATCTCCCGGTCCTTGCAGGTGCCCGGCTCGGATTCGTCGGCATTGACCACGAGGTAATGCGGCCGCCCGTCCGACTTCTTGGGCATGAACGACCATTTCAGGCCGGTCGGGAAGCCGGCACCGCCGCGTCCGCGCAGCCCGGACGCCTTCATCTCGTCGATGATCCAGTCGCGACCCATTTCCAGCAGGAACTTGGTGCCGTCCCAGGCACCACGCTTCCTGGCCTCGTCGAGACCGGGGGAATGCAGGCCGTACAGATTGGTGAAGATGCGATCCTGATCGGAGAGCATGTCAGTTCCCCTCCGTCTTCGGAGCGCCGGCCTTCGGGGTCGTCTTCCTCGGCTTGGCGGCCTTCGGAGACGACGTCGCGTCGTCCGGCCCCAGATCGTCACTGGCACCGGAGGCGAGGGGCTGCAGCGGCGGCTCGTCCCGGGGCAGGTCCGACTGCGTTCCCGCTTCGGCACCGGCGGCTTCGGCGCGCGCCACCGTCACCCCGGCATCGGCCGTGGGGTGACCCGGCTGTGCCTTGGAATCCTTGGCATCCGCAGCATCCGACTTGTCGCCGTCCTTGACCGGCTCTTCGCCTCCGGCCGAGCGCTGGGCGGGGCCGTCCGAGGCGGACGAGGCAGCGGCGCGTCCGGCATCGGGCTTGGCGGGCTTCGGATCGGTGGCGGCGCGCTGCTCCGAGGACGCCGCCTCGGACTTACCCTCTGCCGTGGTGTCGTCGGCCGCATGCTCCTCGAACCGCTTGCGCCATGCGCCCACGCGGGAGCCGTCGAACAGGGTCGCGTCGGTGAGGGTGTCGGCGCCGCCCTTCGGCTCGGACGAGATCCGGCCCACCTGCGAGCCGACCTTGACCGGACGGCCGGCCGCCAGATCGTCCATCAGCGTGCCGAGGAGATCCGGCGTCAGATCCTCGTAGTAATCCTGGTTGATCTGCGCCATCGGCGCATTGCAGCAGGCGCCGAGACACTCGACTTCAAGCCAGGAAAAATTGCCGTCGGCGCTCACATGGCCGGGCGCACCGAGACGCTCCTGAAGGTAGTCCTTCAACTCGCGCGCGCCGCAGGAATCGCACGGCACCGTGCCGCAAAGCTGTATCCAGAACCGGCCCACCGGTTCGAGGGCGAACATCGTGTAGAAGGTCGCGACTTCGAGCACGCGGATATGCGGCATGCCGAGTTCGGCGGCCACCGCCTCGATGGCCGCGCGCGGCAGCCAACCGCCATTCTGCTCCTGCGCCTTCCACAATAACGGGATCACGGCGGAGGCCTGACGCCCTTCCGGATATTTCTCGATCTGCCCTTTGGCCCAATCCGCGTTCTCCGGTGAGAAGGCGAAGGAGGCCGGCTGCTCGGAAGCGGGGGCGAGTCTGCGGTTGGCCATCGTTACGAAACCTCGAATACCGTCACCGGTCCACCTCGCCGAACACGATGTCGAGCGTGCCGAGCACGCAGGACACGTCGGCCAGCATGTGGCCGCGGCACATCCAGTCCATGGCCTGGAGATGGGCGAAACCCGGAGCACGGATCTTGCAGCGGTAGGGCTTGTTGGTGCCGTCGGCGACGAGATAGACGCCGAACTCGCCCTTGGGCGCCTCGACCGCCGCGTAGACCTCGCCGGCGGGGACGTGGAAACCTTCGGTGTAGAGCTTGAAGTGGTGGATCAGCGCTTCCATCGAGCGCTTCATCTCGCGGCGCGGCGGCGGCGCGAATTTGCCGTCGGTGGCCGCGATCGGCCCCTGTCCGGCGGGCTCGCGCAACTTCACGCAGCATTGCCGCATGATACGCGCCGATTCTCGCATCTCTTCCATGCGGATGACCTGGCGATCGTAGGTGTCGCCGTTCCTGCCCACGGGGACGTCGAACTCCATCTCCTCGTAGCACTCGTAGGGCTGCGACTTTCGCAGGTCCCACGGGATTCCGGAGCCGCGCACCATCACCCCGGAGAAGCCCCAGGCCATGGCTTCGTCCACGGTGACGATGCCGATGTCGACGTTGCGCTGCTTAAAGATGCGGTTGCCCATGACGAGATTGTCGAGGTCGTCCACCACCTGCAGGAACGGATCGATGAAGGCCTCGATGTCGTCGATCAGCGCCGGCGGCAGATCCTGGTGCACGCCGCCGGGCCGGAAGTAGTTGGCGTGGAGACGCGCGCCCGACGCGCGCTCGTAGAAGATCATCAGCTTCTCGCGCTCCTCGAAGCCCCAGAGCGGCGGCGTCAGCGCGCCCACATCCATGGCCTGCGTGGTCACGTTGAGGAGGTGTGAGAGGATGCGGCCGATCTCGCAGAACAGCACGCGGATGAGCTGGGCCCGGCGCGGCACCTGCAACCCCAGCAGCCTCTCGATGCCGAGGCAGAAGGCATGCTCCTGGTTCATCGGCGACACGTAGTCGAGCCGGTCGAAATACGGCGTGGCCTGAAGGTAGGTCTTGTGCTCAATCAGTTTCTCGGTACCGCGATGGAGCAGGCCGATATGCGGATCGACCCGCTCGACGATTTCGCCGTCGAGTTCCAGCACAAGGCGCAGCACGCCGTGCGCCGCCGGGTGCTGAGGCCCGAAATTGATCGCGAAGTTGCGGATGTTGTGCTCGGTCATCGGGCGCCTCCAGCTGCGCCGGAGGGCGAATGGCGAGTGGCGAATGGCGAATGGATTGGCGACATCAGCGCGATCCCTTCTCGATCTCGACGCGCCGCTGCAGTGACCTGATTAAGGCCCGCAACTGGCGCCCCACCGACTCGCATCGTTTCACGATGGCGTTCAGCGGTTCTGGTTGGGTCAGCCCTACGCGCCCGCTGGGGAGAAGGTGCGTCTCAAGCTCCTTCAACGAGCCTTGAGCGATGCGAAGAAAATGGACGAACGAAACGGTGCTTTCCCGTCCATGGCCTTCAGCGATGTTCGCCGCTACAGACGCCGCCGCGCGGCGGATCTGAGATGTGAGGCCGAACATCTCCTCGCGAGGAAACGGCTTGGTGAAGGCATAGCATGACTCCGCGAGCGTCATGGCATCCTGCCATACGTCGAGGTCACGATACGAACTAATCGGCTTGTCGCCTTCCATTCGTCATTCGCCATTCGCCATTCGCCCCTAAGCTTTCGCCTTCTCATCGCCCGGGAGCACGTAGTCCGTGCCCTCCCAGGGCGAGAGGAAGTCGAAGTTCCGGAATTCCTGTGCCAGCTTCACCGGCTCGTAGACCACGCGGGCCTCGTCCTGGTCGTAGCGGACCTCGACGAAGCCGGTGAGCGGGAAGTCCTTGCGCAAGGGATGCCCTTCGAACCCGTAATCCGTCAGCAGGCGGCGTAGATCGGGATGTCCGGAGAAGAGGACGCCGTAGAGGTCGTAGGTCTCGCGCTCGAACCAGTTGGCGGCCGGGAACACCTCGATGACGGAGGGGACCGGAGTCTGGTCGTCGGTCTGCACCTTCACCCGGATGCGGGCGTTATGGCGCAGGGAAAGCAGGTGATAGACGACGTCGAAGCGCTTTTCGCGGTTCGGGTAATCCGCGCCGCAGATGTCGATGAAGCAGCGGAAGGCGCAGGCGGGGTCGTCGCGCAGATAGGTCAGCGCGTAGACGATATCGCTGGCTTGCACGTTCAGCGTGAGTTCGCCGAAGGCGATGGTCCGCGAGATGATGGCCGGGCCGAGTGCGGCGCCCACATGGTCGCTGAGCGCCTGGAGCGAGCCGTCGGCCGGAGCCGCGGTATGGGCGAGGATCGAGATGCCGTTGCTCATGCCGGGCCCTCAGCGCTCGATCGTGCCGGTGCGGCGGATCTTCTTCTGCAGGAGGAGCACGCCGTAGAGCAGCGCCTCCGCCGTGGGCGGGCAGCCGGGCACGTAGATGTCCACGGGCACCACCCGGTCGCAGCCGCGCACCACCGAATAGGAATAGTGGTAATAGCCGCCGCCATTGGCGCAGGAGCCCATGGAGATGACGTAGCGCGGCTCCGGCATCTGATCGTAGACCTTGCGGAGCGCGGGAGCCATCTTGTTGGTCAGAGTCCCCGCGACGATCATCACGTCGGATTGGCGCGGCGAGCCACGCGGCGCGAAGCCGAAGCGCTCGCAATCATAGCGCGGCATCGACATCTGCATCATCTCGACCGCGCAACAGGCGAGGCCGAATGTCATCCACATGAGCGACCCGGTGCGGGCCCAATTGATGAGGTCGTCCGTCGAGGTGATGAGGAAGCCGCGGTCGGCGAGTTCGCTGTTGATCGACAGGAAGGTCGGATCGTCGGCGCCGATGGGCCGGCCGGTGTTCGGATCGATGATCCCCTTCGGCGCGGGTGCGACGGCGGGGATCCGGGTCATGTCGGGACTGAAGGCCATCGGTTTCTCGGGATCCGGCTTCGGGCAATGCGATTGTCAGGTCGACGGGACGGCTAGTCCCATTCGAGGGCGCCCTTGCGCCACTCGTAGACGAACCCGACCGTGAGCACGCCGAGGAAGGCCATCATCGACCACATGCCGAACCAGCCGAGTTCGCCGAAGGTGATCGCCCAGGGGAACAGGAACGCGACTTCGAGGTCGAAGATGATGAACAGGATAGCGACGAGGTAGAACCGCACGTCGAACTTCATGCGGGCGTCGTCGAAAGCATTGAAGCCGCACTCGTAAGCAGAGAGCTTCTCCGGGTCCGGGCTGTTATAGGCGACCAGGAACGGTGCGACGAGCAGCGCCACGGCGATGAACAACGACACGCCGATGAAAACGATGAGGGGCAGGTAATCCGCCAGCAGGCTTGTCATGCGACACCTCTCGTGTTCGTGGCGGGCGAAGCGCCTCGCGAGCGCTCGAACGGTATGGAATTGCTCCAATGCCAGACTGCGCAGGCGCGAGGCTTAGACGACCCCCTTGAGCGAAACAAGGGCGTCGTGCGTCGCACAAATCCGGCCATGCTCAGGAAGTATGGGGCGGATCGTATCCGGCAACACGACCGATCCGCGCAGGCCCCCTTAGCGGCCGTCCCGCGGTCGCCGCCAGGGCTCGGTTTGGCCGGTTTCGTGCATGGCCCCGACCCTGCTCGATGACCCCGTCGGGGGATATGGCAGCGAGGATTTCGGGGACATCCGGGCGGGGGAGATAGCGAGGAACGGCACTCGTGGAGCACACGGAACCAGAACCTTGGCCGTGAGTTCCGTTCATGTCCCACTCAGGCCGGATGGCGTTAGGTCGTCGCAATATTCGACCTTACAGGAGACGTTTCGTGCGCATTGCCCAGATTGCTCCGCTCTCGGAGGCCGTTCCTCCGAAGTTCTATGGCGGCACCGAGCGCGTCGTATCGTGGATCACGGAGGAACTCGTCCGGCAGGGACATGACGTGACCCTGTTCGCCAGCGGCGATTCCGAGACGTCCGCCAAGCTCGCCGCCTGCACGCCCGAGGGCCTTCGCCTCCTCGGATACCGCGATCACACCGCGAGCCATCTGGCGATGCTGCACACCGTTCATAAACGGGCGCACGAGTTCGATGTGCTGCACTTCCACATCGACCTGCTGCAGTATCCGATGTTCGAAGATCTCTACCACAAGTGCGTGACGACCATGCACGGTCGCCTCGACGTGCCGGATTTCATGCCGGTCTACCGCACCTTCACGGGCATGCCCTTGGTGTCGATCTCCGACAACCAGCGGGAGCCGATGCCGTCGAACTCGAACTGGCAAGCCACGATCCATCACGGCCTGCCGGCCGAGAACTGCCCGTATTATCCGGAAGCCAACGGCGGCTACCTCGCCTTCCTCGGCCGCATCTCTCCCGAAAAGCGGCCCGACCGCGCGATTCAGATGGCGATCCAGTCCGGCGTGAAGCTGAAGATCGCCGCCAAGGTGGACAAGGCCGATCAGGATTACTGGGACGAGGTCATCGAGCCGATGATCCACCACCCGCTCGTCGAATTCATCGGCGAGATCAACGAAGAGCAGAAGAAGGACTTCCTCGGCAACGCCCTGGCCCTGGCTTTCCCGATCGACTGGCCGGAGCCCTTCGGCCTCGTCATGATCGAGGCGATGTCGGCCGGCACGCCGGTGATCGCATTCCGCAACGGCTCCGTGCCGGAGGTCATCGCCGACGGCGTCAGCGGCGTCCTGTGCGACACCATGGACGATGCCATCGCGGCCGTACACAAGGTCAAGGGCATGAGCCGCGCCGGCGTGCGCCGCCACTTCGAGACGCAGTTCACCGCCGAGTGCATGGTGAAGAAGTATGTGGCGGTCTACGAGCAGCTGATCGAGAACGAGAAGAACGTCATCACGATGCCACGCGCGGGAGCCTTCACCCCGCATTACGGCGATCTGAACGGCTCGGCCCGCCCGTCTCTTTCTGCGGCCGCCATGCCGGCCTGACGATCGTGCCTGCCTGAAGATCCTGCCGGCCCGAAAATCCTTGCAGAAAGGCTGGTGCCATACGGCATCAGCCTTGCTAACCTCTTCCCGAGTCGACGGCCCTCATTCGTGAGATCCACCGATACCGGTTATCGAAGGCCGCTGGATCGCCCTTTCGCGATTGGCGGCCTTTTGATTCGCGATAGACGATCAAGCGCTTCGGGCCAGAGAGCGAAAGTCGCTTCATCGAGCCCGTCGACGCGACCGAGACGATCTGCGACATCGGGCCGGAGAGGCCCGGCTTCGATACCGCGGGTCCGACAGTCCACTTCCCGGAGACGTTCAGGCATGGCGGCGAACACTTCCACGGCGACGACACAGGACGGTCCCGGCAGCACGAAAGGGCTGGGACAGGGTTTCCAGGATGCCGACGAGGTGCTGCCGCAATACCATATCGAGGCACAGACCTCGCTGGTGGAGCGCCCCTTACGCTCGCTGAAATACGGCGAGGCCTTCGCCGTCCTCGACAGCTACGGCGATATCGGCGTGCTGCCCGGGCCGGAGGGCCTGTATTTCCAGGATACACGCTACCTGTCGCGCCTCGGCTTCACCATCGAGGACCAGCGTCCGCTGCTGCTCTCCTCGGTGATGCAGGACGACAACGGCGCGCTGAGCGTCGACATGACGACGCCGGACATCCGCATCGATGCCCATGACGAGACCACGATCCCCCGCGAGCTGATCGCCATCGAGCGCACCAAGTTCCTGTTCAAGGGTGCCTGCTACGACCGGATCGGCCTGCGCAATTACGATTCGCGCCATTGGAAGCTCAAGATCGGCGTGACCTTCGACGCCGATTACCGCGACCTGTTCGAGGTGCGCGGCATGGACCGGCCGGTCCGCGGCAAGCGAAGCGTGCAGGTGGCGAACGAATCGGAGGTCCAGTTTCGCTATGTCGGCCTCGACGAGGTGGTGCGCACCACGAGCCTGCACTTCGGTCCGAAGCCACACCATATCGAGCCGGGCCGTGCCGAGTTCGAGGTCTCGCTGCCCCCGGGCGGCCGGGCGTCACTGTTCATCCGCGTCGTCTTCGAATCGCACCGTGCCTTCACCAGCGCTCCGGCCGCGGACAAGGTCGGCGAGGACGCCGCCGCCGGCCTGTCGCAGGCAGCGGGGAGCAGCGCCGGCGCACGCCATCCCAAGGGCCTCGGCGAGGGCGTGATCTTCGCCCGCGCCTATCGCGACGCGCGCCGGGACCTGCGCCAGCTCACCGCCGGGATCACCACGATCATCTCGTCGAACGATCAGTTCAACGAAGCGGCCTGTCGCGCCACCGCCGACCTCTACATGCTGGCGAGCCGCACGCCCGAGGGCATCTACCCCTTCGCCGGCATCCCCTGGTACTCCACCGTGTTCGGCCGCGACGGCATCATCACCGCGATGATGGCGCTCTGGATCGACCCGAACTTCGCCAAGGGCGTGCTGCGCTACCTCGCCTCGACGCAGGCCAAGGCCGTCGACCCCGCCGCCGACGCCCAGCCGGGCAAGGTCCTGCACGAGACGCGGCGCGGCGAGATGGCAATGCTCGGCGAGGTGCCGTTCCGCCACTATTACGGCACCATCGATGGGACGCCGCTCTTCGTCATGCTCGCCTACGAGTATTACGCGGTCACCGGCGACATCGAGACGATCAAGCGCATCTGGCCGGCCCTCGAACTCGCCCTCACGTGGATGAACGAGTACGGCGACCGGGACGGCGACGGCTTCGTCGAATATGCCCGCGACACCGACAAGGGCCTGGAGAACCAGGGCTGGAAGGACAGCCACGATTCGATCTTCCATACGGATGGGCAATTGGCCAAGGGTCCGATCGCCCTGTGCGAAGTCCAGGGCTACGTCTATGCCGCCAAGAACGGCATGGCCAAGCTCGCCACCTTGCTCGGCCACGGCGACCTCGCCGCCCGTCTCGGCAAGGAGGCGTTGGCCCTTCGCGAAAACTTCGACAAGGCCTTCTGGTGCGAGGAGATCGGCACCTACGCGCTGGCCCTGGACGGGGCGAAGAAGCAATGCGCCGTGCGCTCGTCCAATGCCGGCCATGCCCTCTTCACCGGCATCGCCCTGCCGGAGCGCGCCGCGAGCGTCGCCGCCAACCTGCTGTCCAAGGACGGGTTCAACGGCTGGGGCGTACGCACGATCGCGCGCGGCGAGGCCCGCTACAACCCGATGTCGTATCATAACGGCTCGATCTGGCCGCACGACAACGCCCTGGTGGCCATGGGCCTCGCGCGCTACGACCTGAAGCCAGAGGCCTCCCGTATCTTCCAGGGCATGTTCGACACCGCCCTCTACCAGGACCAGAAGCGCCTGCCGGAGCTGTTCTGCGGCTTCATGCGCCGCAATCAGCGCGGCCCCGTCTCCTATCCTGTTGCCTGCTCGCCCCAGGCCTGGGCGGCGGCGGCTCCGTTCGCCTTCCTCTCCGCCTGCATCGGTTTGGAGATCCAGCACGACCGCAACCGCATTCGCCTGCGCAACCCCACCCTGCCGGACTTCCTCGAAGGCGTCTCGATCTTCAACCTGAAGCTCGGCGAATCTCGGATCGACCTGCGGGTGCAGCGCTACGGCAGCGACGTCACGGTGAACGTGCTGAGGCGAGTGGGCGATGCTCAGGTGTCCGTGGTGAAGTAAATACTGGGAATTGGGGGCGGCTCCCAGGCTGCCCCCTCCCCTCGCGGCAAGCACGAAGCAGCCCCGAATCACACGACATTCGAGACCGGCTGTAAGGCAATAAAAAAGCCGCCTCCCCAAGGAAGCGGCTTTTGGATCGTCTATGTCCCGTGGTGGGACGACAGCGACCTCAGCGCGGCGCCAGGATCATGATCATCTGACGGCCTTCGAGCATCGGCTCGCTCTCCACCTTGGCGATTTCCTGAGTCTCGTTCTTCACCCGCTCGAGCAGGCGCAGGCCGATATCCTGGTGCGCCATCTCACGGCCACGGAAGCGCAGGGTGACCTTCACCTTGTCGCCCTCCTCGAAGAAGCGGATGACCGCCTTCATCTTGGTGTCGTAATCGTGCTTGTCGATACCGGGGCGGAGCTTGATCTCCTTGACCTCGACCGTCTTCTGCTTCTTGCGGGCCTCGTTCTGCTTCTTCTGTTCGTTGAAGCGGAAGCGGCCGTAATCGAGAAGCTTACAGACGGGAGGGACGGAGTTCGGCGCGATCTCCACGAGATCGAGGCCCGCCTCTTCGGCAAGGGCGAGCGCGTCGAAGAAGGCGACGACACCGCGGTTCTGCCCGGTATCATCGATGAGCTGCACTTCGCGGACGCCACGGATGTCCCGATTGGCGCGCGGCCCGTCCTTCTGCGGGGCCGGCATGGCTCTCATTGGTCTACGAATGGCTTCAATCTCCTAGTGAACGACGAAACGGCAGCCTGCGGACATCGCCCGGAGGGCTAGACCTGCCACCAATCGCTCCGGCAATCCGGTTGCGGACACCATGTCCGAACTGCGTCCTGTGTCAACAGGCAGGAGCGGGTTTGGTTCACGAACCGGCTCATACAGTGTCAGCGCGGGCGCCGGGCGAGAAGTTCCGCATAGATGTCGAGGGTGGCGCCCACCATGCCATCGAGGGAGAAATGCGCCTCCACATGGGCGCGCCCCCGGCGGGTCATGGCGTCCCGCGCGCTGGCGCCGAGGGTGAGTGCTTCGAGCAGAGCCTCGGCCAGAGCCGGGGCGTCGCCGGGCGGCACCCGCCAGCCGGTGCGTTGGGCCGCGGGCACTTCCGGCGGGGCGAGCACCGTTTCCGGCACCGCGCCGAGATCCGAGACCACCACCGGGGTCCCGAGGGCCTGGGCTTCCACCGCCGAACGCCCGAAGGCCTCGGGTTCCACGGACGGGACGGCGACCACCGAAGCCGCGCGGAAGGCGGCCGGCATGTCGGTGCAATGGCCGACCCGCAGGACGATGTCGCGAAGCCCGCGCGCCTCGATCAGCGCGTCGAGTTCCCGTTCGTAAGCGGAGCGGCCCTGCGGATCGCCGGCCAGGACGAAGACGACATCGGCGATGCCCCGGTCGCGCAGGAATGCGGCCGCCTCGATCAGCACGCGCTGGCCCTTCCAGGCGGTGAGCCGGGCCGCGAGCAGGACGACGCGCTGGTGCGGCGCCACCCCCCAGGACCGGCGCAGGGCCTCGACGCGGGCGGGCGCCACGGCGCCGGGCGAGAACTGGGCGAGATCGGTGCCGCGATGGACGACCCGGACACGGTCGCCGGCCTGATCGGCATGAAGCATCCGGATGAGGTCGGCGGTGTAGTGAGAATTAGCGATGACCACGTCGCCGCGCGCCATCACCGAATTGTACAGGACCTTCACGCCGGTCCGGCCGGAGTAACTGCCGTGATAGGTGGTTACATAAGGAATCTTCAGGCGCCGGGCGGCGCCCAGGGCCACCCAGGCGGGAGCGCGCGAGCGGGCATGGACGATCTGGACCCCCTCGCGCCGGCAGAGCCGGGCGAGGCGCCCGACATTCAGCGCCATGGCGAGGGGGTTCTTGGAGGCGGCGGGGAATGGAAGCCAGGTTCCGCCCTTGGCCTGCATCTCGCCGACCAGGCGTCCGCCTTCCGTCGCCACGAGTGCCCGTGCGCCCGCGGAGGCGAGGGCCGCGGCCACATCCACGGTGGTGCGCTCGGCTCCACCGGCGTCGAGGGCCGGAATGATCTGCAGCACCGTGGCGCCCGCCAGAGGTTGCGCCTCGCTGGGGAATCCGGCCCCGAATCTCTCCTCGCCGCTCATCGAGCCCATCCTTCCGGAGACGGCCGGATCGACGGAAGATGGTCTTCGAAGGGGCGACGGGACTCGTCTCGTGTCTCGATCATGGTCTCCAGCATCGGGGGCACGCTTTACGGCTCGGTAAACGAAATGCGACTGCATCACAGTCAAATGTCGGTTTTACCGGATAAAAAGGACTACGCATGGACTCAGCACTCAGCCAGGCCCCAACCTTCATCACCGTGGGCAAGGGAGACGCCGCACGTCGCATCGCGGTGCGCACCCGCGCGGGAGACGGACCCGCTCTGGTCTGGCTCGGGGGCTTCCGCTCCGATATGGGCGCCACCAAGGCGATGGTCCTCGACGCCCATGCGCGTGACCATGGCCGCGCGCTCGTTAGGTTCGACTATACCGGGCACGGCGAATCGGAAGGAAAGTTCGTCGAATCGACGATCTCGACCTGGCTTGAAGACGCCATGGCGGTCCTCGACGCCACCGTGACGGGGCCGGCCATCCTCGTCGGCTCGTCGATGGGAGGCTGGATCGCCTGCCTCGCGGCGCGCGCGCGGGCGCTCCGGGGCGATGCCCCCCTGGCCGGCATGGTACTGATCGCTCCCGCCCTCGACTTCACCGAGACCCTGATGTGGGAGCGTTTTCCACCCGATATCCGCGCGACGATGGAGCGGGAGGGCGTGTGGATGCGGCCCTCCGACTACGGGCCGGAGCCGGTGCCCACCACCATGGCGCTGGTCGAGGACGGGCGCCGGCATCTTCTCCTCGGCGGTCCGATCGATCCGGGCTGCCAGGTACATATCCTGCAGGGCATGCGAGATCCGGACGTGCCCTACACCCATGCCCTCGCGACGGTGGAACGGCTGCCGGCTTCCGGCACCGTCCTCACCCTCATCGCCGATGGCGACCACCGCCTGTCACGCCCGCAGGATCTCGCACGGCTGCTGGCGGCGGTGGCGGAGATCGGCTGAGCCGCGAGGGGGATCGTCCTTCAGTGCAGGCTCACGGCGTGCAGATCGTTCGCCACCGCGTTGGCGACGATCACGTCCCGCGAATCGGCCAGCAGGATCGGGCTGCCGCTGGCCGAGAGCAGGGCGAACAGGTCCATGCCCGGGGTCAGGTCCGGCGCCTGCGGAAACAGCCGCTTCACCTCGTCGGAGCGGATCGGCCGGACATAGGCGATGTGCCCTTCGCCGAGGGCCGCGAGGTCGGCCGCGTTGAACTCGGCGGGGTCGAGATCGGCCGGGGTGATCGGGTTCGGGTTGAAGTCGGTCATGATGCCCTCCTTTCGAGGCAGAGCTTGGTCCAGTGCGGCGCTACTCGCGGGCCGGCACCGGGTGAATAGGTCGTGCTCCTAGACGTCGTCGCGGGATGCGATGGCGATCTTCCGGACGATCCGTTCCGGCTCCGGGCGGGTGAGGTCGATGGAGAGAAGTCCATTCGACAGGTCGGCGCCCACCACCTCCATGCCGTCGGCGAGAAGGAAGGCGCGCTGGAACTGGCGGGCGGCGATGCCGCGATGTAGGAACTGGCGCGATTTATCGTCGACCTGGCGGCCCCGCACCACGAGCTGGTTTTCCTCCAGCATCACGTCGAGCTGGTCCCGCGTGAAGCCGGCCACCGCGAGGGTGATGCGAAGTCGCTCGGGTTCGTCGTCGGAGCGCTGAACGCGCTCGATGTTGTAGGGCGGGTACCCGTCATTGGCCGCCTTCGACACCCGGTCGAGGGCCTGCTCGATCTCGTCGAAGCCGAGAAGAAACGGATGTCCGAACGGAGAAGGCCGTGTCGTCACGTGATCTTGTCCTTCACGAAGCCCAAGGGTCGATAGAATGAGGCACTTCGAACTGTCGGAGCCCGCCTGCTGCAGCACCCCTCCCGGCGGTCGCACGCCGGTCATCGCGATATGGAGATGTGGAAAAGCGGCATCAAGGGCTCGGCTCACCACCGGCTCCTCTCACCGTCCGCCCCCCCAACGGGAGAGGCTCACCCGGAACACCATCGCATCGGGTCGAGAGGATATCTGCTGTTCGGGAGGAGGCACGAGAAGCCGGGGCAATCAGGCAACTTGTTTGGGTCATTTAGGAAATCGAAGGCACCCAGGTGGAGCGTCGCAGTAACAGTTTGGAACTGCTCTGATTTTCAGCCCAAAGCTTGATCTTACCGGATCAATTCGGATACTCCGCGCCACGTCGAACGATGCGGCGGTGCGCAAGCCGGGCGCCACGGGTCAGGCTGGAGCGACACCGGAACGCGAGCGTCGCGCTCATTGCCCGAGGAACCGCCGAAGACGAGCCCTGCCAGGGGTCTCGGCGCTTCCCGTTCGCCATGGCGTTTCGACGCAGGCGACCAGGGACCGCCGCAACCGAGGAGAACCGGACCGTTATGAAAGAGGCGCACTGCGTGATCGACTTCTCATCTCTTTCTCCCGTCCGGGCCGCCGGCGCCGCTTTGATGGCAGCCGCCCTCACGCTGGGATGGGCCGGCTCCGCCGTCGCCCAGGATACAAAGTCTCCCGTCCTGAAGCTCGAACTCAACCGGCTCGAGCCGGCGGGCGAGGCCTGCCGCACCTATCTCCTCGTGGACAATAGCCGCGGCACCGCGCTGAAATCCCTCAAGCTAGATCTCTTCGCCTTCGATACGGAAGGCGTCGCGCAGAAGCGGCTCGCCGTCGAACTCGGCCCCGTCCAGGACCGCAAGACCATGGTTCGGCTGTTCGACTTCCCGGCCCTCGCCTGCCCGAAGATCGGCCGCGTCCTCCTCAACGACGTCCTCGCCTGCGAAGGCGGCGAGGCCAGCCGCGAGAGCTGCCTCGACCGGATCGAGACCGAGAGCAAGACGAGCGCGACGTTCACGCGCTGACCCCGTGGGCGGGCCGACGGCCCGTCCGAACGCCGATCCGGTCGCCCCTCGGCGATCGCCTCCCAACGAACCCCGAGGAGCCCGCCATGGATCCGACTTCCGCGCCGGCCGCTGCCGCCCACGACTTTTCCTTCATCGGCCTGTTTCTCCAGGCGGACCCCATCGTCAAAAGCGTCATGATCCTGCTGGTGGTCGCCTCGATCGCCTGTTGGACGGTGGTGTTCGAGAAGCTCGTCCGATTCGCCGCCGCCAAGCGTCAGGCCAAGGCCTTCGATGCCCTGGTCCGCTCCGGCGGTTCGCTCGAAGCGACGGGATCGGGGATCGATGCGGGCATCGTTCAGGCCGGTCTCGAAGCCTGGCGCGACCAGGATGCCACCGAGACCCGCGCCGAGCGCCGCGAGCGTATCGAACGCGCCATGCGGGCCGCCCTCACATTACGGGTCAAGCGCCTCCAGAGCGGCCTGCCGCTTCTGGCGACCTCCGGCTCCACCGCCCCCTTCATCGGCCTCTTCGGCACGGTCTGGGGCATCATGAACTCGTTCTCGTCCATCGCCCAGAGCCAGGACACGTCGCTCGCCGTGGTGGCCCCCGGCATCGCCGAGGCCCTCTTCGCCACGGCCATCGGCCTCATCGTCGCGATCCCGGCGGTGATGGCCTACAACAAGCTGACCAACGATCTCGGCCGGGTGCAATCCACCTTCGTCGCGAGCATCGGCACCCTCGGCAACCGCCTCGCGCGGGACCGCAAGAGCGTGCCGCACGCCGCCGCCGCCGAGTAGCATGGTTCTCTCGACGCTCTGAACATTCCATGGCCGGCGCGGATGCGGCGGCCCGGTGACGACATGCGGCGGGCCATCGAGCCGGCCGCCGATGCCCCGGAGGGCGAACGATGGGTATGGGTTCGGTCCGCGCCAGCGGCGGCGGCGACGACGAGGACGACCTCGACTCCGCGCCGATGTCAGAGATCAACGTCACTCCGATGGTGGACGTGATGCTGGTGCTGCTGATCATCTTCATGGTCGCGGCGCCGCTGATGACGACGGGCGTGCCCGTGCAACTGCCAAAGACCACGGCCGCCAAGGTCGCTCAGGCGAAGAAGCCCCTGGAGATCTCCATCGACAAGGAAGGCAAGCCGTTCCTGGCCAAGGACGAGCTGACGCCCGAAACGATCATGCCGCGCCTGAAGGCGCTGGCGGCGGAAGACCCGACCCAGGTCATGCTGGTGCGCGGCGACAAGGACGTGCCCTACGGCAAGATCATGGAAGTGATGGGCCTCGTCGGCCAGGCCGGCTTCACCAAGGTGTCGCTCATCGCTCAATCCCCGGGCGGAGCGCTTCCGGCGGCCCCCGCCGCGAGTGGAGCACCGCGGTAGACCCGATGAGCGCCCTCGTCTCGACACGTGAACCCGGACCGCAAGGTCCCACGGGGCTCGCTGCCGCCTTCCTCGTGGCCTTCGTCCTGCACCTGACGGTGCTGGCCGGCATGATGCTGTTCGGTCAGCCGCCCAAGGCGCCCCCCGGCGAAAATACGATCACGATCGATCTGGCGCCGCAATCGACGGAGGCCGAAGCACCGTCGGCTCCCGCCATGACGGAGGCGGTGCCGCCCCCCGCGGAACAGATGCCCGTCGAGACGCCGGACGTGGTGGAAGAGGTGCAGCCGCCCGACATGGCGGAGGTGACGCCGCCCGAGACCGCGGAAATCCCACCCGAAGAGACTCAGCCCGTCGTCACGCCCGACACGATCACGGAGGTGCCGCCGGAAGAGCAGGTGGTGACCTCCACCGCCGAGGTGGCCGAGCCCCTCGCTCCCCCGCCCCCGGTCGTGGCCAAGCCGCCCGAGCCGATCAAGCCGCCCAAGCCCGTCGAGATCGTCAAACCGAAGCCGAAGCCCGATCCCAAGATCGAGGCGAAGCGTCGGGAGGAACTGGAGGCCAAGCGTGAAGCCATTCGCGAAGCGAAACTGAAGGCGGCCAAGGAAGCCAAGCTGAGGGCTGCGCGCGAGACCACCAGGCGCGCCGCTCAGGAGGGCGGGCCGAGCAGTTCCGCCTCCTCCGCGCGGCAGGCGAGCACGGGCTCATCCGCCTCCGGCAACGATCCGAGCGCCCTGCGTCAATGGCAGGGAGCCCTGGCCTCGGCCATCAAGAGCCGCATGAACAGCAATGCGGCGGCGGGGACAGCGGGCGGAACCGCCGTGGTCCGCTTCACCGTCTCGCGGTCGGGTCAGGTGCTGAGCGCCGGGCTTACCAGCAGCAGCGGCATCGCCGCCATTGACGGCGCGGCGCTTGCCGCCGTGCGCGGATCGCTGCCGTCGGCTCCTCCCGGCTTTACGCAGAATAGCCTCGCCGTGACCGTTCCGATGCGCTTCCGACCCGGCGGCTGATCCGGGACGAGGCATGGCGGTTTGGTTCACCAGCGATACGCATTTCGGCGACAGGCGCGCGCTGAACATCGACCGGCGTCCCTATCCGGACCTCGCGGCCCACGATGCCGGCCTCATCGCCAACTGGAACGAGCGGGTCGCGTCGGAGGACACCATCTGGCATCTCGGCGACGTGGCGGTCGGCCCCTCCGACGCGCGCATCGCCGAGATCGTCGGCGCCCTCAACGGCGTGAAGCACCTGATCGTCGGTAACAATGACGGTCCGGGCACGCTCGCCCTCCGTGATTGGGCCTCCGTGGGCCATTATGCCGAAATCGACGTGGAGGGGCGGCGGCTCGTCCTTTGCCATTACGCCTTCCGGACCTGGAACGGCATCGGCCGCGGCGCCCTCAATCTCCACGGCCATTCCCACGGCAAGCTCGCGCCGGCCCCACGGCAATACGATGTCGGGGTCGACGTCCATGCCTGTGCCCCGGTGCGCCTCGACCAGATCCTGGCCTCTCGCAGGCGCAAGAAACCTGCGGAACCTTCGCCGTGAGTTCGCCGTTTGAACCGCAGACTCGACGATGACGGCCGATCACTGACTTTGAACTTGATGAGGTACTGACCGGACCAAGTCGCCGATGTCGAAGGACGGACAGCCCATCTTCAACGAGACGCACAATTGGATTTTCCCATGCGCTTCGCTCCTGCAACGCCCATCGCCGCTTTTGGCTTCGTGCTGTGCATGATCGCCCCCACCCTCGCGGCTCCCTCCTGCCTCAAGGGTGAACGGAAGATCCAGGAGGCCGCGGCCTTGCGATACCAAGCTCGCGAGGAGGCACGTCTCGGCAACCGTGACCGGGTCTGCGACACCCTCGACGAAGTCGGCGATCGATACGAGGACGCGAAGGAAGCCTTCGAGGATTGCGGTGCCGGTATCGTTGCCATCGATCTTCGCAGCGAGACGCGGGCTCTACGGGCCGCCAAATCGGTGAACCGCTGCGACTGACCAGTTGACTGAACGCGGATACTGCTTTCAGGCCCTCTCCGCCTGACAATTCAAACGTAAACCTGCATCCGCTCTACTGCGGAATGCCTCTGTATGCGCCTGTCCGGTGCGGCGACGCACAGCCGCACCGCCATCCCCACGTCACAGCTTCAAGAACGACGGAAAGCTTGTCCGTCGGGAGACTTTCGTCATGAACGCGTCCGCCCAGCACAGCGACCTCACCCTGCTCTCGTCCCACGCCGCACACTCGCCGGCGACCGGCCCGTCTTTCGCGGCGGCGCTGTGCGGGTTCCTCTCGACCACCGTGGCGACGACGATGGTGATGTTCCTCCTCAGCAGCCTGTGATCGTCGGCCCCATCACGGGGCCACGAACCAGAAGCGCCGCTTGGAGAACAGCATGTCCGGGTGGCCGATGCTCTGATCGCCTTGAGGTCGGGCGGGAACGAGACTGCAAGGGGGCTCGATGCGCGGCGGAGCCGCCGGTAGCAGCAGCGCCGACGAGACGGGATGAAGGCCGAGCCGGGCCTGGACCTCGGGCTGTCGGACGGCGACGATGGTGACGACCCCGGCAATGAGCCCTCCGGCGAGCGTACCGAGCAGAAAATTCATCATCTGAGCAAGGCGGCCGGGCCTACCAAAGGAAATATCGTCGGCGCATATCGTAACCGCCAAGTCTGACCGATGCGTTGCAGGGCACGGGCGTTTCTCTCCCCTCCCCGGCTGACATGTCGTCGCCGCCGGGCGCACGAGAAGAGCCGCACCGACAGTCCGTTTCCTCTCCCAGCATGTCGGCATGAATGGGGCGGTGCGGTCTCGTTACCTTGTTTTAACCCTCGTCCTTCTACGGTTCCGTGTCTGTGGCCCGATTCGGGTGGGTCGCACCGGATGAGGGATCTGCGATGTCCTATGGAGCCAATGCCTATGCGCGCGTCTCGCAGACTGCGTTGACGCCCAGGGAGGCAGAGGCGGCCGTCCTCATCAAGGCGGCGAGCCGGCTCCAGATGATCCAGGCGGATTGGGCGAACCAGAGCTCTGCACTGAACGAGGCGCTGAACTTCAACCAGAAGGTCTGGACGCTCATCGGCGGCGCCGCCACCGCGCCCGAGAGCCCACTGCCGGATTCGCTCAAGTCGAGCATTGCCCAGCTCTCGGCCTTCGTCTTCAAGCGCATCATCGATACGATGATCGAGCCGAAGGCCGAGAAGCTCACGGCCTTGATCAACATTAATCACCAGCTCGCTGCCGGCCTGCGGACCTGAACGACAGGTTTCCGGACTGCAACTGACCCGAAAACCGCAGATCGTTCATCGAGATCGGCAGACGCCTCCGTTGGCTTAGTGTCTCTCACAAAACTCCCGCTGCACCGTCGTGCCGTGAGCTAGAACCGACGGTGACCGGGAGTTTCGTAAGGCACTCTTAGCGGGGCGTCTCGACACTCTTCAATCTCTCCGCCAGGGCCTGTTCGTAGTGAACGAGGTCACGGCCGCGCTTGAGCGCCTTGTAGTGCTCGCCGGCCTCGATGAAGCCGTGGATGTCCCGAATGAACGGGATCGTGGTCGGTACCGCCTTCATCAGTTCACTGGCCTGAGCGACGAAAGCCTCCTCGGCCTGTCGCGGATCGTCGGCCAGATAGATCACCGTCAAGGCGAAGTAGAGCTGCTTGCACGGCGTATCCGCCTCACTCTGGGTGATGATCTCCGTCTCCCGCAGGAACTTCGTGTTCGTCTCGATGATGAAGCTCGCCCGGCGCGGGCCATTGCGGATGGCGGCATTGCCGATGATCAGCCGCTCGCCCGGTTTCAGCTCGATCTTGAGGGGCATGGCTCGTCACCTTCACCTTGGAGCATCGCCCCGATAAGCCGAGAGCACTTATCGGAAGGGACGGATGGGGGACAAGGTCCTCAGTGACCGGATCGCGCCCATGATTTCAGAGGATCAAGACGCCAGTCCTCTTGCAGCGTTCCGTCTCTTGGGATCCGGATCCCGGGGTCTTGCCCTGTGATCCGGCGATGGAGAACGAAGTCTTTACCATGTTGGCGCCCGCACGCGGCAAGATCGAATCCGAGGGATCGATTTAAGACCTTGGAAAGACGCCGTGGCGCTACTGGTCCCGTCTCCAGAAAGGAGGCGCAACGATCAGAATGGATCACACATCATGGCTTCTTCCGTTACCCTTTCCGCCGCCACCCGCCAGAACCTGCTCTCGCTGCAGGACACCTCGGCGCTGACCTCGCTGACGCAGAACCGTCTCGCCACCGGCAAGAAGGTTTCGACGGCACTCGACAATCCGGTCAACTTCTTCACCTCGCAGGCTCTGTCGTCGCGCTCCGGCGATCTCGGCGGTCTCCTCGACGGCATCTCCAATGGCATCCAGACCATCCAGGCGGCCAATACCGGCCTCACCTCGATCCAGAAGCTGACGGATCAGGCGAAGTCGATCACCTCCCAGGCGCTCGCCACGCAGATCACCACGACCGGCACCGCATCGACGGCATTCGCCGCGCCGGCCTCGGCCGCGACCGTGAGCTTCTACATCAACGGCGCGGCGACCTCCGCCAGCATCGCGACGACTGATACGATCGACACGGCTATAGCCACGTTGAACACTGCTGCGGGTTCGTCGATCTTCTCGAAGGATACCACCGGTACGAAGCTGGTTCTCAACGCCTCCGCGGACGTCGAGTTCGAGGCGACGACCGACCAGACAGCCCTCGGCTTTGCCGCCGGTTCTGCTGCAGTTGCCGACTATTACGGGGCAAACAACGGCAAGGCAGGCGTGTCGACCGATCTCGTCGTCTCCGGTGTGGAGACCCGCAAGGCTCTGTCGGAGCAGTTCAACGCACTGCTGACACAGATCGATCAGCTCGCCAAGGATGCCAGCTTCAACGGCGTCAACCTGCTCAGCAGCGATGCCGACACCAACAAGCTGAACATCCAGTTCAACGAGAAGGGTACGTCGAGCATCGACATCCAGGGTGTCGACGTGACCTCCGCCGGTCTCGACCTGACGTCGCTGAACGGAGAATCGGGAACGGCTGCCGCCGGCAACAAGGCAAACCGCGGAAACTTCCTTCTCGACGCCGACATTAAGGCGACCGCGAAGGAGCTGAGCGCCGCGACCGATACGCTTCGTTCGAAGTCTTCGACCTTCGGTTCGAACCTCTCGGTGGTGCAGAACCGTCAGGACTTCTCGAAGAACCTGATCAACGTCCTCGACACCGGCGCGGCGAACCTCACCGACGCCGACCTCAACGAGGAAGCCGCGAATTCCCAGGCGCTGACCACCCGTCAGTCGCTCGGTATCTCGGCTCTTTCGCTCGCCAACCAGGCGCAGCAGGGCGTGCTTCAGCTCCTCCGCTGATCGGATCCGATCCAGCAAAATCGAGGCACATCGAAAAGAGACGGCCGGGCGAAAGCCCGGCCGTCTTTGTTTCTTATTCCGTTAACCAAGATGAAACCGGAATGTGATGGATTAACCTTAACGCTTACAATCGTCCAGAAGGGATCGATCAATGGCCACCGACGTCACCCTTTCCGCCGCCACACGCCAGAATCTGCTCTCACTGCAGGACACGTCCGCGCTCACGGCCATCACACAGAACCGTCTCGCCACCGGCAAGAAGGTGTCCTCGGCGCTGGACAACCCGGTGAACTTCTTCACCGCGCAGGCGCTGAATTCCCGCTCTGGAGATCTCGGCGGACTGCTCGACGGCATCTCGAACGGCATCCAGACGATCCAGGCCGCCAACAAGGGCATCACCTCGATCCAGAAACTCGTGGATCAGGCCAAGTCACTGACCTCCCAGGCGCTCGCGACGCAGATCAACACCAGCGGCACCGCATCGACGGCCTTCGCCGGCACGGCCGGCACGGCGGCTGTGACCTTCTATGTCAACGGCGAAGAAAAGACCGCGACCATCGCGACGAACTCGACGATCGATGCCGCCATTGCCACTCTGAACACCGCCGCTGGCTCCTCGATCTTCTCGAAAGACACCACCGGAACCAAGCTCGTGCTCAACGCGGCCTCGGACATCGAATTCCAGGCCTCCACCGATCAGACAGTGCTGGGGTTCTCGGCCGGTGCGACAGATGCCGCGGGCGCGAACTATTACGGGGCCAATCTCGACAAGAACGTCCAGCAGAGCGGCGACCTCGTGGTCACCGGCGTCTCGAGCCGCAAGGCACTCGCCGAGCAATACAACGCCCTGCTCACACAGATCGATCAGCTCGCCCGGGATGCCAGCTTCAACGGCGTCAACCTCCTCAGCAGCGCCGACGACTCGAACAAGCTCAACATCCAGTTCAACGAGAAGGACACGTCCAACCTGAGTGTCCAGGGCGTGGACGCCACCTCGGTCGGCCTCGATCTGACCTCGCTGAACGGCACCTCGGCAACCGCCGCTACGACCAACAACACCAATCGCGGCAACTTCCTCCTCAACGACGATGTCAAGCGGAACGCCAACGAACTGGCGGAGGCGACCGACAACCTGCGCTCCATGGCCTCCACCTTCGGCTCGAACCTCTCGGTCGTCCAGAACCGTCAGGATTTCACGAAGAATCTCGTCAATGTGCTGGATACCGGCTCGGCGAACCTCACCGATGCCGATCTCAACGAAGAGGCAGCGAATTCCCAGGCGCTCACCACCCGCCAGTCGCTCGGCATCTCGGCGCTCTCCCTCGCCAACCAGGCGCAGCAGGGCGTGCTGCAGCTCCTCCGCTGAGGCAATTCGCCTGGCTCACATGACAAGAGGGCCGAAGCTCGCCGCTTCGGCCCTCTTGTCATTCAAACCTGGTCCGTTCGCGCCGGATTCAGGCGGTCTTCTCGAATGGCTGTTCCAGTTGCTCGGCCTTCGCGGCGGCGGCATTCGCATAGGCGCGGGCCTTCAGCACCAGCGCATCGGGCAACTGCACGACCACGTCTCCCGAACTCGGATCGACCACCTGATAGACGATCGCCTTGGTGTCCTGGTCGATGCGGATTCGCTGTGTGTTTTGCTCCACCACCTTCGGTTCCGGCGATTCGACGGCGGGGCGCTCGGTGGGAAGCTGGTCGCTGGAACGAATCTCGACCGTGACCGCCGGAGCCAGGGGCGCCGATGCCGTAACTGGTTGAGTGGGCTGGACCGAGCTCTGGACCGGCGGTGAAGGACGTGCCGGTGGGAGGGCGCCGAGTGGTGAGATCGCCATTTCACGCCGCTCCTCATATGGTCGTGGCATGCAACCAGAAACCACGTTGACAGTGAATCGGTTCTTAAGATGCCGTCATTGCCCACCCTTGTCCACGAGGATGCTGAAGACATCGCTACGGTAAAGAGTCGATTTTTAACGATTGGACCGGCGCGCAGTCAGATCTCCACCGCGTCCGGCCTCGTCGTGCCGACGCCCTGGGGATCGAAGGCGACGCTTTTCACCACGGCGTAGACGGCGCGGCCGGGCGCGAGGGCGAGATCGCGCACCGAGGCGCGGGTCAGGCGGGCCGCCAGCAGGACGCCGTTGCAGTCGATCTCCACCATGGACGCCGCCTCGCCGAGGGCGTGGATCGAGACGATGCGCCCTTGGAGCAGGTTGCGCGCGCTCAGACCCAGCGGCGGCTGCGTGGCGAGGAGGACATCACGCGCCGGCACGCGGATGCGCACCGCCGTTCCGGGGCTCCGCGTCAGGCGGGGAACGGAGAGCCGACCGGCACGCCCGCTCAGGCGCGTCAGGCCGGTCTCGGGGTCGGTCTCGCCCACGACCATGTCGAGGATCGCGCCGGCCTCGCCCCCTTGCGCGGCAAGAAGGTCCGCCCGGCGAAGCACCGTATCGGCCGTGCCGACGGCGGCGACACGGCCGGCCTCGAGCACCACGACGGTGCGCGCCAGCCGCGCCACCTCCGAGACCGCGTGGCTGACATAGACGATGGGCAAGCCAGCCTCGTCGCGCAAGCGCTCGATATAGGGCAGGATCTCGGCCTTGCGGGCCTCGTCGAGGGCGGCGAGGGGCTCGTCCATGAGCAGGAGCCGGGGCCGGCTGAGCAAGGCCCGGCCGATCGCCACCCTTTGCGCCTCGCCACCCGACAGGCCCGCCGGCCGCCGGTCGAGGAGATGACCGATGCCGAGGAGATCGACGACGCCGTCGAAGGCGATCCCGTCGCTGTGGCTCCGCGCGAAGGCCCGGCCGTAGCCCAGGTTCTGGCGCACGCTGAGATGCGGCAACAGCCGCGCCTGCTGGAACACCACCCCGATGCGCCGGCGATGGGCCGGAACGGCGATCCCCCGCTCCCTGTCGAGAAGCGTCTCGCCCGACACCACGATGCGGCCCCGATCGGGCCGCGCCAGCCCGGCGACGAGGTCGATCACCGTGGTCTTGCCCGAGCCCGAACGGCCGAACAGGGCGGTCAGGCCGGGGCCGGCGGTGAAGGCGACGTCGAGGCTGAAGCTCCCCCGCGTGAGCGACACGTCGATGTCGAGGGTAACGGAGTCCTGAGTCGGGGAGTCGCGGGTGGCGGACATGGGCCTCCTCACCCCGTGCCGAGGCGGCGCGCGAGGCGCCGGGCCAGCAGGTCCGAGACGAGGAGGGCCGCCATCGACAGGGCCACCGAGATCAGGGTGAGGCGCAACGCGGCCCCCTCCCCGCCGGGCACCTGAGTCAGGCTGTAGATCGCGGAGGGCAGCGTCTGGGTCTCGCCGGGGATGTTGGAGACGAAGGTGATGGTGGCGCCGAACTCGCCCATCGCCTTGGCGAAAGCCAGCACCGAACCGGCGAGGATGCCGGGCATGGCGAGCGGCAGGGTGACGGTGAGGAAGACCGCGCTCGGCCTCGCTCCGAGGGTGGCGGCGGCCTGTTCGAGGCGCCGGTCCACCGCCTCGATGGACAGGCGCATGGCCCGAACCATGAGCGGAAACCCCATGATCGCGCAGGCCAGCGCCGCTCCGGTCCAGCGGAACGAGAACACGATCCCGACCTCGGCGAGCGCCGCGCCGAAGATGCCACGCCGCCCGAACGACAGCAGCAGGAGATAACCCGTCACCACGGGGGGGAGAATCAGGGGCAGATGAACCAGGCCGTCGAGGAGCGCGCGGCCGGGGAAACGTCCGCGCGCCAGGAGCATGGCGATGCCGAGACCGGGAACGAGGCTCGCCAGCGTCGCCACGGAGGCGACCTTCAGACTGAGGCCGATGGCGCTCCATTCGTCGGGGGTGAAATCGAGCACGAGAGGCGGATCAGATTCCGGTCTCGGAGGAGCGCATGCCCGAGCCTCGAAAGCCGCTAGCCTGGATCATGGAGACGCCATCCCTCTCTCCGCAAGCCAATCCTTGCGAACCGCATCGGCCGGTCGCCAGCGTCGATAGCACGGATCGCAGCCACCCATGAGGGCATGCGCTCAGGGCACGGGCGACTCGTCCTCCGGCTTGATCCGGCGCTCGGCGCGATGGAGCCGGCTCAAGAGAACCAGCATCGAACCCGGAATCGGTTCGAAATTCGGCTCGGAATCGAGCAGCCCCGAGGCTCCGCTCGCACGGAGGCGTCGGGTGGTCCTCCTGCCGACGATGGCCACGGGGGCCCGGGTTATGTTTTTCTTCTGGTTCGTACTCAACACCGCACCCTCGAACGCCGCACGGACGACAGGAGAAGCGCAGGAAAACGCGAAGGTTCGGACTCGGTTCCGCGACGGTGGCGGGCAATCCCCGCGGATGCTAGAGCCCGCACCATGCTCGAAGGCCTTCATCCCAACCGCCCCACCCATGTGCTGCGCCTCCTCACGGACGAGCGGTCGGCGCGCGCCATGACCGACATCCTCGGGGAGATGTTCGATCCGACGGAGACGGCGGTGGCCGCCTTCGAGGCGGAGGACGGCAAGACCTGGCGGCTGGAGGCCTATTTCGCCGACGCACCGGACGAGGAGATGGTCCGCGACCTGATCCGCCCCCTGGTCGGCGAGCAGGCCGATGCGGCTGTGTTCGAGACCATCGACCAGCAGGATTGGGTCCGCGCCTCCCTGGAGGGGTTGAACCCGGTCCGCGCGGGACGCTTCCTCGTCCACGGCGCGCATGACCGCCACACTGTGCGGCCCAACGATCTGGCCATCGAAATCGAGGCGGCCCTCGCCTTCGGCACAGGCCACCACGGCACGACGCTGGGCTGCCTCAAGGCGCTGGCCGGCATCCTGAAGCAGGGCCGTCCCGCGCATGTTCTTGACGTCGGCACTGGAACCGGCATCCTCGCCTTCGCGGCGGCGAAAGCCCTGCACCAGCCGGTCCATGCCGGTGACCTCGACCCCGAGGCGGTCTCCACCGCCAAGGGCAATGCCCGTTTGAACGGTCTCGGCGGCCTCGTCCGGCTCTATGTCGGACCTGGCGTGCGCCATGCGAGCGCGAACCGGAGCCGGCGCTTCGACGTGGTCTTCGCCAACATTCTCGCCCGGCCCCTGAAGCGCCTCGCGCCGACTCTCACCGCGACGGTGGCGGATCACGGCGTGCTCATCCTCTCGGGTCTGATCGAACGCGACGTGCCCGGCGTCCTCTCCACCTATCGCCATCGCGGCTTTCACCTCGCCCGACATGGCCTGATCGAGGGCTGGGCGACGCTGGTGCTCAAGCGCGGCGGAGCGGCACCGCGCCCGCTCTGAGGGCGGTTGCCGCCTCGTCCGGCGGCGCGTAACTCTCGGCGCCATGAGCCGCGCCCGCTTCCAGACCTTCGACGATCCGAGCCACCGGGAGGGCGCGACGCGCATCGCCGCCCTGAGGGAGGCGATGCGGCGGGCGGGGATCGACGGGTTAGTGGTGCCCCGCGCCGACGAGCATCAGTCGGAATACGTGCCCGTGAATGCCGAGCGCCTCGCCTGGCTCACGGGCTTCACCGGCTCGGCCGGCACGGCCGTCGTCCTCGCCGACGAGGCGGCCCTCGTGGTGGACGGGCGCTACACGCTCCAGGCCCCGGCCCAGGTGGACACCACGATCCTCACCCCGGTCCAACTCGCAGAGACCAGTGTCGAGGCCTGGATCGGCGAGCACCTGAAGCAGGGCGCCGTGCTCGGCTACGATCCCTGGCTCCATACCGCCGAAGGCGTCGCCAAGCTGGAGAAGGCGGCGGCCAAGGCCGGCGCCCGAATCGCGCCGGTTTCCGAGAATCCCGTCGATGCGGTCTGGGCCGACAGGCCCGCCGCCCCCGCAGGCGCGGTGGTGGTCCATCCCCTCGAACTCGCCGGCGAATCCGTCGAGGCCAAGCTTCGCCGCATCCGCGAGGCATTGGGGCGCGGCGGCTGTGACGCCCTGGTGATCTCCGATCCGCACAATCTCGCCTGGGCGTTCAACCTTCGCGGCGGAGACGTGGCGCATACGCCCCTGGCGCTCGGCTATGCCATCGTCCCCCGGACGGGACGTGCCGCCCTGTATCTCACCTCGCCGGCCATCGATCCCGGCCTGCGGGAGGCGCTCTCGCCCTCCGTGGACATCGCCGGGCGGGCGGATTTCGACACCGCCCTCGCCGCTCTCGCTGCCGGAGCGTCCAGGATCAGGCTCGATTCCGCCACCGGCGCGTCGGCGCTGGCGACACTGGTGGAACAGGCAGGGGGCCTGGTCGATCCCGGGCCGGATCCGATCACGCTGATGAAGGCGGTGAAGAACGCGGGCGAGATCGCCGGATCGCGCGCAGCCCATCATCGCGACGGGATCGCGGTCACCCGCTTCCTCGCCTGGCTGTCATGGGAAGCGCCGGGCGGTCGCCTCACCGAGATCGCCGCCGTGGAGGCGCTGGAGGATTTTCGCGGCGAGACCGGCCTGTTGCGGGACATCTCCTTCCCGACCATCTCGGGCAGCGGCCCCAACGGCGCCATCGTGCATTATCGCGTGACCCGCGACACCGACCGGACGGTCGGCGAGGGCGAACTCTTCCTCGTCGATTCGGGCGCACAATATGCGGACGGCACCACCGACATCACCCGTACCGTCGCGATCGGGACGCCGACGAAGGAGATGCGCGACCGCTTCACACGGGTGCTCAAAGGCCATGTCGCCATCGCGCGGGCAACGTTCCCGAAGGGCACCACGGGCGCGCAGATCGATTCCTTCGCCCGTGCGCCGCTCTGGCAGGCGGGGCTCGATTTCGATCACGGCACCGGCCACGGCGTCGGCGCATTCCTCTCCGTCCATGAAGGCCCGCAGCGCATCGCCAAGACCGGCACCACCGCCCTTTCACCCGGCATGATCCTCTCCAACGAGCCGGGCTATTACCGGGCCGGCGCCTACGGCATCCGCATCGAGAACCTCGTCCTCGTGGAGGAGCGAACGATCCCCGGCGGTGAGAGGCCGATGCTCGGCTTCGAGACCCTGACGCTCGCCCCCTACGATGCCGGCCTCATCGACCCGTCTCTCCTCGACGAGGCCGAGATCGCTTGGATCGATTCGTATCACGCGTTGGTGCGAGACGCGCTGAGCGCCGACCTCGACGGCGAGACGCGGGCGTGGCTCGAGGCAGCAACGCAGCCTTTGCAGGCGAGCGGGCGCCGCGCTTGATGACGAGGCTCATCGATTTATCCACGCGGGAACAGAACCGATGACCACCCAGAAGGGTCTTCACGTGGTCGTCATCGGCTCCGGCGCGGTCGGGACGGTGAGCGCCATCGAATGCCTGCGGGCGGGCCACCGGGTCACCGTGGTCGATCCCGGCTCTCCCGGCGGCGAGCAGGCGTCGAGCTATGGCAATGCCGGCTGGCTCTCGTCGCATTCGGTCATCCCGCCAGCCGAACCCGGCATGTGGAAGCGGGTGCCCTCCTTCCTTCTCGATCCGTTGGGGCCGCTCTCGATCCGCTGGGCCTACCTGCCGAAGGTCATGCCCTGGCTCACGCGGTTCCTCCTCGCCGCCGCCACCACGCCCCGGATCGAGCGCACCGCACGTGCCATGCGGACACTCCTCGTCGATGCGCCGAAGCTCCACGCGACGCTCGCCGAGGAGGCGGGCGTCGCGCAGCTCGTCGAGCGGCGTGGCGTGCTGCACGTCTATCCCGACCGGGCGGCCTTCGAGCGCGAAGCGCGGTCCTGGGCAATCAGGCGCAAGGTCGGCGTCACGTGGCTCGAACTCTCGGCCGATGAGTTGCGGCAGCGGGAGCCGAGCTTGCATCGGCGCTACACGTTCGGCCTCGTGGTCGAGGAGGCCGGCCATTGCCGCGATCCCGGCGGCTACGTCGCCGCCCTGTCCGAACTGGCACAGGCGCGCGGCGCCACCCTGGTCGCCACCCGCGCGACGGGATTCCGACTGGAAGGCGGACGCCTCGCCGCCGTGACGACGGAACAAGGCGAAATCCCCTGCGACCGCGCCGTCGTCGCGGCCGGCGCCCGATCGAAGCCCCTCGCCGCGTCCCTCGGCGATCCGCTGCCTCTGGAGAGCGAGCGCGGCTACCACGTCATGGTGGAGGGCGCAGAGGCGGGGCCGCGCACCCCGGTCATGGCCTCGGACGCCAAGATGATCGTGAACTTCATGAATGGCGGCCTGCGTGCGGCCGGTCAGGTGGAGTTCGCCGGTCTGGCGGCGGCCCCGAACTGGAAGCGCGCCGAGATCCTGCGCGATCACATGATCTCGATGTTTCCCGGATTGCCGAACCCGATACCGGCCGACCGCCTGAAAGTCTGGCTCGGCCATCGCCCGAGCATGCCGGATGGGCGGCCCTGTATCGGCCCGGCGCGCAAGACCACGGATGTCGTCTACGCCTTCGGCCATGGCCATGTGGGCCTCGTCGGTTCGGCGCGGACCGGGCGACTCGTGGCCCAGCTCGTCGGCGGCGCGACACCGGAAATCCCCCTCGCGCCCTTCGACCCCCGACGCTTCCTGTGAACATCGCCGGCTGGCGTGAGGCGCCCCATCGCGGCGATTCCGTCGCGGGCAATCGCGTGCCACCGGTTTTACCCCGGCACCAAACGGCCATATCTAGGCGTCAGGGTGTCATGTCCGGTGCCCCGCCCCTCCGCCTCAAGGTTTCGATGATCCGGCCCCTCGCCCTCCTGCTCCTCGCGCTGATCGGTGCCACGGGTGCCTCGGCGCAGGGGCTCAAGCCGCCGGCCGATCTCGTCAAGGCGAACCTCGTGGCCGAGCCGGGGGCGATCCGGGCCGGGGAACCCTTCACCATCGGTATCCGCATGGTGATGCGTCCGCTCTGGCACGTGTACTGGCGCAATCCGGGCGATTCCGGCCTGTCGCCTGAGGTCGCGTGGTCGCTGCCCCAGGGCTTCACCGCGGGCCCGATCCAGTGGCCGACGCCGAGCCGCATCCCGGTGGCGCATCTGGTGAATTTCGGTTTCGAGGGCGAGACGGTTCTGCTGGCCGAGGTGACCCCGCCGGCGGTGTTGCCGCCCGGCAAGCCCGTGACACTGACGGCCAAGCTCACCTACCTCGTCTGCGAGCGCGAATGCATTCCGGGTTCCGCCGACCTCAAGCTGAGCGTGCCGGTGGCCGCTCCAGGCACCAGCACCGGTAGCTCGGCCACCAATATCCTGCTGTTCGAAGATGCCCGCGCGGCCCTCCCCGTTCCCTCGCCCTGGCCGGTGAAACTCACGAGCGAGGGCGACAGGCTGGTCCTCACCGCCGACGCGCCCGGCCTGAAACCTGACGCGATCCGCCAACCGGCCTTCTTCCCCTATTCTGAAACGGCGATCGAGAACGCCGCCCCGCAGACCCTGACCATCGACGACAAGGGCTTCAGTTTGAGCCTCGCGCGGGCGACACCCGGCGAGCCCGCCCCCACGGCGCTTCCCGGCGTCCTTACCTTCGACGAGCAGACCGCCAACGGCACGGTCCAGCGCTCCTATGCCATCGGCGACGCGCCGGCCGCCGCTCCCGCCGGGGTGATTCCCACGGCATCGGACTCCGCGTCGCGAAACACGTCGCCGGAGGAGAGCCTGACCCTGTGGAGCGCGGCCGGCCTCGCCTTCCTCGGCGGGCTCCTCCTCAACCTGATGCCCTGCGTCTTCCCCGTTCTGTCGATCAAGGTGCTGAGCCTCGTCAAGCATTCGGGCGAGCCGGCCGCCCGCGTGCGCCTGCACGGCCTCGCCTACACTGCCGGCGTCCTCGCCGCCTTCCTCTCCCTGGCGGGGCTGCTCATCGCCCTCAAGGGCGCGGGCGCCGGGATCGGCTGGGGCTTCCAGCTCCAATCGCCCCTCGTGGTGGCGGGCCTCGCCTATCTGCTCTTCGCCATGGGCCTCAGCCTTTCCGGCGTGGTCCATCTGGGCGGGGGAATTGCCGGACTCGGCGATGGGCTGACCCGGCGGGCGGGGCTCGAAGGCTCGTTCTTCACCGGCATCCTCGCCACCGTGGTGGCGACCCCCTGCACCGCCCCGTTCATGGGCTCGGCGGTGGGGTTCGCGTTGACGCAGGCCCCCCTGGTGAGCCTCACGGTCTTCGCCAGCCTCGGCCTTGGCCTCGCTTTGCCCTTCCTCATCCTCACCACATGGCCGGCGGCGGTACGGCGCTTGCCGCGCCCGGGCGCCTGGATGGAGACGCTGAAGGGGGCGCTCGCCTTCCCGATCTACGCCACCGTGGCCTGGCTCGTCTGGGTGCTGTCGCAGCAGGTCGGCTCGGCCGGCCTCCTGGCCGCGCTGATCGGCCTCGTCCTCATGGGTCTCGCCGCCTGGGCCTGGGAGCGGGCCCGCCACGCGGGCGGCATCGGCGCCGGGCTCGCCCGCCTGACCGCCGTCGCGGCCCTGGCGGCGACCCTCGCGCTGACCTTCGGCCTCGACCAGGATCGGGCCTCGGCGGATATGAGGAATGCGACCGCCGAGGGCATCACCCCGTTCACCCAGGCCCGCCTCGATTCCCTCGTGGCCGAGGGCAAGCCGGTCTTCGTCAACATGACGGCGGCGTGGTGCATCACCTGTCAGGTCAACGAACGCACGGCGCTCCGCACGCAGAGCGTGGAGGCCGCGTTCAAGGCGCGGGACGTGACCTATCTCAAGGGTGACTGGACCAACCAGAACCCAGAGATCACCGCCCTACTGGAAAAGCATGGCCGCAGCGGCGTGCCGCTCTACCTGCTCTATACCGGCACGGGGGAGCCCATCGTGCTGCCGCAGATCCTCACGTCGGGTATCATCCTCGACGAGCTTTCCAAGATCCCGGCGAATGCCGCCGACCGGCGCGCCACCCTCGAGACCACGAAAAGGTGAGAGCCATGGCCCTGCCCCGCCGGACGATTCTCGCAACCGCGCTCGCCGCCGGATTCGTCGGGCTCTTGCCCATCGGCGAGGCGATGGCGGCGGGGCCGCAGGTGGGCAAGCCCGCTCCGCTCTTCACCGGTACGGATGCCGATGGCCGCACCGTCCGGCTGGAGGATTACAGGGGCAAGACGGTTGTCCTCGAATGGACCAACCACGATTGCCCCTTCGTGATGAAGCATTACGGCGGACAGGCGATGCAGGCCCTGCAGAAGAAGTGGACCGAGGCCGGCATCGTCTGGCTGTCGGTCATCTCCTCCGCCCCCGGCGAGCAGGGCGCGGTGGACGGACAGGCCGCCAACCGCCTGACCCAGACCCGGGGCGCCTCCCCTACCGCCGTGATCCTCGACCCCGCCGGCACGATCGGCCGCGCCTACGACGCCAAAACGACGCCTCACATGTTCATCGTCTCGGGTGACGGCACCCTGCTTTATCAGGGCGGCATCGACGACAAGCCTTCCGCCAATCTCGACGACCTCAAGTCCGCGAAGAATTACGTGGACCTCGCCCTCACCGAGATCGCCGCCGGCAAAGCGGTGAGCGTGAGAACCGCGAAGCCCTATGGCTGCACGGTGAAATACGCCTCGTAGCGACGCCTCTCGGTCACGAGAAATCCTCGGTGACGATCCGGGCCCAGGTCTCGCCGGCGATACCGCCGAGAAATACGTTGCCGCCGCGAAGCGTGGCCGCCACCTCCGGATCGCGCGTCCAGGCGATCGTTCCCATGACGTGATGATAGAAGAGCCCCTTCTGGCGAAAGAGCCCCTTCATCAGGTCGGGTGAAGTCGCCCCGCGCACGGCCACGGCCCCGAATTCAGCCGCATCGACGAACATCTGGCCGACGACGAGTTCCTCGCGGTTGGGAAGGGCCAATATCTGAAGCGCGTAGGCGACGCCGTCCCGGCGGGCGTAGAGGAGATACAACCCGATCCGGCGGCCGGTCCGGTCCACCACCTCGCGGATCTGGAGGGGGCCATACTTGGTCTGGAGACCGGCCTGTTCGACGAACCAGCCGAGTTCGGCCGGGTCTGGCTTTAGATCGTAGTGAGCGAGGAAGGGACGGGCAGCCTCCGCGAAATCGGCGGCGGCGATGGCGCGCGAGACGATACCGTCGAGGCGTGGGAAGCCGGAGGGCAGGAATCGCTGGAGCACGCTATCCGCCGCGCGCGAGAGCGGGCCGATCCAACGCGCGAGCCGGGGCAGGCGCTTGCCGAGGAAATACGCCGCCGTCCCCGCGGGCCGGTGGATCTTGACCCATTCGAGGCTTTGCGCCGGCAGGATCACGAAGCGGGTGGCACGGGCGATATCGAGGGACGTCCGATTGGCGGTGTCGGTGAAGAGGAGGTCGAAATCGCGGGCGGTGACGCCCCGGATGAGGCTGACACCGATACCGGGGTTGTTGTCGGGATCGGCGGCCATGTAGGCGCTGAGGATGCCGGCGCGCAGGGTCCGTTCCCCGATGACCATGGTCATGGCGATGACGCCCATGAAACCGTTCACGGCCCCGTTCCGATCCAGATGGACGATGGAGCCGGTGCCCTCGGTATAGCCGGGCGAATCGAAATAGGTCGCTTCCAGGCAGGCCGCGAGCTTGGCCGCCTGATAGCTCCTGCCGAGGCGAAAGGTCTCCGAAAACAGACGGCAGACTTGTGGAATGTCGCTCCTCTGGAACGCACGGATCGAGCCGCGTGAAGACGAAGCCACGATATTTTGAACGTCAGCCGGATGCTGAGCTTGGCCTTCCGGGTTCAGCCCAAGGCTAGTTTGGTTCATGCTGGCACAACCCGATGACGCTCCGTCCCGACCAGCAATTATTCGGCCGATAGTTTAGCAATTCGACAAGGCAGCACTTCGCATGCGGCATAGATGCGGCATCATTGTCGCACCCTCGGCCGTGAAGAAACGATGTGGTGCGGCTCTCCCTCCACGCCCTTGGCCCATCCCTCATGACAGCATCCGCCGCGCCCCGCTGGTCGGTCTTCCGCAACGGCGATTTCCGACTGTACGGCGCCGCGCGGTTCCTCACCGGCCTCGCCTACCAGATGCAGGCCGTGGCGGTGGGATGGTTCGTTTACGATCTGACCCGCTCGGCCCTCGCCCTCGGTCTCGTGGGTTTGGCGAGCTTCCTCCCGGCGATGCTCTCCGCCCTGATCACCGGGCATGTGGCCGACACCTACGACCGGCGTCTGGTGACGGCGATCGCCTATGCGACCCTGGCCGCGGCCGATCTCGGCCTTGTCGCCATCGCCTTGTCCGGCACCGGTTCGATCTGGCCCATCTACGCCCTCGTCGTCGTCATCGGGACCTCCCGCGCCTTCGCCAACCCGGCGCTCCAGGCACTCCTTCCGACCCTGGTGCCGCGTCCCCTGTTCGGATCGGCCATCGCCTGGAACGCCTCGCTCTGGCAGAGCGCGTCGATCCTCGGCCCGGCCGCTGGTGGGTTTCTCTACATGCTTGGCCCTGCGGCGGTGTTCGGGGCGGCGGCGGCGAGCTTCGCCCTGGCGAGCGCCCTCGTGGTCGCGATCCGCTTTCGCCCCGCCGCCGTGACGGAGCGCCCGCCCGTCACCTGGGCCACCCTCTCGGCCGGCCTGTCCTACATCCGCTCGCAGCCAGTGGTGCTCGGCGCCATCAGCCTCGATCTCGTCGCCGTGCTGTTGGGAGGCGCCACCGCCCTGCTGCCGATCTTCGCCGCCGAGATCCTCCATGTCGGCCCCCTCGGGCTCGGCGCCCTGCGCAGCATGCCCGCGGCCGGTGCGGTGGTCACCGCCATCCTCCTCGCCTATCGCCCCCTCGAACGCCATGCCGGCAAGAGGATGCTCCAGGCGGTGGCCGTCTTCGGCCTCGCGATCACGGCGTTCGGCTTGTCCACTTCGCTGCCGCTCTCGATGGCCTGCCTGTTCGTCACGGGGGCGGCCGACATGATCAGCGTCTACGTGCGGCAGACCTTCGTTCAGGGCGAGACGCCCGATTCCATGCGCGGACGGGTCTCGGCGGTGAACACGGTGTTCATCGGCGCCTCCAACGAACTCGGCGAGTTCGAATCCGGCACGCTCGCCGCCGTCGTCGGCGCGGTGCCCGCCGTCGTGGCGGGCGGGCTCGCGACGGTCCTCGTGGCGGTGCTGTGGGCCCGCCTGTTCCCGGCGCTCAAGGCGCGGGACCGATTGCTGCCGGCGGAATGATGAAAGGCAAGATGCAACGGAGCGTGAGCGATGATTCCTTGCTGGACGAATGTTTGTCACGAAATGAATAAACGCATTCGAACCAATGGCTTCTCCAACGCCATCGGCGCATTATCCCTCTGAAGACCGAAATCGGACGCTTGAGGGATAATCTCATGCTTTTCAGAGATTTAAGCGGGGATCAGGCACGCCAGACCATCGATGTCGAGCAGGTCTTCTCCGGATACGCGATGACGCAGGGAGAGTTGGACCGGCGGTTCTCAGGCTCGATGTCGTGGAAGACGGTGGGCGGACGGGACTATCTCTACCGCAAGCGACGCGATGCATGGAAATCCCTGGGGCCGCGCGGAGCGGAGACGGAGGCGATCGCCCTTCAGTTTCATGATGGCCGCACGCGACTGCAGGAAAGGATGGCCGGTCTTGCCGCACGTCTCGACGCCATGGCCCCGGTCAATCGAGCCCTCAACCTCGGGCGTCTGCCCCTTATCGCAGCCCGCATCCTGCGTGCCTTGGGCAGGGCGAACCTGATCGGCTCAGGTATCGAGGTGGTGGGGACGAATGCCCTGTTCGTCTATGAGCGCTTCGCTGGCGTCCAGATCGCCGGAGCACACCTCGCAACGGCCGATGTCGACCTGCTGTTCGACGCACGCCGCTCCCTCCGGTTGATGGCCCCGGAGGTGTCACTCACGGGCGTGGCGGGGCTCCTGCGCAGGGTCGACCATTCCTTCGAAGTCATGGGACAGGGCGGTTTCCGCGCCATCAACCGCGACGGCTACATGGTCGACCTGATCACGCCCGCACCGAAAGACCTCCTGGGCAAGAGGGGACGGAGCCGGATCGGCGCGGAGGCAACGGACTTGGAAGCCGTCGAGATCGAGGGGCTGGCCTGGCTCGTCAACAGCCCCAAAGCGACGGCCACGGTCATCGATGCCCGCGGATATCCGCTCACGATGATCGTCCCAGACCCGCGCGCCTTCGCCCTGCACAAGCTCTGGCTCGCTGGACGCCAGGACCGTGATCCACTTAAGCGCGAACGCGACCGGGCTCAGGCCCACCTCGTCGCGTCCCTCGTGACGAGCCGCCTACCGCATCTGCGCTTCGACGATCCGGCTCTGGCCGCACTGCCGCACGCCCTGCGCAAACAGTCGGCTCTTCTGACCGAGGCAAGACGGGATACGGGCTCCGGTCCGTCTCGCCTCGAACCCGACTGGTAGCCCCTACTTCCCCGCGAGCAGCGGCGACCAAGTGGGGTCGGAGGCGTAGGACGGCGTCGGGACCGGCTGTTCCACCTTGCCGGTGATGTCGACCATGTACAGCTTGCCGCCGCCCTGGCCGCCCGGATCGCGGAAGAACAGCACGTACTGGCCGTTCGGTGCGAAGGTCGGCCCTTCGTTGTGGAAGCCTTCCGTGAGCACACGCTCGCCCGAACCGTCCGGCTTCATCACGCAGATGGCGAAACCGCCCTTGCGCTGGCGGGTGAAGGCGATGAGGTCCCCCTTGGGCGACCAGGCCGGCTGCGAGGCGGAGCCCTCACCGAAGGAGATTCGGGTCGGGTTCGATCCGTCGGCCCCCATCACATAGATCTGCTGCGAGCCGCCGCGATCGGATTCGAACACGATCTTGCTGCCGTCGGGAGAATAGGTCGGCGAGGTGTCGATGGCGTTGCCGTTGGTGATCGGCGTCTGCGCCTTCGAGCCGAGATCCATCTTGACGATGTCGGCGTTGCCCCCCTGCTGCACGCTCATGACGAGGTGGTGACCGTCCGGCGAGAAGCGCGGGCTAGTGCTCATCGAATCCATCCGGCCGATGGCCTGCCGGGCGCCGGTTTCCAGATTGATCACCTGGACGCGCGGCTGCTGGCCGCTCGCCTGGGTCATGAAGGCGATGTCCTGCGTTGCCGGCGAGTAGCGCGGGGCCACCACGGCGGATTCGCCGTTGGTCAACGCACGGACATTGGCGCCGTCCTGGTCCATCACCATCAGGCGCTTGCGGCGATTCTCCTTCGATCCCGATTCGTCGACGAAGGCGATGCGGCTGTCGAACCAGCCGCCGAGACCGGTGATCTTGGTGTAGACCACGTCCGAGATGAGGTGCCCGGTGCGGCGCGCATTGGCGACGTCTGCGCCGTATTGCTGACCGGTAAGCTGCTGGCCGGAGGTGACGTCCCAGAGCCGGAACTCGACCTTGAGCTTGCCCGAAGGATCACGCCCGACCCGGCCGGTGATGAGGGCCTGGGCGCCGGCGGCACGCCACTTGTCGAAGCCCGGCACCGCATCGAAGCCGGGATTCTCAGGGAACTTCCCCTTCTCCAGGGGCACGAAGTAACCGGACCGGCGCAGATTGTTGGTCACCACGCTGGACACCAGCAGGCCGAGGCTCGGATCGCCGGAGAAATCGGCCACGGCGATGGGCATCGGCTGGAACGAGCCGCCGCCGATCCGCAGGTTCAACTGCGCTTGTGCAGGTGCCGCGAAGGCGAGAACGAGGGCAAGGACCGCGAGGAGCGACGCCAGGGGCGAAGCGAGCCGCTGGTGGAGGGTGTCGGTCATGAAGAGATTCCGAGAGATGGAGCAGGAATTCGGGGCGTCGATCGTTCGAGGAACAGGCCCGATCCGAATGTTCGATCCGTCCCCTCCTCGTCCTCATCCTGAGGTGCCCGCCTTAGCGGGCCTCGAAGGAGCCCTCCAGTGAGCGCGAGAGTACTGGAGGGCTCCTTCGAGGCCTTCGCTGACACTTCGGCACCTCAGGATGAGGGGAATGGGTTGGACCGGTCCGAGGTTATAGGCGTCTCGCATTACACCCGCGAGAACTCGAATTCCGCGTTGATCGCCTTCCAGTCGTCATAGTACGGCGCGAACTGGGGCGGGATCTTGTAGGGCGCGCAGCGCTTCACCGCACGGAGCGCGGCCTCGGCGAGGGAGCGGTCCACGGCATTGGCGCCGCCGCGCATGATCCGCGGCTCGGTGCTGAGCGAACCGTTGGCCGAGAGGCGGATGTCGAGCATCGGCAGCACCACACCCTGCGACGCGCCGGGGGGGGCCGAGTAGCAGCGCTCGATCTGCTGGGTCAGCATCCCGATCAGCGAATCGCGCATCGAGGGCGAGAGGCGCTGCGAGGTGCCGCTGGCGGCTCCCAGCGAGGCCGTGCGCTGGACCTCGTGGCCGGTGGCCCCGGTGGATTGCGAAGGCGCCCGCGAGGCGAGCAGCTGCTTGATGTCGCCGGAATTGAACTTGTCGGCGAGTTCGGCCTGCTTCTTCGCCTTGGCCTCCGCATCGGCCTTGGCGCGGGCATCCGCCATCGCCTTCGCCTTGGCCTTCGCGGCGGCATCCGCTTTGGCCTTCGCCTCGGCCTGGGCCTTGGCATCCGCCGCAGCCTTGGCCTCCGCGGCCGCCTGCTGACGCTCGGCCTCGGCTTTCGCCTTCGCTTCGGCTTTGGCTTTGGCTTCGGCCTCCGCCTCGGCCTTTTCCGCTTTGGCGAGGGCTTCCGCCTTGGCTTTCGCATCGGCCCGCGCCTTCGCCTCCGCGACAGCCTTGGCCTCGGCCTGGGCCTTGGCGTCCGCCAGGGCCTTGGCCTTCTCGGCCTTGGCGGCTTCCGCCTTGGCGATGGCCTCGGCTTCCTGGCGCTCGATGAGTTCTGCCAGCTTCTCGCGCTTCTCGGCCTCGACCTTGGCGGCCTTCACCGCCTCGGCCTTGGCTTCAGCCTTGGCCGCTTCCGCCTTGGCAGCCTCAGCCTTGGCAGCGGCCTTAGCCTCCGCCTTGGCTTCCGCTGCAGCCTTGGCTTCCGCCGCTTTCGCGGCCTCGGCTTTGGCAGCTTCCTTGGCGAGCTTTGCCGCTTCGGCCTTGGCGGCGGCCTCCGCCGCCTCCTTCTCGGAATCGTGGTCGGGCATGCGCAGGGGCATCTCCTCGGCGCTGGCGACCTTCATGTCGGCCGGGCGTTTCGGGGGCGCGGGCGCGTCGACCTTGGCATTCTCGGGCTCGCGCTCCTCGACCTTCTCGGCGACCTTGTCGGCGCGGGGCTTGGCGTCGGGCATCGGCTTGTCGGCGTTCTTCTCGCCCTTGGTCAGTTCCGAGAATTGCTGCTCGGTCATCACCTCCACCGGCACGCCTTCCTGGGCATCGGGCAGGGCGGGAGCGGCGACAGACATCAGCGCCACGGTGAGCACGGCGACATGCACGCCGCTCGACACCCAGACGCCCGGTTCCCGGAATTTGGAGGGAAGCTTCACGATCCGCCGCGCCCGTTACTTCTGGTCCGGCTCGGTGACGAGGGCGACCTTCTTGAAGCCGCCCCCGGTCACGATCGCCATCACCTGGGCCACGCGGCCGTAATCGACCCGCTTGTCGCCGCGCACGAAGACGCGCTCCTCGAAGCCGGATTTGGAGGTCTCCACGAGCTTCGGCACGATGGTGTCGTCGGTGAGCTCGGCCTCGCCGAGGAAGACCTGTCCGGTCTGGCGGATCGACAGGGTCACGGGCGTGCTGTCCGAATTGAGGGGGCTCGCCTTGGATTGCGGCAGGTCGAGGGGCACGCCCACCGTCATCATCGGCGCAGCCACCATGAAAACGATCAGCAGCACGAGCACGACGTCGATGAACGGCGTCATGTTGATCTCGTTGATGGCGCCGCCGCGCCGCGCGCGACGCCGCCTGCTGCCACCCTGCGCCGCTCCGTGGGCCATGCCCATGATCGTGCCTCGCTCTGTTGTCGGTCGGGATCAGGCGGCGAGCGACAGACGCTCGTCGATCTGACGCGAGAGGATGGCGGAGAACTCGTCGGCGAAGCCCTCGAGCCGCGACTGGGCCTTCGAGACGTTCGACTGCAACTTGTTGTAGGCGAGCACCGCGGGAATGGCCGCGAACAGCCCGATGGCGGTGGCGAACAGGGCCTCGGCGATGCCGGGGGCCACCACCGCCAGGGACGTGTTCTTTGAAGCCGCGATGGCCGTGAACGAGGTCATGATGCCCCAGACCGTGCCGAACAGCCCGACATAGGGGCCGGCCGAGCCGATGGAGGCGAGGAACAGCAGGCGCGATTCGAGACGCTCGACCTCGCGCTGGATGGTGACGTCGAGCACTTTGTCGATGCGCTGGGACAGGCTCTGGATCTGGCGACCGGAGCCCTCGAACGAGCGCTTCCATTCACGCATGGCGGCCACGAACAAGGCGCCGAGATTGGTGGCGGGGCGGTCGTTGAACGAGCGGTAGAGTTCTTCCAGTGAACGGCCGGACCAGAACGCCTCCTCGAACGCATCCATCTCGGTCTTGGTGCGGCGGAACAACAGCGTCTTGTCGACGATGATCGCCCAGCACCAGACGGAGCAGCCGAGCAGCCCCACCATCACCAGCTTCACCACGATGTGGGCGTGCCAGAACAGGTTGAACAGGCTCATGTCCGGCGGCGGCAGCGCCTGCATGGCATCGGCGGGATTCATGCGTTCGTCCTCGTCCCGGGTCGACCGGGCGGTCGACTCCCGCGCTCCACCTGACCCGGGCGGTATGTTCCCCAGATCGCTGGTGAATCTGTCGAAAGTATGGGGTGCATCGCAAAATGCACGCCGCACCTTCCTCGGCCGTCAAGGTTAATGAACCATGAGGAAGTGTCGGTCTCTCTCCTGCCGGACGTCTCGCCCGGCTCGACGCGTCGCCCCGGTCGACGATGGCCGACCGAAAGCCGGGCCGGCCCTGCCGGAGCCTAAAGCGACGGGGTCGCGAAACGCTGCGACATGGCCCGGCGGAGGCTGTCCGGAAGACGAACGGCGCGGCCATCCCGCACCGCCGCCACGGTGACCTCGGCCTTGAGCAGGACCTCGTCGCCGCGCCGCACTTCCTGGATCATCGGCATCGAAGCGCCGCGCAGTTCGACGACGGTGGTCATGATGGCGAGCATGTCGTCCATCCGCGCCGGCTTCAGGAAGTCGAGCACCATGCGACGCACCACGAAGATCAGCCCGGCATCGCGCGCCAAGTCGACCTGCTCCATGGCGAGGGCGCGAAGCAGCTCGGTGCGGCCGCGCTCCATATAGCGCAAGTAATTGGCGTGATAGACGAAACCCGAGAAATCGGTGTCCTCGTAATAGACGCGGATGTCGATGCGATGAGAGGTCATGCGATGGCTTCCGAGGATAGGTCGACCACGACGATCTCGGGGGGAACGCCGAAGCGAACCGGCGCGATGCTGTTGCCGAGGCCGCCGGAGACGACGAGATCCGCCTGCTCGCGGACATAGCCGTAGGCGTAACGGTTGGCGTAGCGCGACGGAACCACGGGAGAATAGCCGAACAACCGAACCTGCCCGCCATGGGTATGGCCGGACAGGGTCAGCGCCACATGGGCCGGCACTTGCGGGAAGATGTCCGGCTCATGCGCGAGGAGGATCGTCGGCGCACCCTGAGGTACGGCAGCGAGCGTCTTGTCGAGATCGTCGACCCCGATGCGGGCATGGCCGTGGCGCTTGGCGCCCGGCAGCAGGGCGAGCTGGTCGCCGAGTCCCGCGAGCCAGAACGCGCGCCCGTCCTTTTCCAAACGGATCGCCTCGTTGTCGAGGACGCGGATGCCGGCGCGCGTCAGGGCCTGCCCGGCGATGGTCGGCCCCGCCCCTCGTGCCTGCGCTGAACGGTCCTCCCACCAATCGTGATTGCCGAGGATTGCACAGGTGCCCAGCGGCGCCCTGAGGCGGCCGAGTTCGGGCGCCCACTCGGCGGCCTCGACATAGCGGGTGACGAAGTTCTGCCCGGTGACGTAGTCGCCAAGGAGCACCGTCAGGTCGCCGCCGAGCGCATTGGCGGTCTCGACGATGCCGGCGATGCGGGCGGCACTCATCCACGGCTCGCAGGCATGGATGTCGGCCAGCGCCACGATGCGCAGCTTCAGCCCGGCGGGCCAGTGGCCCTTCGGCGTGATGGCGTAGCGCGTCACCGACAGGCGCATGGGCTCGATGCCGACGCCGTAGGCGGCCGTCGCACCTCCCGCGAGGGCCATGCCGCCGAGGCCGGCGAGGACCGTCCGGCGGGTGATCCTCACCGCTTGTGTCCTGAAGGGCAGAGCCTCCTCGCCGATCCGATCGTCAACCGGGTTCATGCCATGGGCTCCGAGGACAGGTCGACCACCACGATCTCTGGCGGAACGCCGAAGCGCACCGGCAGGCCGCTCATGCCTAGGCCACCGGAAACCACCAGGTCGGTCTGCTCGCGCACATGGCCATAGGCGTAGCGCCGCCCATAGCGGGAGGGGACAACGGGGGCGTAGCCAAGGAACCGGACCTGTCCGCCATGGGTATGGCCCGAGAGAGTAAGGGCCACATGGGCGGGCACCCGAGGGAAGATGTCCGGCTCGTGGGCGAGAAGGATGGAGGGCGCGCCGTCGGGGATAGCGGCGAGGGTGGCCGGCAGGTCGTCGCTTCCCTTCCGGGGGAGACCGAAGCGCCACCATGTGCCCTGGAAGCTCAGCTGATCGCCGAGCCCGGCGAGCCAGACTTCGTGTCCCCTCACACGCAGGGGCATGGCCTCGTTCTCGAGGACGCGGATGCCGACGCGGGTCAGGGCCTCCCCGGCGAAGGTCGGGCCGTGCCCGCGCTCGCAGGCGGCGCGATCGGCCCACCAATCGTGATTGCCGAGGATGGCATAGGTTCCGAGGGGAGCCTTCAAAGCCCCGAGGACGGGCGCCCAATCGGCGGAGTCCACGATGCCAGTGAATCGATGCATGCCCCTCACATAATCGCCGAGCAGCACGATCACGTCGCCGCCGAGGCCGTTGGCCGCCTCGACGATCCGCCGGATGTGCTGAGGCGTCATGAACGGATCGCAGGCATGGACGTCGGAGACGGCCACGATCCGCAGCGTCAGGCCCGCCGGCCACGGCGCCATCGGGGTGATCCGGTAGCGCGTGATGGCGAGACGCATCGGCTCGATACCGATCCCGTAGGCCGCCGTGCCGCTGCCCGCGAGCGCCATTGCGCCGAGGCCGAGCACGACGGTGCGGCGGGTGATCCGGACCGGGGAGGATGGGGGTTCGGCGCTCATGGGACGGACGTTGCCTTTGGCACCACCCATCCCGTTTCGGCCGGGGCTATTGCGTAGAACCTGCTATTCCAACCGACGTTAGCATTCCCCGCTTCCTGCATGCGGGAGGAGGGGATGCTCACGCTTCGGCGGGTCACTGCGGGGAGAAGACCTCCGCCGCCGAGCGCCTCAGCCATCGGGATCCTCCGACCCGAACAGCCCGAACTGCGAGGCCGGATCGCGCCGGGGCACGGCAAAGCCCATATGCTTGTAGGCGTGCGGGGTCAGCATGCGCCCGCGCGGGGTGCGCTGGACGAAGCCCTTCTGGATCAGGAACGGCTCGATGATGTCCTCGATGGCGTCGCGCGGCTCGGAGAGGGCCGCCGCGATGGTCTCGATCCCCACCGGACCGCCGCCGAAGGAGGTGGCGATCATCGTCAGGTATTTCCGGTCCATGACGTCCAGGCCGGCCGGGTCCACGTCGAGGAGCTGGAGCGCCCGGTCAGCGATGGCGCGCGTGACGGTGGGTGCGTCGGCCACGATGGCGAAGTCGCGCACCCGGCGCAGGAGGCGGCCGGCGATGCGGGGCGTTCCCCGCGCCCGTTTGGCGATCTCGTTCGCGCCCTCCGCCGACATGCCGATGCCGAGCACGCGCGCGCCGCGGGAGACGATGAGTTCGAGCTCGTCGACATCGTAGAATTCGAGGCGGATCGGGATGCCGAACCGGTCGCGAAGCGGCGTGGTGAGCAAGCCGGCACGGGTGGTGGCGCCCACCAGCGTGAATTTCGGCAGCTCGATCTTCACCGAACGGGCGGCCGGCCCCTCGCCGATGATGAGGTCGAGTTGGTAATCCTCCATGGCCGGATAGAGGATTTCCTCCACCGCCGGGTTGAGGCGGTGGATCTCATCGATGAAAAGCACGTCGCGCTCTTCGAGATTGGTGAGCTGCGCCGCGAGGTCGCCGGCCTTGGCGATGACCGGGCCGGAGGTGGAGCGGAAATTCACCCCGAGTTCGCGGGCAACGATCTGCGCCAGGGTGGTCTTGCCAAGGCCGGGAGGCCCGACGAACAGCACGTGGTCGAGGGCCGAACCGGTCTTCTTCGCGGATTCGATGAAAATCTGCATGTTTGCCCGCGCCGCACGCTGCCCGATGAATTCGGGAAGGCTGAGCGGACGGATCGACTGCTCCACATCGTCCGGGCGCCGCTCCGGCGTCAGGAGCGATTCCGGTAGCGGATGAAGAGTCGGGGATTTCGGCGATCTAGGGAGCTTGCTCACACGGGCTCTCGGTCGGGGCCCGGCACGGGGCCTGCTCCGGTGGATGGGCGTTTCGCCCGATGTCGCACAACGCCGCCGCGCGCGCTACACTGCGCCATCGGCGGCACGCGACCGCCGCAAGGGGTTCGCGATGAGTGACGCCTCAAAGCAGTTCGAGATGATGGCCCTCGACGATTTCGAGGAGTTGCTGGCCGACAAGCCGCGTAACGAGCGCTGGGAGCTGATCGGCGGTCGCGTCGTGCGAATGATGGTCGAAGCCCGCTGGGAGCACGGACGCATCGTCCAGAACATCGCGAGTCACCTGCACCAGGGGTTCCGCGCGAAAGGATCGTCCTGCCAGACGTTTGCCGAAACATTCTACCTGAAGAGCCGTCCCCTGGACGCAGCGATGCTGCCCGAAATCCTCGTCGTTTGCGGCGGCATCGAATCGGGCGCTACGTCGGTGGACAATCCCACGGTGGTGATCGAAGTGCTCTCACCCGGCACGGAGGCACGCGACCGCTTCGAGAAATGGCTGATCTACCAGCAGCTGCCGGCCCTGCAGCACTACGTCCTCGTGGCGCGGGACCGACCACATATGGAGGTCTATGACCGCCTGGACGGAAGCTGGAGCGGCTTTCGTCTCATCGAGGGACTGGACGCGATCCTCGAACTGTCCGCCATCCAGGCCTCGCTCCCCTTGAGCGAAGCGTATTGGGGTGTGTTCGAGACGTGAAACAATCCCGCGGCGCTCAGCGCCGCGGGATTGTGAGCGGATCAGCCGGCTTCTGGAGCGATCGCTTCCAAGCCGCCGATATGCTTCTGAGCGTAGAGCGCCAGGCCGATCTGAGCGATCAGGGTCTGCTGAGTCTCGAGGAAATCGATATGGCCCTCCTCGTCGGCGGCCAGCTCCTCGAACAGGATCTTCGACACGCGGTCGTTGATTGAATCGCAATACTGCGCGGCTTCGAGATAGAGCGCGCGGGCCTCGGTCTCGGCCGCAAGATCGGAGGCAATGATCTCTTCGATATTCTGGCCGATCCGCAGCGGATCGAGCTCCTGCAGGTTCGGAAACCCGTCGAGGAACAGGATCCGGTCGATGAACCGGTCAGCATGGTTCATCTCTTCGATGGATTCCTTGCGCCAGAACTTGGCGAGGTCGATGTATCCCCAGTCGTTCAGCATGCGGAAGTGGAGCCAGTACTGGCTCACGGCCGTCAGTTCGCTGCGCAGACCTCTGTTGAGGTACTCGACGACCTTCGCATCACCCTTCATAGAACTCACTCCCGTTCGGCTACTTCAAGCTCGAAGGGGAGCGTGGGGCCTCGCACAGGCCCTCAGGCGGCGATCCCCTCCCCTGCAGTTTGGAATTGAACCAAACTACAGCCGCTTGCGCAACCCGTTCCGCACGCATGGCCAACCTCCGCCGCGGCGTCTTTCAGGGCGCCCTGCAGGGCCGCCTGCATGATCGAGCGGATCGTTCGGGCGCAGCGGCCGCATTTCGGGCTGCAGCCGAGGCAGGCATGGACCTGCGCCGGGGTTCGCGGACAATCGGGCCCGTCCTTCAGGCAAGCGCGGACGGCACCGTCGGACAACACGTTACAGGAACAGACGATCATGGGAGCTCGCTGAACGAAACAGGAAGCGTCGATCGCGGACGAGACAATTGCGTCATCGGCAAATTTCCCTCCCCGATCATCTGCTTGCGCGCCTTTTTAGAACTTTTAAAATCTACTGCTTTCTCAACAACTTAACTGCCGTGGGACAAATGCGCAAGGCGAGGGGACGCACCTGCGACGAGGTGGGTCGATTGGAGCAGGGCGGGTTCAGAGGACGTGGAACGCGTGGCCGGCGAGGAAGCTCTCCTCTTCCCTGCCCTTCGGGGTCGCCATCAGGAGGAGGAACCCGCCCGGCGCGTCGGTGGTGCCGGCGCGCTTCCGCGACCCGGATTTCCAAGGTGTCGAGGGAGATGAGATGGGTGCCGTAGGCCCAGGCATTGGTATCCGAGACGGCGACGATCTGCTCGGGGATGCCGCGCGAACGGAGCGACCCGTCCGCGTTCCGGAGCCGCACGCCCGGCTCGGCGGCGGGGAAGCGGTGATGATTCCGCCCGGTAGGAGCGCGGGTCGATAGCCGAGTTCATGACGCGTCGGAAGCACGAAAGCCGATCCGCCCGGCGAAGGATGCGGGCTCGCCGCGCTCAGCGAGCGAGTTCGCGGAGCCCGAGGCGGATCAGGGTCTTGGCCTCTGCCCCCTCCCCGGCGCCCTTCATCGCGGCGGCGATGGCGGCGGAGGCCTGGACCGGGGCGTAGCCGAGATTGACCAGGGCGGAGATCGCATCGGCGGCGGGTTGCGGCGCGGTACGGTCCTCCACCGCGCCGGAGAGGGCGAGCACGGCGGGGTCGATGGGCGCGAAAGCCGGCGCCTTGTCCTTCAGTTCGGCGGTGAGGCGGGCGGCGAGACGCGGGCCGACGCCCGGCGCGCGGGCGATGGAGGTCTTGTCCCCGATGGCGATGGCGGTGGCGAGGGCCTCCGGCTCCAGCACCGAGAGCAGGCCGAGCGCCACCTTCGAGCCCACCCCCTGTACGGTCTGGAGCAGGCGGAACCACTCGCGCTCCGCATCCGACCGGAAGCCGTAGAGCCGGATCATGTCCTCGCGGACATGGGTCTCGATGGCCAGCGAGGCCGCTTCGCCCGCTTCCGGCATCCGCTGCAGGGTGCGGGCGGAGCAATGCACCACGTAGCCGACGCCCTGCACGTCGAGGATCACGAAATCCTCGCCGTAGGAATCCACCACGCCCTTCAACTTGCCGATCATGCGTCATCCCGTCATCACGGACGGGTCTTTACCAGGGACAGGCCCGCCTGTCCGACACGCCACCGAGAGAAAGTGACCGCCCGATGCGCACACCCCTCGCCGCCCTCGTCATGGTGATGGCCGCCGCCTCCGCCCATGCTCAGACACCGGCCCAGAACCCGGCCCAGGATGCCGCACCCACCACCGACCCCACCCAGGTCCGGGCCGGCAGCTACGTGCTCGATGCGGCCCACGGCAAGATCACCTGGTCGGTGAGCCACCTCGGCTACTCCACCTATTACGGCCAGATCACCGACGTCTCGGGACAGGCCGATCTCGACCCCAAGGATCCGGGCAAGAACCGGCTCACCGTGACCATCGGCATGGGGAGCATCAACGCCCTGAACGAAGCGCTCAACCGCCATCTCCAGGGGCCGGACTTCTTCGACACCCAGAAGTTTCCCACCGCCACCTTCACCGCCACCCTGGTGGAGCCCACGAGCCCGACCACGGCCCGCGTCGCCGGCAGCCTCACCCTGAAGGGCGTGACGAAGCCCGTGGCCTTCGACGCCACCTTCAACCGGGCCGGCCTCAACCCCATCGACAAGCGCTACACCGTTGGCTTCGACGGCTGGGCCGTGATCAAGCGCTCGGATTTCGGCGTCAACGCCTTCCTTCCTGCGATCGGCGACGACGTGTCCCTGCGGCTCGAGGGCGAATTCAAGGCGCAGTGAGCCCTCCTTCCCTCTTGTGGGAAGGAGTTGGAGGTGGGGGGGCCTCGGTGACCCTCCACGGAGGCAGGTGGAACCATCCCCACCCTCGGTCCCTCCCCACAAGGGGCAGGGAGGCAGTCCGCTAACCCTTCGCCAGGGCCGCCGCGATCCGCGCGGCAGCAAGCCCGCTCACCCCTGCGACGGGGGCGTGAAGCTTCTTCAGGGCATGCGCCCCCCGATGGTTGGCATGGGTAACGGCGATGGCCAGGGCATCCGCCGCGTCCGCGGTCTTGAACTCGGCCTTGGGCATCAGGAACTTCACCATCGCCTGGATCTGCACCTTCTCGGCGTGCCCGGAGCCGCAGACGGTCTTCTTGACTAGGTTGGCGGCGTATTCGGAAACCGGCAACCCGGCCAGGGCAGGCACCAGCAGGGCGATGGCGCGGGCGTGCCCGAGCTTCAGGGTCGCCTGCGCATCCTTGTTGACGAAGGTCTCCTCCACGGCGACCTCGTCGGGCGAAAACCCCGACACCACGCGGGTGATGCCCTCGTGCAACTCCCGCAGGCGCAGGGCGAGCGGCAGATCCCCGTCTGAGGTCACCACGCCGCAATCGACGTAAGTCAGCTTCGCCCCGACGACGGAGATCAGCCCCCAGCCGGTACGGCGCAGGCCGGGATCGATGCCGAGGATGCGGATGGGGGTCATGGGGGCCTGTATCGCGGTGACTGCCTAGGGCGCGCCATCATAGGCCAGACGGCCGGCCGCGGATGCCCCCTCCCTCGCCGATCGGGGGCTTCCGGCGGCCGACATGCTCCACAGCAACACTGGCTTCCGAGCCCGACCTTCGGCATACGTCGCGGCGGTACCAAGCGTCAGGTTCCGACCGCCAATCAGGCTCGCGTTGGCACGCCAACGCTTCACGCCGCTTAGCTTTTTGCTGTGTCGCAGGTTCTTGTCGCAGAACCGGGGAGCGCTTCCGCGAAACCTGCTTATACCAAGTCTCACTGACCCCGACCCATAGGTCGGGGTCAGTGAGGTCCGACGGGCGACCGCCGCCGCGCAGTCGCGCGGGCAGACCTCGATGAGTCAGACTCATCGAGGTCTGGTATTAGGATCGGAAAAGGTCTTCCAGCGCTCTCATCACCGTCGCGACCTCGACCGGCTTCTCCAGACGGCGAATGTGAGCATAGGCGTCCGGAACGTCGGCCTGGTCGTATCCGGTGGTCAACACGAACGGCACGGCGCGTGCGATCAGGGCGTCCGCGAGCGGGTAGACGTTCTCGCCGCCGAGATTCACGTCCAGGCTTGCGGCGTCCGGCGCAGTGCTTCGTTCCAGGATTCGCAATCCGCCCTGCACGGAGGCGACCGGACCGAGCATCTCGGCTCCTGCCTTCCGCAGCGCGCTGCTCAGCTCGTCCGCGAGAAAATACTCGTCCTCCGCGACGAGGATGCGTCGTCCCTGGAGCGTGTCGTCAGGCATCGGCCATCTTCCCGGACATCATGCGTCCCGATACGGGCAGCGCAATGGTGCAGTGAACCCCATCGGCTTCCGTCACGTAGGTTGTCCTGGCACCGAGCTGGTAGGGCAAGGCCCGCTCGATCAGCTCGCGGCCCGACCCACTCCGTTGCGAGCCCGTCTGGCTCGGCATGACGACGCCGCGCTCGCGCCAGTCCACGTGCAGCCAGGGCTCCTGCTCCGGTTCGGCATGCTCCAAATGCCAGTTGATCTCGAGGCGCGCTTGCGGTTGCGCGAGGGCGCCGTACTTGACCGCGTTGGTCGCGAGTTCGTGCACGGCCAGCGCGAAGGTCTGCAACGTCGACGAGCGCAGAGCCACGCCGGACGGCCCCTGCAGAACGATCCTCGCGCCCTCCCCGTCGATGGCGGCGACCTCGCTGCGGATCAACTCGTCGAAGGTGATGCGCCCCCCCTCGGCGAGGCGGGAGAGAAGGCCCTGTACCCGGGACAGGGCGGCCAGACGCACGATGTAGCGTGCCTTGAAGTCCGCCAGATCCACGCTGTTCCGCAGGGTCTTTTCAGCCGTGGCGCGCACGATCCCCATGAGGTTGCGGGTGCGATGCTGCAGCTCGGCGACGAGCACGCTCATATGCTCGGCCCTCTCCTTCTCCTCGGTGATGTCCCTCCCGACGCCGCCGATCCAGCGCACCGTTCCGGACGCGTCACGGATCGGGAAGGCGGTATCGCGCAGCCAGCGGATCTCATCGTTGGTCGGCCGCCGGATGCGGTACTCGACGCTGACACGCTCTCCCATCGTGACACGCTGAAGATTGGCGACCGCGCGCTCGCGGTCCTCCGGCACGATGAGATCGGCCCATCCCACCATGTTGTCGCCGGAGAGGGCCGCCGTTCGGTCCAGGCCGTAGATCGTCTCGAAGGCGGGAGTGAGATACATCCACTGGAACGTCGCGGCGTCGCGCATCCAGAGCACGTCGGAAGATGCCTCGCCGAACTGGCTGAGGCGTGCCTCGCTCTCGCGCAAGGCCGCTTCGGTACGCTTGCGTTCGGTGATGTCGGAGAACAGAAGCGCCACGGTGCGCGCATTCGGATCGCCGATGCGATAGGCATAGACCGACCACCACCGGCCGAGCAGCTCGGACCCGGCCTCGAACCGCGTGGGTTCTCCCGTCAGGGCGACCCGACCATAGGCATCGAACCAGAACTGATCCAGGCCGGGCGTGATGTCACGCATCCACCGGCCAGCCGCATCCCTGATGCCGGTCTGCGCCTCGAAGGCGGGGCTAACTTCCTCGAACCGATAGTCGGTCGGATTGCCCTCGCCGTCGAACGCCACCTTGATGGTGCAAAAACCCTGGTCGAGGGCATTATAGAGACCGAGATAGCGCTCCTCGCTCTCGCGTAACGCCGCCTCCGCCGTTTTCCGTGCCGTCACGTCGCTGGCCGCGCCGAACCACTCGATGATCTCGCCGTTGCCGGCCAGGATCGGAACGGCGCGCGACTGCGTCCAGCCGACGCTGCCGTCGGTCCGTCGAACACGGTGCTCCAGCTCGAAGGCCCGCTTGCCACGGATCGCTCCGTCAATGGCCGCGTCGATGGTGCGGCGATCCTCCGGCAGGATGGTGCCGTTCACCCATCCCTGGCTCGGGCTTCCCATGTCTGCGAGGAACCCCGGTTCGTCGAGGCGACGCATCTCCGACCAGTCCGGGCTCATCCGATAGATCACGTCCGAACTGGCCGTGACGAAGGCACGGAATCGCTCCTCGCTCCCCTGAAGCGCCACCTCGGCACGGGCACGCTCGATGGCCGACCGCACACGTTCGCCGACGCTGCGGATGAGGAACCGCTCGGCGCCGGTCCATGAATGAGGGGTCGCGTGTTGGGCGCAGAGGATGCTCGTCCGCTGATCGTCCCCGAGCAGGACGACATCGGCGAAGGAGGCGATGCTTCGTGACCCGAGTTCCGCTTTCGCGGCAGCGCCGAAACGTGCGTCCGTCTCGACGTCACACACCGCCACGACTTCGCCGGCACGGTAGGTCGCGAGAAACTCGGGGTCGAAAACGTCCAGGGAATACTCGCCGACGATGGAGGAGACACCGCGGCTATGCTCGCGCTCAATCGTCAAGCGACCTTCGCTGATCTCACCGTAGCAAGTGCGGCTGATATCGAGGTGATCGCCGAGTTGCCGGGCCGCAGCCTCCGCGATCTCGGCCGGTTCCTTGAGCGGCCGGAGAATGTCGCTCAGGCGGAGCAGGAACGCATGGTGCTCCTCGCTTTCCCGCAACGCCTTCGTGCGGTCGGTGACGCGCCGCTCCAGATCTTCCCTGGCAGCCTGCGCCTCATCGAGGGCCCCGGTCATGACGTAGGCGGCGGAGGCAAAGCGCGTCAGGCGCGTGAGCAGCCTGAGATCCTCACCATCGAAAGCACGTTCCCCGTTGTGGGCACTGACCCACAGGGTACCGACTGGCTCGTCTCGGGCCGGGAAAGGGATCAGCAGAGCCTCGTGGATGAAAGGTTCGACGTCGTCGGCGGCGACGTGGGTCTGCGGACGCGAGAACAGCAGGGGGGTGTTGCGGGTCACCACGATGCCGCATGGGTTCGCTGCGCATGGCATGATGCCGCCGAGATGCGCAGCCCATAGCCCGGCGACAGCGTCCCATCGACAAACGCTCACTCCGTTGGTGAATCTCAGGATGCTGATGCCGGCCGATCCGGCGACCCCCCTCTCGACGATCAGGTCGACGAGGCGCTGCAGAATGGTGCCGGGGCTTACGGTCAGTTCCAGCGCCAGTTCGGAGAGGACATGGGCTTCCGCCTCGAAGTCGGGAGGGCGGGTGGGACGTCCTGCCAACGCTTCGGTGATCGGGACCTCGTTCAAGTCCAGAAGAACGTCGGGCAAAACCGCCGGTGTCTTTTCTTTGCCGTGCTCGTCGGTCATTCGCGCCTGAAGCTATTGGATGACGCGACGAATGCAACGTCTGCCCGCATCACCTGATTCGATTTACGACCTGGGCGGAGACACGGGCGCAATATCGTCACTGGATCGGCGATGGATGCGAATGCCGTCGTTCCATACCGGTCCAATCAAAGACGAACCAAACCACTTCCGCCTGCCGCCGCACGTCCCGTTCCGGTCCGCGATTTCTCCGTAGCGGTCGGGCGAAACGCCACCATGAGAGTCCTTCCGGCCGATCGCAGATCTCTGCTCGGTACCTCGATCACGGTCAGGCAGTACCTGACGAGGGGGTCGGCGGGGCGACGCCTCACAACGGTGCTGTCGCGCGCGGAAGCGAAGGCGTGTGCATCCCCTCGCCCCGCACGCGGGGAGGGGAAATTCTCGCCTCCGTTCGAGGGCGAGGCCATGGACGATCGCTCTTCCCCGACCGAACTCGGATCGACCCGTATCGGGCGAGCCTCGGATCGAGCGGAAGGGTAACGGTGGCCCTTCAGCCCTCGAGCTTGGCCACCAGAGTGTCGGAGAGGGCGAAGTTGACGTAGACGTTCTGGACGTCGTCTTGGTCCTCGATGACCTCCACGAGGCGGATCAGCTTCTCGCCGGTCTCGTCGTCGACCTCGATGGTGTTCTGCGCCTTCCAGACCAGGGCCGTGCGGCGCGGCTCACCGAACCGGGCCTCGAGCGCCTTTGAGACCTCGCCGTAGGAATCCTGGGCGCAGGTGATCTCGTGGCCATCCCCGGAGGAGCGCACGTCGTCGGCACCGGCCTCAATGGCGGCTTCCAGCATGGTGTCGGCATCCGCCACCGAGGCGTCGAACTCCACCACGCCGACATGGTCGAACATGAAGGAGACGGCCCCCGTCTCGGCGAGGCTGCCGCCGGACTTGGTGAAGGCCGAGCGCACGTCGGAGGCCGTACGGTTGCGGTTGTCCGTCTGTGCCTCGACGATGAGGGCGGCGCCGCCCGGGCCGTAGCCCTCGTAGCGGATCTCGTCGTAGCTCTCGGCATCGGCGCCCGAGGCCTTCTTGATGGCGCGCTCGATATTGTCCTTGGGCACGTTCTCCGCCCGAGCCGCGATGATGGCGGCGCGCAGGCGCGCGTTCATCGCCGGGTCGGGCATGCCGAGCTTGGCCGCCACCGTGATCTCTCGGGCAAGCTTGCCGAAGATCTTGGAGCGGACCGCATCGACGCGGCCCTTGCGGTGCATGATGTTCTTGAACTGGGAATGGCCGGCCATGGCGTGACCTTGGATCGATACGAAGGTGGAACGGAGGGGCACGCATGCGTCGCCGCAGCGGCATTTGGCCGGGTTATAGGCCGGGTCCGCCCACGGAGGCAACGCGAGCGCGCCCGCCGCGTTGGCGGGACAGGGCTTTTCCGATCCCGGCGGATACGAACATGGCGACATCCCCCCGAAACGACGGGGCCGGGCGACCCTGGTGGCGCCTCGCCCTCACCGCCGGCCTCGGTCTTCTCGCCGGAGCGACGCTGTTCCCCCGGCCGGCGAAGGGGGTCAGCCCGCCTGCCCGTGCCAGGCCGCCAGCTCCGCGAGGGTGACGACGCCCCCTGCCCATGGGATTCCCGAGAGGTGGGTATGGGGCATCCCCGGGTCACCGAGATCCGACACCGCAGAAAAGGCGCCCTCCAGGCTGTGTCCGCCGGTGTAGCGGCTTCGCGTGGCCACCACGGGCAGCCCCGCATCCAGCGCCGAGCGGATGCCTGCTACCGAATCCTCGAAGGCGATGGCTTCCCCAGGCGCCACGCCGAGGCGCGTCAGGGCCAGGACGAACACGTCCGGATGCGGTTTCTTCCGCTCCGCCTCGTCGCCGCAGGCCACCACGTCGAAGGGGCTGCCCTCGGGAAAGTTGACGGCGAGGAGCGCGTCCACGTTGGGGCGGCTCGTGGTGCTCGCCACCGCGAGGAGCAGGCCCGCGCGCTTGGCTTCCCCCACCAGGCGCGCGATGCCGGGGCGCAGTTCGAGCGCTCCCTTCGTGACGAGGTCGCCGTAGATCCCGGTCTTGCGGTCGTGGATCTCGCTCATCTGGGCGCGGCGTTCCGCATCCGGCTCGCCGTGCTCGGTGGCCACGTAGTGGGCGAGCCGCTCCTTGCCGCCCATGACGGTGAGGAGGTCGGCATAGAGCTCCGGCGACCAATGCCAGTCGAGCCCGAGTTCCGAGAAGGCGCGGTTGAAGGCCTGCCGGTGCAGGTCCTCCGTCTCGGCCAGCGTCCCATCGACGTCGAAGATCAGCGCCTTCAACATGCGACGGTGCCGCTGGCGCCCGCCCGGATCGCAGCGATGCGCTCGGCATATCCGGCTGGCCCGCCCTTGAACACGGCGCTGCCGGCCACGAACGCGTTGGCTCCGGCAGCGGCGGCGAGGCCGACATTCTCCGAGGTGATGCCGCCATCCACCTCGATGTCGATGGCACGGCCGGCGACCATGGCCTTGATCCGGGCGATGGTCTCGAGGGTCGAGGGGATGAAGCTCTGGCCGCCGAAGCCGGGATTCACCGTCATCACCAGGACGAGATCGACCATGTCGATCAGGGGCTCGATGGCGCTCGCGGGGGTGCCAGGATTCAGCGCGATGCCGACACGCTTGCCGAGGGCTCGGATGGTCTGGAGCGAGCGGTGGATATGCGGTCCGGCCTCGACATGGACCGAGATCGCATCCGCCCCGGCCTCGGCGAAGGCCGCGAGATACGGGTCGGCGGGGGCGATCATCAGGTGGACGTCGAACACCTTGGCGCTGTGCGGCCGGAGCGCCTTCACCACGTCGGGGCCGAAAGTGATGTTGGGCACGAAATGGCCGTCCATCACGTCGAGATGGATCCAGTCCGCCCCGGCCTCCGAGACCGCACGGACCTCCTCGCCGAGGGCGGCGAAATCCGCCGCGAGGATGGAGGGAGAGATGATGGGGCCGGCCGTGCGGGTCGTCATACGGGCTATCTCGTTCACTCTGTCGGTCCGGCAAGTGCCGTCGCGCGGACGTCGGGTCGTCTCAGGCGAGCCGGCGCTTGCGCTCCACGAGCTGCATGATGATCGGGGTCAGGATGAGCTGCATCGCGATGTCGAGCTTGCCGCCCGGAATTACGATGGAATTGGCACGGCTCATGAAGGAGCCCTGGATCATCGAAATCAGGTAGGAAAAGTCGATGCCCTTCGGGTCCTTGAAGCGGATCACCACCATCGATTCGTCGGCGGTGGGAATCCAGCGGGCGATGAAGGGGTTGGAGGTGTCCACCGTGGGCACGCGCTGGAAGTTGATGTCCGTCCAGGTGAATTGCGGGCAGATCGTCTGCACGTAATCCGGCATGCGCCGCAGGATCACGTCGGTGACGGCCTCGGTGGAATAGCCGCGGAACGAGCGGTCCCGATGCAGCTTCTGGATCCATTCGAGGTTGATCACCGGCACGACGCCGATCTTGAGGTCGGCGTAGCGGGCCATGTCGACGTTGTCGTCGACGACGCAGCCATGAAGGCCTTCGTAGAACAGCAGGTCTGAGCCCGGCGGGAAATCCTCCCAGGGCGTGAAGGTGCCCGGCTCGGCGCCATAGGCCTGCGCGTCGGCCACGTCGTGGACGTAGTGGCGCGTACGTCCGCGGCCGGATTCGCCGTAGCTGCGAAACACCTCCTCCAGTTCCAGGAGCAGATTGGCGCGGGGCGCGAAGTGGCTGAGGGTCGGCTCCTCGGCCATGGCCTTGCGCATGGCGTTGCGATCGAGGGCGTGGAACGCGTCCCCCTCAATGTAGACCGCGCTCACGTCCTCGCGGCGAAAGATTTGCTCGAACGTGTTGCGCACGGAGGTCGTGCCGGCGCCCGACGATCCGGTGACCGAGATGATGGGATGACGCGCCGACATGAACGATACCCGACCGGTTCCAGCCTGTCGCCGGTCAGCTGCGCATCAGCCCGCGCTGGCCGAACAGGGGCGAGCGGCCGGCGGCGGCGTTGCGGCCACCGTAGTATTTGGCGACGCAGGCCACGTCCTCGCTCGAACCGAACACCAGCGGCACGCGCTCGTGGATGCCGGTGGCGGAGATGTCGAGGATACGGTTGGCACCGTCAGTGGCCGCGGCACCGGCCTGCTCCATCAGCATCGCGATGGGCGCGGCCTCGTAAAGGAGACGCAGGCGGCCCTGCGCGTAGCCCTTCCGGTTGTCGCCGGGATAGAGGAACACGCCGCCACGGAGGAGGACCCGCTGCGCGTCGGCAACCAGGGAGCCGAGCCAGCGCATGTTGAAGTTCTTGTCCAGCGGCCCTTCGGAACCGGCCAGGCAATCCTCGATATAGGCCTTCACCGGGGTATCCCAGTGGCGAGCGTTGGAGGCGTTGATGGCGTATTCCTTGGCGGCGGACACCACCTCGATCCGCGGGCTGGTGAGACGGAACACGCGCTCGGCCCGGTCCAAGGTGAAGATCTGCGTGCCGAAGCCGAGCGTCAGTACGAGGGAGGTCGCCGGACCGTAGGTGACGAAGCCGGCGGCGAGCTGAGCGGTGCCGGGGCTCGTGAACGAGCCGAGCGGGTTCTCCGCCGTGGCGCCCACGGGCCGGATGCCGAAGATCGATCCCACCGCCATGTTCACGCCGATATTGGACGAGCCGTCCAGAGGATCGATGGCGACGGCGAGGGGGGCGCCTGCGTTGAGGAGCATGATGCCCTCGGCCTCCTCGGAAGCGACCTCCGCCACCGGTGCGCCGCGCAGGGCCTCGGTGAAGCGCTGGTGCGCCAGCACGTCGAGGGCCTTCTGCACGTCGCCGTCGCTGTTCTGTTCACCCTGCGCGGCGAGATCGCCGCCGCCCAGTGCGCCGCGACCGATCACCTCGCTCACATCCACGGCCGCCTCGGCACAGGCCGCGATGACCGCCGCAACGTCGGCGAGTCCCTGATCGGCGGCGACCGCCTGGGCGAGGTACGCGTCGAGCCGCGACCCAATTTCCAGAGACCCCAACGACATCGGCTCACGTCCTCTTCCACAGACCCGCCGGAGACCATCCGGCCGCTCATGTTCCGTCTCGGTTCCGGGCCTTCGAAAGGCCGGAGCACCGCCCTTTGCACGATAGCGCCGAGTTCAACCAGAGCGCCAGACGGGCATTCCCCGTGCAAAGAAGGAATTCTGAAAAAACTTGCGGGCGGTTCCAAAAAAACTAAAAACGCCGAATGCGCAACCTCTCGCTCAAGCAACTTCAGGCCGTCGCAGCGGTCGCCCGCCTCGGAACGATGACCCGTGCGGCCCAGGAACTCAACGTCACCTCGGCGGCGCTCTACGCGCGCATCCGCCAGTTGGAGGAAGAGGCGGGGCTGCTGCTGTTCGACCGGACCCCCACGGGCCTGAAGCCCACCGATGCCGGGCGAGAGATGCTGTGGGCGATCGACAGCATCAACACGGTACTGGAGACCTGCGCCGACCGGCTCCAGACCCTCAAGGGCGGCAGCGGCGGGCGGGTCGCCATGGGGGTGGTGTCCACCGCCAAGTACTTCACGCCCCAGATCATCGCCGGCTTCGTCGACCGTTACCCCGCAGTGGAGATCAACCTCGTCGTCGGCAATCGCGGCGCCATGGTCGAGGCCCTGCGCAACTACGACATCGACTTCGCCATCATGGGCCGTCCGCCGCGGGACTTCGCCATCGAGGCCGAGATGTTCGGCGCGCACCCGCTGGTGATCATCGCGGCACCAGGCCACCGCCTCAGCACGCGGACCAACCTCACCCGGGCGGATCTGGCCGAGGAATCCTTCCTGGTGCGCGAGGAAGGGTCCGGCACCCGCACGGTGTTCGAAGAGTTCATGTCTGGCGTCATGATCCAGCGCGCGAAGCTCGGGATCGATTCGGGATCGAACGAAACCATCAAACAGGCGGTGATGGCCGGGCTCGGCATTGCCCTCATCTCCGGCCATACGGTGGCGGCCGAGGTCGAGAGCGGACGCATGATTCTGCTCGACGTACAGGGATTGCCGATCCGTCGCGACTGGTACGTGGTCCGCCGCGCCGACAAGGTGCTCGGGCCGGCGGCGGCGGCGTTCTGGGATTACACGGTGAAGGAAGGCGGTCGGAAGCTGCCGCGTCTGGCTCTGACACCGGCCGTCAGTTCGGTCACCGCGGAGTTCGAGGCGTGAGCGAGACCGGGATCGTCGTCGTCGGTGCCGGTCAGGCCGGCTTGCAGGCTGCGGCCTCCCTGCGCGAGGCAGGCTACGGCGGACTCGTGACGATGATCGGCGACGAGCCGAGCCTTCCCTATCAGCGTCCGCCGCTCTCGAAGGCCTATCTCGCCGGCAAGGTGGATGCCGCCGGCCTGTTCCTGCGCGCGCCGGGCTTCTACGCGGACCACCGCATCGCCTGCGAGACCGCGGTCGAGGCCGTTGCGATCGACCGGGCGGCCCGCCTAGTCCGCCTCGGCGATGGACGCGACCTCGGCTACGATCACCTAGTCCTCGCTACGGGATCGCGAAACCGGCCTCTGCCAGTGCCCGGGGCGGATCTCGCGGGCGTGTATCAGCTGCGCTCGATCGTGGATGCCGACCGGATCCGGGCGGCAATCGGCAAAGTGCGCAGCGTCGCCATCGTGGGCGCTGGGTTCATCGGGCTCGAATTCGCCAGTATCTGCGCCGCGCGCGGTCTGTCCGTCACCGTCGTCGAGGCGGCCGACCGCCCGATGGCGAGGGCGGTGTCCGAGCCGATCGCCACCTTCTTCCGAGAGGTACACGAGAGCGCCGGCATCCGCTTCCTGTTCGGCGGCGGCGTGCAGGCCATCGAAGGCTGGGCCGGTCGGGCCGTGTCGATTGTCCTGGCAGACGGCACCACCTGCCCGGCGGATCTGGTCCTGATCGGGATCGGTGTCCTTCCGAACCAGGACCTCGCAGCCGAGGCCGGCCTTCACGTGGAGGACGGCATCGTCGTCGATTCCGTCCTTCTCACAGACGATCCGTCGATCTCGGCCATCGGCGATTGCGCCCGGTTTCCCACACGCTTCGCCGCCCATGGTACGGCGCGCGTGGAATCCGTCCAGAACGCCATCGACCAGGGCCGCTGCCTCGCTACCCGCATCACCGGTCGCCCCGCCCCCTACGATGCAGTCCCCTGGTTCTGGAGCGATCAGGGTGGCCACAAGCTGCAGATGGTGGGATTGCCGGCCCCGAGCGACGTTTCGGTGCGACGCGCCACCGCCGGAGGCTTTGCGGTGTTCCGTTATCGCGGTCCGTACCTCACTGGAATCGAGACCGTGGATTCGGCGGCCGAGCATATGGCCGCCCGCCGGATCATCGCGCGCGGCCTGTCGCCGACCCAGGACGAGGCCGCCGATCCGACCTTCGACCTCAAGGCTCTCGCGATGGGACGCAGCGGCGCGTGAGGAGGTTCAGAAATGAACCCGCACCCTCAGTGATCGTTTTCCGTGGTCAGCGAGCCGAGTCGCGTCCCTTCGTCTCCGCCCGTCGCACGTAGGCCGACCCCGCTCTCGCTGCCTTCGTGAAAGACGATGCCGGCGGTCATGAGGACGCTCCTCAAAGCCTCGATCCGGCCCGATGCCGGATCGCCGGTGCCATTCTCGAAGGCCTTCACGTCCTGCTCGGCCAGACCGACCTTGGCGGCGAGATCCGCCTCCGACCAGCCCAGCATGCCGCGAGCGGCCCGCGATTGCGCCGGGCTCATCGTGTTCGGCCCTGCCCCGCCGCGTCCGTTCTCGTCCAATCCCGACACAGGGAGCTCTCCGTCATGCAATGGCGCTCGACGCGCGCCCGCTTCTAAGCTGCTTTAACGAGGCTCGCAGCGGGATTGTTCACGTAAAGTGAGGGTGGAGCGACGTTTGGAAGGGGATGACAAGGAAAACTCAGGATAGACAGTCTTGACCATATTTGTGCTGGAATCTTATCCGAAGTGCGTCCGTTCGCTGTCCACGCGAGCTTCGTCCGACACGGAGCTTCGCACGGAACGCGCGGCCCGAACTCTTGCAACCGGGACGCAGTGCGCGACCACGCGAGTTCGAATGATGATGACGAAGGAGGGCCTGACGATGAGAGCGATGCTGTTCGCCGCGATGGCTTGTGCCGCCACGGCGGGGATGCTGGCGACGGGCGCAATGGCGCAGGGATCCAACGTCACCGGCTTCGGCAAGGACAACCGCGAGAAGCCCGAGAAGAAGCAGTACGTTCCGGCGGCCAAGCCCCAGGAGAAGATGTTTCCCCTCGATGCGACCTGGACCGCCGTGAGCCTGAACGGCAAGCCCTTCAACGGCACCGACCGCCCGAGTTTCATCATCGACAAGCAGTATCGCGCCCGCGGCTACGGCGGCTGCAACACCTTCGCCGCCACGGCCTTCCCCCTGCGCGAGCAACACCTCGCCGTCGGCCCCCTCGCTCTCACGAAGAAGCCCTGCGACAAGGGTACCGGTGCCAGCGAGCAGGACTTCTTCATCGCCCTGCGCACCGCCGCCCAGTGGGACCTGGTCGGGTCGCAGCTGGTGATCAAAAGCCAGAAAGGCGAGTTGAAGTTCGACCGCGCGCTCTAGATTTCGCGGCAACGCGGCCGGTTACCGGACGCACTCTCTTGGGCGAAGACGCGCTGCGATGAACGTTTCGCGATAGACGGACGACTCGACCGATTGCAACGAAGCCGAGGTTGCAGAATCGATGTGCCGAATCCGTACGCTCGACGGAAGGACAGCGATGACGGCGCAGGCGGGGCGGTCCGACGCCCTGCCCTCCCCCTCGGTGCAGATTCGTCGGGCGCACTGACGCCGATTCCTTCGCGACGGTCGCCCTCACTTTAAGACCGCGTTGACGACGATCCGAGGTCTCCGGCCCGGCTTTACCCCTCGTTCAATGCCCCCATCGCCTTCTGCCGATCGCGGTTGAGGCGTGGGGAAGCGAAATGATGAAGCGACTGGAATGGGCGACGGGGAGCGTCGTCCGCAGCGGCGTCCGCGAACAGACCGTCTATACCTGCCCGCCGAGCCTGCATCCAGGAGCCTTCCGGATCGCGCTGTCGATGCCGCTTTGCGCGACTCTGCTCGTTCTGTCGGCGATGGTTCTGTTTTCGTGAACGCCGCCCGATCCTGGCATCAATCGGCACTCGACTGGCCGGAAGATCTGGGATGACAGGCCGCCCGCGACGTCGCGAGAACAACATTCTCTCGATCCGCCGCCAAGCAAATCAATATTTCTACTGATGATTCAGGCTGTTGAAGACAGAGAAGATTTGTCTTTGCCCTACGGCCATTGCCGATTGCCTCGCATAGAGCGACGCGATATCCCGGCGCACACCGAGCGCAGGGCCTGTCGAGGCCTTTCCAATGCGCAAGAGCCGATCAGGAGATCTCGTCATGGCCGACACCGCCCCCTCGCAGACCCGCAAACCCGGCCATGGCCATATCTACGGCTCGATCACCGAGACGATCGGCAACACGCCTCTGGTCCGGCTCAACCGCATCACCAAGGAACGCGGCGTCGATGCCGAGATCCTGCTCAAGCTCGAGTTCTTCAACCCGATCGCGAGCGTGAAGGATCGTATCGGCGTCAACATGATCGACGCCCTCGAAGCTTCCGGCCAACTGAAGCCGGGCGGCACGCTGGTGGAGCCCACCTCCGGCAATACCGGCATCGCCCTGGCCTTCGTGGCGGCCGCGCGCGGCTACCGCCTGATCCTCGTCATGCCCGAGACCATGTCCCTGGAACGCCGCAAGATGCTGGCTTTCCTCGGCGCGGAACTGGCCCTCACCCCCGGCCCGCAGGGCATGAAGGGCGCGATCAGCAAGGCCGAAGAGTTGCTCAACGAGATTCCCGGCTCGATCATGCCGCAGCAATTCTCGAACCCGGCCAACCCCGAGATCCACCGCAAAACCACGGCCGAGGAGATCTGGAACGACACCCAGGGCCAGCTCGACGCCTTCGTCGCCGGTGTCGGCACCGGCGGGACGATCACGGGTGTCGGCAGCGTGCTGAAGCCGCGCCTGCCGAACCTCAAGGTCATCGCCGTCGAGCCGACCGATTCGCCCGTCATCTCCGGCGGCCAGCCCGGCCCGCACAAGATCCAGGGCATCGGCGCCGGCTTCATCCCGGGCAATCTCGACCGCGAGGTCATCGATGAGGTGATCACCGTTTCGAACCAGGAAGCTTTCGACACCGCCCGGCTTCTCGCCAAGCTCGAAGGCATCCCCGGCGGCATCTCCACCGGCGGCAACGTCGCCGCAGCATTGAAGCTGGCGGCGCGGCCCGAGTTCCAGGGCAAGCGCATCGTCACGGTGGCCTGCTCCTTTGCCGAGCGTTACATCTCGTCGGCCCTGTTCGAGGGCATCTGACCTTCGCGGGGCGGCGCCCGCGTCGCCGTCTTCTCGTCACGAGGCGTCCCGGTGCTCGCGCATCGGGACGCCTTTTTTCTGGTCCCCCCTGAGCGCGGCCGGGCTTTGCGGACGAGGCAACCTCTCACCGCGTCGAAGGGTTGAGTCCTCAAGATTGGGAGGACTCCATGACCAGCGCCTCACGCCCTTCGCTCAAGGACTTCGACGCCTACACCGATCGTAACGGGCAGGATCTCGGCCAGGACGAGGCCCGCGACATCGGCCTGCCAGAGCGAACGCAGCACGACCTGAAGAGCGACCCGTCGGGTCAAGCCGAGACTGCTCGGATCGCCTCCGGGACCCCCGGCTCGGATGCCACGGACGCGACCGAGGCCGAAGTGCCGGCGGAAAACATCCGCGCCATCGGCGATGCTTCACAGAAAGCGCCCGCACCACGGGAGGATGCCAAAGAGGGCATCGACCGCGCCACTGCGTCGGTCGGCACGGACGAGGAGGGGTAGATGTCGGATTTCGACAAGAACCCCACCGACGCTGCCACCCGCAAGCCCGATGAGGTCGGGAGCCAGGGCAAGCCTGCCGTGGGAGGTGGTCATCAGACTTCCGAGCAGGCGAGGATCACCGGCATCGACGCTGGCGGCCTCACCGATGCCGACCGGAACGCGGATTGGGAGGAAGGCGCCGATAAGGCGGGGCGCAACTCGACCCCCGTAGGCGGATCGTCGGATGGTCAATCCGACCGTCGGCGTTGAGATGCCTGAAGCCAAGGTGGCGGCGAAGCTTTGAAATGGGAGGGAACGCCCATGGCGGACGATGCGGACAAGAACAGTGAGGCATTACGGGAAAAGCCGGCCAATTCAGCGCCGGATGCAGTGATGGACCCGAACGAGAAGACCGAGGGTAAGCCGGGACTTGGACCGAAGGGCGACAAGACGCCCGATGACGAAACCGATCCCGGCGGCGGCTGACGAATCTCGACGATGAAGGGCGTGTTTCCGGAGCGGAGCACGCCCTTTCCCGTGCGAGGGGCGAAAGACGTTGAGCGGGTCGACGGGACGGGTACTGTGTTCCAAAGGGAGACAGACGCCATGAATGCCCCCCATTCGGTCGCCGGTAACGCGACGTCGATCTACGACCGGGACCTCGACCGAAACCCGGCCAATCACCAGCCGCTGACACCGCTGAGTTACCTCGACCGGGCGGCGCGGGTGTTTCCCGACCATGTGGCGGTGATCCACGGTGGCCTGCGCCGAACCTATGCCGAGCTTTACGAGCGCAGCCGGCGTCTCGCGGCGGCGCTGAGAGCGCGCGGCATCGGCCGAGGCGGCACGGTGGCGGTGATGCTCGCCAACACCCCCGAAATGATCGAGTGCCATTACGGGGTGCCGATGACCGGCGCGGTGCTCAACACATTGAACACCCGCCTCGACGCCGCCGGCCTCGCCTTCTGCCTCGACCATGGCGAGGCCCGGGTGCTGATCACCGACCGGGAGTTTTCCTGGGTCGTCGGCCCGGCACTGGAGCAGGCTGGGGTGAAACCCCTCATCATCGATGTGGACGATCCGGTCTTCACCGGTGAGGGCACGGCAATCGGCAGCCTGAATTACGAGGCCCTGCTAGCCGAGGGCGATCCGGCGTCCGATTGGGCGATGCCGGCGGACGAATGGGACGCGATCTCGCTGAACTACACCTCGGGCACGACCGGCGATCCGAAGGGAGTGGTCTATCATCACCGCGGCGCGGCGCTCCTGTCTCTCGGCAACGTCATCACCGGCAATCTCGGGCAGCATCCAGTCTATCTCTGGACCCTGCCGATGTTCCACTGCAACGGCTGGTGCTTCCCTTGGACCCTGTCGGTGGTCGCTGGCACCCATGTCTGCCTGCGTCAGGTCCGGGCCGGCGCGCTCTACCAAGCGCTTGCCGAGCACAGCGTCACCCATCTCTGCGGCGCTCCGATCGTGATGCAGCTGCTGCTCAACGCCACCGATTCCGAGCGCCGCCCCCTGCCCCGGCGCGTCGCCTTCCTGACGGCAGCAGCACCTCCGCCCCAGGCCGTGCTCGCCGCCATGGGCAGCGCCGGCTTCGACGTCACGCATCTCTACGGCCTCACCGAGACCTACGGACCGGCCGTCGTGAATGCCTGGCACCGGGACTGGGACGCGCTAGATGCGGACGCGCGCGCGGAAAAAATGGCGCGTCAGGGCGTGCGCTACCCCGTGCTGGAGGGCTTCGACATTCGCGACCCCGAGACCTGCGAATCGGTGCCTGCCGATGGGCAGACAATGGGCGAGGCGATGTTCCGCGGCAACGTGGTGATGCGCGGCTACCTGAAGAATCCCACCGCCACGCAGGCTGCGTTCAAAGGCGGCTGGTTCCGCTCCGGCGACCTCGGGGTCAAACACCCGGACGGCTACGTCCAGTTAAAGGACCGCTCGAAGGACATCATCATCTCGGGCGGCGAGAATATTTCTTCCATCGAGGTGGAGGACGCCCTGTTCCGCCACCCCGCCGTCTCGGCCGCCGCCGTGGTAGCCAAGCCCGACGCGAAATGGGGTGAAACTCCCGTCGCCTTCGTAGAGCTGATGCCCGATGCGAGCGTAGAGGCCGACGCCCTCATCGCCTGGTGCCGCGAGCGGCTGGCCGGCTATAAGCTCCCGCGCCACATCGTGTTCGGAGAGCTGCCCAAGACCTCGACAGGCAAAGTGCAGAAGTATCTCTTGAGGGAACGGGCAAAGTCCGAGTGAGGGTATCTCGGAAAGAGGCCTTCCCACCGCTTTGTCGGAACTGACTGTAGAATAAACCGTCGTCCCTTCCATCCAGCGCATCCTGAAATACGGCGGCACCCGCCTCGAAGGAGGCCTTCAGGGATCATGCGAGAAACGGAAGCCTCCTTCGAGGCCTTCGCTACGCTACGCCGCCCCGGGATGAGAGCGAGCGGGGCGAAACCGACAGTGGAATTCGGTGCGCCAACGTCGCTCTGCGCAAAAAGAAAAGGCCGGGCAAAGCCCGGCCTTTCCAGCAAGTCTCGATGACGTATCGCTCAGGCGACGCCGCCCGAGCGCTCGAAGCGCTTGCGCTCGTTGGGGTCGAGGTAGGTCTTGCGCAGGCGGATCGACTTCGGCGTGACTTCCATCAGCTCGTCGTCCTGAATCCAGGCCAGCGAGCGCTCCAGGGTCATGCGGATCGGAGGGGTGAGGCGCACGGCCTCGTCCTTCGAGGTGGTGCGGATGTTGGTGAGCTTCTTGCCCTTGAGCACGTTCACCTCGAGGTCGTTCTCACGGTTGTGCTCGCCGATGATCATGCCCTGATAGACCTTGGCGCCGGGCTCGATCATCATCGGACCGCGATCCTCAAGGTTCCACATGGCGTAGGCCACGGCCTCGCCCTTGTCGTTCGAGATCAGCACGCCGTTGCGGCGGCCGGGCATCTCGCCCTTGTAGGGCTCGTAGGCCTTGAAGAGGCGGTTCATGATCGCGGTGCCGCGGGTGTCGGTCATGAGCTCGCCCTGGTAGCCGATGAGGCCACGGGTCGGCGCATGGAAGACGAGGCGCAGGCGGCTACCGCCCGAGGGTCGCATCTCGATCATCTCGGCCTTGCGCTCGGACATCTTCTGCACGACGACGCCCGAGTATTCCTCGTCCACGTCGACCACGACCTCCTCGACCGGCTCGAGGACATTGTCGTTCTCGTCTTTAGAGAGCACCACGCGAGGACGCGACACGGCGATCTCGAAGCCTTCGCGGCGCATGGTCTCGATCAGGATGGCCAGCTGCAACTCACCGCGGCCGGAGACGAAGAACGAATCCTTGTCGGCCGCTTCCTCGATCTTGAGCGTGACGTTGCCCTCGGCCTCCTTGAACAGGCGGTCGCGGATCATGCGGCTCGTGACCTTGTCGCCCTCAGTACCGGCCAGGGGCGAATCGTTGACGATGAAGGACATTGTGACGGTGGGCGGATCGATCGGCTGGGCCTGGATCGGGGTCTCCACCTGCGGGTCGCAGAAGGTGTCGGCCACGGTGCCCTTCACGAGGCCGGCGATGGAGACGATATCGCCCGCCTCGCCGATGTCGATGGGCGCGCGCTCCAGGCCGCGGAAGGCCAGGATCTTCGAGACGCGGCCGGTCTCCACGAGCTTGCCCGTGCGATCCATGACCTTGATGGCCTGGTTCGGCTTTACGGTGCCGGACGCGATGCGGCCGGTGATGATGCGGCCGAGGAAGGGGTTGGCTTCGAGCAGGGTGCCGAGCATCCGGAACGGACCCTCTTCGACCTTGGCCTGAGGCACGTGGGAGAGCACGAGGTCGAAGAGCGGCGCCAGACCGTCTTCCTGGGAACCGTCGGGCGACGTCGCCATCCAGCCGGCACGGCCCGAACCGTAGAGGATCGGGAAATCGAGCTGGTCGTCAGTGGCGTCGAGGGCCGCGAAGAGGTCGAACACCTCGTTCACCACCTCTGTGATGCGGGCGTCCGGACGATCGACCTTGTTGATCGCGACGATCGGCTTCAGGCCGATCTTGAGGGCTTTGCCGACCACGAACTTGGTCTGGGGCATCGGGCCCTCGGCGGCATCGACGAGGACGATCACGCCGTCCACCATCGAGAGGATACGCTCCACCTCGCCGCCAAAATCGGCGTGGCCGGGGGTGTCGACGACGTTGACGCGGGTATCCTTCCAGACGACCGAGGTCGCCTTGGCCAGAATGGTGATGCCGCGCTCCTTCTCGAGATCGTTCGAATCCATCGCGCGCTCTTCGACGCGCTGGTTGTCTCGGAACGACCCCGACTGGGACAGGAGCTTGTCGACGAGCGTCGTCTTGCCGTGGTCGACGTGGGCGATGATGGCGATGTTGCGAAGCTTCATAAGGTATCCGGCAGCGAGAAGAGCCCGTCACGCGACGGGCCGCAGGGATGCGGCCGGCAGCGCCGGGTCACGGGATCGAGCTATCGCGTCGCAATAGAAGGTGTCGGGCGTTCCGGCAAGGGGCATGGACCGCGTGTCTGCCACTCATCTCACGCGGATCCGCGCGCCACGGCAGCGGGTCCGTCGCTTCATGGGCGGAAACGGCGAGGGCGGGTAGACGCTGTCCTGCGGTCCACATGCGGTCTGCCGCGCAGCAACAGGGCGACCCTGAGGCGACCGGGAACGCCAACGGGCCGAGGGACAACATCCGGAACCCGTCCGAGCCCCTCGGTTTTCGCGAGGCTAGGCCCTGGCGGTCAGTCGCCTGTCCCGCACGCGCTCGCGTCGATGCTTGATGCGTAGGCGCCCATGATCGCTGCCAGCAGACCCGGAAAGCGAGATTCCACCTCGGCGCAACGCGAGCGGTTCCGCATCTCCACGCCGTGACGTTCACAGTGGATCAATCCGGCCTCGCGCAGCACCTTGAAATGGCTCGATAGCGAGGATTTCGGGATGATCTGGTCTCCCATCGCGGACAAGGCCGAGCAAGCCTCGACGCAGCCCGCGCTCCTGATCCGCGCGAAGATCACCGCGCGGCGAGGATCGGACAGGGCGTGGAGGATCGCTTGCGGCTGGACGTCCTCGATGGCGGGGTGAAACAGGGGCCTCATAATTTGTCCATATGGGGACTTGATCTTCGCTCGTTTAGTTCCGAAGTTCCGAACTATGGGACCAAGCCGGCCAGTCGGCAGCCGGTCCCCGACGAAGGATAGCACACATGTCGAAGCTTGACGGAAAGGTCGCTGTCGTGACCGGCGGATCGAAGGGCATCGGTGCGGCGATCGCCAAAGCCCTGGCGAAGGACGGCGCGGCCGTAGTTGTCAACTACGTATCCAGCAAGGCCGGAGCCGAAGCCGTGGTCGAGGCCATCACGTCGGCCGGGGGCAAGGCCATCGCAGTCCAGGCGGACGTGTCCAAGGCCGCCCAGGCACAGGAATTGATCGAGGCAGCCGTGAAGCGGTTCGGCCGGCTCGACGTGCTGGTCAACAATTCCGGCGTCTATGAATTCGCGTCGATCGAGGACATCACCGAAGAGCATTATCGCCGTCTCTTCGACGTCAATGTGCTCGGCGTCCTGCTTGCGACCCAGGCGGCGGCCAAGCATCTCGGAGAAGGCGGCAGCGTCGTCAACATCTCCTCGGCGATCACCCATGTGCATACGCCGAGCGCGGCGGTCTATGCCGGCACCAAGGGTGCCTTGAACGCGATCTCGGACGTCCTCGCCAACGAGCTTGCCCCACGCAAGATCCGTGTCAACGTGGTCAGCCCCGGCTTCGTGGTGACCGAGGGTACCCACACGGCCGGCATCGTCGGCTCCGATATGGAAGCGGGGTTCATCGCGCAGACACCGCTCGGCCGGGCCGGCCAGCCGGACGATATCGCCGAGGTCGTCGCATTCCTCGCATCCAACGATGCCCGGTGGTTGACCGGCGAGAACATCACCGCCAGCGGCGGCATTCGCTGACGCGACACAACACGGCCCGCGCGTGCCCCGTCGGCAGGAGCACGCGCGGGGACACAGCCGCGACGCCCGCGCCTATCGCCCGAGCGCCTCGGTCCCGCACCATTCGGCCACGAACAGTGCCATCGCGGTGGTGATCCGCTTGACCGAAGCGAGGCTGACGCGCTCGTCGAAACCGTGGATGTTCTCGCTCATCGGCCCGTAGCAAAGGGCCGGAACCCGGTCGTAGAGGGCATGGACGCGGGTATCGAGGTAGCTCGGCGACATGAAGCTCCGAAGGTCGGTCCCCGTGGCCCGCTCGTGCGCGGTGGCGAGCACGGCCTCGGCCTCCGAGCCTTCGTCCAGCTCGTAGCCTTCCGAGAAGAAGCCATTGAAGGCCACCACCGGCGGCGTCTTCGCCAGGAACGCGTCGGTTCGGGCGAAGTCCGCCACCGCCGCCTCGATCTCGCGGGCCGCATCAGCCGCGCCGACGCCCGGATAGATCGCGATCCGGCACGCGATCCGGCACCAGGCGGGCACCGACGAGGCCCAATCACCCCCCTCGATCCGGCCGACATTGAGGTTGATCGGATGCGCCTCGCCCTCGAAATGGCGGCGCCCCGCCTTGCGGACGTTCCACGATTCCTCGAGTTCGCGCAGAGCCCCGATCACCCGGTAGGCCGCGTCGATAGCGTTGGCTCCCGCCCCCATCTCACGGACATGGACGGGCGTACCCCGCACCTCGACCGTGAACCACAGCACGCCGGTATTGGCGCGCACGAGCTTCTCGTCCTCGGGTTCGGGGATCAGCACGGCGTCGGCCCTGTAGCCATGCAGATGGGCCATCAGAGCACCGTTGCCGGTGGATTCCTCCTCGACCACGGACTGGACCGTCACCGTGGCAGCCGGCTGAAGCCCGATCCGGGCCAGCGCATCGAGGGCGAAAAGGTTGGCGGCGTGGCCGGCCTTCATGTCGGCGGCACCCCTTCCATACATCCAGTCGCCCCGGATCACGGGATCGAAGGGTGGGTGGCTCCACAGGTCGCGGGGACCGGGGGGTACGACGTCCACATGCGCTTGCAGGATCAATGAGCGGCCGGTCTCATGCCGGGGCCGGTGGATGCCGACGACGAGGGGCGCATCGGAATGCTCCGGCGTGATCCGCCCCCCGCCGGGATGCGCGATGATGGCCGCATGGTCCATACGGACCCGCTCCATGGCGTAGCCGCGCTCCCTCAGGCAGCGGAAGACGTAGTCCTGAATCGCGTGCTCGGCCCCCCGAACCGAGCCGAACCGGACGAGGGCCTGGATATGGGCCACCTGCTCGGCGAAGCCCAACTCCACGGAGGTGGCAATACGGTCCGCGAGAGCAGGTTCGAGCGCCATCGATCGTCCTCGTGAAAGCCTGTCGAACAGACCGTCACATAGGCCCATCCGATCCGGCGGAAACCCGCCGCCAGCTCAGATGAAGAAGGCAATGGCCATGGCGACGGGCAGGGCGGCGATGGCCGCCGGACGGATCCAGGCCGGACGATAGGACATCAGCGCCACGACGATGAGCGCGGCCCCGGTGAGCGAGCCGAGCCATTGCACCGGACCGAAATTCCAGTCCGCCGTGATGACGGCTGCGGCAAAGGCCAGGGCGATGAAAAGCCAGCCCGCCACACGGAACGCTCTGTCCCGCCGCCGGGAGGGGTGCCCGTGGAACAGGGTCCGGCCATGCCGGTCCATGCTCAGGCAGAGGCAGGCGAGACCGGAGAAGCTCAGGAGTGAGGTGAGGGATACGGCGACGGGCGTCATGCTCGGACGAGATCTCCGGTGGTACGGGCGGACTCTCTCCACGCCCCCTCGTGGCGCCCGAGCTTGCGCGCGCCGAAGAGGAAGACCAGCGCGAGCGCCACCATGGCGGCGTCGAAGCCCAGGAAGTCGGCACGCCATCCCGTCTGTGCCCAATCGACCAGGGGAACGGCGAGGAAGAGAAGCGCGGCGGCATAGCTCATTTCGCGCCATGCCCGGCGATGCGGGCGAGCGAGAGGGATCAGTGCGGCGAGGAGCCAAATTCCGAAGAACACGCCGCCTTCCCAGGATTCCCTAGCGGCCCATTCTACCGGAACGAGGCGGTTGGCGAGGAAGAGCGCCGCCATGCCGATGGGCAGGCCGAGGATCGTGCCGATGTTGAGCGCATGAACGAGGCGCCAGCCGGGGGCGGGACGGACGACGCCCTTCGGCGCCCGCGCCACGGTCCACAGGACGAGGCCAGTGGCGATGGCGGCGCAGCCCATCAGGCCGGACAGGAAGAACAGGATGCGCAGGGCCGGCCCGGCGAAATGCGCCTCGTGCAAGCCGACGAAGCTCGTATAGGCATGCGCCGCCGGCTTCAGCGGCCCGGTCCGTTCGACCACCTCTCCGGTCACCGCGTGGAAGGCGATCTGCGGATGGCGATGGGCGAGCCCATGGGGCTCCTCGAACACCGCCACCACGGTGGCATTGGCATCACCGGGATTGTTGATCGAGACCATCTCGAGCGGCTCGCTCACCTCGGCCTGGGCGCGGCGGATGAGAGGACCGAGCGGCGCCGGCTCGGCCGGCTTGCCCTCGGCGGCTCGCCAGGCCGGCATCTGGCCCGACTCGACGTAGAAGCGCAGCTCGTCGCCCTTGTAGGCGCTCACCATTCCCCACGGCATGTACATGAGGGCGAGCGAGACGATGCCCGTATAGGTGATCATCAGGTGGAACGGCAGCGCCAGAACACCGGTGACGTTGTGCGCGTCGAGCCAACCGCGCTGGGCGGATTTCGAACGCCGGAAGGTGAAGAAATCGGCGAAGATCCGGCGATGGGTGACGATGCCGCTGATGAGGGCGACGAGCAGGACCATCGCGCAGATGCCGACGATCCAGCGGCCGAGGGCCGGGAGCATCTGCAACTCGAAATGGAAGCGGTAGAAGAAGTCGCCGCCCTGTGTCGCCCGGGCCTCTGTCGGCGCACCGGTATCCGGATCGAGGAGAGCCTTACCAAACTCGCCGTCCGGCGTGACCATCCAATAGGCGCCGATATACGGCTTGTCGGGCTGCGGCACGCCAACATACCAAGCCATCGCCTTCGGGGCATGGACCTTGAGATACGCGACCCCGAGTTCGGTCGCGCGAACCACGTCGTATTCCGCCCGCGCACGTAATTCGGGTCGCATCCAGAGAGAGATGTCGGACTTGTAGTAGGTGGCGGTGCCGGTGACGAAGACGGCGAACATCACCCAGCCGGTGACGAGCCCCGCCCAGGTGTGCAGCCATGCCATCGATTGGCGAAACCCCTGCTTCATGCGGGTTGCACCGTGCTGCCCAGGGCGAGCCAGAGACCGGCACCCAGGCACAAAGCCGGAAGCGCCAGCCCTATCGCTGCGCGGGCGAGGGTACGGGCGGAGAAGACCCAGATCACTGCACCCGCCATGATCGCGAAGCTCGCCAGGGTGGCGGAGGCAACGGCTTCCGAACGGTCCAGAGGCAAGGTCAGGGACAGGAAGGCCGTGGCGATGGCCGCGAGGGCATAGCCTCCGAAGATCGCGAGAAGGGTCCGGCCCGCCACCATCAGGCGGTAGCGGCCCTGCGATGGCCGTGCATTCGGCTTGGTCGTATCCGTCATCGGCAGGCAGCACCGGATTGCGAGGAGCGAATGGCAGGCGGGCTCGGCACGGCAACGCCAGCGAAACGGATGGCCTCGACGCCGCGACGACCGGCAACTTTATCGAGATGCCAGTCACCATCGCTATACAAAGCCTCGTCTTGCTCGGGCAATCAGTATGTTATGGAACGATTCTAGATACGCCGTACCATGAGAGTTCAGGCAAACCCTGAGCCCGACGAGCATCGGTGCGGTCGCCGGGCGAGTCTTGCGGGTGCGAACGCCACGCCTGTAGAACCCTTGCCGAATGGCGGGGAACCGGGCGCGATGGACGATACGCTCGAAGCGTCGGAGGGGGCTCGCACGCGTTGCGGTCTCGCCTGCACGATCGCCGATCATGCCAGCGTCGCATCCTGGCAGAACGGGATTCCGCTCATCCGGGACATCACCCTGACCAACGGCGGCGATGCCGATCTTGCTGACGTCACCCTTCATGTCGGTGCGACGCCACCGCTGTTCCGCACCACTACCGTGCCGATCCAGCGGATCGCCGCAGGAGGCGTCCAGCGCATCGACTCACCGGATCTGCGGATCGACGGAGCGATCTTCGCAGAATTGCGGGAGAGCGGTCTTTGTACCGTCACGCTGACGTTGACGGCTCCAACCGAGGGGAGCGATCGGGCGGGCGAGCTCGCGCGGGAGGAGTTCGACTTGCGGCTCCTGCCGCCCTCCCATTGGGGAGGCGCGGATGCGGCGCCCGAACTGCTCGCGGCCTTCGTCAGGCCCAACGACCCGGCCGTGGACGGCATCCTGCGCTCCGCCGCCGCGATCCTCGACCGGGCAAGGCGAAGCACCGCCTTCGACGGCTATCGCAGCGGAAGGAGGGCCAGGGCGTGGGAGATGGCGGAGGCGATCCACGCGGCGATGGCGGCCCTGCGGATCACCTACGTGCTGCCGCCCGCGAGTTTCGAACGGTCGGGACAGAAGGTCCGCGAGCCCGGCGCGATCGTGGAGCGGAGGCTCGCCACCTGCCTCGACCTCACCCTGCTCTGGGCCGCCTGCTGCGAGCAGGCCGGGCTCAATCCGCTCCTGATCCTTACCCGCGATCACGCGCTCCTCGGGCTGTGGCTCGTGGACGAGACCCTGCCGGAAACGGTCGGCGACGACGCCCAGGCCCTGCGGAAGCGCCGTGACCTGCAGGAACTGGTCCTGATCGAGACCATCGTTCTCACCGCCGATCCACCAGGGAGTTTCGCGGATGCGGTGGCGGCCGGCGCGCGCCTGATCGATGCGGATGCAGAGTCCCCCCTGGAGATGGTCCTCGATCTGCGGCGCACCCGGTTATCCAGCATCTCCCCCCTCGATACGGGCGAGCCCGGCGCACGGGCGCCGGCTCCGGAAATCGCGGCTGCGCTCGTCCAGGCGCTCGGCGCGCCGCCGTCCTTCGTCGAAGATCTCCCCGCTCCCCGCCTCGATCTGCCCCGTCGCGAGCCCCGCGACCGGCTGGAAGCCTGGAAGCTGCGGCTCCTCGACCTGACCCTGCGGAACAAGCTCCTCAACTTCAAACCGGGCAAGGGATCACTCACCCTCGATTGCCCTGAGCCGGGTGCGTTCGAAGACGCCCTCGCGGCGGGCCGCGCCTTCCGGCTCGTCGCCCGTCCGCCCTCCGAGGCATCGGTCGGCGCGTCGGACGTCGAACGCGGCGAGATCGCCGCCGATGTCGGAACGGAAGAACTGGAGGCCCGCCTCACCGACCTGTTCCGGCTCGCCCGCGGCAGCTTCGAGGAGGGCGGCGCCAACGTCCTGTTCCTCGCCTTCGGCTTCCTCACCTGGACACGGGGCAACGGTATGCCGCCCGCCCGCGCACCGCTGCTGCTGGTGCCGGCGGCCCTGAGCCGCGCCAGCGTCCGCGCCGGTTTCCGCCTCGTCCGGCACGACGAGGAGGCGCGCCTCAACCCGACGCTGCTCGAAATGCTGCGTCAGGATTTCGACCTCGACATGCCGGATTTCGCCGAGGGCTTGCCGGGCGACGAATCCGGCCTCGAGGTGGAGGCGGTCTGGCGGATCGTGCGCACCCATATCCGCGACCTGAAGGGGTTCGAGGTCACGACCGAGGTGGTGCTCTCGGCCTTCTCCTTCACCAAGTTCCTGATGTGGAAGGATCTGAGCGAGCGGACGGACCTCCTGAAGCGCAGCCCGGTGGTGCGCCACCTCCTCGACACGCCGAAACAGGCCTACGGCGACGGGGCAGGCTTTCCCGTGCCGGAGCGCCTCGACGCGGAGCATCCGCCTTCCGGTATCTTCACGCCGCTGCTTGCCGATTCTTCCCAGGTCTCGGCGATCCTCGCGGCCGCCTCGGGCAAGGATTTCGTGCTGTTCGGGCCGCCCGGCACAGGCAAGAGCCAAACCATCGCCAACATGATCGCGCAGTGCCTGGCGCTCGGGCGCACGGTGCTGTTCGTCTCGCAGAAGAGCGCCGCCCTGGAGGTGGTGCGCCGGCGCCTCGACGCAGTGGGGCTGGGCGCCTGCTGCCTCGAAGTCCATGCGGCCAAAGCCCAGAAGACGCACGTCATCGCGCAACTACGCGAGGCCTGGGCCGCGAGGGGCGGCGAGAGCGTCCCCTGGGAGGACGCGGCCACCGATCTCCAGCGCCGCCGAGAGGGCCTGAACGGCGTGGTGGAGAGCTTGCACGCCACACGAGCGAACGGACTCAGCGCCCACGCGGCCATGGCGCGGGTCATCGCCGACCGACAGGCCGGCCGGGACGGTCTCAGCCTCGTCTGGCCGAAGGACGCGACCTCCGCTCCCGGCCACCGCGATAGCCTGCGCGCCCAGTGCGGTGAGCTTGCCGCCCTTCGCCCAATCGTCGGGGACATCGCGAACCATCCCCTCCGGGGCATCGGAGCGATCGCTTGGTCGCCCCTGTGGCGGGCCGAGATGGAGCAGGCTGTTCCCGAACTCGCCCGCACCTTGCCGGACTTCGCGACATCCGGCCAGCGTCTCGCCGAGGCGATGGGCCTGACGCCCCTCGGCCGGACCTATGACGGCCTGCGCGCCCTCTCCTCCCTCGCCGCCGCCCTGTTTCGGCCGGAGGCGCGGATGGGCCTGCGCTTCCTCGGCCCCGGAGGCGCGGCCCTGCGCCAGGCCGTCGAGGCGCGCCGCACTCGACAGGACGAGCGCGCCCGGCTGAACGCCCGGCTCTTCGTCCCCTACGCCCCCTCGGTGTTCGGCAGCGACTTCGACCGCCTGTTGGCCGACTGGCGCGAGGCGAAAGCCTCGAATTTCTTCCTGCGGGGGCGGCGCCTCGGCCGGGTTCGCGACCTCCTGGCCCCCTTCGCGCAAGGGAGCGCACCGGAGGATATCGGGCCAGACCTCGTCACCCTCGCCGAGATCAAGGCCCTGCAGGCGGCAAGACCCGCTCTGGCGGAGGTTCTGGAGAGCGCCACCGCGGAACTCGGACATCACTGGTCGGATCCGGCGGCCCCCGCCGACCTATTCACCGCTCCGATGGCCTGGGCGACGCGGCTCGCACCGGTCATCGCCGCGATGGCGCCGCTCGTTGGAGGCCCGGACATCGTCCGGGCGAGGCTTGCCGAGTTCCTCGACACCGAGGACGGCAGGCTCGAACCTGGCGGCAGCCTGGCCTTGGCAAAGGAGGATTTCACGACGCGGAGAAGCGCCGCCGTGAAGGCGATCGAGACGCTCGGGCGTCTGGCCGGCAGGGCCAAGCCCGACCGCCCGCTGGAGACGGAGGGCGATTGGGTGGCCGGCACCCTCGCCGTTGCGGAACGCTGGCGGAGGGTGCTGCCCAAGGCGCAGGCCTGGGCAAGCTGGCAGAGGGCGGTGAGCGAGGCGACGAAGGCGGGGCTCGGTCCGCTGGTCGCCGCGATCGAGGCGGGAACGCTGCAGGACGACGCCATCCTCCCGGCCTTCGAGGGCGCCTATGCGCGCTGGTGGATCGACCATGCCGTCACCGACGACGTCCGCCTGCGCGATTTCATGGGCCAGCGCCACGAAGAGGCGATCCGGGGCTTCGGCGAGGCCGATTCCCGGCTTTCCGGCCTCGCCGGGGCGGCGGTGCGTCTCCGGATCGGCGGCGGTGTGCCGCTCGCCGGCGCCTTCGGCACCGACCCCGAATGGGGCACGCTGGCGCGCGAAATCACCAAGCGCGCCCGGCACATGCCTCTGCGCCAGCTCTTCGCGCGGATGCCGAACGCGCTGACCCGTCTGACCCCCTGCCTGATGATGAGCCCGCTCTCCATCGCCCAGTACTGGCCGGCCGAGGCGAAGCCCTTCGACATCGTCATCTTCGACGAGGCCTCGCAGATCGCCCCCTGGGACGCCATCGGCGCCATCGCGCGGGGCCGGCAGGTGGTCATCGTCGGCGATCCCGAACAATTGCCGCCCACCAATGTGGGCGATCGCGGCGTCGACGAGATCTCGGACGGTCTCGACGTCGCCGATCAGGAGAGCATCCTCGACGAGTGCCTGGCGGCGAACCTGCCGCAAAGGCGCCTGGCCTGGCACTACAGGAGCCGGCACGAGAGCCTCATCGCCTTCTCGAACCGCCACTATTATCGCGGCGGGCTCGTCACCTTCCCCTCCCCCGTCACCGAGGACCGGGCGGTGCGGCTCCAGCACGTGGCCGACGGGCTCTACGAGCGCGGCGGGGCGCGGGTGAACCGGCCCGAAGCGCGCGCCCTGGTGGCGGAGGTGGTGGCACGCCTCTCGGCCCCGGCCTTCGCGGCGGAGGAGCGGTCGCTCGGCATCGTCACCTTCAACGGCGAGCAGCAGCGCTTGATCGAGAACCTGCTCGATGCCGAGCGGCGGAGAAAGCCGGAACTGGAGCGGTTCTTCGACGGGCGGACCTGGAAAGAGCCGGTCTTCGTGAAGAATCTCGAGACCGTGCAGGGCGACGAGCGCGACGCGATCCTGTTCTCGGTAGCGGCAGGGCCGGATGCCACGGGCCGGATCACCGGACAGATCAGTTCGCTCAACCGCGAGGGCGGCCACCGACGCCTCAACGTGGCGATCACCCGGGCCCGGCGGGAACTCGTGGTCTTCGCGTCGATGCGGGCCGATCAGGTGGATCTCGGACGCGGCAGCGCCCGCGGCGTGCGCGACTTCAAGCACTTCCTCGATTTCGCCGAGCACGGCGCCCGCGCCCTCGAAACGGCGGCCGCTCCGACGGGGGGAGACGTCGAATCGCCGTTCGAGGGCGCGGTGATGGCGGCTTTGGCCGCACGGGGCTGGAGAATCGTGCCTCAGGTCGGGGTTTCCGCCTTTCGGATCGACCTCGGCATCGTCCATCCCGACGCTCCGGGTCGCTACCTCGCGGGGGTGGAGTGCGATGGGGCGACCTATCACCGGGCGGCGACGGCGCGCGACCGTGACCGCCTGCGCGAATGGGTGCTCACAGACCTCGGTTGGCGCATCCACCGGGTCTGGAGCACCGATTGGTGGAACGATCCGCAAGGTGCCCTCGACCGGCTCGACAGGGCCTTGCGGGCCGATCTCGACGCAGGCAGGACGAAGCCGGAGCCGGTCGAGACCGCGCCGGTCGCCCCCGATATCCCGCAGGTGGAGCCCCCCGGCCTCTATGAACCCGCCGACCTGTCGGGCTTCTCTCCCGATGCCGCGCGGTTCCACGAGGTGAGTTACGAGGCCACGCTGGCGGCGATGGCGAGCGAGGTGGTCCTGCGCGAAGGTCCTGTTTTTGCTGACGTTCTCGCCGAACGACTACTGCGCGCTCATGGCTTTGCCCGGATCACGGCCCGCCTGCGCCAGCGCGCTTTAGCAGCCGTCGATCCCCGCTGCCCCCACACCAGCGAGGGCGACCGCATCGTGCTCTGGCCGGAGGCCGCCCCTGCCGGGCCGGTGAGGTTCCGGCCGGCTCAAGGGGATGGGCGAGCCCCCGCCGACATCCCGCTCCAGGAGCTCGCAGGCCTCGCCCGCGACCTCGAACCGGCACCCGGCGTCGAGGGGCGGATGGCCGCGCATCAGGGCCTCGGCCGGATGAGCGAGGCGGTACGCGCCCGGTTCTCCGAGGCCGCCTCGCTCGCGCGGGTGAGCGAAGCGCCGGCCCCGAAACCCGTCGGATGAGACGGGCGGATCGACCGCCACGCGACCCCCGTTTCGACCGCCATGCGACGGGGTTTACGGCGGTACGCGACAGACAAAAGCCCCGCCTGGTAAGGCGGGGCCGATGGCGGTGACTTTGCAGCCGTGCGACGTGGATCAGGCCGCGAGCTTCAGAGCCTCGGGAGCGTTGTCGTTGACGAGGACGAGCTCGCCCGCCGTGACGGTGGAGGTGCTAGTCGTGGGGGTCAGGCGATCGGCGACGAAGGCCACCAGGGAGATGTTGGCGGCAGCGGCGACAGCGACGGCGGTGAGAATGAGAGCGGTCATATCGATGTTCCTTGCGGCGTTGCGTTTGCGTTGCAGCATGTATGACAGCCTCCCCGCCTCATTGGTATACCAAACGCCAAATACCACTCATGCAGCCCGCGCATGACATGCACGATATCATGCGAAGCCCTGCATTTAACGCACTATGGTGCATGTTGAGCAGAAAGCTCGATCTACCTCTCTCCTGCCCGAAGGTCCCAGCCCAATGCCCCGCTTCATCTCAGCCGTCGTCACCCTTTTGCTCGCGGGATGGTCCTTCGACGCAACTGCGCAGGATGCGAACCGGGTGCGTGCGATGAACGCGGTGAGCGACCTGGCGCGGGCGCACCGCGAGCGGACGGAGACGCTCCGGCACATGGAGACGGTTCAGCGCGACCGGGCCCGAGCGGATGACAGGATCCGGCGCAACGCCGAGCGGGACAGCCGTTCGATGCGACGCTTCGACCGCTGAGCCGGCATCGACGGCAGACCTCCGCCCTCCCCCGTTACCCGCACCCTGTCGTCATCAAACTCTGATAGATTGTAACGACCCCGAGCGTCGGAGATGAGTGGCAAACGGATTCCAGTCTTTCGCCCTCAAGCAGATGTTCCGCCTTCGACCCGACCTCGTCGCTCTCTGCGAAGCAGCTCACGTGCAAGCGGACCTTAAATTGCCAGAGACGTAAGTTTTAGAAGCCGACGGCACGCGCGGGTTTGGTATCTTCCGATTCAAGGAACTGCACGTTCATGCTTGCGCCGAGGCGATGCCGTACGAGGCAGTCGAACCGGCGTCCGTCCACATCGACGATGAGGACGAACCGTTCCGGCACCGTGGTATGCAGGCGCACATGCAACCGTGCGCCGCCGTCCGATAGGTCGCGGATCGAGCAGGCGATGCGGCCGCCGTCCGAGACATGAATGTGAGCGGCGAGCAAGATACGCGTTCGGCGATTAGCGCGCCGTTCTTCCATCCCGATGGTCCAATTGTCCAAGCCCGTGCTGATGCTCGACACACCGTCGGCGGCCTGCTGCATGCTGGCCAGGATCTCACCCGTGGCGTGCGCCTGTTCATCCATCGAGGCAGTGACGCCATCGACATGCTGGCTGATCGTACCGATCGCCGCGGTGATCGAGGCCAGGGTGGTCGCGACCTCGCTCGAGACAGCCTGCATGCCAGTAATTTCGCTGCTGATCCGGTTCGTGGCCGCTGCGGCCTGGCCAGCCAGGTTCTTCACTTCTGTCGCGACCACCGCAAAGCCGCGCCCTGCAGCGCCGGCCCGTGCCGCCTCAATCGTCGCGTTCAACGCCAGCAGATTGATCTGTTGCGCAATGTCCGTGATCATCGTGGCAACGCCGCTCATCGCATGCGCTGCCGCACGCAGCCGCTCGGTTGCGGCATCCGCCTCGCCGGCTCGACCATGGATGTCGTCCACGACGGTCTTGGACTGAATCATGCTGCGAGAGATCGAAAGCGCTGAGGCATTCATGGCGTCGGCCGCATCCGTGACCGCCTGAACGTGATCGAGCGTGCGCTCGGCTGCCTCTACGGCGACCGACCGCGCCTCCATGTTGGCGGTGACGTCGGAAGCGTATTTGACGATTTTGATCAATCGGCCACTCGGGTCGAAGATCGGGTTGTAGCTGGCCTGGATCCACACGGCACGGCCGCCCTTGCCGAAGCGCTGGAACATGCCCGATGAAAAACTGCCGCCTCTCAGGCGGTCCCAGAACGCGGCGTAGTCCGTTGTCTGCGCGTAGCCAGGCTCGACGAACATGGCGTGCGGTCGCCCCCTTATCTCCTCGATCGCGTAGCCGAGCGACTTTAGGAAGTTCGTATTGGCATCGAGGACCGTCGCGTCGGGGGCGAACTCGATCACTGCCTGTGAGCGATTGACGGCCGCGAGCTGAGCCATTGCATCCGCTACCTGCAGTTTCTGCCCGGTAATGTCGGTGGCGAACTTCACGACCTTGATCGGAACACCATCCCGATCACGGATCGGATTGTAGGTTGCCTGGATCCACACTTCGCGACCGCCCTTGGCGATCCGCTTGAACTCCCCTGAGCTGAACTCGCCTTTGCCCAGGACGGACCAGAACTCACGATAGGCCTCACCTTCGCGCTCGGCCGGTTCCACGAACATACTGTGATGACGTCCTTGGACCTCGTCGAGCGCGTAGCCCACGGCCGAAAGGAAGTTGGCGTTGGCATTCAGGATCGTGCCATCGAGCGCGAACTCGATGACGGCCTGTGAGCGCTGCAGAGCTCCGAGCTGACCGTCATGGTCGATGTTGCGTAATACTTGCTGAGTGACATCGGTTGCGAACTTGACCACTCGGATCACACGTCCGGCTCGATCAAGGACGGGATTATATGTGGCCTGGATCCAGACCTCGCGTCCATTCTTTGCGAAACGCTTGAACTCGCGCGTCTGCGGCTCGCCGTGGCGCAGCGCCTCCCAGAACGCTCGATAAGCCTCGCTGCCTTGCTCCGCGGCAGAGACGAATCGAACGTGGTTCTGCCCCTTCAGGTCGGAAAGGGTATAGCCCATCAGGTCGAGAAAGAGAGTGTTGGCAGTGAGCACCGTGCCGTCAGGAGCAAACTCGATCCGGGCCGTTGACTTGTCGACCGCGGTCATAAGCGCACGCAGATCAGTATCAAAAAACGGCACGTAGCTATCCCCACGATGCGCTGGTCGCATTCCCCTTCTCGTTGGCAGCCATAAGTTAAGCAAAACTGAAACAACCTTAAAGCGAGTTGCAGTTTTTAATTATCGGAAACAGATATTTTATAAGAAATTTCACTCAGACCGACAATAATTAGCTCCAATAGGAATATATTAGACGCTACTAATATTATTATGTTTCAAATGAAGCGCTATATCGTAAACGTATTATAATAACTCACTGTATTAATAAAGATGTATCTGCAATATTTAGAAGAAGGTATTTTGTTGTTATTTTGAGGTATATTTAAATAAAATCCCTTCCCGCATTGGAGTAGCGCGTTGATTTGACTTGGTCGAAGCATGGACCGGTTCATGGGGCTTCGGTGCGTCCTTTTGCTCCACCTCACTATATGCTGATAAGCCGACCCTTAATCACCGGAACGACTAGTACTCACGATCGTGCAAGGTCCGGCTATAGAGCGCGCGCATTTCGCCCCAGCCGCGCACGGGGGCGGAGTGATCGTAGACGTGAAAGTCCGGCATCATCCAACCATGCGCGGCCGGATAGATCTGCGTCGTCTACCGCACGTTGGCCTGCATTCGGGCTGTCTCCCATCACATGGCCATTGCGGGCAGGTAGCTGCCGGCGTTCTCGGCCGCTGCGATGTTGATCTCGGCCGTCAACTTCGACGCGAACGGGTAAGGGCCCGTGGACGCGACCGTCCCCCCTCCCTGGAAGGGAGGCGCCCGCCAGTTGGGTGAATGCCCGAGCCCTCCGGGAAGCGAGACCATGCCGGAACGGACGACGGAAGTCCGAGATCGACCTCCCCATCTCGGGGCGGCAGGAATGGTAGCGGTTCGCGGTGATCGCCCGGCGGCAAGGCGACCCGCCCTCGTCACGAGGGGGGCGCTCGTTCCAGGCGGAGCGGCGTCGCGCCGGACCCGGTCTCACTCGTCGGTGGAGAACATCTCGTCGAAGGAATAGCCGGAGCCGCGTACGGTGCGGATCGGGTCGCTCTGGCGCGGGCGGTTGATGGCCTTGCGCAGGCGGCCCACATGGACGTCCACCGTGCGCTCGTCGATATAGACGTCGTGGCCCCAGACCCCGTCGAGGAGCTGCTCCCGCGAGAATACCCGGCCGGGGCTCTGCATCAGGAATTCGAGGAGCTTGAACTCGGTGGGGCCGAGATGGATCTCGCGGCCCTGGCGGCGGATGCGGTGGCTGACCCGGTCGAGCTCGATATTGCCGGCGATGAGCAGGTCCGCCACGTGGCTGGGCTTGGCCCGGCGCAGGAGCGCGCGGACCCGGGCGAGCAGTTCCGGCACCGAGAACGGCTTGACGATGTAATCGTCGGCGCCGGTGCCGAGGCCGCGGATGCGGTCGCCCTCCTCGCCGCGCGCCGTCAGCATGATGACCGGCAGCCGCTCGGTCTCGCGCCGGGCGCGGATGCGGCGGCACAGCTCGATGCCGGAGAGACCGGGCATCATCCAGTCGAGGAGGACGAGGTCGGGAACCTGCTCTTGAAGGCGCAGATCGGCCTCGTCGCCGCGCGCGGCGGTATCGACGACGAAGCCCTCCGCTTCGAGGTTGTAGCGGAGGAGAAGGGTCAGGGCCTCCTCGTCCTCGACGATCAGGATGCGCGTACTCATGCGGGTGTTTTCAGGGTGAGGGCGGCCGTCCCGTCACGCACAGGACGGCCGCGCGACGATCGTGCCGGAACGGCCCGACCGGAGGAACGGTCAGGCGCTGGCAGGCAACGACACGGTGGCGTAGTTCGATGCGTCGTTCTTCGGGCGATCCTGTTCGGCCAGTTCGTTCGTGCCGGTGACGAGGTAGTGGATCGTCTCGGCGATGTTGGTGGTGTGGTCGCCGATCCGCTCGATGTTCTTGGCACAGAACAGCAGGTGCGTGCAGAACGAGATGTTGCGCGGATCTTCCATCATGTAGGTCAGCAATTCGCGGAAGAGCGAGTTGTAGAGCGCGTCGATGGCATCGTCACGCTCCCAGACGTCGAGGGCGGCCTTCACGTCCTGGCTCGCATAGGCGTCGAGGACGTCCTTCAGCTGCTCCTGCACCAGATCGCCCATGTGCTGGACGGCGATGACGATCTTCTGCGGCTGGATCTGCTCGGCGATGGCCACCACGCGCTTGGCGACGTTCTTCGACAGGTCGCCGATGCGCTCCAGATCGTTCGAGACCCGGATGGCCGAGACCGTCTCTCGCAGGTCGATGGCGAGCGGCTGACGCTTGGCGATGAGCAGGATCGCCCGCTCCTCGATCTCGTGCTGGAGGGCGTCGAGGCGCTTGTCGGCGCCGATCACCGCCTGGGCCAGGGGCACGTCCCGGCGCACCAGGGCGTTGCCGGAATCGGTCATCATCTTCTCGGCGATCCCGCCCATCTCGGAAATCGAGCGGCGCAGGTTTTCCAGTTCCGTATCGTAGGAACTGACGATGTGGTTGGGCATGCTCGCACTCCTCGACCGAGGCCGCCCCGGGCGGCCTGCATCGCGTAGATCGGGACCGGTGCCGCGGAGCGCGGCCCCGGCGGGCTCAGCCGAAGCGGCCGGTGATGTAGTCCTGGGTCTGGCGCTTCTCGGGGTTCATGAAGATCCGCGTGGTGGGGCCGAACTCCACCAGTTCGCCGAGATACATGAACGCCGTGAACTGCGAGATGCGTGCCGCCTGCTGCATGTTGTGCGTGACGATGACGATCGTGAACTCGGAGCGCAGCTGCTCGATCAGTTCCTCGATGCGGCCCGTGGAGATCGGGTCGAGGGCCGAGGTCGGCTCGTCGAACAGGATCACCTCGGGACGCTGGGCCACGGTGCGGGCGATGCAGAGGCGCTGCTGCTGGCCGCCGGAGAGGCCCATGCCGGACTGCTTGAGCTTGTCCTTCACCTCGTCCCACAGGGCGGCCTTGCGCAGGGATTCCTCGACGCGGATGTCGAGATCGGCCTTGGGCAGCTTCTCGTAGAGGCGCAGGCCGAAGGCGACGTTGTCGTAGATCGACATCGGGAACGGCGTCGGCTTCTGGAACACCATGCCGATGCGCGAGCGCAGCTCGTTGAGATCGACCTTGGCGTCGAGGACGTTCTGGCCGTCGAGGAGGATCTGCCCCTCGGCGCGCTGCTCGGGGTAGAGGCTGTAGATCCGGTTGAAGGTGCGCAGGAGGGTCGACTTCCCGCAGCCGGACGGGCCGATCAGCGCGGTGACCTGCCGGTCGTGGAAGTTGAGGTTGACCGACTTCAGGCCGTGGAAGGAGCCGTAATAGAAGTTCAGGTCCTTCACGGCGATGCGCACGGGGGCCTGCTCGTCGGCCTTGTGGCGGCCGGTCAGCTGAGCTTGCGTGATCGCGGGAGCGGCGTTCATCGGGTGCGTGTCCTTGTCGAGGGCTGGATGGGACGGGGGCGCGGGGTCAGCGCGCCCGCTCGCTCTTGATGACGAAGCGGGCCACGATCGAGAGGGCGAGGATCGTGGCGGTGATGAGGAGGGCGCCTGCCCAGGCGAGCTGCTGCCAGTTCGAGTAGGGCGAGAGGGCGAACTGGTAGATCATCACCGGAAGGTTCGGGATGCCGCCCATGAGGTTGGGCGAGAACCAGCTGTTGTTGTTGAGCGCGGTGAAGAGCAGCGGCGCGGTCTCGCCGGCGATGCGGGCGAGCGCCAGGATGATGCCGGTGACGATACCGGCGCTGGCACCGCGCCAGGTGATGCTCTTGATGACGATGGAGGGCGGTGCGCCCAAAGCCGCGCCGGCCTCGCGCAGCGTCGAGGGCACGAGGCGGAGCATGTCCTCGGTGGTGCGCACGATCACCGGGGTGGCGATGATGGCCAGCGCCACGCCGCCGGCCCAGCCCGAATAGGTCCCCATCGGCCGCACCATCAGGGTGTAGACGAACAGGCCGATGAGGATCGAGGGCGCCGAGAGCAGGATGTCGTTGAGGAAGCGGATCACGTCGGCGAGCTTCGAGTGGCGGCCGTACTCGGCGAGATAGGTGCCGGCCATGACGCCCACCGGCGTCGCGATGACGATGCCGATCAGGGTTAGGACCAGGCTGCCCAGGATGGCGTTGGCGATGCCGCCGCCTTCCGATCCGGGGCCGGGCGTCGGCTCGGTGAAGAGCAGCGGCGAGAAGCCCTTCACGCCCTCGACGATGAGCATGAGCAGGATCGAGCCCAGCACGACGATGCCGATGAGCGTCGCCACGGTGCTTCCGACGATGAGCAGCTTGTCCGCCACGCGGCGGCTCGACCGGACGCGGCTGGCCTTGAGCGGCGGCGCGTCGTTGGTGGTTAGGGTATTCACGGCGTCCATGGTTCGGGCTCCAGGGGGCTCAGGCGACCTTCACGCGCCGGACGAGCAGGCGTGCGACGATCAGGACGACGAAGGTGATGACGAAGAGGATGCAGCCGAGCGCCATCAGCGAGTTGAGCTGTAGGCCGTCGGCCTCGTTGAACTCGTTGGCGATGCGCGAAGCGATGGTGGAGCCGGGATCGAAGATCGAGCCGGACAGGCGGTTGGCGTTGCCGATGACGAAGGTCACCGCCATGGTCTCGCCGAGCGCGCGACCGAGGCCGAGCATCACTGCGCCGATGATCGACACCGAGGCCTGCGGCACCAGGACGTGGCGGACCACCTCCCAGGTGGTGCAGCCGATGCCGTAGGCGCTCTCGCGCAGCACGGTGGGGATCTGGTCGAGCATGTCGCGGGTGATCGAGGCGACGAAAGGCACGATCATGATGGCGAGGATGATGCCCGCCGTGAGGATGCCGACGCCGGAGGGAACCCGCGCGTAGAACAGCGTGCCGACGATGGGCAGGCCCTCGACGAGGCTCGACACCGGCATCTGCACGTAATGGGCGAAGAGCGGGGCGAAGATGAACAGGCCCCACATGCCGTAGATGATGCTCGGCACCGAGGCGAGAAGCTCGATCGTCATCGAGACGGGCTTCCTCGCCCAGCCGGGGCAGAGCTGGGTCAGGTAGACGGCGATGCCGATGGAGATCGGCACGCCGATGACGAGGGCGAGAAGGGCCGAGACCAGGGTGCCGACGATGGCCACGAGGGCGCCGTACTGCTCCTGGCCGATGTTCCAGGCACTGGAGGTGACGAAGCCGAAGCCGAACTCCCTGAAGGCCGGCCAGCCGCCATAGGCGATCGAGGCGAGGATGCCCGCGAGGAAGAGGAGGACCAGCAGCGCCGACGCGTAGGAGGCGGCGCGGAAGAGCTGGTCGCCGAGGCCGCCCGGCTTCTTGCGAGCGGGGGAGCCCGTGCGGGCCAGCGAAATCTGTTCAGTCAAGGCGGCCATCCGACGTCTGCTTCTTCACCTTGAGGGCTCGTATAGTGCGAGGTAGCGAGTGGCGAGGTGGAACACCGCGTCCTCTCGTGGCGCAGGCCCGGCGTTTTTGCCGGGCCTGTGCGGTTTTAGGAGTTCGGCTGGAAGGCTGCCTCAGAAGACGGGCTTGCCGTCCTTGCCCTTGATTTCCTTCCACTCGGTGTGGACGAGGGAGACGACGTTGTCGGGCAGGGGCACGTAGTCGAGGTCGGTGGCGAGCTTGTCGCCGTTCTTGTAGGCCCAGTCGAAGAACTTCAGCACGTCGGCGGACTTGGCCGGATCGGCCGGGTCCTTGTAGACGAGGATGAAGGTGGCGGCGGTGATCGGCCAGGCATCGTCACCGGCCTGGTTGACGAGGGAGATGCCGAAGCCCGGGGCGGCCTTCCAGTCGGCGGAGGCGGCGGCGGCCTGAAACGCCTTGTCGTCGGGAGCCGGGAACTTGCCGGCCTTGTTCTGGATCAGCGAGTAGCTAAGCTTGTTCTGCTTGGCGTAGGCCGATTCCACGTAGCCGATGGAGTTCGGCACTTGCTTGACGGTGGCGGTGACGCCCTCGTTGCCCTTGCCGCCCTGGCCGGCGGGCCAGCTGACCGTGGTGGCCGCACCGAATTCCTTCTTCCAGCTCTCGGAGACCGCGCTGAGATAGGTGGTGAAGATGCTGGTCGTGCCGGACGCGTCCGAACGGTAGACCGGGGTGATCGGCGCGTCGGGGAGCTTCAGCCCCTGGTTCACCGCGGCGATCTTGGCATCGCTCCACTTGGTGATCTTGTTGGCGTAGATGTCGGCGATGAGCTCACCGGTGAGCTTGAGCTTGCCCGGCTCGACACCGGCGATGTTCACCACGGTGACGACGCCGCCCATGACGGTGGGGAACTGGACGAGGCCGTCCTTCTCCAGGGCCGGGCCCTTGAGCGGCGCGTCGGTGGCGCCGAAATCGACGGTCTTGGCCTGGATCTGCTTGATGCCGCCGCCCGAGCCGATGGACTGGTAGTTGAGGCCCGTGCCGGTCTCCTTGCGGTAGGCTTCGGCCCATTTCGAATAGACCGGGAAGGGGAAGGTCGCACCGGCACCGGTGATGTCGGCGGCCTGGGCGACGGCGCCGAACTGCGCGGTGGCGAGCCCGATGGCGAGGGCGAAATGGAAGGGTTTCACGGTGGCTCTCCGTAATCTGTCCAGGCGCTGTACGTGCCGCGCTGCAAGAGCAATCCTGCTGCAGCGCACCGTTACCCGCCCGATCATGCTGGCTCTATGACGGAGCCATGACAGATCGATGACAGGGGCCGTCCGTTGACCGCATCAGCGGTGTGGGACAGGGAGAAAGCGGGGTGTGGACCGATGCCCGGACGAGGCGGCACGGTTTGGCGGCCTCGCGCGTTATACGATTCGGCGATGTCGACGACGGAGCAGCCCGTCTCGCCAGCCGTCCTGGAAGGTCAGCGACTTGGAGAACGAATCGAGCGTGACACCCACCGGGGGTGATGGCGATGCCGATTTCCTCGCCCTGCATGCGCGCAGGGAGGATCTGGAGCTCGACCTCTCCCGCGCCCAGCAGCGCCGGCAGTTCGGGACCGATCCGGACGAGGTCGCGAAAGCCGGCGAGGACGAGCGCGCCCTGCTGGCGGAGCTCGACGCGGTGATGACCCTGATCCGCGGCGCCGAGTACCAGCGCATGCCGGGGGCTCGCCGCTGGTAGCGGCGACGGGCCGGCCGGGGTGAAGGAACCGGGACCGCCTCAGCCCACGCGGCGGCGGTCGCGTTCCTTGTGCCGGAGGCGCAGCAGAAGGTCGATCTGGCCGTCCGGAATCGGCTGCGTGTCGAACGTGTCTTCGTAGATCGCCCGGAGAGTGCCGCCGAGATGGTGGCGGGTCGGACTCGTCAGAATCGGCAGCCCGTCCGACTCGTTCACAGGCCGGGGATCGGTCTCACCGTCTCCCAGATCCATCACGCGATCTCCCGATGTGCCGACGCGTTTCCATAAGATTCCCTGCGTCGTACCCCTACCATCGCGCAAGATGGTTAACCGAAGGTTAAGATCGCGCGTCAGGCATCCGTAGATTGAAGAAGGCGTGCGGCCGCCGCGCGGGCCTCGTCGGTCACGGTGGCGCCGGCGAGCATGCGGGCGATCTCCTCCCGGCGGGCGGGCGCTTCCAGGGCGGAGACGCGGGTGGCGACCCGGTCGCGGCCCTTCACCGGATCCTTGGCGATGAGGAAATGCGTCTCGGCCCGCGCGGCGACCTGGGGCGCATGGGTCACGGCCACGACCTGGACGCCGGCCGCGAGACGGGCGAGGCGGGCGCCGATGGCATCGGCCACGGCGCCGCCGACGCCGGTATCGATCTCGTCGAAGATCAGGGTCGGGGCCGAGCCCTTGTCGGCCAGCACCACCTTGAGGGCGAGCATGAAGCGGGAGAGCTCGCCGCCCGACGCCACCTTCATCATCGGGCCGGGCCGCGTTCCGGGGTTGGTCTGCGCCCAGAACTCGACGCGCTCGTAGCCCGCCGGGTCGCGCGATTCGGGGTCGGTGACGATCTCGGTGATGAAGCGGGCGCGCTCGAGCTTCAGCGGCGGCAACTCGGCCTTCACGGCGAGGTCGAGGGCCTTGGCGGCCTTGCGGCGGCCCTCGCCGAGCTTGGTCGCGGCCTTGGCATAGGCCGCCTCCGCCTGGGCGAGCGTCGCCTCCAGACCGCCGAGGGCCTCCTCGCCGGCATCGATGGCGGCCACATCCGCCTCGTAGCGCTGGCGCAGGGCGGCGAGGTCGTCCACCGGCACCTGATACTTGCGGGAGGCCGCGCGGAGGGCGAACAGCCGCTCCTCCACCTGCTCCAGCTCGCGCGGATCGAACTCGGATTCGCGCAGGGCCGTGTCGAGGACGGAATGGGCCTCGTCGAGGGCGGAGAGCGCGGCGTCGAGGGCGGCGATGCAGGGCTCGACCAAAGCCGGGATCTGGCTCGCCCGCCGCTCCAGCTTGCGCATGGCCGAGGACAGATGGGACACGGCCGAATTTGGGCCGCCCGCCGCCTCAATGGCCTCGGAGAGCTCACGGGCCACCTTCTCGCTCTGCTGCATGACCATGCGGCGCTCGGCCAGCGAGGTTTCCTCCCCGGCCTGGGGATCGAGCGTCTCCAGCTCCGAGGCCGCATGGCGCAGGAAATCGACCTCCTTGCGGGCGGCCTCCACCCTGGCGCGGTGCTCGGCGAGAGCCGAGCGGGCGGCGCGCACGCGCTTGGCCGCCTCCCCCACCGCCGCGAGGGGGGCCTGCAACCCGCCGAAAGCATCGAGGATGGCGCGATGGGTACCGGGATCGGCCAGCGCCCGGTCGTCGTGCTGGCCGTGGATCTCCACCAGGGTGGCGCCGATGGCCCGCAGGACCTGCACGCCCACGGCCTGGTCGTTGACGAAGGCGCGGGTGCGGCCGTCGGCCATCTGCACGCGGCGTAGGATCAGGTCGCCCTCGGTGTCGATATCGGCCTCGGCTGCGAGGCGGCGGGCGGGATGGTCGAGGGGTACGTCGAACACGGCGGTGACACCGCCCTGCCCTTCGCCGTGGCGCACGAGGCCACCATCGCCGCGCCCGCCGAGAGCCAGGGCGAAGGCGTCGAGCAGGATCGACTTGCCCGCACCCGTCTCACCGGTCAGGACGCTGAGGCCTTCGCGGAAGTTCAGGGCGAGCTTATCGATGAGAACGATGTCGCGGATCGCGAGCTGGCTCAGCATGCCGCGGGGTGGGCCTCGTTGGATACGGTGGCCACGTCTTACGGCGAAGCGGCGGCCGCTTCACCCGAAAAATGGCCCGCTGACGATAAGCGTGTCGTCGCGGGCCGGGACGATGCGCTGTTAGCGCGCGTCGGCGGTGCGGCCGATGACGCCGCGATAGACCTTGCTGAGCCAGGAGGATTTCTCCTCGCGGGGCTCCAGGCCGCCGTTCTGGAGGAGCGCGAACGCATCCTTGTACCAGGGGCTGTCGGGGAAGTTGTGGCCGAGCACGGCGGCGGCGGTCTGCGCCTCGGCGGTGATGCCGAGCGCCATGTAGGCCTCGACCAGGCGCTCCAGCGCTTCTTCCGCGTGGCGGGTCGTCTGGTACTTGCTCACCACATCGCGGAACCGGTTGATCGCAGCGGGGAAGTTGCGGCGCTCCAGATAGAAGCGGCCGACTTCCATCTCCTTGCCGGCGAGCTGGTCGCGGGTGATCTGGATCTTGGCCTTGGCGTCCGCCGCGTATTCCGAGGTCGGGTATTTCTGGACGAGCTCCTGCAGACCGGCCAGCGCCTTCTCGGAGCGGTCCTGGTCGCGGGTGACGTCGGGGATCTGCTTATAATGCGACATCGCCATCAGGTACTGGGCGTAGGCCGCGTCCTTGCTCGCCGGGTGGCGCTGCAGGTAGCGCTTCGAGGCGTTGATGGCGTCGTCGTACTTGGCGCCCTCGTAATTCGAGTAGGCGGTCATCAGCAGCGCTTTGCGCGACCAGTCGGAATAGGCATAGGCCTTGTCGAGTTCGCCGAACTTCTTCGACGCGCCCTCGAAGTCCTTGTCTTCCATCTTGGCCAGGCCCTCGCTGTAGAGCTTGTCGGCCGGGACGTCGGGAATGACCTCGGGCTTGTACTTCTCGGCGAAGGGATTGATCGAGTCGAGGGCGTCGCAGCCGCCGAGGCCGAAGCCACACAGCGTCAGGAGCACGGCTGCCGTCGCCCCGCGGTTACGATCGTTGAGACGCATTCCGGTTCCCCCAACAGATGCGCCCTGCAAGGGGGCCGCATCGTCAAGCCATCACAAATGTCGGTCGAGCGGCTGACGGCACGGTGCCACGGCCCATGTGCCTCGATGGGGCACACGCGACCTCGCCTCTTGTCACGGACGATTCACCAGTGGCGTCCGATTTGGGCGTGAAAGCGGCGGCCGAGCGGCGGACGCATTCGAAGCGAGGATGTTGCTTGTCGGTTACAGGTCGCTGGCGAAGGCGGCGAGACTGAGACCGACGCCGAATTCCGGCCGGGTGGTCTCGCGGCGGGCGCCGGGCGCTTCGACGATCGTGTAGTTGGCGCGGTCGGCGAACAGCGCGTCGAGGACGCCGACATTCATCCGGTGGCCGCCGCAATAGGAGCGGTAAGCGCCCTGGATCGGCAGGCCGGCCAGCGCCAGGTCGCCGACGGCATCGAGATACTTGTGGCGCACGAACTCGTCGGCGTAGCGCAGGCCCTCGGGGTTGACGACGGCGTTGTCGCCGACGGCCACGGTGTTCTCGAGGGAGGCGCCGAGGGCGAAGCCGGCTTTCCAGTAGCGCTCCACGTCCTTCATCATGCCGAAGGTGCGGGCATTGGCGATTTCGCGGCGGTAGGAGGCGGGGTTCAGGTCCATCGCCTTGCGGCTGCGGCCGATCACCGGGTTGTCGAAGTCGATCTCCACGTCGAGGCGGAAGCCCCGGTCGATGGGGCGGAGTTCGGCGAAGGCGCGTCCTACCTCGATGCGGACGGTGCGAAGCACCTTGATCCAGCGGCGGGGAGCTCCGCATGCGGCGATGCCGACGGCGTCGATGGCTTCGACGTAGAGGCGGGCGCTGCCGTCCAGGATCGGCATTTCCGGCCCGTCGATCTCGACGAGGACGTTGTCGATGCCGAGCCCGAACAGGGCGGACATCAGGTGCTCGATGGTGGCGACCGCGCCGCTCTCCACGTCACCGATGACGGTGCACAACTCGGTGGCGGAGACGCAGGCGTGGTGGGCCTTGATGAGCCGATCGTGGCCCGTGGGCATTCCGGTACGGAGGAAGCAGATACCGTGATTGGCCGCAGCGGGGTGGAGAGTGATCTCCACCGGCTTCCCGGAATGGACACCGATGCCACGCAGCGTGGCCGGGCCCTTGAGAGTGATCTGTTGGTTCGTCCGCATTCCCTAGCCCTCGGCCGTGATCAGGCTCGCTCTCCCTGGATTACGGGATTGCGCCGCCTCTTTGACCCGTCCGCTGCTTGAAGCCCCTGCGAGCGCTGACGGCGAAACCGCCGCGCCTTTTTCGTTCCAAAAATCGTATACGCGGCGGCCGAAGCGTTAGCCAAATCACGCTTTCTTACGCTCTGTTACAGACACGCTTTCCGGACACGTTCCGGATAACCGTTTCCGGACAAGGACTTAAAACAAGGTTAAGCCCGGAGTCCTGAGACCCCGGGCTTGTTGCATAAAAACCGCTTCAGCCGCCTAGAATAGCGTTTCAGTTCGCCTGACGACGCAGGAAGGCTGGGATTTCGAGCTGGTCGTCATCCATCAGACGGGGCTGGGGCGCCACACGTCCCTGTGCATCGAGGTTGCCCTGGGCCGGACGATAGGCCGGGGGAGCCGCCACGGGTGCCCGCTTGGCGTATTCCGGCTGGGGCGCCGGCTGCGGGGCGGGAGCGCGCATGGGCGGCAGCGGGGCGGCCTCGGCCTCCTCGCGGCGTCCGCCGAAGCCGACGGTGGCCAGGCGGCGCAGCAGGGTCATCCGCTTGGATCCCCGGCCGGCTCGGCCGGCTCCTCACCGCGCTGGGCGCGGAGCTGGGCCTGGCCGGGCATCGGCAGGTCTTGGATCTGCGGCATGCGCGGGGCGCGGGCCACCGCCACGGCGGGGCGCGGCGGCACGAACGGGCCGGCGGCCTGCTGCACGGGGGCCGGAGCCTGGACCGGAGCCGGAGCGGGCTCGTAGGCCACGGCCGTCCGCGACGGTACCTGGGTCAGGACGACCTCGTCGCGAGCCATCGGGGCGGCGGGGGCTTCCATGCGCAGGGGCTCGGGGGCCATGGCCACCGGCTCCGAGGCCGCCGGGCGCGGAGCCTGCGGCTGGATCTGCGTCTGGGGTGCCGGGGCCGGAGCGGTCAGCGGCTGCTCGGGGGCACGAAAGGTGGGGGCGGGCTGTGCCGCCCTGGCCCTCGCTTCCGCACGCAGGCGCTCGGCCACCTCAGCGATCCGCTGCTCGGTCTGGACGATCTCGGGGTTGTTCTGCGAATGCGCGGTGATCAGCGCCGGCTCGATGCCGGTGGCCACCACGGAGACGCGGATGATGCCGTCGAGGCTCTCGTCGAAGGTGGCGCCGAGGATGATGTTGGCGTCCGAATCCACCTCTTCGCGAATCCGCGTCGCGGCTTCGTCCAGCTCGTACAGGGTGAGGTCGTTGCCGCCGGTGATGGAGATCAAGAGGCCGCGCGCGCCCTTCATCGACACGTCGTCGAGGAGCGGGTTGGCGATGGCGGCTTCGGCGGCGCGGTTGGCGCGCTTCTCGCCGGAGGCCTCGCCGGTGCCCATCATCGCCTTGCCCATGCCGCGCATGATCGCGCGGACGTCGGCGAAGTCGAGGTTGATGAGGCCTTCCTTGACCATCAGGTCGGTGATGCAGGCGACGCCCGAATAGAGCACCTGGTCGGCCATGGCGAAGGCGTCGGCGAAGGTGGTCTTCTCGTTGGCGACCCGGAACAGGTTCTGGTTCGGGATCACGATGAGGGTGTCGACGGCGGCCTGGAGCTCCTGGATGCCGGCCTCGGCGGTGCGCATGCGGCGCACGCCCTCGAACTGGAAGGGCTTGGTGACGACGCCGACGGTGAGGATGCCCATGTCGCGGGCGGCGCGGGCGATGACGGGGGCCGCACCGGTGCCGGTGCCGCCGCCCATGCCGGCGGTGATGAAGCACATGTGAGCGCCCGAGAGCTGGTCACGGATCTCGTCGATGACCTCGTCGGCGGCGGCCGAGCCGACCTCGGGGTGCGAGCCGGCGCCGAGTCCCTGCGTCACGCCAAGGCCCATCTGGATCACGCGCTCGGCCTTGGAGGAGGTGAGCGCCTGGGCGTCCGTGTTCGCCACGACGAACTCGCAGCCCAGCAGGCCGGATTCGATCATGTTGTTGACGGCGTTGCCGCCGGCGCCGCCGACACCGAAGACGGTGATGCGGGGCTTGAGTTCGCGGATGTCAGGCGCCTGGAGAGAGATGGCCATGGTGTCGAGCCCTTCGTGCCGTTTTCGCGTTGCCGATGAGCGCCTCCGCAAAGGCGCCGATTGTGTCGTCGCCCCACCCCCTTCCGGGGGCGGGCCTCGTCCCTAGAAACTCTCCCGCAACCAGCGGTACACGCGGGGGATGTAGCCGTCGGTTCCGGTGCCCGCGAAGGCGCCCTGCCCCCGCGGCTCGAAATGCTCCGCATGCGCCACCTGCGGGTAGACCAGCAGGCCTACCGCGGCGGAGAAGGCGGGTCCCTTGGCGGCCTCCGGCAGGCCGCGGATGCCCAGCGGCCGGCCGATCCGCACCTGGCCCTGCATCACCCGGCGGGCGACCTCGGGCAGACCGACGAGCTGGCTCGCGCCCCCCGTCAGCACCACCCGGCGGCCGGCCTGGGCGGCGAAGCCCGCGTTGCGGAGACGATCGCGAACGAGTTCGACGATCTCCTCCACCCGCGGCTTGATGATCCGCACGAGCTGCGAGCGCGGCACGTGGGTGGGGGCGTCGCCCTCGTCCTCGCCGACCCCGTGGACCGCGATCATGTCGCGCTCGTCGGAGGCGGTGGAGATCGCCGAGCCGTACAGGGTCTTGAGCCGCTCGGCCGCCACCACCCGGGTGGAGAGGCCGCGGGCGATGTCCATGGTGACGTGGTGGCCACCCACCGCCAGGGCGTCCACGTGGACGAGGTGCCCGCCCTCGAACACGCCGAAGCTGGTGGTGCCGCCGCCCATGTCGACGACGCAGACGCCCATCTCGGCCTCGTCGTCGACGAGGGCGGAGAGCCCGGCGGCATAGGGGGTGGCGATCACCGCCTCGACACCGAGATGGCAATGTTCCACCGCCAGCATCAGGTTGCGGGCGGCGGCGGCCTCCGCCGTGACCACGTGGAGATCGACGCCGAGGGACTCGCCGATCATCCCGGTGGGGTCGATGACCGCGCCCTGCCCGTCGATGGCGTAGCCGGTGGGAAGGGCGTGGAGCACGGTGCGGCCGGGGCTGACGCCATGGGCGCTCGCCGTCTCCAGGGCGCGCTCCACGTCGGCGCCCATGACGGTGCCGCTGCGGACGCCGACATGCGCCTCGAAATGCTGCGAGCCGAGGCGGCCGCCGGAGATGTTGACGATGACCGACTGGACCTCGACCTTGGCCATCCGCTCGGCGGCGTGGACCGCCTGGCGGATCGCCCCTTCGGCGGCCTCGAGATCGACGATGGCACCGCCCTTGAGGCCGTGCGAGCGCTGATGCCCGATGCCGATGATGCGGGCGAAATGGGTCCGTCCGCGCAGGGTGGTGAGGGCCTCGGCCGGCTGGAGCTCGGCGATGAGGCAGACCACCTTGCTCGTGCCGATGTCGAGCACCGAGAGGATGGTGCTCCGGCGCGCGGAGAGCGGTTTCATACGCGGCGTGAGGCCGTGTTGCGCGTGCATCGGATTACCGGGCGAAGGAGGCGGGAAGGGCGGGCTGACGGGACGCGAGAGGCGCCGGACGGATCGTACGGCTCATGTCTCGGTCCCCTTGCCCTTCGGCTTCTTCTTCTGGGATTCGGCGCGCGTGGCGGCCGCCTCCTCCGTGAGCCGCACCACCACCCGGTCGGGCAGCCGCAGGTCCACGGCGATGATGTCCTTCTCGAGGATGCGGCTGTCGCGCTCGAGCTTGACGAGGCGGGCCAGGGCCTCGGCGGCCCCGGTCTCCGGCAGGCGGATGTCGACGCCGTCGAGCTTCAGGGTCCAGCGCCGGCCGGACACGTAGGTGCCGGCCTTGACCCGCTCGCCGAGCTCACCCGCCGCCTCGATGAGGGCGAGGTAATCCTTGAGGCGCTCGTTGGCCTCTTCGCCCACCACGAGGGGAAGCGCGGCGTAGCGGTCGTCGCGCATCTCGTCGATGACGGTGCCGTCGGCGGCGATGACCGAGATCTCGCCGTTGCGCTGCCACAGGGCGGCGGGCTCGCGCTCGACCTGGTTGATGACGATCTCGTTCGGATAGACCTTGCGCACCGAGACGCTGGAAATCAGCGGCACATCGAGAAGGCGCTGGCGCGCTTCGGCGACGTCGAGGAAGACCACGGAAGAGTGGCCGTCGATGCCGGCCGCCTGCAGCACTTCCCGCTCATAGAGACGGGAGATGCCCGAAATGGTGACGCGCTCGACGCCGAAACCGGCCAGCCGCGCCAGGACGTCCGAGACGTGGCCGTTCTCCAGCACGAAGCGGTCGTAGCGGCCGCTGGCGACGAAACCGGTCACCGACAGGGCGGCGAAGGTGACCGCGAGGGTCAGCGTGCCCGCATGCCGGGGGATGCGGCGCTCGATCGGCTGCCCGGGCCGCGAACGGCGCGAGCGCAGCATGGGTCGCACCAGGCGCGGCAGGCGCGCCGCCAGACCGGCGACGAGCGAGCCCGATCCGGGCGCGGGGGGTCCGTCGACGCCAGCCTGACCGGCTGCGTTCAACGACCCAGAGTAGCGTCCTCCACCATCCATCGGACGAGCTCACCGAAACTCAAGCCAGCGTAGGCTGCGATCTCCGGCACAAGGCTCGTCTTGGTCATCCCGGGCTGCGTGTTGACCTCCAGGACGACGAGGGCACCGGTTCCACCCGGTGTGTCGTCGTATCGAAGGTCCGCACGGCTGATGCCCCGGCATCCAAGTGCTTGATGCGCCGTTAACGACAACTCTTGGACACGCTGGTAAATTTTTGGTTTAATTTCTGCCGGGAGGACGTGGATCGACCCCCCCTCGGCGTACTTCGCATCGAAGTCGTACCACTCCCCCGAGGCGGGCTTGATCTCGATGACGCCAAGGGCCTTGTCCCCCATCACCGCGCAGGTGAGCTCGCGGCCCGCAACGTAAGTCTCTGCAAGGACTTGCTCCCCATAGACCCACTCGTCCGAGGCGAGAATCTGGGGCGGATGGGAGCGCCCGTCCTGGACGATGATCACGCCCATGGAGGAGCCTTCGGCGATGGGTTTGATCACATAAGGCGGAGTTAACGGGTGTGCCTTCGCGGCATCATGACGGTTAACGACACACCCCTCCGGAACGCTCACCCCGGCGGCCTTCATGATCGTTTTGGCACGTTCCTTATGCATCGCCAGGGCCGAGGCGAGGACGCCCGAATGGGTGTAGGGTATGCGCAGGATCTCCAGGAGCCCCTGGATCGTGCCGTCCTCGCCGGCCGGGCCGTGCAGGGCGTTGAGGGCGACGTCAGGCCGCAGCTCCGTGAGCACGGTGGCGATGTCCGGCCCGACATCCACCTGGGTGACGCGAAACCCCTCCCCTTCGAGGGCGTCCGCGCAGGCGCGGCCCGAATTCAGGGAGACCTGTCGCTCGGAGGACCATCCGCCCATGAGGACGGCGACGTGCTGGGACATTTCCGGTTCCTTCCGATGGCGCGCCGCCGGCCTGGCCGCGACGCGCTCGCCCTTGGTTCTGCTCGGCAGACGGTCTCGGGGTTCCGAGAATCGTTATGCCGAGAATCGTCGTGCGATTCGGGCCGCCTCTAGCCGGGTGTCGAGGCCGGGACGCCGATCCGCTTGATCTCCCAATGCAGCTCGACGCCCGACGTCTCCCGCACCCGGCGGCGGACCTCCTCGCCGAGACCCTCGATATCGGCGGCGGTGGCGCCGTCGCGGTTGATCAGGAAGTTGCAGTGCATCTCCGAGACCTGGGCCCCACCCATGGTGAGCCCCCGGCAGCCGGCGGCGTCGACGAGCTGCCACGCCTTGCCGCCCGGAGGGTTCTTGAAGGTCGACCCGCCGGTGCGCTCGCGGATCGGCTGGGCCGCCTCGCGCGCGGCGGTGACGCGGTCCATCTCGGCCTCGATGGCGTGGCGGTCGCCGGGACGGCCCCGGAACAGCGCGCTGGTGAAGATCACGTCTTCGGGCGAGGCGCTGTGGCGGTAGGTGAAGCCCATCTCCGCATGGGTGAAGCGGCGCAGCTTGCCCGTGCGGTCGATGCCGCGCGCCTCCACCAGCACGTCGGTGGTCTCCCCGCCATGGGCACCGGCATTCATGCGCAGCGCTCCGCCGATGCAGCCGGGAATGCCCCGGAAGAAGGCCAACCCGTCGAGGGAGGCTTCGGCCGCGGCCTTGGCGAGGCGCATGTCCGGCACGGCGGTCCCGGCGCGCAGGGTCTCGCCGTCGATCTCCACCGTACCGAAGGCCTTGCCGCCGAGCCGGATGGTGATTCCGGGAATGCCGCCGTCGCGAACGATCAGGTTCGAGCCCAGGCCGATCACGGTCACCGGAAGCTCGGGGTCGAGGGCCTCGAGGAGGTGCGCGAGGTCCTCCTCATCGGCCGGCGTGAACAGCATCTGCGCCGCCCCGCCGACGCGGAACCAGGTGAGGTCGGACAGCGACGGGTTGGCCAGGAGCCGCCCGCGCAGGGCGGGAGCGGCGGCGCGGATCTCGGGAGTAATGTCAGGAAAGGCGGTCATGGGGATTCTCCTCCTCTCCCCGCACGCGGGGAGAGGGCTGTGCCGACCTCGTCGTCGGCACAGCGAGGCGGCAGCCGAGGGTGAGGGGGCGTCACCGGAGGAGACTCGCCGGGAATCGCCCCCTCACCCTCGCCCTGCGGGCTCGTCGCGCCGACGACGAGGTCGTCGCGACCCTCTCCCCGCAAGCGGGGAGAGGGGGGTAATGCGGCTCGGATCGTGTCCATGACGCCAACGATGTTGTTCATGATCTCAGCATTCCAAAAGCGCAGGACGCGATAGCCCCGCGCAGACAACCAAGCATCCCTCACGCGATCCGGCAGACTATCCGCATGTTGGCCGCCATCGGCCTCGACGATGAGCCTCGCCTCGCGACAGGCGAGATCGGCGATGTAAGGGCCAATGCTCTCCTGGCGCGTGAACTTGAAGCCTGCGAGGCGTCGATCGCGAAGGTGATTCCAGAGACGGCGTTCCGCATCGGTCTGCTCCCGTCTCAGATGCCGGCGAAATCCCGTTCGTCTCGGATCTCCGGCACGCATCCCACCCTCACCCCTGCAACGCCGCCAATTCGCCCGGCAGGGCGTAGGCCCATTGCGTGATGTTGCCGGCGCCGAGGCACACGACGTAGTCGCCGGGCTTGGCGCGGGTCGCCACGAGACCGGCGAGATCTTCGGAGCGCTGCAGCGCGATGGCGTCTCGGTGGCCGCGCGACTTCAGGCCCGAGACGAGGCCGTCGCGGTCCATGCCCTCGATCGGCGCTTCGCCCGCCGCGTAGACGGGGGCGACGATGACCGTGTCGGCATCGTTGAAGCAGGTGCAGAAATCGTCGAACAGCGAAGCGAGCCGGGTATAGCGGTGCGGCTGGACGATGGCGACGACGTTGCCCTCGGTGGAGGCGCGGGCGGCCTTCAGCACCGCCTTGATCTCCACCGGATGGTGTCCGTAATCGTCGAAGATCAGCGCGCCGTTCCACTCGCCGGTCTTGGTGAAGCGGCGCTTGACGCCGCCGAACCCGGCCAGCGCCTTGCGGATCGCCTCCGGCTCGACGCCGAGTTCGTGCGCAACGGCCAGGGCCGCCGTGGCGTTCAGGGCGTTGTGCTTGCCGGGCATCGGCAGGACCAGATCCTCCATCTCCAGGCGGAAACCGGGACGACGGTCGCGGATCATGACGCGGAAACGGCTCTGGCCGCCGCGCAGGTCCACGTCGATGAGGCGGACATCGGCCTGCGGGTTCTCGCCATAGGTGATGATGCGGCGATCCTCGATATGCCCGACGAGGTCCTGCACCACCGGATGGTCGATGCACATCACGGCGAAGCCATAGAAGGGGATGTTGTCGATGAAGCGCCGAAACGCGTCCTTGACCGCCTCGAACGATCCGAAATGGTCGAGATGCTCGGGGTCGATATTGGTGACGATGGCCACGTCGGCGGGCAGCTTCAGGAAGGTGCCGTCGGATTCGTCGGCCTCCACCACCATCCACTCGCCCTCGCCCATGCGGGCGTTGGTGCCGTAGGCGTTGATGATGCCGCCGTTGATGACGGTGGGATCCATGTTGCCGGCGTCGAGCAGCGTCGCCACCAGTGACGTCGTGGTGGTCTTGCCATGCGTGCCCGCGATGGCGACGCAGGACTTGAAGCGCATCAGCTCGGCCAGCATCTCGGCCCGGCGCACCACCGGCAGGCGGCGCTCGCGGGCGGCGATGAGCTCGGGGTTGTCGCGCCGGATCGCGGTTGAGACCACCACGAGGGCGGCCTCCTCGACGTTCTGCGCGGCGTGGCCGATGAAGGTCTTCATGCCCTTCTCGGCCAAGCGCCGGACGTTGGCGTTGTCGTTGGCGTCCGACCCCTGGACGGTATAGCCGAGGTTCGACATGACTTCGGCGATGCCGGACATGCCGATGCCGCCGATGCCGATGAAATGGATGGGGCCGAGCTTGTCGGGCAGCTTCATGGTGTGACTCAGTCTCGTCGTGTCGCGGAGCGCGTGAGGGCGCCCCGGCTCGGAATCAGGTGCGGGCCGCCGTCTCGAGGACGACATCGGCCAACCGCTCGGCGGCATCGTGGATGCCCGCGCTTTTGGCGGCTGCGGCCGCCGCGGTCAATTTTGCCGGATGGGTGAACAGGTCGAGAAGCTCGGCCGTGAGGCGGTCGGGGGTGAAGGCGCTCTGCTGGATGGCGAGCGCGGCGCCGATGCCGGCGAGGGTCGCAGCATTGGCGGCCTGGTCCTGATCGAGGGCGCCGGGCAACGGCACCAGGATCGACGGCCGGCCCATGGCGGCGAGTTCCGACACGGTGGAGGCGCCCGAGCGTCCGATCACGAGGTGGCTGCGGGCCATGCGGGCCGGCAGGTCCTTGAAGAACGGCGCCGTCTCGAGGCCGGCGAGGCCGAGGGAGAGGTAGAGATTCTGGACCTCGGTGAGGTCTTCCGCCCGCACCTGCTGCACCAGGGTCAGCCGGGCGCGGAGGTCGGCGGGCAGCTGGGCGATGGCTTTGGGCACCACCTGCCCCATCACCGCCGCGCCCTGGCTGCCGCCGAAGACGAGGAGATGCAGGCCGTCGGCCTCGCTCAAGGAGGGGTAGGGACTCTCGGCCGCGGCCAGTACGGCAGGCCGCAGCGGGTTGCCGGTATGAGTGCGTGGGGCGGTGGCCTTCAGGGGGATGCCGCGCACTTGCTTGAAACCGGTGGCGATGGCGCGCGCACCCCGCGCGAGGAAGGCGTTGGCGCGCCCCATCACGGCGTTCTGTTCGTGCAGGATGGTCGGCACCCGCAGGATCTGCCCGGCGAGAACCGGGGGCACGGTGGGATAGCCACCGAAACCCACGATGGCGGCCGGGTCGATGCGCCGGATCTCCCGCGCGGCGACGCCGAAGCCGCGCCCCAGGGTGAGGAGCGCGCCCGCCCGCTTGACGATGGAGCGGCCGGAGGGGGTCGCCGAGGCGATGGTGACGATCTCGGAGGCCGGAAATTCGCCCGCGATGGAATCGACGCGGGCATCGGTGGCCAGCACCACGCGGACACCCCGCGCGCGCAGGGCATGGGCGAGGCTCTCGGCCGGGAAGAGGTGGCCGCCCGTGCCGCCGGCACAGAGCAGGATGGTGGCTGTCCGCACGGTCACCGCATCACTCCGGCGACCGTGGCGGGCGCGGTGCCCGGGGGCTTCTGGCTCAGGGTCGACATGCGCGGCCGCTTGCGGGTGAGCGCCACGAGGAAGCCCATGCCCAATGCCAGCGAGATCAGCGACGAGCCGCCATAGGAGACGAAGGGCAGGGTCATGCCCTTGGCCGGCATCAGCCGCACGTTCACCGCCATGTTGATGCAGGCCTGCAGGCCGAACAGGGTGGTCAGCCCGGTGATCGCGAGGCGCGAGAAGGTGTCGTCGGTGCGTCGCGCCAGCTTCAGCCCGCGCATGACGATATAGGCGAAGAGGCAGACGAGGCCGAGGCAGACGAGGACGCCGAACTCCTCGCCGGTCACGGAGAAGATGAAGTCGGTATGGGCGTCGGGCAGGTGGCGCTTAGCGACGCCCTCCCCCGGGCCGGTGCCGAACCAGCCGCCGGAATTGAAGGATTCCCGCGCCCAGTATTCCTGGAAGCTGTCGCCGGAATCCTTGTCGAGGAAGCGGGTGATGCGCTCGCGCACGTGATGCAGGAACTGGTAGGCGACGCCGACGCCGACGAGGCCGGCGACACCGAGGCCCGCGACCCAGAACCAGTGCAGGCCGGCCACGAAGAACAGCGAGCACCAGACGATGGTGATCAGCATGGTCTGGCCGAAATCCGGCTGGAGGATCAGCGGCACGATGGTGACGGGCAGGAGCAGGATCGCCAGCAGGCCGCCGGGCATGTCGCGGCGCTGCGCCCCCTCTGAGAACGCCCAGGCGGCGACGACCACGAAGGCGGGCTTGACGAATTCGGAGGGCTGCAGGCCGAAGGGGCCGAACTGGATCCAGCGATGCGCGCCCTTGATCTCGGGTCCGAACTTGCCGGCGAGGATGCAGAGGGTGACGCCGACGATCCAGGTGGCCAGCGCCACGCGCCGGATGTGGCGCAGGGACAGGAACGACACCGCGACGATGATGAGGATCGTCGGGGCGAGGTACATCGCCTGCCGGTTGAGGAAGTGGAAGGTCGGCAGGCCGATCTTCTCGGCCACCGGCGGTCCGCCGCCCATGAGGAAGACGAGGCCGGCCACCATCAGGGCGGTGAGGCCGGCCAGCAGGCCGCGATCGACGGTCCACCACCAGTCGGTCAGGGGCGTGCGTTCCGCGCGGGACATCATGGGGCGTCGCTCTCCGTGATCCGGCGAGCGCCCGGGTGGGCAGCCGCCGGTTGCCGGCAGCGAAGAGCCGGCACGGGCGCGATCCTGTGCCGGAATGGTAAACCAATCCTTGCGTTCGCCTCGTTCCTTCAGCGGGCATGGCCGGCCGAGCCGGTCTAGCACGGCCGAGATCATCGACATCGAAGGCCATCGTCCTCGAAACATTGCGGCAGGTCACGAGGACCGAATGCCTCGGCGCGCCCAGCGGATCATCGGTGGTTGCTCGGGATTGCACTTGAGTCCAGCGCCCGGATGCGATCCAACGCCGCTCATTTTATTAGCATCTGTCGTAATATACGGTAAAACATATGATTAATACGATGTATTACGGAATACCATCGATGGGATGCATCAAATATAATACATATTAATCCTATTAATACTCTCTTATGACATTCCCTCGCAAGATGCCAGCATCCGTTCATACCACCCCCCATTTGGGTATCGGTTCGATGAAGTCGTTCAACAACCTCAGCCTTCTGGTCAAGATCATCATCCCGTTGGTCCTGACGGCTGCGATCTCTGCGGGGCTCGTGGCCTACGCGCGCTATTCCATGGGCCGGATCGCTGAACAGACGCAGGAGATCGTGAAGATCCAGTCCGCCCGACAGAACCATGCTCTCACCCTGCAGATCGGCGTCACCGAAGCGACGGTTCAGAACCGCAACATCCTGCTAGAACTGGATGCCAAGAAAATGGAGGGCTACAAGGTCAGGCAGGATGCGGCCATCAAATCGGCACGGGACGCCCAGGCCAGCCTCGCGAAATTGGCCGACACGCCGGAACGCGCGGCGCGGAACGCGACAATGCGGGACGCCATTGACGCCTACTTCGCCATCCTGGCCCGCTCGACGGAAGCCGGACTGAAGAACGACCTGCAGAGGGGAACAGACATCGCCCAGAAGGAAGCCTCGCCGCTCCGTGCGAAGTTGCGCGAACTTATCTCGGAGCGAATCGCGGTGATCGACAAGGAGCTGAAGGAGGGCGCCGACCACGCGGATCAGATCGCCGCGTCGGCGTCGCTTCTGCTGATCACATCCGCCACGAGCGGTCTCCTGTCGGCCATGGCGATCGCCGCCGCCATCGTCGTGCTGGGGGTTTCCCGCCCGGTGAAGGGCATGACGGCCTCCATGAGCCGGCTCGCCTCGGGTGATCTCGACGTGACCGTCGAGGGCACCGAGCGCAAGGACGAGATCGGCCTGCTCGCACGCGCCCTGGAGGTGTTCAAACGCAATGCCATCGACGCGCGCCGGATGGCGGGGGAGCAGGCGGCGGAGAACCAGGCCAAGATGCGCCGGGCCGATGCCCTCAGCGACCTGACCGCCCGGTTCGAGGCCAATGTCTCGGCCCTGACCCAGGGGCTGGCGGGCGCCGCCACGGAAATGGAGGCCACCGCCCAGTCGCTGTCGGCGACCGCCGACCAGTCGATCCAGCAAGCCTCCACGGTGGCGAGCGCGGCGGAGGAGACCTCCGCCAACGTTCATACGGTCGCCGCCGCCAGCGAGGAGATGTCCGCGTCGATCCAGGAAATCGTGACCCAGGCGACCCAATCCTCCGACATGGCCCAACAGGCCGTGGCGGATACACGCCGGACCGAGGCCAACGTGAAAAAGCTGACCGAGGTCGCCGACAGCATCACCGATGTCGTGGCCATGATCTCGACCATCGCCGGCCAGACCAACCTGCTCGCCCTGAACGCGACCATCGAGGCGGCGCGCGCCGGCGAAGCGGGGCGCGGCTTCGCGGTGGTGGCCACGGAGGTGAAGGAACTCGCCGGGCAGACGGCCAGGGCCACCGAGGACATCCGGACCAAGATCGGCGAGATCCAGGGCGCGACCGGCGAGGTCGTGTCCGACATCACCCGCATCGGCAAGTCCATCACCGACATGTCGGCCTATTCCAACGGCATCGCCGCCGCGATGGAGCAACAAGGCGCCGCCACCCGGGAGATCGCCCGCAACGTGCAGGAAGCCGCTCAAGGCACCCAGGAGGTGACGAGCAACATCTCGAACGTCCGTATCGGAGCGAGTTCGACAGGGGCCGCCGCGACCCAGGTGCTCGGCGCGGCCAGGGAGTTGTCGCGCTACTCCGAGAACCTCGGCCACGAAGTGTCGGCGTTCCTGGCCGGGGTGAAGGCTGCCTGACCACCTTCGACCTCAGGCCTCTGACATATTGCAGGCTTCAGGAAGCAGAACCGGTGGAGGGTTCTGCGAACCCTCTCACCGCCTCATTGATTTGAACCCGCAGGTGGGGCCGTTGTCGCGGTAGCCGGCGGGGCAGCGGCGAACGCAGGCGCCGGCCGCGAATTTCAGCGGCGGGCGGCAGGCGTTGCGGACGCTCCGCGGCCGGAACTCGTAATCCTGCGCCGGACCGGCGGTCGCGGCATGGGGCAGGAACACCGCGAACAGGAGAGCGGTGGAGCAGGCGAGGCGCAGGATCATCGCTGTTTCCGATCGAGATGGGTGCGGCTACTCGCCGATACCTCGGCGATTGGGTCAAGACGATCCGGATGAGATGGCTGGGAATGACCCGGCGCGGAGAAACACCCTCGTCCTGGCGATCGAAAAGACCGTGTTTAAAGTGATTGTCCCAGGCTGTCCCTCATCCTGAGGTGCCGCGTAGCGGCCTCGAAGGAGGCGTCCAGGGATCGCGCGCCATCTGAAGGGCTCCTTCGAGGCCCGCTGACGCGGGCACCTCAGGATGAGGTGGTCTGATGGGATGATTGGCTTTGAGGGATCGTCCGGGGAGACATCCCATCAAAGTGGGATCTCAGCGGTTCATGTTCTTGAAACGGCAATAGCCCCGGCCGGTATCGCGATAGCCAGCGGGGCACCGCTTGACGCAGGCCCCGGCCGCGAATTTCAGCGGCGGCTTGCAGAGGCCGCCGAAGCGCTTTTCGCGATCCATCGAATACTTCGCCTGCGCCGGCGTGGAGAGCGCGACACTCCCGAGGGGTGCCGCCATCGTCAGCGCGAGGAGGGAGGCGAAGACGAAGCGCAGGTTCATGGGGATATCCGGACGAAAGGGGACGAGCGGACAATGCGCCCGCACCCGATCGGTTCGATTCCGGACGAAGCCCGTCAGGCCACCTTGCAGTCGTAGAATCCTTCGCGGATCGCCTGCGGATCGAGCTTGCGGCCGATGAAGACTACGCGGGAGACACGGGCCTCGCCGTCCTTCCACGGCCCCTGGAGGTCGCCGTCGAGGATCTGGTGGACGCCCTGGAAGACGAAGCGCTGGGGCTCGTCGGGGAAGGCCACGATGCCCTTGCAGCGCAGGATGTCCGGCCCCTGCACCTGGGTCAGGGTCGAGATCCACGGCATGAACTTCTCCGGGTCCACCGGGCCGTCGATCCTGGCCGAGACCGACTGCATGTCGTCGTCGTGGTGGTGATGGTGGCCCTCCTCGAGGAAGTCGGGCTCGATATCGAGGATGCGCGAGAGGTCGAAGGCGTTGCGGTCGAGAACCTGGTCGAGGGGAACGTCGCAGCGGCTGGTGCGGTGGACCTTGGCATAGGGGTTGATCGACCGGATCAGGCCCTCGACGCGGTCGAGATCGGCGGGCTCCACGAGGTCGGCCTTGTTGAGCAGGATCACGTCCGCAAAGGCGATCTGGTTCTTGGCCTCCGGCGCGTCCTTGAGGCGGTCGGCCAGCCACTTGGCGTCCGCCACCGTCACCACCGCGTCGAGGCGGGCGGCCCCGCCGACATCCTCGTCGATGAAGAAGGTCTGGGCCACGGGGGCCGGGTCGGCGAGGCCGGTGGTCTCCACGATGATCGCGTCGAATTTGCCGCGCCGCTTCACCAGCCCGTCCATGATGCGGATGAGGTCGCCGCGCACGGTGCAGCAGACGCAGCCGTTGTTCATCTCGAACACTTCCTCGTCGGCGCCGATGACGAGGTCGTTGTCGATGCCGATCTCGCCGAACTCGTTGACGATGACGGCGTAGCGCTTGCCGTGGTTCTCGGTGAGGATGCGGTTGAGGAGCGTGGTCTTGCCGGCTCCGAGATAACCGGTGAGCACGGTCACGGGAATTTTTTGGGATACGGTGTTCAGGCTGTCGGACATGCGGGGCTCTTCGGGTTCGCGGGGGGGGGCCCCGCGTCAGCTCTATGGTGGCTGTTATATTGTATCACCCCACCCCGATGAAAGGGCGTTCCCTGATCCCGTCCCAGGGGGCCTGAGGCTGTCGCACAGGGAAGCGAGGGTGGAGCGGAATCCGGTCGATCCGGCCAGCAGCCGTTCGAGCAGGAGCGCGCCCTCCAGGGTCGCCACCACCATCCGGGCCGTGGCGACGGGGTCGAGGCCGGGGCGCAGGCTCCCGTCGGCGCAGCCCTCGGTGAGCACGAGCTCCAGCCAGGCGATGTGCTTGTCGAAGAAGCGGGCGATGTCGGCGCGCAGGGTGTCCGGCAGCGTGTCCCTCTCGATGGCGAGGACGGCGCAGAGGCAGCCGAGCCCGTCCTCGACCCCGGTGAGATAGAGCCGGCCATAAGCCTCGATCCGCGCGATCGCGTTCGACTCGGCAGCCACGATGGCGGCGAGCGCCGCATCGTAGCGGGCGTCGTAGGCCTCCACCAGAGCGAGGGCGAGGTCGGTCTTCGTGCGGAAATGGTGATGGATACTCGCCTTGCGGATGCTCACCGCCTCGGCGAGGTCGCCATAGCTGAAACCGGAATAGCCCCGGCCCCGTACCAGGATCTCGGCCTGGGCCAGCAGCTCCGCTCTGGTGTCTCTCATGGTCGGTCGATCATGGTCGGGGGCTTCGCGAAACCGGAGAGGGAGGCACGAAGGCGTGATGCGCACATTTCGCGCGTCAGCACTTATGCCGTTGACGGCGGCAAAAATCTACCTACTAGATGGTAGCCATAAAAATGGGAGGATAATTCATGAAAGGTCGCTTCGCCGGGCGATCCTCGCAGGATATGCCATGAACCCGCAGCCTCAGCGGAGCTTGGCCACGCGCCGCGGCGCCCTGTTCGGAGGGCTGTGCCTGTGCTGCCTGCCGAGCCTCGGCCGGGCGGCTGAATCCTTCACCATGGATGAGGTCGGTCCGGGCATCTTCATGCGGCGCGGCCTCGATGCCGAGGCGACACCCGAGAACGGCGACGCCATCGCCAATATCGGCTTCGTCGTCGGCGAGACATCCGTGCTCGTGACCGAGTCGGGCGGCAGCCTCGCCGATGGGGAATGGCTTCGCGCCGAGATCGGGAAACGCACGTCCAAACCCGTCAGCCACGTGGTGCTGACCCATGTCCATCCCGACCATTGCTTCGGCGCGCAGGCCTTCGCGCAGGACAAGCCGGTCTTCGTCGGTCACCACGCCCTGCGGTCGGCCCTCGATTCGCGCGGCGACTTCTACAGGACGCGCCTCGTGGAGATCCTCGGGGCCGACAAGGCCGGATCGGTGGTCTACCCGACCATGGAGGTGGCCGACACGGCCGAGATCGACCTCGGCGGACGGAGCTTGCGCTTCACCGCCCATGGCACCGCCCATACCAATTGCGACCTCTCCATGGTCGATACGGGCACGGGCATCCTGTTCCCGGCCGACCTCCTGTTCGTCGGCCGGGTCCCCTCCCTCGACGGCAGCCTGCTCGGCTGGCTCAAGGAGGTCGAGACACTGACCGGACTGGGCGCGACGAAGGCCGTGCCCGGCCATGGCCCGACCCTGGTCGACGCCGCCCCCGCCTTCGCCGACCTGACGCGTTACCTCACGGTGCTCCGCGACGAGACCCGCAAGGCCATCGCCGCCGATCAACCCATCGACAAGGCGATCGACAGTATCGGCCAGTCGGAGCGCGAGAAATGGGTCCTGTTCGACACCTATAACGGCCGCAACGTCACTCAGGCCTACAAGGAGCTTGAGTGGGAATGAGCCAGCGCCACATCATCACGACGAGGAGAGACGCCATGACCACCGATGCGCCGACACCGATCTCCGCGACCAAACGGTCCTTCACCGCCGCCCTGTGCCTGTCCGCAGCCCTGCTGATGGGCGGCTCCGCCCTCGCCGCCGGCTCCAGCGACACCGATGCGGAGCGGCTGGAGCGCTGGCGGGACATCTCGAAATCCATCTTCGGCGACCGCACGATCGAGCCGACCGACGCGCTCATCAAGGTCGATGCCCCGCCGCGCGCCCTCGACGCCTCCCTGGTGCCGATCACCCTGATGATGCCGGAGAAGGACAGGATCGCCGCCGTTCACCTCATCATCGACGACAATCCCTCGCCCTATGCCGCCCACATCACCTTCGGCCCCGCCGCGGACCCGAGCGAGGTGAAGCTCCGGGTGCGGATCAACAACTACACCAACGTCCATGCCGTGGCCGAGACCAAGGACGGCAAGCTCTACGAGGCCGTGAAATTCGTCAAAGCCTCGGGCGGATGCTCCGCACCCATGGGGATGAGCGACGAGGAGGCCCTGAAGGGGGCCGGCGACATGAAGATGAAGTTCACTGACGGCGGCCAGGGCAAGCCGACGGAGGCGACGCTGATGGTCCGTCACCCGAATTTCAGCGGGATGCAGATGAACCAGATCACCCGCGACTACACGCCGGCCCGCTACATCAACAAGCTCGACGTCTCCTCGAACGGCACGCTCGTCTTCTCCATGAACGGCGACATCTCCATCGCGTCGAACCCGGTGATCAATTTTGCCCTCGCCCCCGACGCCAAGGGTCCGATCAGGGTGGTGGCCACGGACAACCAGCAGAGCCGCTGGGAACACAGCTTCAACACGCCGACCCCGAGCAACTGACGATGAGGATGCCGCGCATGATCCGACTGTTCGGAGCCGCAGCCCTCGCCCTCGCCGCCCTGTCGGGAGCACCGGCCTGGGCGGCGAGCCCCGCCGATTCGCCCGTGAACGTGCCCGAGCCCGAAGGCTTCTGGACCGGGCCGCCGAAGGGCTACACCCCCAAGACCCTGACGGGGGCGACGGTGGTCGATATCGACGCCCTGGACCGGCTGGTCGCCGCCGAGAAACCGGTGATGATCGACGTGGCCCTGGCCGACCGGAAGCCGGCGGGCTTTCCGGAGGACCGGCCCTGGCTCCCGGCCCACCGCTCGATTCCCGGCAGCGTCTGGATGCCCGGCGCGGGCGCGGCACCGATGGCCCCGGAGCGCGAGGCGCAGTTCCTCGCGCGCGTCGCCGACCTCACCGGCGGCGACAAGACGAAACCGGTGGTCACCTTCTGCCATCCCGAATGCTGGGGCAGCTGGAATGCCGGCAAGCGCCTGATCCAGAACGGCTATACCCGCGTCTACTGGTTCGCCGACGGGGTCGAGGGCTGGCAGGACAGGCACGACACCACGATCCTGAAGGTCGACGCCGCCTGGGCCGCCAAGCCCGCCGGCGAGGCACAAAGATGACGCCCGCCGGCGAGGCAGCGCCCGAACTCGGGTCAAGGGGTTCGGCATGACGATGGACAGGGCACACCGTCATTCCGGGGCGCCGAAGGCGAGCCCGGAATCCAGATCCGCCAGGCGCGCCATGTCGAGGCCCCGTCGCGGCTCTGGATTCCGGGCTCCGCGATGCGGACCCGGAATGACGACTTGGGTATCAAAGCCAGTTTGTACGTTTCCATGGGTCAGGTGACATGACCCCCAATTCGGGTCTCGGCCCAGCGATAGAGCAGCAGTTACCGACGTAACCAGCCTCGGTAACGCGGCCGGCTGCAAGCCGCATACACCTCACTGTCGAGACATTCCCGATGATCAGCCGTCGCGCCCTCCTCCTCACGACGGCCCTTCTCGCCATCACCGGCGAGACCCTCGCCGCCGAACCGTTCGACGAGGCGGCCTTCGCCGCCGCTCAAGGTGCCGGCCGGCCGATCATCGTGGAGGTGACGGCCCCCTGGTGCCCGATCTGCAAGGCGCAGAAGCCGCTCCTGAAGGCCCTCTCCGAACAGCCGCGTTTCAAGGATCTGGCGATCTACGAAATCGACTTCGACACGCAGAAGGCGCTGATGCGCCGGTTCGATGCGCGTATGCAGAGCACGCTCATCGTCTTCAAGGGACGCGAGGAGGTCGGCCGTTCCGTGGGCGAGACGCAGGGCGAATGGATCGAGGCCCTGGTGGAGAAGGCGCTGTAGAGCGGCGCCGGGAATCCAGCGGGCATCCCTGTCATGACTACGTCCCTTCCATGAATGCCTCGCTCGGCCTCGCTTTCCTCGCCGGCCTTCTCACCATCCTGTCTCCCTGCGTGCTGCCGCTGCTTCCCATCGTTTTGGGGGCCGCGGCTTCCGAGCATCGTTTGGGGCCGGCGGCCCTGGCGGCTGGGCTCGCTCTGTCCTTCGTGACGCTCGGCCTGTTCGTGGCGACCGTTGGGTTCGGCCTCGGTATCGACGGCGACGTGCTCCGCCCGGTGGCGGCGCTCCTGCTCGTTCTCGTCGGAATCGTCCTCATCGTGCCGGCCTTGCAGGTCCGCCTCGCCGCCGCGGGCGGGCCTCTCAGCGACCGGCTGGAGCGACGCTTCGGGGGCATCGCGACCACCGGCCTCGCGGGCCAGTTCACCGTCGGCCTCCTGCTCGGGGCGGTGTGGAGCCCCTGCGTCGGGCCGACCCTCGGCGCCGCCTCCCTCCTCGCCGCCCAGGGCAGGGACCTCGCGCAGGTCGCCCTCACCATGCTGGTCTTCGGCCTCGGCGCCGCCCTGCCGTTGCTCGGCCTCGGCCTGCTGTCGCGACGGGTGCTGATGGCGTGGCGGGCGCGGATGATACAGGCGGGCAAGGGCCTCAAGGCCGTTCTGGGACTCGTCCTCGTCCTGACCGGGCTCGCGATTTTGACGGGGCTCGACAAGCGTCTCGAGACGGCCCTCGTGGCGGCCTCGCCGGCCTGGCTGACAGCTGTGACCACCCGTTTCTAAGGTATACCAGGCGACACGGGCCGGGAGAGGAAGAATGCCGACGAATTCAGCACCATCAGGGGCTTATGGACCGGCGTCACCCGTTGACACGGCTCCGGTTGTGGCAGAATAAAGCCATCGGAGACGGCCCGACGTCTAGGGAGGAAACGCCCGGCAAGGGTTGCGACGACAGGCGACGCCATCGCCACATCGTCAGCATAAGATCCGTCAGCCTCTCCGATTCCTTGCATACAGTCGCCCGCGTCCGTCATCACGGCGCGTGATTTCGGCATTCCGAGCGTATAGACATCGCCGACATGCCTCCGGCCTTCGCGCCGCCGGCGAACCGGGTTGAGATCGATGTCGCAAGTCGTTCAGTCACGCCGCATCCGTGCCGTGGACCTCGCCAAGCGCAAGGCCGAAGGCGCCAAGATCATCGCGCTGACGGCCTACCACGCCCACACCGCCAGCATCCTCGATCCCCATTGCGACTTCATCTTGGTGGGCGACTCCCTCGGCATGGTCATGCACGGGATGGAGACGACCCTGCCGGTGACCCTGGAGATGATGATCGTCCAGGCGCAGGCCGTGATCCGCGGCACATCGAAGGCCCTCATCGTGGTGGACATGCCGTTCGGCTCCTACGAGGCGAGCCCGCAGCAGGCCTTCATGAGCGCCGCCCGCGTGCTGAAGGAGACCGGCGCCGGCGCGATCAAGATGGAGGGCGGCGCGCGTTTCGCCGAGACGGTCAGCTTCCTGGTGGAGCGGGGCATCCCGGTGATGGGCCATATCGGCCTCACCCCCCAATCCGTGAACACGATGGGCGGGTTCCGCGTGCAGGGACGCGGCGCGGACGGCGAGCGCAAGCTGATGCAGGACGCCCAGGCGATCAGCGACGCGGGGGCCTTCGCCATCGTGCTCGAAGGCATCGTCGAGCCGGTGGCCCGCGCCATCGCCACGACCCCCTCCATCACAACGGTGACCATCGGCATCGGCGCCTCCACCGCCTGCGACGGCCAGATCCTCGTCCTCGAGGACATGCTGGGCCTGAGCGACCGGGTGCCGAAATTCGTGAAGCGCTTCGGCTTCCTGCGCGGGCAGATCGAGGGCGCCGTGGAGGCCTATGCGGAAGAGGTCCGCGCCGGCCGCTTCCCGGCGGACGAGCATACCTACGACCCCCTCTGAGAGCAGTTCGATCGGATGGCTCGGCGGATGCTTTTTTCGAAGCCGATCATCGGCCAAACTCGCTCTTCCGAACAAACCACTTCATCCTGAGGTGCCCGCGTCAGCGGGCCTCGAAGGAGCCCTCCAGTAGACTCGCGATCCCTGGAAGCCTCCTTCGAGGCCGCTCCGCGGCACCTCAGGATGAGGTAAGGCCCTGGACAGACACCTGAAACAGGCTCCGAGTGACGCTGACGATCCTCGACGTCACCGCACTCCACCCCCGAAAACCGAGGCGATGTCGAACGTGCCGCCGAGGAGGGTGTCCAGGGTCACGATGAGCCCGAGGGCCGCGATGTAGAGGACCATGAACAGGTCCCTGTCCTCGCCCCCGGCCAGCACCAGGCCGGCGAAGGGAACGGACTGAAGCGCCAGGATGGCGGCAGCGTGCATGTGACGGACCTCGTCGGGTCGGGGACATCCCCGGCCCCCTCGGGCGAGGAGGCGGGGTCTTCGGGAGCCGGGCCGATGACGCGGCCCGGACGGGTCAGCCCGGTGACCGTGCCAGCGCGGATTCCGGCGCGGGTACCGGAGCAAGAGCCGGGCCTTGCGCGAGGTAGCGCGCCCGCATCGGCCGGAGCACGAACATGGCCAGCGCCGCCGCCGCCACGTTCAGCCCGATGATGATCGAGAACACCGCCGACCAGCCGTAGGTTGCCGAGATGACGCTCGCCACCGGCACGAGGAACGAGGCCGTCCCCTTGGCGGTGTAGAGCAGGCCGGCATTGGTGGTGGCGAAGGTGGAGCCGAACGTGTCGCCGCAGGTGGCCGGGAACAGCGAGTAGATCTCGCCGAAGACCCCAAAATAGATCGCCGTCGAGAACACGAAGACCAGCGGGTTGGTGCCGTAGCTCAGGAGCAGGACGATCGCGGCCGCCGCCGTCGCGAAGGCGATGAACATCGTGTTCTCGCGCCCGATCGTATCCGAGACGAAACCGAAGAACGGACGCCCGAACCCGTCGAAGATCCGGTCCAGCGAGATCGCGAAGGTCAGCGCCGCCATCTGCAGGCCGAACAGGCTGACGGGCACGTCGGCGACCCTGAAGTCATGGGCGATGGGCGCGATCTGCGCCGCCGCCATCAGGCCGCCCGAGGCCACCATCACGAAGATCGCGTACATGACCCAGAAGACCGGGGTGCGCACCACCTCGCGCGGCGTGCGGTCGACCTTGGTCTGGGGCAGACGCAGGCTCTTGCGTTGGATCGGCACGGCGACGGACGGCTTGCGCAACAGGAACGACAGCAGGACCACGATGGCGCCCTGGCCGAGGCCGAAATACAGGAAGGCGTCCTGGTAGCCGCTGCTGGCGATCATCTTGGCGATCGGCACCACCGTCACCGCGGCGCCCGCGCCGAAACCGGCCGCCGTGGCACCGGCCGCGAGGCCGCGCCGATGTGGAAACCATTTCAGGGCGTTGCCGACGCAGGTGCCGTAGACCGACCCGGCCCCGATGCCGCCGAGCACCGCCGCGCCGTACAGCATCCACAGCGACGAGGCCTGGGAGTTGATGAGCCAGGCCAGCGCGATCATCACCCCACCGAAACAGACCACGATGCGCGGGCCGTAGCGATCGACGAACCAGGCTTCCACCGGCACCAGCCAGGTCTCGGTGGCGACGAAGATCGTGAAGGCGAACTGGATCGCCGCGCGGCCCCAGTGGAACTTGGCGTCGATGGGATCGACGAAGAGCGTCCAGCCATATTGCAGGTTGGCGATCATCGCCATGCAGAGAACGCCGAAGGCGAGTTGCCGCCATTTGGCGGAAGGTGGGTCCTGGCGTTCCGTCCCGGTATCCGTTGTTGCCATCCCTGAATCCATTCTTGCTTGGTGATGCGTGGCGTCCCCGGACCGCATCATGCATCAAAATTCAAGGCATACAATATACCACGGATTAAAATTCAGTCTCGTGCGTGTCGATGCAAACGCGGCCCGGTCTGCGATGCGGGAATGTTGCGCGACGATCACGCTCCACACCAAAACGGCGATCCCGCTTCAACGCGATCTCGGGGACAATCTCCCGGACAAGCGACCCTCGGTTGCCCCCGCTCTTGAGACGAAGCCCACCGGGAGCCTCGATCGGGTTTGGAAACCGCCTCAATGAGGCCAACAACGGAGTGCCACTGAAAGTATAAAACCGCACTTTAGATCTATACCAATTCTAGAAGATAGCACTTGCATGCATATTACCTTCTTTGCCAGATGAATGCAGAACACGAGTTCGAGAGCAGTCGTTCTTTACAACGTTTCTGATCTTATCAAATTCTGGCAAATCGGGTCCCGCTGTGCATCAGCTTTCGCTCAATCATCGCGGCCAAGCCGCGGTATCGTCCGTTCGCGGGCATGTCATCCTTGCTATGCTGTCGAGCGTCGCCGTCCTGGCCGTTCTGTCGAAACCAGTCATGGCGCAGGTCTCGGCGCAGGGCGCGGACCACGCGGTGACCCTCGATACCTTGTCGGTCGATGGTGTCGGTGGACGTCCCAGCGCATCGGGGGCGGATGCCGGCGGACCGGTGGGTCCAGTGCGCGGCTATACTGCCACGCGAAGCGTCGTCGGCACCAAGACCGACACGCCTATTCTCGAAACCGCTCAGTCGATTTCCGTCATTTCCCGCAAGCAGATCGAAGATCAGAACGCCCTCACCGTCAACCAGGCCCTGCGCTACACGCCGAGCGTGACCACCGAGCAGCGCGGCGGCTCCGGCTCGACCCGCCTGGAGCAGTTCCTCATCCGCGGCTTCCAGGCCCCGCTCTTCCTCGACGGCATGCGGCTGCCCGGCAACCGTGACGCCGGCCCCTCCGTCGATCCGTTCCGGCTGGAGCGCGTCGACATCATCAAGGGGCCGGCCTCGGTCCTCTACGGACAGGCGGGGCCGGGCGGCATCGTCAACCTCGTGAGCAAGGTTCCGTCCTTCGTCCGCCACGGCGAAATCTTCATCCAGGGCGGCGATTACAACACTGTGCGCGGCGGCGTGGATGTCGGCGGTCCCATCGAGGGCCACAGCATCCTCGCGGACCAGTTCGCCTACCGCATCATCGCCGCGGGCTGGAACGCCGACGGCCCGGCCAAGACCACCTCCATCGAGCGCAGCTTCATCAACCCAAGCGTGACGTGGCGCCCGTCCGCCGACACGTCGCTGACGGTCATCGGCCTGTACCAGCGCGACCCTTATTCTGGCTATTACGGTGCCCTGCCCGCCAAGGGCACGCTGTTCCCCTCGAATTTCGGCGTCGCCCACGGACCGCTCGGCCGCCTGCCGCGCAACTTCTATGACGGCGACCCGAACATCGAGCGCTCGGATCGGACGCAGGCCTCGGCGACCTATATCTTCGATCACCGGTTCGACGAGGGAATCCGCGTCCACTCGTCGGGACGCTTCCTGCGCACCCTCGGCGATTACCGCAGCCTCTACGACTCAACCAAAAACAATCTCGGCTGGGGCGGCCGGTTCCTGAACCGTTCCATGGGCGGCACGAACGTGGCGATCGATGCCTTCACCAACGATAATAATCTCGTGGCCAATTTCGACACCGGCCCGATCGCCCATACCGTCCTCGTCGGCCTCGATCACCAGACGCTCTATACGAAGACCTACGGCACGCCGTTCGTAGACGCTCCCTCGCTCGACCTTCTCAATCCGGTCTACGGTGTTGAGGCTTCCTTCCCGGCTTTCTCGGGCCACACCGACATCACGTCACAGCAGACCGGGATCTATTTCCAGGACCAACTCAAGATCGACCGGCTGACGCTTACCCTCGGCGGACGTTACGACTGGGCGAGCCAGACCGGTCCCACCCGTGACCTGGCAGGCAAGGTCGTCAGCAGCCAGGACGCGCCGAGTGAAGCCTTCACGGGTCGGGCGAGCCTGCTATACCTCTTCGATAGCGGCATCGCCCCCTATGTGAGCTATTCGGAGGCTTTCGAGCCACTGGTATCGGGACAGATCTATAACGGCAATCCGACCTTCGGCCGCCTGCCCGACCCGATCACGAGTCGGCAGTTCGAGGCCGGGGTGAAGTATCAGCCCCCAGGAACCGACATCCTGCTCACGGCGGCTGCCTTCGACATCAAGCGCCAGAACTCCCTCTCACCCGACCCCGTGCCAGGCAGACAGACCTTCTCGGTACAGACCGGCGAAGTGAGCGTTCAGGGCGTCGAGTTCGAGGCGCGGGCCAACGTCACCGAGAACCTCACCGTCATCGGCGGCTTCTCCCTGATTGATGCCATCAATTCGGCCGGGACCAGCAAGACGCTGAATGAAACCACCGGGCAAAATGTGGAGCTTCTCGGCCTGCGCCCGATCCAGGTACCGGACACCACGATCTCGCTCTTCGGCAACTATCAGGTCCGCACGGGACTGTTCGCCGGGCTCGGCTTCGGTGGCGGCTTCCGCTATCTCGGGGGCTCACAGGGCGACGCCGCCAACAGCTTCAAGGTGCCGGCGAACCTCGTCGTCGACGCCGTCGCCTCCTACGACTTCAGCTACCTGTCGCCGACCCTGAAGGGTGTGCAGTTGCAGGTCAACGCCCAGAACCTGCTCGACGAGACCTACGTGCAATCCTGCGCCTTCCAGGCCTGGTGCTGGTACGGCGCACCGCGCACCGTGCTCGCGACGCTCCGGTATCGCTGGTAGATCATGGCCTCGCGACGGGCCGCATCCGGAGGGCGGGACGTGCGCGCGGCACGCCCTTCGGCCTTGCACCCGGCCGCGCCTCGGCCGAGACCGCTGGACAACGACATGCCTGGAGGATGTGCGGCATGAAGAACGGCCTTCGCCAATCCATGGCCTGGCTGCACGCTTGGTCCGGCCTCGTGGTCGGCTGGGTGCTGTTCGCCGTCTTCGTCACCGGGACGGCGAGTTACTACCGCGCCAACATCACGGCCTGGATGCAGCCGGAACTGCGCCGGGAAGCGGCGGGGAGCGCCCTCGACCTGCCCCGCGCGGCCGAGATCGGGATCGCCCATCTCCAGGCGCACGCCATGGGCGCGCGGTCCTGGTCCATCGGCCTGCCGCAGCCGGACCGGCCAATCATCGACCTGTTCTGGCGGACGAAGCCGGGAGCGCCACCCAACATCGTCCAACTCGACGGGCACACGGGCGAGCCGGCCTCCTTCCGGAAGACCAAGGGCGGCGACTTCCTCTATCGCTTCCATTTCGAGCTGCACATGCCGCCGCTCTGGGGGCGCTGGATCGTCGGCATCTGCGCGATGATCATGCTGGTGGCGCTCATCAGCGGCATCGTCACCCATCGCCGGATCTTCGCCGATTTCTTCACCCTGCGCCGGGACAAGTCGGCCCAGCGCGGCTGGCTCGACGCGCACAACGTCACCGGCGTGCTGGCGCTGCCCTACCATCTGATGATCACCTATACGGGCATCGTCACCCTGGCGATGATGTACATGCCCTGGGGCGTCACCGCCGCGTATAAGGGCGATGCGCCGCGCTTCTACGCCGAGACCGCTCAGATCACGACGCAGCGCCCGCCTCTGGGCCAACCCGGTACCCTGGCACCCATTGCCCCGATGGTTGCCCGCGCCGTGGCGACGATCCACGAGCCGCTGGAGCGCCTGTCCATCGTCAATCCGGGCGATGCCGGGGCCACCGTGATCGCCATTTTCGAGGAGCCGCACGGGCTCGCCCACCAGCATCCGCAGATCGCCTTCGACGGCACCACCGGCGAGATCGTCGAGATCCTGCAGGGCGGGCTGAAACCGGCGGCCAAGACCTTCACCACCATGGTCGGCCTGCACGAGGCCCATTTCGCCGGGCCGGCCCTGCGCGTCCTGTTCTTCCTCTGCGGCCTGATGGGATGCGTCATGGTGGCGAGTGGGCTGATCCTGTGGTCCGTCGCCCGGCTGCCGAAACCCGGCGAGACCGCGTTCCTAGGCCTTCGCGTGGTGCAGGCCCTCAACATCGGCACCGTCATCGGCCTGCCGGCCGGGATCGCGGTGTATTTCCTCGCCAACCGGATCCTCCCTCCGGGCCTCACCGGCCGCCTCGACTGGGAGGTCCGGGCCTTCTTCGCGGCCTGGATCGTGATGAGCGTGGTTCCGCTGTTCCGGCCTCACCGGGCCGCATGGCGGGAGATGGCCCTCGTCACCGCTGCCCTTTTCCTCGCCGTGGCTTTGGCGGATCTCGCCGCCGCCGCCGCGCCCGGCCCAAGCGCCCTGCTGCGGCACGACCCGCGCTTCCTCTGGTTCGACGCCGCCATGATCGCCCTGGCGGGGTTGTTCGCCCTCGTTGCCCGCAAGGTGGCGCGGTTCCAGACCCGCACGCGCGCGAAATCCGCCCCCGTCGGCGCGCCGAGGACCGCCTGAAACCGGATAAGCAAAAGCGGGAGCAAGAACCGGGATGCGATCCCCGTCCCTGCGGGCTACGGGATTCGCACACCTGTTCGGCAGGTGTTCGATTTATCCAAGAGGGATCGGCATGAGGCGCGACGGACTCCCTCTCCTGGAAGGAGAGGGCTGGGGTGAGCGACTGTCTGTCAGGTCAAGAGGCCAGAGCGAGGTCCTTGCGGATATCGCGGGCTTTGGCGTTGAGGCGCACGAGGAGCTTGTGGGCGAGGGCGACGCGGACGAGCTTTTTGGGCTTTCCGGCTTGGCTCAACCGCTGGCGGAACGCGGCGAAGTCGGGATCGTATCGGCGCACGATCTCGGCGACGACGAACAGGACGGCCCGAACCCCGGCGCGTCCGCCGCGCACGGGGCGCTTGCCGGCGCGGCGTCCGCTGTCGTGGGCGATGGGCGCCAGGCCGGCGAGCTTGGCGACAGCCTTGTTGGACAGGGTTCCGATCTCGGGCATCTCGGCCATCAGATGGGCGACCGTACGGTCGGCCACGCCCTTGATCGTGCGGAAGCATCGGTCGAGGGCCGTCCAGACGGGATCCCGCGCGATGGCCTGGGCGATGTGGGCTTCCAGCGCCCGGATCTGCGCCGTGATGGCCGCCAGGACGGGGGTGAAGGAGGCGAGCACCTCCGGCTCGGTGACGAGGCGGGCCTGGTTGGCCTGCCCGACCTTCAGCGCCGTGAGTTGGCGCAGGCGCACCACCAGGGCGGTGAGCCGGACCTGGGTCGCCGTGGCCGGCGGGGTCGGACGCAGGCCTTTGGTCGCGGCGTACCAGGCGATCATCCCGCAATCGATCCGGTCGGTCTTCTCCAGCACACCCATGCCGTCGGCGAAACGGCGCACGGCGCGCGGGTTGACGACCGTGGCCGGGACGCCTTCGGCCCAGAGCGCGCCGAAGACCGCGCGTTCGTACCCGCCGGTGGCCTCCATGGCCACCAGATCGACCCGGTGCTCCCGACAGAACGCCGCCAGATCGGCGCGGCCCTCCGGGGTGTTGGCCATCTGCCGCCAGGCGCCATCGCGGCCGATGCGGACATCCAGCGTGTCGGCGCCGATATCCACTCCACAGACGATGTGTGTCACGGTAACCTGCCTTGTCCATGCGACGGGCCGTCGAGCGACTGTCCGGTCGTGCGTGACGAAGCGGCCCAAGGTCCCAAAGCTCACCCACGGTTGTGGCCAGAGGTGTGGCGGGCGCCGCGGACCGCGCGCCGGGTGGGGCGGCCACCTCACTCGGCGCACCCTCGAATGGACACCACCCGGGGACGCCTTTCCAGATACAAGGCGCGACGGACTCCCTCTCCTGGAAGGAGAGGGCTGGGGTGAGGTGTTGTCCATCTCCGGAAAGCTCACGCACCTCACCCTGTCCCTCTCCTTCAAGGAGAGGGGACCCGCGGTGCCTGCGAGATGTATGAACATCGTAGCCCTGCGGGCCAGGATGGGGACGGGAGACGGCGCCCGATCCGCGCCGGCTTCGCCCGATCAGGAGGTCGCCCCCGTGTCCGTCTGTGAATCCACGTCCTCCCCGGAGGCCCTGTCCGTGTCCGAGGCCGGCGATGCGGGGAGATGGGCCGCCCTCGCCTCCCGCGACGAAGCCGCCGATGGACGCTTCGTCTATGCGGTGCGCACCACGGAAATCTATTGCCGGCCGAGTTGCGCGGCCCGCCCGGCGCGGCGCGAGAATGTGAGCTTCCATGCCACCTGCGCCGAGGCGGAGGCGGCCGGCTTTCGCGCTTGCCGGCGCTGCCGGCCCAACGAGCCGAGCCTCGCCGCGCGCCGGAAGGAGGCCGTCGCTCGCGCCTGCCGCCTCATCGACGAATCCGAGACGGCGCCGGACCTCGGCGCCCTGGCGGAGGCGGCCGGTCTCAGCCCGTTCCATTTCCACCGGGTGTTCAAGGCGGTCACCGGCGTGACGCCGAAGGCCTATGCGGCGGCGCGGCGCGCGGATTCCCTCGCCTCGGGCTTGAGCCAGGCCGGATCGGTGACGCAGGCGATCTACGAGGCCGGTTACGCCTCGCCGAGCCGCTTCTATGCGGACGCGGCGGACCGCCTCGGCATGGCTCCGAACGTCTACCGCCGGGGCGGCGACGGCGTCGCGATCCGGTTCGGCATCGGCCAATGCGCCCTCGGCGCCATCCTGGTCGCGGCAACAGCCAAGGGACTCTGCGCCATCCTGCTCGGAGACGATCCCGACATCCTCGTCCGCGACCTCCAGGACCGTTTCCCGAAGGCCGAACTCTCTGGCGGCGACCCGGCCTTCGAGGCGTGGATGGCGCAGGTGGTGGGGTTCGTGGCCTGCCCCTCAGGCAGTCTCGACCTGCCGCTCGATATCGGCGGCACCGTCTTCCAGCAGCGGGTCTGGGACGCCCTGCGCAAGATCCCCATCGGCACCACCGCGACCTATGCGGAGATCGCCCGCGCCATCGGCGCGCCGGCGGCGACCCGTGCCGTGGCGCGGGCCTGCGGCGCCAATCCCATCGCCGTGGCGATACCCTGCCACCGGGTGGTCCGTTCGGACGGGTCGCTCTCCGGCTACCGCTGGGGCATCGCGCGCAAGCGCGACCTCCTCACCCGCGAGGGCGCCGCCCCCTGACCGCGACATTCGCGCACCGATACCGATGACCGCGCTACCCCATCCGGAGGATGTGGCGCGGACCGTCCCGTGGCATGACCGCTTCCGGAGAGGGAGAATGCCGTGACCACCGCCGCGATGCCGGATTTCTACTGGCTGGGTTTCGAAGCCTACGGGCGTGGCGAGACCATCGACCGCGCCCCGGGCGGCGAGGACTCCGCCGAGCGGCTGGATTGGATCGACGGTTGGGAGTTCGGCAAGTTCGCCTCCGCCGCCAGCCCCGATCCCGACGATCTCGACGCCGCCGAGCCGCCGCCGCTTGCCGCAGCGCATCCGTCCGCGCCGCAGGACCGTATGTTTTGTCGAACGATCCCGTCGGAACGAGCGCGGAGCAGATGACGGCCGGCGGGGGGCAGCACAGCCTTTTCCCTTAGCCCCGGCGGCATGAGGAAACGACTTTCGGCCCGGGGAGGGGCGGCAGCAAGAGCGTTCTCCAATCTCTCGTTCTTAAAAAAGAACGTTCTCGTTGACAGGACAGGCTTTCGGCGGGACCATCCCGGCACTCGGCCAGGGCCATCGAGCGGGTCTTCCCGTGCGCCCGGCCCTCCGATCCGTCCGAAGAATCCCGCCTCCCCATGATCCTTTCCCCGCCTCTGCGCGACACCGCCGAAGGGCTCGCCCGGCTTTTCGCCGAACGGGCCGAGGGGCATGACCGCGCCGGCCGATTCGCGCACGACAACATCGCCGACCTCCGGAATGCCGGCCTGCCGGGATTGATCGTGCCGCGCCGGCTCGGCGGCGGCGGCGCGGGGCTCGGGGCGGCCGCGATGGTGGTCGGCACTCTGGCGCGGGGCGAGCCGTCCACCGCCCTGGTGGTCACCATGCACTTCCTCCAGCACGGGCTGATCCATGCGCGGGAACACTGGCCGCGGGCGATCGCCGACCGGCTCGGCCGCGCGGCGGTGGAGGACGGCGCGCTCATCAACGCCCTGCGGGTGGAGCCCGGGCTCGGGACCCCCGCCAGGGGCGGCCTGCCGGAGACGGTGGCGCGGGCGACGGCCACGGGATGGCGGATCAGCGGCCGGAAGATCTATTCCACCGGCAGCCCGGCCCTCACCCACGGCCTCGTCTTCGTCCGGACCGACGAGGCGGAGCCGCGCATCGGCAACATCCTCGTGCCCATGGCCTCGCCGGGGGTGCGGATCGAGGAGACCTGGGACCATCTCGGCCTGCGTGCCAGCGGCAGCCACGATGTGATCTTCGAGGATGTGGAGGTGCCGGCCGACCATGCGGTGGACCTTCGCCCGCCCGAAGGTTGGCGCAAAGCCGACGCCGACCAGCAGGCCTGGAGCACCACGATGCTGTCGGCCCTCTATGACGGCGTCGCCCGCTCTGCGCAGGCCTGGTTCATCGCCTTCGCCAGGGACCGCAAGCCCGGAAGCCTCGGCCAGAGCCTCGCCACCCTGCCGCGTTTCCAGGATGCCATCGGCGAGAACGAGCGGCTGCTCAGCCTCAATGCCCGCCTGATCCGGAGCGTCGCCGCAGAGGCGGACGGGGGCGCCTGCCCCTCCATCGCCGAATCCGGGTTCCTCAAGGCCACCGTCACCGAGAACGCGATCCAGGTGGTGCAGCGGGCCGTGGAGCTGGCCGGCAATCCCGGCCTGTCGCGGGCGAACCCGCTGGAGCGGCACCTGCGCGACGTCCTGTGCGGGCGCATCCACTGGCCGCAGGCCGATGCGGTCCGCGTCTCCGCCGGGCGCGCCGCCCTCGGGCTTTGACATCACCGCCCCTTCCGACACGGACAAGGAGATCGCCATGAGCTTCCTTCCAGCCGACGCCGTCGAGTTCATCGGCTTCGCCGCCCCGCGCTACACCTCCGAGACCCATGCGGCCACGGGACCGGCCATCGACCGCGACTACCTGCGCCTGCTCGCCCAGGCACACGAATGGGGCGGGTTCGACCGCATCCTGGTGGCCTTCTACGCCACCCAGCCCGACGCGCTGCTGCTCTCCGCCCAGATCGCGGCGGTGACCGACCGCATCGGCCTCATGATCGCCCATCGCACCGGCTTCACCGCGCCAACGGTGGCTGCGCGCCAATTCGCGACCCTCGACCAGCTGACGGGCGGGCGCGTCGCCATCCACGCCATCAGCGGCGGCGACGACAGGGAACTGGCGCAGGACGGCGACCACCTGACCAAGGACGAGCGCTACGCCCGCACCGACGAATTCCTCACCATTGCCCGGCAGGTCTGGACCGCCGAGGCGCCGTTCGATTTCGCGGGTGCGCATTACCGGATCGACCGGGGCTTCTCCGAGGTGAAGCCGGTAGACCCGCGCGGCATCCCGGTCTTCTTCGGCGGGGCCTCCCCGGCCGCCATCGCTGTCGCCGGACGGCACGCCGACACCTACGCCCTGTGGGGCGAGAGCCTCGATCAGGTCCGGGAGGCGATCTCCAGGGTGCGGGCGGCCGCCGCCCCCCATGGCCGCGACCCGCGCTTCAGCCTGTCGTTCCGGCCGATCCTGGCCGCGACGGAGGAGGAAGCCTGGGCGAGAGCCGAGGACATCCTGGCGCGCACCCGCGCCACCCGCGCCGCCAGAGGTCTCGGACCGGCGCCGGCGCCGGAAAACGAAGGTTCGCGCCGCCTGCTCGCGGCGGCGTCCCAGGGCCCGCGCCTCGACAAGCGGCTCTATACCGCCATCGCTCGTGAGACGGGCGCCTCGGGCAATTCCACCGCCCTCGTCGGCACGCCGGAGCAGGTGGCCGACGCCCTTCTCGATTACCACGACCTCGGGGTGCGGACCTTCCTGATCCGCGGGTTCGACCCGCTGGAAGACGCCATCGCGTATGGCCGGGACCTGATCCCCGCCTTCAACGGGCTCCTCGCCCGGCGTGGGACACGGGCGGAGGCAGCCTGATGCGTGCCCTCATCACTCTCCTCGCCTTGCTGGCGTTCACCGGCATCGCCCGCGCCGACGAAACCGTGCTGCGTGTCGGCGACCAGCGCGGCAATGCCCGTGCTCTGATGGAGGCGGCCGGCGTCCTCGCCGACCTGCCCTACAAGCTCGAATGGAGCGAGTTTCCCGCCGCCGCCCCGCTGCTCGAAGCCCTCAATGCCGGGGCGATCGATGCCGGCGGGGTCGGTGACGCGCCCTTCACCTTCGCGGCCGCCGCCGGCGTGCCGGTGAAGGCTTTCGTCGCCTTCCGCAACAAGCAGGACGGCCTGGCGATCCTCGTCGCCAAGGATTCGCCGTTCAAGACGGTGGCCGACCTGAAGGGCCGGAGCATCGCCACCAATCGCGGCTCCATCGGCCATCAGGTGGTGCTGGCCGCCCTGGAAGAGGCGGGTCTTCCGGCCAATGCCGTGACCCTGCGCTTCCTGCCCCCGGCGGATGCCAAGATCGCGCTTGCCAGCGGCAGCGTCGATGCCTGGGCGACCTGGGAGCCCTACACCTCCACCGCCGAGCTCGCCGGCCTCGCCCGAGTCGTGCGCGACGGCAACGGCATCACGCCGGGCCTGAGCTTCGCGGTGGCGTCTGACGCCGCGCTGAAGGCCAAGCGCGCGCAACTCGCCGATTTCGGCCGTCGCCTCGTGAGCGCGCGCGAATGGGCGCTCAAGGACCCCGCGCCCTACGCGGCGGTGTGGTCGAAGCTCATCGGCCTGCCGGAGACCGTGCCTTTGCGCTGGTTCTCGCGGGCGGAGTATCGGGCGGTGCCCATCGACGACGCGGTGATCGCCGACGAGCAACGCAACATCGACCTCTATGTCCGTTCCGGGCTGATCCCCGCCGCGCGGGCGCCGCGCGCCGACCTCATCCTCGATCGGAGCTTCGAACCGGCCGCCGCTGCGGTACGTTGAACCGATCGCCGCCGAGGACCTGACCCATGCACGACCCTTCCGACCACAGCCACGACCACGTCCATTCCGACCACGACCACGCGCATGACCACGAGGCGGCGCCCGCCACCGAGCGCTGGAAGCACGACGGCGTGCGGGTGATCCCCGGCGACAAGCTCGATTCCAACACCGCCCAGACGCCGGGCATGTTCCGGCAGGCGGCGATCAACCATGCCCGCGTCGGCGCGCAGAAGATCTGGGCCGGCACGGTGGCGATCGCCCCCGACGCCAAGACCGGCGTGCACCATCACGGGGCGCTGGAGAGCGTGATCTACGTGGTCTCCGGCCGCGCCCGCATGCGCTGGGGCGACAAGCTGGAATTCGTGGCCGAGGCGGGCCCCGGCGACTTCATCTTCGTGCCGCCCTACGTGCCGCACCAGGAGATCAACGCCGATCCTGACCAGCCGCTGAACTGCGTCCTGGTGCGCTCCGACAACGAGGCGGTGGTGGTCAACATCACCGATGTGGAACCCGTCGAGCGTCCCGAGACGGTCCACTGGGTCGACCCCATCCACAAGCATCCCTGATTCCGCGCCATACCGAGAGACGCCGCTCCATGATCCATCGTCGCCAGGCGCTGCGGGCCGCCGCCGCGCTGAGTCTTCTCGCCCTCGCTCCGGGACGCGCGCTCGCCGCCGAGCCGAGGACGCTGCGCATCGGCTACCAGAAATCCTCGACCCTGATCGCCCTGCTCAAGCAGGACGGCAGCCTGGAAAAGGCGCTGGAGCCCCTCAAGGTCGGCCTCACCTGGCACGAATTCACCAGCGGCCTGCCGGTGATGGAGGCGCTCAATGCAGGCCAGATCGACCTCTCGGCGGATGTGGCCGACACGGTGCCGATCTTCGCCCAGGCCGCCAATGCGCGGATCACCTACGTGGCGCAGGAGGCCGCCTCGCCGGCCGCACAGGCCATCGTCGTGGGGGGCGATTCCCCCATCAAGTCGGTGGCCGACCTCAAGGGCCGCAAGGTCGCGGTGACGAAGGGCGCCGGCAGCCATTACCTGCTCCTCGCCGCCCTGAAGGCGGAGGGGATTCCGTTCAAGGCGATCACGCCCGCCTATCTCACACCCGCGGACGGACGCACGGCGCTGGCCAGCGGCGGGGTCGAGGCCTGGGTCGCCTGGGACCCGTTCCTGTCGGCAGCCGAACTGCAATCGGGCGCCCGCATCCTGAAGGACGGTAGCGGCCTGTCGCTCTACAAGCGGTACTACCTCGCCTCCGACGAGTACGCGGCCAAGCACGGCGACATCCTCGACATCGTCTTCGCCAAGCTGCGCGACACCGGCACATGGGTGAAGGCCAATCCCGACGAGGCCGCCACCCGCCTCGGCGCCCTGTGGAAGCTCGACCCGGCCATCGTCGCCAAGGCCAATGCCCGCCGCACCTACGTCGTCGAGCCGGTGACCCGCGAGGGGCTGACCGAGCAGCAGACCATCGCGGACGCGTTCCGCGCCGAGGGCCTGCTGCCTCGCGCCGTCGATGCCTCGGCGCTCGGCGTCTGGGCGCCGACCAAGTCCTGACCGACGAACAAAAAATCCCGATGAGCCAGGCTCATCGGGATCGAAGCGTTCCTCAATGCAGGAGGGACGAACTCACCACTTGTACGAGACGCTCGCGACGATCTTGCGCTGCGTGCCGTAGAAGCAGGAAAAATCGGTCGAGCAGGACGAGACATAGCGGCGGTCGCCGACGTTAAGGATGTTCACGGCAGCGCGCCAACCGACATAATCGTAATGGACCGATGCATCGAAAGTGACATACTCGGACACTTTCAAGGTGTTCGCCACGTCGGCGAAGGATCGCCCGACATAGTTCACGCCGCCCCCGAAACCGAAACCTTTCCAATCGCCAACGGGGATCGTGTAATCGGCCCAGAGCGAGGCCAGCGTCTCGGGGATGCCCACGGGGACCTTTCCGAGTTCTAGGGCGCTATCGGTCTTGACGTTCTTGAGATCGTAGATCGTGTAGGATGCAACGAGGTCCAGCCCCTCGGCGAGATTGGCGGTCGCCGAAGCCTCGAACCCGCGCGACCGCACCGCCCCGATCTGACGACCGGTGAGAGCCGTCGCCGGTGTCGGAACGTTCGACCGCTCAAGGTCGAAGGCCGCGACGGTGAAGAAGCTGTTCCAGCCGACGGGCTGGAACTTGGCGCCCACCTCGACCTGCTCACCGCTCTCCGACTTGAACGGCCTCTGCGCCGCATCGAATCCCGGCGTCGGATTGAACGAGGTACCGTAGGTGACATAGGGCGCGAACCCGTTGTCGAAATTGTAGATCAGGCCGAGCCGTCCCGTGAACGCGCTCTCGTTCAGGCTCGGCGTGGAAGCGCCGAAGAGCTTATCCTGGACGTCGGACCTGACGAAATCCTGCCGACCGCCGATGAGGAAGGTCAGCCGTTCCGTGAGCGCGACTTGGTCTTGCGCATAAAGGCCCGTCTGCTGGAGCTGCTGATCCATCACGAGATAAGGCGTCGGCCTCGCGCTCGACTGATAATAGCGCGGAGACAGGACGTTGAGTGAGGAGACCGGGAAGGTTGTCGCCTGATTGTCCGAAAGGCTGTAGCGCTTGTAATCGACGCCCATGAGTAGCGTATGGCCGAAATACCCGTCGTTGAACCGGGCTTGAGCTTGGTTGTCGACTGTGAAGAGGCCGGCGCGCGGCGTGGTCAGGAAGCCGTACCGAGAAAGGGTCGTCTGAGCCGCGTTGGCATAGGCGAAGGGAATGTAGCGCTGGTCTGTCACTTCCAAGAAAGAGAAGCGCAGATTCTGGCGCACGGTCCACACATCGTCGACATGATGCTCGAACTCGTAGCCGAGATTGGCCTGGTTGCGGGTGTAGCGGTCGATGAGCGGATCGCTGGCGTTGAGCTTGCGGTCGATGCGAAAGCCCGAGGCGTTGTTGCGCACAGTGCCGGCATAGGGAAGGAACTGGCCGGCGCCGCCGGTCTCGTCGCGCTGGAAGCTCGTGAGCACCGTGAAGGTGGTGGCACCGTCGGGCTTATAGGTGAAGCTCGGGGCGATGTAGTAGCGGTCCTCCGGCGCGAAATTCACCTGGGCGTTCCCGTTCTGAAAACGGCCAGTCAGGCGGTAGAACCAGTGGCCGGAATCATCGACCGGGCCGCCGAGATCGAAGGCGGCATAGCGCTGGTCGAACGAACCGCCGCCGAGTTCGAGATAGCGCAGGGGCTCGAGGGTCGGACGCTTGGTGACGATGTTGATGAGACCGCCCACGGGGCTTCCGCCGAACAAGGTGGCGGCGGGGCCGCGCAGCAACTCGATGCGCTCGGCGCCGAACGGGTCGATGCGGAAGTTGGCGAACGACGTCTGGAACAGCTGGAGCCCGTCCCGGAACAGGCCCGTTCCGGTGGCTGAGAAGCCGCGGATCAGGAACCAGTCGAGGCGCGTGTCGGGGCCGAACTGGTTGGCGTAGATGCCCGGCGTATAGCGCACGGCCTCGGACAGGGTCTGGGAGCCCTGTGCCTTGATCTGCTCGGCACCGACGACGCTGATCGATTGCGGCGTGCGGATGATCGGCGTGTCGGTCTTGGTGGCCGTGGCGCTGCGGGTGGCGACGTAGCCGTCCACCGGGCCACGGGCGGTCTCGGGTGCGCGCCGCCCATTGCCCGCTCCCGCGCCGTTCCCCCCGCCCGAGCCTTCGACGCTCAGTGTGTCGAGGGTCACGGCCCGTTCCTGCGCCGAACCGGCTCCCGTCAGGGCGAGGACCGTGATCGACACCCCGGCCGCAAGGACGGCGTAACGGGCGAATGGGGACGACGACATGGACGGCCTGGCTCCGGATGACGGGCAGCAGAACAGGCTCGCGCAAGTGGCGAGACGTGGCCTGCATTCCTCTTTAGAATTATGATAAACTACTGTAATACAACATGTATTCGCTCTCCCGCCGTAGCTTTCGGCTCGGCCGGTGGCAAGATACCGAACACCCTTCGTCACTCGCCGTTGCTGCTTCGACACAGGCCGCGCAGGTTGTAATGCTTGTGCGCACTCAGCCTGCCGGAGGTGTCGGCGGCGACAACGATGCGGGATCGGGGCGTGAGCCAGCGGATCGAAGGGGTGTAACCGGATGAGGGCCGGGGCCCGTTCTCGACGCGACGCTTGGCGTGGCGGAGTGCGGCCTGTCTCGGACGACGGCCGATGAACCCACCCCCGGCGCGACAGGCCGGGGATGGAGTGCGTTGTGGATGCCTTACTTCAGACGCGCGGCGGCCCAGGCGATGTGGTCGGCCATGAAGGTCGAGATGAAGTAGTACGAGTGGTCGTAGCCCTCGCGCATGTTGAGGGTCAGCGGGATGCCGGCTGTCTTGCAAGCCTCTTCGAGCAGCCAGGGCCGCAGGCCGTCATCGAGGAAGCTGTCGGCGGTGCCCTGATCCACGAGGAACTCCGAAAAGCGCTTGCCGTCCTCGATGAGCGCGGTGGCGTCATGCGCGCGCCAGGCCGCCTCGTTGGTCCCGAGATACTTCTCGAAGGCGGGCTTCGACCATCCGGCCGTGGAGGGCTGGGCGATGGGGGCGAAGGCCGAGCAGGACTTGAAACGGTCGGGATAGGTGAGCGCGATGGTCAGCGCGCCGTGGCCGCCCATGGAATGGCCGAAGATGCCCTGGCGGGACATGTCGGCGGGGAAGTTCTCGGCGATGAGGGCGGGAAGCTCCTCGGTGACGTAGCTCCACATCCGGTAATTGGCGGCGTAGGGCGCCTCCGTCGCGTCGACATAGAAGCCGGCGCCCGAGCCGAACTGCCAGTTGCCGGCCTCGTCGGGAATATCGGCGCCGCGCGGGCTGGTATCCGGCGCCACGACGATCACGCCGTGCTCGGCGGCGGCGCGGCGGTACTCGCCCTTGTCCATGACGTTGGCATGGGTGCAGGTGAGGCCGGACAGGTACCAGAGCACCGGCACCGGGCCGTTCTCGGCCTGCGGCGGCACGAACACAGCGAAGGTCATGGGACAGCCGGTGGTCTTGGCATCGTGCTTGTAGACGCCCTGCGTGCCGCCATGGGCGCGGGCCTTCGAGATGGTTTCCATGGTGCTGAGCTTTCCTTCTGGGAGCGGAGCGTTCGTGGCGGCGGGAGGATTCTCTAGAGCGATCGGATCGATGAGGCGCGACGCGCTCCCTCTCCTGGAAGGAGAGGGCTGGGGTGAGGTGTAGTTCATCTCCGGAAAGGTCACACACCTCACCCTGTCCCTCTCCTTCCAGGAGAGGGTACCCGCGCTTCGTCCGTCGGTCGTTCCGAGATCGCTGGTCCTAGTAAACCACCACCGAGCGGATCGACTTGCCCTCGTGCATCAGGTCGAAACCGTGGTTGATGTCTTCGAGCGGCATGGTGTGGGTGATCAGGTCGTCGATGTTGATCTTGCCCTCCATGTACCAGTCGACGATTTTCGGCACGTCGGTGCGGCCGCGGGCGCCGCCGAAGGCCGAGCCCTTCCAGACGCGGCCGGTGACGAGCTGGAACGGACGGGTGGAGATCTCCTTGCCGGCCTCGGCCACGCCGATGACGATCGATTCGCCCCAGCCGCGATGGCAGCATTCCAGCGCCTGGCGCATGACGTGGACGTTGCCGGTGCAGTCGAAGGAGAAGTCCGCGCCGCCGCCGGTGACGTCGAGGATCGCTGAGACCACGTGATCGTTGCCGACTTCCTTCGGGTTGATGAAGTGGGTCATGCCGAACTTGCGGGCCATCTCCTGCTTGTCCGGGTTGATGTCGACGCCGATGATCTTGTCGGCACCGACCATCCGGGCGGCCTGGAGCACGTTGAGGCCGATGCCGCCCAGACCGAACACCACGACGTTGGCGCCGGGCCAGACCTTGGCGGTGTAGATCACCGCGCCGATGCCGGTGGTGACGCCGCAGCCGATGTAGCAGATCTTGTCGAAGGGAGCGTCTTCGCGGATCTTGGCGAGCGCGATGGCCGGCAGGACCGTGAAGTTCGAGAAGGTCGAGCAGCCCATGTAGTGGAACAGGGTGTTCGCGCCGTTCGGGCTGCCGCCGGTGGAGACACAGGAGAAGCGCGAGGTGCCGTCCGGCATCACGCCCTGGCCCTGCGTGGAACGGATCGCGGTGCAGAGGTTGGTGCGCTGCGACAGGCAGGACTTACAGCTGCGGCATTCCGGGGTGTAGAGCGGGATGACGTGGTCGCCGACCTTCAGGTCCGTGACCCCGGCGCCGAGTTCGCGGACGATGCCCGCGCCTTCGTGGCCGAGGATCGCCGGGAACTTGCCCTCGGAATCGAGGCCCGACAGGGTATAGGCATCGGTGTGGCAGATGCCGGTGGCCATCAACTCGATGAGGACTTCGCCGGCCTTGGGGCCTTCGATGTCGATGGTCTCGATGGTGAGGGGCTTCTTGGCCTCCCACGCGACCGCAGCGCGCGTCTTCATGTCATTATTCTCATGTCTGGACGATCACGGACGGTGTCGAACTGCCGACTCTTCGGCTTCGCCTCATCCAGGGGAGGGCAAGCCGAACGGCCCGAAAATCTGTTTCGTGCAATGATGGTTCTGGAGACGAGATGCAACGCCCTCGGGCCGCGCGGGAGGTCGCGTCGCCCCTGTGTTGTCGCGGAAGCATACCCACCGGCGCTTCAGCGGTAGCCGGCGGCCTGCAGTTCGAACAATTCGGCGTAGCGCCCGCCCCTCGCCTGGAGTTCCTCGTGCGTTCCGGCCTCGATGACCTTGCCCCCGTCGAGGACGAGGATGCGGTCGGCCATGCGCACGGTGGAGAAGCGGTGCGAGATCAGCACGCAGCTGCGCCCCCGGCTGAGATCGCGAAAACGCTGGAACACCTCGAACTCGGCGCGGGCGTCGAGGGCGGCCGTGGGCTCGTCGAGGATCAGGATCTCGGCCTCGCGCATATAAGCCCGGCTGAGCGCGATCTTCTGCCATTGGCCGCCGGAGAGGTCGACGCCGTCGGCGAAGCGCTTGCCGAGCGGCTGGTCGTAGCCCAGCGGCAGGCGCTCGATGACGCCGTCGGCGAGGCTGCGCCCGGCGGCACGGGCGATGCGGGCGGCGTCCTCGCGCTCCTCGATGCGCCCGACGGCGACGTTCTCGGCGGCGGTGAAATCGAAGCGCACGAAATCCTGGAAGATCACGCCGATCCGGGCGCGCAGGTCGTCGAGGTCGTAATCGGAGAGCGGCCGGCCATCGAGCAGTACACGGCCCTCGGTGGGGTCGTAGAGCCGGGTCAGGAGCTTGACGATGGTGGTCTTGCCGGCCCCGTTCTCACCCACCAGGGCCAGCACTTCCCCGGCGGCGAGGCGGAAGCTCAAGGACCGCACCGCCCAGGTCTCGGTGCCGGGATAGCGGAACCCGACCTCCTCGAAGACGATGCCCTCGGTGATCGGCTGCGGGAATGGAACCGGGCGGTCGGGCGAGCGGATCAGCGGCACCACCTCGAAGAAGGAGAACAGGTCTTCGAGATACTGCGCCTGCGAGGAGATCTGCGAGAAGCCAAGAAGCAGGCCCTCGATCAGGCCGCGCAGGCGCTGGAACGAACCGGCGAGGAAGGCGAGATCGCCGATGGAGAAGGCGCCCGCCACCGTGCGCCAGACGATGGTGGCATAGGCCGCGTAATAGGCGAGCGTGCCCATGGCCGCGAAGAGGCCGCCCCAGCCGGCCCGGCGGATGGCCAGGGAGCGGTTGTCGGCCAGGAGCTTGGCGGCCACGATCCGGTAGCGTTCGGCGATATAGGCGTTGAGGCCGAAGAGCTTGACCTCCTTGGCCGATTCCACGCTGGCCCCGAGATAACGCAGATAGTCGATCTGGCGCCGCTCCGGGGTGCGGGTCCAGGCGAGGCGATAGCCCTGCCGGTTGAAGTAGAGTTCGTTCAGGAAGGCCGGGACGAGGGAGCCGGCGAGCAGCAGGATCAGCCAGGGAGCGTAGGCGGCAAGCCCGATGCCGAAGGCGACGAGCGTGATGAGATCCTGCCCCTGCCCGAAGAGCTGGAACAGCAGGTTGGAGCGCCCGGTGACCTGCCGGCGGGCGCGTTCGAGCCGATCCTGCTGGGCGCTGTCCTCGAATTGCTCGAGGTCGAGGGCGGCGGCGTGGCGCATCAGCCGCAGGGTGGCGGCATTGGCGTAGCGGTCCGCTACCAGCCCATCGGTGAGGGTGCTCAGCCGCCCGAGCAGATCGGACAGGATGGCGAGGCCGAGCTCCACCGCGACGAGAGCGGCGAGGCGCGCGAGGTCCGGGTCCGCCATCCAGCCGGAGACGCCGGTTCCGGCGGGGTGCGGCCGGGCATGTTCGGCGACGATGGCGTCGAGGATGAGCTTGCCGAGATAGAGCATCAGCACCGGCAGGCTCGCCCGCGCCAGACGCAGGGCGACGCTCGCCATCAGCAGGCGCGGGCTCGCGGCATGGACGAGGCGAAACAGCGCCGGCAGGTAGCGCAGGGCGCCCACGCGCTCGACGACGAACCGGTTCAGCAGGGGGGCGAGGGAGGCGGCGGACATCGCGGCGGACCATGACGGGCGCGACCCCGCCCGTCGATGCGTCGTAGGGTGCACGATGCGCTTCCCAGGCGGTGTTGGCGCGTCAGCCCGAGGCGACCGGCGGTTTCAATCGATCCGCTTCATTGTGCAGACGCCTGAGGACATCGGACATGACGGCAAGACTTTGCTTTGTGTCCCATGTTAGAATCTCACCTGCATTGTGCGCGTGAGGCGGGTTGGATGCTCAGCGGTTCGACTCTTCTACGGGTGGTGGTGCTCTTCGTCGCGGCGGCGGCGCTGGCGGGTCTGGTCCAGGCCTTCTGGCCGCAGGGTGCCGACGCTCCGCCCCCCGCGCCGACGGTGCAGCGCACCGAGCCGATCAAGGCCAGCCCGCCGAGAACCATCGCGACCGCGCCGCAACCTCGTGCGGAACCGGCGCCCGCCGCCCCGCAGGAAGCCCCACCGGCCTCCGTCCTGCCGCCCTCGCCGATCCGGCCGCTGCCCCGGCAGTCAGCACCGGCCGGATCGCCGGAAGGGACGGAGAATTCCGCACCGAACCCGCCCCTCCCTTATGGCGGCCCCGTGGCGCCCCTGGCCGAGAGCCCTCCGCTGAACGCGACACCGTCCGAAACGCAGCAGGCCATCGACAATGCGGGTCCGGCGGCGGTCTCAGTGGTGGATCTCAACACCGCCTCGGTGGCGGAACTCAACGGCCTCAAGGGTGGCGGCATGATCGGCCGCGCCATCGCCCAGCGCCGGCCCTATGCCTCGGTGGATCAGCTTCTCTCGAAACGCGTCCTCAGCCGGTCGACCTATGAGCGGATCAAGAACCAGGTGACAGTGCGTTGAGCGATGGAGGCCGGCTTCGCGCTGGCATCGGACGCCGCCGCTTCGTAAGATCGGCGAGAGGGTCGTGGGCGCCAGCCATGCGATCGACCGAAGAGACAACGAGGCGCCGGGGCCGGATGGGTGAGATGCGTGCCACCACGGCTCGGCGAGGAACGGCCCGGTTCGCCGGCATCGCACGGACCGTTTTCGCAAAGCCCGCTCCGCCAGCCACGGGACAAAGCCGCATCCCACGCGCCCGATGCACCGGAAACGCTTGAAAGGACCCGATATGTTGACACAGCCCAGCAACATCACCCTGCGCGACGATCTCGGGGTGACGGAGACCTCCGAGACCGACAACGTGGTGCGGTGGGACGGCGAACGGCTCTATGTGGAGCACGACATCTATCACAACGGCCAGCTCGTCCATAAAAAGTACCGCAAGAACGTCACCGAACCCGTGGCGAAAGCACTCCAGGCGCTGATCAATCGCGCCAAGCAATAGGCATGGGCGGCGTCCGTCAGGCCCCACTGCCACAGGAGACCGGCGCGTCACAGACGGGATCGGCCCTGCCGGGTCCGGTAATGGGGCCCCGAACCAGTCGCCGGTGCGCGTCGCATCCCGCAACCGGCCGGGCGCGAGGTGGGACTAGCGGCAGGCCGCGAGCCTCGCCTCAGTAGCGGGCCGTCACACTGGCCAGGACAGTGAGCGGTGCGCCGGGGAGATTGTTGAACTGATTGAAGGGCTGCTCGATGTAGCGGCGATCCGTGAGGTTGCGGCCGTTCACGGCGAAACGCCATGTCGGGTCGATCTCGTAGAACAAGGTCGCGTCGAGGCGCGCATAGGCGCCGACCTTGTAGCTGTTGGCGATGTCGCCGAAGCGCTCGCCCACATAAGTGACTCCGCCGCCGAAGCCCCAGCCTCGCATCGGGCCGCTCTGGAACTGGTAGGTGGACCACAGGCTGGTGCTGAAGGTCGGGGCCGCCGGGAGCCGGTTGCCGATGGCGACCGTCCTATCCTGCGTCACCCGCGCATCGAGATAGCCGATACCGCCGATGATCCTCCATCCGGGCAGGATCTCGCCCGCAATGTCGGCCTCGACGCCCTGCGAACGCTGCTCGCCGGTGATGATGGAGAAGCGGCTGTCGGAGGGGTCGGTCGCGGCGACGTTCGCCCGAACGATCCGGAAGGCGGCGGCGCTCAGGGTGAGGCGATCGGGGATCAGGTCGACACGCGTACCGATCTCGACCTGCTCGCCGGTCTCCGGCGCCGGCGTCAGGCCACTGCTCACATTGGCGGTCTGGGGTGTGAAGGAGGTCGTGAAGCTTCCGTAGACGGTGAGCCGCTCGATCGGCCGCCAGACCAGGCCGACGCGCGGCGAGGTTCCGGTGACGTCCCGCGTGGGTGGGACGGTGTTGTTGGTGGCGGTGCGCTGGAAATAGAACTGGTTGGCCGTATCCACGCGGACGCCGAGGACGAGTTGCAGTCCCTGGGCCAGCTCGATCTGGTCCTGCAGGTAGGTGCCGACCATGAACAGCTTCTGCCGCAGGTCGCTCTGCAGGGCGAGCGTTCCGATCTGCGGTATCGAACCCCGGATCGGATTGAGGAAGGAGACCGGGCTGGCCGTGCCCTGCTGCGCATAGGGATGCCGGTACCCATCGACGATTTCGACGCCCAACAGGGCCGTGTGGCGGAAGCCGAACAGATCGAAGCGGGCGACGGCTTCCGTCTGGCTGTCGATCGAGTTGTAGATGGACTCGATCTCGGACAGACGCCGCGTCAACGACGCCCCGTTCGCGCTCACCCCGGTAGCGCGGGTGGCGAACACGTCGAACTGGCCCCATTGACCGTTGATCACCTGCCGCAGGGTCAGGCTTTCGTTGACGTCATGCTCGGCCCGCAGGGTGATGGAGTTCGACTCGCCGTAATACCGGGACCAGGACTCGCCGTAGTAACGGCGGATGTTGTCCAGGGGCACCCGACCCTGGAAAGCCGTGAGACCTTCGTCATACTGGCTGTGCTGGCGCGAGAACTCGGCATTGAGGGAGATCCGCGTCGAAGCATCGGGCGTCCACAACAAGGACGGCGCGAAGAAATGGCGCGAATTGGAAGGGCCGCCGAAATCCCGAAAGGTGGGGTCCTCCTGCGTGGCGAAGCTGAAGCGGGCGGCGAGCCCTTCCGTCCCCGGGACCGCTCCCGTCACCGAACCCTGAAGACGCCGGAAGGCGTAAGACCCGCCCTGTAGGGTGAGGTCCGCGGAGGGCGTGAGCATGGGCTGGCGCGTGACGATATTGATCAGGCCGCCGGGATCGCCCCTGCCATAGAGCACGGAGGTGGGACCCTTGAGCACTTCCACGCGCTCGACATTGGCGAGGTCGCGCTGTGTCGGCTGGAAGGTGTTGGCCGGGTTCAGCAGCACGCCGTCGATCGCGTAGGTCTGCGTGTTGAAGCCACGCAGCACATAGGTGTCGGACCGGCCCTGGATGGTGCCGGCGGGCTGGACATTGCTCACGTTGGTGAGCGCATCGGTCAGGCGGACGTCCTGCTGGTCGACGAGCACGTCACGGGGAACGACCTGGACCGATTGCGGAGAGTCGCGCAGGGCGGTGTCCGTCCGGGTCGAGGTCGCGGAACGGCCCGCCCGGTAGCCGGTGACGGGGCCGTTCGCCCGCTCGCCACTGCCGATCACCGACAGCTCCGACAGAACCACCGCGCTCTCGGACGGAAGCGTCTGGGCCTTCGCGGCAGAGAACGGGCCGACACCGACCGCCAGAAGGGCGGCTATATTCAGGACGACGAGCGGGCGCAGCAATGTGCTGCAACATAACTCAACTGTTAGTTTGCTCATTGTCTCGTCGTCTCAAGTCTCGGCACGTCATTGCCGCCGTCGAGATCCGTTGAAGGACAAATCTCCCCGCAACAAGCACGCTTCACTCGAAACGGGCGGACGCAACTCCGTTCATACAGCCCTGTTGCAATTCGATGACGCTCTAGAAATGCTCTAAACTATGTACGATCAAGAAATAGCCGAGGAAATCCATAGTAGAGCAGTTCGTTTCTTGTCGAACGCCATCACCCTGCGGGACGATCTCGGGGTGACGGGGACCTCCGAGACCGACAATGTGGTGCGGTGGGACGATGAGCGGCTCTATGGGGAGCACAACATCTATTACGACGGCCGGCTCGTTTCCGAGGAGGACCGCGGGAACGTGACCGAGACCGCGGCGAAAGCGCTCCGCGAGCGGATCAATCGCGCCAAGCCATGGGGAACACGAAACGCGCCTCCTCGGTCACCGGCCCGGCGGACAGGCGCATGCATGCGCCGGGATCGGGGCCGCCCCGAGCGAGGATTAGGTTAAGCCCGATTCCGGGCATCCCTGGACGCGTGCTTATTTCTGCACGATTGTGCGACCGCTCGCGCTCAAATCGTCCGCGATGCTCCGTATGATGTCGCTCGCAGCGTGATGCGGCGACGGAGGTTCCCGGCGATGGTCCTGTCCCGATGTGTCGCCGTCTTCGCGGCCCTGTTGGCCGCCCTGCTGATATCCGTTCCGGGACATGCGCAGCAGGCCGAGAAGCGCATCGCCCTCGTGGTCGGAAACGGCGCCTATGAGGGGGCGCCCATCGCCACCGCCGCCAACGATGCCGGCCTCATCGCGCAGACGCTGCAGGCGGCGGGCTTCGACGTGGTGGGCGCGCGCGACCTCGACGAGGATGCCCTGCGCAAGGCCCTGCGCGACTTCCTCGACAAGGCGGCGGCCTCCGGGCCGGACACGGTGGCCTTCGTCTATCTCGCCGGGTACGGGCTTCAGCTCGAGGGCGACACCTTCTTCGCCCCGGTGGATGCCCGCATCGCCACCGCCGTCGACGTTCCCGTCGCGGCCCTGCGCGTGTCGGACTACATCAAGCGCCTCTCCACCGTCCCCTTGAAGGCCCGGTTCGTGGTGCTCGACGCGGCCCGCGCCAACCCGTTCGTGAAGACCGGGGAGCCGCTCGCCGGCGGCCTCGCCCTGGTGGAGGCCGAGCCCGGCAGCCTTATCGCCTACAACGCGGCGCCCGGCACCGTGGCGCCGCCCGAGACGGGTGCTTATGGCGCCTACGCGCAGGCCCTGGTGGAGATGATCCGCGAGGGCGGTCTCCAGCCGGCGCCGCTCTTCGACCGGGTGCGCCTGCGGGTGAACGAGACCACCAAGGGCGCGGCCATGCCCTGGGACGATGCCAGGATCGAGGTGCCGTTCGTTTTCTTCGAGCGCAACGCCGACGCGCCCGCCCCGGCACAGCCCGAGCCGATCACGGCGCTGCGCGACCGGCCTTTAGGCGACATCGGCGCGCGGGACGCCTATTCGGTGGCCGTCGAGCGCGACACGTTGCAGGGGTACCAGGATTTCCTCGGGGCCTATCCCGACGACCCGATGACCAAGCGCGTGCGGGCCATCGTCGCCGCGCGGCGCGAGGCGACGACCTGGCGCCGCGCCCTGTCGTCCGGCACGCAGGACGCCTACTGGTCCTACCTCTCGCGCTACCCGCGTGGACCGCACGCGGCGGATGCGCGCCGTCGCCTCGCCCGCCTCTCCGCCCCGCCGCGACCGCCCGAGGCCTTCACCGCGCTGTCCTTCGACCTGCCCCCGCCGCCACCGGACGAAGAGAGCTACTTCGACAGGCAGGTCGTCGCCTTCGACGACCCGGCCTATGCCCTGCCCCCGCCGCCCCCGGCGTGCTGGCACCCCGCCCGGCCTATCTCGTGGACATCGCGGCGCCGCCGCCCGAGGACGAGCTGTTCGCCCTCCCCGTCCCCCTCTTCGAGCCGGTTCCGGCCTATGTCAGCGCGCCCGCCTATATCGTCGCGCCGCCGGACAACGTCATCTACCAGAACATCCACAACAGGGTGGTGATCAACGAGATCAACCGGCGCGTCATCGAGCGGCCGCGCGGACCTTCGGCCGCGGCCCTCATGGGCGGTGCCGCCGGTCTCGGAGCGGCAGCCGCCGTCCGGGTGGCGCTACCGCCCTCCCTGTCGCACCGCACCGGCCGTCACGACGCCGGTCACAACGCCGACGGCCCTCGCCGCGACCTCCCCGGCCTGCCGCCGGGTGCCCGCGACGAACGGCCGAACGCTCCCCATCGGCCGCCCGCTCCCCGCGGTGAGCGCCCCAGACCCGCGCGCCGCACGGCCGGACCCGAAGGCTTTGCCAGAGCCGAAGCCGGTCGCGAACACGCGCCCGTCGGGTGACGTCGGCGGACCGCCGGACCGTGTGCGCCCTGGGAACGGCAAGACCGGGCCCGACCGGAAAGCCGCCATCGACCGACGCAATCCGGCCGACGCGGCGAATCCCGCCGGACCGGGAGCGGGGCGCGGCAACGCCGATCCCGCCGACCGGACGGCCTTGCGCCGGGAACGGATCGAGCGTCGAGACGCTGCCCGCGCCGCCGCCAAAGCCGAACGGCCGCAGCTGCGTCCCGCCCTCGATCAGCCGCTCAGCGACCGCGCCCGCGAGGGGCGTCCGGGCCATGATCGGGTGGCCCGTCCGGGCTTCGAGCCGAACGGCCCCGAGCGCGCCAGACGAGAGCCGGCCAACCCCAATCGCGAGGCCCTCGGCCAGCCGCCGCGACGCGGCCCGGATTCCGATGCCCTGCAACGCCAGCAGCAGAGGCTTCAGGTCCAGGAGGCCCGCCAGCACCAGCGCATGCAGATGGAGCAGCAGCAGGCCGCCCAGCGCCAGCAGGGCCAGGCCCAGCAGCAGATGATGCAGCGCCAGCAGATCCAGGAGAACCGCCAGCAGCAGCGCATGCAGATGGAGCAGCAGCAACAGGCCCAGCGCCAGCAGATGCAGGCGCAACAACAGATGCAGCAGCGTCAGCAGATGCAGGCCCAGCAACAGCAGCAACAGGCCGCCCAACGCCAACAGATGATGCAACAGCAACAGCAACAGCAGCAGGCGGCTCAGCGCCAGCAGAGGCAGCCCCCGCCATCGGGAGGGAACCCGCACTGCCATCCGGGCAAGCCCTGCCGCTGATGCGACTTATCCGAGCAGCGGGAGCATAGAGACCGGCGTTCGAGGCGACAGCGTCTCTCCACGCGCGGGACATCTTCGCGCGGGACGTCAGTCGAGGTCTTTCGAGAATGCGCGCGCGAGCCGCTCGACCGTCGCATCGTCGACGCCGTCGGCGACGAAGTCGGCACGCCAGGAGCGCATGCGGATGGCGAGGGTGGCGACGATGTCTCGGGACTCGTCCCGCGAGAGGTCGAAATCCTCGACCCGTGTCAGGCAGTTGCCGGTCGTCGGGTAACTCCCGGCCGCGGGCATGACGAGCCGGTAGCGGCCGACGAGATCCATGGCGCCGTCCTCGCGGCGAACATGGACATAGACGTCAGAGGTCATCGAGGTTCACGTCGCGCGGGCGGCGCGCACGGCTGGGAAGGCGGGTGGTCTCGATGGAAGCGGCCAGGTGGTCGTTCTCGGGGCTGACCGCGCGCCGGACGGCCGGGAACAGGCCGAGGGTCCAGACGGCCCTGGCGAAGACGCCGAGCGACACCGAAGGATCGCCTTTCTCGAGCTTGCGCAAGGTCGGGAGGGAGACCCCCACGCGGGACGCGAGGTCGGATGCAGGCTGACGTCGGCGCAATCGCGCGGCCCTGATGGCCTGCCCGATCTCGCGAAGCCCCTCCGAAACCTCGAAGGGCGCATGGGCCGAGCGTTCGTTCGTCATGCAATCATTCTTGCACCTGAAGCGACTTAGATGAAAGCATGTTTTCTATATCGGAGGATTTCTCGCGTCGACGATGAGGTGCGGCGTCTCCAGAACGGCATCCGCGTCTATCGCGACACCGTCCACGTGGTCGTGCCGTCCTTGTTGTCCTTCACGGTGACGCCCATGGCGGCCAGCGCGTCGCGGGCGCGGTCGGAGGCGGGCCAGTCCTTAGCGGCGCGGGCGGCGCGGCGCGCCTCGATGGCGGCCTCCACCGCCGCCACGTCGACGCCGGCGGCGGCGATGGCGCTGTCCGCCCGGGCCGACTGCGTCCGGCCCGAGGAGGCCGAGGAGACCCGCCCCGGCCTTCAGCCTTGCCGGCTCGTCGAGGCGGTGCAGCTCGGCGAGGGCGGCGGCGGTGTTGAGGTCGTCGAGGAGCGGCTCCACCACGGAGGCCGGCACCTCGGGTCCGGCGGTCACGTCGCCGACGATGCCGTACCAGCGGTCGATCATCTTCGCCGCCTCCTCCAGCCCGCGCACGGTCCAGTCGATGGGCTGGCGGTAATGCGTCTTCAGCATGGCGAGGCGCACGACCTCCCCGGGCCAATCCTTCAGCACCTCGCGCAGGGTGATGAAGTTGCCGAGCGACTTCGACATCTTCTGCCCCTCCACCTGGAGGAAGCCGTTATGGAGCCAGACATGGGCCATGACGTCGGTGGCAAAGCAGCAGCGGGACTGGGCCACCTCGTTCTCGTGATGGGGGAAGATGAGGTCGATGCCGCCGGCATGGATATCGAAGGTCTTGCCCAGATGCTTCCACGACATGGCCGAGCATTCGATGTGCCAGCCCGGCCGCCCCGGCTCGGCGATGCCGGCCGGCGAGGGCCATGACGGCTCGCCGGGCTTGGAGGGCTTCCACAGGACGAAATCGAGGGGCGAGCGCTTGTAGGGGGCGACCTCGACCCGTGCACCGGCCTCCATCTCGTCGAGGGGCCGCTTCGAGAGCGCGCCGTAATCGGGCATCGCCGGCACGTCGAACAGCACATGGCCTTCCGCCACATAGGCATGGCCCGACGCCACGAGCCCGTCGATGATCGTGTGCATCTCGGCGATGTGGTCGGTGGCGCGGGGCTCGACGAAGCGCGGGCGCTCGCCCGCCACGTTCACGTCGTCCGCCATCAGCACGCCGAGGTCGCGGATGTCGCCGTGGAAGGCGGCGAGCGTCCCATCGGTGAGTTCGCGGATGGTGATGCCGCGCTCGGCCGCGCGGGCGTTGATCTTGTCGTCCACGTCCGTGACGTTGCGGGCATAGGTGACGTGCGCCTCGCCGTAGAGATGGCGCAGCAGCCGGAACAGCAGGTCGAAGACGATGATCGGCCGGGCATTGCCGATATGGGCGGCGTCGTAGACCGTCGGCCCGCAGGCATACATCCGCACATGCGTCGGATCGATCGGCGCGAAGGGCGCCTTCTCGCGGGTCAGCGTGTTGTAGAGCCGCAACATCGGCGCCATGAAACCGTCTTTCGTAACCCTGGGACGCGACGGCTCCGCCACCTGCGGATGCCGCCCGTCCCCATGCCCTAAATCCCGAGAACCGATCAACTTTTACGAGTCGCGGGGCATGCGCCCCGCAACCGCGACGACCGGATCGGCCGGACGCCAAGCACCATGCGTGTTGCACGGAGGCGACGGACCCTGCCGACCAACTGCGCTACCCCAAAACGGTGATGAATTCGAGAACGACGCCGGGAGAGGTTCGGTCGAGGTCGCGACGATCCGGAAAGGATTTGTTTACCGACGAGGCCGAGATTTTCCCAAACGCGAATCCTCCCATCCGGTGAATCCAGCCTTTCGCGGATCCCGTCATCAAGGTCACTGCCCATGCGACGCTCGGCTGCCGGTCTCGGCGCTTTCTGCGCCCTCGCGCTCATTTCCTCCGCCGCCCTGGCCGTCGATGACGGCGAGAAGCCCGCCCGCGCGCCGGCACAGGTGGAGAAGACGTTCCTGATCCCCGCCGGCGAGGGCTACGGCGTCGGCGAATGCCTGGTGGCGGGCAGCGGCTCCTGCGGGCAGGTGGTGGCCGATGCCTGGTGCGAGGCGCAAGGATTCGCCGTGGCCGGCTCCTTCGGCCTGGCCGCGCCGGAAGACTATACCGGCACCATCGACCAGCCGGCCGTGCCGAAGCCCGTCGAACCGCCGATCCGCATCACCTGCAAGGACTGACAGCGGTGGTTCGAGGCGGCCTTGCTCGGCCGCCTCGGGGACGGGACGACAATCAGCCCTTGAAGAAATCGCCACAGCGGGGTGGCGCCTCGGAGGTGCCCCACGGCATCAGCGGCACCGCCGTGGTGGAGTTCTTGGGCGAGCCCTGGATCACCTTGTCGGAATAGACCATGTAGATCAGCGTGTTGCGCTTGGCGTCGCAACCGCGGACGATCTGCATCGACTTGAAGATCAGCGACCGCCGCTCGCTGAACACGACGTCGCCCTGCTTGAGCTTGTCCTTCGGATTCTTGAACGATACCGGGCCGACCTGCCGGCAGGCGAGGGAGATGTCGGAGACGTCCTCGGCGAGACCGAGCGTGCCCTTGATGCCGCCCTTCTCGGGCTGCGTGTACCAGCAGGCGATTCCGGCGACCTCGGGGTCGTCGATGCCGTAGACCACCAGCTTGTCGTTGGGGGTGAGCGGACGCCACACCGTGGATTTGTCGAAGATCCGGTCCGTGTCGTCGGCGCGGACCGCCGTCCCACCCATCACCAACGCCGCCAATCCGGCCGCCACCGCGCGGCTTGTGAGACTCCGAAGACACATCATCACATCATTCCCCTCAAGTTTGCCGATGGGCATGTGGGAACACTGTCGCGCTCTGGCGAGGGCGGTTAGACACCCTTTGCAAAGGCGTTCTTCCGTACCCTGCCCGAGGGCCGGAACCGCCCAGCTTCACACCCGTTTCTGACAGGTCATGCCGCTGATCCCTCCACAGATCCGCAAGCTCGTCGCAACGCTCGGCGCCGCCATGGCCGCCATCGCGTTCGGGACAGCCGTCCAGGCGCAGGCACCCAACGCCCAGTGCCAGCGATACCGCTTCGAACTCGCGAATCTCAGCGACGGCGCCAACACCGCCCGCGCCCTGCAGAACGAGATCGGCCGGCTGGAAGCCTATTACCGGACCCTGAGCTGCGAGGGCGGCAAGTTCCTGTTCTTCGATTCGCGCCCCCCGCAATGCGGCGCGGTGGAGCAGCGCATCCGTGCGCTCCAAGCCGGCTACGGCGCCGATAACGGCGAGGTCACCGCCGCCCGGCGGCGCCAGCTCACGGCCGCCATCGCCTCCTCCTGCGCCGAGACCGGTCCGAAGATCGTCGAGGGCCCGGTTGGCGAGCAGCGCGGACGGGGCGGGCCTCAGGTGGTCTGCGTCCGGACCTGCGACGGCGCCTATTTTCCGATGAACAACCTGCCCGATGGTCGCGAAGGCGCCAACGAGCTGTGCCAGGCCCTATGCCCCGGCACGGAGGCGGCGGCCTATTCGATGCCCAATGGCGATGACGGGCTGAAACAGGCCGCATCGATCAAGGGCAGCCGGGCCTACGTGTCGCTCGCCAACGCCTTCAAGTTCCAGAAGAGCTTCACGCCGGACTGCTCGTGCAAGAAGGCGAACCAGACCTGGGCCCAGTCCCTGGTGAAGGCCGAGAGCATGCTCGTCCGGCACAAGGGCGACATCTTCGTGACGCCGATGCAGGCGGAAGCCATGTCGCGGCCGAAGGTGCGCGTCACCCTCGCGGGCCGCGCGGACAAGACCGTAGCGGCCATCGCCGCCGATGCGGCGACCCGGAACGGAGCGATCCTGTCCGATGGGGGCGTGGTTCGCGACGGCGCGGCCGCGGAAGCGTCGGCCACCGGCCGCGACGAGCGCGCGGCCATCCGAATAATCGCGCCCAGCATGATCGCGGTCCCGGCTCGCGTCGCAGCGCCGTAGCAGAAATCGAGGGCGGACGAGCGACAATTGCCGCTCCCGCCGAGATGTCACGCGCGACACCTTCGACACGCTCCCTAACCGATTGAGGGCGAAAGGTTTCCTTCGCCCTCGCCTTCGATTCCGCTTCGAGATCGCGGTTCGTGGGCGGACGATCAGGCAATGAATCCGGAACCATCCGGGCTCCATTCGGTTCCGATGGCCACATCCACGTCTGTGAGTGACCATCCATGCGGACCACCCGCCTTCTCTTTCTGACCAGCACCATGCTACCGGCCCTGATCCTATCGGGCCCCCTCTCGGCCAGCCCCCACACAGGCGGGTCGGGCCTGATGCTGCTCGCGCAGGCGGGTCCGGGAGCCGAGCGCGGCGACCCACGCGGAGGCGGCGATGCCCCCCGTGGCGGCGCGGGCAGGCCGGAGAGAGCCGAACGTCCGGAGCGCGCGGAGCGCCCGGAAAGGGCCGAGCGCCCCGAGCGCGCAGAACGACCGGAGAGGGCCGAGCGCCCCGAGAGAGCGGAGCGCCCCGAGCCGCGCCAGGAGCGGGCTCCGGCGGAACGGCCCGAGCGCGCGGAGCGCCCTGATCGCCCCGAACGGCCTGATCGCCCCGAGAAGCCCGACCGCGCCCCGGCCGAACGGGCGACCCCTCCTGCTGCGCGCGAGCGCAATCCGGATCCCGCCCCGCCAAGCCTGCGCCGAAGGAGGGCCCGGCTCCGCGCGAGCGTGCCCCGGCCGCTCCCGAGCGCGACGCGACACCCGCCCGCCCCGAGCGTGGCGACAGGCCCGACCGGAACGAGAAGCCGGACAAGCCCGAGAAGCCCGACCGCGGCGACAAGCCGGACAGAAACGCCAAGCCCGAACGTGGCGAACGGCCCGATCCGAGCAGCAAGCCCGAGCGCGGGGACAAGCCCGAGCGCGAGGGCAGGCCGGACCGGAACGAGAGGCCGGACCGGAACGACAAGGCCGATCCCGCCCGTCGCGGTGGGCCGGACGCGACGCCGGACGCCAAGACGCCGGACGCCAAGACTCCTGATACGAAGTCGCCCGATACGAAAGCCCCCGACACGAAGCCGGCTCCCAATACCCGGCCGGGCGTTCCGGGGAAGCCCTTCGTCCCGCCGGGCCAGGCGCAGGACAAGAACGACCGTGACGACAAGCGCGGAGCGGACGATCGGCGGGGGGCGGACGACCGTCGCGGGCCGGATGACCGGCGCGGAGCGGACGACAACCGGCCCGGCGGCGCCAACCGCCCGGGGGCGGGCGACACCGAGCGGCGTGGCGAGATCGAGCGCCGCGACCGCGAACGCCGTGAGGCGTTCGAGCGTCGGGACGAGCGCGCTCGCCGCGACGACTTCAACCGTCCGGGCCGACCTGGCTATGTCGAGGGTGGCTTCCGCGGCAACGACGTCCGTACCTACGACGAAGTCCGTCGTGACCGGCGTGAGTTCAACGAGGGCGGACGGACCTATATCCGCGAGCCCGGCCGCATCATCGTGCGGGATCGCGACAATTACTTCATTCGTCACGACGAGAACGAGCGCTTCCGCTATCTCGACCGCGGTGCCTATCGCAGCGAGCGCCGCGGCGGCGACACGATCACCTATCTCGACCGCCCGGGCGGCATTCAGATCGTCACCGTGGTGGACGATGACGGTCGCCTCGTGCGCCGTTCGCGCCGCTTCCGCGACGGCCGCGAGGTCGTGATCATCGACAACGGCTTCGGCGGTCCCCAGCGTCCGATCTACGAGGACGTCGTCGACCTGCCGCCGCCGGACATCCGCATCCCCCGCGAGCGCTACGTGGTGAATTACGAGGGCGCTGACGAGCGGCAGGTCTACGAGGCCCTGTCCGCCCCGCCGGTGGTGGCGGTGGACCGCCGCTACACCCTTGATCAGGTGCGCTACAGCCCGCAGCTGCGGGCACGGATGCGCAGCGTCGACATCGACACGATCACCTTCGATACCGGATCGTTCGACGTCACACCCGACCAGGCCTCGCGGCTCGGCAACATCGCGGCGGCGATCAACCAGGCGGTGAAGGCCAACCCGCAGGAAGTCTTCCTCATCGAGGGCTACACCGATGCGGTAGGCAGTGAGGTCGACAACCTGTCGCTCTCGGATCGTCGCGCCCAGTCCGTGGCGACGGTGCTCAGCCAGAACTTCCAGGTGCCGCCGGAGAACCTGACCACCCAGGGCTACGGCGAGCAATCCCTGAAGGTGAATACCCAGGAAGCCTCGCGGGAGAACCGCCGGGTCACGGTGCGCCGTATCACCCCGCTGATCCAGCAGCAGGGCGAGGCCGCGGAAGCTCCGCCGAAGTAATACCAGACCTCGATGAGTCCGACTCATCGAGGTCTGCCCACGCGAATGCGCGGCAGCGGTCGTCCGCCGGACCTCACTGCCCCTGACCTATGGGTTAGGGGCAGTGAGACTTGGTATAGGTCGGCTTGGCCGCATTGTCGTGACGTCACGGGCCGCATGTCTCGAAAGAGGGGTGCGGCCCGCGCCGTTCCGTGCTTCTCCAACACTCCCGCGAGCGCGCGACATCGAGGAGACCGGCGACCATGGCCGAGGAGAGCGACCGCCTGATCACGGCGGGGACGCCGATCTTTCGTCGGACCACCCTCGCTCTGTTCGCCGCAGGCTTCTCCACCTTCGCCGTGCTCTATGGCGTGCAACCGCTGATGCCGGTCTTCGCCGACGAGTTCCATGTCTCGCCGGCCGAGAGCAGCCTGTCGCTGTCGCTCCCCTGCGCGATGCTGGCCCTGGCACTCCTCGTGGTCAGCCCGCTCTCCGAGGTGTGGGGGCGCAAGCCGATCATGGTCGCCTCCCTCTTCGCCTCGGCGATCCTCACCCTCATCGCCGTGATCGTGCCGAGCTGGCACGGCTTTCTGGCGTTGCGCGCGCTCACCGGGCTGGCCGCGAGCGGCCTGCCGGCGGTCGCCATGGCGTATCTCAGCGAGGAGATGGATGCCCGCGCCATCGGCCTGTCCATGGGGCTCCTCATCGGCGGCAACGCCCTGGGCGGCATGGTCGGGCGCCTGATCGCCGGCATCATCACCGACCATGCCTCCTGGCGCGTGGGTCTCGGCACCATCGGAATCCTGGCGCTCGTCGCCGCCATCCTGTTCTGGCGCGGCCTGCCGCCCTCGCGACGCTTCCTCGCCAACCGGATGCACTGGCGCCAGGTGCCGGGCACGTTCGGCCAGCATTTCCGCGATCCCGGCCTGCCCTGGCTCTTCGCGGAGGCGTTCTTGCTCATGGGCGGCTTCGTCAGCGTCTACAATTACGTCGGCTTCCGCCTGCTCGATCCGCCCTACAACCTCAGCCAATCGGCCATCGGCGCGATCTTCGTGGTCTATCTCGCCGGCACGTTCAGCTCGGCGGTGACGGGCGAGATCGCGAGCCGGCTCGGGCGGCGCAGGGTGCTGTGGCTCGCGATCCTGCTCGGCCTCGTCGGCATTCTCATGACCCTGTCCGAGCGCCTTCCCCTCATCATCGCGGGGATCGTCGTCGTGACGGTGAGCTTCTTCGGCGCCCATTCGGTGGCGAGTTCCTGGATCGGGCGGCGCGCTCTGCGCGACCGGGCGCAGGCCTCCTCGGTCTATCTGTGCCTGTATTATCTCGGCTCGTCGGTGCTCGGCACGGCGGGGGGCTGGTTCTTCGAACATGCGGGATGGTCGGGGGTCGTCGCCTTCTTCGGCGCCCTTTACGGTCTGGCGCTGGCCATCGCGCTCCGACTTTCGCGCCTGCCCCCCCTCGTTCCGGGAGCATCGTCCGACCCCGACCGTTGACCGGCCCGGTTCGACAGCCCATCTAGGCGCTCGTCGTCGCTCACCGGAGCGACAGGCGAGCGATCGCCGCCAACTGGGCAACAGGCGAGTTATCGCCGCCAACTGGGGAAGTCCGGCACGCTTGGTCCAAGCGGCTCCGGCTCACGGAACCGAACGTGTTCGAGCTCGCCGTCGCCGTCGCCCTGATCGCCCTCAACGGGGCCTTCGCGCTGTCCGAACTCGCCGTCGTCTCGTCGCGGAAGTCGCGGCTGCGGATGATGGTGGAGGCCCGCCGGCCCGGCGCCCAGGCGGCACTGACCCTGGCGGAGGAGCCCGGACGCTTCCTCTCCGCCGTGCAGATCGGCATCACCCTCGTGGGCATCCTGTCCGGCGCCGTCTCCGGCGCGGCGCTCGGCGAGCGCCTCACCGAGATCCTGTTCGAGGCGGGCCTGTCGAAACCCGTGGCCGATCCCCTCGGATATGGGATCGTCATCGCCATCATCACCTATCTGTCGGTGATCATCGGCGAACTCGTGCCCAAACACGTGGCCCTGCGCGACCCCGAGGGCATCGCCTGTTTCGTCGCGCGCCCGATGCGGCTCATCTCGCGGATCGCGCTTCCGGCGGTCTGGCTCCTCGACGCCTCGACCCGGGCGGTGTTCCGGCTGTTCGGCCAGGAAGCCTCCAGCGCCAGCGCGGTGACCGAAGAGGAGATCCGCACCATCGTGGCGGAGGCCGAGACGGCGGGGGTGATCGAGACCGACGAGCGCAAGATGATCGCCGGCGTGCTGCGCCTCGGCGACCGCGCGGTGCGGGGCGTCATGACCCCGCGCACGGACGTTCACTGGATCGACCTCGACAAGGCGCCTGAGGAGATCCGCGCCATGCTGGTTTCGAGCCCGCATTCGCGCATCCCGGTCGGCGAGGGCAATCCGGACAACATGCTCGGCGTCGTGCAGGTGCGCGAACTGGTCAAAGCGCTCATCGAGAACGAACGGTTCGACCTGCGCGCCTATATCCGCAGCGCCCCGGTGCTCCCCGACACCCTCGACGCCCTCGACGCGCTCACGGCCCTTCAGGCGGCCGACGTTCCGATGGCCCTGGTCCACGACGAGTACGGCCATTTCGACGGGCTCGTGACCCCGGCCGACATCCTCGACGCCATCGCGGGCGCGTTCCATTCGGAGGATTCCGAACCCGAGGCGGTGCAGCGCCAGGACGGGTCCTGGCTCATCGCCGGCTGGATGCCGGTGGACGAGATGGCCGACCAGCTCGGCATCAAGCTCGAATCGAGCCGGGACTACGAGACCGCCGCCGGCCTCGTCATCGCCAAGCTGCAGCACCTGCCGGAGACCGGCGAGACCTGCGACATCGCCGGATGGCGCTTCGAGGTGGTGGATCTCGACGGGCGCCGGGTGGACAAGATCCTGGTGTCGCGGATCGCCTGATCGTCCCCCAGGAAGCGGGCGCCCTCAGGCATGGCGCTTGGCCCCCGCCACACAGAGGACCACGAGGCCGGTGACGCCCAGCATGCTCGGGGCAACGGGTTCGTGGAGCAGCAGGCCCGCGAGAGCCAGGCCGAAGAACGGCTGCAGCAGTTGGAGTTGCCCGACGCCGGCGATCCCGCCCAAGGCGAGCCCGCGATACCAGAACACGAACCCCACCAGCATGCTGAAGACCGAGACATAGGCGAGGCCGATCCAGGCCGGCAGTCCGACGCCGCTCCAGGCCGGGGGCAGGTTCACGAGGGCGATGGCGGCCATGACCGGCAGGGACAGGACCAGGGCCCAGGAGATCACCTGCCATCCCCCGAGCCGGCGCGACAGGGTGGCGCCCTCCGCGTAGCCGAGGCCGCAGAACACGATCGCGGCCACCATCAGAAGGTCGCCCGTGAGCGAGCCGCCCCCGCTTTGGAACAGGGCGAAGCCCGCCACCGTGAGACTGCCGATGCCGGAGAACAGCCAGAAGGCCGGGCTGGGACGCTCACCGCCCCGGATCACGCCGAAGAAGGCGGTGGCGAGCGGCAGGAGGCCGATGAAGACGATGGAATGGGCCGACGTGATGTGCTGGAGCGCAAGCGCCGTCAGGAGGGGAAAGCCGACCACGACACCCAGGGCCACGATGGCCAGCGACGCGAGATCGGCCCGTTCAGGACGCTTCTGCCGCAGGGCGAACAGCATCGCTGCGCCGAGGAGAGCCGCGATCACCGCCCGCGCCGAGGTCAGGAAGAGCGGCGTGAACCCGCCGACCGCCACCCGCGTCGCTGGCAGGGAGGCGCTGAAGATGATGACGCCCAGGAGGCCGCTGCCCCACCCCGCCGTACTCCGTCGCATCGTGTCGTCCCAGCCCCATCGTGCCGTCGAACCGGAGGAGACCCGGCGCAGGTGCCTTGACAACCATCGCGCGCCCATGCCGTCAAATGCCCATCGTTTCCTTATCCATGCAGCACAGGCATGATGAACCCGGCCCATCTCGATCTCTTCCGCGCCGTCCTGCGCCATGGCGGGATGACGCGGGCCGCTGCCGCCCTCGGCATCGGGCAACCCCATGTCAGCCGCGCGATGGCGCAGCTCGAGGCCGATCTCGGTTTCGCGCTGTTCGTGCGCGGCCATGGCAGCGCCCTGCCGACGCAGGAAGGTGAAGCTTTCGCCCGCGAGGTGGAACGGACCTATGCGGGGCTCGACCACCTCTCCCAGGCGGCCCGCCAGATCCGCGACCTCGGCACGGGGCCGTTGCGCGTCGCCTGCCAACCATCCCTGGCCTCGCGGCTGCTGCCGCGGGCGATCCGGCGATTGAGCGAAGAATCACCGGGCATCCGGGTCGCGGTCCATGTGCCGGCGCCGGAGACGATCTGGTCCTGGGCGGCCTCCGGTCAATGCGATCTCGGCCTGGTGCGGCCCCGCTCCGGCTATGCGGGCGTGATCTGCGAGCCCTTCCTGGCCATCGATGCGGTCTGTGCCCTGCCCCGGGGGCATTCCCTCGCGGCCAGGCGGGCGATCGAGGTGGACGATCTCGCCGAAGAGGCCCTGATCGCGGGCGGAACCGGGGTGTTCCAGCAGGCGATCGAAGCGGTCTTCGCAGCGGCCGGCATCACCCCGCGCTTCGGCCTCATGGCGCAGTATACGTCCGCGCGCTGCGGCCTCGTGGCCGAAGGGCTCGGGATCGCCATCGTCGATCCCCTTCCCGCCCGCGACCTCGGTGGCCTTCCCATCGTGCTGCGACCGTTCCGGCCGCGCCTGCCCATCGAGACGATGCTGATCCGCCCGGCGGGGCGACCGCCGAGCCAGGCGGCGGAACGGCTCGTGGGACATCTCCTCCGGGAACGGGACGCGCTCCTGCCGAGGGCGGTGGGCGGAGGCGAGTGAACCCCAGCCCCGCCGGATCGGGACGGGGCCACCAACGCGGTCCTGCCAATCAGGACCGGGTCGCCGTCGATCTCGCACGTCCGCCCCGATCGACAGGGGAGCGCCTCGCCGTCGTGACGACAGTCAGGGCGACGGACCGCGCCGCCGGGTCGCGAGCAAGCCCCCGTGACCTCCGCCCCATCAAAGGCTCCACTCGGTCACGTTCGTCTGAATTGCAGGATTGCTCCTATCAAACCCCAGTCAAACACATCTTGGCCGTAATATTTTGCATGATCCTACTGGTTGACGCAGTGTTTCATTCGCACTTGTATAGTCAAAAGGGCCAGAAACGAATCGCCTACCCCCATCACTCCTCCCCGAGGCAAAATTAAACTTATATTTAGACGATCTTCCGTAGGCTCTGTTCGAAATTTTTTGCCTCTTTGCGGATATCAATCTGGAGTTTGAGATGAGGGTCGTTAGGCAAGCCGGCGTGATGCTGAAGATCGCCATCCCGCTGACTCTGATGGGCCTGATGGCTGTCGGGTTGGTGGTCTATTCCCGTACCACCCTGAACAGCGTCGCGGACCAGACGAAGTATTACGCGGAAGTTCTGAGTGTCCGGCAAGAGACCTATCTGCGAATTCAGATCAAACTCGGGGAAGCAGCTCTCCTGAGCCGCAATATTCTTTTGGTGACCGACAAGGACAAAATGTCCGATTACAAGCAGCGATATGAACAGGCGGAGAAGGAGACGTTCGAGTCTGTCGACAAACTGATCCAGCTGGCCGAGACACCGGAACGTCGCAAGATTGGTAATGACCTTCGGCAGATGACCGAGGCGTATTTTACCATTGTCCATCGCGCGACAGCGCTCGCTATGCAAGGCGAGACACCCAACTCGCTACAGGTCGTCCAGCAGGAAGCCCAGCCGGCACGGGCCAAGCTGAACGGATTCATCGGGCAGCGCACCCAGCGGATCACGGAGGAAATGCAGGCGGGCAAGCGAGCGCTCGAACTGCAGGTCGCCGACACCATCCAGAGCCTGATCGCCATCGCGGCCATCGGCCTCACGGTCGCGGCGATCCTGAGCGGCCTCATCGTCACGTTCGGCATCACCCGCCCATTGGCGCGCCTCGTCCTCGTCCTGCAGCGGATGGCGCAGGGCGACATCGACGCCGAGATCGAGGAGGCCAAGCGCGGCGACGAGATCGGCGCCGTGGGCAAGGCCGTGGAAGAGATCAAGGCCATGGTCGCCCGGAAGGCCGCCGAGGAGGCCGACATCCGGCGCATCGCCGAAGACGCCGCGCAGGCGGAACGGAAGCGCACGATGATCGCGATGGCCGACAGCTTCGAGGGCGCCGTGGGCGGCATCATCGAGATGGTGTCGGCCTCGGCCACCGAACTCCAGGCCACCGCCCAGACCATGACCTCCACCGCCACGCAGACGGCGAGCCAGTCCATGACCGTGGCGGCCGCCGCCGAGGAAGCCGCCACCAACGTCAACACCGTGGCGGCGGCGGCGGAGGAGCTCGGCGTCTCCGTGCAGGAGATCGGACGGCAGGTCAGCGGGTCGGCCGATCTCGCCCAGGGCGCCGTGACGGAAGCCGACCGGACGGCGGCCCTGGTGCAGACCCTGTCCCAGGCGGCCTCTCGCGTCGGCGACGTCGTCGGACTGATCTCGAACATCGCCGCCCAGACCAACCTTCTCGCCCTCAACGCCACCATCGAGGCGGCGCGAGCGGGCGAGGCGGGCCGGGGCTTCGCCGTGGTGGCCACGGAGGTGAAGGAACTGGCCAGTCAGACGGCGCGGGCGACGGATGAGATCTCCAGCCAGATCGCCCAGATCCAGGGTGCCACCGGCGAGGCGGTGTCAGCCATCGCCTCCATCACGTCCCGCATCCGCGAGATCGATTCGGTGGCGACCACCATCGCCGCGGCGGTGGAGCAGCAGGGGGCGGCGACCCAGGAGATCGTTCGCAACGTGGCCCAGGCTGCGACGGGGACGAGCGAGGTGACGAGCAACATCTCCGGCGTCGCCGGAGCCGCCGAAGAAACGGGGGCTGCCGCATCCCAGGTTCTCGACGCGGCAGGCGAACTCTCGCGCCAGTCCGAACACCTGAACGACGAGGTCCGCCGCTTCCTCGACACCGTGCGCGCGGCCTGAGGACGTCTCCGGCCGCTGCATTCGGCGTCCGGCGAGCTCGGGTCCCCTCTCCTGAAAGGAGAGGGACAGGGTGAGGTGTGTGACCTCTCCGGAGAGGGCACGGCCCTCACCCCACCCCTCTCCCACACGGGAGAGGGAGCCTGCTCCGGGCATACCGACCGAAGCGATCGACCGGAGGGGGTACGAGGCCGACCGGCATCGGTCCGATACCGGCCGACGATGAGGAGAACTCATCGTCGGCCGCCCGCGCGACTGCGCCGCGGCGGGCGTCCGACGAACGCGCTGAGGACGACCCTCGGTCGGGATCAGCGCCGCTTGGCCTGAGAAGCGGGATCCGCTTTTCGGGCCGATTCTGTCAGTCTCGACCGCCGAGCCGCGCCGCCACAATGTCCCGGCCGATGAGGGGCAGCAGGCCCGAGAGGTCCGGCCCGTGCTCCAGCCCTGTCACCGCGAGGCGAAGGGGCATGAACAGGGCCTTGCCCTTGGCGCCGGTCCGCTCCTTCACCGCATTGGTCCAGGTTTTCCAGGTCTGGCCATCCCAGGGCTCGGGCGGCAGCACGTCCATGGCGGCGGCGGCGAAGCCCGCATCCGCGATGACCGGCGTCACCTCCCCGGCCACGATCCGCCACCATTCGGCAGCGTCGCCGACCTTGGTGAGGTTGGGCTGGATCACCGCCCAGAACGCCTGCGCCCGTTCCTCGGGGATGCCCATTCCGAGGAGACGTTCGCGTGCCTCGTCATAGGGCATGGCGTGGATCAGCCGGGCATTGAGCCCGTCGAGTTCCTGCGGGTCGAACTTCGCGGGCGCCCGCGAGATGTGGGAGAGATCGACCAGGGCGGCGAGTTCGTCGAGGCCGGGCACCGCACGCACCGCCTCGGCCGAGCCGGTGAGCACGGCCAGCGAGCGCACCGCGCCGGGTTCGTAGCCCGCCTCGCGCAGGCCCCGGAGCGAGAGGTGGCCGAGGCGCTTCGACAGACCTTCGCCGTCGGCGGTGGTGAGCAGGTTGTGGTGGCCGAAGATCGGCACCGGCTGGTCCAGGGCCTCGAAGATCTGCACTTGCACGCCGGTATTGGTGACGTGGTCCTCGCCGCGGATGACATGGGTGATCCCCATCTCGGCATCGTCCACCACGGAGGGCAGCGTGTAGAGGTAGCTGCCATCGGCGCGGATCAGCACCGGGTCCGAAAGGGAGGCGCAATCCACATGCGCCGGCCCGCGCACGAGATCGTCCCAGGCGACGGTGCGGGCATCCAGCTTGAAGCGCCAATGGGGCCTGCGCCCCTCTTCCTCCAAGGCCGCGCGCTCGTCGTCGGTGAGGCCGAGCGCCGCCCGGTCGTAGATCGGCGGCTGGCCCCGTCCGAGCTGCCGCCGGCGGCGGCGCTCGAGTTCCTCCTGCGTCTCGTAACAGGGATAGAGCCGGCCCGCCGCCTTCAGGCGCTCGGCCGCCGCATCGTGGATTGCGGAGCGGTCCGACTGGCGGGCGAAGAGATCGGGCACGATGCCGAGCCAAGCGAGGTCTTCCTCGATGGCTTTGGCGAATTCCTCCGTCGAGCGCTCCCGGTCGGTGTCGTCGAGGCGCAGCAGGAAACGCCCGCCCCGCGCCCGCGCGAACAGAGCGTTAAGCAGCGCCGGACGGGCGTTGCCGATATGGAGATACCCCGTGGGCGAGGGAGCGAAGCGGACGAGGGGGGCAGATGTCATGCCCGCCCTCTAGCCGATTTTCGACCGTCTGGGGACTGTCGGCCCCGAGAGACTGTCAGTTCAGAAGCGCCCGTCAGCTCCAGGCGTGGAACGGCGGATTGACCCCGTTGAGCGCGTGGTTGCCGATGATCGCGTATTTCCAGCGCACCGGGTCGTGGAGGGTGTGGGTGCGGGCATTGCGCCAGTGCCGGTCGAGGTTGCTCTCGGCAAGGGTCGAGCGGGTGCCGGCAAGCTCGAACAGCTTGCTGCTCGCCTGCACCGCGATCTCAGTGGTGAGCACCTTCGATTCGGCCACCGCGAGCTGGGCCGCAGCCACCGTCTCGGCGCTCGGGTTGGCCACCGCCTCGTCGAGGGCGAGGCCGGCCCTGTCGAGGATGGCCTCGGCCGCATGGAGCCGGATCGTCAGTTCGCCGATCGCCTGGATGGTATAGGGGTCGTCGGAGGCGCGGTCCTGGCCGCTATCGACCCAGGGGCGGGTCTTGGTGCGGACGAAGGCGATGGTGTCGTCGATGGCCTCGCGGGCGATGCCGGCATCCACCGCCGCCTGGATGATCTGGAAGATGGCGCCGTCGGAGCGCGGCTGCTCGTAGCCCTTCCAGGCCGGGACGAGATGGGTCTTGGGCACCCGGACGTCGTCGATGAGGACGGTGCCGCTCGCCGTGGTCCGCTGCCCGAAGGCCGACCAGTCGTCGATGACGGTGAGGCCGGGGGCGCCCCTATCGGCGATGGCGTACCAGGCGCGTCCCTCGCCATCGAGGGCGACGATGGGGACGAGATGGGCGAGCAATGCCCCCGTCGAATAGAACTTCTTGCCGGTCACGATGACGTGGTCGCCATCATCGACGAAGTGGGTCTTGAAGTCGGTGGCGCGCGGCGTGCCGATTTCCGAGAACGCATTGCCGAAGCGAGTGCCCTTCAGAACCTCGCCGAACAGCAGCGCCTGCTGGTCGGGGTCCGACACCGTGCGGATCGCCGCCACGATGCCGAGATGGTTCTGCGAGATCTGGCCGATCGAGGGGTCCGCCGCCGAGACGATGGCGACGACCTGCGCCAGGGTCTTGTAGGAGACCTCCGGGCCGCCAAAGGCCTTGGGCACGTTGATCGACCACAGCCCGCTCTGCGAGAACGCGTCGAGCTCGGCATAGGGCCGCCGGTTGGTCCGGTCGCGCTCCGACGCGCCCTCGCGAAACTCCCTGGCGAGGGCATGGGCGACGCGGATCGCCTCGGCGTCGTCGCGGATGACATGGGCGGGGGATGCCGGACGGGGAACCGGCGGCGCGCCCCGGGCGGTTTCGAGCGACTGGGCGCTGACGGCGATGTTCATGGATGGCTCCAGGGTACCGAGCAGACGATGGGCTGGTTTGAACGGGCTTTTGAAGATCTCAGCCGGATCCCCCTCTCCCCGCCTGCGGGGAGAGGGCCGAGCCCCCCTTGTCGGGGGCGAGGCAAGCGGAGGCGAAGCCGAAGCGACGGTGAGGGGGCGATTCCGAAGGAGGCTCATCCGCAGTTGCCCCCTCACCGTCGGCTGCCGCCTCGCCGCGCCGACGACGAGGTCGTCGCGGCCCTCTCCCCGCACGCGGGGAGAGGGGAATGCGCAGCTCTCGTCAGCGGGCGTTGAAAGAAGCCGCTCAGGCGGCCTCGGCCCGGCGCTCGCGCGCGGCCTCGAGCGCCCTCACTTTCGGGATGATGTGGGCACCGAAATAAGCGACGTCCTCCTGGAAATGCAGGAAGGCGAGGAGCGCGAGGTCGACCCCGGCATCCTTCAGGGCGACGATGCGCTCGGCGATCTGGTCGGGCGTGCCGATCAGGTTGGTCTTGAAGCCGTCATTGTACTGGACGAGGTCCTCGAAGCTCGATTTCGCCCAGTTGCCCTCGCCTTCCGGGGAAGCCTTGCCGGCGTTCTTCACCTCGTGGCCGAAGGCCTTCACCGCTTCCGGGTCGGCATTGTCGATGATCTCCTGGAGGACCGCGCGGGCCTCCTCCTCGGTGTCGCGGGCGATGACGAAGGCGTTGACGCCGACCTTCACCGAATGCCCGTTGGCCGAGGCCTTGGCCTGGATGTCGTCCACTTGCGCGCGGATGCCCTCCGGCGTGTTGCCGTTGGTGAAGTACCAGTCGGAGACGCGGGCGGCCATGTCGCGCGCGGCGCGCGACGAGCCACCCTGGAAGATCTCGGGCTGCGGGTCGGCCGGCTTCGGCTTGAGAGTGTAGTTGGTGTAGCGGTAGAAATCGCCGCGGAAGGTGAAGTCGTCCTGGGTCCAGATCCCGCGCAAGGAGCGGATGAACTCCTCGGAGCGGCGATAGCGCTCGTCATGGTCGAGCCAGGGCTCGCCGATGGCGCGGAACTCGCCGGAGAACCAGCCCGACACGACGTTGATCGCGATGCGCCCGTTGGTGAGCTGGCTGATCGTGGCGATCTGCTTGGCGGCGATGGTCGGGTTCCACGGGCCGGGCAGGAGCGCGGCGATGACCTTGAGCTTCGTGGTCACCGCCAGCAGGGCGTGGCTGAACGCCACCGATTCGTGCTGGTACTCGGCCCCGTAGCCGGCGGTGAAGCGAATCTGCGTCAGGGCGTAGTCGAACCCCGCCTCCTCGGCGATCTGGGCGAGTTTGCGGTTGTAGTCGGCATCCCAGCTGGTGCGCTGCTCGATCTTGCTGATGACGAGGCCGCCGGACACGTTGGGCACCCAATAGGCGAAACGGATCGGCTCCGGGGCGAAATGGTTCGGGAGAGTCATGCATCTATCCGCGAATTCGAGACATCGTGCGGCCCAATCGCTGCTGCGACCGCAAGTGAATACATTATGATATCAAGCACAAAACGAAGATTTGCTTGCTTTGTGGCTCTGGCCTGCAGACTGTCTTACGAAGACGGGGCATAGTCAAAGGAAGAGAAATACTTTTTCTTGCACTAAGTCGGGACAATCTTCCGGTAAACCGGCCTCGAACGACACGATCGTGTTCCGGCAGGACCGGCACCGGCGGGGGCGCAGCATCTCGGGAGGGCCGGTCCACGAGGTTTTCCCGGGGATTGACCTTTCCCGGTCACCGGAGCCTCCCGCACAGCGGCAGACGGCCCTAGCTATCGATGCGCGAGCGATGGTAATCCCCGCACTCGGAGGGCTTCACAAACTCCCGGTCACGGTCGGTTCTCGCGCGGAGCACGATTGCGCAGGGGAGTTGTGTGAAAGACGCTCGATGGTGACGGACACGGGCTCGGCCCCGCCCCGAACGGGGCATGGCGGGGCCTCTCGGATGACAGGTGGAAAACAGGCGATGACCGGCTTCGACGCTTCGACCTCTCCTTTCGCCGGACCGTCCTTGCCGCGTCCGTCATCGCAGCTCGTCACCGTCTTCGGGGGATCCGGCTTCCTCGGGCGCCATGTGGTGCGGGCGCTGGCCAAGCGCGGCTATCGCATCCGTGTCGCCGTCCGCCGCCCCGACCTCGCGCTCTTCCTGCAGCCGCTGGGCAAGGTCGGGCAGATCGTCGCCGTCCAGGCGAACCTGCGCTATCCCGATTCCATCGCTCGGGCGGTGGAGGGTGCCGACGTGGTGGTGAACCTCGTGGGCATCCTGCAGGAGAGCGGCAAGCAGAGCTTCCTGCGCCTCCAGGCCGAGGGGGCGGGCGAGATCGCTCGCGCGGCGGCCGGAGTCGGTGCGCCGGTCGTCCATGTCTCGGCCATCGGAGCGGACGCGCAGTCCGACTCCCTTTACGCGCGCTCGAAGGCGCTAGGCGAGGCGAACGTCCTGGCGGCCCAGCCCCGCTCGGTGATCCTGCGCCCCTCTTTGGTCTTCGGTCCCGGCGACAGCTTCTTCAACCGTTTCGCGTCGCTTGCCCGCGTGATCCCGGTCCTGCCCCTGGCCGGAGCCGGCACGCGCTTCCAGCCGGTCTTCGTCGGCGACGTGGCCGAGGCGGTCGCCCGTGCGGTGGACGGACAGGCCGAGGCGGGCCGGGTGTTCGAGCTCGGCGGCCCAGAAATCGAGACCCTCGACGCCCTCGTCCGCTACATGCTCAAGACCACCATGCGCCGCCGCCTGGTGGTCGACCTGCCCAAGCCCCTCGCCATGCTGCAGGCCCGCGTGATCGAGACCGTGGACACCCTGAGCCTCGGGCTGCTGCCGGACAGCCTCAAGCTCACGCGCGACCAGGTCACCCTGCTCCAGACCGACAACGTGGTCTCGGAGGCAGCCAAGGCCGAGGGGCGGACCCTCGACGGCCTCGGCATCCTGCCCACCGCCATGGCGGCCGTCGTGCCGGGCTATCTCTGGACCTTCCGCAAGGCCGGCCAGTTCGCCAAGGAGACGATCACCATCTCCGAAGAGGAGGCGGCGGAGCCGTCATCCCCGCCGGTCACCCGCCCGAGCGGTCCTCCGATCGGCCCCGACGCGACGGCCCCGAGCCGGATGGGCGTGCGGTGGGGGACGCGGGGCTGAAACGGCGGATCGGATGCACGATCCGGCATAGTTGTGGTGTTGTAGTGGAGATCTGATGCGTCGAAGATCTCCACCAAATGACTTACGAATACCCAAATTTTACGCTCATGCTTGGGAAAGGGCATGATTGATTTTTATCAATTAAAATAATATATCGTCATCCAGATCAATGCCTAACCTACCCTCTTTAACGGCTGCCGCAGGAAGTTGTGTGTTGCTGACGACGAATAAATCGAGAATATCGCTGCGACCCATAAACATTATTCGACTACGCTTGGCAGCGTCAAGATTATGACCAATCCAAAGCATTGCTGACTTGGTAATTTCACCACCCGCAATAATATATGCATGATCGACCAATACCCGACGACCGAGCTCTGGATCGAAGACTTCACTTTCAAGCATCATAAGCACCTGATTATGAATTACCGCGATGTTGGTGTTAGTACCTTCGCGGTTTTTGCTATCCGCAGAAGCGTCCAGCTTCCCCTTCTTTGCCTGGATTCCAAAATAAAGCATGTGCTGGCTCGGTAAGGTGAAGCGCATCCACACATCCTTGCCGTGCTCCAAATTCTTGTCTTTATGCCCTGACGGCGTGATGCGGTGATAGCCAAGTTGGCGCAAGAGCGGCAGTAATACCTCTTCTATAAGTTCGTCCTCTGAGCAGATATCTAGATAAGCAGCCAGCTGCTCACGCTTCTTCGTCTCACTTGGTGTGAAGGGGCGGTGCGGATTAGGCTTTGCTGATACCGTGCGCGTCGCTATGTGCCGAACATAAAGATGATCGTCTTCGGCATAAAAAGCTTCAAAGCCTTCTCGACCCAAAGGCTCGTTTAGCGCGGCAAGGGCCGCCACTCGTCCAACATCGCCATCTTGCATATCCCGCTTGTCCATCAACACACGGAGCAAATTAACGAAACGGTCGGGCATGCAGTTCGCCGCGCATCCCGGATCTTGAAGCAGCCTCTCCAAAACGTCTGCGGTCCAAGCCCAACGAGTCGAGCCGTCATGAACCTCATCTAGGTCGCACTCTTGCATAAACTCAGTGATGTAATAGCTTGAGCGCCGCTCAAAATGCGGCGCGTCGCCAATTACCATATTTGCGATTGCACGAATATTTCGCGGCTTAAATTGCATCAATCCACCATAGTCCTAATGTTCTTGACACCATCACAGCAAAAACCAAATTAGTAGCGGGAAAATTAGCGAATAAGCCATTAATAGAGAATCGCTGGAAACTTGGCAGAAACTAAATACAACCATCCGACTTCGACGTCGAGACTCTATTTTTCGTCACACAAATATGACTCTAGCAGAAGCGTTCCGCAAAGCTTTCTCACCTTAACCGATCCGCTTGCGCACATCCGGTCCGGCCAGGGCGACCTTGCGGCTCAACCCCTTGTGGACATGGACCATCAGGGCGATGCCGAAGAGCGGCGTCAGCAGGTTGAGGACGGGGACCACCATCAGGCCCGCCAGCATGGCACCGGCGGTCATGGTGGTCAGGCCGAAATGCCGGCGCATGGCGCCCGCTTCCTGCATGGGCCGGAAGCGCCCGGCGGCGAGTTCGAAATACTCGCGCCCGAGGAGGTAGGTGTTGGCAAGGAAGAACGCCACGAGGTTCACGCCCGGCACGAAGAACAGGATCAGCGCCACGAGGTTCACCAGCAGGGCGAGGCCCGCGAATCGCAGGGCGTAGAGCATCGCCGATCCGATCGGCAGAGCCGTGCCCGGCGCGTCTTGGGGAAAGTCGGTGCGCTCCACGATGGCGGCGGCATCGTCGAGGAAATAGCCCGCCACCAGGATCGAGACCGCCGGCATGACGTAGGCGAGGCCGATGAACAGGCCGGCGCCGGCGAAAAAGACCGCCAGGGTATCGAGAAACGGGTAGCTCACCGACAAGTGATGGTTCGCCAGGAACCAGTCGATCGCCTTGGTGAGGCCGGCCCAGATCAGGACGAGGAGCCCGAGAGTCAGGGCCAGCGACTTCCACAGGATCGCGCGCAGGGGCGGCGAGAGCACCTGCTTGACCGCAGCGTAGGCCGCCTGAATGAGCATGGCGCCCGAATCCTTGAGTTCCGCGCGAGGGCGGGCGGGCGCCCGTCCGGGAGCCGCCGTCAGCGCCGGGTTCTGGCGGCGCCGGCGTTGCGGCGCAACCCCGGCCGGCCGTACCGGGCTGAACCTTTTTGCCGCTGCGGCGCGTTTCTCAAGGAGATCGGCGAGGTTCGAGGGTATGCGATCCCTTCTCCCGTAACGGTCGGTAGAGAATCACGGGTCACTCTGCCGACCATCGGCCCGTCACGCCCCGCCTTCCCGGATGCCTGCCCACCGCATGATCCCGACACCCCGTCCCGCCCACGCGCATTTCCGGCCGAGTATCGCCCCGCGCCTCGCGCCACTGCCCGAACACGCGGATGTGATCGTCGTGGGCGCGGGTGCCGCCGGGATCGCCGCGGCGCGGACGCTCACGGAGCGCGGCGTCTCCGTGGCCGTGCTGGAGGCGCGCGACAGGGTCGGCGGGCGGCTGATCACCACCATGCTGCGGGGCCATCCGGTGGATCTCGGCGGGCACTGGCTCCATGCCGGCCCGATCAACCCGCTGGTGCGCCTGGGCGGAATTCGGGGCGAACCCTTGAGGATCGCCGCGCAAGACGGGCATCTGTTCGTATCGGGGCGCAAGGGGCGCCCGGCCGAGGCCGCCGCCCATGCCCGCGCCTTCTCGGTGGCCGATCGCGCCCTGACCACCCAGGCCGGGTTCGGCGGCCCCGACCGCCCGGCTTCGAGCGCGCTCCCGCCCGGCCTCGGCCCCTGGGCCGAGCGCATCGCCCTCGTCCACGGTCTCGTGTCGGGTCGCCCCCTGACGGACGTCTCCCTCCACGATTTTCCCAGCATGGAATACGGCGACAACCGTTTCATCGCCGGCGGCTTCGGCGGCTATCTCGCCCGCCTGGCGCAGGGGCTGCCCATCGCGCTGAACACGCCGGTGGTGCGTATCGACTGGTCGGGCAAGGGCGTCGCCGTCGAGACGGCGGACGGATCGGTGCGGCGGGCCAAGGCGGTGATCGTGACGATCCCGATGATGGTGCTTCGCGCCGCGCCGCTCTTCACCCCTTCCCTGCCGCCCGAGACGCGCGCGGCCATCGACGGATTCTCCAGCGGGATCTACGAACACGCCGTGCTGCACTGGCCGTCAGCGCCCTTCCTCGGTCGCGACCGCCTCGCCGCCCTGGTCGGCGGACGCCACAAGCCCCCCGGACTGCTCACCCGGGTGGACGGGACGCCGTTCCACTTCTTCGAGCTCGACACGCCGATGATCCGGGCCCTCGACGCACGGGACCGGCACCCGGATACCACCCGCCGCCTGGTCCGCTCCGTGCTGGCGGAGCATCTCGGCCACCGCGCCCTGCACGACCTCGCCATTCCGGCGATCAGCGAATGGCGCCACGACCCCTGGTCGCTCGGTTCCTGGGCCGTGGTCCCGCCCGGACACGCTCCGGCACGCGGACAACTTCAGGCCCCGCTGGCCGACAAGATCTGGTTCGCCGGAGAGGCGCTGTCCCGCCTGCAATGGGGAACCGCCGGCGGAGCCTATCAAGAAGGCATGAGAGCGGGCACAGAGGTTGCAACTCGAATTTCTTCAGATCGCCTTCTGATAGAAATGTAGGTTTTCTGACCAACAGGTTCATTTGTACTCTTGAGTTTACACTACAGGATGCAATTAATTTTCTCTCCACTTTTGCAACATATGTTGTCTCCGCGGGTGTCGGTGGGATTTCGGGCTTTGCGCGAATGCTAGATGGGACAGTCATTCTCATTACGGACCGGCCCGACAGCAGTGAACTCCTGCGCCACGAGCTGAGCCTCGTCGCGGACTGCAAGGTCATGAGATTCGATGCGGCAATCGACTTGAAGCCGGTGCCCATCGGTGCGGTGTCGGATGTCACCCTGGACCGGCGCGACGCCGCCTCCGCCATGCGCCGGGCCTTCGCGCGGCTGAGGATCGCGGACGTTCCCGTCATCTGCCTTCTTCGGAACATGAGCGAGATCGGCATGCGCAATGCCAGGAATCTCGGCGCGACCTGCTGCCTCTCGGCTCTGACGAACCCCGCCATGGTCGCCCGCACAATGATGACGCAGGTGATCCAGGACCGGGCCGAGAAGCCGGCCCGGAGCATCGAGCGCGGCGTGGCTCGGGCCACCGAAGTCCTGACCCGCCTGTTCGACGGGGCGCGGTCGAACGATCCGGTCTCCCTGACGCGGGTCGATGCCAGCCTCGAACCGATCATCGCGGCGGTGCGCGAAGGTGGGTTGACCCGTTGGCTCGACCGGGTCTGGACGCATGACGACGCCACCTATCAGCATTGCCTGCTGGTAGCGGGCGTGGCCGCCAAGTTCTCCCTTCACCTCGGCTTCTCGGCCAGCGACCGCCATCACTTCGTCCGCGCCGCCTTGCTCCACGACCTCGGGAAAGCCCGGATTCCGCTGGAGATCCTCAACAAGCCTGGCCGGCTCGACGATGCCGAGATGGCGATCATGCGCACCCATCCGGTCATCGGCTACGAGAAGCTGAAGGATTCCGGCTGCGATGCCCTCACCCTCGGCGCCGTTCGGCATCACCACGAGATGCTCGACGGCTCGGGCTATCCCGACCGCCTCAGCGGGGACTCCATCGGCGATACCGTGCGGCTGATGACGATCTGCGACATCTACTCGGCGCTGACCGAGAAACGCGCCTACAAGCCGGCCATGCCGAACGCCGTCGCCATGGCGATCCTCTCGGACATGAAGGGTCGGCTGGAGGACAGGCTGGTCCAGTCCTTCGGCGAGGCCATGGGGAACGGCTCGTGACGAAGCCGAAACGAATCCCGGACGCGGCTCGGGACAGGGCGAACGTCAGCCGAAGCCGCCCCGCTTGAGCCGCATCACGGTCCGGTCGAGCGCGCCGAGATAGGCGGAGCGGTCCCGGGCCGAGAACGGTCGCGGGCCGCCTGTGACCGTGCCCGCTTCGCGCAGATCCTGCATCAGGTTGCGGGTGGCCAGAGCGAGACCGATCCCGCTCTCGCTGAAGGGTTTTCCGTTGGGTGCGAGGACCTCGGCGCCCGCCTTCACGCATCGGCTCGCCAGAGGCACATCCGAGGTGACGACGACGGCCCCCGGCCTCGCTCGTTCCGCGATCCAGTCGTCGGCGGCGTCGAAACGGTCGCTCACGACGACGCGCTCGATCCAGGGTTCCCGCGGCAGGGTGATGAAGCTGTTGGCCACCACGTAGACATGCAGGCCGTAGCGGCCGGCGACTCGGTAGGTCTCGTCCTTCACCGGGCAGGCATCGGCGTCGATGTGGACGACGATCGAACGGTCGGCGGCCGGCTCGCTCATGCGGATGCCGCCAAGGACGCGGCCAAGGGCGCGACCACGTTTCGTGCCCCCTCGGCCTCCTCGATCGCCGTGGTCGCGCGTTCGAGGGTCGAGACGGCGAGGGGCTGGCCCCGGCCGCGCAGGGCGTGGGCGCCGAGCGAGCGGGCACGAATACCCTCGGGCAGGCGCGGCAGGCGTGCGAGGAGATCGTCCGAGATCAGGATCTCGGTGCCCAAGGGCCGGCACAGGGCCTCGATCCGCGAGGTCACGTTCACCGTGTCGCCGAAATACGCGATCTTGTGCCGGTCGACCCCGACTTCCGCCGTGACAATGGAGCCGCCATGCAGCGCCGCCCGCAGGCGTGGCACCACACCGAAACGGGCTTGCCAGGCCTCGGCCTCGGCCTCGATCCTGTCGAGGACGTCGAACACGCAGGCGACGCAGCGGGCGTCCTTGAGGCCCCGCTCCATCGGCCAAGTGATCATGGCCATGTCGCCGATGTAATCGTCGGTGGAGCCGTGGTTGCGGCGCACGGGCTCGGCGAGGGCGGCGAAGACCGCGCCGAGATAGGCCTGAGCCTTCAGGTCGCCATGGGTCTCGGCGAAGGCGGTGGAGCCGACGACGTCGAGGAAGAGGAAGATGCGGTCCTCGCGCACCGGCCGGTGATAACGGCCGACGAGGAAGTTCACGAACACCTCGCCGCCGATGAGATCGCGCATGCGGATGACGAAGACGAGCATGGCCGACACCGCCAGCGAATAGGCGAGGACCCGCGGCGTGATCTTGACGGCGTCCCTGAGCGCGTCCCCGGTGAGGCCGAGGGCCCAGACGACGAGACCGCCGAGAGCGATGCCGCTGGCGATCATCAGGACATAGGCGAGCTCGGCCGTGAGCACGTAGATCTTCGCCGGCAACCGGCGCAGGCGCGCCTGAAGGCCGCCCAGGATCAGGCCACGGTCGAAGGCGAGGGTCGTCGCCCCCACCGCGAGGCCATAGATCACCCCGGCCAGCGGAGCGGCGCCATTGGCGAACAGCAGGTCGTAGAGGAGCCCGGCGCCGCTGCAGGCGACGAGGATGAGGATCCAGAACCAGCGGTGCGGCGGCAGCATCAGGCACCACCCCGGTCTGGCTCGTCACGAAGACGATGGCGTCGCGCGGGGAGAAGCAAGGCGTGGCATCCTTCGGAAGGCCATCGTCGGAGGGCGCGGAGGAGGAACCGCGCCGAGACGATCGACCCACCTTGAACAACGGTCCATGATGGCGCGATTAAGGCCATGGGCCGTTAAGGCTGCCCTCGAAATTCATTGACCACCCGGAAGACCGTGAGATCTCCGTAACCGGGTACGCTTTAGGCTCGTTGTCAGACAGGCAGCCCTCACTGCTGCAACGCGGCTCGACCGCTTCAGAAGGCGCGCATCGCGATGAGCATGACGAGTGCGAACCCGGATCCGACCACCCCCAAGGCGTCGGCCGCACGCCCGCTGGTCGCCCCGCGCGACATCCGCGCCATCGCGCGCGACCTCGGCTATTCCCCCGACTGGAACTGGAGCTGGGAGAACTACAAGAACACGATCGTCGCCCTCACCAACGAGTACGGCCTTCGCGACCATCTGGAGATCGGCGGCGGGCGCGACCCGGTCTTCCAGCCGCCTGAACTGGTCCGGCACGGGATCAAGGTGACGATCAACGACATCTCGCAGAAGGAGCTCGATCTCGCGCCGCCGGAATTCGCCAAGCTCTGCTGCGACATCGCCTCGCCATCCACCCTCGACGCCATCGGCTCGAACCGGTTCGACTTCGCCTATTGCTCGATGGTGATGGAGCACGTGCCGGACGTGGCGCAGATGTGGCGCAATATCCATGGCCTCCTCGCGCCGGGCGGCGCGGCGTTGAGCTTCTTTCCCACCCTGTTCGCTCCGCCCTTCGTCGCCAACCAGCTCATGCCGGAAGCCCTGTCGCGCGCGGTGCTTCACACCCTGTTCCCGGACCGCAGGGACGACGGCGACAATCCGAAATTCCCGGCGCATTACAATTATTGCCGGGGCAGCGAGGCGGCGATCGTACCGCTCCTGAAAGAGATCGGCTTTCGCGAGATCGTGGTGCTGCCGTTCTATGGCTACAGCTACTTCCACAAGCTGCCCGGCCTGCGCCAGATCGACGATGCGTTCACCCGCCTCGCCCGGAGCCGGGACTGGCGGACGTTCACGAGCTTCGCCTTCGTCATCGCCCGTAGATGACCAACACCCGGTCGGATGCGGTCATGACCATCATCATCGTCGCTGATCACGCCTTCATCAACGGCGGGCAGGCGAAAGTCGCCATCGAGAGCGCCCTGGGCCTCGCCGGGCGCGGCAACCGGGTCGTGTTCTTCGCAGCCGTCGGCCCGGCCGATCCGCGTCTGGCGCAAGCCGGCATCGCGGTGATCGTCCTCGGCCAGACCGACGTGGCGCTCACGACCTCGCTCGCCAGTTTCGGCGTGCAATGGCTCTGGAACCGGCCGGCGGCGCTCCGCCTCGAAGCACTCCTCTCCGGCTACGATCCGGAAGACAGCGTCGTCCACGTCCATGGCTGGGCCAAGGCCCTGTCGCCCTCCATCGGGCCGGTGCTGAAGGCGACGCGGGTGCCGGTGGTGTTCACCCTGCACGAATACTATCTCGCCTGCCCCAATGGCGGCTTCTACGACTACCCGATCTCGGCCGCCTGCCACCGGACCCCGCTCTCGCCTTCCTGCATCGCCTACAATTGCGATTCCCGGAGCTATGCCCGCAAACTGATGCGGGTCGGCCGCCATGCGCTGATGCGGGGGTCGGGGCTGGTGGGGAGTGCTGCCACCGTCATCACCATCAGTCGGCTGCAGAAGACCGTTCTGACCCCCTACCTGCCGAAACGGACCCGCTATGTCGAGGTCTCGAACCCCGTCGACGCGGAGCCCCTCGGCCGCAAGGCGGACCGGCCGCTCGGCGACATCGTCTTCGTCGGGCGGGTCTCGCCCGAGAAGGGCGCGAACGTCTTCGCCGAGGCTGCCCGCCTCGCCGGGCAGACGGCCGTCTTCATCGGCGACGGCCCGCAGCGGGCGCAGCTGGAGTCGGAGTATCCGGAGGCCCGCTTCCTCGGCTGGAAGAACCCCGCCGAGGTGAAGGCGCTCATGCGCGCGGCCCGCGCCCTCGTCTTTCCCTCGGTCTGGTACGAGGGCCAGCCCCTTACCGTGCTCGAATCCCTGGCAGCGGGGACGCCGGTGATCGTCAGCGACATCTGCGCCGGCAGGGAGGCGGTGGAGGACGGCGTCAACGGTCTCTGGTTCGCCTCGAGCAAACCGGATTCCCTCGCCGCCGCCCTCATGCGTCTTTCCGACGACGCGGAGGCGCGCCGCATGTCGAATGCCGCCTACGACCTGTTCTGGGCCGATCCGCTGACCCTCGACCGGCATCTCGATGGGATCGAGGCGGTCTACCGAAGCCGCCTCGCCTCCGTGCCCTCCCCCTCGACCAGCCGGGCCAGCCACGCCTGAACCGCCGTGACGTCGGCCTGGCCGAGCCCGTGCCCGGCCGGCTGGATGTCGTGCGCCACATCCGCCCCGGCCCGGCCGAGGATTCCGGCGAGACGCGCGGCGTTCCCGGCCGGCACGATCGGATCGGCCATGCCCGACAGCATCAGCACGGGCGTGCCGGTCAGGTCGGGAACGGGCGGCTCCGCGAGCGGCATCATCGGCCGGAGCAGCGCCGCGCCCGCCAGCACGCCCGGATGGAGCAGGAGGAGGGCGGCGGCGATGTTGGCGCCGTTGGAGAAGCCGAGCGCCACCGGTGCGGCGATCCCGTAGGCCTCACGGGCTTCGGTGACGAAGTCCGCGAGATCCCGTGCCCGCCGCCGCAGATCGGCCTCGTCGAAGACACCCTCGGCGAGACGGCGGAAGAAGCGCGGCATGCCGTTCTCCAGGACAGGCCCGCGGGGCGACAGCAGGGCGGAGCCCGGCGCCACTGCCCGGCCCAGGGGCAGCAGGTCGCTCTCGTCGCCGCCGGTGCCATGGAGCAGCAGGAGCGGAGGCGAGCCGGCCACGGTCGCGGGCTCGAAACGGTGAGTGAAGGACAGCTTGGTCATGACGGCCTCGCGAAGAGTGCGTGGGAACCGCCCCTCCTCGCGGAGGGGCGGCCGTGTCAGGCGATGACGGGGAGAACCTCCTCGATCCGCGCGCGGTGCGCTTCGAGGAAGGCGGGGAGCTTGAGCGCCTCGCCCAGGGCCTCGGCCGGCTCGTCGACGGCAAAGCCCGGGATGTCGGTGGCGATCTCGAACAGCACACCGCCGGGCTCGCGGAAGTAGACCGAGCGGAAATAGGCGCGGTCGCGCTGCTCGGTCACCTGCAGGCCGTGGGTGCCGGTGAGATCAGCCACCATGGACGCCTGCTCGGCATCGTCCTTCGCCCGGAAGGCGATGTGATGGACCGAGCCGGCTCCGGGCCGTCCGCGCAGGAACTCGCCCACCGCCCGGAGGGTGACGAACCCGCCGAGAGCGCCGCCATTGGCGTAGCGGGTCATCGCACCGTCGCGTCCGGCCTCGGAGAAGCCGAACACCCCGGTGAGGATCCGCGCCGTCGGCTCCGCCTTCTTGAGGAGCAGGGTGACGCCGTGGAAGCCCCGGATGGCGTGCTCGGCCGGAACCTGGGCACCGGTCCAGGAAGGCGCCCCCTCGGTTGCCTCGTCGACCCCGACCAGGGCCAGCACCATCCCGTCGGGATCGCGCAGGCGGAGGACCGGCTCGCCGAAGAGCTGGACCAGGGCGTCGTGGTCGACGCCCTTCTCGATCAGCCTGTGAGTCCACCAGCCGATGGAGGCGCGGGGAACGCGGAAGGCGGTCTCCTGCGTCTCGCCGATCCCGACCCGTCCCCGCGCGGCATGGGCGACGGGAAAGAACGTCAGGATCGTGCCGGGCCGTCCGGCCTCGTCGCCATAATAGAGGTGATAGGTCGAGGGATCGTCGAAATTGACGGTCTTCTTCACCAGGCGCAGGCCGAGGACGCGCCGGTAGAAATCGAGGTTGCGCTGGATGTCGCCGGCATAGGCGGTGACGTGGTGCAGGCCGTTATCGGACATGGTCGTGTCTCCCGGACGCGCTGGCCGGTGGATGACCACCGCGCCGCTTCGTGATGACGACAATCTGGGGCTTGGCATGCCGCATGAAAACAGAAACGATGGAAACCTATCGTTTCTGGAAATGCGCCTATGAAACTGCCGGATTTCGAAGCCTGGGGGATCTTCGCCAAAGTCGCGGAGACGGGTGCGTTCGGGCGGGCGGCGGATGAACTCGGCCTGTCGAAGGCCACGGTCTCGAAGGCGATCACCCGCCTCGAAGGCCGGATCGGCGGCCGCCTGTTCCATCGGACCTCGCGCAAGATCGCCCTGACGGAACTTGGCCATGCGGCGCGGGAGGGGGCCGCGCGCATCCTCGCGGAGGGTGAGGCGGCGGAGGCGCAGGCCACGGCCTCGTCATCGGTTCCGCGCGGCATGGTGAGGCTGGCCGCCCCCATGTCGTTCGGGATCCTCCACGTCGCCCCGATCCTTCCGGATTTCCTGGGCCAGTATCCGGAAGTCTCGGTGGATCTCCATCTCAGCGATGCCCTCGTGGATCTCGTGGGCGGAGGCTTCGACATCGGCCTGCGCATCGCCGCGCTGGCGGATTCCTCCCTGCGGGCGCGGCGCCTCTGCCTCGTGAACCGCGCCCTCGTGGCGTCGCCGGATTATCTCGACCGGCATGGCCGGCCGGAGCATCCGCGCGACCTCGCCCGCCATGCCTGCCTCGGCTACGCCTACCTGCCGAGCCCGGACCGCTGGATCTTCACCAGCCGCGAGGGCGAGGAAGCGGTCATCCTTCCCGCCGGGCCGATGCGGGCCAACAATGCCGACGCCCTGACCCCCGCCCTTCGCGCCGGGCTCGGCCTCGCCGTCCAGCCGGATTTCATGGTCTGGGAGGATCTTCGGGCGGGGCGGCTCGAACGGGTGCTGCACGGTTGGGACCTGCCGCCCATCGCCCTGCATCTGGTCACGCCGCCGGGCGACCCGCGCCCCGCCCGCGTGCTTGCGCTCATCGCCTTCCTGGCGGCCCGGTTCGCGGCGGCACCCTGGTCGAACGGCGCATCCGCACAGGCGTGAATCCGCGATCAGAGCACGATATGCGGGCCGACCGCGTCTTCGTGGAGCGGCGAGAGAAAGGCCGCGCCGATGCCGTTGTCGAACCGGCGGGCGACCTTGGCCCTGGTCCTGCCGATGACAATCAGCGTGCCGACGTCGAGGGGCTCTTCCATGGAAACGGCCACGCCCGATGCCGAGATGTTGATGACACGGCCCGGCAGCATCGATCCGGCCTCGGTCGTGACCAGCACGTCCTGGATGTCCGGTACGATACGCGGACAGGCGCGCGTCACCAGGGGCGGGGGATTCTGCGATTTTGCGACGCTGAGGAGGCTCTGCACCACGAGGCCGAGGGGATGGTCGGCGCTCAGAACCCGTATGGCGAAGGCGGATGTCTCCGCTCGCACGACGATGGCTTCGATAGATCCGGCATGGCGGATACTGCAGGTCAGTCGCTCATCGACGGCGGGCACGACCGAGGACTTGAAACGAATTCCGTCCGAGGACAGATCGTCGGTGACCGCATAAAAATTCTGACGATGCCGCCCCCAGCAAAGAGCCGGCAGAGTGACCTTGTATCGCGCCTCCGACCGCCTGTCGCTCATCGCGTTCCTTGTTGCGTTGAGCGTTCCTATGCTGACGAGTCTTCAGGCGAAGCTTTCACGATCGAGAGAATTCGATTCAATATCCAGCATCAACAACTCGGTGCACAGCAATTACACGCAGAGCGAATTGGGCGGATCGGATCAGGCTCCGCCGCCCGACCGGCCAACCCCCGTCAGGCCATGCACTTTGATGCGGGAGGCGAGCGTCGTCGGCTTGACGCCGAGCAGTTCGGCCGCGCCTCCGGCCCCGAAGACGCGGCCCTTGGCGAGGATGAGGGCGGCCGAGATGTCGGCCCGGTCGCGTGCCCTTCGCTCGGCCTCGGTGGCGGGGATGGCGCCGGGCGAGACCGCGCCCTGCGGGCGTCGCCCCTCGACGGGACCGGCGCTCTCGGTCTCGGGCAGGTCGAACCGCAACCGCCCGCGCACGGCGAGGATCGCCGCCCGCTCGACGATGTTCTCCAGCTCGCGGACATTGCCGGGCCAGTCGTAGCGCGCGAGGCGACGGACATCGCCTTCCGTGAGACGCAGGTCGGGCATGGCGAGGCGGCGGGACACGCCCTTCAGGAAGTGCTGGGCGATGAGGGGAATGTCCTCGGGCCGCTCGCGCAGGGGCACGGCCGCGATGGGGAACACGTTGAGGCGGAAGTAGAGATCCTCGCGAAAGCGCCCCCGCTTCACCTCGGCCTTGAGGTCGCGGTTGGTGGCGGCCACGAGGCGGACGTCGACGATACGGGTCCGTTCCTCGCCGACCCTCTCGAATTGCCGCTCCTGCAGCACGCGCAGGAGCTTGCCCTGCAGGTCGATGGGAATTTCCCCGACCTCGTCGAGGAACAGGGTGCCGCCATCGGCGAGTTCGAACCGCCCGACCCGGTCACGCAGGGCGCCGGTGAAGGCGCCCCTGGCGTGGCCGAAGAACTCGCTCTCGAACAGCTCGCGCGGGATCGCCGCGCAATTCACCCGGATCAGGGGCCGGTCCCGGCGGCGGCTGGCCTCGTGGATGGCGCGGGCGATGAGCTCCTTGCCGGTGCCGGATTCCCCGGTGACGAGGACGGTGGCGTCGGTGCCGGCCACGAGGTCGATCTGCCGGAGGGTCGCCTCGATGGCCGGAGAACGGCCGATGATGCCCTGGTGGTGCCCGCCCTCGCGGATTTCCTCGCGGAGATAGGCATTCTCGAGTTCCAGGCGTTGTCGCAGGGAATCGACCTCCGCCAAGGCCTGGCGCAGACGCTCGTCGGCCTCGCGCCGCTGGCTGATGTCGCGGAACACGATGACCGCGCCGAGGAGCCGGCCCCGGTCGCGGATCGGCGTCGAGGTGTATTCCACGAAGATCGGCGTGCCGTCCCGGCGCCAGAACACCTCGGTGTCGACCTGATGCACGGCTCCGTCGCGGAAGGCGGCGTAGATCGGGCAATCCTGATGCGGGTAATGGCAGCCATCCGGGTGGCTGTGGTGGACGGTGGCATGCATGTCGCGCCCGACGAGGTCGGCCGCGTCCCAGCCCAGCATGCGCTCGGCCGCCGGGTTGATGAAGGTGGTGATGCCCTCGGCATTGACCCCGTAGATCCCCTCCCCGGCCGCGCGCAGGATGAGCTGGTTCTCGCGCTCGATATCGCGAAAGATCCGCTCCATCCGCTGCCACTCGGACAGGCCGGCCCGCATATGCGCATCGGCCTCGGTATCCACGAGGCGGCGGCGGCGCTCGTCGAGGTCGAACAGGCTGACGAGGAGGAGCGCCGGCTCACCCGGCAGGATCGTCCCGCTATACTCCACATGGAGACCGTGCCCCTCCGCGTGCCTCGGCGAGAGGGCGTGGGTCCAGTCGCGGCCCCGCGCCTGCACGGCCTGGGTGAAGACGATCAGCGTCGGCACCTGGTCGGGATGAAGGCCGGTGACGCGCATGCCCCGCAGGATTTCGGGATCGTAGCCGAGCAGCCGCGCGGCCGCCTGGTTGGCGTCCCGGATCTCGTCGGCCACCGGATCGAGCACCAGCATCGCCTCCGCCGCCCTGTCGAAGGCGGGGCCATAGGGCGAGGCGGGCGGCGCGACTGATCTTTCCATCACGATATCTCGTAGCGCAGATCACGAAAAATCGCAATCAACGATATTTCGTAATTTTTGCATTTTTATCAAACCATTGTTCCAATTGTGCTTTTTTTCGGAATCGCGGCTGGCACAGCGTTTGCCATGAAGAGACCGTCTCCGCAGAAAGGTCCGCGACATGGCGCTCTTCGACGATCCGTTCAACGCCCGGCTGACCTTGAAGCGCGGGGGCTGCTCCTGCGGAAACCACCGCGATCAAGCCGCGCACGATGCCGAAGCTCCGTCCGGCGACGCCGCGATCACGCGGGCCGTCGAAGGCGCGGTGATGCGGGCCCTGTTCCCGGAGGATGCCCAGCGGCGTGCCTTCCTCAGGAGCGTCGGCGCGGCGACGGCGCTGGCCGCCGTGAGCCAGTTTTTCCCGACGAAGTTCGTGGCCGAGGCTTTCGCGCAGGGGGCGAAGCCCGAGAAGACAGACCTGAAGGTCGGTTTCATCCCGATCACCTGCGCCACGCCGATCATCATGGCGAAACCCATGGGCTTCTACGAGAAGCAGGGGCTGAACGTGGAGGTGGTGAAGACCGCCGGCTGGGCGGTGATCCGCGACAAGACCCTGAACAAGGAATACGACGCTGCCCACATGCTGGCGCCGATGCCCATCGCCATCTCCCTCGGCGTCGGATCGAACCCCGTTCCCTACACGATGCCGGCAGTGGAGAACGTCAACGGCCAGGCGATCACCCTGGCGATGAAGCACAAGGACAGGCGCGACCCGAAGAACTGGAAGGGCTTCAAGCTCGCGGTGCCCTTCGACTATTCGATGCACAATTACCTGCTGCGCTACTACCTCGCGGAAGCCGGGATCGACCCCGATACCGACGTGCAGATCCGCGCGGTGCCGCCGCCGGACATGGTCGCCAACCTGCGGGCCGACAACATCGACGGGTTCCTGGCGCCCGACCCGGTGAACCAGCGCGCGGTCTATGATGGCGTCGGCTTCATCCACATCCTGTCGAAGGAGATCTGGGACCGGCACCCGTGCTGCGCTTTCGCGGCCTCGCAGGATTTCGTCACCCAGACCCCGAACACCTACGCCGCACTGCTCCGCGCCGTGATCGAGGCGACGGCCTACGCCTCGAAGATCGAGAACCGCAAGGAGATCGCCGCACAGATCGCCCCGGCCAACTACCTCAACCAGCCGGTGACGGTGGTGGAACAGGTGCTCACCGGAACCTTCGCCGACGGCCTGGGCAACGTCCGCAAGGTGCCGGACCGCGTCGATTTCGACGCCTTCCCGTGGTCGTCCTTCGCGGTCTGGATCATGACGCAGATGAAGCGCTGGGGTCAGATCAAGGGCGATGTCGATTACAAGGCGGTGGCCGAGAAGGTCTATCTCGCCACCGACGCCGCGAGATTGATGAAGGAGGCCGGCCTCACCCCGCCGACGGCCACCTCGAAATCCTTCTCGGTGATGGGCAAGGCCTTCGATCCGGCCAAACCCGAGGAGTACCTGAACTCCTTCGCGATCAAGCGGGCGGGCTGAGCCATGAAGGCCTCCCTCTCGCTCCGCGCCGGCATCGTCTCCCTGGCCGTCCTCGCCGCCTTCCTGCTGCTCTGGCAGATCGCGGTGGGCGGGGTCGCCAAGACCGAGACGATGGACCCGGAATACGCGGCCCTCATGGGTGCGAGCGCCACCACCGGCAAATCGGCGATGCCGGGTCCCCTCGACGTCGCCGCCACCGCCTGGAAGCACCTGAAGGATCCGTTCTACGATCGCGGCCCCAACGACAAGGGGCTCGGCATCCAGCTCGCCTATTCCATCGGCCGGGTGGCGCTCGGCTACGGGCTCGCGGTGCTGGTGGCCATCCCCATCGGCTTCCTCATCGGCATGTCGCCGCTGATGGGCCGGGCGCTCGACCCCTTCATCCAGCTCCTGAAGCCGGTCTCGCCCCTCGCCTGGATGCCGCTCGCCCTCTACACGATCAAGGATTCGAGCCTGTCGGCGATCTTCGTGATCTTCATCTGCTCGCTCTGGCCGATGCTGATCAACACCGCCTTCGGTGTCGCCGGAACGCGTAAGGAATGGCTCAACGTCGCCCGGACCCTGGAGGTCGGGCCGATCCGCCGGGCCTTCACGGTGATCCTGCCGGCGGCCGCGCCCACCATCCTCACCGGCATGCGCATTTCCATCGGCATCGCCTGGCTCGTCATCGTGGCGGCCGAGATGCTCGTGGGCGGAACCGGTATCGGCTACTTCGTCTGGAACGAGTGGAACAACCTCTCGATCACCAATGTGATCGTCTCGATCCTGGTCATCGGCCTCGTGGGCATGATCCTCGACCAGCTGCTGGCGCGCGCCCAGCGCCTCGTCACCTTCCCCGAGTGAGGCCGCGCCATGAGCAAGCTCATCCCCTTCGCGCGGCGCTCCGCGAGCGCCGCTCCCGACCCCGCCGCCGGGACCAGCCGCATGTCGTCCTCCGAAAAATTCATCTCCATCGAGGGGATCGCCCGGCGCTATCCCGCCCCCGGGGCCAAGCCAAACACCGTGTTCGAGAACCTGTGGCTGCCCATGCGGCGGGGCGAGTTCGTCTGCATGATCGGCCATTCCGGCTGCGGCAAGACCACGGTGCTCAACATCCTGGCCGGGCTGGAGGCGCCGAGCGAGGGCGTCGTCATCGTCGACGGGCAGGCGATCGAGGGGACGAGCCTCGACCGGGCGGTGATCTTTCAGGGGCATGCCCTGCTGCCCTGGCGCACGGTGCTCGGCAACGTCGCCTACGCGGTCTCCTCGCGCTGGCGCAAGGCGTCCCGCGCCGAGGTGGAGGAGCGTGCCCGCAAGGCCATCGCCACGGTGGGCCTCGCCGGCTCCGAGCATAAGCGCCCGTCCGAACTCTCGGGCGGCATGAAGCAGCGTGTCGGAATCGCCAGGGCACTCGCCATCGAGCCGAAGATCCTGCTCATGGACGAACCGTTCTCGGCGCTGGACGCGCTCACGCGGGGCACCCTGCAGGACGAGGTGCGCCGCATCTGCATCGAGACCGGCCAGACCGTCTTCATGATCACCCACGATGTCGACGAGTCGATCTACCTCGCCGACCGCATCGTGCTGATGACCAACGGCCCCGAGGCCAAGGTGGCCGAGATCGTCGGGAACCCGCTGCCCAAACGCCGCGAGCGCGCGAACCTCCATCACGCCCCGGGCTACTACGCCCTGCGCAACCACCTGATGGACTTCCTCGTCAGCCGCTCGAAGACCCTGCGGGACGCCATGCCCGCCGGCTACGACCAGCGCCACCCGCCGGTGGTGCGGCCGGGTTCGGACGGGCCGGAGCCGATCCCCGTCCCCGCCGCCTCGTGAATCCGCGGCTCTCGGATCCGCGCGCCGCCTCTCACCCACATTCCTTCATCGGAGACCTCACATGAAGCGCGAAGACCTCACGGAAAAGCTCCTCGACATCAAGCGCGAGAAGGGCTGGACCTGGAAGCACATCCAGGCCGAGATCGGCGGACTCTCGCCGATCCTCATCACCGCCGCCTGCATGGGACAGATGAAGCTGCCTAAAGCCCAGGCGAAGAAGGCGGCGGAGCTGTTCGGCCTGACCGAATCCGAGGAGCGGATGCTGAACGAGGCGCCCTATCGCGGCTCGATCCCGCAGATGCCGCCCACCGACCCGCTGATCTACCGCTTCTATGAACTGGTGATGGTCTACGGCACCACCTGGAAAGAACTGATCCAGGAGGATTTCGGTGACGGCATCATGTCGGCGATCGATTTCAACATGACCATGGAACGAGAGCCCAACAACAAGGGCGACCGTGTGAAGATGAACCTTTCCGGAAAGTTTTTGCCGTATAAATATTATGACAACGAAGAAGGCGTGCCGGATTACGGCTTCAAGGAGCCGTAAATGTGCGGACATACTTCGAAAGCGTTCTAGACTGTAGCGGCACCGCGGCTTCAAAGGAGGCCGCGGTGACTTTTCTCACGCGCGGCGAGTCGACGGCGGAGGGGGTTTCGTGCTGATTGCGGAGACTTGGCCGCACGCACGGCCCTCCCCCTCGGAGATTGTTTCCGCATGAACCTCAACGCGATCTCGTCAACCTGGGCCCCCCGGCTTCTCAGCATCCTGCGCATCGTCGCCGGCGTGCTGTTCCTCGAGCACGGAACGCAGAAGCTGTTCGGGTTTCCCGTGCGCATGGGCGGCGGGGCGGCACCGGCGCTGTTCACCCTCATCTGGTTCGCGGCCGTCCTCGAGATCGTCGGCGGCGCGCTGATCATCCTCGGCCTGTTCACGCGGCCGGTGGCGTTCATCCTCTCCGGCCAGATGGCCTTCGCCTATTTCATCGCCCATGCGCCCAAGAGCCAGTTCCCAGCCCTGAACGGCGGCGACGCGGCCATCCTGTTCTGCTTCCTCTTCCTTTACCTCGCCGCTGCCGGCGCCGGTCCGTGGAGCCTGGACGCGCAGCGCCGCAGGCGGTTCTGAGCCGGAGCTCGGGGCTTGCGCCGGCGATGCCCGGCCGGATCGATCGGAGGGGCCGCGCTCCGTCCGATCCAGAGACGATCCCTGCCGTACGGCGTCCCCTGAAGCCGGCGGGCGTGTCGCCTTCACGCTCGCGCCGGGCGCGGCCGATGCTCGGTTGTCGAGGTGACGGAGGCGGGTCACATACAGAGTCAGGTCGCATGGCGCCTGACGAAACTCCGGGGCCGCGCGTCGGGGGGCCGGCGTGATGACGGAGGAGCCTGCCGACGACCGGCGCATCCGCGTCGTCGCCGTGGCCGTGCAGAAGGGCGGCACCGGCAAGACGAGCCTCGCCGCTTCCCTATCCGTGGCGGCGGCGGAGGACGGCGAACGCGTGATCGCCTTCGACCTCGATCCGCAGGGCTCGCTGGCGGGCTGGGGTGCCCTGCGTCGCAAAGACGGAGTGATCGTCGAGCGTATCCAGGCCTGGGAGATCGGGCAGATGCCCGAGATCCTGGAAGGTTGCCGCGAGAACGGAACCACCCTCGTCGTCATCGACACCGCCGGCTCCGCCACGGGTCTGGCCCCGGCCCTGCGCACGGCCGACCTCGTGGTCGTGCCGGTGCGCCCGTCGCGGCTCGACCTCGTGGCCGCGAGGCCGACCCTCCAGACCCTCGTGGGCCTCGGGATGCGAAACCGGCTCGCCCTCGTCCTCAACCAATGCCCGCCCCCGCCCTCCCCGCGCACGGATGCCTATGCGGCGCAGCTGCGCTCGCTGGGCGTGCTGGCCGAACCCAGCATCGTGCACCGGGTGGATCACCAGGACGCCGTGGCCTCCGGCCTCGGCGTCACCGAATACGCGCCCCGCGGCCGGGCCGCCGAGGAGATCCGCGCCCTGTGGGGCTGGCTCGACGCGAAGATGAGCCGACCGGAGGTGGAAGCATCCTGAGCTGGCCCGCATCGGCCAACCGACCTTTCACCTCGCCCTCATAATGAAAGCCTGCCTGATCGGCTCTCTCGGCGAATACTCATGGCAGTGTCGATCATCCCACCCTCCACCTCATCCTGAGGCGCCGGAGCGTAGCGGAGGCCTCGAAGGAGGCCTCCAGTAATCGCGCGATCCCTGGGAGCCTCCTTCGAGGCCGCTACGCGGCACCTCAGGATGAGGTGAAGCCTTGGAAAAACACCTCGAACAGCCTTTGTAGGTGTCTCGGGTTTCGGGACGCGAACCCCGCTCAGCGCTCTCCGAATGCCGCCAGGATGCGCGCCCAGGAGCGGGTGCCCTTGTGGAAGCTCCTGAGATCGTACTTCTCGTTGGGCGAGTGGATGCGGTCGTCGTCGAGGCCGAAGCCGATGAGGAGCGTGTTGCGGTCGAGCAGCCGCTTGAAATCGCCGACGATGGGGATCGAGCCGCCCGCGCCGATGGTCACGGCCGGCACGCCCCATTCCTCGGCGAGCGCCCCCCTCGCGATGTCCAGTTCGGGCATGTCGAAGGGCAGGCTGATCGCGCGGCTGCCCTTGTAGCAGATCACCTCCACCGAGCAGTCCGACGGGATTCTTTGGCGCACGAAGGCCTCGAAGGTCTTCGCGAGCTGCTCGGGGTCCTGATCGTCCACGAGGCGGAACGAGACCTTGGCACTGGCCTCTCCCGCGATGACGGTCTTGGTGCCCTCGCCCGTATAGCCGCCGATGATGCCGTTGACGTCGCAGGCCGGGCGCGACTGGATGAGCTCGATCAGCATGCGGCCGCGCTCGCCGGCCGGCTCCGACAGGCCGATGGGGCCCAGAAACTTCTCAGCCGTGAAGTCGAGCCCGCGCCATTGCTCCAGGATGTCGGCGGGCGTCTCGCGCACGCCGTCGTAGAAGCCCGGCAGCGCCACCTTTCCATCCGAATCGTGCAGGTCGGCGATGATCTTCGACAGGACGTGGATCGGGTTTCGCGCCGCACCGCCGAAGAAACCCGAATGCAGGTCGCGGTCGGCGCAGGTGACCTTCACCTCGAAATAGGCGAGGCCCCGCAGCGACGTGGTGATGGCCGGCGTGGTCGGGTTCCACATGCTGGTGTCGCAGACGAGGACGATGTCGGCGGCAAGCTTCTCGCGGTTGGCCGCGACCCATTCGGGCAGCCCTTGCGAGCCGTTCTCCTCGGCGCCCTCGATCAGCAGGGTGACGCCGCAGGGTAACTCGCCCTCCATGGCGATGAAGGCGCGGCAGGCCTCGACGAAGGTCATAACCTGACCCTTGTCGTCCGAGGCACCGCGCGCCACGATCTGCTTCTCGCCGTTGGCGTTCACCGAGATGCGCGGCTCGAACGGCGGCGTCTCCCACAGGTTCAGCGGGTCCACCGGCTGCACGTCGTAATGGCCGTAGAACAACACGTGCGGCTTGCCGGGTTTCGGCGCATGCGCCAGCACCACCGGATGCAGCGATGTCTCGTGGATGGCCGTCTCGAAGCCGAGCGCCGTCAGATTGCCCTCCAGCCATTGCGCCGCGTCGCGGCAATGCCCGGCATAGGCCGGATCGGTGGAGATCGAGGGGATCCGCAGGAAGGCGAAAAGCCGCTCCAGGGCATTGTCGAGGTCACGGTCGATGTCGTTGAGAACCGGGTCGAGGGCGGCCATCGCGGCATCCTTGTGGCAAGCGGGGATGGCGACAGGGTTAGCCGAGGGGATGGGTGGGCGCAAACCACGGGCGGGGGTCGTACGCACGGAAGACGACGCGATTCCGCTCATCGCGGTTGCGAGGATCGATACGGAAACGACCCGCCGGGGAACACCGACAGATTGGAACGGTTATCGAGTGGGCGGGCGTGAGGCGCGGAAGATCTTCCCCTCGCGGTCGCATCGCCATTCGAGAAACACGGCCGGCATCTCACCGGTCCCGATCCCTCAGGACATGCCCATGCTCATCGACAGCGGATCACCCGGGGCGCCAGCCACCATCGGCATCAGCCTGACCATCAACGGCGAGGTCCGTGAGCTTCAGGTGGCTCCTTGGACCACCCTCCTCGACCTCCTGCGTGAGGATCTCGACCTCACCGGCACCAAGAAGGGCTGCGACCACGGCCAGTGCGGCGCCTGCACCGTGCTGGTGAACGGCACACGCATCAATTCCTGCCTCGCCCTCGCCGTGATGAAGGACGGCGCCGAGGTCGTCACCGTCGAGGGGCTGGCCAAACACGCCGGCCAGGACGGCGCGATGCACCCGCTCCAGGCCGCCTTCGTGGAGCGCGACGCGTTCCAGTGCGGATATTGTACCCCTGGCCAGCTCTGCTCGGCCGCCGGCATGATCTCGGAAGGTCACGCCACGTCGCGTGAAGAAATCCGCGAGGCGATGAGCGGCAACATCTGCCGCTGCGGCGCCTACACCAACATCGTCGATGCCATCGAAGACGTGATGCACGCGGGAGCCGCCCGATGAACCGCTTCGATTACGTCCGCCCGACCACGGTCGAGGAGGCGGTGCGGGCCATCGGCTCCACCGCCAATGCCCGCTTCATCGCCGGCGGCACCAACCTCGTCGACCTGATGAAGTACAATGTCGAGCGGCCCGAGCGCTTGGTCGACATCACACGCCTGCCCTTGGAGGCCATCGAGGAGCGCGACGGCGGTCTCGGCATCGGCGCCCTCGTGACCAACGCGACCGTGGCCTATGACGAGCGGATCAAGAGCCGCTACCCGCTCCTGTCGAGCGCGATCCTGGCCGGTGCCTCGGGCCAGTTGCGCAATGCCGCTACCACCGGCGGCAACCTGCTCCAGCGCACCCGTTGCTATTACTTTTATGACGAGGCGATGCCCTGCAACAAGCGCGAGCCGGGCTCGGGCTGCCAGGCGATCGGCGGCGTCAACCGCATCCACGCCATCTTCGGCACGAGCGACAAGTGCATCGCCACCCACCCGTCCGACATGTGCGTGGCCCTGGCGGCTCTGAACGCGACGGTCCGGGTCACCGGGCCGGCGGGTGAGCGCACCATTCCCTTCGGCGAGTTCCACCGCCTGCCAGGGGACGAGCCCCAGCGGGACACCACCCTCGCGGCCGACGAGATCGTGCTGTCCGTCGACCTGCCGGCCGAAGATTTCGGTGCCCACCACACCTACCTGAAGCTGCGCGACAGGCTCTCCTACGCCTTCGCCCTGGTCTCGGTGGCCGCCGTGATGAAGCTCGACGGCCACACGATCACCGAGGCGCGCTTCGCCCTCGGCGGCGTCGCGCACAAGCCCTGGCGCAATGCGGAAGCGGAAAGCTCCCTGAAGGGCAAGCCCGCTACCCGCGAGACCTTCGAGGCCGCCGCCGACATCGTCATCCGTCAGGCGCAGCCGCAATCCGAGAACGGCTTCAAGGTCGAACTCGCCCGGCGCGCCATCATCCGCGGCCTGAGCCAGGCCGCGTCCGGCACGCCGCAGTCGCAATCCGACAAGCGCATCGCCTGAGGACCCGTCCAGACATGGCAAACAGCATCTCCTCCACCGGCACGGACAGCTTCGTCGGCACCGCGCAGAGCCGCGTCGACGGCCCCGCCAAGGTCACCGGCCTCGCGAAATACGCGGGCGAATTCACCGCAGCCGACCTCGCCCATGGCTACGTCGTCTCCGGCGGCATCGCCAAGGGCCGCATCACCGCCATCGACAGCGCGGCGGCGGAAGCCGTGCCCGGCGTGCTCAAGGTCTTCACCCACGAGAACCGACCGCGCACCGCTTGGCTCGACTACAATTACCAGGACGCCGTGGCGCCCCCCGGCTCCCCGTTCCGCGCCCTCTACGACGACAAGATTCATTACAGCGGCCAGCCGGTGGCCCTGGTGGTCGCCGAGGATTTCGGCACCGCCCGCTATGCCGCGTCCCTGGTGAAGGTCTCCTACGAGGCCGAGGAGCCGCTCACCGATGTCGAGCGCCAGCGCGAGTTCGGCTACGAGCCGCCGAAGAAGCGCGACGGCATCAAGCCGCCGCCCAAGCCCCGGGGCGATGCCGACGGCGCCTTCGCTTCCGCCCCGATCCAGTTGCGCGGCGACTACACGCTGGCCGTGGAGCACCACAACCCGATGGAACCCCACGCCTCCACCGTGGTCTGGGACGGCGACGGTGCCATCACCGTCTACGACAAGATCCAGGGCGTCTCGAACAGCCAGGGCTACATTGCGGGCGTGTTCGGCATGGACAAAAACAAGGTGCGGGTGCTCAACCCGTATCTCGGCGGCGGCTTCGGCATCGGCCTGCGCCCGCAATATCAGCTCTTCCTCGCGGTCATGGCCGCGCGCGAGCTGGAGCGCTCGGTGCGGGTGACCCTCACACGCGACCAGATGTTCACCTTCGGCTACCGTCCCGACGTGCGCCAGACCATTTCCCTCGGCGCGGACGAGGAGGGCAAGCTCCGGTCGATCCGCCACGATGCCCTGTCGGGCACCTCACGGTTCGAGGATTACCAGGAGGTCGTGGTCAACTGGTCGGCGATCCTCTACGGGGCCTGCGAGAACGTCGCCCTCGACTACAAGCTGACGCAGATCGACACCTACACCCCCGCCGACATGCGGGCACCGGGGGCGGTGACGGGGGTGTTCGCCCTCGAGATCGCCATGGACGAACTGGCCTACGCCACCGGCCAGGACCCGATCGCGGTGCGGCTGAAGAACTACACCGACAGGGATCCCACCGAGGACAAGCCCTTCGGCTCGAAGGCCCTGCGCGCCTGCTACGAGCAGGGTGCGGCGCGCTTCGGCTGGTCGCAGCGCAACCCTGAGCCCCGCTCCATGCGCGACGGCAAGGAACTCGTCGGCTGGGGCATGGCCACCGGCGTGTGGGAAGCGCTAATGCAGAAATCCGCGGCGCAGGCCACGCTCACCGCCGACGGCAAGCTCGTGGTCGGCAATTCCACCGGGGATATCGGCACCGGCACCTACACCATCCTCACCCAGATCGCCGCCGATGCCCTCGGCCTGCCCATGAAGGACGTGACGACGAAGCTCGGCGACACCGACCTCGCCGAGGCGCCTGTTGCCGGCGGCTCCTGGACGGCGGCCTCGTCCGGCACGGCGGTGATGAAGGCCTGCCGCAAGATCGCCGCGGACGTCTTCGCCATGGCCCGCGCCATGGACGATTCACCGCTGGCCAATGTCGATCTCGAACGCGTCGTCTTCACCGGCGGGCGGATCGAGGTGGCCGGCGACCCGTCGCGCAGCGTCTCGCTGGTGGACGCCATGAAGGCGGCCGGCGTCGACAAGGTCGAAGCGACCGAAACAGCTGGGCCCGATGCCGGCCATATGAAGGAGTTCTCCTCCTACACCCACTCGGCCGTGTTCGCGGAAGTGAAGATCGACGAGGAGTTGGGCCAGGTCCGCCTAACCCGGATCGTCTCGGCCATCGCGGCGGGCCGGATCATCAACCTCAAGACCGCCCGCAGCCAGATCCTCGGCGGCGTGGTGATGGGGATCGGCTCGGCGCTGGAGGAAGAATCCATGCTCGACCACGCGGTCGGCCGGTTCATGAACCACAATCTCGGCGAGTATCACGTGCCGGTGAATGCCGACATCCACGACATCGACGTGATCTTCGTGGAGGAGGACGACAAGGCCAACCCGATGGGCGTCAAGGGGCTAGGCGAGATCGGCATCGTCGGCACGGCGGCGGCCATCGCCAACGCGGTGTTCCACGCCACCGGCAAGCGCATCCGCGACCTGCCGATCACCATCGACAAGATCATCGGGTGACGCGCATCGGAGCGTCCCGAACCGCGATGGTTCGGGACGCTCAGTTCAAGGGAGGTCGGTACGCTCAGACGATGACGAAGTCGGACGCTGTCAGGAGCGGGTAGGTGTCGAGAATGGCGAAGACAACGGCCTTGACCGCCCCGCTACCGTCCGCGTCGTAGGCGATCTCGCCTGTATTGTGATCGTAGAGGATGCGATCGTTCTTATCGATGGCGCTACTGGTGATGTCCTTGAATAGCGCCGCCTTGAGGGTGCCGTTAGCGATTCCTTTGAAGACGGCGTCGTCCAGCTTGATCGTGTCGTCAGCGGCGACGAAGTCCATGATCCGGTCAACGTTCTGCGGACCGAGCGTCGTGTCGAACACGAAGGTGTCCTTGCCGAGACCTCCGTTCAGGATATCGAGGTTCAATCCACCGTTGAGAATATCGTTGCCGCCGAGGCCGTATACGACGTTCGCGCCGGTGTTTCCCGTGATAGTGTTCGCCAGGGCATTGCCGAAGGCGCGGAGGTCTTCGCTTCCCGTCAGCAGGATAGCATCGACATTGTCGTCGGCCGTATAGCTGACCGATGCCTTGACGAGATCGGCACCTTTGTTGCGCCCTTCAACGATCGTATCGCCCATGTTGTCAACGAGATAGGTGTCGTCGCCCGCACCGCCCTCCATCGCGTCGGCTCCCTTGCCGCCGTCGAGGAGGTCGCTGCCGTTGCCACCGAGGAGTTTATCGTTGCCGGTATAGCCGTACAGTTTATCGTTGCCGTCCAATCCGTTGATTAGATCAGCCCTCGCCGAGGCGCTGGCACCCTTCAGAAGGTTGTCGCCCGCCGTTGCCCCGGCCACAGCAAAATAGTTGGCCGTGGTCGTGGAATAGACTTGGACGGTCTCTTGCGAGTCAGATCCATTTGGTCCGTAGGAATAGTCGTAGCTGACGATGGCGAATTGTCCGTTGCTTAGGGCGACGGGATAGCCGCCATCGTTGAAATAGTTTGCTGTGACTGCATCGGAGTAAAATTCGTATTCGTCGCCAGTCGCCTTGCCGTTCTCGTCATAGAGATAGCCGTGCAGGCTCCCGAGATTCACGTTCTCCCCCAGCTCTTGGAAATCGCTCACCACTTGGAGGATTTTCCCGTTCGACAGGGCGATCATGGACTCGAAGTAGGGATTGCTCAGTTCGGTGTGCCGCACGAGGTCCGGTCCGTGCGTGAATCCCTTGCTGCCGGCGATCCAGATCGAGGAATCGACGGGGTTCCGGATGTCCTCGGATTTTCCCTGTCCGGTCTGGTCAAAATAGTTTTCAGATGCTTGAAACGCGAACGCGAAGTTGCCGTTTGCGAGGGCCGTCGTCGCGTATTTCACATGGACATCCGCCGGTGTCGCCAGGTCGTCGGCATGTCCGAGCAGGAAGGCGGCGCCTGAGACCTTTCCAGCGGCGGTAATGACCCGCGCCATGACATCGACGCCGGTGCCGTCCGCTTCGGCCCAAGTTGCGAGATAGCGTCCGTCCGAGAGGGCGGTGACATGAGTACTGCCTTGCACATCACCGTCCATGGACCGATCAATGATGGCGGTGGCCTTGAAGCGATGTGAGGCGTCGAAGATATCAACTACCCGGTCGTTGTCGCCATCTGTCGTGCTGGTGGCAATCCGAGCCAAGGCCAGCGCACCGGTTTTGCCGTAGGCTATGCTGTAATCGTTGCCAAGAATGCTGATACCATTGCCGAAACTGGTATCTTCGCCATCGACTGAGAAAAGCCCTATCGTGTAAAACGTCGTCAATTTCCCCGAGGCGCTCATCGTCGCGAGCGCGATTTTACCATCTATGTGAAAGCCGGTATCGTCGAAGCGTTGGGTGCTTTTGTCGATGCTGACGAGGTACGATCCGTCGCCGACGGCATGAGCGTTGTCCACGCGGGTGGTGCCGAGCTTGATCGGATTCCCGATCGCCACTCCAGATGCGTTGAATGTCTGGACGTATTGCGCTTGGATCACGGCACCGGTGGCCCAATCATAGTTCTGATAATTTTGCAGTATAGAGTATCCGCCCTGCGCCGTCGGCACGACACCACTCACGAAACCGTAGCCGTAGAGATCGTCCGCCTTGAACGGCTCACCAACAGTGACCAACATCGCCCGCACTATCCTTGCTCAAATATGCGGCGACAGAAATAGAAGCGGCCACACTTTTCTACAAGCGGAGATGGATACGCATACACCCATTCCACCTGCGAGTGTTAATTTTTCAACCCACACAAGCGCTCGGGCTGCGCTAACTATTGATATAATTTTTAACTATTAAATACGTCTCCTAATATAAAATGATAATAATCAAATTATTGTTTATTAAATATTTTTATATACATAACTGATATAATCAGTGGTTACAGAAAATCTTACCTTTACTGCCGCTACAGCACCGAGCACCCTCTCTGGCCGTATAAGCCGACAAGCACTTATGCTTGCGATCCCGAGCATCAACTCGCCAGCGACAGCTTCTCCCCGACGACACGTTTCGTCCGCACCTCCACCACCCGCTCAGCCAGATACTCCGTATCCCGCGCGATCCCGGAGAAGCGGCCGGAGCCCCAGGTGTGGAGCCAGGGCAGGCCGACGAAGTACAGGCCGTCCACCGGGGTGACGCCGCGCGTGTGGATCGGCAGGCCGCGCCCGTCGAAGGCGGGGGCGTCGACGAAGCCAAAATCGGCGCGGAAACCCGTCGCCCAGATCACGCTGCCGATGCCGGCCTCCTCGGTATCGAGGCTCGGCGCATGAGGTCCCGGCGCCCAGAGCGGGGTGTAATGCGCCTGTTCGGGAGCGGCGATCCCCTTGGCGGCGATGTGCCTGTCGATGGCGCCCTGGATGCCGGTATAGACCGCGTCGGCATTGTCGAGGTTCCGGCCCAGATCGTCGGCGAAACGCAGCACCGGCCCGTCGATGGATTCGAGGCGGCCATGGAGGCTCATGCCTTCCAGGGCGAAGCGGCGCAGGTCGATGTCGCGGCCGCCGTCGCGGCCGGTGAGGTAATGGTTGGCCTTGCGCCGCACATCCTCCTTGAGGGGATGGTCCTCCACGGGGAGGTCGTACTGGCCCATCTCGGCGAGCCAGTCGACGGCGTCGCGCCCGCGATGGACGCGCGGGCAGCGCGGAGCCGAGCCCACCACGAGATGGACCTTGCGGCCGGCGAGGTGAAGGTCCTCGGCGATCTGGCAGCCGGACTGGCCGGAGCCCACCACCAGCACCGCACCGTCCGGCATCCGGCCGGCATTGCGGTAGGCCGAGGAATGTATCTGCCGGAGGTCCGCCGGCAGGCGCGCGGCGAAGGCCGGGATCGAGGGCACGTGATAGCCGCTGATCGCCATCACCACCTGATCGGCGGTGTGTTCGCCCCGGCTCGTCGCGACGGTGAAGCCGCCGCCGGGCCTGCGCCGGATCCCCGTCACCGCCACGCCCTCCACCACGGGCGCCTCGATCAGCCGGGCATAGGCCTCGATATAGCCGACGATCTCGTCCCTCGGCATGAAGCCGTGGGGCTCCTCACCCGGATAGGGGAAGCCCGGCAGCTGGCACTGCCAGTTCGGGGTCACCAGGCAGAAGCTGTCCCAGCGCTGGGTCTTCCAGGCATGGGCGATGGTGTTCTTCTCGAACGCGATGTGGTCGATGCCGTGCCGGCGGAGCTGGTAGCTCATCGACAGGCCGGCCTGGCCGCCGCCGACGACGATGACCGAATGGTGCGAGGGGGGCGTCGGGGTCTGGTCCATGGGGCGTCCTTCCGGCTCGGGCCGCTATTCCTCGAAGGCTTCGACGGTGACGCGGGCATCGGGCGTGGCGGAGAGCGCCGACGCGCGCGCCTCGATCCGGGCGAGCTGTCCCAGGGCGAGGCTGCAGGGAAAGCCGTAGCGGGCCTCCACGCGCGCGCTGGCGATGGTCAAGGCCGTCCGGCTGCGGGCGACGAAATCGGCGACGGCATAGGTCTCGCCAACCCCGAAATGCTCCTTGATCACGAGGGAGGGCGAGTAGCAGGCCTCGCGCCGGCCATCGGGCCAGCGCACGTGAAAGTGCATTTCAGGCATCCGACATCTCCTGTTTGCGGGCGGCGAGGGACGCGTAGGCCGGCCCGTGCTTCTCGGCGCAGGCGCGCCAGGAATGCGCTTCGGCGACGGTGAGGCCCGCTTTGGCCAAAAGCTCCCTGGCGGTGGGCCGGAGGGCCGCGCGCATGCCGTGGAGGACAGATCCCTCGTCCTCCGGGTCGACGAACACCGTGTCCGCGGCCGTGAGATACTCGGTGAAAGGAGCCCGGTCGGAGACGATGGTCGGCGTGCCGCTCGCCATCGCCTCGAGCACGCAGAGGCCGAATCCCTCCCTGAGGGAGGGGAACACCAGGGCGTCGGCGAGGCGGTAGAGGGCCGGCATCGCGGCCTGGGGCACCGGCCCCGTCTGCACCACCGGACGGCCGGGGCCGACATCGAGGCCGTTGCGGGCGAGGGCCGCGCGGCAGCGGGCCTGATAGCCGGAATGGTCGAGGAGCGAGGCGCCGCCGACGACGAGGAGCTGCGCATCCGGCCGCTCCTGCCTCAGCCGGGCGAAGGCCTCGATGATGGCGAGGCTGTTCTTGCGCTCCTCGAACCCGCCGACGCTGAGGAGGATCGGCCCCGCGCCGAGGCCCCACTCGTTCCGCAGGGCGGCGTCCCCCTCCCCCGGCTCGGGCCCGAAGGCGCCGGTATCAACCCCGTTGCCGACATTGAGGGCGGTAAGCCCGTAATCCCGCGTGAGCGCGCCCTGCCACAGGCTGCTGACGCAGAGGAGCGCGGTGGCGTCGAAGATCGCCCGGTCGTGCCAGTAAGCGAGTTGCGGATCGGAGAAGAGGTCGACGTGGTGGACCGTGCGCACGAAGCCGGGGATCAGGCGGCGGCGGGTGAGGGTGGCCAGCGCGTTACCGCTGATCGCGTCCTGGGCATGGAAGACGTCGTAATCGCAGGCCGCCGAGGTCGCGAAATGGCGCAGGTAATCCTCGATCCGGGTGCGGACGAGGTCCACCGTCGACCCCGAGACCGGCCGCGCCGCCACCGAGATCACCGGGCAGGACGTCCTGCGGAAGAAGCCGCTGCCGGAGGGGTCCGGCGCATGGACCATCGCGCTGTGGCCGAGGGCGGCGAGCGCTTCGCCCAGCGCCAGGGCATGGACCACCCCGCCGCGCGGATGGGTGGAATGCGCGAGGATCGCAATGCGGAGAGGCCCGGTCATTCTCGTCACGTCTCCTGCCCGCAGCCGATGAGGGGGCTCGCGGCGAAGTCCCAGACCACGGCCTCCTCCGTCCCGTCGGATACCGTCGCGATGCGGCCCGCATCGACGCCGCCGATGACGGAGGCGGCGATCCCCCGATCGGTAAAGCGCCGGAGGACCGGCTCGATGGTCGAGGGAGGCACGCTGAGGAGGTAGCCGAAGCTCGGAAAAGCGGTGAGCCAGCGGGCGAGGTCGACGCCCTCCGGCCGGGGGATGCGGTCGAGGCGGATCGCCGCGCCGACGCGGGAGCATTCGAGCAGCATCAGGGCCGTGCCGACGAGGCCGGCCATGCTGATGTCCTTGGCCGCCTTGGCGAGGCCGTCCTCGGCGATGCCGGCGAGGATTTCCACGTCCCCGCGCAGGCGCAGAGCGGGGGCACCGGTGGCCGCATCCCAATAGGGGTGCGGATCGCGGAAGCGGCCCCGCAGGTCGATCGCCGCCACGAGGCTGTCGCCGGGCATGGCGTCGAAGCTGGTGAGGAGGCGCTTCGCCCGGCCGAGGATGGCGACGGCGAGATGCTCGCCCGCGTTGCGGGTGTTGCTGTGCCCGCCGACCACCGGCACGCCGAAGGTCTCGGCCCCCGCCCTCAACCCGGCCAGGACCGGATCGGCATGGGCCTGGTCGCGGCTCCACAGGGCGTCGACCACCGCGATGGGGCGTCCGCCCATGGCGGCGATGTCGCTGACATTGACCATCACCCCGCAGAACCCGGCGAAAAACGGATCGGCGGCCACGAACCCGTCCATGAACCCCTCGATGGCCAGGAGCAGGTAGCCGTCGCCGTCGGGGATGGCGGCGCAATCGTCGCCGAGCGGTACGGCGGCGGCACGCCCGCCGAGGCCGAGCCGGCCGATCACGGCGTTGATGTCGCGCTTGTGGGCGAGGCCGCGCCCGTGGCGGATGCCGCGGACGATCTCGGCGAGGGAGGGTGGCAGGGTCATGGTCAGGCCGCCCGCCGGAGGAGCGTGACGAGGCCGCGCTCGGGGTCGGCCATGGGCGGGTAATGCGCGAGATCGGCCTGCATCAGGTGATGGGCGCGGCCATGCAGATCGACCTCGGTGAGGCTCGTCCAGTGCAGCGCCTGGAACAGGGGCGCGTTGGCGCTCTGCACATGGGCGAGGAAGCGGGTGCAGCCCCGCGCATGCGCCGAGGCCACCGCCACATGGATCAAACCCGCGCCGAGCGCCCCGATCCGGCGGTAATCGCGGGCTACCGCGAGGCGCGAGCCCCACCATTCGCCGGGCCGGTCGGCGGTCTCGTGGATGCGCACGGTGCCGACGACGGCATCCGGCGCGCCGCCGAGGGTCGAGAGGGCGCAGATCGGGATCGCCACCGCGTCGATGGCATCGCGGTCGTCGGCCTCGAAGATCGCCTGCTCGGCGCAGAAGACCTGCCGGCGCAGGGACGCCGTGCCGGCCCGCTCCCAGGGCGCGGTGGCGAACTTGATCCGGAAATGGCTCGACCGGTAGGCGGGAACGGGCTCGAACATCGTCCCGCTCACCGCTCGTAGGTGGAGAGGGCCGAACAGGCACCGCAGCGTCCGCATCCGGCCTTAATGTCGGTGGAGCGCAAACCGGCCCCCGCCAGCATCGCCGCGAGCGGCTGGAGCACGGAATGCATGAAATCCGGCGAGGGGGCGGGATGGTCCTCCAGCGGCGTGCCGGAAATCGGCACGAACGGCACCACGAACGGGTAGACCCCCATGCCGATCAGGCGCTCGGACATGGCGAGGATAGCCTGCGCCGTGTCGCCGAGACCGGCGAGGATATAGGTCGAGACCTGACCCTTGCCGAAGACCGGCACGGCGGCGGCGAAGGCGTCGAAATAGCGGTCCAGCGGCACGCTCGCCTTGCCGGGCATGATCGCGGCGCGCACCTCCGGGGTCACCGCCTCGAGATGCAGCCCAAGTGCATCGACGCCCGATGCCTTCAGCCGGGCGAACCAGCGGTCGTCGTCCGGCGGTTCGCATTGAGCCTGGATCGGCAGGTCGACGGCCGCCTTCACCGCGAAGGCGCTCTCGCAGAGCACGGCCGCCCCCCGGTCGGTGGCGTTGGGGGTGCCCGTGGTCATCACCATGTGCTTGACGCCGTCGAGGAGGACGGCGGCGCGGGCCACCTCGGCGAGTTGCTGCGGCGTCTTGTGGGCGACGGTGCGTCCGGCCGCGAGCGACTGCCCGATGGAGCAGAACTGGCAGGTCTTGGTCCGGCTCTGGTAGCGGATGCAGGTCTGCAGCACCGTGGTCGCGAGAACGTCGCGCCCGTGCAGCACCGCGATCTTCGAATAGGGCACCCCGTCGAGGGTCTGGAGCCCGTAGAACCGAGGCTTGCCCGGGAACGTCACCCGGCCGATCACCGTGCCGTCATGCTCGATCACGCTCGACCCGTCGGCATCCGGCCGGCGCACGAGGTAGGGCGAGTCGAAGGCGCCCGCCGTATGGACCGGCACCATCACCGTGCGGCCGGCGATGGTCATCGCCTTGTGGTCGGAGGGCCCCGCCCCGCCCCGGCGGCTGGCGACCCCGGCGCGGGTGTCAGCCAGCCTGACTCCGTAGGATTGGAGAGCGTTGATCAAATGCTCCGTCGGCATCCCCTGGTAGACCGGGGACGGTGTCGGCGACGAAGCGGCCGGGGAGGTCAGCAGCGGAGAGTCGCTCATGGTCGGTGCTCCGGGGATGCGGGGTGTCCGATGCGGGCGTGGTCACCACCGTGCGGGCGGGACGCGCGTCGTGGTTGAGGCTGAGGAGTTCAGGGCGGGCGTAATGGCCGACCGAATCCATCATCCGCTTGCGCTTGGTGACCAGCGCCATGTCCATGTCGGCGACGAGGACGCCCTCGCCCTCCGTCATCGGCGCGACGAGGTGCTTGCCTTCCGGCGACACGATGGCGGTGCAATTGCCGCCCCGCAGGGCAACGCGCATCCGCTCGTCGGGAGAGATTGCGGCAATCTGCGCCTCGGTGAGCCAGCCGGTGGCGTTCACGACGAAGGCGGCCGCCTCCAGGGCGTGGTGCCGGATCGTCACCTCCATCTGGTCGGCGAAGATCTGACCCACCATCGAGCCCGGGAACTGTGCCGCGTGGATCTCTTCGTGCTGCGCCATCAGGGCGTAGCGGGCCAGCGGATTGTAATGCTCCCAGCACGCCAGGGCGCCGACCCGGCCCACGGCCGTTTCGACCACCATGAGCCCGGCGCCGTCGCCCTGCCCCCAGATCATGCGCTCGTGGTAGGTCGGGGTGATCTTGCGGCGCTTGAGCAGCAATGTCCCGTCGGCATCGAAGATAAGCTGCGCGTTGTAGAGCGAGCCGTGGTCGCGCTCGTTGATGCCGAGCACGATCACCGCGCCATGCTTGCGCGCGGCGGCCGAGACTGCCTGCGTCACCGGCCCCGGCACCGTCACCGCGCCCTCGTAGAGCCGCAGGTGCTCCGGCCCCTGTGCCGCCGGCGGGGCGATGAAGGAGAAGTACGGGTAGTACGGCACGAAGGTCTCGGGGAACACGATGAACCGCGCGCCCTTTCCCGCCGCCTCCTCGGTGGCGGCGAGCACTCTCTCCAGCGTGCCACCCGGCCGCTCCAGATCGGGTGAGATCTGGATTGCGGCGGCGCGCACGATGCGTGGCTCGGACAAGCGTGACTCGGACATGGGTCCGTTCCTTGGGGATCAGTGGTTGCCATGCCGCCACAGGGACCGGCTCGTAGGGCTCTCAGCGTAGCGCCCCCTCTCCCCGCCCGCGGGGAGAGGGCTTCGCCGACCTCGTCGTCGGCGGAGCGAGGCGGCAGCCGAAGGTGAGGGGGCATCGCCGATGGAGCCTCTTACGGTGACACCCCCTCACCCTCGCGTCGGCTTCGCCGTCGCTCATCGCGGACACGACAAGGTGCCCGCGATCCTCTCCCCGCCCGCGGGGAGAGGGGTCAGGCGAACCTCACACCGTCCAGGTGTCGATCACCACGGCGTTGTCGCGCTTGTGCAGGAGGACGAGGTCGAGAACGTCGGTGGGGGCGATGGGGCGGATACCCTCGATCAGCGAGGGTTCGCCGTGGCCGTAGAGGGCCTGGAGCGCGAAGCGGCAGGCATAGACCTTGCCGCCTTCGGAGAGGAACTTCACGATCTGGTTGTTCATGTTCATGTGGCCGGGGAAGGCCTCGTCGCCGAGCGTCGGGAAGCCACGCTGGACGCCGAGCGTCACGCCCGGCCCATAGAGCAGGACGGAGGTCTCGAACCCCTTGCGTAGCAGACGCGTCGCCTGGAGCAGGTTCACGAAGCCGATGGAGCCTTCGAAAGCCACGGTGTGGAACGTGACGAGCGCCTTCTGGCCGGGCTCGGCCTTTACGTCCTCGAAGACTTTCTCTTCGTAATCGACGAAGTAATCGCCCTTCTTATGGTGCTCGGCACTGACGGCTGGCATCGGAAACACTCCCTGATATCGCGATGTCCGCCGCGATCATTGCCGGCGACGGCCTATCAGGGGATGGCAATCCGTGTGCCAGCGTCGAAGACAGTGCGATCCAGCCAATTCCACGCTGGGCAATACATACAATCGTACAGTCAATACGCAGTGAGACGCGACGTCTCTCTCGCTCGCGATGACGCCTAAAAACCGAGCATCGGATGCATAGATGCTGGCCACATGCCTCCGGATACTGCTGACTTATTTGACTGTATTGACCGGAAATCTCCCTTAGGCCTCGGGTCGCGTTCCAGCGGCACGACGATTGCTATCCATACAATCCAACATGGGATGGACATTGACTGGTTCTGGGATGATCAGCGGACAGAGAGCGAGGAAGCCGGGCCGCCGCGCAGGGCCGTCGACGACCCCATCCCCGCCACCGGACGGCTGGACGCCGGATCTCGGGCGCTGGGGCAAGCCGCATTACCTCGCCATCGCCGAGGCCATCGCCGACGATATCCGGACCGGACGACTCGCCGTCGCCGAACGCCTGCCGCCCCAGAGGGTTCTCGCCGAGCGGCTGGACCTCGACTTCACCACCGTGGCGCGCGGCTACGTGGAGGCGCAGCGCCGGGGCCTCGTGGAGGCGAGGGTCGGCCAGGGCACGTTCGTGGCCGGTCCCGCGGTGCCGGTGCCGCCACCCAGGAGCGTGGCGCCGCGCCGACACGGCCCCGTCGACTTCACCATGAACCTGCCGCCGGAGCCCGACGACCCGGCCCTGCTCGCGCGGATGCAGGGCGGCCTCGCGGTGGTCTCGGAGGACCTGCCGAACCTGCTGCGCTACCAGGGCTTCGGCGGCACGCCCGAGGACAAGGGCGCGGCGATCGAGTGGCTGCGCCGTCGCGGCCTCGACGCGTCCCGCGACCGCCTGCTGATCTGCCCCGGCGCCCATGCCGCCCTCGGCGCGGTGATGAGCCTCGTGGCGCAACCGGGCGACACGATCTGTTGCGAGGCGCTGACCTATCCCGGCGCGCGGGCGCTCGCTGCCCATCTCGGCCTGCGCCTCGTCGGATTGCCCATGGATGCGGAGGGGATCGACGCCGCCGCCTTCGCGGCCACCTGCACCCGGCACGCGCCGAAGGCGCTCTACCTCAACCCGACCCTGCAGAACCCGACCACGATCACCATCTCGCCGGAGCGGCGCGAGGCCATCGTCACCGTGGCGCGACGCTACAACGTGGCGATCATCGAGGACGACGCCTACGGTTTCGTGCCGGTGACGCCGGCGACGAGCTTCTACCGGCTGGCACCGGAGATCACCTATCACGTGGCCGGCCTCGCCAAATGCCTCGGCGCCGGCCTGCGGCTCGCCTACATGCTGGCCCCCAGTGCGCGGGCGGCGCTGCAGCTGACGGCGGCCCTGCGCGCCTCCACGGTGATGGCCTCGCCGATCACCACGGCCCTCGCCACACGCTGGATCGGCGACGGCACCGCCGAGGCGATCCTCGCCTTCGTCCGCTCGGAATCCCGGGCGCGGCAGGCCATCGCCGCCGGAATGCTGGGGCGGCACGGCGTGACCGCCGACCCGGCCGGCTTCCATCTCTGGCTCTCGCTACCCGAAGGCTGGACCCGCTCGGCCTTCGCCAGTCAGGCCCGCGCGGCGGGGATCGGCGCGGTGGCCAGCGACGCCTTCCTCGCCGCCGGCGAAGCCCCGGAAGCCGTGCGGATCTGCCTCGGTGGCCTCGCCAGCCGCGCGGAGATCACGCAATCGCTGGAAATTCTGGCCCATGCCCTGTCGCACTCGCCCGCGCTGGCTTCTGCTTATATCTGAGCACGCGCGACGGATTGTTCGATCGACCGCAAGTGAGCGTCAAGGTGTCCCACGACCGCCGATTCTCTATCTCGATGGCAATGTACGAAAAGCGACCGACAAAGATGACTCCGATCTATCGAAGATCCTGATCTCATCTGTCGACGAACCTGGAAACTCTGTGGACAGCGACGTTCTAACCCAGTGAAGAGCGGAACCTCCCCGGCGGCGATCGGTTTGCCATGTCCTGCTCGGGGCCAGTCTCGAGAGCGAGCCTCGACCGACGACGATCCGGAGCCTCATGCTGTTTCCCACCGACGATTCCGCGCATCCCCTCGCCTTGGAATTCCACGCCTTCATCAAGGATCAGCCCTTCCCCTGCGTCGGCGCGAAATCCGCCCTCGCCAAGGGGCAGCTGAAGGTACTGGTGGCACGCGACGTCGCCTCGGGCTGGGACGACACGCGGATCTACCCGGCGCTCCTCGCCTTCATCTGCCGCTATCGGGCGAACCCGAAACTGTTCCAGAGTTTCGCCGTGGTGTTCGAGGACGCTTCTCCCCTGTCCGAGGAACGGTTCGAGGGGCATCTCTGGGACCGGGTGCAGTCCCTGTCCGACAAGGACGCTTTCCTCGGCCAGCGCTACGACAAACGCGTGCAGGCCGACCCGGACGACCCACATTTCGCCCTGTCCTTCGGCGGCGAGGCGTTCTTCCTCGTGGGCATGCATCCCGGCGCGAGCCGGCCCGCTCGCCGCTTCTCGCATCCCGTCCTCGTCTTCAATGTGCGCGCACAGTTCGAGCAGCTGCGCGAAGAGGGCCGCTACGAAGGCCTGCGCTCGGCGATCCTCGCCCGCGACGAGGCGCTGGCCGGCTCGATCAATCCCATGCTGGCGCGGCACGGCGATGCCTCCGAGGCGCGCCAGTACAGCGGCCGCGCCGTCGGCGGCGACTGGGTCTGCCCGTTCCAGGGGCGGGCCAACGTCGACAATGACCGCTTTGCGGAGGATGGCCGCGATGCAGCCTGAGACCGCCCTTCCCCTGATCCGCCGCCACGAGATCGCGCCCCGCAGCGGGGTCGCCTTCGAGCTCGCCAAGGGCGACCGCCTCACCGTCATCGACCCGAAGGGCGAACAGGTGGCCGACCTCCTCGCCTTCTCGGTGGCCGACCGCGACGAAGTGATCTCGTCGGGCCGCACCCTCGATTACGCCAGCCGCATCTACCTGACGACGGGCGACTCGATCTACTCGAACCGCTCCAACGTCCTCCTGCGCATCGTCGAAGATACGGTGGGGCGGCACGATTTCCTCCTCACCCCGTGCTCGGCCGACACGTTCCGCATCATCTATGGTGACGCGCATCCGCACCGCGGCTGTTTCGGCAACCTCGCCGCCGCGCTCGCGCCTTACGGCATCGAGCCGGACCGGATCCCGGTGGCCTTCAACGTGTTCATGAACGTCGTGGTGAACGGTGAGACCGGGGAATTGAAGGTCGAGCCCCCCCTGAGCCGGGCCGGCGATCACGTGACCTTCGAGGCCGAGACAGACCTCATCATTGGGCTCACCGCCTGTTCGGCCCTGCAATCGAACAACAATGCCTTCAAGCCGATCCATTACGAGATCCTGCCCGCAGGTGCGGCGCCGCAATCGCCCTGACCCTGCGGCTCGTGCTAGGGGCCCCGCTGCCCCGGACATGAGACCAGCGCCATGACGACCACGAAGCCCGCCCTCGCCCGCGCCGTCGCCTATGCCGATGGCGGCTGCGATCCCAATCCCGGCCCCGGTGGCTGGGGCGTGGTGATCGAGGGGCCGGAGGGTAAGGTCGAGCTCTGCGGCGGCGACCGCGCCACCACCAACAACCGGATGGAACTGACGGCGGCGATCAAGGCCCTGTCGCATTTCCCCGCCGGCTCGGCGATCGAGATGCGTTGCGACAGCCAGTACGTCATCAAGTCGGTGACCGAATGGATGCGCGGCTGGAAGGCGAAGGGCTGGCGCACCAGCACCGGGCCGGTGAAGAACGTCGAGCTGATGCAGGAGCTCGACGCCCTGAATGCCGCCCGCGACGTGAAGTGGACCTGGGTGCGCGGCCATACCGGCAATGTCGGCAACGAGCGTGCCGACCGGCTGGCGGCGCAGGGCCGGCGGCAGGCTCTCGGTCTCGCTCCAGCCGGCGAGCCGGTTCCGTCCCCGCCGTCCCCGCGGTGGTGCCCCCGGGCGTGGCGGCGCAAGCGCCGGCCCCCGCCCCCGCACCACCCAGGTGGCGATCGATCTCGGCCTCGGCCTCGACGTGTCGCGGGGGGCCAAGCTCGCCGGCCTCACGCCCCAGGCCTTCGTCGAACGGGCGATCCGCGTGGCGCTCAAGCTCGGGCCGGACGGCATCGCCCGCGTGCTGGATGGCGGTTCCGCCAAACCGTGAGCCTCGGGGCGGATTTCTACGCGCGGCCGGCGGCGGCGGTCGCCGCCGACCTGATCGGATGCGGCCTCCTCGTCTCCGGGATCGGCGGCCTCGTCGTCGAGACCGAAGCCTATGACCGGAGCGACCCGGCCTCCCATAGTTTCAACGGCCCGACCCGGCGCAATGCGAGCATGTTCGGGCCGCCGGGCCATGCCTATGTCTACCGCTCCTACGGCATGCATTGGTGCCTCAACCTCGTCTGCGAACCGGGAAGCGCGGTGCTGATCCGCGCGATCGAGCCGGGGCAAGGGATCGAGACCATGCGGGAGCGGCGCGGCCTCGACGCCCTCCGCCTCCTCTGCGCGGGACCGGGCCGCCTGTGTCAGGCCCTGGCGGTGACCAGCCTGCACGACGGCCTCCCCCTCGACCGGCCGCCCTTCGAGCTGGAGCGACGGGACGCGACGCCGGAGATCCTGGCCGACCGCCGCATCGGCATCACGCGCGGGGCGGACACCCCCTGGCGCTTCCTCCTCGCGGGATCGGCCTATCTCAGCAAGCCGGTATCGCGCCGACGGGAATAGGCCGGCCATCGAGGGACACCGGAGCGCGGGATTGGGCCGGTCTCAGTCGGGCGTGGCGGCGGAGCGCCGCCGATAGGTCTTGGCATTCTCGAGATCGGCGATGGGAGACAGGAGCGCGCCGTCGAACTCATCGAGGTGACGTCCTCCCGCTACGCGCCTCGGCCAGTCCGGATTGGCGAGAGCTCCGCGTCCGAGAGACACGAAGTCCGCTTCGCCAGCAGCCATGAGACCGGCCGCCCGCGATGGCCGATGAAGACCACCGTTGGCAATCACGGGTCGACGGCCGTAGCGCTTGGCCAGAGCCGCCAGACTTGCCGTCGCCTCGAAGGCGGGCTGCCATGCCTCATGCTCCGTCGTGTGCAGATAATCGATGGGCTGGCTGCCGAGGGTACCGAAGATGGCAGCGGCCTCGTCCTCGCCCCCGCTCCATTTGTGCGCGAGGTCGTTGACCTTGCCCTGGGAGAGGCGGAGGCCCACGACGAAATCGGGTCCCACGGCCTTCCGGACGGCATCCACGACTTCGACGATGAGGCACATCCGCCGAACGACGTCGCCGCCGTAGCGATCATCGCGCATGTTGATCCCCTCGCTGAGGAACTGGTCCAGAAGGTAGCCGTTCGCCGCGTGGATCTCGACACCGTCGAAGCCCGCATCCCGTGCCCGAACCGCCGCCTCGGCAAAGCCGATCACGACCGCCCTGATGTCCGATTCCGACATGGAATCAGGGATCGGATACTCGCCGCTTCCGCGATAAAAGATCATCTGTCGGCCCTTGGGCCTCGCCGCCGAAGGTCCCCCTGGTCCCGGTGCGGAAGGCGTTCCCCTGTGAGAGGGCCCCGGCATGCATCAGCTGTGCGATGATCCTCGCACCGTGCCCATGCACGCCATCGACGATCGGCCTCCAGGCATCGCACTGTCCGGTGTCGGTAAGACCCGGCTGGAACAGGTAACCCTGAGAATGCGCCGTGTCGGTGTAGAGGCCCTCGGTGATGACGAGGCCGAAGCCACCGGTCGCGAAGGCGGCATAGTAATCCTCCATGCGCTGCGTCGCACGGCCGTCCGACCCGGCGCTGACCCGCGTCATCGGGGCGACTGCCATTCTGTTCCGCAGCGCCATCGGGCCGATGGCCGATGGGGTCAGGAGACGGCGCAGGGCATCGGGATCCGGTATCGTCGCCAGCGCATCCACCTCAAGCACTCCTGACGCTGACGGCCGCGATGGCCTCGATCTCGATCATGGCCCGGGGATCGTAGAGCGCCTTGACCTCGGCGATGGTGTCGGCGGGATAGGGCGCGGTGAAGTACCGGCGGCGCAAGGCCACGACGTCCCGGAAGTGGTCCATGTCGGTGATGAAGATCGTCACTTTCGCCACGTCCTTCAGGCTCGATCCGCCAGCCTCCAGCACCCTGCGGAGGTTGGAGAAGGCCTGCTCGCCCTGCGCCATGAAGCCACCATCGACGATCCGCCCGCCATCATCCGCCCCGGCTTGGCCGGAGATGAAGAGAAGGCCGCCATACCGAATGCCCTGCGAAAGCAGGAACGGCTCATAATTGTCTGGCTGCGTGATGATGCGTTCCAGCATGGTCGTCTCGCTCTCGATGGAGGGGAAAGCGGCATGAACCCATCTTGCCCCAGCCGCTCCGATGGCGGAGAGGTGGCCTCGAATCCGGAGCGCGACAAACTCCAAATCCTCGGGTGATGGATGAGTGGATCTCATCTCGGTCTGCGACGCCGCCTACCGCCGCTCGGCGCGCTGCGTGCTTTCGAAGCCGCGGCGCGACACGGGAGTTTCAAGCTTGCGGCGGCCGAGCTCGCGGTGACGCCAACCGCGATCAGTCACCAGATCCGCGGCCTCGAAGAGAATATCGGACTGAGCCTCTTCGAGAGGCGGGTCCGCAAGGTGATGCTGACCGAGGCCGGTCTCCAGCTATACCCTGTCCTGCGCGAGGGGTTCGATGCCTTCGAAGCCGCCGTCGCCCGCCTGACGCGGGTGCGGAGCCGGGTACAGATCACCATCACCGCCACGAGCGCGTTCACCGTGAAATGGCTCGTCCCGAGGGTGTCCGGCTTCCGGGCTCTCCATCCGGATATCGACCTGCATCTGCTGGCCTCGGATGATGCCATCGATCTCGATACCGCCGGTGTGGACCTCGCCATTCGCTATGGACGCGGCCCCTATCCGGGCCTCTCCGCCGAGGCGATGTTCGCCGATCGTTTCGGTCCTGTGGTCAACCCTCTCCTCCGTAAGATCGCCTTCGACGACCTGACGGGCGACGATCCTGAAGCCCTGCCGCTCATCCATTTCCGTTGGCGACGGAAGCATCCGCTGAACCCAACCTGGGAAACCTGGTTCGAACACGCGGGATTGCCCTGTCCATCCCGGCCCGGCCAGATCCGCTTCTCCGACGAAGGGCACGCAATCCAGGCCGCGGTGGCGGGCCAGGGGGTCGCCCTGTTGAGCCTCGCCCTCGTGGAAGCGGAACTGGCGGCGGGCCAACTCGTCCAGCCGTTCGGGCCGGTTCTCGACGGCCATATCTACCATCTCGTCACCAGCGAGGCAGGCCTCGCGAAGTCCAGCGTACAAGCCACCACCGAATGGCTGCGCGCGGAGGCCGCCACGTTCAGGGCGCGGATGGAAGGCCATCCTTCGGCGTGACATGCCGGCCCCGTAACATCGGGGATCGAACGAGCAAGGCTCTATCTCGGCGGGACCAGACCATGACCGGAGAGATGTCGCGGGGATTCTACGGAATCTCGGCGCTCTCCGCCCTCGCCACGTCTGATGTTGCAGCCTATACCGCAGCTTATCTGCGCGAGCGCTCCGCTCTTCGCTTCGCCGGGATCCCCTCCACACCCGATGGAGGCGGTCCCGCCCAACGAGGGTATTGCCCGAGCCGATGCCGCCCCACCTGCTCCTCGCGACCGCCGCCATTCTGCCCTTCCTCGGCAGCGTCGTGGCGATCTGCCTGCCGGGCCACGCACGCAACGCCGCCGCGATGGTCGCGGGCTTCGTGATGGTGACCTGCCTCGCCTGCATCGGACTCCTCTACCCCGCCGTCGCCGGCCCGGATCCCGTCATCTGGGCGGTCGACTGGCTGCCGACACTGGGCGTCCGCTTCGTGCTGCGGCTCGACGGGCTGTCCTGGCTGTTCGCCGTCCTGGTGCTCGGCATCGGCGCGCTCGTGGTCCTCTATGCGCGCTATTACATGGCGGAAGCAGACCCGGTGCCGCGTCTGTTCTCCTATTTCCTCGCCTTCGTCGGCGCGATGCTCGGCATCGTGCTCTCGGGCAACCTGATCCAGCTCTTCGTCTTCTGGGAATTGACGAGTATCGTCTCGTTCCTGCTCATCGGCTACTGGTCCGACAACGCCTCCGCCCGGGACGGCGCGCGGATGGCGCTGACCATCACGGCGGCAGGCGGCCTCTGCCTGTTCGTCGGATTGGTGCTCGTCGGGCAGATCGTCGGCAGCTACGACCTCTCGGTGGTGCTCGCCTCGGGCGACGCAATCCGCAACAATCCGCTCTACCTGCCGGCCCTGGTCCTGGTGCTGGCCGGCGCGCTCACCAAATCGGCGCAGTTCCCGTTCCACATCTGGCTGCCGCGCGCCATGGCGGCACCGACCCCGATCAGCGCCTACCTGCATTCGGCCACCATGGTGAAGGCCGGCATCTTCCTGATGATCCGGTTCTGGCCGGTGCTGGCCGATACCGAGGCCTGGTACTGGATCGTCGGCACCGCCGGCATGGTCACGATGCTGGTGGGCGCTTGGAGCGCGATCTTCCAGCACGACCTCAAGGGCCTGCTCGCCTATTCCACCATCAGCCATCTCGGCCTGATCACCCTGCTCCTCGGCCTCGATTCGCCACTGGCCGTCGTGGCGGCGATCTTCCACACGGTGAACCACGCGACGTTCAAGGCCTCGCTGTTCATGGCGGTGGGCATCATCGACCACGAGACCGGGACGCGCGACATGCGCCGCCTCAGCGGTCTGTGGCAGGCCATGCCCTATACGGCGACGCTGGCGATGGTCGCCGCCGCCGCGATGGCGGGTGTGCCGCTCCTCAACGGCTTCCTGTCGAAGGAGATGTTCCTGGCCGAGGCGGTCGACAACGCGGACGGCCACCTGCTCAATCTCGCCTTGCCGGTGCTGGCGACGTTGGCGAGCGCCTTCACCATGCTCTATTCCGTGCGCTTCATCCGGCAGGCCTTCTTCGGACCCGCCCCGCACGACCTGCCGCACGCGCCCCACGAGCCGGTCCGCTGGATGCGCATCCCGATCGAGCTGCTCGTCCTCGTCTGCGTCGCCATCGGCCTCGTACCGAACCTGACGATCGGTCCCCTCCTCGCAGGCGCGGTCCGGGCGGTCCTCGGCGAGCGGACCCCCGATTACGACCTCGCCATCTGGCACGGCTTCAACGCGCCGCTCGCACTCAGCATGGTGGCGCTGCTGGGCGGCATCGCGCTCTATGTTGCGTTCGGGCGGCGGATCAACACCAACCCCCGCGGCGGCCCCTGGCTGATGGACCGGATCGACGGCGGCTGGCTGTTCGAGCGGACCATGACCGGCCTCGTGAACGGCGCGCGCCGCCTGGAAGCCGGGCTCGGCGCCGAGCGCCTCCAGGCGCAGTTGCGCATTCTCTTCCTCACCGTGCTCCTGGCCGCATCGGTGACGGGCGCCGCACGGGGTCTCGACCTGTTCGCGCCGGGCAAGACCACGGAATTCGACCCGGCCTTCGCGCTGATGTGGCTCGTGGGCGCGGCCTGCGCCATCGGCGCGGCGGAGCGGGCAAAGTACCACCGGCTGTCCGCCGCCATCTTCGTCGGCGGGGCGGGCCTCGTGAGCAGCCTCACCTTCCTCTGGCTCTCCGCCCCGGATCTCGCGGTGACGCAGATCCTGGTGGAGATCGTCACCACCGTGCTGCTGCTGCTGGGCTTGCGCTGGCTGCCCAAGCGCGATGCGGCGATTCCGGCGCCAGCTTGGGAGAAGACACGGTCCCGCCGTCGACGGATGATCGATCTCGGCATCGCCGCCTTTGCCGGCCTCGGGCTCGCCGGGCTGGCCTACGCGGTGATGACCCGGCCCGCCGTCGACGGAATCGCCCGCTGGTTCATCGAGGAGGCCTACCCGCAGGCGGGCGGACGCAACGTCGTCAACGTATTGCTGGTGGATTTCCGGGCCTTCGACACGCTGGGCGAAATCTGCGTGCTGGGCATCGTCGGCCTGACGGTGTTCGCGCTCCTTCGCCGCTTCCGACCCGCCTCCGACAGTCTGGGACCTCCCAAGCAGCAGGTGAACCACGACGCCTATGACGATGCCCGCGAGGGCCGCGAGCTCGGCGACACCACCGCCGACGCTCTCCTCGTCCCGCGCGTGGTGACGACGTGGCTGTTCCCCTTCATCGTCCTCCTCGCCCTGCACCTGTTCCTGCGCGGCCACGACCTGCCGGGGGGCGGCTTCGCGGCGGGCATCGCGCTCACCATCGCCTTCATGCTGCAATACATGGCCCAGGGCGCGCAGTGGGTGGAGGCGCGGCTCCGGATCCAGCCGATCTCGTGGATCGGCATCGGCCTGCTGGTCTCCGTCTCGGTCGGCGCCGGTTCCTGGCTGTTCGGGCGTCCGTTCCTGACGGCCTATTTCGCCTATTGGAAGCCGCCTCTGCTGGGCAAGGTTCCGGTGGCGAGCGCGCTGCTGTTCGATCTCGGGATCATGGTGCTGGTGGTGGGCGCGAGCGCGCTGATGCTCGTGGCCCTGGCTCACCAATCCCTGCGGCGCACCCGCCCCGCCGAGGCGGGGGTTGAGCGGGTCGTCGAGAAGGAGCCCGCCTGATGGAGATCGTGCTGTCCCTGGGGATCGGGGTCTTTGCCGCCTCGGGCATCTGGCTGATGCTGCGTCCCCGCACCTTCCAGGTCGTGCTGGGCATCTCGCTGCTGAGCTACGCCGTCAACCTGTTCATCTTCGCCATGGGCCGGCTGACGGTGGGCGCGCCGCCGGTGCTCGGGGCCGGGGCCGACATCGTCTCCGTGGACGATCCGGTGCCGCAGGCCCTGGTCCTCACCGCCCTGGTGATCGGCTTCGCGCTCACCGCCCTCTTCCTCGTCGTGCTGCTCGCCGCCCGCGGCATCACCGGCAGCGACCATGTGGACGGTCGCGAGCCGCACCTGGCGGAGCCGAATCCAGAGACCCCGCATCCATGAACGCCACGGTTCTGAATGCCCCCCTCGTCAGTCACTGGACCGACCATCTCGTCGTCCTGCCCATCGTGCTGCCGATCGCGGTGGCCGGGGCGATGTTCCTCATGGACGAGCGCCGGAGTCGGCTGAAAGGGGCGCTCAGCCTCGCCACGGTGCTGGCCCTCCTCGGCATATCCCTCATCCTCGTCTGGCGCGCGAGCGAGGCGGCGCAGATCTACCGCCTCGGCAACTGGGCCGCGCCCTACGGGATCGTGCTGGTGGCCGACCGGCTCTCGGCCCTGATGCTGGCGCTCGGCAGCGTGCTGGGCCTGTGCGCCCTGGTCTTCTCCTTCGCCCGCTGGGGCCGGGCGGGTCCGCGATTCCACGGTCTGTTCCTCCTGCTCCTGATGGGGGTGAACGGCGCCTTCCTCACCGGGGACCTGTTCAACCTGTTCGTGTTCTTCGAGGTGATGCTGGCCGCCTCCTACGGGCTCGTCCTGCACGGATCGGGCGAGACGCGGATCCGGGCCGGCCTCGGCTACATCGCGGTCAACCTCGTCGCCTCGCTGTTCTTCCTCGTCGGCGTCAGCCTCATCTACGGCACGATGGGAACCCTCAACATGGCCGACCTCGCCCGGCGGCTCGCGGCGCCGGAGGCGGGGGAACTCGCCCTGTTCGAGATCGGCTGCGCGATCCTCGGCATCGCCTTCCTGACCAAGTGCAGTGCCTGGCCGCTCGGGTTCTGGCTGCCCACCACCTACGCGGCAGCGAGCGCGCCTGCGGCCGCGATCCTCGCGATCCTGAGCAAGGTCGGCGTTTACGTGGTGGTGCGCCTGAGCCTGCTGCTGTTCGGGGCGGGACTGTCGGAGGGGTTCGGACAGACCTGGATTCTCGCCGCCGGTCTCGCGACGATGGCCTATGGCGCCATCGGCATCCTGGCGGCGCGCGACCTCACGCGGGCGGCGGGCTATGCGGTGATGATCTCGTCGGGCACGGTGCTGGCGGCTTTGGGGAGCGGCAATGACGGGGCGCTCTCGGGTGCCCTGTACTACCTCCTCGGCTCCACCCTCGCGGCGGGCGCCCTGTTCCTGCTCGCCGAAATCCTGCAGCGCGGCCGCGACCCGCTGGAGGCCGCCCAGGCCGTCTTCGCCGACGAGTACCGCGACCCGTTCGACGATGCCGACGCCACCGAGATCGGCCGGGCGATCCCCGCTGCGGTGGCGCTCCTCGGGAGCGGCTTCCTCATCTGCACGCTGATGTTGGCGGGGGTTCCCCCGCTCTCCGGTTTCGTCGGCAAGCTCGCGATCTTCACGGGGCTCACCACGGGCACGATGACCGCGTCCGCCTGGTGGCTCATCACAGCGCTGACCCTGTCGAGCTTCGCCACGCTGATGCCGATGGTGCGGCTCGGGATCAAGAACCTCTGGGTTCCGAGCGACGACCCGCCGCCGGTCCTGCGCCTTTCGGAATTCACCGCCCTCGCCGGCCTGCTCGCCGCCTGTGTGGCGCTCGCCCTCTGGGGCGGCCCGGCCCTCGCCTATGCCGACGAGACCGTGCGCTGGCTGGCCCAGCCGCAGGATTACGTTCGCGCCGTCCTCGGGCCGTCGCGGGAAGGCGGTGGATCGTGAGCCGTCTCCTGCCCTACCCCATCCTGTCAGCATGCCTCGCCGCGACCTGGCTCTTGCTGAACGCGCCGCTCTCACCGGGCAACGTCCTGCTGGCGTTGTCGATCGGCCTCACGGTTCCCGCGGTCATGCTGGCGCTGCGGCCCCCTTCGGTACGGGTGCGCGCGCCCGGCGCCCTCGCGCGGCTCGCCGGGATCGTGCTCTACGACATGGTGCGCTCGAACATCGACGTCGCCCGCATCATCCTCGGGTTGCGCCGGGGCGAGCGGCGGATCGGCTTCGTCACGATCCCCCTCGACATGCGCGAGCCGTTCGGGATCGCGGTTCTGTCGATCATCCTCACCGGCACGCCCGGCACCCTCTGGGTCCAGTACGATTCCGATACAGGCTGCCTGCTCATCCACGTGCTCGACTACACGGATGGCGAGGAATGGGTGCGGCGGGTGAAGGAGCGCTACGAGCGCCCCCTGATGCAGATCTTCGCCCCATGATTTTCTTCGCCCCATGAGGTACTTCGCATGAGCGCCAACACCGTTCTCGATTGGGGGCTCGGCTTCGCCCAGGGGATGCTGGTTCTGGCCATGGCGCTCGCCGCATGGCGGATGCTGCGCGGCCCCCGCGCGCAGGACCGTATCCTCGGCCTCGACACCCTCTACCTCAACGGCATGCTGGCGGTGGTGGTCCACGGCATGCGCACCGGCAGCGGCCTCTATTTCGAGGCGGCCCTGATCCTCGGCATGATCGGCTTCACCGCCACCGTGGCGCTGGCGAAGTTCCTGATGCAGGGCGAGGTGATCCAGTGAACGGCACCGAACTGCCCGTCTGGGCCGCGTGGCTGGTGGTGGCGCTCGCCATCGTCGGCGCGGGGTTCTCGCTCACCGGCGCCTTCGGCCTGATCCGCCTCCGGACGTTCTACGAGCGCGTCCATGCTCCCACTTTGGGAGCGACCCTCGGCATGGCGCTGATCCTCATGAGCTCGATGCTGCTCCTGTCTCTGATCGAGGGCCGCCTCGTCCTGCGCGACGCCCTGATCGGCGTGTTCCTCACCGTGACCACGCCGGTGACGCTGCTCCTCCTCGCGCGCGCCGCCGCGCAGCGCGACCGCCACGAGGGCAATCCCGACGCGCCGCCGGAGGTGTGAGGCGCCGCGCCTCAGGCCTCCGCCGCGTTTCCCCGGATGAGGTCGCGCCCGGCATAGATCCCGCCCACGGTCTCCATGTCGAGGCGCTCGGCATCGCGGCGGCGGACTTCGGCCATGACGGCGGTGGCCGCGTCCGGCTCGTCGCCGATGGCGAGGAGCGCCTGTTCGCCGAAGGCCAGGGCCGATTCGAGCGTCTCCCGGAGCTGGTAGGCGACACCGGCATGGATGAGCTCGATCGCGTGCTCGCGGTCGCGGGCACGGGCGAGGACGGGGACGAGGGGGAACTCGGCCCTGGCCAGTTCGGCGATGCGCCGGGCGGCCTCGCGGTCGTCGATGCAGATCAGGATCGCCCGTGCCGTGGCGGCGCCGGCCGCGTGCAGGATGTCGAGGCGGGTGCCGTCGCCGTAATAGACCTTGAAGCCGAATTGCTCGGCGACGCGGATATAGGCGGGGTTGGTGTCGATGATCGACACCGAGCAGCCGCGCGAGATCAGCGGCTGGCTCACCACCTGCCCGAAACGGCCGAAGCCGATGATGAGGGCGCTGCCCACGAGATTCTCCGGCACCTCGACGCCCTCCGTCGAGACCGAGGCCTTGGGGCCTAGGCGGTCGAAGGCGATCACCATCAGGGGCGTGACGGCCATGGAGAGGATAATCGTCGCCGTAAGAATGGCGTTGGTGGTGCCGTCGATGATGCCGGCGCTCGCGGCGGCGGCGTAGAGCACGAAGGCGAACTCGCCGCCCTGCGCCATCAGGGCCGCACGCTCCATCGCCTCGGGATGCGAGGCGCGCAGGAGGCGGGCGACGGCGTAGATGACGACGCTCTTCACCACCATGTAGGCGACGACACCGGTGAGGATGAGCGCCCAGTTCGCGGCGATGACCGTGAGGTCGAGGGACATGCCCACGCCGAGGAAGAACAGGCCGAGCAGGATGCCCCGGAACGGCTCGATATCGGCCTCCAGCTGGTGCCGGAAGCTCGATTCCGAGAGGAGGACGCCGGCCAGGAACGCGCCCATGGCCATGGACAACCCGCCGAGCTGCATGGCGAGAGCGGAGCCGAGCACGACCAGGAGAGCCGCCGCCGTCATCACCTCGCGGGCCTTGGAGGCGGCCAGCAAGCGGAACAGCGGGTTGAGCAGCCAGCGCCCGGCCGCCACCAGGGCGGCCACGGACCCCAACGCGATGCCGATGCCGGAGAGGCGCTCCATCGTGCCGGTCGCCTGCCCGCCGGGGGCCAGAAGCGCCACGATGGCGAGGAGCGGCACGATGGCGAGGTCCTCGAGCAGGAGGATCGCCACGATGCGCTGGCCCTTCGGCGTCGAGAGCGATCCCCGCTCCTCGAGCAGCTGCATGACGATGGCGGTGGAGGTGAGGACGAAGCCGGTGCCGGCCACGAACGAGATGGCGGGCGAGAACCCCATGGCGATGCCGACGAGCATGAGCGCCGCGATGCAGACGCCGACCTGGGCGAGGCCGAGCCCGAAGATCTCGCGCCGCATGCCCCAGAGCCGCGACGGCTCCATCTCCAGCCCGATGATGAACAGGAACATCACCACACCGAGTTCCGCCACGTGCAGGATGGCGTGGGCATCGGAGAACAGGCCGAGCCCGAACGGGCCGATGGCGAGCCCCGCCACGAGGTAGCCGAGGACCGAGCCGAGGCCGATCCGCTTGAACACCGGCACCGCGACGACGCCGGCGGCGAGCAGCGCCACGACCTGCACGAGTTCGCTCGCGGCACCGGATGCTTCAACGGCCATGATGTCGATATGTCCTCTCGGAAGGGATTCGCGGGCGAGACCCCATCGGCCCCGCACCGGTCTCGCGCATCTCTACGGATAGCGCACGGGCGGGGGTGATTCCGGCAAGGGGATGAACTCGGATTCGCCGGGCACGGTGTCGAAACGGGCCTGGCGCCAGTCCTCCTTGGCCTGCTCGATCCGCTCCGGCCGCGAGGAGACGAAGTTCCACCAGAGATGGCGCGGCCCGTCCATGGGCTCGCCGCCGAGCACCATGAAGCGCGCGGCCTCGGTCGCCCTCACGCTGATGCGGTCGCCGGGATTGAACACGAGGAGCTGTCCGGGGCCGAACCCGTCGCCCGCAATGTCGATGGCGCCGGAGACGGTGTAGATCGCGCGCTCGTCATAGGTCGGGTCGAGGGGCAGGACCGCGCCGGCGTCCAGCGTCACGTCCGCATAGACCATCGGGCTCGACGTCCGCACCGGCGACCTGGCGCCGAAGGCCTCGCCGGCGATCAGCCGGACGATCTTGCCCTCGCCGGTGAGGATTGGCAGCGCATCCGCATCGTAATGTTCGAAGGCGGGGGCGGTCTCCTCGTCCTTGCCGCTGAGCGCGACCCAGGCCTGAATGCCGAACAGGTTCGAGCCGGTCCGGCGCAGCCCGGCGCCGGTCCGCTCCGAATGGGTGATGCCGCGGCCGGCCGTCATCCAGTTGAGCTCGCCGGGGCGGATCGGCAGTTCGGTGCCCAGGCTGTCCCGGTGCATGATCTCGCCGTCGAACAGGTAGGTCACCGTGGAGAGGCCGATATGCGGATGCGGCCGTACGTCCATGCCCTGGCCGAGGAGGAACTCCGACGGCCCCATCTGGTCGAAGAAGATGAACGGGCCGACCATCCGGCACTCCGTCGACGGCAGGGCCCGCCGCACGGAGAACGAGCCGAGATCCCGCGAGCGCGGGACGATCAGGGTCTTGATCGCGTTGCAGGAAAAACGATCGCCCGGAACCGGGTCGTCCGCACCGTGCCAGCTCATCGCCCGTTTCCCTTCTGCTTGGTCAGATCGACGTCTCTTGCGGTGTGCGAGGCGGGCATTCCGGTCCACGCGGTTGGGCGGGGACATACGCTCGCTCCCGGCGCCGGGTCTTGAAGAAACCCGGCATGTCCGCTTCGAGAGCATCATCGGGCATCCGTGTCCGGGAGGGAATAGAAACGATGGAAACCGATCGTTTCTGAAAACGCACAATGAGATAGTCGTCTTCTGCTAGCGAACGCCGGATGAAAATCGTAGGACAGACAGGATGCACCGTTGGTGCGATCCGGTTCTTGACCGCACGGGGCTAAGCCGGCTGGATGAGCGATGTTATTCAAGAGATATTCTAGAAAAAAGTGCTGTTTACATTGAAAGAACTTACCCCCACCCCCATAGCATTGTGCTATTGAATGCCGTAATACATCTTTAAATATAAAAATAGTTTATAATTTACTGACTTTAAATAATTTTTTACACAAATACACAAATCAATCGACCAAATTACATTCTTTTTTTAACTATTGATACACCCCAACATCTCAGCTATACACAGCCTTAATTGATTCTGGTCGCAAGTTAAATTTGCGACTGCCGCAGAATTTAAAACTCATAGGCCATATAAATAGAAGAGGGCTGCAGTTCAATGTCTGTAAAAAATTATAGAAGCGAAATCAAATTAGAGAGCCACTATGGGACTTACGAAGCAACTGGCGGCACCGATATTATCAATGATCCTGGATATGGCTACGGTTTTGGCAGCGATATTTCCAGCCTAGCTTGGCAATATAGAAATTCAACTAAGGACGCCATTATATCATCGATTCTGAAAGGCAGCACTGTCCAAATACGCACCAGCGCAAAGGACGACAGCTTTGACGGGTCGCTGGTTGCCCAAGCATTGACTGTTGAATATCCAGGCCTTCCGCTGAAAAGAGCGACGGCAACTATTGTTGATAGTAACGTTTTATACAATGCCGGAGCAGGTAATGATAAAATCTGGTATCGCGTGGAAGCATATTCTGATTCGACACGCGATGCAGCCTCAGGACTGCCAAGTATTACAAACTTAATCAATAATAAAATACGCCTCCTTGCAGAGGATGGGAGAGACGAGATTAACTTTACCCTTACAGGGTCGCTTCAATATAGCTCAATAAAGGATAATCTATTTGAATTGGATGGCGGGTCAGGCGACGATTCATTTAAGGTGCTCATTAATAATGTCGGCGATCTTTCATCGAACTCGATCGTTGTCGAAGGCGGCGACGGACACGACACCGCCGAGTTCAGGTATGCGGGAGTCGCAAATGTGATTTTTGCTCAAACAGGCATGAACAGCTATCATACAGAAAATCTCGGGGTCTCCTTATCAAGTATAGAAAAATTGTCTGTCACGACAGGTTCCGGTCACGACACCCTGATTGGAGGCGCGGAAGCCGATGTCCTCGACGGTGGAACAGGCGGCGGTCGAATTATGGGCGGCGACGGTGCGGACACTTTGTCTAATGCCTTCGGCTCGGGAGCGGTCAATCAAGATCTAAAAATGCTCGGAGGAAGCGAAGCGGATAGGATCGCGGTCTTGCTGGACGAAAGAATACTTAACGTCACAGACATATTAGCCCTTGAAATTTCAGATAACAATATCGTCGCATTAGGTGAAAACGGAAACGATTATATTAGTGCTTATATTACGGCGGAAGGCTACGGTACCGGACGAAGGGATTCAGTTATTGAGGGAAATATACTAACTTTGGAAGGCGGAGCAGGTGAAGATCATATTTATAGCAGCATCTCCGCGAGTTTAAAGGTTATAGGATATTCATCCGCTGTAAAAGAAAACCGCGTTGCCATCTCTGGAGGGGCCGACAACGACGACTTGTCGTTGAACATCGGCATAAAATCTTCCATCGTAGGTTCGACTGAAATTATAAATAATACTTTGAGAGTTTCCGGCGATGGGGGAGATGACACAATACGTATATTCTCAGGTGTGTATAGTATTGCAGGAAACTCTATCAAAGATAATAATTTTACTGTTTTAGGGGGAGATGGAAACGATGAAGTAATGCTAGACGGTTTAATTTTAACTAACAATAATTTACGTTTATTTGGTGGTGACGGAATTGACTCAGTAAGTTTAGATTATTCGTATCGCAGAGATACCCTTAGGCTTGATTTTTCGTCGACTTACAACAAGCCGATATCCGGAGTCACACTCGATGGCTTTGAAAAATATCACGTGATCGGGGGCTCCGGCGCCGACGTCTTCAAAGGTGGGTCAGGAAATAATTCTTTCTCGGGTCGAGAGGGAGACGATACCTATTTTGTAAATAGTTTAAATACATCTATATTTGAATATACGGATGAAGGAGAAGACACGGCCATAACCGGCGTGGATTTTATTCTTAGCTCGAGCGTTGAGATTCTTCGGGCCGCGACGTCATTCATTGGATTAAAACTTACCGGCAATACCGGCGATAACACGATCATTGGAAGCAGCGGCGGTGATACTCTCGATAGTGGGGGAGGCAAAGATAAACTTTATGGCGGCAAAGGTCACGACTACTATATCATTAATGATAATGATACTATATATATCGAAAGAGCGCTTGAAGGTATCGATACCGTCCAATCTTCGATAAGCATATCTCTTACCCAAAATTTCGAAAATTTAACGCTTACAGGCTCCAACGATCTTACTGGGAAAGGCAACGCGTACGACAACTTCATAATAGGCAACAGCGGGTCGAATAAACTCTTCGGCAAAGCCGGAAACGATACCCTTGATGGCGGAGCAGCGGGTACTGACCGGCTTGCAGGGGGAGTTGGCAATGACAGGTACATAATGGATCATGCGGGTGTCACCGTGATCGAATACGCTAACGAGGGGGTCGATCAGGTCATTTCGACGATAGACACGGTCTTAGGTAGGAATGTCGAAAAGCTGACTTTATTTGGCGATTTTGCAATTGACGGCGAAGGAAACGCACTAGCCAACATCATCGAAGGAAACGACTCAGACAATTCTATCGATGGAAAAGGTGGTGCTGATGCCATGTACGGCAATGGTGGCAACGATTCCTACGTCATCGACAATATTGATGATAGAATCTTCGAAGTGGACAAGGGTGGCACGGACCGCGCGATCTCCAGCGTGTCTTATTCTCTAGTCAAAGGGCAATCCGTTGAGCAATTGTACCTAACAGGATCTGATGCGCTCGATGCAACCGGGAATGAAATCGCAAATATTATCGTGGGAAATTTAGGAGCTAACTCGGTCAAAGGTCTCGCCGGCGCGGACAGACTAACTGGCGGCGCGGGCGCTGATACATTTTTTTACGCGACCCTATCTGATAGCAAAACCTCAGCGTCCAAACGAGACGTTATTGAAGATTTCGATCGTTCGGAAGGTGACAAAATCAATGTTAAAGCCATCGATGGAAATGCAACTATTGGCGGAAATCAAGCATTTTATTTTCTAGGAAGCGCTGAACTAGGGCCTGTTGTCGGCGCGATTAATTATAAACATTCTGGCAAAAATACGATTGTAAGCGGCGACGTTGATGGCGACGGCCGAGCAGATATGTCGATCTTGCTTAAGGGTGTCATCGCACTACAACAAGATGATTTCATACTATGACTATTTTTCTAGTCCTGTAATTCTCTTTCACATGGCAGGACATTTTATTTTTGCTGTACCGCAACCTATTTTATACAGTAAAGTGGGGGTACTTAGCGGCTGGGATCACGCCCAGCCTGATCCAGCCGACCCCAACCTCCCCTACGGCTTAAGGACCCGTAAAATAATTCGGCTTAAGACCCCTTAAACCCGCCGTATTTACCGTGCGGTACCTGAGCGTCTCGGATCGCGGGGCGCTCACAGGTTCAGACGAAACGCATGGCGAACGGACGCAAGGGACGCGGGCGGGAGGAGCCGAACTTCGACGTGCCCGAAGGGCGCATCGGTGGGCGCGGCGACCTCGACCTGCGGCTCAGCGGCGACGATCGCGCCGGAGGCGGTGTGGGCAGACGCGCGACGAGCAGCAACGGCCAGGGCGAAGGCCCCCGGCGCCCCTCGGCGCGGGCCAAGACACCGGCTCGCAAGCCGCGCCGGCGCTCGTTCCTGGGCGGTCTCTTCTACGGCACCCTCGTGCTCGGCCTGTGGGGCGTCATCGCCATCGCGGGGCTGGTGGCCTACCACGCCTCGCAACTGCCGCCGATCGACCAGCTCGCCGTTCCGAAGCGCCCGCCCAACATCGCCATCCTGGCCAGCGACGGCTCGCTGCTCGCCAATCGCGGCGAGACCGGCGGACGGGTGGTCAGCATCGGCGAGCTGCCGCCCTATCTGCCCCGCGCCTTCGTGGCGATCGAGGACCGGCGTTTCTACAGCCATTTCGGCGTCGACCCGGTGGGCATCGCCCGCGCCGTGGCCCAGAACGTCACCCGCCGCGGCGTCTCGCAGGGCGGATCGACCCTGACGCAGCAGCTCGCCAAGAACCTGTTCCTGACGCCGGAACGCTCGGCCTCGCGAAAAATCCAGGAGGCGATCCTCGCCCTGTGGCTGGAGCACCGCTACACCAAGGACGAGATCCTCGAACTCTACCTGAACCGGGTCTATTTCGGCGCCGGCGCCTATGGCATCGAGGCCGCCGCCCAGCGCTATTTCGGCAAGCCCGCCAAGGCGGTGACGCTGGCGGAAGCCGCCATGCTCGGCGGCCTCGTCCAGGCCCCCTCGCGTCTCGCCCCCAACCGCAACCTGCCCGCCGCCCAGGCGCGCGCGGCCCAGGTTCTGGCGGCCATGGAGGAGCTCGGCTTCGCCAAGCCCGCCGAGGTGAAGCTGGCGCTGGCGACACCGGCGCGGCCGGCGAGCAGCCGTGGCGGCGGCTCGGCCAATTACGTGGCCGATCTCGTCATGGACGTCCTCGACGACTTCCTGCCCAAATTCGACACCGACATCGTCGTCACCACCACCGTCGACACCCGCCTCCAGGGCGCGGCCGAGAAGGCGCTGGTGGACGAGCTGAACCAGAAGGGCGCGCGCTACAACGTCGCCCAGGGGGCGGTCGTCTCGATGAGGCCGGACGGCGCGATCCGGGCGCTCATCGGCGGGCGCGACTACGCCCAGAGCCAGTTCAACCGGGCCACCACCGCCAAGCGCCAGCCGGGCTCCTCGTTCAAGCCCTTCGTCTACCTCGCCGCCGTGGAGCGCGGCCTGACCCCGGACACCGTGCGCGACGACGCGCCGATCAGCATCAAGGGCTGGAACCCGGAGAACTATTCGCGCGACTATCGCGGGCCGGTCCCCTTGCGCGAGGCGCTGGCGCTGTCGCTCAACACCGTGGCCGTGCGCCTCGGCCAGGAAGTCGGCCCGAAGGCGGTGGTGCAGGCGGCCCAGCGCCTCGGCATCTCCTCGCCGCTGCAGGCCAACGGCTCCCTGGCGCTCGGGACCTCGGAAGTGACACCACTGGAGATGGTGGGCGCCTATGCCGCCTTCGCCAATGGCGGCACCGGCGTGAACCCCTACGTCATCGCCAACGTGAAAAGCACGACGGGCAAGGTGCTCTACCAGCGCAAGGACACCAATCTCGGCCGGGTGATGAATGCCGAGACCGTCTCGATGATGAACGCGATGATGCACGAGACCTTCGTCTCCGGCACCGCGAAAAAGGCCGAGGTTCCGGGCTGGGACCTCGCCGGCAAGACCGGCACCAGCCAGGATTTCCGCGATGCCTGGTTCATCGGTTACTCGTCGACCCTCGTCACCGGCGTCTGGCTCGGCAACGACGACGGCGAGTCCACCAAGAAGGTCTCCGGTGGCAACCTGCCCGGCGAGATCTGGAAGACCTATATGACCGTGGCCCTCAAGGGCCAGACTCCGACGATGCTGCCCGGCGCCAACCATTGGCGCAACCGCGCCCCGGCGGAGGTTCCCGCCACCACCGGCACCGCACCGGGAGGCCTCATCGGCGCGCTGCTTGGCGAGCCGCAATCCGCCGCTCCGCCCCCGCGCGTCGCCGCCAACCAGCGCGCCCGCGGGCCGAGCCAGGACGACCGGAATTTCCTGGAGAAGCTGTTCGGCGTGGGGGAATAGGCGCGGGAGAGAAGCGCCTGCCGAAGCTGGGCCGGACCGTTTGAGTTCGGTCGACCTCTACAGTCCGGCGATGCCCTTCAGCGCCGCATTGATCCGGTCCTGCCAGCCGGGGCCGTCCTTCTGGAAATGCTCCAGCACGGCGCGGTCGAGGCGCAGGGACACCATCTCGCGGGCACCGGGCGGGCTGAGCGGCGCGGTGGGGGCGCGTTCGACGGGTTTGGGAGTGTCGGGCGCCTTGGTGGTGGCGGCCTTGAAGGCGGCTTCCGCCGCCTGGCGGGGGTCGCTGGCGCGACGGGTCCGATCGAATGCCATGGGTCGGTTTCCTGGTAAGGCTGTCTGGCTCAGCTCGCGGAGCGCTTGCGCTTGGGGGCCGGCGCGGGAGCGGCAGCCTTCTCCGCGGCATCGGCGGCTTCCTTGGCGAGGCGAAGGGCGCGCAGCTTCACGGTGCGCTCGTCGATCTCCTTCACCGATTGCAGATGCTCCGCCATCGCCTGCGCGCCTTCCTTGGCCATCCGCTCCGCGCGCTCGGCGCGCTCTTCGGACCGGGTCCTGGCGTCGGTTTCGTCGCTCATCGTCGTCCTTCCTGGCTCCCCTCGCCTCGCTGCCCGCGCATCGACCGCATCATTCGCCGGGGCGGAGGCGGCAGCGGCGGATGAACCGCTCGTGCCCGCTCGCGCGGCGCATCATGTCGACGATCGAGACGAGTGCCGGCGGATGTGAAAATCCGCGGTCGGCGGCGAGGAAGGGTGATCCACACACCCTTCGCACGGGACCGGCTTCAGGCGGGATCGCCGGGACATAGCACGTCCGGGCACCAAAAAGCGAACCCTGGCAAGGACTCGCGGTGGTCGCGCAGGTAAATCCCGGTGGATGTCCCCGTCAAAACGCCGCGATGAGGACGATTCCGGCCACCATCAGCCCGGCACCCGCGATCCGTGCCTTGCCGGCGCGGTGCTTCGGCATCCCGAGCCAGCCGAAATGGTCGATGGCCAGCGACGTCAGCAGGTTGGCGGTGATGAGCAGCCCGTTGAAGGCGCCGGCCCCTACCTTGTCGACGAAGAGCAGGCCGCCGAACACCGCCACCGCCCCCGCGATTCCGCCCAGAGGCGCCCACCACGGCATGCCCGCAAGGTCGTCGCGGGTCGGGAGCGGGACCGGCCGGATCGCCAGCATCGCGACGAAGACGAAGACGATGGGCAGGAACGAGACCGCCGCCGCGAGCCAGGGATTGACGAGCGCGCCGCGAAGCGCCGCATTCATGGTGACGCCGATGGCCTGGAGGGCGCCGGCGACGAGGATGAAGGGATAGAACAGGGGGCCGGTCATGAGCGTGGGATCTTCCGTCGATGCGGTGGGCCGGCCGGGTTCAGAACCGGGCGATGAGAACGATGCCGGCCACCATCAGGCCACCGCCAAGGAGGTGCAGCAGCCCCTGCGGGTTCGCCTGCATGCCGAGCCAGCCGAAATGATCGATGGCCAGCGACGTCAGGATGTTGGCGGTGATGAGCAGCCCGTTGAACGGCCCGGCCCCGACCTTGTCGACGAAGGCGAGGCCCCCGAACACCGCCACCGCTCCGGCGAGCCCGCCCAACGGCGCCCACCACGGCATGCCGCCGAGCTGTTCCAGGCTGGGCAGCGGCGTCGGCATCACCACGAACAGCGTGACGAAGACGAAGACGATGAGCGAGAACGAGACGGAGGCCGCCAGCCACGGATTGACGAGGGCCACGCGCAGGCGCGCGTTCATGGAATTGCCCGCCGCCTGGAGCGCGCCGGCGATGAGGATGAAGGGATAGAGCAGGGCCGCGTTCATGTCGGGTCGTCCTCGGAGCGAAGGGGGAATCAGGGCAGAAGGAGCAGGCCGGCCAGGGCGAGGATCAGGGCCGGCGGCATCACCAGCAGGCCGAGCTTGAGGAAGCGCCAGAAGCCCACATCTTCGCCTTCGCGGCGGATGGCGGTGAGCCACAGGATGGTGGCGAGGGATCCGGTCACCGACAGGTTGGGGCCGAGATCGATGCCGATGAGGATCGCCCCGGCGACCTTCTCGGACACGTCGGCCTGCTGCACCGCCGCGCCCGCGATCAAGCCGGCCGGCAGGTTGTTGACGAGGTTGGAGAGCACCGCCACCAGCGTTCCGCCGCCCCAGGCCGCTGCATCGGGCGAGGCTTGCGCCGCCCGCTTGAGGTGATCCGCGACCAGGGTCAGCACGCCGGTCTTCTCTAGGGCTTCCACCAGCACGAACAGCCCGGCCACCAGGGGCAGGACGCCCCAGGACACGTCCTTGACGACCTCCACCGCACCGCCGCGCTTGATCGCGAGGACGAGGAGCGTGGTGGCGAGCCCGGCGACGAAGGTCGGCAGGCCGAGTTCGAGATCGTAGGCCGAGGCGGCGATGAGGGCCCCGGCGGTGGCGACGATCCCGAGGCCGGCGACCTTGCCGGTGCCCGAGAGCGGCGTCGCCTCGACGTCCCTGGCGAGCAATTGCCGCCGGAGCACGGAGTTCTGGGTCAGGCGCAGGACGATGTAGGTGGCGAGGATGGCCAGGACCGAAGGCAGCGCGAAGCGCGCGAGCCATTCGGGCAGCGGCGGCATGTGCGCGGCGTAGACGACGAGGTTGGCCGGGTTCGAGATCGGCAGAACGAAACTCGCCGCGTTGGCGATGAAGGCGCAGATGAAGAGGTAGGGCAGCGGCTCTGCCTCCGCCGCCTTGGCCGCGGCATAGACCGCCGGCGTCAGCACGACGGCGCAGGCATCGTTGGAGAGGAACACCGTGACCACGGTGCCGACGAGGTAGACCAGCAGGAACAGGCGCGTCGCCGACCCCTTGGCCTGGCGCACGGCGATGCCGGCGAGCCAGTCGAACAGGCCCTCCTTCCTGGCGATCTCGGCGAGCAGCATCATGCCGACGAGGAACAGGTAGACGTCCGTCCCCTTGCGCACGCCGTCCCAGGCCGCATCCGGCGAGATCAAGCCCAGCACCAGCAGCGCCCCGGCACCGAGCACGGCCCAGACCGCCTCCGGCCAGGCGAAAGGCCGGGTGATGACTCCGAGGGTCGCCAGTCCGGCGATGATCCAGGTCGCCAAATGCGGCGTCACGGGGAGTGCGAACATGGGAGGGCGAAATCCTGTCAGGGGCGGAGAAGCGGCGGGACGGCTACCAGTGCCGGCCGTTCCGGTTGGGTCCGAGCTGGGTACCGAGGAGGCCCTTTTCGGGCCAGGCGCCGATGGAATCCGCGTCGCTGCCGATTCCCTTCGAGACCGGCAACCGGAACCCGTCTGTGGCCGGCTCGACGACGTCCCGCCCCGTGCCCCCGGCCGCATCCGAGGCCCGCACGGTGAGACGGCACGCCGCCGCGTCCCAGGGGATCGACGCCCGGTAGCGCCGGTCGCCGTCGGCGCGGGTCATCGCCTGCCACGGCCCGCCATCGACGCTGACCTCGCAGGCGGTGACGGGCGAGGCGCCGAGGACGATCGCCCGCACCTCCACCGTGTCGCGCACCCGGTGCCCGTCGTCATGGGCGAGGCGCCGATCGGCGGGGGCGGTGACGAGGACGAAGGGCCAGGGCTCGGCCAGCTCCTTGAAGCGCCAGCTCACCACACCGCGATCGATGGCGGCGATGGCATAGCCGACGGGTCCCTCCTCGATCTGACCGGTGGAGCGCGTGGCCGCGAAGATGGTCCGGCCGTCATTGGCGAGCTCATTGTAATGGGTGTGGCCGATCTCGACGAGCCGCACGCGGGAGTTCGAAACGAGGTGTCCGACGCGTGAGGCCTCGCCGTCGCCCATCAGGTCGGCGGGGTAGCTGTGCATGAACAGCGCGCAGTCGAGGCCGTCGCGCTCGGCCATCTCGATCTCACCCTCCAGCCAGACGAGCTGGGCATCGCCGAGACGGAAATCCGGTCCGCCCGTTCCCGGGCCGCACATGTCGAGGAACAGGCAGCGGATGCCGGAGACGTCGATGGCGTAGGGAAGTCGCCGTGCTCCGAGGCCGGCATAGAACGCTTCGAGACCGCCGCTCTCCAGGTCGTGATCCCCCGTGACGACATGGACGGGGAGCGACAGGCCCGCCAGTCCCTGGCGGACGAGGGCATATTGATAGGGCAGGCCGTTATCGGCGTTATCGCCGGGCAGGTACGCGAAATCGAGCCCCTCGACCGCGTTGAGTTGCGCGACGATGGCGAGGAAGTCCCGGGCGTTGTCGAGATGCGCCTCGGTGAGGTGCAGGTCGCCGATATGGGCGAAGGCGAGGATGTCGTCCCGTCCGCTCGCTGGGGCTGTCATGTCGAATCTCGCTGTAGGGCACGTCTTCCGCAGCGCCCGGCCGGTTCCGGACCGGCGGGGTGACGAAGAGGATGTCGAGCCTACGGCAACCGGTGGCATCGGAGCCTTTCGGCGCCGCCGGATGCCGCGTCAGGCGGGGGAGACCGCCATCGGCTCCGACCCGCCGGAGTTCGGCGGCTTCGAGGCCGTTTTCGGCGGCTCGAACCCGTAGGTTTCCGGCATGGCCACGAGGTAGAGGACGAACCCCGCCGCCGCGATCCCGGCCAGGACCAGGAACGCCGTCGAATAGCCCGCCGACACGATGATGAGACCGGCCAGCGTCGCCGAGAAAGAGGCGCCGAGCCCCTGTGTCGTCGCGACGGCCCCCTGGGAGACGTTGAACCGTCCGGTACCTCGGGTCAGGTCGGCGACGACGATGGGGAAGAGCGCCCCGTAGATGCCGGCTCCGATCCCGTCGAGAAGTTGGACGGCCACGAGATAGAACGGGTTGTCCGAGAAGGTGTAGAGCACGCCCCGGATGGCGAGCACGCCGAAGGCCACGAGGAAGATCGGCTTGCGCCCGATCGCGTCGGCCTTGGCGCCGACGAAGACCGCCACCGGCACCATGACGAACTGCGCGGCCACGATGCAGACCGAGATGAGCGAAGTCGCGCTCTCCTTGCCGGACAGCTTGGTCAGCAGCTGGCCCACCGAGGTCAGCATCGCCGCGTTGGACAGGTGGAAGATCGCGGCCAGCAGGGCGAACAGCATCAGTGTGCGGTTCTGCAGCAGGGCCTTGATCCCGGACGCCTGTTCGCCGCCCTCCCCCGCCGTCTCGTCGAGGCCTCGGGCGAGGTCGTCGTCGATGTCCTTGGCCGGCACCATCAGCATGGCCCCGACGCTCAGCACCGCGAGCACGGCCATCAGCCAGAACACCACGATGGGTCCGAAGAAATAGGCCGTCGAGCCGGCGATGGCCGCCGAGACCGCGTTGCCCGCATGGTTGAAGCCCTCGTTGCGGCCGATGCGCTTGGAGAACATCTTCGGCCCCACCACGCCGAGGGTGATCGCGGCGAGCGCCGGCGGGAACACCGCCCCGGCGATACCGGCGACGGACTGGGTCGCGGCCACCAGATAGAAATTGCTGACGAAGGGCAGGAGCAGGCAGCTCGCCGTCACCGCCAGCGCCCCGGCGATGACGATGGCGCGCTTATGGTTGGTCCGGTCGATCAGTGCCCCGGCCGGCGTCTGCGCGATCAGTCCGGCAATGCCGGCGATCGTCATGATCATGCCGGTCGTCGCCTCGTTCCAGCCCTGGTCGGGACCGCGCACGGCGATGAGATAGATGGCGAGATAGGGGCCGAGCCCGTCACGGACGTCGGCGAGGAAGAAGTTGAGGGCATCGAGCCCGCGCAGCGTCCGCTGCGACGGGGCGCGACCCCGATCCTGGTCGGCGGCGGGCACGCTCGTCATCCGATCGATCTTTCGAAGCATGTCATGAAGGGGACCGATCGGCGCGTGTCACTGGCTCGGGAGCCAAGGCCTCGGGTCGATCGGAGCGGCAAACCCCAGCCGGAAATGAAGGTTCCTCGGCGGGGATTGAATTCTGCGTGAGCGTCGAAGCCCCGGCACGGCAGACAAGATCAGCAGTGTATTCGGTATGTGGAATACTCGGCTTCTAGACCGCGATACGCTTTTCTTTCCGGATCCCGTGGTCGTCATGGACATGGACGTCGAAGGTCTCTCCGTCCCGGATGCCGCGAATCTCGAAATGCCTCGGCTTGCGAACCGGCGGTCCTTCGACGCGGTAGCCGGCATCGCGGACGAGGCGCAGCGCCGTGTCCGGATCGCCCTTGCCGTGCCCCTTTTCCGGCCGCGCGATGATGCGCACCGCGCCGTCGGCGAGGACGAGGCGGGACACCTTGATCTCGCAGGGCGTGACCTCGCCCTCGACGGTGACGGTGTCGCCGACCCTCGGCATCCCTTCCGACACCGCTTTGGGACCGAGATCGGCGAGACTCCTCGTGCCGTTCCCCTCCAGCGCGAGGCGATGGCCGAAGACGGCCCAGACGATTCCAGTGGCGGTCGCGGTCTTTGGCATTGTCGTCGATCCCGATGATGGAGAAGGCCTCAAGCCCTCCCCCGGAGGTCCGAGGGAGGGAAATGTCATCGTCAGAAGCTGCGCTTCTCGCGAATGTCGCCGTCGAACCCGACATGGAGCAGGCGCTCGCGCCCGTCCTGGCCCTTGGCCGCCATGTCGAGATGGCGCGGGCCGCTCCCGGTGACGCGGATGTCGGAATAGCCGGCCGCCTCGACCTTCGCGGTGAGCGCGGGTGCATCGATCTCGGGGCCGAGGCCGACCTTGTCCTTCGCCCAGTCGAGGCCACCGGGCTTCGGGCCGCGTGCCGGACCGAGCACCACCGTCTTGCCATCGGCCCGGGTGAGGAGGGTGGCGTGGAGGAAGCCGTTCTCGAAGCGGCCCTGCACCGTGACTGCCTCTCCCTTGGTGACGAGCGTGCCGCCCTCGCCCTGCTTGCCGGTCTCGACCAGGGCGCGGCCGGAGCCGTCCTGCAGGATGAACTTGTTGCCGAAGATTTCCGCGACGTCGCCCTTGGCGGCGATGGCTCCGGAGGGGGTGAGTTGCGCGATGGTGACCGGCGCGACGGGGGTGAGGGTCACGCCGGAATTCTGCGCCAGGGAAAGGCCGACGGCTCCGAAAGCGAGGGGAGCGGCGATGGCGCCGACGATCCAGCCGCGGCGCGAGCGGCGCGGGGCGGCGGGGCTCGGCATCTCGGTGGCGGTTCCGTCGATGGTTGTCTCGGTCGTCATGGTGTCGATGTCCTGGAAAAGCGGATCCCCTCTCGGGTTGACGCCGTTCTAGGCTCGCCCCTCCAACCCGATCTGAACCGCGCGGTTCAGCCCCGGTTAAAGCGCGGCGCGTAGGCGCCGGGGTTGCCCCTGCATCCCCAAGGATACGGATTCCGATGAAGCTCCTTCTGGTGGAGGACGATGCGGCGCTCGCGGCCGAGATCGCCAAGGCCCTGCGCGCCGAGAACTTCGCCCTCGACCACGCGGTCAACGGCGAGGACGGCCAGCATCTCGGCGAAACGGAGACCTACGACGCCGTGGTGCTCGATCTCGGCCTGCCCAAGCGCGACGGCGTCTCGGTGCTCCAGGCCTGGCGGGCCGCAGGGCGGACCGTGCCGGTCCTGATCCTCACCGCGCGGGATGGCTGGAGCGACAAGGTCGCGGGCTTCAAGGCGGGGGCGGACGATTATCTCGTGAAGCCGTTCCGCGTGGAGGAGCTCGTCATCCGCCTGCGCGCCCTGGTGCGCCGCGCCTCGGCGCACGGGGCCAACCGGGTCGTCTGCGGGCCTCTCGTCTACGACGCCGGCCTCGGCACGTTCGAGCGGGACGGACTGCCCCTGAAGCTCACCGGGCTCGAATGGCGGGTGCTCTCCTGCCTCATCCTGCGCAAGGATGGGGTCGTGCCCCGTGGCCAATTGATAGAGCGGGTCTATGACGGCGATGCGGAGGTCGATTCGAACTCGGTGGAGGTCATCATCACGCGCCTGCGTCGCAAGATCGCGCCGGCCAGGATCGAAGGCGTGCGCGGCCACGGCTACCAGCTCCTGCCGGGGGAGGCGCCATGACCCCGCCGCGACCTCCCCACGGGCCGCCTCATGCGCATCGCGGCTCCCTGCAGCGGCGGCTGATCCTCGCCGCCCTCGTCCTCGTCACCGCGGCGCTCGTGGTGGCGGGAGTCGCCATCGGCTTCATCCTGCACCGCTTCGTGCGCGGCCAGATCGACAGCCGCCTCGACAGCCAGATCGTCGCCATCGCCTCGAGTCTCGAGCGGGGACGCGACGGCCGTCTCGCGCTCGGGCGCAACCTCGACGGACCGCCCTTCGACCGCGACCGGTCGGGCTGGTCCTGGCAGGTCCGGCAGGGCGACGCGATCCTCCGCTCCGGCTCCCTGGAAGGCCGCGACCTCACCGTCCCCGAAGATGACCGCCCGGATGGCGGCGGGCGCCACCGCGACCGTCCCCGCCCGGCGGACGCCGTTGATCCCTGGGGCAACCCGGTGATCCTGCGCATCCTCGCCCTGCCGGACGAAGGATCGGCCGGCCCGGCGACGATCGTCGCCTCCGCGCCCATGGCGGCCCTGCGCGGCCCCGTCCGCGAGGCGAGTCTCACCCTGGCGCTGATCCTCGCCGTGCTCGGCCTCTGCCTTCTCGCCAGCCTCGTCGCGCAAGTGCGCCTCGGCCTCCGGCCGCTGGAGCGCCTTCGCCGGGACCTCGCCGAGGTTCGCGCGGGCGAGCGCGCGCAGGTGCCGGAGACGCAGCCGGCGGAGATCCGCCCCCTGGTGCGCGAGGTGAACGCGCTGCTGAGCGAAAACGCGGCGAATCTCGAACGGGCGCGCACCCATGTGGCCAATCTCGCCCACGGGTTGAAGACGCCGCTCGCGACCCTGACCATGGCGCTACGGGACGGGGAGCGCGACCCCGACGGCCGGCTTAGGACTCTGGTTTCGGGCATGGATGGGCAGATCCGCCATCATCTGCGCCGCGCCCGCACGGCGGCTCTGGGCGGGGCCACCCGCGAGAGGACGGCGCTGGCCGCACCCGTGGCCGATCTCCGCTCCACCTTCGCGCGGCTCTATGCCGAGAAGGGCATCGCCTTTTCCGTGGAGGTGGCGGACGGCATCGCGGTGGCCTGCGACGGCCAGGACGTCGACGAGATGCTCGGCAACCTCATCGACAATGCCTGCCGCTGGTGCCGGGCGCGGGTCCGGATCGCCGCCGCGCTCAACGAACGGGGCGTCACGATCACGGTCGAGGATGACGGGCCGGGCCTCGACGCGGAGGCGGCCGCCGGAGTTCTCGGGCGCGGCAATCGCCTGGACGAGACCGTACCCGGCCACGGGTTCGGCCTGTCGATCACCACGGAACTGGCCGAACTCTATGGTGGCACGCTTCGTCTCGACCGCGGAAGCTTCCATGGTCTTCGCGCGCGGCTCAATTTGCCGACGTAACTTGCCGGCCCGACTCGAAACGGCAATGTTAACCGCACGGATTCTTTAGACCGGCGGCGCACCTTGAACGGGACGGAGCGGGCGGCATATGCCCTGCTACCAAAGGTCGTCCCGACCCGCCTGCGCCGCGAATGCGTGCCAAGATGGCACGGCGGACTCACGGGCGGAGGAGAGGCGGCCCATTCGGGCTCGGGCGGGAGGTTCTGGATGTCTGAGATCCACCACGACGTCATCGTCATCGGCGCGGGCCTCGCCGGGACCACCGCGACCATTGCGCTTACCAGGGCCGGTTACGACGCGGCGATCATCGACACTCACGCGGTCTATCCCCCCGATTTCCGGGCGGAGAAGCTCGGCGTGCCGCAGATGGACCTGTTCGAGAAGCTCGGTTTCGGCGAACTGGCGCGGGCCGTGACGACGCCGGTGGACGAGGTCTGCGTCACGCGCTTCGGCCATCTGGTCTCGCGCCATGCCGTGCGCGAATACGGCGTCCATTACACGCCCCTCATCAACGACCTGCGCGGCGCCCTGCCCGCCTCCTCGCCCCTGGTGATCGGGCGCGTGGCTGAAATCGAGACCGGCCCGGAACGGCAGACGGTCACCCTTGCCGATGGCAGCGTGCGCACCGCGCGGCTGGTGCTTCTGGCCACCGGCCTCGGTGACGTGCTCCGGCGCAAGGTCGGCATCGGCAGGACCATGATCAGCGAGAAGCACTCCCTGTGCTTCGGCTTCGACATGGCGGCCCCGCCCTCGTCCTTCGGCTTCGAATCCCTCACCTATTACGGCGAGGGCGCGGACACGTCGGTGGCCTATGTCACGCTCTTTCCCATCGGCGCGACGATGCGGGCCAATCTCTTCGTCTACCGCGCGCTCTCCGATCCCTGGGTGAAGGAGTTCCGCAAATCGCCCGAGGCGCTGATGAGGCGGGCCATGCCCGGCCTCGCCCGCCTCTGCCCCGACCTCACCGTCACGGGCCCGGTGGAGATGCGCCCCATCGACGTCGTCCAGGCGGCCGATGCGGAACGCGACGGGGTCGTGCTCCTGGGAGACGCCTTCCTGACTCCCTGCCCGATCCCCGGGACCGGGATCGGCAAGGTGCTCACCGATGTCGACCGGCTCTGCTCCGAGCACCTGCCGCGCTGGTTCGCCACGCCGGGGATGGGCAAGGACAAGATCGCCGAGTTCTACGCCGACCCGATCAAGCAGACTTCCGACCGGCAATGCCTCCAGGCGAGCCTCTATGCCCGCCAGATCACGGTCGGCAGCGGTGCGGTATGGACCCTGCGGCGCCTGCGCAACCGCGTCGGCCGTTACGGCCTGCATGCCCTCCACCTGCTGCGCACGGCCTTCGCAAAGCCGCGCGGACCGACGATCGGGCACACGAAGACCGTCTGAGGCAGGCTATCGCCCCCTGCGCCAGCGGGGGGAGCGGGCCGAGCCGTCGATGAACTCGAAGGCCGAGGTGCGGTTGAGGGTGTGGAGACGGGTGCCGGGAAAAAGCGGGCCCGAGCGCAGGATCGTCTCCACGGTCTGCGCGTAACCCTCGTCGTCGAGGCGGTCGATCCGCGCCAGCGCCAGGGCCTCGCCATAACCCAGGCGGCAATCCTGGACCGGGCGAATCAGGGCGCCGTCCCGCTCGACGATGCGTCCCGCCGGCCGCGCGGAGGCGATGTCGATGAGGACCGGGTTGCGCGCATGCGGCGTCCAGGGGCCACGGAAATCCGGGGCCGACCAGAGATGCAGGCTGTCGTGGTAGGAGCCGAGAACCGTCCCTCCGCCGACATCGGCAGCCTGATCGCGCACCGTCGCGAACATCCACCAGCGGCCGTCCCGCTCCAGCAGGGTCGGATCGCTAGCCGTGATGCCGCTGAGCAGCGTCGCTTCCTTGATCCAGCCGCCCGGAAAGGCCGTGGCCCGGTAGAGGTCGACCGTGCCGTTGGCGCAGCTCTCCGGGATCATCCAGAAAGACCCGTCGCGCTCGAACACGAACGGATAGGACAGGTGATAGGGCTCCTCCAGCACCGGGACCGGCGTTCCGACCGGGCCGTTTCCATCGAAGGCCACCGCCGAGATCAGCGCCTTGCCCGTGGCGTGCGGGAAATCCTCGACGAAGAGGATGGTACGGCCCTCGTGCTCGATCCCGAAAGGATCGGCGTAGAAGCGCAGGCCGTCATCCGCCAGGTCGCGCCAGCCGGACGGGGGATGTGCGCGCAGGTCGACGAGATCAGGGCCGGCTAGCCGGCGCCAACCGACGCGCCAATGGGGCGCGCGATAGCAGAGGTAATAGAGACGCCGGACGACGAGCCGCGCCGCCATCTTCGCGGCGCGGGCGCCGATCGTCTTCACGGTCAGGGCGGGCGCCTCGGGCGATACCGGGACGCCGTCCCGGAGAAGCGGCCGGGCGCCCGACAGCGCACCGACGATGAGCGTGATGCTGCGGATCAGCCCGTCCTCGAACGCGGTGAGCATGGTGCCGCGATCCTCGGCGCCGAAGCGCCCGGAGGCGATGATCCTGCCATCCGTCGAAAGGGCCGCCACGGGAGAGCGGCCGGCGAGAAGCGCGGCGAGAAGCGCGCCCTCGCCCGCCACCCCGTCGAAGCCGAGGCGCCAGACCGGACGCGTCGGGCCGCCTTCCGCGTCGCCGCAGAGATCGAGGATGCAGGACGCGGCGGCCGTGGGTTCGGGATAGGTGGCGAGTGCGCTGGCCGGGACGGGGGCTGACAGGCCGTCGAGGGACAGCCGGTTCAGCAGGGCCTCCAAGCGAAACAGCAGCGCGGCATTGTCCGGCAGGCCCCCCGGCCCCGGCGATCGGTCGACCTCCACTTCGAGCCCGGGAAGTGCTGCGAGCCGTTCCAGAAGGCAGAGATGCCAGCGGCGGGGGGCGCGTCCATCCAGCCTCAGTCGCAGGCGCATCGTCGTCGGTCCCCGGACAGTCGAAAGCCGAGGCCGAAAGCCACCGGATGGCGGGATCGGTCCGACGCGGGACGCCCCCTCATGTCGTCCCGCTACACCATCACGATTGAGAAACCCTTCATCGCCCTGGGCAACAAGCTCCGGCGGCGAGATTACTTTAATGTTTCGCTAACCATGCCCCACACGAAGGGGGCCGAGATCGGGGAAATCCCCGGGTGTTGGTGAATCGTCAGTAAAGTCGGATCATGCCTGTATCCGAAGGACGGGCTGTATCCCGGCCACGGCCCGAGCATCCGATGGCACAGATCGACAGACACATCGCGGCGGCGGATTGGATCGGTCGATCCAGCATCGACCGGCCGCCCTCCTCCGAGCCCGACAAGAGCGCCGAGATCGGCGATCTCTGGCGCATCCTCACCGTGCGCCGGGCCTGGGTGCTCGGAACCGCCGCGCTGCTCACTTTCATCGCGGTGGCCTACGGCTTCCTCGCGCCGCCGCTTTATGCGGCCACAGCCCAGATCCTCATCGACCCGCGCGACAAGCAGATCGTCACCAACGACGTCAATCCCGTCGCCATGGCGCCGGATGGCGGCGTGATGCAGGTGGAGAGCCAGGCGCGGGTGATCGAATCGGATTCGGTCCTGACCCGTGCGGCCCGCGATGCCGGTTTGCTCGACGACCCGGATTTCGGCGGCGTCGGCACCGGCTTCCTCAGCTGGACCCTGCGCACTCTCCAGGGCGAAGGCGCTGCCCCCGCCACCGATGCCGCCGCCGAGGCCCGGGCCGTCCGGGCCCTGCGGCGCAGGCTCGCGGTGAAGCGGGCCGACAAGGTCTTCGTGGTGGATGTCGTGGTCACCGCGGGCAACCCGGACAAGGCGGCCAGGATCGTCAACGCCATCGCCGCCGCCTACCTCAAGGACCAGACCTCCGCCCGCGCCGACGCGGCCTCGCGGGCCTCGGCCGAGATGGCGTCGCGCCTCGACGACCTGCGCAAGCGCGTCAACGTCGCAGAGAACAAGGTCGAAAAATTCAAGGCCGAGAACGGGTTGATCACGGCGAGCGGCCAGCTCATCAGCGAGCAGCAACTGGCCGAGAGCAACAACCGCATCGTGGCCGCCCGCGCCCGCACGGCGGAGGCGCGCACCCGGCTGCAGCAGATCAAGGACGCCCGCGGCACCGCCTTCGGACCGGACACGGCCCCGGAGGCGATCCAGTCCGCGGTGATCGAGCGGCTGCGCAGCCAATATGCGGAACTCGCGAGCAAGGAAGCGGATCTGCGCACCCAGCTCGGCAACCGCCACCCCTTCATCGAGGCGGTGCGGACCCAGATGCAGGACGTCAAGCGCCTGACCGAGACGGAGCTGACCCGCATCTCCCGCTCGGCGGAGACGGATTACCAGCGCGCGCTCGCCAACGAGAAAGCGCTGACCGCGAATCTCGACGAGCTGAAGCGGGGCTCCATCGTCACCGGCGAGGCCTCGGTGCGCCTGCGTGAGCTCGAACGCGAGGTGGATACCAGCCGGGCCGTCTACAGCAACTTCCTCAGCCGTTCGCGCGAGATCCAGGAACAGACCGGCATCGATACCACCAATGCCCGCGTCATCAGCTGGGCCCGTCCGCCCGCCGAGCGGAGCTGGCCCCTGCGCCTCCTCCTGTTCGCCGGCGGCCTCGTCAGCGGCCTCGGCCTCGGGGCCGGCCTCGCTTTCGTGCGCGAATATCTCGATCCCACCGTCCTGTCCCGGCGCCAGATGGAGCGGCTCTCGCACACGTCCGTGGTCGCCACCTATCCGGAGTTCAAGGCGGGGAGCGAGCGTCCGGCCAGCGTCGCCGCGAGCCTGACCCTCGACCGGCTGGCCAGCGTGCGCGGCCAGATTCACCCGCCGGGCCAGGCGTTGAGCGTGCTCGTCACCTCGGCGGCCTCGGATACGACGGACCGGCGCTCGACGATCCATCTCCTCGCGGCGGTGGCGACGGCGCGCGGCGAGCGCGTGCTCGTGGTCGAGGCGGACCTCGAAGCGACGCCGGAGGAGAACGCCCCCGGCCCCGGCCTCATCGAGGTCCTGCGCGGCGAGGTCGGAATGGCGGCGGCGGCCAAGGCGGATGCGGAGAGCGGTGCGGCGCGGATCGGCATCGGCGATCTCGCCAAGGCCTCACGCGAGGCCCTGAGCCGGGCCAATATCGAGCAGTTCCTCGCCGCCGCAAAATCGAGCTTCGACCTGATCCTCATCGATGGCGGCGTCCTCACCGGCAACCTGCGGATCGGCCCCCTGGCCACGGCGAGCGACCGGCTCCTGATCGTGGCGAAGAACGGCGCCACGCGCCAACGCGACCTCCTCGATATCCTCGACGTCTCGGAAGTGCTCGGCCGGCCGGTCTCGGGCAGCCTCTTCGTCGATCGCTACGCGGCGGCGGCGTGACGGGCGGACCATGAGGACCGCCGTTCATTCCCCGGCCCGAGGACGGAAGGAGGCCGGAGCGGCGTCGCGCAGCCCGATGCCGTTCGGCCTGATCGCCCTCACCGTGCTGATCCTTGGCGTATCGGGCGGCATGTTGTGGAATGTCGGCATCAATTACGACGGGCTCACCGGCGCGGCGCCGCAGAAGATCCATCCCTCGACCTATCTGGTCATCGTCCTGTTCGGCTGGGCCGCCCTCAGGTCCGGCAACCCGGCGGGGTATCTCGTTTATGCCGTGCAGGTGCGGCCGGCGGGGATGCTGCTGGCCGCGTGCAGCATCGGGTTGTTCCTGCACATCGTCCTGCGCAGCGGCCCCGGCATGGCGGGGGCGCTGGACACGTTCCTGCTGCCGGGCCTCTTCGTCGTCCTACTGGCCGACCGCGACGCGCTCACCTGGAGGCGCCTCGAACTGACGGTTCACGCGGTGCTGCTGGTCAACGCCCTGCTCGGCCTCACGGAATTCGCGACGAAGACCCTGTTCTTCCCATACCGGCTCGACGGGCAGGTCTTCGCAACCGATACGCGCTCGGCCGCGCTTCAGGGACACCCCCTCGGCAACGCCACCCTGACGGCCTGCTACGTCCTGGCCCTCATCGGCGGCGGCGGACGCATGACGGTTCCGCAACGGCTCGCGATGATCGGGCTGCAACTCGCCGCTCTCGTGGCCTTCGGCGGCCGCTCAGCCATGGTGGTGACACTGATCTTCGGCGGCGGCTACGGTCTCTTCGCCCTGCACAAGGTGCTGAGCGCAGGCCGGATTCCTCTCCTGGCGGCGGCGGCGGGGATCTTCCTGTTCACCCTCGTGCCCCTCGGCATCGGAGGCCTGGCGGCCGGCGGGTTCTTCGACGCGCTGCTCAGCCGGTTCATGGCGGATGGCGGCAGCGCCAATGCCCGCGTGGAGATGCTAGACCTCGTCGCCAGCATTCCGTTTCGCGAATTGCTGGTCGGCCCGGATATGAGCCTCGTGGATTCGATACGGCGCGTGAGCGGGCTCGAATGGGGCATCGAGAACCCCATCGTCCGGACCCTCGTCTACCAGGGCATCTTCATGACGGTGCTGCTCACCGCCGCAGTGACGCTCTACATGATCGAGTTGGTCCGCCATTGCCGCCCCGGCACGTTCCTGCCCGTCATCGCTTTCGTCATCCTGGTGAACACGTTCGAGGGGATCGGCGGCAAGACCACGCTGCTCGCCAAGTTCGCTATCCTGCTTCTCGGCCTGTTCCACGCGGTCAGCGATCGTCCGCCGGGACGTGCAGACCGAGGGCGGTGACGATGGCCGGATCGAACCGCTTGGTTGCATCGTCCATCAGGCCCATCCCGTCGAACAGGTTCCAGAACGCCCAGGGGAATCCCTCGGCCTCGGCCGCCTCCCGCACGTCGCGGACGTAGCGCGCCCGGTCCTCCGCATGGGAGGCGACGTAGCGCGCATCGCTGCGCAGGGCCCCGAACTCCCCGAGGACGATATTCGCCGGCGCTATGCCGTGGCGGCGGCCCCATTCCCCCACCATGGCGAGGTGGCGGGCGAGGTAGCCCTTATCCGGCTGGGCGGCGAAATACTCGCCGAGCTTGGCCTCGGTCAGGGCGTAGGCCTCACGCTTCGCCTCCGCCGACAGGCCGGCATCACCGGCCATCCTGGCCTTCACGGCGGCCAGCGTCGACTCGAGGCGACCGGCGGAGGCCGGCCACGGCACTGCGTTGAGCGCGCGGTAGACCGGTTCCCGCATCCAGGGCGCCCCCTGATGGCTGAACAGGTAGGGCTCGTAATAGTGGAAGGTGAACAGCAGCGGCGCGAAGCGGGCCAGCGGCGCGGGGTCGAGGGCGGTGAGCCCGGTGATCATGCTGCCGCAGGCGCCGCAGGCCACGAGGGTCAGGCGTGGCGCGACCCGGCGGGCCTCGCCGAGGAGATCGTCCTGAATCGTCAGCCACGATACCGCGCCGCATCCCTGAGGCGGCTCGTTGACGGGCTCCAGTGCCAGCCGCTCCGGGGCGATCCCTTCGAGCATGCGGGCGAGGTCGGAGACGAAACGGCGATAGGCGGGAAAGAGCGGCGCGCCGGGATCGCCGTAGAAATTCTGCGGGTTCCAGTGATGGGTCGCGCCATTGGCCTGGACATTGACGAGCACCGCGAAATCCGCGCGCAACGCCGCCTCCACCGCGGCCCTGAGGTCGGCCATGAGGCGCTCGCGCTCTTCCGGCGCGGCTGCGGCGAAGGGGCCGGGATCGACGGGCAGGCGCAGGAAGTCGAACCCGGCGGCGCGCAGACGGGCGAGGTCGCGGCCGGTCGGGACGGGCCGGCTCTCCTGGAACGGCGGCGTCCCGTAATCCGTGCGGGGGGCCGGAAATTCCCGCGTCAGGGAGAACCAGGGCCAGGTGTTGACACCGCGCCTCAGGCGGAGCGGCGCCGGGGCGGCGGCGGCCGGGACCCGTGCCGCCGTCCATGCCGCGGCCGCGAGGATCGCCCTGCGCGTGGGCGCTGGCCTCACGAAGCGCGATCTCGGCTCTGGCCTCCCATCGCCATCGGCATAGGGGCCGGGGGGAGATGGGCGGACGAGGTGCCGGAGTGCTTCGACTCCTGGCCCGCCGGCGCGGCGAAGCCCCCGAGCGCCATCGCCTCGGCCTCGTACTGCTTCAGGATCTCCGACCATTCGAAGCGGTCGGCGGCACGGGCCATCGAGGCGACACCCGCCCTTCTCGCCGCGCCATCGTCCGCGATCAGTGTTTCGATGTGCCGCTCGCAGGCATCCGCATCGGCGAAGTAGAACTGCTCCTCGCCCGCCGTCCCCCGGTTGAACGGATTGTCGTGGGCGATCACCGCGTTGCCGGCCCACAAAGCCTCCACCAGGGACGGGTTGGTGCCGCCCACCGTATGCCCGTGCAGATAGGCGCGCGCATGGAAGCGCAGGGATCGGATCGTCTCGGATTCGTAGATGGCGCCGGGAAAGAGGACCTCGTCGCTGGCCGCCTCCCTCACCGCGCGATGATAGGGATTGCTGTCGGAGAGCGTGCCGAGGACCACGAGCCGCATGCCCCGCACCTTGCGCGAGAAGGCATCGACCATGGTGAGGATGTTGTTGTCGGGCTCGATCCGGGCGATCGAGGTCATGTACCGCCCCGGCTTCAGGCCCATGGCCTCGATGGGCCCGGTCGGCGCCGCCGAGATCGGGTCGCCGCCATACGGGATTGTGGCGATGGCGGATCGCGGACGGCGCGTGGCGACGTGATCGGCGATGGCCGGGTGGTCCGCCACGAGGCGGTGCGAAGCCCAGGCGGCGATCCACTCATTGGTCCAGAACCAGGCGCGCACCGCCATGGACCATTTCGGCCGCTTCCACTCGATGCCGTCCATATTGGTGATGATCTTCGCGCCGGAGAGGCGCAGATACGGCAGGAAGACCGCCCCGTTATAGCCGAGGACGAGGCTGACTCCGCCCCGCCTGGCGGCATCGCGCACGCAATGCCAGTCGAAATCCAGGGTCGCCCGCGGGCCGCTGGTGGAGACGGCCACATGGATGAGCTCGACGCCTTGCCAGGTGGTCGTGCGGAAACGCTCGCTCACCGCCTCGACCTCGTCCTGGCAATAGACCGCCACATGCCAGCCGCGCTTCACGAGAAAGAGCGCGAGCTTCTCGGCGAAGGTTTCAAAGCCGCCATGGGATGCGGGAATGCCACGCGTCCCCAGGATCAGCAGAGAGGGCTTGTGCGACGGCATCCGAGTCTCCTTTAGCCCCCAACGGTCCCGAGACGGGACACGAGAAACATCTCCAGGCAACCATGCGCCGTGATTACACTGGGTGAGGTTCTTGCCCGGTAACGATTGAAAACATCGTGGCATGTCATCTTGGGGCAGTTGAGGTTCGGATTGAGGTCGAGTCGGCATGCGCATCACCTGCGTCCACCAGGGATACGAGCTTTACGGGTCCGACCGCAGCTTCGTTGAGAGCGTGCGGATCATCCGCGCGGCCTATCCCGCTGCCATCGTCGACGTCGTCCTGCCCCGCACCGGCCCCATCGTGGGCGCCCTCGAAGGCGTTGCCTCGCGGATCGTGTTCGAGCCGCTCTGGATTCTCCGGCGCCGCGACCTGCCGCGCCTCGCCACCCTCGGGCTACTGACGCTTCCGGTGGCGATGCTGCGCGCCTGGCAGCGACTGCGCGCGAGCGACCTCGTCTACATCAACACCTCGGTGGTCGCGGATTATCTCCTGGCCGCCCGGCTCTGTCCCGGCCGCGCCATCGTGCATGTCCACGAGATTCCGCAGGGGGCCACCCTGAAACTGCTGCGCGGGCTGATCCGCTGGAGCGGAGCCGACATCGTGTTCAACTCCCGCGCCACCGCGAAGGCGTTCTCGCTGACCTCCAAGGTCGCTATGCGGGTGGTCTATAACGGTATCGCGGGGCCCGAGACGCCACCGGCCTCGACCTATGACGGCTCGCGTCCCCTGCGCCTGCTGATGCTGGGCCGGATCAGCCGCATCAAGGGCCAGGAAATCATGGTCGAAGCGATTCGCTCGCTTGCCCCGGAGGTGCGCGAGCGGATCGAGGTCCGCATCGTCGGCAGCGCCTTCGAGGATACGGAACGCGAGGAAGCGCTCGGCCGCCAGATCGCCGATGCGGGGCTCGGCTCGATCATCCGCCTGTCCCCCTTCGTCGACGATCCATCCGATCTCTATCGCTGGGCGGACGTGGTCACGGTGCCGTCGCGCCTGCCGGAATCCCTCGGCCGCGTGGCGATCGAGGCCATGGCCTATGGCCGCCCCCCCGTCGTGTCCCGCATCGGCGGGCTGACGGAAGTGGTCGAGGAGGGGTCGAGCGGCTGGGTCGTCACGCCCGACGATGCGCCGAGCCTGGCTTCCGCCCTGGAGCGGATCGTGACCGATCCGGCTTCCTGGCAGGACTTTCCGGCGGCCGCCCGCGCTCGCTACGCGGCCCTGTTCGGGGAGGAAGCCGCCGCGGAAGGGCTGGTGGCGATGATCCGCGCCCGCATGGGCGGTCGCGCGGGCGTCGATGCCAGCGCCGTCGCGGCGAGCTGAATCGTCATGCACGGTCTGAGCCGCCTCGCGCGCCGCTTCATCCTCATGCTGGGGGGCGAAGTCACCCAGAGCGCCTTCCATTTCGGGATCAACATCGTCCTCGCGCGAAGCCTGAGCCCGCACGATTACGGACGCTTCGCCATTCTCTTCCTCGTGGGTGGGCTGTCGCTCACCTACATCCGGTCGCTGGCCGGCGTGCCCGCCACCATCACCATTCCGCCGCGCGCCGGACGACGCGCGGCGCGCGGGTTCGACGTGACCTTCGGTACGGTGGCGGTCATCCTCTCCGCCACGATCGGGGCCGGGGTCTGCGCGGCGCTGATGGCGACCTCGGACATCAACGCCCTCGCGGGGAGCCTTTTCGTCGGCCTCTGGTCGCTGCGCAGCTATCTTCGCCTCGCGCTCTTCGCCAAGCACCGGCCGGCGATCTCGGGGCTGGGGGACGTGGTCTTCGCCCTCTCGGGCACCGCCTTTACCGTGGCGATGATCCATTTCCAGGGCGCGCCCGGCCTCGACGAGACCCTGTTCGCCCTGGCCTGCGCCAACGGCCTCGGCATCGTCGCATCGCTCGCCCTGCTGCGGGAACCGATCCGGCTCAGCCTCGGCCGCTCGGTGCGCCGCCGCTACGGGGCGATGATACCGACCCTGTCGTGGTCGCTGGTCAACGTCACCACCGCCAACGTCCAGGGCCAGGGTCAGAGCCTTCTCGTGGCCGCCATGGCGGGGCCGGCCGCCTATGCGCCGATGGCCGCCACCTTCGTGCTGTTCTCCCCCCTGCGGCTCTCGGCATCCGCCCTCATCAACATGGTCCAGCCCGAGGTGGCGGGCCATCTCGCCCGAGGCGACTTTCCCCTCGCCCGCCGCTTCGCCTTGATCTGCTCCGGCCTCCTGGGGCTCGGCTGCATCGCCTACGGCGTGATCGTCCTCTGGGCGCTCGAACTCATCGAGCACAAGCTGTTCGCCGGCCAGTTCACGGGGGCGCCGATGACGCTGATCGCGGTGGCGGCCTGGGCCATCGTCACGGTCTCGCTCATCCACGCGCCGATGCGGGTCCTGATGGAAACGATGCAGGACTTTCGTCCCCTCTCGGTCATCGCGGGCGTGAGCGTGGGAATCGGCGCCGTCGCCGTCATCGGCCTTCTGCTGGTGGCCCAGCCGGCCTGGTCGCTCTTCGGCGTCCTGGGTTCGGAAGTCGTGGTCCTGGCGGGCTGCCTGTGGATGCTCAAGCCCTGGCGCTCAGCCCGTCACCCGATGCGGCCCGGACTCGGCAGCGATCTCGAAGCGAGGCCCGGGCGATGACCCTCGACTCCCTCGGCAAGGCCCCTCGCGCCGTCCATCGCGGCCCGTCCGCCGCCCGGGCGGGAGCGTTTCGCCATACTACGATAGCCAGGACATCCCAGTCATGAGCGTGATCCCGGAACGTCCCGCAGCGACGCTCCCCGTCTCCCCGCGCCGCTACATCGCCCGCCTCCACACGACGATGGCAACGGTCGTCCAGCTCTGGCGCCGGCTCGAATCCGATGGCACCGCCACGGCCTATCAGCGCCTCGACTGGGCGACGGCCGTCGTCGAGCGCCTGGGCAACGCCTCCAAGGCCGAGCCCGTCATCGTCGAGGTGACCGACGCCAACGGGCGTTCGGTCATGCTGGTGCCCCTGGCACGTCTGCGCCATCGCGGCTACCGGACGATCACCTGGCTCGATCTCGGCGTCTGCGACTATGCGGCACCGATCCTCGCCCCCGGCATCGACCTCTCCGCCGACGAGATGGCCCAGGCATGGAGGGCGATCCGCGACGTGCTCCCCCGGGCCGACCTGATCCAGATCAGCCGCATCCCCGACGACGTGACCGGCCGGCCGAATCCCTTCGCCACCCTGCCCGGCTGCAGCCGGATGGACATGCAGGCCTCGGGCGTCGCCATCGAGGGCGACGCCGAGACGCTGCTCGCGCGCCTGTGCCGTCCCAGCACCCTGAAGGACATGGCCAAGCTGCGCCGGCGACTGGAGCGGGCGGGCACCGTCACCTTCGTGGAGGCGCGAAGCGCCGCGGAGATCGACCGGATCTTCGATGCGCTGGTGGAGCAGCGCCGCTCGCGCTTCGCCGAGATCGGCCGGTTCAACCTACTCTCGCGGCCCGATGTGGAGGCGTTCTACCGTGAGGGCGCCCATCGGGGCCTCGTCGGCGGACCGGTCCGCCTGTTCGGACTGGCGGTCGATGGGGAATGGATCGCCTGCGCCTACGGCCTCGTCCATGGCCGGACCTTCCATGGCATCCTGCTGACCATGGCGGGAGAGGCCTGGCGCAACACTTCGCCGGGCCTCCACATCGTCGCCGAAACCCTGCGCTGGGCCCGCGCCGAGGGGCTCGGCTATTTCGATTTCACCGTCGGCGTGATGCCCTACAAATCCGATTTCGGCGTCCAGACCCGTGACCTGAGCGAGCTCTACGAGGTCGTGACCCTGCGCGGCCGCTTGGTGAAGCACGCGATCGCGGGAGCCGAGGCCTCGAAGGTCTGGCTTCGCAGCCATCCGGAATGGTTCGCCCGCGCGCAGAAGGCGCGCCGGTGGCTGCGGCGCAAGGTGTCCTGAAACCGCCGCTCCAAGCGCCGGTTGGCCTCCCCGTCCGATGATGCTAGGGAAACTCTTGGTGAGTCTCCGTAGCTCAGCTGGACAGAGCACAGGTTTCCTAAACTTCAATTGGGCGTCGCGAGGGGAAACCACGCGGCGGATCCGCTCAAATTCGGGGAACGCCCACGGCCCGCACGCTTGCTGGTCCGGCCGATCCCGAGCCAAGCCCCGGAGCCATCCGGGGAAGGTGTAGAGACTAGACGGGCGGCGCCTAAAGATCGCGAAGGGTCACTCCCGACCGATCCATGGCGAAGGGATAGTCCAGACCACGAACGCTCCGGCAAGGGGCGGCGGCGGAAGCCGAAGTGGGATGAAACCTGGGGTCGCAGGTTCGAGACCTGCCGGGGACGCCACCATCACCCCATCCTCGACCGATCGCCCGTCTCCCGGCTGAATGCCGGGCAAGGGCGTGGAATAGTGCGGCCGTGCCGTCTTTTTCGGGTTGGGTTGAACAAGGGAACGTGGAAGAAACAGCGACCATAAGAAGCATGAGCGTCGAGGATCTGCCCGAGGGCAAGGTGCGCGGCAAAGCTCATGAGACTGGACGGGATCTGACATGGCTGGGCAAAAGACCGATGCACGCGATGTCCATGTCGGCATGCGCATCGCGGAGCAAAGGAAGAAATCGGCCCTGACCCAGAAACGTGTCGCCCAGAGCTTCGGCATGTCTGCGGCACAACTCCAGAAGTACGAGAAGGGGATCAACCGCATCAGCGCGATCCATCTCGAGATTCTAAGCCGCATGACCGGCATGCCGATCGATTACTTCTTCGATGGCATGAACCGTAGCGACGACGCCCCGCCCCGTGGGCTGAGCGAGGCACCCCAGCAGGCCTTCGTACCCCGGGATGGAGCGCAGGCCGCGTGGAGCGGTCTCGTCGATGTCGTCGCCAAGCACGTGACGGAGCATTTCTCGGACGCCAACCGCCGCGAATTCGCCGCCGCCATCCATGCCCTCGACGAGAAGCTGAACGGCTGATCTACAGTATGATTCGTTCGTTTTAGCGGATACGTTCGGTTTGTCATCTTGACCGCCTGAGGAGGGAGTGCCAGAAGCTCTCCGTTCCGAAGACCGGGTCGAACGCTGCCGAGGCGAACCCGAAACCGGGGGGCCTGAGATGCCGCGTTCCAACTACCTGTTCACCAGCGAGTCGGTCTCCGAAGGCCATCCGGACAAGGTCTGCGACCGGATCTCGGACACCATCGTGGATGCCTATATTTCTGCGATGCCGGAAGCTCGCCTCGGGGTCGAGACCCTGGCCACCACCAACCGCATCGTCATCGCGGGCGAGGTGCGCGGCCCGGATTCCGTGACCTTCGAGCACCTGGAGCACCTCACCCGTGAAGCGGTGAAGGACATCGGCTACGAGCAGTCGGGCTTCCACTGGAAGAACAACGACATCGCCATCCACCTCCACGCCCAGTCCGCCGATATCGCGCAGGGCGTGGATTCGTCCGGCAACAAGGACGAGGGTGCCGGCGACCAGGGCATCATGTTCGGCTACGCCTCGGACGAGACGCCCGAGCTGATGCCGGCGCCGATCTACTACGCCCACAAGATCCTCAAGGATCTGGCCGACGCCCGCAAGGGCAAGCAGGGCGATGCGGCCAAGCTCGGCCCCGATGCCAAGAGCCAGGTCACCGTCCGCTACGAGAACGGCCGTCCGGTCGGCGTCACCCAGATCGTGCTATCCACCCAGCACATCGACGAAACCCTCGATTCCGCCGACGTGCGCGCCATCGTCGAGCCCTACATCCTGGCGGCCCTGCCCCAGGGCTGGGTCGGCGAGGAGACCGTCTGGCACGTCAATCCCACCGGCAAGTTCGTCATCGGCGGCCCGGACGGGGATGCCGGCCTCACCGGCCGCAAGATCATCGTCGACACTTATGGCGGCGCGGCACCGCATGGCGGCGGCGCCTTCTCGGGCAAGGATCCGACCAAGGTCGACCGTTCGGCGGCCTACGCCGCGCGCTACCTCGCCAAGAACGTGGTTGCCGCCGGCCTCGCCACCCGCGCCACGATCCAGCTCGCCTACGCCATTGGCGTCGCCAAGCCGCTCTCGATCTACGTGGACCTGCACGGCACCGGGACCGTCGACGAGGCCAAGCTCGAGACCGTGCTGATGGATGCCCTCGACCTCTCTCCCCGCGGCATCCGCCTCGCCCTCGGCCTCAACAAGCCGATCTACGCCCGCACCTCCGCCTACGGCCATTTCGGCCGCAAGCCCGAGGATGACGGCGGCTTCTCGTGGGAGCGCACCGACCTCGCCGACAAGCTCAAGTCGGCCCTGTCCTGACCCGTGGCGTACGGGCGGGATGATCTCCCGCCCGACGAGGGCGGGACGGCAATCGAGGGCGCGGACCGCGCCTTCTATGGCCGGCGCAAGGGCAAGCGCCTGCGGGCCGGACAGGAGCAACGGCTGGCCGATCTGCTGCCGCGCCTGCGCGTCGCGCTGCCGGCGGAAGGGGCACGGCTCGACCTGCCCGCGCTTTTCCCGCATCCGGTGGACGAGGTCTGGCTCGAGATCGGGTTCGGCGGCGGCGAGCATCTGGCCGCCCAGGCCACGCGTCACCCGCAGGTCGGCATCATCGGCGCGGAGCCTTTCGTCAACGGCGTCGTCAAGCTGCTGCGGGCCGTGGATGACGGCGACCTCGGCAATGTCCGGATCTGGGACGAAGACGCCACGCAACTCCTCGCCGCCATTCCGGATGCGAGCCTCGCCCGCGTCTACCTGCTCTATCCCGATCCCTGGCCCAAGCGCCGCCAGCGTAAGCGGCGGTTCGTCTCCGACGAGACGCTCGCCGAGATCGCCCGCGTCCTGAAGCCCGGCGGCGTCTTCCGCTTTGCCAGCGACATCGACGATTATGCGGGCTGGACCCTGGTACGGGCGGCCCGGTGCAATACCCTCGACTGGACCGCCGAAGCGGCGGCCGATTGGATGCGGCCCTTCCCGGACTGGCCGGGCACCCGCTACGAGGCCAAGGCGATCGCGGCCGGCCGTGGCCCGACCTACCTGGAGTTCCGCCGCATCGGCTGAGCGGGTGCGTTCCGGCACTGCTTTTTCGTCGTAAGCCCTTGCGGCGCAGAGCGTTGCGACCTCAGATGACGGGGCAATGAGCATCCGGGTTACCGGATCGAGCGATGATGCCCCCTACGAGTCCGGGGCGCCGCCGAGCGAGGGTGCGGAGTGGGCAGCGGATCTGATCGAGGATCGCCAATGCCGGGAGATGCGCGTTCCGAGGCCGACCCCTATCGGCGCAGCTTCGACGAGGCCCGGATCGGTCTCGTCATCCTCGATGGCGGCACGGAGCGCATCCTCGACGCCAACCCGTTCCTGACGACCCTCCTCGGATACGGGGCGGGAAGCCTGACGGGGCGACCCGTCACCGTGTTCGGAAACGATCCCCACCTGTTCTCCGCCGGTATCCGGCGCTGGACCTCGGCGAGCGGGAATCCTCTCGACGTCCGCATCAGGACATTGCCTTCATCCGATACCGGCGCCCTCCGCACCTTGGTGGTCGAGCGGGTCGACGCCGACGACATCGTGCGCTCGGAGGAGAACCGCGCCGCCCTCACCGCCGCCGGACTCGGAGAATGGCGGATCGATCTCGCGGACGGGCTCCTCAGAGTGTCGCGGCGGGCGGCCCATATCCTCGGTTTCCCTCCCGGTACGTCACTGACCTGGCCGCAGGTCGCTGGCCTGATGGAGGCGCCCGAGGTGGAGAGGGTGAAGGCGGCCGTCCGTGCGGCGATGCGCGCCGGCACCCCCTTCGCCATCGAGGCCCGCCTGCGTCGGGCGGGCGACGAGATCGAGATCCGGGTCAGTGCCAGGGGGCAGGCGATCGGTGCCGTGGGCGACCGGTCCGGAATCGTGGTGGGCGTGCTGCAGGACGTGACGACTCGGGTGGAGGCGCGCGACGCCCTCCGCGAGAGCGAGGAACGCCTGCGCATCGCGACGTCGCTGGCCGAACTCGGCATCTTCGAATGGCACATGCTGGACGATCAGGCCGTCTGGGAGAACGAGCGCATGTTCGCGATCTTCGGGCGTCGTCCCGGGGAGGGGGCTCTCGGCAAGCGCGAATTCCTCGGCACCGTCCTCCATCCCGACGACCGCCCCGCATTCCGCCGGGCGATCTCGACGGCTCTGCGCGAGGATTCCACCCTTCAGGCCAGCGGCCGCATCCAGCGCGCGCATGACGGCGCGTGGCGCATCATCGACATGGCCGGGCGTTTCGAGAGCGACGCCCCCGACCGCCTCCCGCGCAGGCTCATCGGCGTCGTCGCCGACGTGACCGAACGCAGGATCGCCGAGGAGCGGCAGGCCCTGCTGATCCGTGAGTTGCACCACCGGGTGAAGAACACTCTGGCGACCGTCCAGGCCATCGTCGGCTCCACCGCACGCACGGCGTCGAGCATCGAGAGTTTCTACGAGGCTTTCGTCGGGCGGATCATGTCGCTCGCCCATACCCATTCAGTCCTCACCGAGGATACCTGGCAGACCGCCTCCCTGCGCAACCTCTTGGAGAACGAGCTCAGACCCTATGGCGACGGTGCCTTGGACGGTCCGGGCGCGAGGCGGATCGTCCTCGACGGGCCGCCGGTGGACCTCGCCTCCGAGATCGCGGTGCCGATCGGCATGGCGATCCATGAACTGACCACCAACGCGGCGAAACACGGCGCGCTCTCGACGCAGGAAGGTCGGGTCGCCATCTCCTGGAACGTCGCGGAGGAGGCGGGCGGCAAGACGCTGCATCTCGAATGGTCGGAATCCGATGGCCCCCCGGTGCGACCGCCGACCCGCCAGGGTTTCGGCTCACGCCTGCTGCAGCGCGTGCTCACGGCCCAGGTCCGCGCCGACATCGCCGCGAGCTATCCGCCCGAAGGGTTTCGCCTGACCATGTCGGCGCCGCTGCCTGCCCGGATCGAGGGGCTGAACCCGCTGGCCTGACGGAGCTTCACGCCGCGCCGCGGGCGGCCCCCTCTTCACCGCCCGCCTCGACGAAGGCCTTGAGCTCGTCGAGGGAATCGAAGGTGAACTGGCCGCGCGGCGTATCCGCCTCGATGGAGCCGTTCGAGTACATCACGTAGGTGTTGCCCCCGGAGGCGTAGGTGCCCACCACCGCAAGACCGCCCTTGGCGGGGCTCGCGGCCGGATCGGCTTCCTCGGGCGGCGGCGGGGCGGGCACGGGCTCCGGCGCCGTCTCCGGCTCATCCACGACGGACGATCGCAGGCCCAGGGGCTCCTCCCGATCGGCCTCGCGGGGCGGCGACGGAGGCAACACGACAGGTGCGGGGGATGCGTCCCCGACAATGACCGCGGGCTCCGGTGCCGGAATGACCGTATCGACCATGGCCGTCGGCTTGACCGCCCGAGGCGGCTTGTTCGGTTTGATCCGGCGCGCCGGTGCCGCCTCGGAATCGGGCTCGACCGCGCGGATCGGGTTCTGCCGGTCGTCCTCGACGGCGGGAGGCGGCGGATCGGGCAGGAGATCCGGCAGGAGGGGCGATGCCGGGTCGCTACCGAGGGGCAATGCGGGCGCGGCCTCGTCGGCGAAACGAGGCGGCGACGGGAGCCTCGGCTCGGCGAGCCCCACCGCGCTCGGGCGCTGCCGCCCGGGAGAGACCGGCTCCTCCGCCCCATCGGCCGCGCCGAGCTCCGGCGGCTCGATCCGGCCCCGTGCCTCAAACACCGAAGGATCGACGCCGAGCCCGGCCCCCTGCTCCAGCAGGACCCGCTCCAGGCGCTTCAGGTAGGTGGCGACCACGGCAAGGCCGAGGAGGAGCGCGCCGGACGACGCCGTCGCGGCCCCCGCGATGGTCATCGTCCATCCGCTTTCCAGCCTGACATAGGGGAAGCCCTGGACGACGGAGGCGATGCCGCCGACGATCATGACGACGGCGAGCGCGAACAGCGCAAGGATCATGGAACTCTCTAAACAACGCCCGCACAAGAGAAGTGCGGCGCACACAGTAAGGCCCGGCCCGGGTTTTGCAAAATCGATCCGCAGGGAAGTCCCCGCTCACCGCGCGATGCCGGACGCCCGTTGCCCTCGGCGGAGGACCGACTTAGGTACGAACGCGTTGGAAAGCAGACGGTGAGCCCCTCGCATCCCTCGGAGCGAGCCTCACCATCCTGCACCATCAGACCCGGGAGACCTGCCGATGACCTTCACCCTGCCCGAACTGCCTTACGCCTACGACGCGCTCGGCCCCTACATGTCGAAGGAGACCCTCGAGTTCCACCACGACAAGCACCACAAGGCCTATGTCGATACCGGCAACAAGCTGCTCGAAGGCACGGGTCTCGAAGGCAAGACCGTCGAGGAGATCGTCACGGCCTCCTACGGTACCAACCAGCCGCTGTTCAACAATGCCGGCCAGCACTTCAACCACCTCCACTTCTGGAACTGGATGAAGCCCAATGGCGGCGGCGCGGCCCCGGCGGCCCTGGCCGCGAAGATCGACGAGGATCTCGGCGGCTTCGACAAGTTCAAGGCGGACTTCATCCAGGCGGGCGTCAGCCAGTTCGGCTCGGGCTGGGCGTGGCTCGCGGTCAAGGACGGCAAGCTCGCGATCCTGAAGACCCCCAACGGCGAGAACCCGCTGGTCCACGGCGCCAAGCCGATCCTCGGCGTCGACGTGTGGGAGCACTCCTACTACATCGACTACCGCAATCGCCGCCCCGACTACCTCAAGGCGTTCATCGAGAACCTGGTGAACTGGGAATACGTCGAGAAGCTCTACGGCGAAGCGTCCAAGTAAGCTCCACTCTCACGGTCGCGCCGCGGGTCTTCTGGCCCGCGGCGTTGTTGTGTGCGGGTCCTTGAGGTTACCGGGAAAACCGGCTCTTGATACGCCGAGCCGGCCGATGCCGGCCCCGACAGAGGCGGCCCGGCCATTTCCCATCCCGTTTCCAGCGTGCACGAGTCCCTCCCCCCTCTGCGGGGGAGGGTGGCCCGCGAAGCGGGTCGGGAGAGGGGAGCACCCTATCCGAAGAGGTCGCCCCCTCTCCCGCCTGCTCCGCAGGCACCCTCCCCCGCAGAGGGGGGAGGGTTTTCGCGTCACCCTTCCGAGCATTCATGATCCGCAGCATCCTCTCCGTCGGCGGCTGGACGCTGGTTTCCCGCGTCACCGGCTTTGCCCGCGACGTGGTGATGGCGGCCGTGCTCGGCGCCGGCCCGGTGGCCGATGCCTTCGTGGTCGCCTTCCGGCTGCCGAACCATTTCCGCGCCATCTTCGGCGAGGGGGCGTTCAACACCGCCTTCGTCCCGGCCTATGCCGGCCTCTCCGAGACCGGCGAGGACGGTGCGGCCAAGCGTTTCGCCACCCGCGTCTTCACCCTGATGCTGCTCACGCAGATCGTTCTCCTGGCCGTTGCCCTGCCGGCGATGCCCTGGGTGGTACGGGCCCTGGCACCGGGTTTCTCGGACGATCCCCTGCGCTTCGATCTCGCCGTCGCACTGACGCGGATCACCTTCCCCTACCTCCTGTTCATGACCCTGGTGACGCTGCTGTCGGGCATCCTCAATGCCCATCGGCGTTTCGCCGTGGCGGCGGGCGCACCGGTCCTCCTCAACCTCTCGATGCTGGCGGCCCTGGCCCTGGCAGGGTTCTTCCCGAACGCCGCCTACGCCGCCGCCTGGGGCGTCTCCGTCTCGGGCGTACTGCAATTCGGTCTCGTGTGGCTCGCCTGCCGGCGCGCGGACATCGCGCCGGGGATGGGCAAGCCGACCTTGCGCGATCCGGCGATGACACGGTTCTTCAAGGTCCTCGGACCGGCGGTGATTGGCTCGGCCGGATTTCAGATCGCCTCCTTCGCGGACACGATCATCGCGAGTTTCCTGCCCACCGGCGCGGTCTCGGCCCTCTACTACGCCGACCGGTTGTACCAGCTGCCCTTCGGCGTCATCGCCATCGCGGCGGGGACGGTGCTGCTTCCGGAGATGAGCCGGCGGATCGCCAAGGGCGATGTGCCGGGCGCGCATGCGGCGCAGAACCGGGCGGCGGGCTTCTCGCTGGCCCTGTCGGCCCCCTTCACCATCGCCTTCCTCACCCTGCCGGGCCTGATGATGACGGCCCTGTTCCAGCGCGGAGCGTTCAGCGCCGAGGATGCCGCGCGGGCGGCCTCCGTGCTCGCCGCCTACGGCCTCGCCCTTCCCGCCGTGGTGCTGGTGCGCAGCGCGGTGGCGAGCTTCTACGCCCGCCAGGACACGATGACGCCGCTCATCGCCTCGCTGGCCTCCATCGCCCTCAACGTCGCGCTCAAGATCGTGCTCACAGGCCCTTACGGCGTGACCGGCCTGGCCCTGGCCACCGCCATCGGCCAGTGGCTCAACCTCGCGCTCCTCGTGGGGCTCGCCTGGCGCCGGGGCTGGACGGCGCCGAGCCGAGGCCTCGGCATCACTGTCATCGGCGTGGTCGTCGCCTGCACCGCCCTCGCCGCCACGGCGATCTACGGCCTCCCGATCGTGGAACGGTGGGTACCGGCCCTGCCGCATTTCCGCGAGATCGTGGTGCTCGGGCTTCTCGGGCTCGTCGGCGCCCTCGTCTACGGCGCCCTGCTGCTCGGAACCCTGCGGGCCTTCGGCCTGCGCCTGCGCCGGGCCTGATCTTCTCGGATCAACAGCCCTGACAGATCCCGTTCAGGACGCGGTCCAGCCGCTTCTGCCGCTCGGTCCGCTCATTGGGATCGACGATGGGGGCGCCGGCCGCACCCGGCGGAACGGTCTGGCCCGTGGTCGACGTATGGGGCGCCGTGACGGTGGTTTCAGGACCGCCCCCTGTTCCGGTAACGGCGGCCCGAGCCTCGGGCTGGGCCATGAGGAACGACAGACCGAGAATGGCGGCGAGCACGCGACGGTGACGTCCCGGTCGCGCCGAACCCTTGTATCGTCCCTGCATCATCCTCTCCGCATCGTAGCGCCGACGCTCCCGCACGGCCCGTGATTTCGGCTGGCGGGCCGTCCCGGCATCGAACCCGAAACCGGCGTTAAGTGGCGGGAGTTCCAGAATTAAATTGCCGACGATGCGGGGATTAATGCCGTCCGCCCGGCTGACAAGGCCGATCAGATTGGGCGCGCGCCTGCGGCCGCGGCAGTGTCACCGCCCTGCCCGTCCCCGCATCGAGGCCGGCTGGCCGGGCAGGCTCAGCCTGAACCCCGTATCGTGAACCGCGTCTCCCTCGATGCGGTAGACGCCGATGGTTCGGTCCACGTAATTGCCGATATAGACATGCGCGCCCGAGGGAGAGAAGGCGATGCCCTGCGTCACCGCTCCCGCCTCGGCCTCTCCAGTGCGACGGACGGTCCCCGACGGATCGATGGTGAGCAGCGCCACCGCCCCGGTCGGGGTGTAGCCGGGGCCGCTCGCCGGAGCGCTCGATCCGCGCACCACCGCCACCGCCGCATGCCGGCCATCGGGCGAAATCGCCAGGGTTTCGGGCGTATCCCCGATTCCGAGATGATCGATCACCACCGGGCGCAGCGCATCGGCCCGTATCACGCTGACGCTGTCGGCATGGCCGTCGCTGGGCTCGGGGCCGGTATTGGCGGCGAGCGCCAAACGCCCGTCGGGCGTGACCTCCAGGCCATAGATGCCGGGGCCGACGGGGAGGTCGAGGGCCGGATCGTAGGTGGCTCTGGCGCCGTCGAGGGCGAGGGCACCCACCTTGGCGGCCTTGTTCTTGGCGACGTATGCGCGGCGCCCGTCCGGGGCGATGGCCACCGCCGCCGCCTCGTCGCCGACATCCACGGTGGACACGGCGCGCACGCTCGTCCCCGCGATCGACAGGAGAGTGACGCTGCGGCCCTCGCGGTTGGCCACGAGGGCGACATCGCCTGTTCGCGCGATGGCGAGGCCCGACGGCTGGCGCCCGACGCGGATGGTCTCCACCAGACGCGGCGGGTCGGCGAGGAGGTCGATCACGTGGAGGCGATCGTCGGCCTGCGCGTACCAGGCCTCGCCCTCCTGGCGCATGAGCACCGAACTCGCCACCAGCCCGAGCCGTCCGTCCGGGGTGATCTGCAGGTTGGTGGGAGGCCCATAGACGGAATTGTCGAGGGGCAGGACATGAGCGAGGCGAGGGCGGGCTTCGTCGCTCACATCGACGATGGCCAGTGCATCGCTTCCATTGGGGCCGTTCCGGCCGCCCTCGGGCAGGAAGAAGGTTTTTCCGTCGAGCCCGACGAGGAGATAGGCCGGGGCCTCGGCAGCGCAGGCGGGCGCGAGGCCGAGGAGCCCCGCCACGAAGATTCCGACGAGGCGCATCGTTCTCACTCCCAGCCGTCGCGGACGAGAGCCGCCGTGCCATCGCACCTGCCGATCCCGATGCGACGAAGGCATAATGATCCAGGACCGGAAAGGTTTGCGGCGGATCAGGCGCCCGCTGTCATGCGGCCCGGACCGTGGAGAGGAATTGCGACATCGCGGTATCGAGTTGATTGAACTGCAGTGACAATTCCGAGGCCGAGGCGAGAACCTGGGCCGAGGCGGCCCCCGTCTCCTCGGCGGCCGAGGCCACGGCACTGACGTTGTGGGTGACCTCCCTGGTCCCCGCCGAGGCTTCGGTGACGTTGCGGACGATCTCCTGGGTCGCCGCGCCCTGCTCCTCCACGGCCGCGGCGATGGAAGCGGACACATCGTCGATCTCACGGATGCGCTGGGTGATGCCGGCAATAGCCGAGACCGCCATGCCGGTGGAAGCCTGGACGCGCGCGATCTGGCCGGTGATCTCCTCGGTGGCCTTGGCGGTCTGGTTCGCCAGTGCCTTCACTTCGGAGGCGACCACGGCAAAGCCCCTCCCCGCCTCGCCCGCGCGCGCGGCCTCGATGGTGGCATTCAGGGCCAGCAGGTTGGTCTGGCCCGCGATCGTCGAGATGAGGGAGACCACATCGCCGATGCGGGCGGTGGACTCGCTGAGATCGCGAACGAGCGCGGCGGTCTCGGCCGCTTCGCTGACGGCACGCTGGGACAGGCTGGCCGAGCCTTGCATCTGGCGGCCGATCTCCTGGACCGACGAGCCGAGTTCCTCGGCGGCAGACGCCACCGTGGTGACGTTGGCGGCGGCAGTGTCCGCAGCGGCCGCGGCATTGCCGGAGCGTCGGGCGGTCATCGTGGCCGTGGCGCTCATGCTGCCCGCCGTGGCCTGCAACTCGGTGGCGGCGGCGCTGACCTGAGTGGCGATGCCGCCGACCGCGGCCTCGAACCGATCGGCCATGTCGCGCATGACCGCCCTGCGCTGGGCCTCGGCGCCGGCGCGCGCGGCTTCGGTCTCCGCCTCCAGGGCACGCGTGCGGATGATGTTGTCCTTGAACACCACGACGGATTTCGCCATCGCGCCCACTTCGTCCATGCGATCGACGCCGGGGACGTCGATATCCGTGTCTCCCCGAGCGAGAAGCTCCATCGCCGAGGTCATCCGGCGCAAGGGGCGGCTCACGGTGAGTGCCAGCATGATGGCGGCGCCCGAAGCCATGAGCGCGGCGATGGCGACGAGGACGGTGGTCGCGATCACGGCACCGTCATAGGTCGCCTGCGCTTGGGTGCCGCTTTCGCGCGCCACGCGTGCTTCGTAGGTGACGAGCTTCTGAAGCTCGGCCAGCACCGCACTGATCCCCGTCGACATGGTCGTGTTGTAGGTGCGCTGGGCCTGGGCAAGGTTCCCGGCCTGCGCCTCGATGACGATGCCGTCCTGCAACGCCAGGTAGGCGACCCATTGGGTCTCGAACGCCTTGTACAGCGCCTTCTCCTCGGCCGTGTCCAGTCGAGGCACGTAGGCGGCCTGGACGTCGCGCATCTCGTCGGCACGCAATTTGAGCGTGGCGGCGGCGCTGGCGCGCAGCTCGGGCGTATCCGCGGTAATCAGACGCCCGCCGCTCACCCGCTGGCGCAGGACGAGGACCTGGATTCTGCCGAGCATCTCGGTGTTCGGCAGGTGATCGTCCCGCATTTCCCGCGCGATGTCGTTGACCGCTCGAAGGAAATACAATGATGACCCCGCAAGCGCAGCAGACAAAAGAAATACGACTCCGAAGCTGATGACGAGCTTTGCTTGGACAGAGAACGACTTTGGGAACATTGAACCGGCGACCTCGAAATACAATCTCGAAGGGAACACCGAGCCATTAACAATTGGTAACGCAGCTTATCATCACTCACGACACCGCGAGTGACACCTGCGGATCTGTGTCATATTTACTCTCGAACCGGATACGGTCGACGTTGCAGGGGACGAGGATTGATGAGGGTGGAGCGGAGACCGTTCCCTGCCCCGCCGGTCCGCCCGGTCCGGATTCGGCCCAGAGCTGCGCCCGACCACGTTGGGTCGGGGCACACCTCTAGGCATTTGTTTTGCCGCGCTCTTTTTCGCCGAACCGGCATCCACTTCGGCGGAGAGCGCTCTAGGTTCAATTCAGATCGCGCTCCAATGCCCCTCGGATCAGCCGCTTGGCATCCTCACTGCCCCAATCGGCCGGTCCCTTCATCACGCCGAGGATACAGCCCTTGGCGTCCACCAGCATCGTCGTGGGCAGGCCGAGCGAACCGGTCGCCTTCTGCATGGCCGGCAGCACCCGCCCGCCGGGATCGGCATAGTAGGTGAGGTTCGCGATCCCATTCTCCTTCAGCCATTGCGGCGGCTTCTCGAGATTGCGCGTGTCCACATTGATCGCCGCGACGGTGAAGTCCGTCCCCCCCAGCACCTGCTCGAGCCGGTCGAGAGCCGGCATCTCGGCCTTGCAGGGCGCGCACCAGGTCGCCCACAGGTTCACCAGCGTGAGGCGGCCCTGCAACTGCGCGAGCGTCCGGTCGGTGCCGTCCGGCCCCTTGAACACGAGGTCCGGGGCGGGGCGGGGAACCTTGGAGACTTCCATGGCCGCCACCTCGCCGCCTGCATGGGGGGCGATGCGCGTGATCGTCTCCAGCGCGCCACGGCACGGCTCGGCCACCGTCTCGCTGTTGCCGCCGGTCGGACGCGTCCCGTATACGGCGAGACCGCCCGCGATCAGGACGGCGACGACGGCTCCCGCAGCCAGGCTCGCCTTGGCTCCGGGCATCATCGTTGCGTCGCCCGACGGGTGGATGGGGCGGCCGAGAGGAACAGTGTCGACATGAGCAACCGGATGTGGGGCGGGCGCTTCGCGAGCGGCCCCGCCGAGATCATGGAGGAGATCAACGCCTCCATCGGATTCGACAAGCGTCTCGCACCCCAGGACATCCGCGGCTCGCTGGCGCATGTGGCGATGCTGGGCAAGGCGGGCATCCTGCCATCGGCCGATGTGGCAGCGATCGAGGACGGTCTCAAGGCCGTGCGCGCGGAAATCGAGGGCGGCGGCTTCGTGTTCAAGCGCGAGCTCGAGGACATCCACATGTCCGTCGAGAGCCGCCTCACCGAGATTGTCGGGCCCACCGCCGGGCGCCTGCACACGGCCCGTTCGCGCAACGACCAGGTCGCCACCGACATGAAGCTCTGGGTGCGCGACACCCTGGACAGCCTGGACGAGCAGGCCGCCGGCCTGCAGCGGGCCCTGGCCGAGAAGGCGCTGGCGCACGCCGCCACGGTGATGCCGGGCTTCACCCATCTGCAATCGGCCCAGCCCGTCACCTTCGGGCACCATTGCCTCGCCTATGTGGAGATGCTGGCCCGCGACCGTGGCCGCTTTCGCGATGCCCGTGCCCGCTTGAACGAGTGCCCCCTGGGAGCGGCGGCCTTGGCCGGCACCTCCTTCCCCATCGACCGGCACGCCACGGCGGCGGCGCTCGGGTTCGACCGGCCCACCGCCAACTCGCTCGATTCGGTAGCCGACCGCGACTTCGCCCTGGAATCGCTCTCCGCCGCCTCGATCTGCGCCGTGCACCTGTCGCGCTTCGCCGAGGAACTGGTGGTCTGGACCTCGGCCCAGTTCAACTTCGTGAAACTGTCGGACGGCTACACCACCGGCTCGTCGATCATGCCGCAGAAGCGCAACCCGGATGCGGCCGAGCTCGTCCGCGCCAAGTCCGGCCGCGTCATCGGCGCGCTGACCGGCCTGCTTATCGTGATGAAGGGCCTGCCGCTGGCCTATTCGAAGGACATGCAGGAGGACAAGGAGGGCACGTTCGACGCGCTCCAGGCGCTCTCCCTGTGTCTGGCCGCCATGACAGGCATGGTGCGCGACTTGGAGCCCAATGCCGAGGTGCTCGCCCGCGCCGCCGGCTCCGGCTACGCCACCGCCACGGACCTCGCCGATTGGCTGGTGCGTGAGCTCGGCCTGCCGTTCCGCGAGGCGCACCACATCACCGGCCGCCTCGTCGGCGCCGCCTCCGCCAAGGGGATCGGGCTGGAGGATTTGGCGTTGTCGGAGATGCAGGCGGCCGAGCCGAGGATCACCGACGCGGTCTATGCGGTGCTGGGGGTGGAGAATTCCGTTTCCAGCCGCACCAGCTACGGCGGCACCGCGCCGGACAACGTGAGGGCGCAGGCCACGCGCTGGCTGGCGCTGCTCGACGCGCCATCCGGAGCGGCGTGATTCACAGGGCGACAAAAAAGCTCGGCCGGAGCGGATGCGTTCACGGTCGAGCTATGTGATCCTGCCTAAAGCTCGGACCAAGCACGCCGGAGATGTCGATGCCCGTCGAGAGTTGGATGAACCCCGAAGATACCGCCGCCCTCGCGGCGGAAGCCACCACGCTGATCGATGCCGTTCTGGCCCATCTGCCTGAGGCGGACCGCGCTGCCTTCTGGGCATCGATCCGCAAATGCTACAACACGCCCTACAACGACCCGAAGCCCCGCGCCCTGCCCGTCCGGGACGTGATGGAAGCGACAGCCACCGCACCGCATGTGGCGGCCTCCATCGCCGATCTGTCGACGGTCGGCGTGGCGGTCGCCGAGCCCCCGAAAGTGGAGGTGGCGATGGGTGCCATCCTCGCCGGATCGACCTTCGGGGCAGAGGCACACCCGGCCTGAACCGTCCAGGCCTGCGGGGCTCATGCGCGCGGCCCCGATGCTCGATCCGGTCCGACGTGATGCTGTCCCGCCGCAATTCCGGACAATTTGGCAGCATGTGTCGACATCACGACGAACGTCGCCGATCCGCCGCCGACGACGCAGGTCCGCCGCGCGCGCTGCCGGCGGCCTTTCTTTCGGATTCGAGAACCTGAACACGATGCCGCATCCTCTCCGCCGCCTTCTCGTCGTCAGTTCCACGGCGGCTGTCCTGCCGATCCTCGGTCCCGCCCATCTCACCGGCCTCTCGCCGGCCATGGCACAGCAGGAGGCCGCCGCCGAGACCGAGGCTCCGGCAAAATCCCGGGGACGCGGGCGGGAGAGGAAGAAAGCGGTCAGCGCGCCGGGCATGCAGCAGGCGACGCCTGTGGCGATCTTCGGGGACTGGAACGTCTTCGCCAACGGCCAGGGCAAGTCGCGCACCTGCTACGCCATCGCCCAGCCCCAGGCCCGCTCGCCGAAGACCCTCAAACGCGACACCGCCTATCTGTTCGTGACCATCCGCAAGGGCGACAACGTCCAGAACGAGGTCGCGGTGATGTTCGGCTTCCCGCCCAAGCCTGCCGCCAGCCAGGCAAAGGCCAACGCCACCGCCGCCTCCGATCCGACCCTGAGCCTCGGCACCTCGCAATACGGCCTGGTGGTGAAGGGCGAGAACGCCTGGCTGCAGAACCCGTCCGAGGAAGCCCGCCTCGTCGGCGAGATGGCCAAACTGGCCAAGGTCCAGATTAAGACGGTGTCCATGCGCGGCACCTCCACCAGCGACGAGTACGCGCTGGCGGGCTTCGGTGACGCGATGAAGCGCGCCCGCGAGGAGTGCAAGTAAGGGCACTTTCCGCGATACGAGCGCCGCTTTTAGGGGAGGCGGGCGCGGCGGCGTCAGGCGCCGCCCAGCGCCGCCCGCGTGAGCGCGTCGGCCCCGATATCCTCGGTGCCGTTCATGCCCAAAGTCTCGATCAGCCGGCCACGGGCGCGGCTGACGCGGCTCTTCATCGTCCCCACGGCGACGCCGCAGATCTCGGCGGCCTCCTCGTAGGTGAAGCTCTGCGCGCCCACGAGGACGAGGGCCTCGCGCTGGCTCAGGGGCAGCAGGTCGAGGGCGGCCTGGAACTCCCGCATCTCGACCCGGATCTCCTGCTCGGGCAGGCTGGTCAGCCGGGCGGCATGGGCACCGTCGGCATCCTCGATCTCGCGCTTGCGCTTGCGCTGCTCGGAATAGAACAGGTTGCGCAGGATGGTGAACAGCCACGCCGTCAGGTTCGTGCCGCGAGCGAAGCTGTCCGCCTTGGTCCAGGCGCGCACCAGCGTGTCCTGAACCAGGTCGTCGCTGCGGTCGAGATCGTAGGTCAGCGAATAGGCGAAGGCCCTGAGGGCCGGGATCGCGCCGAGCAGGAGATCGCGCATCTCGGAATCGGCGCCGGCGGGCGTTCCGACGGGATGAAGGAGGCTGGTCATCATGAGGTCTCCCGCGAAGCAGGCTTGGCCGAGAGCTCGGTGAGGAGGGCCTCGAACCGGTCGGGAAGCGGCAGATTCAGGACGTCGCCGTAGAGGATACGGAGGTTTCGGCCGATCCGGCGCCGGGTCTCCGTGTTCATGCCGGCTCGCGCCCCGGCCGCGGCGGGGCAGGCCAAGGCTCCCGTTTCGGGAGACGGGGCTTCGCCGCCGGCGGCGTGGGAACCGGAGGCCCGCTTCCCCGCGTCCTGCACCTCGAAAGGGCTGTGGATATCGCTGGCGTCGATCGTCATGGTTCTCCACCGTTATGTCGGTGTCGGTCCTAGTGACGAGCGCTTTAACGCGTTCTGAAAAATGTATTCAGAAACCTTTAAGCTTGTAAAAGCAGCGTCTCTCGCGTGATTCGATGTGTCGAAAGGGATATCGTGCGGAAACACAGTGAGGACAAGCTGAGCCGTAGATCCACACTACATTTGCAAATCTGGATGGATGCTGAACGAGAACAGCGCCCCGCGCGGGGATGACGAAGGCCGGCCCGACCGATTTGCGAATCCTGACGGTTCAAGACCCTCGAAACAGCGTAAGGGGGCATCGATCGCGCCGCCCGAAATCGAGCGGAAATATGAATTTCCGGCTTGGGGTCCCTTCGGTATCGCACGGTTGTGCACCGCACGGGGCTGCCTGTGCGGCGCGGAACCGCCATCCCACCGGATCATTGGCCCTGCTGATACAGGAGGTCCGATGCCGATCATCCAGTCGCTTGCAGGCGATGCGATCCGCTGGCTCACGTGGCTACCCTGGTGGGCGCAGACCCTTGCTCTCGTCGCCGGATGCTGTGCCGTGGTCCTCCCGCTCCATGGCGTGGTGTTCCGGGCCATGCAGCGGGCGGTGGCGGATCGGAGCCTGTTCTGGCGCTCCCTGGTCTCGCGGACGCATGGGCCGAGCCGTCTCGCGCTGCTGATCGTCTCCGTCACGGCCGCATCGTCGGCGGCTCCCCTCTCGTGGGAAGTGAGGATCGTCCTCAACCAGATCCTCGTGGTCGCCCTCGTGGCGCTGGCCGGCTGGTGCTGCGCCACTGCGCTGCATATCGCGACGGTGATCTACCTGCGCCGGTTCAAGCTCGACGCGGAGGACAACCTTCTCGCGCGCAAGCACTTCACCCAGATGCGAATCCTGGAGCGCGCCGGCGTGACGCTCGTCGCGCTGCTGACCATCTCCATCGCGCTGATGACCTTCGAGCCGGTCCGGCAATACGGCGTCAGCCTGCTCGCCTCGGCCGGGGCGGCGGGGCTGATTTTGGGTCTCGCGATGCAGCCGGTCCTCTCGAACCTCGTGGCGGGCATCCAGATCGCGATCACGCAGCCGATCCGGATCGAGGATGCGGTGATCGTGGAGAACGAGTGGGGCTGGGTCGAGGAGATCAATTCCACCTATGTGGTCATCCGCCTCTGGGACTGGCGCCGCCTCGTCCTACCGCTGACCTACTTCATCCAGAAGCCGTTCCAGAACTGGACCCGCGAGGGCGCCTCGCTCATCGGCAGCGTCTTCCTCTATGTCGATCACCGCGCGCCGGTGGAAGCGATGCGGGCGAAGCTTTCCGAGATCGCGGCGCAGTCGCGCCTGTGGGACCGCAACGTGGTCAATCTCCAGGTGTCAGACGCCAAGGAGAGCGTCATCGAGATCAGGATGCTGGTGAGCGCCCGCAACGCGCCGCAGGCCTGGGACCTGCGCTGCGAAGTGCGCGAGAAGATGATCTTTTTCCTGCAGACGGAGCATCCGGGGGCCCTGCCGCGCCAGCGGGCGGAATGGATGCAGGCGGAGGCCGCCCCCCTCACCGGGCAGGAACCGGAGAGGCCGCGCCGCGCGGCTTGAGCAGGTTTCGCAAAAGTGGTCGCCGGGGAATTTCACCCGATCTCCGGTGGTATGGCTCGCCGAGGCCGTCCGTCTGCCCCATAAGGCGAGGGGAAGACCCGAGCCACGAGGACGAATCTTGACCGTCACCCAGCTGACCCACCACGACCTCGACGGCTACGGGGCCTCGACCATCGTCGGTGCCTTCCTCGACGTGTCGCGGATCGTCCATATCCCGCGCTATGCCGATGTCGGCCCGGTGGTCGACGCGGAACTGAAGCGGCTTTCCCGCGCCCAGGCGCCCGAATGCCTGATCATGACGGATCTCGGCCTGGAGGCCGTGGCCGTCACCTTCATCACCCGGTTCACTTCCATGAACCTGCGTCGCGACGAGGCCGCGCGGCACCGGCTGATCGTGCTCGACCACCATGCCTCCTCCCTTGACCAGCTGCGCGAGCAGGGCCTCACCCTTGCGCCGGTGCCGGAGAGACCCGGACTCACCAAGGTCGAACTCTCCGACCCGAACGTGATCGTCCTCATCGACGAGGACCGCTGCGCCACCCGCCTCGCCTACGAGCATCGTGAGCTCTACGCCTCACGCGACGTCGAGGGCGAGACGACCGAGGAACTCGAGACGCTTGTCGCCGCCGTCGATGCCCTCGACCTATGGAAGAAGGAGCGCCCGACCTTCCGGGGCGGCCTCGCCCTGGACGAGATCTTCTGGGACAACGTCGCGACCCTGATCCCCGTGGGCCATCCCTGGCATGACCGCTTCATCAGCGCGATGCTGCGGGCGGTCTCCGCCCAGTTGCGCGACGGGGCATCGCCGGCCCGCGTCGAGGCCGAGATCGCCGCGACCCGGCGTCGCCTCGTGGATGCGCTCCTGGCCGACGAGCCCCAGGACGACCCGACCCTCACCACCCGCATGCGGATGGCCCGGGCGCTCGCCCGGTCGGATGCCCTGTTCCAGCGGCTCTCGGATGGGACGCTGCTCTCCTTCGGCCTCGATTCCGGCATGTTCCAGCGCGTGTCCGACCTCGTGATGGAGGGCGGCAGGGCGACCCGCGTCGTCAATGTCCAGCGCACGGGTTCGCTGTCGTTCCGCTCGAACAACGAAACGGCGCTGGACGGCGCGCGGAAGTTCCGTGGCGGCGGCCACAAGGATGCGGCCGGCGGCAAGCTCAATGCCGGTTCGGCCTTCTCCCTGGCCGATGCCGTCTCCCAGGTGGAGCCGGTGCTCAACCCGCCCCAGCCCGATCCGGCCTCCAGCCCCTTCGCGGCGCTCAAGGCCTGGAAGGGCTGAACCCGCGCCCCCTCAGCCGACCTTGCCCGTGGTGAGCACGCCGCGGGCCGCCGCCAGCACCTCCTCGCTGAGCTCGTCGTCGTCGATGGCGCGGGCCAGGGCGACGGCTCCGATCATGAGCGACAGGCTCGCCAGGGCCCGCTGCCGCCGCCGCTTCGCCAGGGCCGCGGGAAGCAGGCCGGTCATGCGCTCGATCAGGTCGCGGGCACCGTAGAGGAACCGCGCCCGCAACGGAGAACCGGGCGCCTCGCGCGACACGTCGTTGACCATGGCCGCCAGCGGACAGCCGACGCCTGGGTTCCGAACGTGGCCGAGGGTCAGGTAACTCGCCATCCAGCCGTCGAGATCGTCAGGGCGCCAGTTCTGATTGGCGGCCAGATCGAACGCCTCGACCGCCAGTGCCTCCTTGCTGGCAAATTGACCGTAGAAGCCGCCATGCGTCAGGCCCGCCGAGGCCATGATGTCGGCGACGCCAACGCCGTGCAGCCCACGCTCGCGGAACAGGGCGGCGGCGACCTCCACCACCCGTTGCCGGTTCAGCTTGGCCTGCGCCTGTGAAACCTTTGGCACGGTGAGATCCTCCTGCTTGACCTCCTACCATATAGATGATCGGCCTCATGCAAAAGGGGGCATCGCGACGGCGATCCGAGACGGACGATGAGGGTCGCACCTCACCCTCCCGTGCCGCGGGCTCACCGCACGCGCGGCAGGATCTGCTCGGCGAAGCGCCGCATCTCGGCCTCGAACGGTTGGAACTGCAGCATGAACAGGTCGATGCCCACGTCATGAAAGGCGCGGATGCGCGCGGCGACGGTCTCGTAGCTGCCCACGAGCCCGGCCGCCGTGCCGCCATTGGTGCCGACATGCTCGGTCGCGGCCGCATCGGTCTTGGCGAACATCACGCTCGCGGCATCGGTCCGGGCTCTCGTGGCATTCCGTAGGCCCTCGTCGCGCCGGGCCAGGGCGAGGAGCCGGGCATGCTCCGCCTGCGCCTCGGCATCCGTCTCGCGGGCGATCACGAAGGCCGACAGGCCGTAGCGCAGGGGCGCGTTGGCGGCGGGCCGGCGCGCCACGTCCGCGATCAGGGCTGTGACGTCGTCGAGGGGCTGTCCGTTGATGAACCAGACATCCGCCCGCTCCGCCGCCAGGGCGCGGGCCGGCTCGGATTCGCCGCCGAGATAGATCGTCGGCCGAGGCCGGAAGGTCCCGGCCGGGCGCAACCGGTAATCCTCGACCTGGAAATGCCGGCCCGCATGGGTGACGCGCTCGCCCCGCATCAGTCGGTCCACGAGGCCGATCCATTCCTGGCCATAGGCGTAGCGGTCGTCATGGGCCGGAAAGGGCAGGCCCGCCCGCTCGAACTCGGCCTTGTTCCAGGCATTCACGAGGTTGAGGGCGAAGCGACCCTCGCTCACATGCTCGATCTGCAGGGCCATCTTGGCAAGCACGACCGGATGGTAGAGCCCGGGCTTGATCGCCGCGATGATCTCAATGCGACGGGTCAGGGCGGCGAGCGCGGCGGAGGCCGTCCAGGCTTCCAGCTGGTCGCGCTCGTCGTCGTAAGGGTTCGCCGTGTGCTGGGCCACAAGGACCGAGTCGAAGCCGAGCGCCTCGGCCTCCAGCACCAGGGCCCGGTTGCGCGCCCAGCTGGCATCGTCCGGCTCGTCCGGATCGTGGTGGGACGCGCGCGAGCCGTGGACGGCCGCCCAGATTCCGAAGCGGGGTGTGTCGCTCATGGGCCTCGCCTCACCCGTTCGACGGGCGGGGCCGTATAACGCCGGTCGCTCCAGCGGACGAAGGCGTGGACCGGCGGCGGCCAGTCGGCGCCCAGCCTGGCACGCGGCGTGTCGTCGGTCATCGTCGTCTCCAGATCGGGGAAAGCGGTCCGGCGCGAGACGAGACCCAGCTCAAGCCACGACGAAAGCTTGGTCTCGACTGCGGGTCATCAACCCGTCCGATGAGGAATCACGTTGACGCGCCATGTCTTAGCGAGACGAGTTACACGTTCGCAAGGAAACAGTTTTTTGAATTTCAGTGCTTTCGCGGACGAATGTTTCCCGGCCCCTTGCCGGCACGCCGGCGACGCTTCCTGCCGTCGAGAGGAGCAGACGGGTCGGATGGCGCCCGGCGGCCGCAACCTCGATGACTATGCAATATCAATTGATCGTCATTCGAGCCTGCGCTCGCCGCTTCTATGTCATTCCAACCAAATGCCAGAACTCATACAAATAACACAAAAAATAATCTCGTGAAAACATGAAGAGATATGAGAGTTTCGATATCAGGATTGAATCAAGGACATAGCCCCAAACACCACCACCCCGATCAGAACGACTTCCATCGCAACTCGACAGACCAAGATGACCTGGGCGGCCAAGTGATCGGCGAAATGACGGCTCGGCTCGGGCAAATGCCCCTTCTCGAAATGTTGCATAGCCAATATCGCCCTGACGCAAAATTACCGACTAAATGTCATCAATCCATACACCGTTTCGTAACCTTTTAAAAACCTGACGGGAACACACGCTTAAGTTTAATATAATAACACCACATCGTATTGGTGCATAGAGACGCCTGATGATGAGGCTATTCCACCACTCTTATAGTCGGATCACCACGAATATGACGAGATCGAAAGCGGTTACAGGCGATCATACATCCACGAAGCGATAGATGGAACGGATATTTTACCTTCTTTTTATCAATATAACCGTGACCGGCACAGCAAGCGTCCGGTCAAAGCACACCATCAGGCCGCAACGATTTGGCAGCGATGCATTCGCGCACCCCGCGGGCGAAGAAAGCTCGGTTCAGGCTCGCCGATACGACGCGGCAAGAGGCTGGCGGTTCGGCGTTGACTGCGGATAGGAGTATCGGGGCGAGATCTATACGTATGAACGTCTTTACGGCGGCGGACGATAGGCTCGCAGGGGCAGGTCCGGAGACAGACGGTCTTCCGTTTCCACGCTTCTGGGCGCGGGTTTGGGTGCGGCCACGGGAGCCGTGGGCGCGAGGGCGGGCGCCGTATCAGTAATGTACCGCGGTGCCCCGGCGGCGGGACCGGCCGGAAGGGGCACGGTGGCGGTGCCGGCGGCGGGCTGTGGAACGGTCGGGACGCTGCGCTCCACGGCGGGCGACGGGGGCGCCCGCCAGTTGTCCTCGGCCTTCTGAGCCCGTGCGTTCGGCCGCTCCATGGCTCCGGGAGGCTGCGGATCCGCCTTTCCGGGTTTCTCGACCGCTTTCGCGGCCTGGGCGGAGGGCCTCTCGCGCCGTGGCTTTGGCGCTGGACGCGTCGACACCCGCGCGCGCCCGCCATCGCGTCCGGCGCCGAGGGAGAGGTGCATGCGTTCGACGCCGGAGACGAGATCCGCCAGGGTCGCGGTGGCCGTCCGGCACAGGCTGACCCGGAGGGACGCCGCGCGCTCGGTGCTGCCACCGAAGAGGCTGTCGGGAGCCGATCGCCCGCCCGATCGCGGGGCGAGATCGATCCATTGCCACGCGTAGAGGCAGTCGCTGCCCACCGCGAGGCCCACGGGGCCGTAGGCGTTCCGCTTGGGCACGGTGGATACGCGCATGACTTCGCCGGGAAAGCGCGCCAGAAGCTCCGCGGCGATCCCGAGGCGCGTCGGCTTTCCCATGGACAGGGCCGGGCCGAAGCGAGCGCCCGTATCGGTGCCGTTGCGAACGCTGATCTCGGCGTAATTGCGCGCCCCCCCGGCATAGGTGACGCGCTGGGCGTAGCCATCGCGAAACGCGGTCTGCGCCACATCCGCGATGCGGCCCGCGCCGGGGATCTCGACCACGGATTCCGCCAGGGCCGCCCGCGTCGTGACCACCAACGGCAGGAGGATCAGGGCGGTGAAAACGCCGGATCGCGGGGCGGCTGCGGACCGATTGGAGCGGATCATGGACGTTGCATCGAGCTCGGCGCGGTGTCGGGGTTGTCGTAGCCGCGGTTGGCGGCCGGAGAGTTTGGCAAGGTGAAGCGGTCCGTCTCCGATGCCGCCCGTTCCTGCGGGGCACGGGTTCGCGCGGCCTGCTGGGCTCGCCACATCGTGCCCTCGCCCGGCTCCGACAGGGTGGAGGACCGTTCCGAGCCATCATAGCCCGGCATCAGGTTGAAGCCATAGCTCTCATAGGGCATCGGCCCCGCTCCGGACACCCGGCGCGCCACGAGCGGCATGGTCTTCGAGGCGGGCGGCTCCGCCAGGAAGGCCCCGTCCTGCCGATCCGCCACCACCCGCGCCAGGGACGGGGGCGCGTAGCGCAGGGGGTTCTCCGCCGGCACCGCGAGGGGGAACTCGCTGCGCTGGACCGGCAGGGGCTTGGCCTGGCCGTCCCCCGACGAATCTGGTTTGGGCACCCGGCCATAGGCGGCGGTGGTCCGGGCGGGCGCGGCCGGGTACGGGGGCGGGCGCCCCTGTGCCGGGCGCGCGCCCTGGGGCGGGGATGCGTCCGCTGTGGCCGCGCAGGCCAGGGGCGGACCGGCCGGTCCCTCGCGGAACAGGAGGTCCACCACCTTGGGGAACAGGCCGTCATAGCGGTTGACGATCGTGAGGTAGTCCTGCTTCCGCTTGAGGCGCTGCAGCGACAGGGCATAGCCGGTCACGGCGGATTCGCTCGGCAGCCAGGCCACCGCGTGCTGGAACCACTCCAGGGCGGCCTCGAACTGGCAGGAATTGTAGGCGTACCAGCCCAGGGCCTCGGCCCCCTCCCCCGACGCCGTGGCCAGGGTCACCTTGGCGTAGCGGTTGATCCGGTCGAGGTCGATGAAGCTCGGATTGGCCTGTGTGAGCTTGCGGCCCATGAGGTCGATGAACAGGATGCTGTTGCCGACATATTTGTCCCGCCAGGCATAGGCGACCTCCTCCGCCTCCCGCAGCATCCCGAGTTCGCGCAGGGTATGAGCGAGGCCGTGGGCGATCATGGCATCGCCGCCGCGGCTGATGGCGAGCTTGAACCAGTCGAGGGCCGCACGGAACTGGCGGTGGTTGTAGGTGTACCAGCCGAGAAGCCCGGTCTGGCTCGAATCGCCGGAGGCGCGGGCATAGGCCTGGAACGCGGCCATGTCCGCCGGGCTCGGCTCCTGAGCCGGCGCGCCGTGGAGATCGGCGACGATGCGGGCACGGGTGATGTCGTTGGCAATCGCCTTGAACTCGGAACCTCCCTCGGCATCGCTGCGCCCCATGGCGACGAGCTTCTCCGCCATCGTCATCGGCAGGGTGGCCATCGCCTTCTGGATCGTGGCCAACCGCACGCCGGTGTCGCTGCTGGTGTCGAGCACGGACTTGTAGAGGGCCAGGGCCTCGGCGGTGCCCCCCTCGGAGGCCAGGGCCTCGGCGGTCGTCCAGTAGCTCTCCACGTCGCTGGGATCGAGGGCGGAGGGGTCGGCCCGGTAGAGGGCCACGATGTCCGCCGTCTTGCGCGCGGCGGTCAGGGCCTTCAGGCGGCTGCGAAAGCTCGCCCGCAGGAGCTTGCGCGACAGTTCGTCGGACGGGCGCCAGTTCGGGTCCGCCGCGCGCCTTGCCGCGATCGCCACGTCGAGGTCGTCGAAACGCCCGGCGGTGAACAGGTCCCAGAGCGGCGCCTCTTCCGGCGGGCTCGGCTGAAGGGTGTCGAGGTCGGTGGGCTCGACCCAGCCGGGATAGAGCTGCTTCAGCCGGGCGGCCTCGGCCTTCATCCGTGCCGTCTGCTTCTGCGACGCATAGTAGCGCAGGGCGCTTTCGTCGACCATGCCGGCAGCGCCGGAACTGCCGGGCGCGGCGATGATCGCGGGCGCGCGCGCCGCCTCGTCCGGGTTCTCGGTCTGCGCCGCCGCCGGGGTGACGAGGCAGAGGCCGGCGAGGGAGGCGCCGCACAGCAGCGCCATCCGTCGCGCGCGCGCCGTCGAGGAGGCGGTGGCCGGCCTTTCCCTCACGCGGATCACCGTGCCGGACATGACAGGTTCCTCATCTGCAGCGCCACCATCGACAGGAGGTGCAGCGTCGTCGGATAATAATTCTCGTTCCCCTGCGGTCGCCCGAACCCGTCGGGCAGCGGCGTGCCCTTCCTGTCGCACAGGAGCAGCGCCGACAGGGCAGTGTAGCCGCTCTCGCTCAAGGACTCGACCGTCCGGCCGTCGGCGGTATCGACGATGGGCAGACGCTCACGGTCGGGACCCGACCAGAGGGCCACGAAGGGTTCGTAATCGGCCGGGCGCCCGACCCCCGCCCAGACCATGTAGAGCGGGATGCGGATGGCGTTGTAGGAAAACAGCGGCGGGAAGCCGTCCGCCGGACGCGGCTCGTCGCCCTTGAGGGAGATCCATTCGGTCGGGAGTTTGGCCGTGCCGAAGCGGGAGCGGCGGATCAGGTTGAGGCCGCTGGCGGTGAGGGCCGCCCAGTCGAATTCGGGGGCCACGATGGGGAGACGGGCGAAGGCCGGGAACACCCAGTAGGAGAGGTTGATCAGCGGCCCGTCCGCGCGCTCCGCGGCGGAGAAGCCGGAGACCGCCGGCAACAGCAGCGCCCCGTTCTTGTCCTTGAACAGGATGGTCTTGCGCGCGACCTCCACGGCCATGCGCCGCGCGGCCACCCGGTAGGAGGGCTCGTCCCAGGCCTCGGCCGCCTCCGTGAGCGCCCAGGCGACGAGGACATCGCCGTCGGAGGCATTGTTGAGGTCGGCCACGGCCGGCCGTTTGCCGGGCTCCCAGCGCCAGGCCATCAGTTCGTCGGAGCGGACCATCAGGTTGGCGCGGGTCCATCCCCACAGCCGTTCGAAGGTGACCCGGTCATTGGCGGCCACGGCGAGGAGCATGCCGTAGCCCTGCCCTTCGCTGTGGCTGATTAGGCCGTTGGCGGTGTCCACGACGCGGCCCGCCTCGGTGACGAAGCGGGACCGGTAGGAGCGCCAGAGATCGGGGTTCTTGAGCGAGTCGACGAGAACCGTCGCCTTGGCGGCTCCGGGCATGGCATCGCCTTTTGCGCTGGGGGCGCCGGGGATCGCGGTGGCGGGCGGGACCGGCGAGGCGCCGTCCTGCGCCCTCGCGGGACCGATCCAAGGACTCACGACGGCCAGCGCGGCGCCGAGCGCCAGGCCTGAGAGGGGACGCATGGTGCGGGTCATCCGTTCTTCCGGCCGATATTGCGCACCAGCGATGTCGTCGTCAGGCCGAGCAGCAGGGCGAGACCGAGGGTGAGGGCCACGTAGATCGCCGGGTTCATGGACAGCCACCCGGCGGTGACGAGGCGGATGTTGGAGAGGGAGCGGGTCTTCGTCTCGATGAGGTCGACGTTCCGGGCTCCCACCGTCTCGAGGGAGCCGTCGGACGCATCGAGGAACGCGAAGCGCCCGTCGATCCGCGACCAGACCTCGGGATCCACGAGGCAGGCCGTTGAGGCTTTGAGCAGCAGGGCGTTGGGGGCGGTGACCACGGTGACCGACCCGTCGAAGCCGCTCTGCACCGCCGCCTTCGAGGGAAAGCCCTGGGCCATGAGGAGGCTGGCGCCGGTGGGGACGGTGACGGTGGCGGGCGTCGACGGTGCCGCGCTGAACAACGCGCGGGGATCGCCGACGAGGGAATTGACCAAGGCCCCCGCCCGCTCGACGACGCCGTCCGCCGCCTCGAGGAGGGGATGGCGCGCGCGCAGGGTCTCGTCCCACTTGGTCACGAGATCCCCGTCCGACAGCCTGGCCTGGGGCGCGCGCCGCGTCTCTCCGGTCGGGGCCACGGGAGGTGCCGATACCGGCGCCGGGCGCAGGATCAGTTCGGGAAGGCTGCAGCGCGGCGGCAGGTTGCGGCGAAGCCGGTCCAGGGTCGGCGCCGGCACCGAGCCCGACTGACCGGGAGCCCGCGCCGTTTCCGCCCGCGCCTGCCAGATCGACTTGATCTGGTCCGGGTCGAGGCCCAGCCCCGACAGGGTCGTGGGTGACAGGGAGCGCACCGGGCCGACGACCAGGGTCGGACCGGACGAGCCGCCCTGGAGGTCGCCGGCGAGTTCGAAATCGATCATCCGCCCGGCGGCCCCCGCCAATCTGGCGGCGAGGGTCGCGGCGGCGGCCACCGTATCCTTGTCGAGGGTCGGCAGGACAAGACGCGGCCGGCGCTCGGACTTGACGAAGGCCAGGGCTCCGCTCGTCGTCGCGGCGAGGTCCGGGATTCTGGCCGCGCGTGCCAGGGTGGGGATCGACAGGCTGGCGCGGTCGAGGATCAGGAACCGCTCCCGCTTCGAATCCGTGGCGTTGAGGCCGCAGGTCTCGTCCGCCGGGGCGGGAACCTGGGCCATGATCGCGACCCGGTTGAGGCCCGGACGCCACCTGGCGAGGGGCAGCGGAATCGTGTTGTTCTCGAACACCTCGCCGCGGGTCTGGGCCAGGGGCACGCTGGCGGCATTGCTGCCGTTGAGATCCACGAGGATGCGGGCGTCCGAGGTGAGGCCGGACGCGTAGGCGCCCGCGAGGTTCAGCATGACCTTGCCGTAGTCGGCGGGCAGGAAGTCGGCCGGCAGGTAGACGTCGAAGGCGGTGCGCAGGAGCCGTCCCGAGAATTCGCGGGTCGAGACGCCGAGGCTCTGCAGCGAAACCCTCTCGTCCCCCTCCAGGACCGTGCCGCGCGCCAGGGACGCGGCCTTCAGTCCGGTCGGGGTGCCGTAGACCTCTCCCCCGCGCGCCAGGGCAGCGATGGCCTCCTCGATCTCGGCATAGCTGGTGCCGCTGACGACGAGGGTCGGCGCCCGGTCCGCTCGCGGCGGCAGGACCACCAGCCTCGGCCCGCCGGTGGCGCCGATCGATTCGAGATCGGGCATCTCCCGCAGTTCCGCCGCCGTCCCGACGATGAGGTTGAGGCCCGCCCGGCCCGACATGGGCGGACCGAACTCCACCACCGGCCGGGCGATGCGGCCGATGAGGCCCACCGCTTCCACGGCGTGGATCATGCGTTCGAGCCGGGGCAGGTTCGGCTTGTCGTTGGCGACCACACGGACCGGCAGGGCACCGCTGTCGTCGGGCTCCAGGGCGGGCAGGTCCTTGAGTTCGAGGCTGGCGGCCGCGACCGGCGCGATCACGAGCCCGGACCGCGACGGGTCGATCTGCGTCCAGAGCTCGTATGTGGCGTTGAGCGAGCAATCGACCCGGTGGCGCTGGCTCGCCTGCAGGGAGACGGAATTGTAGCCGAGCTTGAGGCTCCCCTCGGGAATCTCGAACTCCACCACCTTCACCGCGCCCGGCGCCTGGATGCTGGTGCGGCCGACCACCGCGCCGTTGACGCTGACGGTCAGTTCCGAGGCTTCCGGCGCCACCGAGATGGCCGAAAGGTAGGAGATGCGCAGGCGCGGGCGGCCCCGCGTCTGTGCTTCCGTGAGATAGACGGGAAAGCGCAGCGTCGCCTCCTCGCCTTCCATCCGGAACCCGTCGGTGGTGGCCGCCAAACGCCGCGCCGGCGCGATCCTGGCGGCGGGCGTGTCGCGGCGGGCCTCCTCCGGCGGGGGACTGGCGCGGGGCGGCGGCGGCGGTGGGGCGTCAGGGCGACGCATGGCATCACCCACGGGGGGAACCGAGAAGCGCTCGGTCGGCCCCGATCCGAGAAAACTCTGGGCCCGGCTCTCAGGCGTCGACACGACGAGGCCGAGGGCGGCGAGGCAGGCGAGGATGCGAACGGACGGCATGGCGATCTCCCTCACGTCCGCACGAGTGGGTCGTGGGAGCCCCGGTTCGCCTGCTTTCCGGATCCTTCGAGAAGGCGGTCGTTCTCGAATTCCAGCATCAGCCGGACCCAGTCCGTCGCGGCCTCGCTGCCGGGAATGCGGCTCGGTCCCTGGCGGACGACGAGGGGATTGTCGGACGGGCCGGGCGGAGCAGGGGCCGTGTCGCCGGGAGCGGTGAAGGGCGCCGGGCGCTGGGCCAGGAGGGGGGCCTTGGCCTCCGATTTCGGCAGGACGGCGGGCGCCTTGGCGGCCTTGGTTGCGGCCTCCTCCGTCGAAGCGTGCCCGGCCTTGAAGGCATAGCTCGCCGCGCGGAACGGCTCGACCAGGCCCCACCAGATCAGCTGCAGCGTCCCCGAGAGGATGTTCTTGTGCCGGCGGCGGCTCTGCTGGAAGCGCAGGAGAGCGCCGGCATCGCCGTACATCAGGCTCGCCAGCGCCCCGTAACCCTTGGGATCGAGGGGCTGGAACTGCAGGGTGACCACCATTTCGTCGCCCGATTGCGTGATCTCGCCGATCTCCACCGGCAGCGGGACCTGCACGGGCGCACCGTCGATGGGAACCACGGAGAGCTGGCCCATGCGGTGGGTGCTCCCGGCCCCCGGCGGCAGGCCCTCGGCTCCGAAACGGATCGTGCAGCCGAGCGCCGAGGCGCGCTCGATGGCCACATCGAGGGCGCGGCCCCCGAAGACGAGGCGTCCTTGCCGGTCGATCGCCAGTGAAGGGCTCGCCTCGGTGGTCCGGCGCTCGGCCGCCACGCCGAGGGCCACGCCGGCGGTGAGGAGGTTGAAGAAGTTCCACAGGCCCACGACCAGCATCAGGTTGGTGACGCCGGGCTCGAACAGGTAGCGGTAGAGGGCCGTGCCGCAGCCGATGAGCAGGATGAAGTAGACCGCGAAATAGGGCCAGGCCATGGGCGAGAGATGGTCCTGGTCGAGGGCCGCGCCCTTGGCCGTGACGTTGAAGGTCGGCTTGCGCGGCGACACGATCACCGAAATGATCGCCCGGAAGAGATACAGGCCCTGGACGTATTCGTAGAGCTCCGAGACGAACGGCCAGCGGAACTTGCCGTAGACGAAGTTCTGCATCATCAGGTTGATGACGATATAGGTTGCCGTATAGGCGATCGACTCATCGACGCTGGCGACGAAGATCTTCAGATCGAAGAAAATGTGCAGCATGGGCGCGAACATGAAGATCATGCGCGGCACCGGGAAGAACCAGAATGTCATGCTCGACAGGTAGGCGAGCTTCTGGATCGGGTGGAGCCCGCGCTTGACCAGCGGGTTCTTGAGCATCAGGATCTGAAACATGCCCTGGCACCAGCGCGAGCGCTGGCCGATGAAGGCCACCAGCGTGTCGGGCTGCAGGCCGGCGATGAGCGGCGTGTCCACGTAGATGCTGTTCCAGCCGCGCGAATGCAGCTCGAAGGCGGTCTCGCAATCCTCGGTGATCGTCACGCCGGAGAATCCGCCGGCCTCGTCCAGGGCGCGCCGGCGCAGGAGGGCGGCCGAGCCGCAGAAGAACGACCCGTTCCACTTGTCGAGGCCGCGCTGCGTCACCGAGTAGAACATCTCGTTCTCGGAGGGCATGCGGTCGAAGGTGCGCAGGTTTCGCTCGATCGGGTCCGGATTGAGGAAGGCGTGCGGGGTCTGGACCAGGAACAGGCGCGGATCGGCGGCGAAATGCCCGATCGTCTCCCGCAGGAAGGAGCGGAACGGAACGTGGTCCGCATCGAGGACGACGACGATCTCGCCCTGGGAATGCTTGAGGCCGTTGTTGAGGTTGCCGGCCTTGGCGTGCTGGTTGCGCGACCGGGTCAGGTAGGTGACGCCGAGCGCCATGCACAGGGCCTGAAGCTCGCTGCGCCTCTGCAACGCCTCCTGCGCCTTGGCGAGGTCGGGATCGGCGCATTTCTGGTCGGTGCCGCCGTCGTCGAGCAGCCAGACGTGGAGCTTGTCGGCCGGGTAGTCGATGAGCTTGGCCGCCGACAGGGTGGTCGAGAGGATCCCCGCATCCTCGTTGTAGCTCGGCACGAAGATGTCGACGGTGGGCAGGTCCTCGGGCGCGCCCATGGGCGGCGTGCTGCGGCGCAGCGGATCGGCGTTGATGATGAGGCTGATGAAGAGGATGAAGACGCAGTAGAGTTCGCCCAGCAGCAGGACGAGGCCGAACCCGAAACTCACCGGATCGGACGGGGACGGCAGCGTGTTCGTGACGCGCCAGAACATGTAGCGCAGGACCACGAGGCTCCCGAGGGCCAAGAAGACGAACCGCGCCGGCGGGTTGTTGAAGAAGATCCACAGCACGATCATCGCCGCCATGGCGCACAGGCTCATGGCGAGCTGATCCTGCGTGCTGATCGGCTGGCTCAGCAGAGCGAGTACGGCGACCGTAGACACCAGCCACACGGTCCAGCGCAATGCAGATCTCAAAACGAGTATCCCTCTGGGGGCGGGCAATGGGTCGACGCAGGCAAGTATCGCGCGGCTGGATGAAGCTGTCGTGAGGAAGGATGCTTAACTTCGCAAATCCCGAATCATGACAGAGCCCGGCGGGTCGCGCAGACAGAGTGCGGCCAATCGGTTGCGATTATCTTGCCAGGCTCGAAATAGAGAAATCGCGTTTTAAATGTGTCGTTTTGAACAGGACCGGCCACCTGCGACGCCGCGGCCACGCACGAGAGTGCGGTGCACCAAAACGGAACACCGCCTGTGCGGCATCAGAACGCGGCCCGGGCCTCCACGCTGGAGTAATAGCCGCCGCCCTGGATCCGGTCCTTCACGTAGCCGACGCCGACGGCCATCTTGATCGGGCCGATGGAGAAGCCGGTGACATGGGCGCCGATGCGATACTGGGTGAAGAAATTGTCGCCCAGGAACATCACCTCGGGGCCGATATACACCCCGTCCGCGACCATGTATCCAGCGCGGAAGCGCGTGTAATAAGCGCTGAACTGCGTCGAGTAGGAGCCGTAGGCCGAGACCATCGTGTTTTCCGAAGGTCGGGCATAGAAATTCGCGGCCACCTTGGCGCCGACGCCGGTTCCGACCACCGGGTTGCCCGGATCGAGGATCGAGAGCTGGTTGCTCCGCACGTTGAAGCCGACGAAGCCCGCCAGGGCGGCATCGCGCCAGATCCACTCGTAGCCGGCGCTGAGAGCGCCTTCCTGCTGGTAGCCGTCGACCCGCTTGCCCACCCCCTGACCGGGATAGCTGTAGGTTCCGGCCACCGCCTCCACCCGGATGCGCGGACCGCTCTGGAGCAGGGTGCCCTCCGTCGCGAAGGTACCGGTGACCGAGCCGAAGGCCGAGCTGTTCGACGTGACCGCAGCCGAGGCATCCACGGCCGTCGTCCAGGCATCGTCGCGGGCGACCGGCTCGGCACCCGTGTACCAATCCGCCGCCTGCGCCTGCATCCCGCCGAGGAAGGCGGGGATGAGGACAGCGGTAAGACCTGCAAAGCGGTTCATGGCGGCACGACCCTGTTGTCCCGATGCGCCCGGATGCATCCCTCAAGCGGGTATCGTTACCATCGACGCTGATTCCTTTATGTTGCGTCAACGTTAACTGGGACCTAACAGCATTCGAGAATTTGAGACCCTTCGAAACCTTACCGAAAACTTGCTTGGCCTGGCTTCATTCCGTACCGTAATCGGACGCGGACGGATCCGTCGCGGGGCGGCCGATCCCCGAACCAGGCGCCGGAGCCTCACCGCTGCCCCGATCGGCGCGCTTCACCGGGAACGGTCGGTCGACATGCCGGTAGGCAGGGGGCCGGGTGTTCGACGCCGGCCATCCGCTCGACGCGCTCCGGACGAGACCGACCATCCGGCGGTCTCTCCCTCGGCAAGCTCCCTCGGGTCGACGCCCGCCGATGTCTCCTACCGGCGCTCACGGGACGGTGCGGGCGCCGGCCCGTCTCAGGCAGCGGCCGAGGGGGCCTTCCGGGCAGCCTCACGCATGACGGCCGCGAGGGCGGGATAGCGGAACGGCTTTTCGATATGCAGGAAGGCGCGGGCGCTCGCCGGCAACTGTCCCCCCGGGCTCGCGAGAATCACGCGGATCTGGGGATGACGGTTGGTCGTGGTCACCGCGAGCTGGAGGCCGCTCACCACGGGCATGGCCCAGTCGGCGATCATCACGTCGTAATCCTTCGCCTCGTCGATGAGCGCCAGGGCGTGCTCGGCCGAGCCGGCCTGGACGACGACGTGACCGAGATCGACGAGGGCATCGGCGAAGCTCTGGCGCACGAGGCTATCGCTGTCGACGAGGAGGACCCGAAGGGCGGGCATCCGCTCACCGGCCTCGGACGCCTCGGTTTCCGAGGGCGCCTCTCCGGCCCGGAGCCAGAGCTCCGCGAGGAAGCCAGTGCCGCCGCTGCCATCCGAGAGGAGCCGGAAGCCGCCGCCGACCTGGGTGAGGAGGGCCGACACCGCCTTGGTCGCCTCGCTGTCGCTCGAGGGCATCTCGGCGGCATGGCGGCCCGGCGTTCCGCTGGCCAGGACGATCCGCACGTAGCGGCCGGAGGCGAGGGCGATCCCCTCGTCGTCCGAAAGCACCTTCTCGTCGGCGCCGATGGCGAACCCTTCCGACCCGATGTCGCGGACATGGAAGGCGAGGTTGAGGAGGACGGCCTCCAGGACCTTCTCGCTGCACAGCACCTTGGCCAGCCCCGGGCGGACGCGGGTCTCGACCGTGGTCTGGTGCAGCACGTTGGCGCCGAGGAACGGGCCGAAGGCGGCCAGCGTCACACCGACATCGGTCTCCTGTAGGCCGGTATCGTCACGGCGCACGAAGTTGACGAGGCGCCGGGTCAGGCTCGATCCGCGCTGCGCGCCCGACAGGGCGGCATCGATCAGGCGCCCCTGATCCGAGGGAAGGTCATGACGCCGTTGGAGGGTCGCGAGATTGGCGATGACGATGGTGAGGACGTTGTTGAAGTCGTGGATCACCCCGTCCACCACCTTGCGCAGGACGGTGCCGGTGCGGGATTCCGCGGGAGCGTCGCTCTCCCGGCGACGGCGATCGATCGGAGACGCGTCGCCATCCGCCTGTGAACCGCCGACGCGATCCACGTCCTTCACGGCCTCGCCGACGAATTCACGGCTCAGCGCATGCAGGATCGTGGGCTTGGCCGTCTGCGTGTCGCCCTCGGCGCGGATGAAGCGAACGAAGAGACGACGCTGGCCATTCTCCGCCAGGTTCCCGGTGGTGCGCAGAACGACGTCGTGCGGGCCGGGCTGATCCAGCGCCGCCTGCATCGTGAAATCCATGAGGTCGCGGTCGTCCGGGGCGATGCCGCTTTTCAGGTCGGTGAGGGCGACGGCGCGGTCCGGGACGGCATGGGTCGAACGCGCGGCGGGTTCGGACCAGGTGACGCTGCCGGCATCGATGTCGATCTCCCAGTAGGTCCAGCCCGACATGGCCTCGAAGGTGCGGAAGCGCTCCCGGATGCGCGAGAGGGCCGAGCGCGTCTCCTGCAGAGCGCGGACGCCGCTGCGCTCCCGCGCGACGAGACGCTCCTCGTGTTCCACCAGTTCCGCGATGCGCGAAGGCGACGAGACACCCTGCTCGCTTTCCCCGATCAGCTTGATCCGCCGCACGATGCGATCGCCGACGACCCAGCCGGCGCAGGCCGTGAGAACGCATGCCGCCAGCCACAGCGCCAGGCTGCCGTTGTCGGGCAGGGCCGCCTCGAGGCTCCGCGACAGTCCGACATTCGGCACCCGCGCCACGGCGAGCCAGCCCGACGGGCCGAGGTCGCGGAATCCAGCGCTCGGCGTCGCCTGTTCCACCACCTCCCGTGCACCGGCCGTCTGTTGCGCCATGAGGCCCGAACCGGGCCGTGCGTCGGCGCCGAGGACAAACAGGCTCATGGCACCGCCCGCGCCGCGAGACGGCCCGAGCACCTTGTCCCCGATGTCGCCGAGCCACGCCTCGTTGAGGCGCGCGACGAGAACATCGTCGCCTCCGGACACCGTCGCCGAAACCGGGAGCGCGATGTCGAAGACGGTCTGGCCACTGCCCCCCGGGGACGGGACGGCGACGATGGCCTGGGAGGTCCTGGCCCGCAGGAACCAGGACCGGCCGGACACGTCCCGGCCGAATCCGAGATCATTGCCGGCGACCTTCACGCGGCCATTCGGGGCCACGAGGTTGAGTTCGGCATAATCGGGGCGCAACCTGAGCCATGCGCTCATCACCGGCTGCAGTTCATCCGCATCGAGGCGCGGGGACGCCTGCTTCAGGGTGATCGCGAGGGTCTTGAGATCCTGGACGACGTCATAGACCCCGCGATCGACCGCGGCGGCGAAGCGCTGGGAGGTCTGGGCGGCATCGAGGGGCTTGCGCGCGTCGGTCCGGCCAAGGCCGGAGATCGTCATGCCGCCCGCGACGACGGCGATGCCGACGAGGGCGGAAGTGCCCGCCACCAGGGCATAGAGCGACTTCAGCGACATCAGGCTCAAGCCGGACTTCTTCATCTCATCTCACGCTGATGGTTCTCGACATCACGCCGAGAGAGCGTTCCAGACTGTCGGGCCGAGATCAAACATACCGATCAGCGTTAAAAAATCCTTTAAACCCGACGGTTAGCGGGTTGCAATCGTTGAGGGGTTTCGGACGGGGCGGGATTTTTCGCCGGTGCGCCCCGGCCTTTCCCGAGGCCGCGAGAACCGCGGGTGCCCCACCTGTCGTCACGTGGCGACCGGATGCACCTCATGGGCCGAGGGTGTTCCGCAGGACCGGCAGAAACGCTCGAAGGTGCTTTTGCGGTGGTCGCAGGCGGGGCAGCGCTCGAAGGCGCCGAGGCCGCAATGCGGGCAGAAATTCAGGCTCGGATCGTCGAGGGCAATGGGCCGCTCGCAGCCCGGGCAGGATTTCCTGGCAAGCCGCTCCAGCGCCCGGTCCGTGGCGATCTCGCCCCGGCGCTCCTCGGTCGGGCGCGTTTCCGCGAGTTTCTGCCGCTCGTTGTAGGATTGCAGGGCACCGATCGCGGCGCGGCCGGCGATGAGGGTCACGAGGACGCCGACACCGTATTGGACGTAGCCGCCATAGCTCGGCAGATAGGGGACGAGCTCCACGAAGAACGCGAAGGTGGCCGCGAAGGCGAAGCCCCAGACGAAGGGCCAGTTGCGGCTCCGCCGTCGCTTGAGCAGCAGCCAACCGGCCAGCGCCAGGAGCGGCAGCGTCAGGGCGAGGCGGTATCCGAAGACGCGCAGCTCCTGCTCCCGCTCCGCAGCACCGAGCTTGACCTCGGCGGCCATGCGCCGTTCGCTCTCCGCCCGCGTGAGCGGCTCCTCCTCCTCGGAGAGATCGAGCCGGGCCTTGGCCAACGCTTCCAGCCGCTCCTCGATGGCCCGCTCGGCCCCCTTCAAGGCATCGAGCGCCTGCGTGCGCGCGATCAGGTCGGGATCCTGATCGACGCGCTGCGTCGCGTCGCGGGTCCTCAGCCAATTGGCGAAGGTCTCGCGGGCCGCCTCCGAGGCCGAGCGCGCGGCATCGAGGGCGAGTTGCTCCTGCTCGGTCCGGCGCCGGTTGTCGTCCTGCTCTCGGCGGATCCGCTTCAGGGACTCGGCCGCCGCCCCGTCCGTCGGCCCGTCGAGGAACTGTTCGAGGGTCTGGCGGTGCTCGACCTGCGGCAGGTCGCCGACGACGAGGGAGCCGAGGCCGATGAGGAACCAGGCAAAGAGGAAGGCGATGAGCCAGAGCCCGAGCGTCAACCAGCGTTCGGACAATCTTCGGCTGGACCGCATGCGATGATTCCTGTCGAAGGCCCCGCCCTCAAATCCGCGAAGTCGCGGTTGGCACGCCCCGCGCGCGTGACGGTGCCGGAAGCCGGGTGTAGTCGCCTTCGACCCTCGGGAACAGACCCGAGCCGGGGCTGCTCACGGATCGGTCGCTGGGCCGAGAGGAGAACGAAAGGTCGCGCGTGCCGGGGAAAAGCCCGAGGCTTCACATCGTCGGACTGGAGCGGGCGATCGGGATCGAACCGACGACATTCAGCTTGGGAAGCTGACGTTCTACCACTGAACTACGCCCGCGTGCCGACAGACGGAAAAGGTCTCGACAAGCGAGCCCCGGCCCTTCAGCGTGGCGGACCATATCAGAGCGGCCCACTTTGTCCACGGTCTCGTCGCGGCGTGCCGCGAGGGTTCACGTTCCCAAGGGGCGGGCTTTCCGATAGCGTATGGACCGGTCCGGCCCATTGATCCGGCCCATCGCGCGACCGGGTCGGCTCGCCCCTTCGGCACGGCGCCCATCCCCAGCATGCGGATTGTCAAAAAGCACCGATGGATATCTCCTCCGCGCAGGGCGGCACGCACGCCACGATGAACGACGCCTCCGGCGGGTCGCCCCGCCTCGGGCCTCGTCTCGTTCTCGCCTCGGCCTCGCCGCGCCGGCTGGCGCTGCTGCAGCAGGCGGGCCTCGAACCCGACGCCCTGCTGCCCGCCGATATCGACGAAACCCCCAACACGTCCGAGGCACCGCGCGAACTCGCCCGGCGCCTCGCCCGGACCAAGCTCGACGTGGCGGGGGACGCCGCCCGTCGCCGCGACGACATGCGCGACAGCTACATCGTCTCGGCCGATACGGTGGTGGCCGTGGGACGGCGCGTCCTGCCGAAGGCGGAACTCGCCGACGAGGCCACGGATTGCCTGCGCCTGCTCTCCGGGCGCCAGCATCGCGTCTATACGGCGGTGTGCGTGCTCTCCCCCAAGGGCAACCGCCGCGAGCGCGTGGTGGAGACGCGGGTGCGGTTCAAGCGCCTCTCCGGCCGCGACATCGAGCGCTACATCGCCTCGGACGAGTGGCGGGGCAAGGCCGGCGGGTACGCCATCCAGGGCCTTGCGGGCTCCTTCGTGGTCAAGCTCGTCGGCTCGTACAGCGCCGTGGTCGGCCTGCCGCTCTACGAGACGATCAGCCTCCTCGACGGCGAGGGCTTTCCCGTGCGGCAGGCCTGGGGGGCGATGGCATGAGCGGGCCCGTTCCCTCCAAGCGCAAGCCGGAGCCGTGCCCGGTCTGCGCCAAGCCCGCGCAGGCTGAGTTCCAGCCCTTCTGCTCGACCCGCTGCGCCGATATCGACCTCGGCCGCTGGCTCACCGACCGCTACGCGATCCCCAGCGACGAGGACGAAACCGAGGACGATGCCCCGCCACGCTCAACCTGAATCGATCCGATTGCAGGATGAGTGAGAAGGAGGCTGGACAGGGCCACATGACCTCACTATACCCCCGCTCCAGTCGACGGCGCCAAGCGCTTCGGCGGAGGCCCAGGTAGCTCAGTTGGTAGAGCATGCGACTGAAAATCGCAGTGTCGGCGGTTCGACTCCGTCCCTGGGCACCATTCGTTCCTAAGTCATTCATGCATTGAAATCTTTGGGTTTTCCCGTCTGGACCGGTATACAAAACCGGGGGACATACCCTTATGTTTCTGCGAATGCGGCGGGACTCTTCCTGTTCTGATTCGGCAGTTCACCAATTCCTCATGCGGGTGCCACTCGACGTGGCTGGCCGTGTGAAGGGCCGCACGGTCACGGTTGAGTTTCCGGCGTCGAGGACCGATCCGAAGGCCGTCGTTTCGTTCAAGCTCGGCCAGTTCGCCAAGGTGAGCCTGCGGACGCGGGACGCTGGCACCGCCGATACCCGCCGTCTCGCTATCGTGGCAGAGTTGTCGCGGGTCTATGCAGCGGCGAGATGCGGCATCGTGTCTCTCTCGCAGCGGCAGACCCTAGCGATGGCAGGCGAGGTTTATCGGCACCTTCGCCAAACCCACAACGAGAATCCAGGCACACCGGAGGAATGGGCCGCGTGGAAGGCGTTCACCCGCGCCGCCTTGGAGGGACGTATCGACGGCGTACCTCCTATTGAGATCGTGGGTCGCAGCGAGGAGTACGGCGTCGCCTTCATCATCTTTGGCGAAGACCTTACGGCTGGCGTCAACGAGTGGCCCCCAACCGATTCGACGGACGCTCTAGAACAGCGATGTGGTCGACTCGCTCTTTGGGTGCTTCACCGGCACGGGATCGAAATCGATTCCGCCTCACATCTCGCCTTACTGCGCGAGATCGCCAAGGCGGCGCTACAGGCGGGCTGGCAACTCAAGAGGCAGGCGGCAGGGGACTACACGCCCGATCCCCTGGAAGGCCGCTTCCCAGCCGTAGCAAGCCCGTCTACGGCCACCGCGATATCAGACGTGTTCGACCGGTGGAAAGCAGAGGCGAAGCCATCAGCATCGACCGTGACAACGTGGCGAGGCGTGATCGGATCGTTCACTGCCTATCTCAAGCATGACGATATCACGTGGGTCTCGGATGCCGACGTGATCCGCTGGAAGGACGCCTTGGTCGCAGAGGGCAAGCGGCCCCGCACGATCAACGACTCGCACCTAGCGGCGCTCAAGGCCGTGATGAACTACGCCAAGCGAAACCGCATCATCGCCACCAACCCCGCCGATGGCATTCGGGTGAAGGCAACGAAGCGCGCCGGGGAGCGGATGCTTCCATACGAGGACGGCGAGGTTGCCCGCCTCTTGGCGATAGCGGCTCGCGAGCCCCATCCCGCAAAGCGATGGCTTCCGTGGCTTGCTGCCTTTACCGGGGCACGGATCGGAGAGCTTGCGCAGGCGTGGGGGAACCAAGTTCGCGAGATCGATGGTATCGCCGTTTTGGAGATACGCCCCTCTCCAGACGGCGGCACCCTTAAGAACGAAGGCAGCGAAAGGGTGATCCCGCTTCACCCGATCCTTGTCGAGGCAGGTTTCGTTGAGTTCGCTCGCAAGTGCGGCGCGAGACCGATGTTCTACGGCAAACCAGCGAGACCCGGATCGCAGGGACAACATCCGAGCAAGGGCACATCGAACCATCTAGCGACGTGGATACGCGAGCAAGGCTTTACCGATCCGCGCAAGGCACCCTCTCACGCATCGCGCCACTGGTTCAAATCGACGGCATCGCGGGTGGGCATCCCCGACAGCATAGCAGATGCCTTGCAGGGCCATAACGACGACTCCAGCGCCTCAACGTACCGTCACGTCGCTATTGCCACGCTGGCCGATGCCGTCTCACGCATCCCGGTGCCGTACGGAAGCACGCCTATTTTCGATCAGGCACCGTAATCGTTATCAGCTTTCCCGACACTGGATCGAGGATCGTTACCGTCATGGCGGTCTCCTCTGATGTATTCGTGATGGTATCACGAACCTCAATTGCGGCGACAACTTGACGATACGCAATCGTGTTCACAGCTATGCACAGACCATCCATTTATGGCGCTTCACTCTATCAGCACGGCAATGATCGAAGGGCGAGACCACAGCCAACCTTCGCGCAGGCTCTAGGTCCGACCACCGGCACAAGCTCGAATTTTCGTTGTCCACAGGCAATTCGCATTTCTTCATGCCGAGTTGTAGCGGATCGCTCAGAAAGTGTTCACGTTGAAATCGAAGCAACGTGAGAGGATACGGTTTGCCCGATCTCGATTCGATGTTTGATAAGTCCGGCCCATCCTACTGGTCGCGCCGAACCGACGATGAACTCCTAAGTATGCAGTTGACGACCGACGACCCCGAGTCGGTCGAGAACTTATCCACCGATCACCCGCCCGATGACGATGCTATCGTTGAGATGGCTTACAACGTAACGGGACGTAAAAAGGGAAAGGTACAGTGCGCGTTTTGCCAATACCCGAATCACTTCCGTGGTGTCGTGATGAGGTTTCGTTCCGGGGAGCGTCGCCTTGTAGGACGGAATTGCGCTGAGGATCACTATGGTGTGGCGTTTGAAGCCCTAACCAAAGACTTTGACGAAGCACGTACCCGAGTCGACTACGTTGAACGACAAAGGCTTGCAGTCGCTCAAAACGTTGACCTGCTTGGCCTCCTTCGCGCTATGAAGTCAGACCCTGCCGTAAAAGCATTCGCAGACACGAAAGCTCGACTAAAGACTTTTGTTGGCGGCGCCCTTTGGGATCGTCTCGTAAGGGCGGCTGACAAAGACGAAATGATAACAGGAATGCTCAGGCCGGAATTGCGAGATGGCAAGTTGATGATCTATGGCATAGGGCCGGACACTGCCACCTTACGAGGCGCTGATCTCATACGATCCGGTCCTACCGTTTTTCAAAGGCTCGATGAAATCGAATTGGAGCTAGCATCGGTCTTGCGGGTCTTGCGTGGGACGGAAGTAGGAACGCGGGACATTCGATCATCCCTCGTGAGGATGGTGGACTTGCTGAAACAGGTTGAGGCAGAGCGCGTCAGAATGCGTTCCGCCGATAGCTTCTTTGAGAGCAACAACTTGGCTCACGTCGCCGGATGGATTCAGAACAACAGTCAGCGTAGCATCACGGTGGATGTTCTGCCGTACCGCCTTATTGACGAGTACACCCAAGCCGAGTGCGGCCCACCACAGGACTACCGCGTGCCGGGGAAGGCTCTCGTTGCCGCGATGCGTGATGCGGTCGTGTTGCAAAGGATGGTGATACGGCGCGCGTCCTAGTGGTCAAAAATTGACGGATGGTACCCGCCCTGAGCGCCCGTGATGGGTGGGGAGCCATCTGGCTGTTTTTGGGCAGCAATCCATAAGAGCTGACGTCGTCTCTATGCCTGTTCACTAGTAGGAAAATCGGGGGATAATCGATGACCGTCGCCCCTCGTAGCCGCCCGCCATCGTCGTTGCGCGTCGTTTCTTGGGGCCGGCTCTGCTAATAGGAAACATGGGATTTGACCTGCGTCTACTCGGTTGGAAGGCGTTCCAGGACCTCTGCGCCACCGTTTCGGCCGAGGTGCTGGAGCGACCAGTTCAGACCTTTTTGCCCACTCGGGACGGCGGGCGCGATGGAGCGTTCTTGGGTACATGGCGCCCCGGGGGCGGCGCGGTTCGCGCAAAGTCTACCATTCAATGTAAGTTCTCGGAGCAGCCCGGCGCGAAGCTATCGTTGTCGAAGCTCAGTAGCGAACTTAAGAAGGCCGCGACCCTGGCGAAGAATGGCCTGGCTGAGGACTATGTCATCCTCACCAATGCGGGCGTAACAGGGTTGTCGGACGAGAGGATCTGCAGGGCATTCGAGGGGGCAGGGGTCCAGACCTGCCAAGTCTTCGACGGCGATTGGATACTGAGACAAATCCGGGAACGGCCGCGTCTGCGGATGATGGTCCCCCGCGTCTATGGGTTGCTGGATCTCGCTGGGGTGATCGTCGGGCCAGCCTACGACCAAGCGCGGGCCATCATTAGCAGCATGGGGCACGACCTTGGCGCCTTCGTCCCTACGGCGTCGCATCGCAAAGCGGTCGAGGCGCTAGGTGCGCATGGGTTCGTCCTGCTCGTCGGCGACCCCGCCACGGGGAAATCGACCATCGGGGCCACGTTGGCGTTAGGCGCGCTCGACGGCGGCTGCACCGGCGCGATCCGCATCTCATCGCCCGACTTACTTCATCTTTGGCGCCCTGCCGAGCGGCAGTTCTTGTGGGTTGATGACGCGTTCGGCCCAACCCAGTACGAGCCGGCACGCGTGCAGAGATGGAACGCCGAACTGCCCCTGCTCAAGGCAGCCGTGCGAGACGGCGCAAAGGTCGTGTTCACTACACGCAACTACATCTGGGAACGTGCTCGCCAACACCTCAAGCTGAGCGCCTTTGCGCTGCTCAGCGAAAGCCAGGTCGTGGTCGACGTCCAGGAACTTACATCCGACGAACGCGCGCAGATCCTCTACAATCACGTCCGCAACGGCGGCCAATCCCGTGAGATGAGGCGACGGCTGAAGCCTCACCTCGCACGGCTGGCCTCTAATCCAGCGCTGACGCCCGAAATTGCTCGCCGGCTCGGCGATCCCTTCATCACGGCACGGCTGCCAATCGCCGCCCCCGCTCTCGATGCCTTCGTGAACCATCCCGTCGAGTTCCTGAAGGAGGTTATAACCAACCTTGGCGACGCCGGACGCGCGGCGCTGGCCCTAGTCTTCATGCATCCCGCATCTGGGTTGCCGTCGCCGATACAACGGGGCGAAACCCTCGAGACTGTGACGCGGCTCACTGGCGTCGAAAGCGCAGAGATCGCTCGGGAGTTGCAGGCGATGAACGGCAGCCTCACGCTGCTGGTACCCGGACCGGACTCGGATCGGTGGGTTTTCCGCCATCCGACTATTGGCGACGCCTTTGCAGACATCGTCGCCAACTCGCAGGAGCTTGTCGAACTCTATGTCGCCGGCGCCCGACTGGAGCGGTTGATGGTTGAGGTTACCTGTGGGCCTCACAAACCCACGGGTGCGAAGGTTCGAGTCCCAGAGCACCTCTATCGGAACGTGATCGAGAGGATGTCGGCCGAGGCGTTCGACGACATTCAGAAAGGCTTCCTGGTCAGTCGATGCGACGCTCGGTTCGTTGCTGCCTTCGCGGACCGCCGTCCCGAAGTGCTCCGGCTCTCCCCAGGTACGCCGATGCAGGGCCACTCCAATACAAGGGTACTCTCCATCCTCGCCCACTTCGGCCTGTTGTCCGAGGCAAAGCTGGCAGAGGTTTTCGCCAAGATCGAGGAGTTTACAATTGTGGAAATGGACACTGGCCTCTTCAACGACGAGGAGGTTCGACGCCTGGTCACCGACGAGCAATTCACGGATCTCGAAACCCGCTTCCGGGCCACCTGGTTGGACGATCTGGACGATACCGTTCGTAACTGGCGTTACAATTGGTTTAGCTCAGATCCTTTGGGGCTGGCCCAGTCGTTCAAGGAGGATTTAAGCCGTCTCGAACGGTTATTCTGCACAACGAGCAATGCCAGCGCCTTCATTAAGGCGCACGACGCGCTCGACGATTGGATCGCCGAACTCGAGGAGGAGCAACCCGAACAAACTCTAAGTACCATCGGCCCTGTCGCCGCCGTGGAGCCCGGGGAGGGATCAACAGGGATCTTTGAGGACATAGATGCCTAAGTCGATCGAAAGGCCGCCGCTTGAACCAAAAATTGCGCGAGTACCCTCCGTGCCCAATCGTCTATGGCAAGCAGAAGTCCTACCAACTGAGCCCGCACGAGATCTCGTAATCGAACCGCCCCGGGCGTGCCGCCAGCCGTTCTGGAGGAGGCGAAAGGACTGCGTTTGGCGCACACTGGAGGCACCGGGAAGTGGCTGACCCCATTCCTCGCCGTCCTTCCGATGGTAATTTCGTACTGAAGATGCACATCGGCAACTGATGATGCACGGATGTTTAGCGGGAATCCTATAGATCGTGCTTCGGTTCTGTTCACCTCTCGTTCTCATTGGCGAGGTCGTGTAAGGTGGATACGAACTGACAGCTAGGAGAGAATCACCATGGCGGAATTCGAAGACGATCTCGCTTCCCTCGACCGCGAGGAGTTGGTCCGCCTGGTCCAGACCATGATGTCGAATGGCGTGGCATTGAATTTCCACGGAAAGCGTTCCGCGATCGAGATATCCAAGCGCGTCCGTCCACGTATTACGCGACGGGAGTCCAAGCTACACGTCGGCACACCTTTTCATCAGTCTCAAAACCTCCTCGTTGAGGGCGAGAACCTGCAGGCGATGGTGACGCTTTACAAGTACCGAGGTGCCGTCGATCTGATCCTAACGGATCCACCGTACAATACCGGGAATAACTTTCGGTACAACGATCGCTGGGACCAGGATCCGAACGATCCCAATCTGGGGACGATCGTTGCGAAGGAAGACGGATCACGGCACACCAAGTGGATTAAGGCTCTCTATCCGCGCCTGCAGATGATGAAGTCGATGCTAAAGCCAAGTGGCGTGATTGCCGTGTGCATTGACGAAAATGAACTCTTCCACCTGGGCATGATGTTGGACGAGATTTTTGACGAATCAAACAGGCTCGCCATAATAAATTGGCAGAAGACAACAGTAAAAAATAATTCGAAACATGTCTCTGCCACTACGGAGTACGTCTTAGTCTATGCCCGCGATAAAGCTTTGTCGCAGACTGGCTTGCTCAATCGCTCGGGGAAGTCTAATGCTCGTTTCGGAAATCCTGATCGTGACAATAGTGGGCAATGGAAGCAGGGTGATCTGACAGGTACTGGCGCGGAAAGTCATCGTACAGCGCTCTATGCGATCCAGTCGCCCTTCGATGGTGCGCTGCATTGGCCAGGAGAGAATCGCTGCTGGGCGTTCGAGAAGCAAAGAATGAAGAGTTGGCTCGAAGCATGGGGTTCTAAGTACGAGGAGAAGAATATCGACGACGGCAGGACGAAGGCACTTGTTCTAAAGCAGGCCCCTCTCCCGGGCTCAACGTCGTTCGCCCCGGATAATCCGGTGCTAACGAAGGCACGAAAGCTCGCTGAAGCAAAGCTAGCCGCTGGTGGGTGGCCCAAACTCTACTTCGGTTTGAAGGGAACTGCGAAGCCGATGGCGAAGGTCTATATGTCGGAGATCAAGGCCGGCGTTGTGCCCACAACCTTCTGGGTCGATGAGGAGGAAGAGTTCGAACCTGTTGAACTTGGAGCGGTATCGTGGGACTCCTCAGAAACCGGACGAAGCCGCGAGGGTCTCGAAGAACTTGATAAGATTGTCGGGGCGGGACATGGCTTCATGACCGTGAAGCCGCTGAAGCTAATGCAAAAGATCATACAGATCTGGTGCCCTCCCAACGGCCTCGTCATGGATCCGTACGTTGGATCAGGAACGACAGGACACGCTATACTGTCGCTAAACAAGGAAACTGGATCGGACCGGCGCTTCATCTTGATTGAACAGGGGGCACCCGAGAACGGCGACAAGTACGCCAGGACTTTAACGTGGAAGCGGCTTCGCAACGCGATCACCGGAGAACGCCCTGGGAATAAGTACGCGGAGGCGCTCGGCGGAGGTTTCGAGTATCGCCTTCTTACGAAAACGATCGACGCTCGTGCCGTGATGTCCATGAAACGCGACGAGCTGGTCGACGTGGTGCTGACCTCCCATTGGGAAACCCACAAGCGTGCTGCGGCGAACATCCAACGCGTCGACGACGGCTACCAGTTCCTCATCGGCCGCGACGCCGATGGCGAGGGCTATTTCCTCATATGGGACCATGAAGGTCCAGTCGGTTCGCTTGATCTCGACAGCTACAAAATTGTCTCCGCTGAAGCGCGGAAGGCAGGGATCGTCCCGCCGTTCCACGTCTACGCACGCTACGAAGACTTTCAGTCGCCCAACGTAAGGTTCTGGAAGATCCCGGATAAGATTCTCGCGCATTTCGGACTTGAAGAGAACGAGCGGTTCAACGACGAGACGATAGAGGATGCCGCCTGATGCGAGCGCTCGGTTTCCAACAAGACGCCTCACGCCAGATCGCGAGGCGCTTCGGCGAGTATGTTCGCGACCCGTTGACGATTAGCAGAACGCGCACGGTTCCATTCTTTCAGCTACTGGTTTCGATCACCGGCAGCGGCAAGACACTGATTCTCGCAGATGCGGTCTCGCAGATGCAGGCATATCTGCCGAGGCAGCCCGTCGTCCTCTGGCTGTCCAAAGGTCGAGTCGTCGTCTGGCAGACCTACGCCAACCTGGCGCATGGGCGGTACGCGGACAACGTCCCTGGCTTCGTGACGAAACCGCTTCTCGAGGTTGCACCGTCGGATATCGAGGATGCGGCGACGCCGCTGCTCCTTGTGGCCACGGTCGGCAAGTTCGCGCAACGCGATCAAAACGACTCAGACTTGCGCATCTACCAGGCACAGCTCGACCTTGCGGACGAGTCGCTCTGGACGATGCTGAAGCGCCGCCGGGCGAATGACGCCACGAGACGGCCGCTGATAGTCGTGTACGACGAAGGTCAGAACCTAACCGATCTCCAGACAGAGCGGCTGCTGGAACTCGACCCGGATGCCCTCGTATCGGCCAGCGCGACCCCGAGCGTTCCCAAGGCACTCGAATGGATCATGAACCGCCTGCGGCACGACAAGGTTTGGAAGGAAGCCGACTTCTCGACCACTGTCTCCAGCGCGTCCGTGGTCGCCGAGGGTCTGGTGAAGCGACGCATTTCGATTGGCGGATACGTCACGCCGATGGAGACTGCGGTCGACGCGATGCTTCAGGATATGCGCGACGCCACTGTGGCTGCCGCGGAGTTGGACGAACCCTTCCGGCCAAAGGCGATCTACGTATCGTCAACGAACACCGTGGACGGTGTGCCAGCCTCCGAGGACGTCAGGAAGCCTTTTGAGCAACGCCAGGCTCGCCCGATCGTGATCTGGCGCCATCTGGTCGCGTCCGGCGTCGATCCGGCAAAGATCGCCGTTTACTCGCAGTTGCGGTTCGAGAAAGATACGCCCCCTCCCAAGTCGTTTCGGCTCTTTGGCGCTGGCGATCGGGACTACGACCGCTTCACGGCGGGGAACTTCGAGCACATTATTTTCAATCTGTCCCTGCAGGAAGGATGGGACGATCCAATGTGCGGCTTCGCCTACATCGACAAGGAAATGGCGTCCGCCCGCCAGATCACCCAGGTCATCGGGCGCGTCCTTCGCCAGCCGCGGGCGACCCACTTCCCCGATCCGATCCTCAACACCGCCCACTTCTACATTCGTGCTGACGAGCGCGGCATCTTCGAGAACATCATCGACGAGATTGGACGCGAGTTGGCGTCCGAGCATCCGTCGGTCGAGTTCCAGGTCCGCACCGAGAACCTTCGAGCCACGGCTTATCGGGAGACGCCCTCCAGGCAGCGTCTCGTTCCTACTGTCGGCCTCTATACCGGTCCGGCAAGGGAGGCGATCCGAGGGATCGTCGGGCGGATGCTGAACTTCCGCCCCGGAAACGAGGACACCGTTGGCCAAGGAGCGCGGATGCAAGTGCTGCAGGAGATTGGTGCCGGCGGAAGAATCGACTACGAATGGATCGAGATCGAGCACAGCAATCGGTTGTCTGCCAGAACTATCTTTCGTCGCGAGGTACAGCGCCTGTTCCCGGGAGGTGCTCGCCGCGGCGGCGGTCCGGTCAATTTGGTAGACATAGAGCTCCCGAAGTTCGATGCGCTTGTTGAGATCACCAGCCCGGCCGCCGACCACGTGCGCAGTATAGCTGCCCAGGTCGTCTCAGCCTTCGTAGACAATTCGCGGCTCATTCAGAACGACGACGATCGACCCTACGCGGTAGGACCGGTCGCCGTCGATCCGGTCACCGCCTTACCGTTCACGAACGCACTTCATGCCAGATACAGCGGGCTTAACGATTTCGAACTCGCGATCGCGAGGGCACTCGACAGGACACAAAGGGTCTGGTGTCGCAATCCAGAGGGTTCCGGGTACCATATTCCTTTGCTCGACCGTGGACCGACCGGCGTCTTCTTCCCTGACTTCCTGGTCTGGCTCGACCGGATCGTGGTCGCCGTCGAGACCAAGGGTGATCACCTTTTCTCGGAAGACTCCCGACGGAAGTTGTTTGAGATCGCGTCGACGGGCGAGCGATCTCGGATGGTCATTAGGATGATTACGGAAGGGCAATGGTCCGTCGCACCTGGAGGACAGGTCTCGCGTAACGGTAGGACTGGTTTCACATCGTGGCGACAGGATGCTGGGAGACTGGTGCCAATTCACCACGATGACGCTCGCAACGCGGTTGAAACAGTTCTAAGGATCGATGATTAACACACTGGATCCCTGTTACCGCTTTAGAAAAAGCGTTCGGACTTGGTGGAGGGGAAGTATTGTCCTGCCGGATCTCATGTCTGCTTACACTTTAGCAGCGGAACCGATCGAAAGGTCTGCATGGCCACAGGGCTGGTGGAGTAACGGCAGAACATACGCCCGCTTTCGGAAGCCGCGCGATCGCGCATGCGCGGTAGAGTTGGGTCGAAAGCTTGCCCCTGCAGCGAGCATCAAACGTCAGATTTTCACCACTAGCGAAGCGAAGCTAGCGGGAAGCGGACGGAAGTCGAGCATGAATTCCGTCCGCGTTTGGCGTCAGACCGACTGGAAGTCTTGGTCGCGGGACTGCCAATTTCGCGTCTCCTGAATGCGGTTCTGGACTTGGTTGGCAAGTTGGGCGGAATCGCCGTGATGGTTGATAGTTATGGGCGCAGTGATCGAAGCACCGTTAGAGGTGGCTCGGCAAATCTGCACAGCGGGCTGAGTGGATTGTCTGCCTGAAGGCGGCCAGGATGGCTGCGATCAGGAGAGACGATGACGAAGAGACCCAGGCGGAACCACAGCCCTGCCTTCAAGGCGAAGGTGGCGTTGGCAGCAGTGCGCGGCGAGAAGACGCTGGCCGAGTTGGCGCAGCAGTTTGATGTGCATCCCAATCAGATCACGCAGTGGCGTTCCCAACTTCTGGAAGGGGCCGCCGGCGTCTTCGGATCTGAGGCCACCGTGATTGCCGCCACGCCAGTGATCGACGTGAAGACGCTGCATGCCAAGATCGGAGAGCTCACGCTGGCCAACGATTTTTTGGAAGGCGCGCTCGACAAGGCCGGACTGTTGCCGAGCGCAAGACGATGATCGACCGCTCCCATGCTCTGCCGGTTGCCGGGCAGGCACGCGAACTCGGGATCAGCCGGGGAAGCGTCTACTACCTGCCGCGCCCTGTCTCGGCCGCCGATCTCGCACTCATGCGACGGATCGACGAACTGCATCTGGAATATCCCTTCGCCGGCAGCCGTATGCTGCGCGACCTACTGGCCGGGGAAGGCATCAGCGTTGGCCGCCTGCACGTCGCGACGCTGATGAAGCGCATGGCGATCGAGGCACTCTACCGCAGGCCGAACACGTCGAAGCCGGCGCCGGGCCACAAGATCTACCCCTACCTGCTCCGCAAGCTGCCGGTGACGCACCCCAATCAGGTCTGGGCCATGGACATTACCTACATTCCCATGGCCCGGGGCTTCGTCTATCTCGCTGCCGTCGTCGACTGGTTCAGCCGGCGGGTGCTGAGCTGGCGGCTGTCCATCACGATGCAGGCGGACTTCTGCATCGAGGCCGTCGAAGAGGCCTTGGCTCGCTTCGGGCAACCCGAAATCTTCAATACCGATCAGGGTTCGCAGTTCACCAGCAACGACTTCACGAAGGTCATGCTGGCCAAGGAGATCAAGATCAGCATGGACGGCAAGGGCGCGTGGCGTGACAACGTCTTCGTCGAACGGCTCTGGAAATCGTTGAAATACGAGGAGGTCTATCTCCGGGCTTATGAGACCGTCAGCCATGCCCGGGCATCAATCGGCCGATACCTCGACTTCTACAACGGACGACGCCTGCATTCGAGCCTGGGGCGCAAAACCCCAGACCACGCCTACTTCAACAAGCCGCTTCTCGAAGCGGCATAAACCCGGCAGGCAATCCACTTAGCAGGTCGCCGAGCCTGTTCAGACAAACCGAGCCACCTCTGGCTACATCGACGAACCCGAGCATCGCGCGCTGAAAAGCGCTGTCCTTCATAAGATATAGGGCGGATGGCTCCTTTCGACCCCGGCCGTCGCGAGATGAGTGGTAGGCTCTTCCGGAAAGCAGAAATGCTTCAAAAAGATTACCGCACGCTGTGCACCCGTTAGCCATCCGCTACCACAATTTTTATGCAGCTGGGTTGGCCCTACTGCGTTCAGAATAAGCGCGCCCATCGATCCGTTCTGAATGAACCCTAGCGCAAAAATTCGTGGGCAAGGAGGCTGAGGATACGCCTGCTTGACATGATAATGACCATTCACTATCAATGCCCTTGCCGGCTCTGGGTGTTCTACCAGCGAAAGCGCGGAACATCTGCGGACAGGTGCCATACTCCGCCCATTGCGAAATCTGGACTTCGCAAGGCGGGTTTTGGTCGCGGGCGGAGAATGCTCAATGTACATGCTAAAATCAGCAAGCATTTTATCATATGTAAGACAGCACTTTCTTCGTTCGGATTGTGCCAATGTGCCCATTCTATCAGTTAGATGCCTCCGAATGGTAGTCTACTGGTCTGCTATGCTGTCGGTGCTGACAGGCGGACTCATTGCCGTCAACCCGCTTCGAGGAGCGGAGCCGTTTATCGGACGTCACGTCGCCGACATGTTCGTTTTCTCGGTGCTGAGAAACAATCCGGAACGCCTTGTTCCCCATCTCGCCCCTTCGCCAACAGCAGCTTCGATCCAAGTGGGCCGGAGGGCGGAACGGTGACGGCGGATCGGAGGTTCCGTGTTTCTTCATCGCCCCTGAGGTTCAACATCCAGGATACGGACGAAAAAGTACAAGTCGCCGATCTCGCGACTTGCCTAATTTTGGCGTTTTTCGTCGTTTTTGGTCTTCTTGCATGCATCTGGCTCGCAGAATCTCAGGAAGTTCGCACGCTGTCCATATGAGTTGATAGTATATCGGGCGTTAAGTATAATTTATACTGATAAAAACCGATTCCTACGGTACCGGTCGCCTTTGAATCCCAGAATTGATCCTGCTCCGACACATTGCCCGGCGATGCGCGGTCAGAAGATCCCACTCCCATTAAGCCTGGAGGCGTGCGCGCTATGACGCCAGTTAATCGTATGGCGCGCCTACGCTTCGACGAAGTTCCACTCGAGATCGGTGGGCCGCTCCCAGTAGCCGCCAATGCCGACCTGATGCTGCACGGGGGAGCCGTCCTGGAGACGGCCACGCCCAGTTCACTGGCTTATAATCCGGACCTGAATTCCACGAACAGACGGCCCTGAAGAAGCTCTCACGACGCACCACAACCCTGCGCAAGGTGGCGTGGTCGGCGTCGGAAGTGTCTGACGCAGACGCGTGACGGACGCGAATCCAGTGCCCCCCAAGACGGTACCCCATCTTCTCAGCGCCCGGAGACCTTATGTCCTTGCCGACAACCAACCTCGTCGTGGCCATATCCGTGTTCGGACTGGCTTATCTTGGACATACGCTCTGGGCCCGAAGGCTGCGGGCATTCCGTCCGCGGCACCGTGCTTCGGCGAAATCCACGACGAAGCCTTTGGATGGGCCAACTCCGAGCCGCCCTTCGATGCTCGAAGGCGTGACGGGCCATGTCGTCGAGCGTCACCGCGCCTAAGGGAGCCCACCGATGTCCCTTCTACAGGCACTACTACTTTGGACTTTCGTCCTGGCGCCCCTGGCCCTTCTCCTGATTCACCTTCTGGTGACGGTCGCCCTAGCCTATGCGGCGCGCAAGTACGGTCTCCATGAGCGCGACTTTCTACGGGGTGGCGAGGATTGAGACCTCCCTCCGCACTGACCCGGCACTCGTTTGAATGGCGAGTTGCGGCGCAGGGGAACACAATTGCCGCAACCACGTGGTTGACATGATAATGACTATTCACTATCACTGAGACATCGGGATGGCAGCTCTACCGTAGCTCCGCTGCACGCCGATCCGACCCATCATCCTGATCGCTCCCTTAGCCTGGACCGACGCCTTCCCAGGCGCCGAGCCCCCGTGCCTGCGCGACAGCGATGCAGCCCTAGGACTTCGAAACGATGACCCTCCGTCCGAGCCTGTACCGCGCTTTCCTCGCGGTTGCCGCCCTCTCGACCGGTACGGCGCTTGCCGCGGACCTCCCGGCACGCACCATAGCTCCCGTCTATGCCCCAAGGCCCCCGGTCTTCACCTGGACCGGATTTTACGTCGGTGCGAATGCCGGCTACGCCACGCGAACCGGCAAGGACTACGAGCTCGCCGTCCAACCCGGATACTTCCCCACGGCGCCCAACACCGTCGGCTCGCTCCGGTCCGAGCGGAATGGTGACGGGTTCCTGGCCGGCGGTCAGGTCGGGTACAATTACCAGATCGGCAACTTCGTCATCGGTGCCGAGAACGACATCCAGTATCTCGACCTCGGCAAGGCGAAGCGCGACTACACCTTCAGCGGCACCGGAGCGGTCCCCGCGGGCTTCAACTACATCGGCCCGGAGAAGAAGACCGAGTATTTCGCCACCGGACGCGCCCGGATCGGATACGCGTTCGACCGCTTCCTGGTCTTCGGATCGGCCGGTCTCGCCTACGGAAACCTCAAGAGCGAGACCTGCCTCGGCAGCAAGTGCAACGACGGCAAGATCGGCTTCGCGGCCGGTGCGGGCGTGGAATACGCGCTCTCATCGAACTGGTCGGTCAAGGTCGAAGGCCTGTACGTCAACCTTGGGAAGGCCGCGGCCGGCGTTATCGGCACCGATGCGGTCGGGCGAACCTACGTCGATGCACGCAAGATCGACAACGACATCGCCCTCGTTCGAGCGGGCGTAAACTACCGCTTCTAACCTCTGTCCCGCTTTCCCTGGCTTTCTGGAGATCGTCGATGAAGCGTTCGATCATGATCATGGTGCTCGGCTTCGGTGCTGCCACTTCGAGCCCTTGCCTCGCCCAAGGTTTCATCGGCGGCGCCACAGCCGGGATCGATGCCGGCGGGGAGGTCGCTGGGCCTGTCGGTGCTGCCCTCGGAGGTGCCGTCGGCGCGGCCACTGGGACAATCCGGGGCATTCTCGGCTCCGCCGGGGATCAACGCCGGCGGGCCCACTTCCTATCAGACCGGAGCGCGTACGGCCGCGAGGCCGGCGCCGACGAGGAGGTCCTGATCGTTGACCCACTCACCGGACGCATCATCGACATTATCGACTGACGCGATGGCACGCGGTGAAAGGATCCCACATGATAACGACCGGTCATTATGATAGTGCTTCGCGGCAGCGCGAAAGCTGGCCGCCCGTACCTTCGGATGCGATGACGCGCTCACGGCGGATCGCCGACTGCGGTGGGCCGCCTGAAACGGGAGCGCTCGACGCCAAGGTTGTCGTCTTCCGGCGCAGCCCCATTCGACCGACGGGCCATCCAGCACGGCTCGTCCGTGACCCTATTGGAACCTGTTCGATGAGCACTCTTACCAAGTCCGTCCCGAAGCCCTCGCAGGCATTCACTACTCGTCAAGAGGGCATCCTGGACGCGGCCGAGACTTGCTTCGTACGCAACGGCTTCCACCGTTCGACCATGCAGGACATCGCCCGCGAGGCGTCGATGAGCTCGCCCAACATCTACCGCTATTTCGTCTCGAAGGAGGCCGTGCTCCTCGCGATGGCCGAGCGCGAGCGGCGCCGGGCTGCGGACCGTATCGCCCAGTTCGAGGAAGCTGGCGACAAGCGCGCCGCCCTCTTCAGCACAATTGCCTACTACCACCTTGAGATCCCACGCGAGGGTGCCGTGCTGCGCGTCGAACTCTGGTCGGAGGCCACCCGCAACAGCGAGATCGAGGCTATCCTGCGCGAGCGCGAGGAACAGAGTTCGGCCTGGTTCATCGCAACCCTTGCCGCCCTCGCCACCTCGCCCAATTGCGACCCAGTCGCGCTCTACGGCGCGATTAGCGCGCTGCTGAAGGGCATCATCGTCAACAAGGCTGTGTTCCCCGCCTTCGACATCGACCCAGCCCTCGCTCAGCTTCATGCCCTCCTCGATGCGGGCTTGGCTGGCAATCTTCCAGTCCAGCCCTGCCGGAACCGCACCGCTCCCTGACCCAGATCCCGGCGGCCTCTGAGCCGCCAGACTTCACCCCAAACCCACCTTTCCATGCCGGCCCCGGCTCAATGCGGATCGCGGGATCGTGGGCGGCTGACTGAATCCCGAGGAGCCCCCCCAATGACAACGATCCTCCCACGCCTCGCTACGGCTGCCCTTATCGCTGCGACCACCTTCGGCACGACGAAAACTAGCTCTGCCGCCTCCGTGGATCCGACCGGAACTTGGCTCACTGAGGACGGGCGTGCCCGGGTTCGCACCGAACGTTGCGGACCGGGGGACCGAAATCTGTGCGGCTACGTCGTGTGGATTCCAAAGCCTTTCGTGGAGAAAGGCAAGCCACGTCTCGATACGGAGAACTCAGACCCGCAGAAGCGGACCCGACCGGTGTTGGGCCACCAGATGATCCTTGGGCTTAAGCCCGCCAAGGATGGACGCTACGAGGGCCGGATCTACAACGCCGACAACGGCAAGCAGTACGACGTGACGATCTGGAGCGAGAAGGCTGGCGAACTTTCTGTCGAGGGCTGCATGCTAGCGGTGCTTTGCGGCAGTCAAGTCTGGAAGCGGGTCACGGACGTCCTGCCCGGCCAGCTTCCGGCACCGACGGACGAGGCCAATGGTCCACGGGCCGACCGCGAATGGGCGCCCAAGCATCCTACCATGACGAGCAGCACCACACCCCGCTAGGACGCTGGGCGCGAAGCCCGCTGACAGCAGGTGACGAGACGTTTCATGGGCGGCGCATTAATGCACGACGCCCCCATTCGAGATCCGCGAGCCTTGAAATTTGGCTCGCGGGGGCGCCGGTCGGTTGGGGCGGAGAACGCCCCCACTTCGCCTCGGCCGACCGGTCGCCCAACGAAGTCTGCTAAGCCCGCTCAAGCATTAAAAATGATCCGCCCCCTCACGCAAACGCGCTTCACGTGCCCGCTACCCGCGCCACCGGCCGCGCTCGCAGCATGAGCGCGGTCACCTCGCGTAGTATCCGTCATCTCAGAACACGTGCCGTAGGATGAAGAAGAGGACGCCCGCCAGGGTGATGGCGGCCGGCAGGGTCAGCACCCAGGCCAATGCCATATTGCGGACGGTGGACATCTGAAGGCCCGAGCCGTTGGCCGCCATGGTGCCGGCGACGCCGCTCGATAGGATGTGTGTGGTCGAGACCGGCAGGCCGTAGAGCTCGGCGAGGCCGATGGTGCCGGCGGCGACCATCTCGGCGGAGGCACCCTGGGCGTAGGTGAGATGGGTCTTGCCGATCTTCTCGCCTACGGTGACGACGATGCGCTTCCAGCCGACCATGGTGCCAAGGCCGAGGGCCAAGGCGACACAGACCTTGACCCAAGTCGGGATGTAGCGGGTCCCGTCGTTGAGGAGGCCGGTATAGGCCTTCAGGGTACCGGCCTCGGCTTCCGAGAATGTCGCGCCGTTCTTCGGCAGGAGCCGGATCGCGTCGGCGGCGAGATACATGTCGTTGCGCAGGTTCGACGTCGCCGCAGCCGGCACCTGCTTGATGGCGCCGTAGGCCTTCACGTTATCGGCGATGTCGGTGGAGAGCGCGGCGAGGGCCCCATACACGGCAGGCTGGTTCAGGTCCTTGGACTTGAGAGCTTCCGAGACCTGCTTGCGGGCCTCGGCGGCATCGGGCTTCGGCGCGTTCCCGGCATGGCTCGCGAAGACCATGCTGGCGTTCTGGGAGGTCTGGATGAAGGCCGGGGTGGTGTCGTCCGACATCGTGCGGTTGAGGGCGTAGGCAGTGGGGGCCGCGCCGATGAGAATGAGCATGATCAGGCCCATGCCCTTCTGGCCGTCGTTGCCGCCATGGAAGAACGACACGAGGGTACAGGTCAGGATTAGCAGGCTGCGGATCCACAAAGGCGGCGGGGTTTCGCCCTTGGGGGCCTCGTAGAGATCCTTCCTACGCACCGTGAATTTGAGGGCCAGGAGCAGCAGGGCGGCGGCGATAAACCCGATGACGGGGCTGAACAGCAGCGCCTTGAACACGCCCAGGGCCTGCGCCCAGTCAACGCCCGAGGTTGCCTGTCCCTCGGGGGCCATCAACTGGTTGGCGAGGCCGACGCCGATGACCGATCCGATCAGTGCGTGGGACGACGAGTTCGGCAGGCCGAAAGCCCAGGTGCCCAGATTCCAGAGGATCGCGGCGATGAGCAGCGCGAAGATCATGGCGTAACCGGCCGATGACCCGACCTGCAGGATCAGTTCCACCGGCAGCAAGGTGACGATGGCATAGGCGACCGCACCGGACGACAGCATGACACCGAGGAAGTTGAAGGCGCCCGACCAAATCACTGCGACGAGCGGCGGCATCGAGTGGGTGTAGATCACGGTGGCCACAGCGTTGGCAGTGTCGTGGAACCCGTTCACGAACTCGAAGGCCAGGGCGATGAGCAGGGCCAAGCCGAGCAGCACGAAGGCACCGATGGCGAGGGGCGACTGCCCCACGGCGTTCATGTCGGTCACGAGGCTGTAGAGCGCGTAGGCCAATCCGGCGACCAGGACGAGCAGGAAGGCGATGACGCCGCCCGGATGAATGCCGTGGTCGAGCTTCGGCCCAGCGGCGGGCGCAATGGCGCTCTGTGGCAAGCCAGTCGGAGCAGCAATAGCGTCGGACATAATGGCCTCAGGACCCTAGAAATCTGTAATCCTGGCAGTAGGTCGCGGACATAACGGTCCTGTGACAGGCATTCAAAATACGTTGGCCAGCGCGGATTAAGACGGTCAGCTCAAACGTAGGACGCCAGCTTTCCGCCTGGGCCTTCACTTGCGATAGGCCAAGGGACATCCGTATCCAGCCTAACCAAGAAACCGGCATGGCCCGATACAGTCGGCCCGTCAGGACCCTCGTAGCACCCGATAAACCTGCATGCGGGAGCAGCCCAAGGCGGCGGCAATCGCAGCGGCCCCATTGCCGGCCTTCGACAACGTCATGATCCGGTCGCGGTCGAGACGGCGCTTACCGCCGGCGTAAATGCCACTGCCCTTCGTGCGCTCTATGCCTTCTCGCTGGCGCTCCTTGATGAACCGTCGCTCCATTTGGGCAACCATGCCGAGCACCGTCAGAACGACGTGACCCATTTCGCCTCGGGTCGAGACGTGCGGGTCGAGCACGGTGACGTGGGCGCCGCGCTGCTCCGCCTCGTGAATGAGGTTGAGGACATCTCGGGTATCGCGGCCGAGCCGGTCGAGGCGAGTGACCATCAGTTCATCGCCGGGCCGCAGAAACTCCAACACGGTCGCCAATTCAGCCCGACCGTCACGGCTTCCACCGGAGACCTTCTCTGAACGAATGACCCCGCAGCCTTCGGCCTTCAGCCGGGCGACCTGCCCTTCGAGGTCCTGATCAAGGGTGCTGACGCGGGCGTAACCAATACGGGCCATATTTTGTAACCTCAGGGTTTAAGCCCGAGGCTACCTTGTCACAAATAGCCGGTGTCAACCCAGATGTTACGACGACAAGTATCAGTGATGTTACGTCACGGAAGGGTATACTCAAATGTTACCATAATCAAAAATGTCTTCTTGCAGTCAAAAAGCCCTAACCTGATCATTTATTCCGAAATACACCAAGTCTTAATCATAATAACGAAAGGATTTTAACCAAACAAAACAGTCCGGCAGATCTGAACCACCCCATCCTAAGCCAAACAAGCCATTCGTGCAGTAAGCACTCACAGACATAGTATAATCAAACAGACAATAATAACATAATGGCAAGATTTAATACATTGAAAGACAAACAATTATGGTGTTAGCACAATCGTGTCGAGTAGCGCTGAAAAGCGGTAACTTCAAACATGGCAAGATTCACGTCTCGCTTATAAATCTTTGAACAAAGATATGCACGTTCTTCCTCAATCACTGCCGCATCAATGTCTTTCCACCAGGATCTAGGTCCAATCACTCGATTGGAATTCCATTTATACCCTCGCCCCTTCAGTGCATCTTTGGCCTCGAATGGAGCACCTTCGGCAAAAATTCGCCACGTTGGGCGCCGCACAGTTTCTAGCAGTCGGTTAAGAACGAGAACGCCGCTCCGCGGTAACGTCATCGTGAGGAGCCCAATGCCGGCCCAACAGTCATCGAGGGCCCTATGTGCATCGAAAAAATAACGAAAACTGGCGAGAAGATCTGATAATCTTCGCCCTTCGACCCCCTCGTCCTTCCACGGCACATCACACATCGTACAGCCCCACGCCTTTGATGCAAAGACCGGAGATAGACGCTCGGCAAAAGGCCGATCAAAAGCAGCATTGTGAGCAATGATAATATCTGCGCAATCAACAAATGCATCTATAGCGTCAATATCAAGCCTATGACCCGCTACAGTTACACCCGTTAGACCGGTCATCGCTGATATATCGGAAGGAATATGTCCTATAGGTTGATTCAACTGATGAAGTTCCGGCCCAATATTCACGATCCGTCCATCGATATCGTAATCAAACGGCGCAATCGCAAGCTCAATGACCTCATCAAGTTTAGGGTCAAGACCTGTAGTCTCCACATCCAAGAACATGCCTTTCCGCAAGCGTAAACCCTCGAGTCGAACGAGGCGATCCGCCACGTTCAGACGCCGCAAAACTCGGTAATCACCCGACGCTTCTAGGCGATTGGCTGCAGCTTCCAAATCATTTATGTCTGAAAGCACTGCTATTTCAGCGCCAATTTCAAACGTCTTTCTTTTTCGGCTCGTCGTGCAATGACTTTGGGATAGACAAAAGAGGCTTATCGCTCTTTAAGGGATCATCGTCTTGTGCTGAAAAGCCTAGCACCTGACGCTCTGGTAACCAACGGTCGTCAACGTACAGCCAATCCACAAGCGCCGGTAATGGCTCCATCGGAGGGAAATCATAGCGCTCTGTCATGAAAGAGCTAGTCCGCTTTCGCAGCCAAAGAGGGTCATCCGCAAACTCCTCAAGAACGATCAGAGCATCCTTAATTGATACAATAGCATCATTGTAAGCGTTTGACGGTTCTGACATTCTACCCGCAACATTACTCTGTGAACGCCAATGCTTCTCAAGCGTAAGTGCTTTTGCAATTATATCAACCGCATCAACGAATGCCCTCGAACTGCCTTTTACGCTCCGCGTTCGCAGCTGACGTCTTCCATTAGGATGTGCTCCATTGCCCGGCTGCGAACCTTTCTCCGTCGCGAAAAAGATCGGCAGATGCGCAACCAAGCGCAGTGCGCGATGCTGATAATGGGGGCGGGGACGTTGGTCGGCAGTACGAAGTAGGTCAACATCTGCAATCACCATCGCGGCCTCCGTCTCACCCAAAGCACCGCTATGCGAGCCACCGAGTTGGAATATCCCAGGGGCTTTTGACCCATACGGGGTATGGATACCCTCTGTCTGTTTCCATCCATCAAGTCCGATGAAACCAGAGGTGGCTCGGTTTGTCTGAACAGGCTCGGCGACCTGCTAAGTGGATTGCCTGCCGGGTTTATGCCGCTTCGAGAAGCGGCTTGTTGAAGTAGGCGTGGTCTGGGGTTTTGCGCCCCAGGCTCGAATGCAGGCGTCGTCCGTTGTAGAAGTCGAGGTATCGGCCGATTGATGCCCGGGCATGGCTGACGGTCTCATAAGCCCGGAGATAGACCTCCTCGTATTTCAACGATTTCCAGAGCCGTTCGACGAAGACGTTGTCACGCCACGCGCCCTTGCCGTCCATGCTGATCTTGATCTCCTTGGCCAGCATGACCTTCGTGAAGTCGTTGCTGGTGAACTGCGAACCCTGATCGGTATTGAAGATTTCGGGTTGCCCGAAGCGAGCCAAGGCCTCTTCGACGGCCTCGATGCAGAAGTCCGCCTGCATCGTGATGGACAGCCGCCAGCTCAGCACCCGCCGGCTGAACCAGTCGACGACGGCAGCGAGATAGACGAAGCCCCGGGCCATGGGAATGTAGGTAATGTCCATGGCCCAGACCTGATTGGGGTGCGTCACCGGCAGCTTGCGGAGCAGGTAGGGGTAGATCTTGTGGCCCGGCGCCGGCTTCGACGTGTTCGGCCTGCGGTAGAGTGCCTCGATCGCCATGCGCTTCATCAGCGTCGCGACGTGCAGGCGGCCAACGCTGATGCCTTCCCCGGCCAGTAGGTCGCGCAGCATACGGCTGCCGGCGAAGGGATATTCCAGATGCAGTTCGTCGATCCGTCGCATGAGTGCGAGATCGGCGGCCGAGACAGGGCGCGGCAGGTAGTAGACGCTTCCCCGGCTGATCCCGAGTTCGCGTGCCTGCCCGGCAACCGGCAGAGCATGGGAGCGGTCGATCATCGTCTTGCGCTCGGCAACAGTCCGGCCTTGTCGAGCGCGCCTTCCAAAAAATCGTTGGCCAGCGTGAGCTCTCCGATCTTGGCATGCAGCGTCTTCACGTCGATCACTGGCGTGGCGGCAATCACGGTGGCCTCAGATCCGAAGACGCCGGCGGCCCCTTCCAGAAGTTGGGAACGCCACTGCGTGATCTGATTGGGATGCACATCAAACTGCTGCGCCAACTCGGCCAGCGTCTTCTCGCCGCGCACTGCTGCCAACGCCACCTTCGCCTTGAAGGCAGGGCTGTGGTTCCGCCTGGGTCTCTTCGTCATCGTCTCTCCTGATCGCAGCCATCCTGGCCGCCTTCAGGCAGACAATCCACTCAGCCCGCTGTGCAGATTTGCCGAGCCACCTCTATCCACTCAGCCCGCTGTGCAGATTTGCAGAGCCACCTCTCCTTGGTCCGGCTGCGAGGTCGGCCCAAGAGCCAGCGGGTGGATAATGGACCGGAGTTCGCCGGGCGCATGCTCGACCAATGGGCCTATCTGAACGGGGTCGAGATCGACTTCTCACGACCAGGCAAGCCGACCGACAACGCCTACATCGAGTCGTTCAACGGCCGCCTACGAGCGGAATGCCTGAACGCTTCGTGGTTCCTGTCGCTGGCTGATGCCCGCGAGCGCATCGAGGACTGGAGGTGCCACTACAACGAAGATCGACCCCACACGGCCCTGGGCGGCTTGACGCCCCGAGCCTTCGCCGACCAAGCTGTCATAGCCCGAGAACTTGCATAGGCCGTGGACCACAAACGGGGTCAACTCCAATCGGCGGAGGATCATCAGCTCCACATGGAGGAAAAAGCGGGGGGCACGTCAAACCCTTCATACGGAACTCAGTCAAAGCGGGAAACGATCCAAAAGAAAGCCCCGCGTGCCGGATCAGTGGCACACGGGGCTCGCTATAACCTCATATGAGGCAGTCGATACTACAGTATGAAATCGTTCGCATGCAGGGCTTCGATCGTGCCTCGCAGGACGATCTGGAAGTCCGCCTTGCCGTTTCCATCGACGTCACCCTCGATGATTGTCGAGATTCCAGAGGCGACGGCGTGGAGTTCTCCCTTATGCTTGGTGAACGCCCCCTCGATGAAGGAGAAGGACTGGTCTGTCGCGGCTCCACTCACGGCTTGAATGACAGACAGGTCGATGTGATCGAAACCCACCTTGAAGTCCAGGATTGCATCGCGGTTCGCGGTACCGGTGCCGCTATCGCTCACCGTCTTGAAGACGAACGTGTCGTTTCCTGCTCCACCCACCAGGGTGTCCTGGCCCAGTCCACCGACGATCACATCCTTGGCCGCTCCTCCCACGATCGTATTGGCAAACTCGTTGCCTGTTAGCGTGAGAGCATTGGAACCAAAGGCCCGGAGAGCTTCGATCTCCACGCCCGACTCCAGCGCGTAACTGACGCTGGCGTAGACCGTGTCGGTACCGGTCGTCTCGATCACATGATCGTTCACGTTGTCGACGTAGTAGCTATCGTTGCCGGCGCCACCGGACAGCGTGTCCGCCCCCGTCTTGCCGTCGAGGATGTCGTTGCCCTCGGTTCCGACGATCCTGTTGGCGAAGTTGTTGCCGGTCAGAGTCAGCCCCGTTGAACCCGAGCCTTCGAGAGTCTCGATTTCCTGGCCCGCCTTCAGCGTGTAGCTGACGGACGCTTGGACCGTGTCGTTACCGGCTTGAGCCGCCTCGGTCACCTGATCGCCAGCATTGTCGACAAAGTAGGTGTCGTCGCCGAGGTTGCCGAACAGCGCATCGATGCCGGCCTTGCCATCGATGACGTCGTTACCGGACGTTCCGACGATCCTGTTGTCGAACTCGTTGCCGGTCAGTGCGAGACCGACGATTCCGAAACCGCGGAGCACTTCGATTCCCTGGCCAGCCCCGAGGGTAAAGTTCACGCTGGTCCGCACGGTATCGGTGTCACCGCCCGGTGACTCGATGACCAGGTCACCGATATTGTCGATGATGTAGGTGTCGGCACCGCCCAATCCGGTGAAGGTTTCGGCTCCGGTGGTGCCGCGGAACGTCTCACTGCCACTTGTGCCGGTGTAGCCATCGATTGTTAGGGTACCGGCAGGATTGACCGCCGTCCCGCTGATGTCGAAGGGATTCCCGCTCACATCGGCGATCGAGGCTCCATTCAAGGAGACACCGGTGATCGCAAGGTCGCTGGAAATCTGGTCGACGAGCACCGTGTAGTCGAACACGAGGCTCGTCCCCGTCGATTTCTCCTGGCTGTAGAGTGCGGTCGTTCCATTGCTCAGGGTGAGCACCAGCGCGCCGCCGTTCGAGACGATCACGGCTTCGGACATGGCCAAGGTGAAGGAGACGATCTGACCCGTGACCAGCGTTCCCGAACCATCCGTGATGCCAGCACCGGAGACCGACACGGTGAGTACCGTCGGTGCCAGGGTGTCGACGGTGAAGTTCCCCGTGCTGGCCGTGGTTCCGGTGTTGCCGGCCACGTCCGTGTACTGGGTGGAGAGGGTGACGACGTTGGTGCTGTCCTCGGAATTGGCGGTCGGGGTCAGCGTCGCGGTGTAGACGACCGATCCGTTCTGACCGGCGGTGGGGCCGGTCAGTGCGCTCAGCACGCCGTTGCCGCTGACCAGGTCTTCGAGACCGAAGCCCGCGACCGCCTCCGAGAAGGTGATCGTCACGGTCGCGGTCTCGCCCACCACGAGTGAGGTATCACTCAGTGTGATCGTGGCGGTCGGAGCCGTCCGATCGATGGTGAAGGTTGTACCGACCGTGTCCTGCTTGGTGTTTCCTGCGATGTCGGTGCTGCTGGTGGTCAGCGTGTAGGTGCCGTTGCTGAGCGGATCGAGCCCCGATTCGGCGAAGGACACGAGGAATTGGCCGCTCTCATTCGCCACCGCCGTGCCGAGGAGTTCGCCATCCAGGAACACGTCGACCGTCGCACCGGCTTCAGCGGTACCGAAGAAATCCGGCGTCGCGTTGCTGGTGATCCCGTCGCCGGGCACGCCCTGATCGGAGCCCGATGCCAGTCCGATGGTGGCCACCGTCGTCGCACGATCGATCGTGGCGTTGAAGCTCTCGGTGGTGATGTTGCCATTCGCATCCATCACCGAAGCCACGAACGTATAGTTCCGACCCAAAGCGCCGGGCGAGGCGAGGATGGGGCTGACGTTCGTGGTGAAGGAGCCATTCAGAACCCCGCCGGTCAGGGTGGTGACGAGTTCGTCACCATCCATCACGGCGACATGCACGTCCGTGCCGCTGGCGACACCACTGACGGATCCGCTGACCGAAAGGGTGTTGTCGCGCGTGATCTTGTCGGTGCCGCTTTGCCCATTGTCCGTCGAGATCGTGAACCCGCCAATGGTCGGTGGTGCCGTATCGATGGTCAGGCTCAGCGATCCGCCTTGCACCCCTGTATTGCCGACCAGATCGGTATAGTCGGCCCCGTTTCCACCGATCGACAGCGTCGCCGTGCCGGTGATGCCCAGTTTCGCCGTGAACTCGCCCGTCCAGGTAATGTTATCGTCGCTCGTCAGGGCTCCCAGCGTTCCAGTGGAGGTGTCGTAGGCGACATCGCTGGCCTCGAAGCCTTCGACGGCCTCCGAGAAGGTGAAGGTCACCGTCGTGGTATTGCCGGCGACGTTGAGGCTTTGGTCAGCCGCGGTGATCGAGATCACCGTCGGGTTGACGGTATCGACCGCAACCGGATCGGACGCGGTGGAGGCCCCGGCATTGCCGACGAGGTCCTTGAACGCCGTGAGAGTGACCTTCGCGTCGGTCGTGCTGCCCTCGGTGGCGGTGAACGTGGCCTTAGCCGTGAGTCCGCCATCGGTGAAGACGAGCGTCTCCATATCGATGGTGCCGCCGGTGGCGCTCACATCGAGAGAGCCGGCATCGACCGCCTCCGAGAAGGTGAAGGTGACCGTCGAGGACGGAGTGCCGTCGCTGAGGCTGGCCTCGTCGAACGCGATCCCCACCGTCGGGTTGAGGGTGTCGACCGGGACCGGAGCGGACGGGGTGGAGGTCCCGGCATTGCCGACGAGGTCCTTGAACGCCGTGAGGGTGACCGTGGCGTCGGTCGTGCTGTCCTCGTCGGCGGTGAACGTGGCCGTGGCGGTGCGTCCGCCATTGGTAAAGACGAGCGTCTCCATATCGATGGTGCCGCCGGTGGCGATTGCATCGAGAGAGTCAGTATCGACGGCCTCCGAGAAGGAGAAGGTCACCGTCGAGGTCAAGTTGCCGTCATTGAAGCTGATCTTGTCGAACGCGATCCCCACCGTCGGGTTGACGGTGTCGACCGGGACCGCCGTGGACGCGGTGGAGGTGCCGGCATTGCCGGCGAGGTCCTTGAACGCCGCGAGGGTGACCGTGGCGTCGGTCGTGCTGTTGTCGGTGGCGATGAAGGTGGCCGTGGCGGAGAGCCCGTCATCGGCGACGACGAGAGAGCCCGGCTCGATGCTGCCGCCGGTGGCGTTCACGATGAGGGAGGCAGGATCGACGGCTTCCGTGAAGGAGAAAGTGACCTTCGAGGTCAGGTTGCCGTCGCTGAAGCTGCCATCCACGATCACGACCGTTGCCGTCGGCGCGGTGGCGTCGACCGTGAACGTCTTGACGGTCGGGCTCAGCTTCGTGTTGCCGGCGAGGTCGGTAACGAGAGCCGTGAGCGTGTAGCTGCCATCCGTCAGGGGGGTGCCGTTCAGGTCCGAATCGGCGAAGGCCAGGGTGTAGCTACCGTTCAGATCGACGACGGCGGTGCCGATCTCGGATCCGTCCAGGAAGAGCTGGACCGTGGCGCCGACCTCGGCCGTGCCGGTGAAGGCGGGGGTGGTGTGTTTGGTGAGCAGATCGGTGGCACTGACGCCGGTATCCGAGGCCGTCGCGAGAGCAAAGGTCGGAAGGGCCGTGGTGTTGTCCACCCGTACAGGGCTCAGATCGCTGGTGGTGGTGTTGCCAACGCCATCCGTCGCGGTGGCGCGGAAGATGTAGCTGCCGTCCAGCAATGAGGGGGTGGATGCCGTCGTGAACGTGCCACCGGTGACCGTGGCGACCAGCGTCACGGGGGCCCCGTTGACGAGCACGGGGTTGCCGCCGAGATCGAGCACGGCGACGGTCACGGTGGAGCCCGCCTCGACCGTGCCGCTGACCGACAAGGATCGATCGCGGGTGAGGAGGTCCGAACCACTCGCGCCGGTATCGTCCGAGATCGTTAGCAGCGCGACCGTCGGGTTGACGGTGTCGACCGTTGCGTTGTCTGACATGGAGGGGGCGTTGGCGTTGCCCGCGACATCGGTGAAGGCTCCGGTGGACACGTAGATCGAGACCGGCTCGGTGGAGTTCTGATCGGCCGTGACGATGCCGGTATAGGTCAGGCCGTCGAGGCTGGCGGTCAGATCACTGAGAGTACCGCCGTTGACCGTGACCGCGGTCTTGTCGAAGCCGGCCGAGATCTCGCTCAGGGTGATGGTCACGGCCGAGGTCGCGGCGTTGTCGCTGAAGGCCTCCGAGACCAAATCGACGGTCACCGTCGGTGCCTGGGTGTCGATGGACAAAGTCTCCGAACCGCCATCCAAGCCCAAGTTTGAAGCGGAATCGAAATAATCTCCGGTGACGGACAGTGTAGTCGAGCTAACCATGCCCCCAGGCGCGATGAAGTTGCCCGTCCAAATGGTACCACCGTTGGTGCTCGACACGGTGCCCAGCGAGCCGAGACCGGTGATGGTGACATCGCTCGCGGTGAAGCCGGTCACCGCTTCGGAGAAGGTGAAGGTCACGATCTCGGAGGTGTCGTTCACATTGAGATCGGAGTCGACCGCCACGATGGAGGTCACCGTCGGTGCCACCCTGTCGACCGTTGCGGTATCGGGAGCGGAGCCGAGGTTGGCGTTGCCCGCCGCATCGGTGAAGCGTCCTAGGCCCACGGAGACCGAGACCGGCGTGGTGGAGTTCGGATTGGCCGTGACGGTACCGGTATAGGTCATGCCGTCGTCGCTGGCGGTCAGATCGCCGATGCTCCCGCCGGCGACCGTGACGTCGGACTTATCGAAGCCGATCACGGCCTCAGTCAGTGCGAATGTCACCTCCGAGGTCGGATTGGTGTCGCTGAAGGCCGTCGATACCAGGTTGACGGTCACCATCGGCGCCCGGGTGTCGATGGTCAGGGTCTCCAAGCCGCCAACCGCGCCCGGGTTGGAGGAAGCGTCGAGATAGGCACCGCTGACGGCCAGCGTGGCCGAGCCGGTCTGGCCCGCGCTCGCCGTGAAGGTGCCCGTCCAGGTGAGGCCACCGTTGGTGGTCTCCAAGTCGCCCAGCAAACCGGGACCGGTGACGAGGACATCGTCCTTGGCGAAGCCGGTCACCGCCTCGGAGAAGGTGAAGGTCACCAGCGTGGAGTTGGAGGTCGAGTTGAGATCGGTGTCGGCGGCCACGATGGAGACAACCGTCGGCGCCACCGTGTCGACCGTCGCCGTGTCGAGGTTGGAGGCGGTGTTGGAATTGCCCGCCATATCGCCGAAGGCTCCGGCGGCCACGGAGACCGAGAGCAGCGTGGTGGAATCCTCATCGGCCGTGACGATGCCGGTATAAGTCCCGTCGCCGTTCTTGGTCAGATCGCCGATGACCCCGCCGACGACCGTGACGTCGGAGGCATCGAAGTCGGAGCCGGGGAAGTCGGTCGAGGCCTCGCTCAAGGTGAAGGTCGCCGTCGAGGTCGGGTTGTCGATGTTGAACGAATCCGCCGCCAGGTCGACGGTTACCGTCGGCGCCACCATGTCGACCGTCGCCGTGTCGACGAGGGAGGCGGCGTTGCCGTTGGCCGCCGCGTCGTTGAAGCGTTCGGCAGCCACCGAGACCGAGAGCTCCCCGGTGAAGCCCTCATCGGCCGTGACGGTGCCGGTATAGGTCCCGTCGCCGTTTTTGGTCAGATCGCCGATGCTCCCGCCGGTGACCGTGACGTCGGTTCGATCGAAATTGGTCGAGGCCTCACTCAGGGTGAAGGTTACCGTCACGTCCGGAACGTTGACGTTGAGCGTGGCCGCCAAGATATTGATTTCCACCGTCGGCGCCACCGTGTCGACCGTGGCGCCGTCGGTATTGGAGGCGATGTTGCCGTTGCCCGCCGCATCGGTGAAGGCACCGGCGCCCACGGAGATCGAGACCGGCGTGGTGGAGTCCTCCTCGGCCGTGAATGTGCCGGTATAGGTCAGGCCGTCGTCGCTGGCGGTCAGATCGCCGATGCTCCCGCCGGTGACCGTGACGTCGCTCTTGTCGAAGTTGTCCGAGGCCTCGCCCAGGGTAAAAGTCACCTCAGAGGTCGGGCTGATGATATTGAACGTGTACGCCGGCATATAGACGCTCACCGTCGACGCCACCGTATCGACCGTCGCCGTGTCGGGGGTGGAGGCGGCATTGGCGTTGCCAGAGTAATCGACGAAGGCTCCGGCGGCCACCGAGACCGAGAGCTCCCCGGTGAAGCTCTCCTCGGCCGTGACGGTGCCGGTATAGGTCAGGCCGTCGGCGCTGGCGGTCAGACCGTCGATGCTACCGCCGATGACCGTGACGTCGGCCTTATCGAAGTTTGGCGAGGGCTCGCTTAGGGTGAAGGTCACCGTCGCGGTCCCGTTGCCGATGTTGAACGCATCGCGGTCCAGGTCGATGAGCACCGTCGGCGCCCTCGTGTCGATGGACAGGGTTTGCGTATAGCCTTCCGAGCCCGGATTGGAGGCAAGATCGGTATACTCCCCGGTGACGGACAGCGTGGTCGAGCCGGCGAATCCCTCCGCCGCCGTGAAGGTTCCCGTCCAGGTCTTCCCGCCGTTGCTGCCCGTCAAGGTGCCGATCTCGCCGGCATCGTTGGCGATGGCGACATCGCTGGCAGTGAAGCCGGTCACCGCCTCGGAGAAGGTGAAGGTCACCTCCGTGGTATTGGAGGTCACGTTGAGGTCGGAGGCCACCACCTCGATGAGGGACACCGTCGGCGCCACCCTGTCGATGTCCAGGGTGAGCGAACCGCCATCCTCGCCCAAGTTGGTGGCAGAATCGGCATAGTCCCCGGTGACCGACAGCGTCGTCGATCCGGAGAAATCCCCATTCGAAAAGAAGGTGCCCGTCCAAGTCGTGCCACCGTCGCCGCTCGACACGTTGCCCATCGTGCCGGCGTCATTGGTGATGGTGACATCACTGGCGGTGAAGTTTGTCACCGCCTCGGAGAAGGTGAAGGTCACCCGCTCGGAAGCGTCGGTCATGTTGAGATCGGTGTCGGCCGCCGTGATGGAGAGGACGGCAGGCACCTCGGTGTCGAAGGTCAGAGTCTCCGAACCGCCAGTCGAGCCCGCGTTGGTCGCAGCATCGGCATAGGCCCCTAGGACGGACAGGGTGGTCGAGCCGGTGAGACCCACGGGCGCCGTGAAGGTACCCGTCCAGGTCAGGCCATCGTCGGTGGTCGACAAGGTGTCCAGCGAACCCGCGCCGGAGATATCGACATCGCCCGCGACGAAGCCGGTCACCGCCTCGGAGAAGGTGAAGGTCACCTCCGTGGTGCGGGAGGTCGCGTTGAGGCTGGTCTCGTCCGCCACGATGGAGACAACCGTCGGCGCCACCGTGTCGACCGTCGCCGTATCGAGGTTGGAGGGTGTGTTGGCGTTGCCCGCCGCATCGGTGAAGGCTCCGGCGTCCACGAGGATCGTGACGGGCGCGGTGGAGTCCTCCTCGGCCGTGAATGTGCCGGTATAGGTCAGGCCGTCGGCGCTGGCGGTCAGATTGTCGATGCGACCGCCGGTGACCGTGACGTCGCCCTTGTCGAAGTCGTCCGAGGCCTCGCTCAAGGTGAAGGTCACCTGCGAGTCCGAGTTGGTATTGCTGAAGGTCGTCGATGCCAGGTTGACGGTCACCGTCGGCGCCGCCGTGTCGATGGTCAGTTGGAGCGAACCGCCAGCTTCACCCGCATCGTCATTTTCGTTTTCATAATTGTCGGTGATGGACAGCGTGATCTGACCGTCGAAACCTGGGTTCGCAGTGAAGACGCCCTTCCAGACCGTGCCATTGCCCGTCAAGTCGCCCATCGTGCCGGCATTGTTGGGGATGACGACGTCGTCCGAGTCGAAGCCGATCACCGCCTCGGAGAAGGTGAAGGTCACCTCCGTGGTGTTGGAGGTCGCGTTGAGAACGGGTTCAGCCGCAACGATCGAGACAACGGACGCCATGACGATTCACTCCAGAAAAATTGGGTCGACGACGGGTCCCGAGCAATCGGTCTCGGACATAGTCAGCCGAAAAACACGACGTCATGAAGTATCATCGAGCCCGCGAGCAATGATTGCCCTGGCCGGACCAAATCGAAGACCCCATCCGCATCGCATGAGCGGGAATTGCGACTGCTGGATAGAACAAAGAATCCGGCGGCACATCCCTCATATGAGTGAGGGTGGAAGTTTTTATTGATTTTCGCGCACCCCTCATATGAGGTATTGTGTCTTCCCGAAGACATTGAATAGATAATTCCCAAAAAATCGGGAAATAATCACCTAGATATTCATTGAATATTAATTTTTATCAATTAAAATGATCTTTAATATCCCTGCAGGCGCACTTCAAACATCTTCTTCTTGGTGACGCAGGATCGGAAGAGAATGCGTGTCTCGGCATATCTGACGGACGGATCGTCGCGATCTTGGTCCGCTCGCCCGAGATGGACCATGACGCCGAGCAGGCGCGATGGTATCTGGACAAAGGCTTTGGGTCGTGTGACCAGCAGGGCTTGATGTGTCCATCGCTGGACGCCGCGAAGACGTGGATTGCCACTCAATTGCGCATAAGCCCAATAGCTGGTGGGATCGATCTCAATCAATTTGCCATCATATGTTATGGCAAATTTACTTAACAGGCTCCAATGAATGCCCAATATTGCGCATCTAGGGTTTGAACCGAACCAAGATATTGCTGGGGCTGTAGTTTTGTGATTCACGACCTTCGTTTGCAGCACGGAGGCGATGATAGCGGACCTGTTCTGGCCCTCGGATGATCAGTGGACGGTGATCGCGCCGTTCATTCCGGTCAACCAGCCCGGCCCGAGCGCAAGGACGACCGGAGGATCATTTCTGGCATCCTGAATGTGCTCACCTCGGTCTGCCGCTGGCGGGACTGCCCGGGGGAGTACGGTCCGCGCACCAGGGTCTACAACCGGTTCGACAGGTGGTCCCGGCGCGGGTTCCGGCGGGCGATGCTGGCCTCCCTGGCCAAGCGCGACCGCAAGTGCAGGATCCGCCACGACAAGCGCCGCTACGGTCGCTCCGGCGGTCGATGGGCATCGGCGCCCCTGCAGACCTGAGCGGCGTCGGTGCGGGGACAAAGCACATTGGCCGCCGGGGAATCGCCTCGCAACGCCGAGAGGGTCGCCCGCGATCCTTTAATTAGACCCGGCCCTACCGGTCCCGATCCGCTTCGAGCTGCTTCATGAGTTCGGCAAGGCGTGGGTCCAACGGCTCGTCGATGACCGGCTCATAGAGGGCCTGCAATTCTTCGCCGAGACGCCGCCGGGTCGTCTCGGTCAATGCGCTGTTCAGATCCGTAGCACGGGGCCTGGGCCAACTGGGCTCACGGTATTCCTCGATGCGCATCCCAACTCCCTCTCTGACACGAAGACTGTAAACGCGAAGGCCGACGATAGGTTCATATGTCGCGCCTCATGGGGAATGGTCTCCCTCCGGCGGAGAGACCGGGCGCCCTGGACATGAGTTCCTTCGCGGCACCGGCAGCCTTGGGCGAGGGCATCTCCGAGCAGAACTCCGCGCCCTTGTCGATCGGAGAGCCGCAACAGAAGATTCGTGGGAGGCGCCGAACTGCCATCTCAGCTGCGCCGATGACCGTCGAACGAGCTTGCCGCAGGAATAACGAGAGCGGCTGTCGAAGTCGAATGATGTCAGCGCGCCCGGCAATCGCGGATGAGCGAAATATCGACCACTCCCATAGCCCAGGCGAATCCGCTATTCCTGGCGTTTTAGCCTTGTCTGAAATTTGTACGGGCTTGTTACTCGATATCGTCTCTCAACATATTCTTATGAGATATTTGAGTTGGCGATTGATGCTTGCATTGTCACCTGGGCTGGTTAGGCTTCGGCGAATCACCCCGCTTCGGAATCGCCCTCCCATCGCCGTATGAGCCTCACCTCCACGCAAATCCTCGACCTCGCTCCCGATGCGTCGAGCCGCAAGGCCGGGCAGGATCAGGCGAAGGCGGCCAAGTGGAGCGGGCTCGGGCGGGCGGGCGACGTCGTCTGGGGCGAGATCAAGGGAAGCGGAGCGAATCCCTATCGCACGGTGGCCGATCTCGCCGGTCCGGCCTCGAAATGCGCCTGCCCGAGCCGGAAATTTCCCTGCAAGCACGCAATCGGCCTGATGCTGGTGGATGCCGCTGCGCCGATCTCCGAGACCGAACCGCCGGATTGGGTCGCCGCCTGGATCCGGGGGCGCGAGAGCCGCGCCGTCTCCGCCGAAGCGCGATCCCAGCAAGCCTCCGCCCCCGTCGACGAAAAGGGGCAGGCCAAGCGCCGTCAGGCCCGCGAGGACAAGGTCTCGGCGGCCCTCGGCGAACTCGATCTCTGGCTCGGCGACCTGATGCGACGCGGTCTCGCAACGGTGCGGCGCGAGCCCTATGCCTTCTGGGATCGCATGGCGGGACGCCTCGTCGATGGACAGGCCCCGGGCCTCGCCCGCAGGGTCCGGGCCATGCCGGGCCTCGTCGCGGCCGCGCCCGGCTCTGCCGCACGTCCGGAAGCGGCCTTTGCCCTCGCCCTCGGCCGCCTGTCCCTGCTGGCCCGGGCCGCCCGGCGTCTGGACCGGCTCACGCCCGAACAGGCAGCGGGCGTCCGCGCGGCCATCGGCTATCCCGTGACCGCCGAGGAGATGGCGGCACGTCCGGGTCTCGTCGACGAGTGGGCCGTCCTCGCCCATACGGTGGAGGACGAGGACAAGCTCGCCGCCCGCACCGTCTGGCTCGCCGGACGGACGAGTGGCGCCATGGCCCAGGTCGTCGAGTACGGCACATCCGGTTCGCCGCTGCCGCCGGTCCCGGCGGCGGGGCAGGATTTCTCGGGCGCCCTCGCCTTCCATCCCGGCGATCCGCCGCTCAGGGCCGTCTTTCGCGATGGACGCGCCGGGCCGGGGCCGGCCGGCGCCCTGCCCGGCGCGACGAGCGTCGCCGAGGCCCTCGACGGGTTCGCCGGGGCCCTGGCGAGGGCGCCGTGGATCGACCGCTGGCCGGTCCGGCTGTCCGGCCTGCGCCTCGGACATCTGGCGGATGGCGCCATGGGGGCGGGTGACGCCACCGGCTGTTTCACCCTCGCCGATTCCGCACATGTCCCCCCTCTGATGGCGGTGGCGGCGGGGGGCCCTGTCGATCTCTTCGGGCTCTATGACGGGTTCGCGCTGGCCCCCCTGGCCATGGTGGCCGACGGGCATCTCTACGCGGTCCCGGCCCAGGATCCCCGGCCGATCCTGGTAAGGGCGGCCTGATGAGCCTCGGCGTCTCCGCCCCCGACGATTGGGACTCGGCCCTCGTCTCCGCCCTGCTGGGGGCCGACCGTTCCCCCGCCCCCGCCGAACTCGAGACGGTCGCCGGCGCGCTTCCTCGCGCAGAGCCGGGCATGGCCCTGCTGGCGCGGGTCGCGGTCGCGGGCATCCACCATCTCGCGGGCAGCGGCTTTCCCCCCGACGCCTTCACGCCGGCTCCGCCGTGCCAGCCGAAGGGCCGGCCCTGCCCGCCTGACGCGGCGGCGCGGCTCGGGCTGCTCCTCGCCGCGGGCACGGAGGCGCGGGGCCGCGTGAGGGAATGGTGCGAGATCGCGGCGGAGCGGGGCATGCGCGCTCCGCCCTGGCTGCTCCCCGCCCTCGCGCCCTACCGGCGCGAGTGGGAAGAGACCATCGACGCGGTCGCGGGCGAGGAGCTCGCCTGGCTGGACGCGGCCTGTTCCGCCCGAGGCGCCGAGACGGCGACGTCGGCCCCGGACGGCGCGGAGGCGAGCCCCGCCGAGCGCCACACCGCCTTCGCCGCCTTCCGCCTGCGCGATCCGGAAGGAGCCCGCGCCGAACTGGAGGCTGGGTTCCGCGCCGAGAAGGCGGACATGCGTGAGCGCCTCGTCTATATCCTGGAGATCGGCCTGTCTGAGGCGGACGCGCCCTTTCTCGAAACCTGCCTGGACGATCGCGCGGGCGGCGTGCGCGCGGCAGCGAGGGGCCTGCTGCCGCGCCTCACCCACTCGCTCCTCGCCTCCCGCATGGCGGCGCGGGCGCGAACCGCCCTCGTGGTCGAAAGCAGCCGAAAGCTCCTCGGCGGGATGAAACACACTCTGGTGGTCACGCTGCCGGAGGAATCTCCGACCCTTGCCCGGGACGGGATCGAGCCGAACGCGTACGAGCGGAGGCGCGGCGGCGCGAGGGCCGGTCTGCTCGATAGCGTCATCGGCGCCGCTCCCCTCCACGCCTTCGCCGAGCATCCGCCGAGGCTCTGGATCGAACTGGCCCTGCGCAGCGAGTGGCCGATGCAGATCGTCGATGGTCTTCTCACCGCCGCGCGCCGCGAGCGCGACCTCGACTGGGTACGGGCGATGGCCTCGGTGCTGGCCGAGGCGGCCGCCGGGCGCCTCTCCGGCATCGAGCCCGGCGATGCCCTCCGTGAGACCTGGGCCAGTGCCGTGCGGTTGCTTCCCGCCGCGGAATGGGAGGCGACGGTGACGCAGATCCTCCGCGAGGGGGAGATCGATACGATCCTGACCCTGCTGCGGCAGACGCCCTCATCCCTGTCGGATGCCTTCACGGCGGCCCTCCTCGATTGGCTCGCCGCGGTGACGCGGACCTCGCAATCCGACCGCAAGGACCTCGCCTCCGCTTACCTGCTCACCCGCCTCGCCGAACGGGCCTGGCCCGACGAGGACCAAGCGGCATCCGCCGCCGCCATCCTCGCCCGGCTGCCGGACGAGGCCGAGGACAACCTGCGCCGGCAGATCGAGGATTTCGCCGAAACCCTCGCGTTGCGCGCCACCATCCGACGGGAGTTCGCCTGAGGCATGAGCCAGACCAACGGAACCAAGACGACACAGCTGCGCCGGGCCGCCGAGGATGCCTTCGCCGAGGAGTTGGAGGCGCTGCGCGGCGCCGATGACAGGCCGCGACCGCCGAACTGGCTGCTCTCGCCGCAGGCGGTCGTCACCTACCTCATGGGCGGACGGCTCGACTCGGGATTCGAGGTCACGCCGAAATACATCGGCGACCGGCGCCTGATGGAAGTCGCGGTGGCGACGCTGGCCACCGACCGGGCGCTCCTCCTCCTCGGCACGCCGGGCACCGCCAAGAGCTGGGTCAGCGAACATCTGGCGGCGGCGATCTGCGGCACCTCGCGCCTCATCGTGCAGGGCACCGCCGGCACCAGCGAGGAATCGATCCGCTACGGCTGGAACTACGCTCTGCTCCTCGCCAAGGGGCCGAGCCGCGAGGCGGTGGTGGCGAGCCCGATCGTGCGCGCCATGGAGGAGGGCAAAATCGCCCGCGTGGAGGAACTGACCCGCATCCCCTCCGAGACGCAGGACAGCTTCATCACGATCCTCTCCGAGAAGACCCTGCCGATCCCGGAACTCAACGAGGAGATCGCCGCCGCCCGGGGCTTCAACCTCATCGCCACCGCCAACAACCGGGATCGCGGCGTCAACGAGTTATCGAGTGCGTTGAAGCGCCGCTTCAACACCGTGGTGCTGCCCTCGCCGGCCACGATCGAGGCCGAGATCGCCATTGTCGAGACCCGTGTGGCCGCCCTCGGGCGCGCCTTCGAGATCCCAGCCGAACCGCCCGGCGCCGACGAGATCCGCCGCGTCGTCACGATCTTCCGCGAGTTGCGGGAGGGCGTGACCGCGGACGGCAAGAGCAAGGTCAAGCAGCCGTCCGGCACGCTCTCCACGGCCGAGGCGATCAGCGTCGTCGGCAGCGGGCTGGCGCTGGCCGCGCATTTCGGCAACGGCCACCTCTCGGCCCACGACCTCGTCTCCGGCATCAGTGGCGCGGTGATCAAGGATCCGGTGCAGGACGCCATCGTCTGGCGCGAATATCTCGAGACCGTCGTGAAGGAACGGTCGGAGTGGAAGGACTTCTACCGCGCCGCCCGCGAGAGCGCGTGAGTGCGTTCTCACCCTCCCCCCTCTGCGGGGGAGGGAAAGCCCCGCGCGCCATCCACCGCGACACCCCACCCACGAGACCATTCGTGCCATGAGCCTTCGCCCCACCACCCCCGGCCGCGATGCCTGAGGTTCGGATTTTCGGCATCCGCCACCACGGGCCGGGCTCGGCCCGCTCCCTGCGCGCGGCCCTCGACGCCTTCCGACCCGATTGCCTGCTCGTCGAAGGGCCGCCGGATGCCGACGCCCTGATCCCGCTCGTCGCCGATCCGGCGATGGCGCCGCCAGTGGCTTTGCTCGTCTACCGGGCGGACCGGCCGCAGACCTGCGCCTTCTTCCCCTTCGCGGCCTTCTCGCCCGAATGGGTGGCCATGCGGCATGGACTCGACCATGGGGCGACCCTGCGTTTCATCGACCTGCCGCACTCGATCCAGCTTGCCGACGGGTTCGAAACGAGGGGAGAGGCGCCCGAAGACGAGACGGCGCCGGCCGGGCTCGATGCGCCTCCGGCCGACGAAGCAGGCGAGGCCCCCTCCCTCGCCCTCCGGCGCGATCCCTTGGGCGAACTGGCCGAGGTCGCCGGCTTCCCGGATGGCGAGCGCTGGTGGGACGCCTTCGTCGAGAGCCGCACGGGCGAGGATGGCGACGTGTTCGCGGCGATCCAGGAGGCCATGGCGGCCCTGCGCGAGGGAGCCGAGGCGGCTCCCGGCCAGGGCCGCGACGGGGACGCGTTTCGCGAGGAGGCGCGCGAGGCGCATATGCGCAGCTGTCTCCGCAAGGCGGCACGAGAGGATTTTGCCCGCATCGCCGTGATCTGCGGTGCGTGGCACGCCCCCGCGCTGGCGCGCCACGACGCCAAAGGACAGGTCGGCCTCGATGCGGCGACCCTGAAGGGACTGCCCCGGACCAAGGTCGCCGCTGCCTGGGCACCCTGGTCCTATGAACGCCTCGCCACCGCCAGCGGCTACCGGGCCGGGGTGCTGTCGCCCGAATGGTACGATACCCTGTGGAACCACGAGGGACGCGTCGCCGCCCGTTGGCTCGCTCGCGCGGCGGCCCTTCTCCGCGCGGAAGACCTCGACGCCTCGCCGGCCTCCGTGATCGAGGCCGCCCGACTCGCCGAGGCGCTGGCCGGTTTCCGGGGCCGGTCACGCCCCTCCCTCGACGACCTGCACGAGGCCGCGCAGGCGACCCTGTGCTTTGCCGATCCGGCCCCGATGGCCCTGATCCGGCGCAAGCTCGTCATCGGCGAGCGCCTGGGCGCGACCCCGCCGGACAGTCCCGGCACGCCGGTGGAGGCGGATTTCGCCGCGACCTGCAAGAGCCTGCGCCTGAAGCCGGAGGCGGTCGCGGGCGACCTCGTCCTCGACCTGCGCAAGGACAACGACCTCGCCCGCAGCCATTTCCTCAATCGGCTCCATCTCATCGGCATCCCCTGGGGCCGGCGTCAGCAGGCGCGCGGGCGCGGCACCTTCAAGGAGGCGTGGTTTCTGTCCTGGCAGCCCGAATGGGTGGTGGAACTGGTCGCCGCCTCGGCCGAGGGCGGCACGGTGGCGGAAGCGGCCTCCAGCCGCGTGCGGAGGCGGGCGCACGAGGCGACCCGCGTCGCGGATTTGTCGGGCCTCATCGGCGCGCTCCTCGACGCCGATCTCGCCGGAGCCGCGGACGAGGTGATCCGCGCCCTCAACGACCGCGCCGCGGTCTCGGCGGACGTGTTCGACCTGATGGAGGCGCTGCCACCCCTGGCTGAACTGGCGCGCTACGGCTCGGTGCGCTCCTCCGATACGGGGCCGGTGCTCGGCGTGGTGCGCGGGCTCGTGCCGCGCGCCGCCGCAGGACTGACGGCGGCCTGCCAGAGCCTCGACGACGAGGCCGCCGCTTCAGCCATGGCGCGGATCGCCGGTGTCCACGCCGCGATCTCGCTCCTGGAGGAGCCCGACCTCAAGGCGGTCTGGCAGGAGGCCCTGCGCGGCCTGGCCGACCAGACGCATGTGCATGGCCGCGTCGTCGGACGCGCCGTACGGCTGCTCTTCGACGACCGGGCCCTCAATGCGGAACAGGCCGGGGACCGGCTTCGCCTCGCTTTGTCCCGCGCCTCCGGCACGATGGCGGCGGCCGCCTGGATCGAGGGGTTCCTGGAGGAGAGCGGCACGGTCCTGATCCACGGCGGCACCCTGCTCGCGGTCCTCGACGAATGGCTCTCGGGCCTCGACGGGACGCTCTTTGACGAACTGCTCCCCCTCCTGCGACGGACCTTCGCGACGATGGCGCAGGGCGAGCGACGCGCCATCGGCGAGGCTTTGAACCGCCATGGGGCCGGTGTTTCCGAGGGAGAGGGATCGGGCCGCATCTTTGACGCCGAACGCGCCGCCAGGGTGCTGCCGATCCTGCGCCTCCTCCTGGCACCTGTGGAGAACGAGACGACGGAGGACACGCCATGAGCGACACCGAGCGCCTGCGCCGCTGGCGCCTCGTCCTCGGCGGGGGCGCGGCGGACGGCACCGGCTGCGGGCTGTCCGGCCGCGATGTCGGCATCGACCGGGCGCTCGGCGCCCTCTACGATTCCGACCGGAAGGGTGGGCTCGGCGCCTCGTCCCCCTCCGTGCCGCGCTGGTTGGGGGACATCCGCGACTACTTCCCGGCCTCCGTGGTGCAGGTGATGCAGCGCGACGCCTTCGAGCGCCTCGACCTCAAACGCATGCTCACCGAGCCCGAGATGTTGGAGGCGGTGGTCCCCGACGTCGCCCTCGTCTCGACCCTGATCTCTATGCGCGGGCTGCTGGGCGGCAAGACCAAGGACACCGCCCGCCTCGTGGTGCGCAAGGTGGTGGAGGCTCTGATGCGCAAGCTCGAAGAGCCCCTGCGCCAGGCGGTGACCGGGGCCATCGATCGCGCCAGCGTGAACCGGCGCCCGCGCCATGCGGAGATCGACTGGAACCGGACCATCCGGGCCAATCTGCGCCATTACCAGGCCGAGTACCGCACCATCATCCCCGAGACCCGGTTCGGCCATGGCCGGCGCCAGCGCGCCAGTCTGAAGGACGTGATCCTATGCATCGACCAATCCGGCTCGATGGCGAGCTCGGTCGTCTATTCGAGCATCTTCGGCGCGGTGATGGCCTCGCTCCCGGCGGTGACCACCCGCCTCGTGGTGTTCGACACCGAGGTGGTGGACCTCTCCGACGAGCTGGAAGACCCGGTGGAGGTGCTGTTCTCCGTCCAGCTCGGCGGCGGCACCGACATCAACCGGGCGATGGGCTATTGCGAATCCCGCATCACCCGCCCCGAGGACACGATCCTGGTGCTGATTTCCGACCTCTACGAGGGTGGCGTCGAGGCCGGGCTCCTGGCGCGCGCGCAGCGGATGGTGGCATCGGGCGTGCAGGTGGTGGCATTGCTGGCCCTGTCCGACGAGGGCGCGCCGTCCTACGACCGGGCGCTGGCGGGCCGGCTCGCCGCCCTAGGCGTGCCCGCCTTCGCCTGCACGCCGGACCTGTTCCCCGACCTGATGGCGGCCGCGATCCGCAAATCCGACCTCACGGCCTGGGCCGCCTCGGCCGGCATCGCGGCGATCCCGGCGGCGGGCGCGCCCGGCTGAGAGCTTGTTTGAGTTGTTTTTCAAGGCTTGACCTCATCCTGAGGTGCCGCGTAGCGGCCTCGAAGGAGGGCTCCAGGGATCGCGCGACAACTGGAGGCCTCCTTCGAGGCCCGCTGACGCGGGCGCCTCAGGATGAGGAGGTCTGCTTGAATGATCGACTTTTGCAGACGGTCGACTTTGGCATGAACATCCGCTGAGGCATCCGATCAAAAGCGCTCTGAGCGGGACGCATTTAATCAAAAGCCGTTTCGTCGGCAGACGCATCGGCGGCGAGCCTGGCTCTCTCCCGAAGCAGGGCCGGGTGGAACGCCCTCACCCTCCGCAGCCTGCGTTTGAGCATCCGGCGCGAGCGGGAGCGGATCGGCCACAAGGCACGTCGCATGATGTCCCCCTCCCCAATCCGCAGCGACGGCGTGGGCCGGCCGGCCTCGCTCAGGCCTGCATGGATGGCGAAGCGGCGGGACGGGGGAAGGGCAAGGCCGCCTGTGTCGAACCTCTCCGCAGAGCGGTCGTTGACCGCGCGGACCTCTCGGTAGGCGTCGGGCTCGGCGAGGATGGGGGCAAGCATGGTTCGCAAACCTCGGTGTGGAAGACGACGTGGCTGAACATGGCGGCGACCCCGCCGAGATGGGCGGCGTCCGGGATCCCGTGCCGGATCTCACCGGGGCGAAGCCTGGCAAAGCAAACCCCGCCAAGCGACGGCGGCGCGCGAAGCAGATCGGAGACGGCTTTCCACGCAGCGCCGATCATGCGGGGGCCGTTTCGGCGAGATCGCCGTAGAACCGCGCCGCCACGTCGGGATGGGAGCGCAGGCGGCCCTTGAGGTAGTTGCGGCCAACCTCGTGGAAGAGCGGGTTGTCGGGGTCGCTCGCCGGCCCGCGTGCCTCCGCGGCGAGGTCGGATGGCAGGTCGAGAAGGGGCACGGTGGCGTCGTGGCGGGCGCCGAGGAAGAACGCGACGGAGAGACGGTCGCGCCCCGCCGGCGGGGTCACGACACGGTGGATCGTGGCGCGCAGGTAGCCGTTGGAGGCGAGTTCGAGCAGTTCGCCGATGTTGACGACGAAGCTCCCCTCCACCGGCTCGGCCGCGATCCAACCATCCGGCCCCTCGACCTCGAGGCCGCTCTGCCCATCCTGGACCAGCAGGGTGAGGAAGCCGCTGTCCTTGTGGGCGCCGACGCCCTGGTCTCCCTGCGTCGCATCCCGGCCGGGATAGCGGATGATCTTGATGTGCTGGTTCGGCGCGCCCTGATAGATCGGGGCGAAGACGTCCTCCGGCTGGCCCAAGGCGAGGGCGAAGGCGCGCAGCAGGCGGATGCCGAGCTCCGTCACCGCCGCCTGCCAGCGCAGCAGGCCGATGCGGAGTTCGGGCAGGCCGACGGGCCATTGGTTCGGCCCCTGCAGCCGGCTCCAGGGGGGCGAGGCAGCGGTCTGCGCCAGGGCCTCGCGCTCGGCGCCGACATCGAATTGCTCGCGCCAATCCGGCGCGCCCCGCGTGATCTCGCGGCCGGCTGCCGTGTAGCCGCGAAAATGCGGCGAGCGCACCATCGCCACGGCCTGTTTCTCCGGGGGAGGCAGGGCGAAGAACCGCCGGGCCAGAGCTTGAACCTGCGCGATCTCCGCCGCCGGAATGCCGTGGCCGACGAGGTGGAAGAAGCCGACATCGCGGGCCGCATCGCGCAGTTCGGCCAGGAAGGCCTCCCGCCCGGCCGGCCCGGCATCCAGCCGGCGCAGGTCGAGACGGGGGATCGAGGCAGTGGGAGCACCGGATTCGGGTGCGGCCCACGAAGCCAGCGGGGCGGCCGCCATGGTCAGGCGGCCTTCGCGAAGGAGCCGACCGAGGCCAGGGCCTGGTCGAGATCGGCCAGGATGTCGTCGATGTGCTCGAGGCCGATGGAGAGGCGGACATAGCCGTCGGACACGCCGGTGGCGCGCTGGTCCTCGGGCGTGAGCTGCGCGTGGGTGGTGGTGGCCGGATGGATGGCGAGGCTGCGGGCATCGCCGATATTGGCCACGTGATAGAACAGCGACAGGGCCTCGATGAAGCGACGGCCGGCCTCGCGCCCGGCGGCGAGCTCGAACCCGACGAGGCCGCCATAGCCGCCCTTGAGGTAGCGTTCCGCCCGCTCGCGCGCCTTGCCGGTGGCGTGCGAGGGATGGATGACCCGCTCGATCTCCGGCCGGGCGGCGAGGTAATCGACCACGGCCTGCGCGTTGCGGCTGTGGCGCTCGATGCGCAGGGCCAGGGTCTCCAGCCCCTGCAGGGTCAGGAAGGCGTTGAACGGCGAGACCGACGGGCCGAGGTCGCGCAGCAGCCGGACCCGGGCGCGCAGGATATAGGCGATGGGCCCGAGGGGCTTGGCCGCCTCGGTCCAGACGGCGCCGTGATAGCTCGGATCGGGGGTGTTGAGGGCGGGCTGGCGCTGGGGGTTGGCCGCCCAGTCGAACCGCCCGCCATCGATGATCGCCCCGCCGATGGCGATGCCGTGGCCGCCGAGATACTTGGTGGTGGAATAGACCACGATGGCCGCGCCATGGTCGAACGGGCGCGCCAGGAGCGGCGCGGCAGTGTTGTCGACGATGAGCGGGATGCCGAAGCCCCGGCCGATCTCGGCCACCTCCGCGATGGGGAAGACCGCGAGTTTCGGGTTGGCCAGCGTCTCGCCGTAATAGGCGCGGGTACGATCGTCGGTGGCGCGGCGGAAATTCTCCGGGTCGGCCGGATCGACGAAACGGACCTCGATTCCCTGCTCGGCCAGCGTGTTGGCGAAGAGGTTCCAGGTGCCGCCATAGAGGTCGGTGGAGGCGACGATGTTGTCGCCGACCCGCGCGAGGTTCTGCACCGACAGGGCGGAGGCCGCCTGGCCCGAGGCGAGGGCCAGCGCCGCCGCCCCGCCTTCGAGGGCGGCGAGGCGCTGCTCCAGCACGTCGACGGTAGGGTTCGTCACGCGGGTATAGAGGTGGCCGAGTTCCTTCAGGGCGAACAGGTTCTCGGCATGGGCCGTGTCGCGGAACTGGAACGAGGTGGTCTGGTGGATCGGCACCGCCACCGAGCCCGTGGTCGGATCGGCGCGCCAGCCCGCATGCAGGGCGAGCGTCTCGGGGTGAAGCGAGGCGGGCCGGGGCGAGTTCGGCGTGTTCTGGTTCGACATGGGGTGGCTCCGGGAAAGGGAACGGGGCGGGGCATCGGCCAAGGGATATCGGTCACCGCTTCGCAGAAGCGGCGTGATCCCGGCATCGAGCGGAATGATCGGAACTACAGTTCCGTCGACGATGAAGTCTGTTCCGGCCCTCGACTAGGCCGCTTGGCGACTAATCAAGATGACATCCGTATCATGAGACACGGGCCGCCCGTGTCAACGAAATGGAATTTCGATTTTCGAGATGGATCGACACAAAGTCTTCGGCGGCAGGGGCGAGAGGGGGAAGAGACCGTTCATTCCCTCGCATTGGCCCGCCTGCCACCGGCCGGGACTCTCTTCCGCGGTTTCAGCCTCGTGCTTCTCTAACGCCGGCGCGCCGCTCCGGCCTGGACAGAGCGGACGGGCCATGGTCCTGCACTTTGGCAAGTCCCACCCCTCGGAATGTCGGGCGGGCCGTGTCGTCCATCTGCCCATGGATGCCGCCCGTCGTATCCTCGTCGAACGGAGGCCCGATGAACGTCCTGATCGCCATGCTGGCGCTGAAGATCCTGACCCTGGCGGGATCGACGGCCACGACCATCGGCCTCGTCGGCCTGTTCGCCTTCCGCGACACCCTCGGTCCGCATCTCGTCCCGCTCTGGGTCGGCGGCTTCCTCGCCATTGCCCTCGGCGAGGGCGGGACATGGCTCATCGCCCGGCGGAATGCGGCCAAGACCGCCGAGGATTAGCCGAAGCGCGGCTGTCGGGTCGGTTCGCGGGCCCGGCCACTGCCTTCACCCCTGCCGTCGCTCCAACCGGAAGGGCCGGTGCCCGTCCTCGAAGGCCCGCATGGCGACCCGTCCACAACCCACCATCGTCGCCGTCCAGGGTGAAATGGAGCGTGTAGGCGGCATGGCCCTCCCCGGCGGAGTCGCGGAACTCGATCTCGTCCAGCCACCATGGTTCGTCCACGCGGTCGCAGGCTTTCGCCCTGTCCACGAACAGGTCGAGATAGGCCGAGGCCGCATCCCGTGGGGCCGGGAGCGAGGCGGCGACCTTGGCCGCCAGATCGGCCTAGGCGTGGCTCACCTCCCCGTCCTCGTCGCCGAGGTAGAGGGTGATATGGTCGATCCGCGCGACCCAGGTGGCAGGTCCCATCCGGGTGAAATTCAAAGCCACCGCGTCACCTCCCCTCCCCCGCCGCTGCGGGGGACCGCCTCTTCCTCCGGAACGAAAGTGCCGGCCGGGACGAGACGGAGGGACTCGCTCAGTCGACGGCGATCATCACGTCGGAGGATTTGACGACGGCATAGGCCTCGCCGCCCACGGTGAGGCCGAGCGCATCCACCGACTCGTTGGTGATCGAGGCGGTGACGACGGTGCCGTCGGCGATCTCGATCTTCACATGGGCGGTGGTGGCGCCCTTCTCGACGGCGACGACCTTGCCCTTGAGGGTGTTGCGCGCGCTGATCTTCATGACGTTTCCCTTTTACCGTGCGGAATTGGGGCCGAGGATGGTGAAGCCTTGGGCTTCGAAGAAGGGCCTCGCCTCGGCGCTCTTCAGGAAGTCAAGGAACGTGGCGGCCCCCTCTCCCCTGGCCTCGGCCGTGACGGCGAACGGGTACACCACCGGGGGATGGCTGTCCGCCGGAAACACGCCCACCACCTTCACCCCCGGATCGGACTTGGCATCGCTCTCGTAGACGACGCCCAGCGGCGCCTCCCCGCGCGAGACCAGCAGCAGAGCGGCCCGCACGTTGTCGGCCTGGGCGAGGCGCGGCTGCAGCCCCCCCCACAGGCCGAGCTTCTCGAAGGCGGCTTTCGCGTATTTGCCGATGGGCACCGAATTGACCTCGCCGGTGGCGAGACGACCGTCGGGTCCAAGCGCGGCGGCGAAGCCCTCCGCGGTGAACGGCACGTCGGCGGTCGCGGCATCCTTCGGCGCGATGACGACGATGCGGTTGCAGAGCAGGTTCACCCGGCTCTCGGCGCGGATCAGGTTCTTCTTTGCGAGGTAATCCATCCATTCGAGATCGGCCGAGGCGAACAGGTCGGCCGGTGCGCCGGATTCGATCTGCCGCGCCAGGGCCGAGGACGCGGCGTAGCTCGCCTTCACCTCGACGCCGCTCTTGGCGGTGAAGGCCTTGCCGGCATTGTCGAGGGCGTTCTTCAGGCTCGCGGCGGCGAAGACCGTGGCCGTCTCGGCCGCCCTGGCGGCAGGCGCTAGAACGACGAGGCCGGCGAGCACGAGGGCACGGAGGGCGTGGCGCATGGAGGGGAGCTTCCCGAAAGCAAACAGGGACGGGTCGTCAGGCGGCTTTCGGCAGCGACGCCATGTCGATGACGAAGCGGTATTTCACGTCGCTCTTGAGCATGCGGCCATAGGCCGTCTCGATCTGGTCGATGGGGATGATCTCGATGTCGGAGGTGATTCCGTGCGCGGCGCAGAAATCGAGCATCTCCTGCGTCTCGGCGATGCCGCCGATGAGCGAACCGGCGAAGTTGCGCCGCCGCCAGATCACGCTGAACACGTTGACCGAGAGCGGCTTCTCCGGAGCGCCCACCTGCACGAGGGTGCCCTCGCGCTTGAGCAGGCCGAGATAGGCGTTGATGTCGTGGTCGGCCGCCACGGTGTCGAGGATGAAGTCGAAGGTCTCGCCCTGTGCCGCCATGGCGTCGGGATCCTTCGAGATCACCACCTCGGAGGCGCCGAGCCGTCTCGCATCGGCCTCCTTGCCGGGCGAGGTGGTGAACAGGACCACATGCGCGCCCATGGCATGGGCGAGCTTGACGCCCATATGGCCGAGGCCGCCGAGCCCCACCACGCCGACCTTCTGCCCGGCCTTCACGCCCCAGTGGCGCAGGGGCGAATAGGTGGTGATGCCCGCGCAGAGAAGGGGCGCGACGGCGGCGAGATCGAGGTTTTCGGGGATGCGCAGGACGAAATGGCTGTCGACCACGATATGGCTCGAATAGCCGCCGAACGTGTGCCCGCCGGTCTGCGGCTCGGGGCCATTATAGGTGCCGGTGAAGCCGGGCAAGCAATACTGCTCCAGCCCTTCTTTGCAGCTGTCGCATTCGCGACAGGAGGCGACCATGCAGCCGACGCCGGCGAGGTCGCCCGCCTTGAAGGCCGAGACCTCCGCGCCGACCCGCGTCACCCGGCCGACGATCTCGTGGCCGGGAACGCAAGGGTAGAGCGTGCCGCCCCATTCGTTGCGGGCGGTGTGCAGGTCCGAGTGGCAGACCCCGCAATACAGGATTTCGATCTCGATGTCGGAGGGGCCGGGGTCGCGACGCTGGAAGGTAAAGGGCGAGAGCGGCGCTTCCGCGCTGGTGGATGCGTAGCCGGTGCAGGTGAACATGCTCGTATCTCCGCGATCTGCTGGCCGAGGCGGCGCAGTGCCGCCCCGCCCCATCCTCGCCCGACCTCGTCATCGACGAAAGTCCCGGCATGCCGCTATATACATATGAACATACCGGTCACTCAAGGATTGATCGCCCGACGGCCTGGCCTATCGTCGATCCTTACCGGAACGATTCCAGGGTGCGGCCTAGCAAGGGGCGGTGAGATGGCGACGTTGAGCATCCGGATCGATCTCGGCCCCGCGAACCGCGTCGGCCCGGGCAAGATCCAACTCCTCGAAATGATCGCCGAGCACGGTTCGATCTCGGCGGCGGGACGGGCCGTCGGCATGTCCTACAGGCGCGCCTGGACGCTGATCGAAGCGGTGAACACCGGCTTCGGTCGGCCGGTGGTCGAAGCGCAGATCGGCGGCAGGAGCGGCGGCGGCGCGCGGCTCACGGCCTTCGGGACGGTTCTGGTCCGCGATTACCGGGCCATTGAGGCGGCGGCAGAGAAAGCGGCCGCGCCGTACCTCGACGCCCTCGACCGGGAGACGGTTGCGGCGGAGGTCCGATGAACGAGCAACCCTCCCCAGCGTCACCGTTCACGCCTCATCTCCACTTCTGCGCTGGATTTCCAGCGCCGCACCCACCACCGCGTCGACCTCGAAATGGTGCAGCATGTGGCCGAGGCCATGCAGCCATCGGAAGGTTGCGTCCGGGATCAGGCGTGCGGCTTGGCGCCCGTGCAGCAGCGGGTTGGTGACGATGTCGGCGCTGCCGCACAGGATGGCCGCGGGCACACGGCAGGTCGCATAGCCGAGCGCGCTGCGGGACAGGTCGCTCCACAGCATGTTGGCGTTCTCGCCGTCGGCGACGAGGCGCCGGGACTGGCCCGCGAGGCCGAAGGGGAACTCGGCGGAGAAACGCGCCGGCATCGGCTGCGGCAGGAACATGGCCCGCCACAGCAACGGCATCAGGAGAGCGTCGCTGCCCGCGAGCATCCGCGACAGCGCGTCCCCGCCCATCGGGCTGGCACGCGGCCCGAACAGAACCTGCTCGAGGCGAAGCTCGGGAAAGCAGATGGGCGAGATGGCGACCACGCCGCCCGTGTCGTCGGGATAGGCCATGCCGAAGGCGAGGCAGACGGCCCCGCCGAAGGAATGGCCGACGAGGACGGGACGCCGGAGCCCGAGGCCCCGTGAGACATCACGGACGATCTCGGCCTGCCGCCAGACCGACGCATCGCTCAGGCGGACATGCTCGCTATCGCCGTGGCCGGGCCGGTCGATGGCGACCACGCGGAAATGCCGCGACAGCGCCTCCATCGGGCCGAGCCACATGTCGTCCAGGGTCATCAGCGCGCCGTGGACGAGGATCAGGTCCGGCCCCGACCCCGCCTCGATATAGGCGATCCGCGGGCCGTCCGGGATGTCGAGGAAGCGGCGTGGCGGCCTATCCGCCCGCACCGAGGCCGTGGTAGACGATTCAACCCGCCGGGACTGGCCGTCGATCACGCCCGTCATCTCAGGACCGCCTTCGCGAGGAAGGCTTGCGGCCGAGGATCACGGCGGCTGTGGCGGCCAGGCCCGCTACAGCGCTCAAGGTCACCAAGGGATGCAGCGTCGCCCGGGTGTAGGCGCTCGTCCGCATGACGGGAAAGGGCGGCGCGCCCCTCACCTCGCCCGCGCCGCGCGGAGCGTGCAGGGCGCCCTCGGATTGCTCCGCCGGCTCGGATCGCTTCTGGAGCGCGATGATGGCGGAGGCCAGTTGGTCGTAGGCGCCGGGCGCGAATTCCTTGCCCATGACGAACAGCTTCCCGCCGCCGCCGACGATGATGTCGCGCTGGCCACGCTTGGCCGCATGAAGGATGGCGTTGGCGACCTCCTCCGGCGGATAGATCGGCGGCGGCAGGGTCGGTCGACGGTCCATGTAGTTGCGGGCGCGGTCGGGGAGCGGGGTGTCGATGGAAGCGGGCTTGACCAGCGTGACGGAGACCGGCGCATCCTCCGCGATGAGTTCCATGCGCAGCGTGTCGGTGAAGCCCTTCACCGCGTGTTTCGAGGTCGCGTAGAGGCCCTGGAACGGGAAGGCGAGGTCGGAGGCGATGCTGCCGACATTGACGAGCGCCCCCCCGCGCCGGCGCAGGTGCTCGACCGCGATCAGGGAGCCGTTCACCGTGCCCCACAGGTTGGTCCGGATGAGCCGCTCGTGATCCTCCTGTGCGATCTCCGAAAGCGGCCCATAGACGGTGAGCCCGGCGACATTCACCCAGGTGTCGAAGCCGCCGAAAGTGGCGATGGCAGTGTCGGCGATGGCCTGGACGTCCTCGCGACGCCCCACATCGGCCACGACGGAGACGGCCCGGCCGGGGCCTTCGAGTTCCTCGCAGAGTCTGGCGAGGACATCCCCGCTCCTTGCCGCGAGGACGACGCGGGCGCCCCGCGCGAAGGCCATGCGGGCCGTGGCAAGGCCGATGCCGCTCGACGCGCCCGTGATGACGATCACCTGCTCGCGCAGGGGCTTATGTTTCATCGCGGGGATTCCGGTCTCTGCGGGGTCTGGATGGATCTCCGGACCTACGCACGAGCGGCGGATGCGTTGCCGATGGCTCCGTCCTGCGCGCTTATCACGCGTGCCGCCGAGTCAGCCCCCGGTGAGGCTCTCGGCGAAATCGTCGGGCACCTCGCCGAACTGGCCGAGGATCGTCGCGCTCTCGAGTTCGCCGGTCTCGTCGTCGGCCACCACCTTCAGGGCGGCAGTGCCGGGCATGCGGCCGGACATGGCCTCCGCCTTCTTCAGAGCGCCGCTCTCGGTGGGGGCGACCTCGCGGTCGCCGGGCACGAGGCGCTTACGCTTGATCACGAAGGTCTGGACCACGAACGTCGTCTTCAGGGCCATTGCCGTCTCCGTGGGCCGCGCCGGCCTCCCTGCCTCATAGGCCGGGCGCGGACGCCTTACCAGAGACGGATCAGTCCGTAGCCGGCGCGCGCATCCACGATCTCGATGCCGAGAAGGCCGATGAGGAGGAGGCTGACGCGGAACACCGCCGGGCCGAAGGCGCCGGAGAACAGGAAGAGGCCCGCCAGGATCAAGTTGACGTGCAGGGCGACCCGGTCGGCGACGCGGCGCACCGGCTCGGGCAGCCAGGGCTGAAGGATGCCGTAGCCGTCGAGGCCCGGAAGCGGCATCAGGTTGAGGATGATGGCGGTGCCCTGGAACAGGGCGGAGACGGCCAGTACCGCCCGCAGCGTGTCGGCTTCCTCGCCCGTGAGGGCATACAGCAGGGCCAGCGCGAGGAGGACGAGGCCGTTCATCGCCGGGCCGGCCGCGGAGACCGCAGAGATCCAGACATTGCTCCGCAGCAGATGGGTGTTCACGAACACGCGCCCGCCTGGAAACCCGATCCCCCCGAGGATGGTGAACAGCAGCGGCAGGACGATGGAAGAGAGCGCGTCGGCATAAAGCCGTGGGTCCAGGGTCAGGTAGCCGCTGCGTGGGATGTCCGCATCGCCCCCTTTCCAGGCGACGAAGGCATGGCCGAATTCGTGCAGGCACAGGCTGAGCAGCCAGCCGGCCATCACGAAGACGAAAGCCGCGCCGGACCCCTCCACGGCGCCGGTGCCGATGGCGAGACCGGTCCCGAGAAAGATCAGGGCGATCAGCAGGAAGTTCGCGCTCGGGCCGACCGGCACGGTCGCGGCGCGAACCTGGCTAGGCGGAAGCTCTGACGACATCTCACCCCCGATGGAGCCTCGGACCGACGGACGGGCGGCGGCGGGTCGAGTTCCCAAATTCCGCCATGTCCGGACGCCTCATACGCTCGTAGCGCCGCGCGAGGCACCGTCGCATCGCGGGAGCTTCGTGCGAATGACACGATCAGATGGTGGTCTCAACCGCTTGCCGCCTTCGACCGCCCTTCCCGTCGACTCGTCCATGAGCCAAGCCCGCCGCGCATGACCCTGCTCCGCGTCCTCCTGCTCCTCGCCCTCGGGCTCTCCGCCTCGGCCCTCGGCGCCCTGTTCCTGTTCCAGCGTCATCTCATCTATCCCGGCGCTTTCGGGAGCGGTTTCGGCGAGGGCGAGCGCGGGGTGCCGGCCGGGACGGAGGCGGTCACACTGACCACGGCCGACGGCTACCGCCTCTACGGCCTGTGGCGGGCACCGGAACCCGGACGCGGCGTGGTGCTGACCTTCCACGGCAACGGCTCGCTGCCCGAGCCGCATGCCGCGCGGTTCTCGAACGGGGTCTGGCGCGCCGCCGGCTGGGGCACCCTCGCCATCGCCTATCGTGGCTATCCGGGCTCGACCGGATCACCGAGCGAGACGGGCCTCATCGAGGACGGGCTGGCGGCCTACCGGCTCGTCCGTGACCGCGCCCCGGACGCACCGATCCTGCTGCACGGTCATTCCATGGGGGCGGCGGTGGCCGTGGCCGTGGCCGCGCGCGAGCCGCATCTCGGCCTCTATCTCGAAGCCCCGTTCGTCTCCCTCACCCGCCTCGTCGGCGAACACTTCCCTCTGCTGCCCCGGCTGCTCCTGCGCGATACCTGGCGCTCGGATCGCCGCATCGGCGAGGCGGCGGGGCGCATCCTCATCGTCCACGGCACCGGCGACCCCGTGATTCCCGTGGCGCATGGGCGCGACCTCGCGGCCCTCGCCGGCACCAGGGCGCGGTTCGTCGCCGTGCCGGGCGATCACGTCTCGCTCCTCGGCCAACGCGACGCGGAGGCGGAAGCGACGTTCCGTCCCGTCCTGAGTGCCGAGCCCATTCCGGCAATGCCGCGTTGATACCGGCAGGATGGGAGACGGGGATTTGGGACGACGCGCCCGGCAATGGCGGGAGGACGAGGAGACCGGGAACCGCCCGGCCGGTCCCACGATCTGCCCGCTCTGCGAGCGGCCGATTCCGCCGCGCGCCAAATCGAGCCTGCACCATCTCACGCCCAAGCTGAAGGGCGGTGCGAAAGCCGGCACCGTCCGCCTGCACCAGATCTGCCATTCGGCGATCCATGCCCGCTACAGCGAGGCCGAGATCGCCCGGCGTCTGGCCGATATCGAGGTCCTGCGGGCCGACCCCGAAATCAGCGGCTTCCTGGCCTGGGTGCGCACCAAGCCGGACGATTTCCACGCCGCGACGCGGATGACGCGGGCTCGCAAGCTCTCGCGCCGCAAGGTTTCCTGACTTCCCCATCCCGGTCCCGCCATCCGCTTCGGTGGCTCCCCCTACCCGTATGTCCGGCGCGCGGTCGCCACCGCATGAGATCGGCTGTTTTTCTTTAGAACAATTCGTTTTTGTTGCCCTGGAAGCACGCCGTCTGAGCAATGACTCACAAGTCCTTGCTCGATTTTATGTAATAAATTATTCGCTTACGTATACACTAAGTCGTTCCACAAATTTTTGAATCTTCAATGTACTGGCTCCGAGCCGAAAACTCGCATGCCCGTCGCAAAAGCAGGAATGCAACGGTGCGTAAGCGCGTCTCGACACTGGCAACAACCCTGAGTTACTCTGCAATCGGTGCCGCCTCCCTCGGTCTCGCTTGGATGGGATCGTCCTCGAGCGCGTGGGCGCAGGCCGCGGTGCGGCTGGACGAGCTTTCGGTGGAGGCCTCGGCCGGCGGCGCGGGCCGGGGCAGTTCGGGGTCGGGGCGCCTGGGAGACCTACCGCCCCCCTATGCCGGCGGTCAGGTGGCGCGCGGCGGGTCCCTCGGGATCCTCGGCACCAGGGATGTGCTGAACACGCCCTTCAGCACCGTCAACTTCACCCAGCAGGTGATCCAGGATCAGCAGGCGCGCACCGTCGCCGACACGCTCATCAACGATTCCTCGGTGCGCCTCACGACGGGCAGCAACGGGTTCGACGACACGTTCCAGATCCGCGGCTTCGACGTCCCGTCCCAGGATGTCGGCCTGAACGGCCTGTACGGGCTCGTCCCCTCCAACCGCGTGGCCGCCCAATACATCGAGCGCATCGAGCTGCTCAAAGGGCCCGGCGCCTTCATGTACGGCATCCCTCCGGGCGGGAGCGTCGGCGGCAGCATCAACATCGTGACCAAGCGGGCGCTCGATATCCCGTTCGTGCGCGTCACGCCGCAATTCATCAGCGACGGCAATTTCGGCGTTCATGTCGATGCCGGCACCCGCGCCGGCGAGAACAAGGAATGGGGCATCCGCTTCAACGGCCTGGGCCGGACCGGCGAGGCCTCGATCAACGGCGGCGACGTCCAGAGCGGCATCGGCGCCCTCTCGCTCGATTATCGCGGCGAGCGCCTGCGCTGGGCCCTCGACGTCATCTCGCAGAACGACGACACGAAGAACTTCCGGCCGCAGATGACCCTGCAAGCGGACATCCCCTTCATTCCCCGGCCGCCCGACGCCCGGGGTAACTGGTATCCGGGTACGCTGCTCAAGCAGCGCGACAACACGGTCGCCTCCTTCGTGGAATACGACCTGACCGATTGGCTGACGGTCTATGGCGGAATCGGCTATCGCGCCGGCTCCAATCAGCAGACTTTCCCGGATTCCCGCGTCTTCGGATTCTCGAACGGTGCCGACGCCCTGGGCAACTTCCGGCTCATCAACGCCTTCTACGATTCCGACAGCAGCACGATCAGCGGCAATGCAGGCGTGAAGGCCCGGTTCGACACAGGCCCCATCAACCACTCGCTCAACCTCGTCTTCACGGGGTTCACCCGGGAGGACGGCTTCGCCTACGTCTCGAACACACCGGGTGAATCGGTGCCGTCGAACATCTACCGGCCGGCACCGCTTCCCGTGGTCACCGGGGCGCGCCTCAATCCCCAACGCTATGCCGACACCTCGCTGACGAGCGTCGCCGTCGTCGACACGATGTCGGCCTTCAACGATTCTCTGCTGCTCACCGCGGGCGTGCGCTACCAGATGGTGAACCAGAAGAGCTTCGACACCGTGACCCAGGCACGGACGAGCGAGTACGATTCCGATGCCACGTCGCCCCTCGCCGGCATCGTCATCAAGCCCTGGCAGAACGTCTCCCTCTACGCAAATTACGCGGAGGGACTGACGGCGGGCACCATCGTCGCCCCCAACTTCAGCAATGGGGGCGCGATCCTCAGCCCCTACAAGTCGGATCAGCAGGAAGTCGGGATCAAGGTCGATTGGGGGACCATCACGACGACGGCCGCGCTCTTCCAGATCAGCCGACCCAACCAGGCCGTGTCCGCCACCGGCGTGGTGGCCTATAACGGCGAGCAGCGGAACCGGGGCCTGGAACTGTCGGCCTACGGCGCCATCGTGCCGAGCCTGCGCGGCTTCGCGAGCGCCACCTTCCTGCGCCCCGAACTGACGAAGCCGGACGATCCGCTCCAGCGCGGGAACGACGCCTCCGGGGTGCCCGACCTGACCGTCTCCGCCGGCCTCGAATGGGACACGCCCTGGGTGCCGGGCCTCTCCCTGAACGGCCGGGTGATCTACACGTCGGGTCCCTACCTCACCAACGCCAACACCTTGCGCTTCCCGGACTGGACGCGGGTCGATCTCGGCCTGCGCTACGCGACGCTGGTCTATGACCGGCCGATCACCTTCCGGTTCAATGTCGAGAACATCGCCGACAACCGCTACTGGCTCACGACGGGCACCTTCGTGACCGTCGCATCGCCCCGGACCTTCATCCTGTCCGCCTCCCTCGATTTCTGACGCCGTAGAACCGGGCGGGGCTCGGCGAGCCGTGCCCGCGAGCCTCCCCAGGACGGGGCAGTCATCGAGGGTACCGCTCCCAGACGAGGGTGAGAATGCTCGTCCTGCCGTCGACGTTGAACTTGAAGGGAGGGGTCGTCAGGGTGAGCCTGCCATCCGTGAGGGCCACATCCCTGACCTGCGAGGTTCCGCTCCACGCTTCGTTCCACGACGTGTCGATCGCGTGCGTGATCCTCTGTCCTTCGAGCCTGTACGTGCCGGCATAAGCGAAGAACGTCTTGTGCAGATGGATGCGATCCTCATCGCTCATCTTGTCGTTGGCGATGGGTTTCGCGCGGCCCTCGAAGGCGCAGATGACCATCATGCGCCCGTCCTCGCCGTAGGTGAGCCAACCGCTGGGGCGAGGTCCACCATAGGCATCGAGTGTCTCGTCGGTATCGACGATCTTGCGGGTGGCGCTCGCGAGGCGCCACGTTCCATGAATGTCGTGCGCTTCGAGCGCGACGGCAGACGAGGCGACGAAGCACCAGGCTGCGGCGGGAACGCATCGCTTCACGAATCCCTCCCATGTCTTTCGATTCGCCACCGGCGAAGCGCAATAGATTATGCGAATACTTGAGATTCCGCTATGACATCGAGACCGTCGCGACGAGAAACCGCCATTGTGGACCGTTCTGCGATCCGGGCCTTCGCGTTGACCGGGCCTTCGGCATGGATCAAGAAAAGCTGCATCACAGGCAGCCGGCCATGACCCCGGATCGGCCATGCTCGTCCCCGGATATCGACGGAGTGCAGCTTTGGCCCCAGCGACCCAGATCCCAGGCACCGGCGCCGTGGAGGCCCTGAGACTCGCCTGGGTCGACGTCGCCAAGGGCCTGTGCATCGTCCTCGTGGTGATGATGCACTCGACCCTCGGCACCGGCAACGAGATGGGAGGCGAGGGCTTCCTCCACACCGTCGTCGCCTTCGCCAAGCCGTTCCGCATCCCCGATTTCTTCCTCCTGTCGGGCCTGTTCGTCGGCCGCGTGATCGACCGGGACTGGCGTCTCTTCGCCGACCGGCGGGTGGTCCATTTCGCCTACTTCTACCTGCTCTGGGTCCTCATCCAATCGGCGGTGAAATACGGCCAGATCGTCGACGGCGCCGGGCCGGGGGCCTTCCTCGCCCATCTCGCGCACGCTTTGGTGGAGCCCTACTCGACCCTCTGGTTCATCTATCTGCTCGCCGTCTTCTCGGTGCTGACGAAGCTGCTGCGGGGCCTGCATCCGGCACTCCTCCTCGGCGGGGCCGCCCTGCTCCAGAGCCTCCCCCTCGACGGATATTCGGATCTCATCACCGAATTTTGCGGCCGCTACGTCTGGTTCGTCGCCGGCTACCTGTTCGCGGCCCGGATCTTCCGGTTCGCCGACCTCGTCCGACGGCACCCCCGCGCCGCGCTCGGCGGTCTGGCGGCCTGGGCCGTGGTGAACGGCCTGTTGGCCTTCACCGCCACCGGCCACGAGACCTTCCCGACCCTGGCGAGCCTGCCCCTCGTCAGCCTCGCCCTCGGAGGCGCCGGGGCACTCGCCATCGTCGCCACGGGTGCGCTGCTCACCCTCGTCGGCGGGCCGGTGACGGCGGCACTGCGCACCTGCGGCGAGCGCTCGATCGTGATCTACCTCGCGTTCTTCCTGCCCATGGCGGCCACGCGAACGCTCATCGTGAAGACCGGCGCCATCACCGATATCGGGCTCGCCAGCCTCGTCGTGACGATCGTCGCCGTGCTCGTCCCCCTCGCCATCGAGCGGGTGGTGCGCCACACGCCGCTTGTCTTCCTGTTCCGCCGTCCGGCGGCGTTCCACATCGTCGCCGAGACGCCGCCGCGATCCGCGAGGACGGCGGCGGCGCGCTGAGCCGGCAGCGCATTCGTGATAGCGTTTCCAGGGTGATCTCCCCGGTCGACCTACTCGCGACAGGCCCCCTCTCCTTCCAGGAGAGGGGACCCGCGACAGGACCCAAACCGCCAGCAGTCTCGAAAGCCGGTTTTTACCTGTCCAAGACCTATGGAAGTCGATCTCAGGCCTGATCGTCGATGTAGCGGGAGGCGATCATCGAGGCGGCGGTGCGGTTCTCGACGCCGAGCTTGGCGTAGATGCTTTCCAGGTGCTTCGTCACCGTGCGCGGTGACAGGCCAAGGATGTCGCCGATATCGCGGCTCGCCTTACCCCGCGACAGCCAGAACAGCACGTCGGCCTCGCGGGCGGTGATCGGCAGGGTGGCGCGCAGGCGCTCGATGCCGCTGGCGGAAGCATCGCGGGAGAGGCGAAGCAGCACCTCGTCGCCGGTGGTGCCGATCAAGCTGAGGCTATGGGCGGCGCCCTCCGCATCGGGGAGCGTGACGGAGGCCGCGTTGCCGCCCTTCAGCTGCTCGGCGAGCCAGGAGCGGCCGGCCTCGGGCAGGCGCGAGCCCCCGTCGCCGAGTTTGGCCAGCACGCGGGCGGCCTGCGGCGTGCTCCACAGGACGACGCCCTGGCGATCCACGGCGAAGAGCGTGCGGCCGGTGGTGTCGAGGGCGGCCCGGGCGCTCTGCGCGGCCCGCGCGCTCGCCAGATGCACGCGGATGCGGGCCAGGATCTCGTCGGGGGCGATCGGCTTGGTGACGTAGTCGCTGCCGCCGGCCTCCAGGCCCTTCACGATGTGCTCGGTCTCGGACAGGCCGGTCATGAAGATGACCGGCACGAGGGCAAGGTCGCTGCGCGCCTTCAGGCGGCGGCAGGTCTCGAACCCGTCCATGCCGGGCATCATCGCATCGAGCAGGATGATGTCGGGGGTGATCTCCTCCACCAGCGCCAAGGCGAGGTCGCCGGCCACCGCCACTAGGACGGTGGCACCGGAGCGCTCGATCGCCTCGGTGAGGAAGCTCAGGGTCTCGGGGGAATCGTCGACGACGAGGACGATGTCGCGCTGCGTCTCAGCCATCGCGCATCCCTTCGAGGACGCGCACGTAGCGCCGGAGGTCGTAGGAGGCGACGAGCCCGCGCATCTGCGCGGCGATCTCGGCGGGCATGGCCGACTGGCCTTCGAGCTCCGTCAGCTTGGCCTCGATACCGCGGACATGGCCGATCCGCCCGAGGCGGATCAGCTCGGCGATGTGGTCCTGGCGCAGGGATTCGCCGCCGTTCCCGCTCCGGGGCGGAGCCTCCGCCATGGCGGGCGCGGGCGGGGCGGGCTGGCCCAGCGCCAGCAGCCGGTCGATCCGCTCCAGGAAGTCGCGCAGGTCGAAGGGCTTCGGGATGATCTCGTCATGGGGGGCGTCGTCGCCCCGGATCGGGCTGATCTCGTGGACGTTGGCGGACATGATGGCGATGCGGGAGGAGAGCCCGGCATCGCGCAGGGCCTTGGCCACGGCCCAGCCGCTCATCCCCGGCATGGCGATGTCGAGGAGGATGATGTCGGGCCGGCGCTCCATCGCCAGGTTCAGACAATGCGGCCCGTCCGGGGATTCCAGCACGACGAGGCCGAGCGGCTCGAGCACCTCGCGCATGAGGGCGCGATGCGAGGCATCGTCGTCGGCCACCAGCACCACGCGCGGCGGCCCGTCATGGACCGGCCTCTCCCGCCGGCTGCCGGCGGCGCGCTCGGACGACTCGGCGGGCTTGGGACCGGCCGGGCGGTGCACCGAGGCCAGCATGAGCCGGAGGCTGAAGCAGGTGCCACGGCCGACCTCGCTCTCCACCGTGACCTCGCCGCCCATCACCTGGGCGAGGAGATGGGCGATGGTGAGCCCGAGCCCGGTTCCCGGCGTGTTGCGGGCGGCGGGCAGCGAGCCGCGCTCGAAGGGTCCGAAGATCCGCTGCAGGTCGCTTTCGGGAATGCCGAGGCCGCTGTCGCGGATCGAGAACACCGCGACCTGGCTGCGATAGGTCATCTCCAGGGCGATCCAGCCGGTTTCCGTGAATTTGATCGCGTTGGAGAGGAGGTTGAGCAGGATCTGGCGCAGGCGCTTCTCGTCCGCCGCGACGAGGACGGGCAGCACGGGCGGGCGCGAGAACCGGAATTCGAGGCCGGCGGCGTTGGCCTGGAGCCGGACCATGTCGACGATCTGGTCCAGGAATTCGGCGAGGCGGAACTCGTTGCGGTGGATCTGAAGACGTCCCGCCTCCATGCGGGAGATGTCGAGGAGGCCGTCGATCAGGCCCGACAGGTGCTGGGCGCTGCGCCGGATGACACGGATGCCGTTGCGGCGCGGGGCCGGGATGTCGTCGTCCCCCTCCAGCAGCTGCGCGTAGCCGAGGACGGCGTTGAGCGGGGTGCGCAGCTCGTGGCTCATGCCCACCACGTAGCGGCTCTTGGCGAGGTTGGCGGCCTCGGCCGTCTCCTTGGCCTGCTGCAGCTTGGCGTCGGTGATCTTGTGGGCCTCGATCTCGGCCTCGTAGAGGGCGGTCTGGCGGGCGGTCTCCTCCTGTGCCACGCGGCGGCTCTCCTGGGCGAGGACGAACAGCCAGGCGACGATGCCGAGGATGACCACGAGGATGAAGAACACGCTGGTCAGCGCGGCGCGCAGGGTCTCGCCGTGCTCGGGCTGGGCGGTGGCGATGCCGGCATGGACGATCCCGAGGATCAGCCCGATCACCGAGACCAGCGTGAGCATCAGCGCGAGGTAGCGCCCGAGAGGCGCCCCGATCCAGGCGGCGGTCCTGGACGGCATGATCCGGGTCAGCGCGCTCTGGGCCTGTGCCTCCAGACGGCCATGCGGCTTGCACAGGTCGCCGCAGCGGGCGTCCAGCGAGCAGCAGAGTGAGCAGATCGGCCCGGCATAGGCCGGGCAATGGGCCATGTCCTCGCCCTCGAACGGATGCTCGCAGACGGTGCACTGGATCTCCGCGCGGCCGCCCCAATCGGCGATGGCGGGCCTCGCCAGATAGTAGCGCCCGCCGGTGGCAAAGGCGATGGCGGGTGCCGCCGCGAAGGCGGTGACGAGGGAGAGCAGCGGCGCGAAGTTCTGGAGTCCCGCGCCGAGCAGGCCCGCATGGGCTAGGAAACCGGCAAGCAGCGCCAGCGCCGAGGCGCCGGTGCCGACCGGGTTCACGGCGTAGAGATGCGCCCGCTTGAACTCGATGCCCGGCGGCGACAGGCCGAGGGGCTTGTTGACGGCCAGATCCGCCGAGAGCGCGCCGACCCAGGCCGACACCACCACCGCATAGAGCGAGAGCGTGCTGGCCAGGGTCTTGTCGATGCCGAGCTCCATCAGCAGGAGCGCGATGGCGACGTTGAAGACGAGCCAGACCACGCGGCCGGGATGGCTGTGGGTGAGGCGCGAGAAGAAGTTCGACCAGGCGATGGAGCCGGCATAAGCGTTGGTGACGTTGATCTTGAGCTGCGAGATCACCACGAACAGGCCGGTGAGGAGCACCGCCCCCTCCCGCGACGGCATGACGTAGCCGAAGGCGACCATGTACATCTGCGTCGGCTCGGCCGCATGATCGTAGGGCACGCCCTGCCCCACCGCCAACACCGCCAGGAAGGCGCCGAGCATGATCTTGAACATGCCGGGCAGGATCCAGCCCGCCCCGGCCCCGAGCACGGCGAGCCACCAGCGCGGATTGCTCCCCGATTCGGACGTCTCGGCCGGCGGCACGAAGCGGAGGAAATCCACCTGCTCGCCGATCTGCGCCAGCAGCGCGAGGAGGATGCCGGAGGCGAGGCCGAACTGGGCGAGGTCGAAGCCCGAGATCGGGTAGCCCATGAATGTGGAGATCGAGCCGACGGCTTCCGACGCCCCAGGATAGGACAGGAGGTCACCGAAGGCGGGGCCGCCCTTCCACGCGATGAAGCCGAGGGGCAGGAGGTTGAGCCCGATCCAGAGCGGCTGTGTCCAGATCTGGAACCGGCTGATCAGGCTGATCCCGTAGACGACCAGGGGGATCACCACGATCGCGCTGACGATATAGCCGATCCAGAGCGGCAGGCCGAGGCAGAGTTGCAGTGCCAGCGCCATGATCGACGCCTCGATGGCGAAGAACAGGAAGGTGAAGCTCGCATAGATCAGCGAGGTGATGGTGGAGCCGAGATAGCCGAAGCCGGCCCCGCGGGTGAGGAGATCGATGTCGACGCCGTAGCGCGCGGCATAGAGGCTGATCGGCACGGCGGTGGCGAAGATCAGCACGCCCACGAACAGCACCGCCGCCGCCGTGTTGGTGAAGCCCGTGGCCAGGACCAGGGTGCCGCCGATCGCCTCCAGCGCCAGGAACGAGAGCGACCCCAGCGCCGTCTGCGCCACCCGCAGGCTCGACCAGCGCCGCGCCTTCTTGGCGGTGAAGCGCAGGGCGTAATCCTCGAGGGTCTCGTCCGCGACGAAGCGGTTATAGGCTCGCCGGATCGGGGGAATCTGCTGGCGGCCGCTCATGGGGTCGTTCGGTCTGCCCGGTCAGCGTCACGTGAGGGAAGGGCCGGCCCGCATGCGGTCACGGGCAAACGGCGGTCGATGAGCAATCCCCATGCCGCGGGGCCGGGAGACATTGGTACACCAGGAGAGCCGCGTCGAGGCCTCCCTTCACAGGGAAGGCATGCCCCGCGCGGGGAAAATCGTTCTCCGAGGGATGCGGGAGGCGAGGCGCGCAGCCTCCCTCCCTACGCAAAACAGCGTATATGCTGCGCCGCGCCATCACGCCTAGCTTCCGCCCCACCGCAACGGCCCGCCTTATGCAGGGGCCGGCGGGACATCTTCTAGAAGGGGTTCACGCACGATGGCAGCCGACAACGAGCACGGACCGCACTCGGCCCTCCGTCGCAAACTTCTCATGGGTCTGGCGAGCATTCCGGCCATGGCCATGATGCCGCGCAGCGCCTTCGCTGCGGCTCCTCCGACCTCGGCGGTGAACACCACCGGCCTCGCGGTGACCGATACCGAAGTCACCGTCGGCATCCTCCACTCGGCCACCGGCACGATGGCGATCTCCGAGACCGGGTCGATCCAGGCGGAGAAGCTCGCCATCGCCCAGATCAACGAGATGGGCGGCGTGCTGGGCCGCAAGATCAAGGTGATCCAGGAAGACGGCGCCTCCGACTGGCCGACCTTCGCCGAGAAGGCCAAGAAGCTCCTCGTCAACGACCATTGCGCCGCCGTGATGGGCTGCTGGACCTCGGCCTCGCGCAAGGCGGCTCTTCCAGTATTCGAACAGTATAACGGCCTGCTCTACTACCCGACCTTCTACGAGGGCCTAGAGCAGTCCAAGAACGTCATCTATACCGGCCAGGAAGCCACGCAGCAGATCCTCGAATCGCTGAACTGGGTCACCAAGGAGAAGGGCGCCAAGACGTTCTTCTTCATCGGCTCGGATTACATCTGGCCGCGCACCTCGAACAAGATCGCCCGCAAGCACATCGAGAACGTGCTCAAGACCAAGGTCGTCGGCGAGGAGTACTTCCCGCTGGGCCACACGCAGTTCAACTCGGTCATTAACAAGATCAAGCTGACCAAGCCCGACGTGATCTTCACCGACGTCGTCGGCGGTTCGAACGTGGCGTTCTACAAGCAGCTCAAGGCGGCCGGCATCGATCTCGCCAAGCAGACCCTGCTGACCATCTCGGTGACGGAAGACGAGATCGACGGCATCGGCGGCGACAACATAGCCGGGGCGTACTCCTGCATGAAGTACTTCCAGTCCTTGAAGAACCCGAACAACGAAAAATTCGTCGCCGCCTTCCACAAGATGTGGGGCGAGAAGACCGTCATCGGCGACGTGACCCAGGCCGCCTATCTCGGGCCCTTCCTGTGGAAGATGTCGGTGGAGAAGGCCGGCTCCTTCGATGTCGACAAGGTGGTCGCGGCCTCCGCCGACATCGAGTTCAAGGAAGCCCCCGAGGGCTACGTCAAGATCCACCCGAACCACCATCTCTGGTCGAAGACCCGCGTCGCCAAGGCCCTGCCCAGCGGACAGTTCGAGATCGTCTACGAGAGCCCCGCGCTCATCGAGCCGAACCCCTTTCCGAAGGGCTACCAGTAGCACTGCGCCCCCCGCCATCGCAGGACGAGTTCCAGCCGTGGCGCGGGTCCCCTCTCCTGGAAGGAGAGGGACAGGGTGAGGTGTGTGACCTTTCCGGGTGTGGACCACACCTCACCCCAACCCTCTCCTTCCAGGAGAGGGAGTCGGCGGCAAAGCTTTCATCTGCGTGGCGCCGGCCCACAAACGGCCTGATGCTTGCAAACCAGAAGCCGCATTCTTCGGAAGGTCGAAAACATGCTCGGTGACTATTCCCTCGGAGATCTCGGCGCGATCTTCGCGATGCAGGGTTTCGCCGGCCTGATCCTGTTCTCGGTCTACGTGCTGATGGCCCTCGGCCTCGCGGTCATCTTCGGCCAGATGGGCGTGATCAACATGGCGCACGGGGAGTTCATGATCCTCGGCGCCTACGTCACCTATCTGTGCTCGACCTTCTTCCAGACCCACCTGCCCGGCCTGTTCGGAATCTACTTCTTCGTGGCGATGATCCTGGCGTTCCTGGCCTCGGGAGCCCTCGGGATGATCGTCGAATGGACGCTCATCCGGCATCTCTACAAGCGCCCCCTCGACACGCTGCTCGCCACCTGGGGCCTGTCGCTGATCCTGCAGCAGGCCTACCGCACCATCTTCGGCGCCCGCGAAGTCGGCGTCGAGCTGCCCTCCTGGCTCATTGGCTCGGTCCAGGTCACCGACACGATCGAGGTGCCGATCAACGGCCTGTTCGTGATGGCGATCACCACCCTCATCACCGTCGGCGTCGGCCTGCTGATGTACCGCTCGCGCTTCGGCCAGCAGGTGCGCGCGGTGATGCAGAACCGCCCCATGGCGGGCGCGGTCGGCATCGATACCGAGAAGGTCGATCGCTACACGTTCGGCCTCGGCTGCGGCATCGCCGGCATCGCCGGCTCGGCCTTCACCATGATCGGCTCCACCGGGCCGACCTCGGGCCAGCTCTACATCGTCGACACCTTCCTGATCGTCGTCTTCGGCGGCGCGGCGAGCCTTCTCGGCACCATCGCCTCGGCCTTCTCGATCTCGCAGACCCAGTCGACCCTCGAATTCTTCCTGTCCGGCTCCACCGCCAAGGTTCTGACGCTGCTCGCCGTCGTCGGGATCCTGATGGTTCGCCCGCAGGGTCTGTTCACCCTCAAGGTCCGGCGCTGAGGAGGCCTACACGATGACAAGCCCCGTCCAGACCCTGTCGAAGTCGCTCACCGTGAACGACAATCCCTTCATGAAGCCGATGGAGTGGGTGAGCCTCGCGCTCCTCGCCGGCCTCGTCCTCGTCGTCCTGCCGGTGACCCTCGACGCGTTCCGCCTCAACCTGGTGGGCAAGTACCTGACCTATGCCTTCGTGGCGCTGGGCCTCGTCATGTGCTGGGGCTATGCCGGTATCCTCTCCCTCGGACAGGGCGTGTTCTTCGGGCTCGGCGGCTATTGCATGGCCATGTACCTGAAGCTCGAAGCCTCCAGCGTCGAGAACACCAAGATCCAGTCGACGCCGGGCATCCCGGACTTCATGGACTGGAACCAGATCACCGAACTGCCCCTGATGTGGAAGCCGTTCCAGAGCTTGCCGCTGACGCTGATCCTCGTCATCGCCGTGCCGGTTTTCTTCGCCTTCGTCATCGGCTTCGCGATGTTCACCCGCCGGGTCGGCGGCACCTACTTCGCCATCATCACCCAGGCCATCGCCGCCATCCTGACGATCCTCATCGTCGGCCAGCAGGGCTATACCGGCGGCATCAACGGCATCACCGATCTGCGCACCCTGCACGGTTGGGACATCCGCACCGACAGCGCGAAGTTCATCCTCTACTTCCTCAACGGCGGGCTGCTCATCGGCTGCATCCTGGCGGCGCAATACGTGAAGAAGGCCAAGCTCGGGCGCATCCTCCTCGCCATGCGCGACAAGGAGGACCGGGTCCGGTTCTCGGGTTATTCCGTGGCCGGGTTCAAGGTCTTCGCCTTCTGCCTCGCGGCCGGCTTCGCCGCCATCGGCGGGGCGATGTTCACCCTGCAGGTCGGCTTCATGTCGCCGTCCTTCGTTGGCATCGTGCCCTCCATCGAGATGGTGATCTACGCCGCCGTGGGCGGGCGCCTGTCCCTGTTCGGCGCGGTCTGGGGCACGCTTCTGGTCAACTGGGCCAAGACCACCTTCTCGGAGAGCTTCCCCGAACTCTGGCTCTTCGGCCTCGGCGCGCTGTTCATCGCCGTCGTCCTCGCATTCCCCAACGGTCTCGCCGGCATCTACCGCAGCTATGTCGAGCCGCGCCTGACCCGCAAGGTGAAGGCCCTGGCGCCGGCGGGCGGCCCCGTCCCCCACGGCACCCCCGCCGAATAGGAGCGCGACTTACGATGAACGCCGCCATCCTGAGCTCGCCGATCATCGGCGAATCCCCCGACGCGAAAGACTTCCTCCTCTCGGTGGAAGCCCTCACCGTCTCCTTCGACGGCTTCAAGGCGGTGAACGACGTGTCGTTCTACGTCGATCCCAACGAGATCCGCGTCATCATCGGCCCCAACGGCGCCGGCAAGACCACGGTGCTGGACCTGATCTGCGGGCGCACCAAGGCCAGCGCCGGCTCGATCAAGTTCAAAGGCCAGGAACTCACCAAGATCTCGGAGAGCGCCATCGTCCAGGCCGGCGTCGGCCGCAAGTTCCAGACGCCGTCGATCTACGACGACCTCACGGTGTTCGAGAACCTGGAAATCTCGTTCCCCCGCGGCCGCACGGTCTGGGGCGCGCTGACCTTCAAACGCGATGCCGAGGTCCGTGACCGTATCCACGAAGTCGCGACCATGATCTTCCTGAAAGATCAGCTCAAGGAGCGGGCCGAGTTCCTGAGCCACGGCCAGAAGCAATGGCTCGAGATCGGCATGCTGTTGATCCAGGACCCCGAACTCCTGATGCTCGACGAGCCGGTGGCCGGAATGAGCGTCGGCGAGCGCATCAAGACCGCCGAACTCCTCAACCAGATCATCGTCGGCCGCTCGGTGCTGGTGATCGAGCACGACATGAAGTTCGTCGAGGACATCGCCCACCGGGTCACCGTGCTGCACCAGGGCAAGGTGCTCTCCGAAGGCTCGATGGAGCGGGTGAAGAACGACCCGAAGGTCATCGAAGTCTATCTCGGCCACTGAACAGGACCGGCGCCATGCTTCAGACCAGTTCCGCCCCGGCCACGCTCCCGCCGATGCCCTCCCTCGGGGTTCAGCCGATGCTGGCGATCCGCGACCTCCACTCGGCCTATGGCCAGAGCGAGGTGCTGCACGGCCTCGACATCAGCATCGCACCCGGCGAGATCGTCGCCGTGATGGGCCGCAACGGCATGGGCAAGACCACGCTGATGAAGACCCTGATGGGGATCGTCCCGGTGAAGTCCGGCACCATCACCGTCGACGGTCGGGACATCACCGCCCTCAAGAGCCACCAGCGCGTGGCGGCCGGCCTCGCCTACGTGCCGCAGGGCCGGATGATCTTCTCGGCCATGACGGTGCAGGAGAATATCGAGACGGGCCTGACCGTCACCAAGGAGCGCAAGGTTCCGCAGGACCTCTACACGATGTTCCCGGTCCTGCTGGAGATGAAGGGACGGCGCGGCGGCAACCTCTCCGGCGGCCAGCAGCAGCAGCTCGCCATCGCGCGGGCCCTGGCCAGCCGTCCGAAGGTGCTCCTCCTCGACGAGCCGACGGAAGGCATCCAACCCTCGATCATCCGCGAGATGGGACGGACTCTGAAGAAGATCCGCGACGAGCGCGGTCTCTCCATCGTCGTCTCCGAGCAAGTGCTGAGCTTCGCCCTCGACGTGGCCGACCGGGTGCTGGTCATCGAGAACGGCAACATCGTCCACGAGGCGATGCGGGCCGATATCGACGAGGCGCAGGTCGCCCGCTTCCTCTCGGTCTGATTGCCGGGGCAACCTCCGCCCGCCGTTCCGCAACACAGCTCCAGGCAGCCCACAATGGCGGATTACGAGATCTTCGAGCTCGGCGATTATATGCTCCAATGCGGCAAGACGCTGCGCAAGGCCAAGCTCGCCTTCAAGACCTTCGGCACATTGAACGCGGCCAAGGACAACGCCATCGTCTATCCGACCTGGTATTCGGGCCAGCACACGGAGAACGAGTGGCTGATCGGGTCGGGCAAGGCCCTCGACCCGGACAAATACTTCATCATCATTCCGAACATGTTCGGCAACGGGCTCTCGTCCTCGCCGAGCAACACGCCCGCCCCCTGGGACGGGCCGCGTTTTCCCAACGTGACAGCATACGACAACGTCGTGGCGCAGCACCGCCTCGTCACCGAGCATTTCGGCATCGAGACGCTGGTGCTGGTGACCGGCTGGTCGATGGGTGCGCTCCAGACCTACCATTGGGGCGCGCTCTATCCCGACATGGTCCCGCGCATCCTGCCGTTTCAGGGGTCGGCCAAGTGTTCGCGGCACAACTTCGTCTTCCTCGAAGGGGCGAAAGCCGCCCTCCAGGCGGACGCCGCCTTCGCGGAGGGATGGTACACGTCGCCACCGAACAAGGGCCTGCGCGCCTTCGGCCGGGTCTATGCCGGCTGGGGCCTGTCGCAGACCTTCTACCGGATCGAAGCCGACCTGACCCATATGGGGTACGCGTCGCTCGAGGATTTCCTCGTCGGGTTCTGGGAAGGCCTGTTCTACACCCGCGATGCCAACGATCTGCTGGCCATGCTCTGGACCTGGCAGAACGGCGATATCGGCGCCAATCCGGTCTTCAAGGGCGATACCAAGGCTGCGCTTGCCGCGATCCGCGCCAAAGCGATCCTGATGCCGGCCTCCACCGACCTGTACTTCCCGCCGGAGGACAACCGGATCGAGGCGGAATCGATGCCGAACGCCGAGTTGCGGGTGATCGAGACCTGGTGGGGCCATTTCGCCGGCGGCCCCGGCACCAGCCCCGACGACATCGCCACGCTCGACGCCGCGCTCAAAGAGCTGCTCGCGAGCTGAAAAGCCGGGCCGCGCCGCCAAGGGCGCCGCCGGCCATCGTCTACGGCCCGCCGGATGAGCCGGCCGGCCCAAACGGGGCGCACGCCCCGGTCACGCCAGAGGGAGTCGAACAACGATGGCTGAGACCCTGATCAAGGTCGACCTGACGCAGTCGGCCTACGACAACGACATGGTCCACAATCGCTGGCACCCGGACATTCCGATGGTGGCCATGGTCAAGCCCGGCGACGACTTCATCGTCGAGACCTATGACTGGACCGGCGGCTTCATCAAAAACAACGATTCCGCCGACGACGTGCGCGACATCGACCTGTCCATCGTCCACTTCCTCTCCGGCCCCATCGGCGTCGAGGGCGCGGAGCCCGGCGACCTGCTGGTGGTCGATCTCCTCGATATCGGCGCCAAGCCCGAAAGCCAGTGGGGCTTCAACGGCTTCTTCTCGAAGAAGAACGGCGGCGGCTTCCTCGACGAGCACTTCCCTCAGGCGCAGAAGTCGATCTGGGATTTCGAGGGCATGTTCACCAAGTCGCGCCACATCCCCGGCGTGCGCTTCCCCGGCCTGATCCATCCCGGCCTGATCGGCTGCCTGCCCGATCCGAAGATGCTGGAGACCTGGAACACCCGCGAGAAGGCGCTCTACGACACCAATCCCGGCCGGGTGCCGGCGCTCGCCACCCTCCCCTTCGGCCCCACCGCCCATATGGGCCGGCTCCGGGGCGAGGCGAAGGACAGGGCGGCAGCCGAAGGCGCCCGCACGGTGCCGGGCCGCGAGCATGGCGGCAATTGCGACATCAAGGATCTGTCGCGCGGCTCGAAGATCTACTTCCCCGTCTACGTGCCGGGCGCGGGCCTTTCCATGGGCGACCTGCATTTCAGCCAGGGCGACGGCGAGATCACCTTCTGCGGCGCCATCGAAATGGCGGGCTGGGTCCATCTCAAGGTGAGTCTCATCAAGGACGGCATGTCGAAATACGGGATCAAGAACCCGATCTTCAAGCCGTCGCCGGTGACGCCGAAATTCGACGACCACCTGATCTTCGAGGGCGTCTCCGTCGATGAATACGGCAAGCAGCATTACCTCGACGTCACGGTGGCCTACCGGCAGGCCTGCCTCAACGCCATCGAATACCTGAAAAAGTTCGGCTATTCGGGCGCCCAGGCCTATTCGATTCTCGGCACCGCCCCTGTCCAGGGCCACATCTCCGGCGTCGTCGACATCCCCAACGCCTGCGCCACGCTTTGGATTCCGACGAAAATCTTCGACTTCGACATCAACCCCGGCGCCGACGGGCCGATCAAGCATATCGACGGCTCGATCCAGATGCCGCTCTCGCCGGATCTTTGATCCACCCTCCGGCCCGGCCCGGGTCCCCTCTCCTAGAAGGGGAGGGATAGGGTGAGGTGTGTGACCTTTTCGGATGGTCCACGCCCCTCACCCCAACCCTCTCCCAAACGGGAGAGGGGGGGCCGTCGTGACGGTGCCCGACGCGGCGATCACTTGGATCTCGCCTGATTCCCGACCGAAGAGGCCCCTATGCCCGTCTACGATTACGCCTGCGACGCCTGCGGGCCCTTTACGGTGCTGCGCCCCATGGCTCAGTTCAAGGACCCGCATGACTGCCCCGATTGCGGCTCGTCCTGCGGCCGCGCCTTCCTCACCGCACCCAACCTCGCCTCCATGGATGCGGGACGGCGCAAAGCGCATGCGGTCAACGAGCGGAGCGCCCACGCGCCCCGCAAATCATCGGGGCACGGGGCCGGCTGCGGCTGTTGCTCGGGGGCCTCGAAAACCAAGCAGCCGGCAGCCGCCAAAAGCTTCCCCAATGCGCGGCCGTGGATGATCAGCCACTGAAAGCTGGGCGCCTACTCCTCTCCCCGCCAGGCGGGGAGAGGCGACGCACAAACCAGGAGAACCCCACCCATGATGCACGGCGACATTTCCTCGAGCAACGACAGCGTCGGCGTCGCGGTCGTCAACTATAAGATGCCGCGTCTGCACACGAAGGCAGAAGTGCTAGAGAACGCGCGGAAGATCGCCGACATGGTGGTGGGCATGAAGTCCGGCCTGCCCGGCATGGATCTTGTGATCTTCCCCGAATACTCGACCCACGGGATCATGTACGACGGCAAGGAGATGTACGAGACCGCATCCGCCGTGCCCGGGGAGGAGACCGCGATCTTCGCCGAGGCCTGCCGGAAGGCGGGTGTCTGGGGCGTGTTCTCGCTCACCGGCGAGCGCCACGAGGAGCATCCGAACAAGGCGCCCTACAACACCCTCATCCTGATGAACGACAAGGGTGAGATCGTGCAGAAATACCGCAAGATCATGCCCTGGACCCCGATCGAGGGCTGGTATCCGGGCGATTGCACCTATGTCTCGGACGGGCCGAAGGGCCTCAAGATCAGCCTCATCATCTGCGACGACGGCAATTACCCCGAGATCTGGCGCGACTGCGCCATGCGCGGCGCCGAGCTCATCATCCGCTGCCAGGGCTACATGTATCCGGCCAAGGAACAGCAGATCCTGATGTCGAAGGCGATGGCTTTCGCCAACAACACCTATGTGGCCGTGGCCAACGCGGCCGGCTTCGACGGCGTCTATAGCTATTTCGGCCATTCGGCGATCATCGGGTTCGACGGCCGGACGCTCGGCGAATGCGGCACCGAGGAAATGGGCGTGCAATATGCCGCCCTGTCGAAGTTCCTCATCCGCGACGCCCGCGCCAACATGCAGTCGGAGAACCACCTCTTCAAGCTGCTGCACCGTGGCTATACCGGCATGATCAACTCCAAGGAGAACGAGCCCGGCAAGGCCGATTGTCCCTACGACTTCTATCGTCGCTGGATCGAGGACCCGGCCGGCACCCGCGAGGCGGTCCGCGCCATCACCCGCCCCGATCTCGGTACGCCGGAATGCCCGATCGAAGGCATCCCCAACGCCGCCAAGTAGGGTTCGCCAAAAGTCTGTTGCAGTGTTTGTCCAAGGCCTTACCTCATCCTGAGGTGCCGCGTAGCGGCCTCGAAGGAGGGCTCCAGGGATCGTGCGACAACTGGAGGCCTCCTTCGAGGCCCGCTGACGCGGGCGCCTCAGGATGAGGTGGTCCGCTTGGATGATCGACTTTGGCATGAGCATCCGCTGAGACATCCGATCGAGCAGACTCTAAACCAGGTCTCGATGAGCCCGATCCATGCGTCGCGCTGATCGAGACTTGGTTTGAGTAGATCAGTGAAAGCGGACGGTCGGCGCGGTCTCGATCGGAACGTCGATCCGGCAGCGCAGGCCTTCGGCGTGGAAATCGAGCTCCACCGAGCCCGCGAGTTCGCGGGCGATTCCGCCGGTGATGAGCCGGGTGCCGAAGCCGCGGCGCTTCGGCTGCGCCACGGCCGGGCCGCCGCGTTCCCGCCACTCGATTTCCAGCCGCCGCCCACCCATGCCGTCCTCGGTGACGCGCCAGATCACCGACAGGCGGCCCTGGTTGCCTAAAAGGGCGCCGTATTTCGCCGCGTTGGTGGTCAGTTCGTGGGCGGTCATCCCCAGGGCCAGCACGTAGCGCGGCGGCAGGTCGATATCGGGGCCGACGAGTTCCATATGGTCCGCCGAACTGCGGTAGGGGCTGAGCTCGTTCTCGAGCACGGCGCGGAGCGGCGCGCCGGTCCAGTCGTCGCGGGTCAGGAGATCGTGGGTCTTCGACAGAGCGAGGATGCGGCCTTCCAGTTGCGCCGCCTGCTCCTCGCCGCCGCGCGATTGCCGGGCGAGGGACTGGACCGTGGCGAGTGTGTTCTTCACCCGGTGATTCAGCTCGTGCATCATCGTCACCTGCTGCTCCTGCAGGCTGCGCGTGCGTTCGAGTTCGGCCCGCAGACCGTCCTCGTGCGTCTCCAGCGTGGCGGCCATGGCGTCGAAAGCCTGGCCGAGCTGGCCGAATTCGGAGCGGCCCGTCAGGCCCGACCGGGCAAAGAGCTGGCCGGAACGCCAGGCGCGGGACGCTTTCAACAGCCGCCGCACCGGCTTGCGGATGAAGACGCGCCCGCCGATCAGAGCCGCCACGATGGCAACCAGCGTCCCGAGGAAGATCAGGATCACGCCGCGCCGGGTCGCCGTATCGATATCGGCGAAGGCGGTATCGCGGGCGAGGCCCACGGCGACGGTCATTCCGTCGAGGGCGCCGCCGGGATGGACCACGCCGGTGATGCGGCGCACGCCATCGAGACCGGGCATCTCCCCGACGCTTCCTTCGGAATCCGCCTTGCCCAGGTCGGACGCGAAGGCCGCCGGCAGAGCCTTGCCGACCCAGGAGTCGAGATCGGGATTCTGGACGATGATGGTGCCGCCGCGGTCGGCCACCGTCACGGCGGCGTCCTTCGGCAGGCCGGCATGGGCCAGCCGCTCCCCCAGCCAGGCGGGATCGAAACCGAAGATGAGCAGGCCGGAGGACCTGTCGCTGGAATCCCGGATCGGATAGGCGAACTGGATGGTGGGAACCCGGCTGCCGCGACCAACCACGTATTCCCCGATGACCGGCACGCCCGACCGCATCGCCTTCTGGAAATAGGTCCGGTCGGCGATGGAATAGGCGCCCTGCTCCATTCCCAGGCTGTTGCAGACGAGCTGCCCCTTCGCATCCGCGACGATGAGGATCGTGGCACCCGACAGCTTCCGGATGATGGAGCGCAGGAAGCTGGTGCACCCCGCCGCTTCCTGATCGCGGATGAACGGAGCCTCCGCGAGGATATCGAGGAGTTGGCGCATGCCGCCGGCGAACTGGGTGAGGTCTTCCGCCACCGCGCGGGCGTTGCGCAGGGCCGAGGCCGTCACGGCATCCTCGCGAGCGCTGCGCAGGGCGTGCTCGTTGAAGCTCTGGACCGCGATGGCAGGGACGAGGGCGAGCACGACCAGCGCGACGATACGGGATGTGAGCGTCATGACGGGAGGTCGGCCATGGGGAGCGTTTCAGCCAGACGGAACCGGTTCGGCCGACCGAATCAGCTTGGCCATAATACTGTATGCCTGACTTGCCGGAACGGTCGTATCAGTAATTTGACACGGCGACCGGATTTCTCCGCGACGGTGAACGCTTCATCGTCCCGGTTGAGGCTGGACCGGCGCTCCGCCTGCGGCCACAACGGCGCCGACGTGAAATCCCCAGGGAGGACGACATGAGCGACCGCATCACTCTCAAGGCCGGCGACGGTACCGTAGCGGTGATCTCATCGTCCGGTGCCGAGCCCGTCTCCTGGCAGGTGGGCGGCCGGGAGTATCTCTGGAACGGCGATCCGGCGCATTGGAACCGGCACGCGCCCTGGCTCTTCCCGGTGGTGGGTGCCTCGTCCGGCGGCGAGGTCCGGGTGGACGGCACGGCCTATCCGATGGGCCAGCACGGTTTTGCCCGCGACCTGCCCTTCACGGTCGTCTCGCAGAGCGACGACACCCTTACCCTGCGCCTCACCGAGAGCGAGGCGACGCGCGCCCGTTACCCTTATCCGTTCCAGCTCGACATCACCACGCGGGTCGGCCCGGCCCATCTCGATTTCGAGATCTGGATCGAGAATACCGGCGGGACGAACCTGCCCTATGCGCTGGGCTTCCACCCGGCCTTCCCCTGGCCCTTCGCCGGTGGCGAGCGCAAGGCCGGCGGCGGCTACGCGGTGGAGTTCGAGCACCCCGAACGGGCGATGGCGCCCGAGGTGGGGGATGGCGGCCTGCTCCTGCGCCAGGAGCGGCCGTTCCCCCTCGACGGGCGGATACTCCCCCTCGATCCCGACCTATTCGCCGAGGCCATCGTCCTGCGCGACGCGGCGAGCGCGCGGATGCGCTTCACCGCGCCCGACGGCAGCGCCATCCGCATGAACGTCTCGGACTTCCCGCATCTCGCCATCTGGACGAAGCCGACGGCGCCGTTCCTGTCCCTGGAATGCTGGACCGGTTACGCCGACTGGGCCGGGTTCGATGGCGACCTGATCCGCCGGGATTCGCAGCGCCTCATCGCCCCCGGCCAGCGCGTCCGCCACGGGGTCAGCCTCACCCTGGAAGGTCCGCGCTCATGATCCGCCCCACCGACGAGAACGGCTTCTCGGCCGAAGCCTGGACGCGGAACCAAGCGGCCTATGAGGCCATCCGCACCATGCCGTTCAACGCGGAACTCGCCGCCGGCACCCTCGGCGAGGCCCGCTTCCGCCACTACATCTTGCAGGACGCGCATTATCTCATCGGCTTCGGGCGGGCGCTGGCGTTGGCTGCGGCGAAATCGCCGGAGCCCGAGGGGATCGTGCAGTTCGCGAAAGCCGCCGAGACGGCCATCGTGGTCGAGCGCTCCCTCCATGGCGGGTTCTTCCGGGATTACGGCATCTCCGCCGAGACCTTCGCCGCGACGCCACTCTCGCCCCCTTGCGACCACTACGTGTCCTATCTTCTCGCCACGGCCTACGGCGAACCCTACGAAGTGCTGGTCGCGGCCCTGCTGCCGTGCTTCTGGATCTATGCCGAGATCGGCACCGACATCCTGTCGCGGGCGGGCGCCGGCAATCCCTACGCCGCCTGGATCGACACCTATGCCGGAGAGGAATTCGGCACCGCCGTCGCCGAGATGATCGCGAGCACGGATGCCGCCGCGCGGAATGTCTCGCCCTCGCTGCGGGCGCGGATGCACCGCGCCTTCACCCGCGCGACGCAGCTCGAATGGATGTTCTGGGACGGGGCCTACCGCGAGGCGGCCTGGCCGGTCTGACGGTCGGCGAGCCCGCTTCCGGAACAGGGCGGCGGAACCCGCACCGGCTTCGGCGCGCCGGGCTTGACGATGCGGACGATGCCGTCGCGCAGGGAGAGCATGTGGCCGCGCTCCACATCGGTCCAGCACTCGTCGCGGGTGAGCGCCTTGGTGGCGATGACCGTCACCACGTCGTCGGTCCGCGTCTCCTGCGCGAAATCCACGTGCCAATCCTCGTCGATGAGGGTCGCGGTGCCGAAGGGCGCGCAGCGGGTGAGGTAGCACAGGCGCTTGCCGCAATGGGCATAGAGCGTCCGGCTGTCGCTGAGCAGCATGTTGAACACGCCGAGCCCGTGCAATTCGGCGCAGAGTTCGGCGACCGCGCTGTCGAGCCGCGCCGGGCTCGGCAGGCTCGGATAGCGGGCCTGTAGCCGGTCGAGCATCCAGCAGAACGCGTATTCGCTGTCGGTGGAGCCCACCGGCTTGAACCAGGTCAGCGGCCACTTCTTCACGCCCTTGAGCTGGCCGTTATGGGCGAAGGTCCAGCGCCGCCCCCAGAGCTCACGGCTGAACGGATGGGTGTTCTCGAGCCCGACCCGCCCGCGATTGGCCTTGCGCACATGCGCGATCACGATCCGGCTCTTGATCGCGTAGTCGCGCAGCAGTTTGGCGAGGACCGAGCGCGCGCTCGGCTCGGGCTCGTGGAAGGCGCGCGCGCCCCGCCCCTCGTAGAAGGTGATGCCCCATCCGTCGGCATGAGGCCCGGTCTCGCCCCCGCGCCGGGCGAGGCCCGCGAAGGAGAAACGGATGTCGGTGGGCACGTTCGCGCTCATGCCGAGCAATTCGCACATGGAAAATCTTGCAGCTTCTGGCGATGCGCTTGCGACGAGAAAGCGGGCTGTTGGGGAGCGGGCGTCGGGAAGAGACAAACCTAGGAGTGTTTGGCACGCCCGACAACCGTGGAGGCGCATGTGCCGGGTGACACGACAAGATTCCTCTCCGATGGACTCGCGCCTTCCCTGCCCGGCGGCGATCCTCTAAGCCGACCTCGGATGATGGACCGTAGCCGGCGCCGGCCGCCGGAGGGAAACGTCGATGGATCGTGATCCGATCGCCTTCGCCTGGAAGTCGGCGCGGACACTCCAGGTTTCCGCCATCGCTCTGACATTGGGCGTAGGCCTTCCCCTCGCTTTGTTCGCCCTGCTCTGCCTGCGCGATCTCGTGAGCGTCCTGGTCCAGGCACCGGCGCAGACCGTCCCCTTCCTCCGGATCGCCATGGAACGGCCCTGGAACGCGGCCGGTGAGCCGGCCCTGGTGGCCGTCTCCGGCTGGCCCCTTCCACCCGTCGACGTGATCCTGTGGGCGCTGACCGGCCTCGCCGCCGTCGCCATGCTCGCGGCGGCCCTGGGCTGGATCGTGGCGCGCCTGTGCTTCTCCGCCCAGTCCCGGACGATCCGTCTCCTCAACGAACGGGTGACCACGGCGATCCTGCACGCCCCCACGGCCGCACGGGACGAGGCCCGCAGCCTGGCGCAGCATGTGGGCGCGATGCTGGCGCGGCTCGACACCCTGTTCGGCCTCGGCATCGTCGTCCCGGTCACCGCTCTGGCGACCATCATCCTGGCCCTCGCCATGGCCGGCCTCGCTGCCCCGAGGCTGGTGCCGACGGTGGCGGTGGGCCTTCTCGCCGCCGCCCTCGCCCGCCTCCTGATCCTCCGCCGCACCCGCAAGCGGACGATCCTGCGCCTCAGTTCCGGCGTCTCGGCGGAACGATTCCTCTCCGACCTCATCCGGCGGGTCCCGGCGGTGCGTGCCCATGGGGCCGAGGCGTTCGAGCGCGGCCGTCTCGCGGCCAGGGGGGCGGCGATCCGCGATGCCCTTGCGTCCGCCGAATCCTCCCTCGCCTTCGCGCGGGCGCCCTCCCTTGCCCTCGGCGTCCTGCTGCCCGCCATCATGCTGGCCGTGGCTCTCTGGCGCGGCGAGAGCGGCACGGCGCCTCCCGTGGCGCCGGGCGCCCTGGTGGCGGCCGGCGGTGGCTTCGCCCTCGCCGTCCTCGCCCTGGCGGTGACCCTGCGCCTGCGCTCGATCCACGAGGGGGTGTCCCCGGTCTTCCGCGATCTCGCGGCGACCCTCGTCTCCTTGGAAAGTCGCGGCGGCTACAGGCCCGGGCCCTTCGCCGCCTTGCCGAAGGGCGGGACGCTCGCCGCGTCCGGGGTCGGCGTCTACGATCCCGCCAGCGGGGAGCGCCTCACCGGTGTCGACGTCACCGTGGCGATGCCGTCTCACCTCGCCATCGTGGGCGAACGCGGCAGCGGCGCGCGGGCGCTGGCCGCCCTGCTGGCCGGCCAGCTCGAACCGACCGCGGGCTCGGTGACCTATGACGGGATCGACCTGCGCAGCCTCGATCCGGCCGAGCGGGCCAGCCACATCGCCCTGGCGGGCGCCGAGGCGATCCTGATCGAGGGCACGCTGGAACAGAACATCCTCTACGGTGCGGCGCGCCAGGAGCGTCCCTCCGAGGCGGACCTCATCGAGGTGCTGCACCTGACCGGGCTCGACACTTTCGTCTATGCGCGCGGCCTCGAGGGAACGGTGGACCCGAACGCCGAGCCCGGCATCGCCGATTCCATCGTCTCCGCCCGCCACGCCGTGCGCAAGGCCCTGGTGGCGGACAAGGCGGCGCGGCTGGTGGAGCCGTTCGATCCCGCCCGCTACAACCATCAGGCGACGGTGGGCGAGAACATCCTGTTCGGCGAGGCCGTGGGACCGGCCTTCTCCGGCAGCCATATCGCGGCCCATCCCTACCTGCGCGCGGTGCTGGAGGCCGAGGACCTGACCCGGCCCTTCACCGAGATCGGGCTGCAGGTGGCGCGCAGCACCATCGAGATCTTCGCCGACCTTCCGGACGATCACCCCCTCTTCGATGCGTTCTCGCTGTTTCCCGCGGCCGAGCGCGGGTTCTTCGAGGATCTCGTCAGCCGCCAGCCGGAGGCGAAGGGCTGGCGCCGGGGGCCAGCGGGCCAGCGCGACCGCAAGCGCCTGATCGGGCTGGCGCTCCGCTACAGCGAGACCCGGCACCGATTCGGCCTGATCGACGCCGCCTTCGAGGACCGCATCGTCGCCGCGCGCCATTCCTTCGCCCGGCTGATGCCGCAGAGCCTGCGCGCGAGCGTCGAGTTCTACGATCCCACCCGGCTCAACCCGGCCGCCAGCCTGGAGGAGAACCTGCTGTTCGGCCGGATCAACGGCGAGGAGGCGGGCGCCGAACAGCGCGTGCGGGCGTTGGTGCGCCGCGTCCTCGTCCAGCAGCATCTCGAATCCGCCGTCTACCGGCTCGGCCTCGCCAGCCGCGTGGAGCCGGGCATGGGCGGCGGCGGGACGAGCCTCGGGGAGAACGCCATCGGCTCGCGCGAGCGCATCGGCATCGACCTCGCCCGCTGCCTCGTGCGCAAGCCGGACATCGTCGTCGTCGCCATCGCCCTCGACGACGGCAAGGCCGCCGAGATCCGGGAGCGCCTCGCCAGCCTGCGCGCGGCGAGAGCCGGTCGCGGCCTCATCGTCTGCCTGCCGAGCGCCGACACCCTCGACGCGAACGCCCCCTTCGGCGCGGTGCTGCATGTGGAGCGCAACACGGTGCTGGCCGCCTGACAGGGCCGTGACACGCCCCTCCTCGTCGCCGGTGGCCCGTCCGACATTGCCGGCCGCTGTCCCCTCCGGTCCGCTTCGCCACCCCGCTGCCGCTGAACGGCGGCGAGGCTAGGCGGGCAGGAACGCCATCGCATCTACCTCGACCAACATGTCGGGGAATGCCAGCGCCGCAACGCCGATCAATGCGCTGGCCGGTGGGCATTCGGCGTTGATCCAGCGATCGCGCACAGCCCGGATGATTGGGAGCTGGCTTGGATCATAGTCCCGGACATAGATCGTGAGACGCGCGACGGCGCTGAAATCGGCGCCCGCCGCATGGAGCGTCGCCTGCATATTCCGGAACACCCGATCGAGCTGGGTCGCCAGATCCCCGTTGACCCCTTCGCCGGCGCCATCGAAGGGGACATGGCCCGAGAGGATGAGCAATCGGCCCTCCGAAACCAGCATTGCCTGCGAGATGCCGGGAATCGAGGGACCGGGCGGATTGATGGGTCGCAGCATCTCGATGCTCCATTGTCGGCATGGGGTGACAACCCACGAATGCCAGGCCGACGATATCTCCCTCCGATGTGATCTTCGCGACAGAGCGTTCCTCGATCCGCCGCACCTCCGCATTTCAGTCGGCGTCAATGATCGTCGGTCGACCAAAGAAGAAGGGCGGCGGCGCTTCCCCTATTGCCGCCCCATTGGGATGGGATAAGCAAGGCTTCGTGCACCCTGTTGCACGGCGCCGGCGGTCGGTCGGCGCATCCCTCTCCAGGGCCGGGCATGGTCGTTCTACCCTCGCCAGTCGTACAGCGCCGCGCCGTCGCCTGGCTTCTCCTGCTGGCTCTGGGGCTCGCCGCGCCGGACATCGCACGGGCGCAATCGGCCAAGGCCACGGCTCCGATCCCGGCGGCGACCCTCGCGCTGATGAGCCAGAAGGGCACCAGCGCCTCGGCTCCGGTCCTGTTCAGGGCCTACAAGAAGGAATCCGAGATCGAGATCTGGAAGAAAGCCGCCGGCGGGCGCTTCGTCCATATCAAGACCTTCCCGATCTGCCGCTGGTCGGGCCAGCTCGGCCCCAAGCGCAAGACCGGCGACCGCCAGACCCCGGAAGGGTTCTACTCGGTGCCCCCGCGCCAGATGAACCCGAATTCGAGCTACTACCTCTCCTTCGATGTGGGCTATCCCAACGCCTATGACCGCGCGCAGGGCTCCACCGGCTCGGCCGTGATGGTCCACGGCGTCTGCTCGTCCATGGGGTGTTTCGCCATGACCGATCAGGTGGTCGGCGAGATCTACGCCATCGCCCGCGATGCCTTCGCCGGCGGACAGGCGGCGTTCCAGTTCCAATCCTACCCGTTCCGGATGAGTGCGGCGAACATGGCCCGCTACCGGACGGACCCGAACATCGCCTTCTGGCGCCAGCTCAAGGAAGGCTCCGACCGGTTCGAGGCGACGGGCGAGGAGCCCAACGTCACCGTCACCGCCGGCCGCTACGCCTTCCTGCCCTACAAGGACCCCGCTTTGGAATCCCTGGTGACGGCGCGCCGGGTGCAGGAGGAGGCCCGCATCGCTAGCCTGGTGGAGGACGGGAGTGCGGCCGTGCGCACCACCTATTCGGACGGCGCGCAGCATCCCTTCTGGGCGGCCCTCTCCGCCAAGGGCGTCTCCCTCGGCGATGTGAGCCGGCCCGAGGCCCTCGCCTATGCCGGCCAGGACGTGATCGTGATCCCGGCCCAGCGCCGCCCGGTCCTCGTCGCCGAGGCGGTCTGGTCGCGCTGGATGGTGGCAGCCTCGGTTCCCGCGCTCCTGCGGGTGCGCGGGTTCGAGCCGGCCTACGAGCAGGCGCCGCCGCGCTTCGCCGCTCTCGTCACGCGCTACGATCAGACCCTGCCGACGATGCTCTCGTCCTCCCTCGCCGGGCAGATGCCGGCCCCGACCCCGCCAGCCATCGTCGAGACCCTGGCGCAGCGCTAACACATACGGATGAGCGGGTTCCCCTCTCCCCGCGCGCGGGGAGAGGATCACAGGCACCTTGTCGTGCCTGTGATGAGCGGAGCGAGGGTGAGGGGGCGAAGTCGGAGGAGCCTGATTCGGCGTCGCCCCCTCACCTTCGGCTACCGCCTCGACGCGCTCCCCGACGAGGGGGAGACGCGTCCCTCTCCCCGCAAGCGGGGCGAGGGGATGCACACGCCGGGACTGCATCACAGACGATAACCTTTCGCCCCCTTCTTTCAGCCACCGGCAAATTCAGCCGAACCGATAGACCGAAACTCCCCTCACGGCCCCGCGCTCGACAGGCGCGCGGGCGGCGCGCCCCGCAGGGCGGTGCTGACGGGGACGAGGCGGATGCCACGGGCTTCGAGGTCGCGCGACCAGCGGGCGATCCGCTCGATCGTCATGGGCATCGCCCCGGCCGAGGCCAGCGCGAACCCGTTGGCCTTGGCCTGGGCTTCGAGCCGGGCGAGTTCGCGGTCGATCGCCTCGGCCTGGGGCATGGCGTCGAGGACGATCTCGGCGCGGGCGACAGGAATCTTCAGCTTGCTGCCGAGAGACGTCGCGTGAGAGCGCGACGAGGTGCCGTCATCCACGAAGCCGAGCCCCCTGGCGCCGATCTCGCGCAGCACCGGTTCGAAGGCGGCCGCATCGCCCTCGAGCTTGGCTCCCATGAAGTTCACGAGGCCGACATAGCCTCCGAACCGGCTCATCACCCAGGACAGTCGGTCGAGATTTTCCGGGGCACGCGAACTCGTCAGCATGGTCTGCGGGCCGGGATCGCTGTCGGGATAGTCGAACGGCTCCATCGGCGCCTGGACCAGGATCTCGTGGCCGAAATCGCGGGCGCGGGCGACGCTGCGTTCGAGGTCGCCGCCATAGGGCGAGAAGGCGAGGCTGATCGCGGGCGGAAGCTTGGCGATGGCGCCCGCCGTGGCGGCCTGCCCGACGCCGAGGCCGGTGACGAGAATGGCGATGCGTGCGCCCGGCGCCCCGGAACCCGAATCGGGGCGGGCATAGACGTCGAGGGGCCGGCGGCGGCCGTCGCCGATCTTCGGCACGTTGCCGTGACGGCCCCGTTCCATCAGCCGGGGATCGGGACCGGCGGGGCGCACGGGTTCGCTGTCGGGCACGCGGATGATCACTGCCTCGGTGGGGGCCGCCGTGCCGGCGGGCCGCACCACCTGGACGCCCGATGCCGTCTCGACCTCGCCGGCCGAGCGCGGAGCCGATGTCGGGGGCTCGGGGGCCTTCGCCACGGGGAGGAGCGGCGGGTGCGCGCAGGCTGATCGTCGCGACGGCGGACGGCTCGCCGCCCTGGGGATCGCCAAACATCGCCAAGAGGGTGAGGCCCACGGCGAGGCCCGCCCCCCCCATGGCGACCACGGCCGCCGGGCTCATCCGGGGCATCGAGACGCCGCGCAACCGCTGGCCGAGCGAGCGGGGCGCCACAGCACTCGCGGTTCCCAGCGGACGGGTCAGGATGTCGTCGGTGGCCACGGTCAGCCGTTTCCCTGAGAGCTCGCGACCGACGGATGCTGGGCACGCACGATGTGAGAAACGAAGCGGCCCGCAGAGTCGGTTCTCACCGACATTGCGGGCCGCGCTGGTTAACGTTTGTTTAAATCCGGCGACACGAGTCGCGTTTCAGGACGGTGCAGGAATCGTCAGTTCGGAACGGCGGCCTTCGGCGTGTTGGCCGCGCCCTTCTGGATGCCGCGGATGAAGTCGACGGCGGCGATGAGCTGCTTGTCCTTGGCCGGGTCCGGCGGGACGTAAGCCGACGAACCGCCGCGCTCCTCGACATCCTTCTGCTTGAGGTGACCCTTCAGGCCGGCCTCGCCCTTGGTCTCGTCCTTGCCCTTCAGCTCGTCCGGGATCTCCTGCAGGACCTCCTGGTCCGGCTCGATGCCCTTGGCCTGGATGGAGCGGCCCGACGGCGTGTAGTAGCGCGCCGTAGTGAGGCGCAGGGCGCCGCTGCCGCCCAGCGGGATGATCGACTGGACCGAGCCCTTGCCGAAGGAGCGTGTGCCGAGCACCGTGGCGCGCTTGTGATCCTGCAGGGCGCCGGCCACGATCTCCGAGGCCGAGGCCGAGCCGCCATTCACCAGGACGACGATGGGCTTGCCCTTGGTGAGGTCGCCGGACTTGGCCGAGAAGCGCTGGGTCTCGTCGGGGTTGCGGCCACGGGTGGAGACGATCTCGCCCCGGTCGAGGAACGCGTCGGAGACCGACACGGCCTGATCGAGGAGGCCGCCCGGATTGTTGCGCAGGTCGAGGACGTAGCCCTTCAGCTTGTCCTGGCCCACTTCCGTGGAGAGCTTGTCGATGGCGTTGCGCAGGCCGTCATAGGTCTGCTCGGTGAACTGCGTCAGGCGAATGTAGCCGACATCGCCGCCCTCGGCCCGCGAGCGCACCGGCTTGATCTTGATGACATCGCGGTTGAGCACGACGTCGATGGGATCCTTGGACTCCTTGCGGGAGATCTTGAGCTTCACCGGCGAATTCACCGGTCCGCGCATCTTGTCGACGGCCTGATTCAGGGTGAGGCCCTGGACTTGGTCCTCGTCGATCTGCGTGATGATGTCGTTGGTGAGGATGCCGGCTTTGGAGGCGGGGGTGTCGTCGATGGGGCTGACCACCTTGATCAGGCCGTCCTCCATCGTGACCTCGATGCCGAGGCCGCCGAACTCGCCCTTGGTCTGCACCTGCATGTCACGGAAGCTCTTCGAGTCCATGTAGCTTGAATGCGGGTCCAGCGAGGTGAGCATGCCGTTGACGGCCGCCTCGATCAGCTTGGCCTCGTCGGGCTTCTCGACGTAGTCGGTTCGCACCTTCTCGAACACGTCGCCGAACAGGCTGAGTTGGCGATAGGTCTCCGCGGAGGCCGCCACCGCGCTGGTCCCGGAAAGCAGATGCGTCTGGGTCGCGAGGAGGGAGGAACCGACGCCAAGAAACGCGCCGGCCAGGACTAGGGAAATCTTGCGCATTATCCGCGAACCTTCTCGCTGGGGCTCTTCGCCCACCACGGCTCCGGATCAATGGAGCCGCCGTCTTTCCTGAACTCGACGTATAGAACCGGCCCGTCACGGTCGCCCGGAGCGGCGCCCTGGCCGCCCTCACCCATGGCCGCCACCGGTTCCCCCGCAAGCACGAACTGTCCGACCTCGACACTGATCTGATCCATACCGGCCAGCAGCAGATAGTAGCCATCGCCGGCATTGATGATCAAGAGTCGTCCATACGAGCGAAACTGCCCGGCGAACGACACCCACCCATCGGACGGAGACGAGACCACCGCCTTCGCGCGGGTCGCGAGCGATATGCCGCGGGTCGTTCCGCCATTGCCGTCGGGCTGGTTGAAGCCGCGCAAGGTCGCGCCGCTCACGGGCTTGGGCACCTCGCCGCGGGTGTCGACGAAGCGAATCTTGGGGGCGAGCCGCGCGGGATCGCGCGTGCCGGCCGCCGCGAAGCGCTCCTGGGTCGCGCGCGCCTCCCGCGTCTCGGCGGCGCGGGCCTCCTCCGCCGCCCGGCGGGCCGAGGCGACCTCGTTCTCCATCCGGTCGAGGAGCTCCTTCAGGCTTTTCGCCTGTACGCCGAGCTCGGCCGTGCGCGCGCGCTCGGTGACGAGCCCGCTCTCCACCTCGGCGAGGCGGGTGCGGCGCGCCGTGATGAGGGCGTTGATCCGCTGCTGCTCCCTGGCCCAGCCGGCGAGGTCGTTCTGCAGGCCCTCGCGGTCGGCGGCGATGAGCCCCTTCAGCCGCACCATCTCGGTGAGGTCGGCGGCCAGTGTCTCGGCCTCGCCGCGCAGTTCGGGCACCACGGCCCCGAGCAGCATCGAGGTGCGGATCACGGCGAGCACGTCCTCCGGCTGGACCAGGACGGCCGGGGGCGGCCGCCGGCCCATGCGCTGCAGGGCGGCGAGGATTTCGGCGATGACGCCGCGGCGGGCTTCGAGGGAGCGGCGGATGCCGGATTCGCTGGCGGTGAGCGTCTTCAGGCGCTCTTCCAGCCGGCTCATCCGGTCCTCCGTCGCCTGCGCCTGACGGGCGGCATCGAGGAGGGCGGCATTCAGCTTGGCCCGGTCTCCGGCGACCGAGGCGATCTCCGCTTCGAGCTTGGCCCGCGCGCCGGTGGAGGCGGCGAGCTGCTCCTCGATCCGCTTCAGGTTCTCGGCGCGGCGGGCCTTCTCGTCGATGGCGCGCTGGATCGCGTCGGCGGCATCCTGCGGTTTCGGCGCGTCCTGTTGTTTCGCGCTGTCCTGGGCATGGGCAGGACCGAGCGTCAGCACCGCCATCGCCGCCAAGGCAGCAATGCGGATCGCTCCGCCGTCAGGCCTACGCCGCGCGTCTCCGCCCCTCATGCGTCGATGTCGCCCCGGTGATAGGGATGTCCCGCAAGGATCGTCAGCGTTCTGTACACCTGCTCCAGGGCCAGCACGCGCACAAGGCCGTGAGGCAGGGTGGCCGCCCCGAAGGCGAGGGAGAGGTCGGCGCGCGTGCGCACCGCAGGCGCCAGTCCGTCGGCGCCGCCGATGGCGACCACGAGGGTCGCCGTGGCCGCGTCGCGCCAGGACGCGATCCGCTCGGCGATGCGCTCGCTGCTCCAGTCGGAGCGCCCGCGCTCGTCATAGACCACCAGCACACTCGACGCCGCCGGGGCATGGGACAGGATGGCCGCCCCCTCCTCCACGCTACGGTCGATCGCGCGCCGGGCCCGGCTCTCCGGGATCTCGACGACGTCGCAGGCGGTGAGACCCAACCCGCGACCGAGTTGGACTGCCCGTTCACGATAACGCGAAGCCAGATCCCGCTCGGGACCGGGCTTGAGGCGGCCCACCGCCGTCACGAGCAGACGCACGCGTCAGGCGCCCCGCGCCACCGGGCCGGTGCCTCAGCCGGCCAAGAGGTCGGTGGTGGGACGATCGGCGCCCCACATCTTCTCGAGATTGTAGAAGCCACGGACCTCCGGGCGGAAGATATGGACGATGATGTCGCCCGTATCGATCAGCACCCAATCGCAGGCGGGCAGGCCCTCGACCCGGGCCGTTCCGAAGCCCTTGGACTTCATTTCCTGCAGGATCCGGTCGGCGATGGCGCTGACATGGCGCTGCGAGCGGCCGGAAGTGATGATCATCGTGTCGGCGAGCGAGGTCCGACCGGCGAGATCGATCTCGATGGTTTCCTCGGCCTTCATGTCTTCGAGACAATCGAGCGCGAGCGCCTTGAGATCGCCGATCCGCTGATCGGTGGCGTGGTCGGAACCCGTGGTCCCGGAAAGGTGCGAATCGGTCAGTGTCTCGATTCCCGAAGTGACGGCGGTCATTGTATCTGAACAATCTATAGTCTGGAGAGAGTGGAACGATCACTCTCCGTTTTCAAGAGTCGCGACGCACTCGTCATCGTCCGGCCCGGAGGGCCGTGGACGACAGGGTCGAGCGCGGGCCATGGAGAAACACCCAGGCCGGGGGTTCGAGATCGGCGAGGAGACCCGCATCCGATTCGTCGATGCGCCATCGTCCCATCGCCTGCGCCCCTCGGGCGCTCGGCGCCGTCAGGGTGAAGCCCGGCCTATCGATGATGGCAATCGGCATCGTGGCGGCGATAGCACGAAAATCGCGCCAGCGGTGAAATGCCGCGAGAGAGTCGGCCCCCATGATCCAGACGAAGCGCACGGCGGGGTGGCGGGCCTGGAGGTAGGCGAGGCTCTGGCGGGTGTAGCGGGCGCCGATCTGCGTTTCGAAACCGGTGATGGCGATGCGCGGATGGTCGGCGACGGCGGATGCCACCGCGATCCGCGTCTCGAGGGGAGCGAGAGCCGTGCGGTCCTTGAGCGGGTTTCCGGGGGTGACCATCCACCAGATGCGGTCGAGCCGCAGCCGTTTCAGCGCCACGAGGCTCACGTGGCGATGGCCGAGATGGGCCGGATTGAAGGACCCGCCATAAAGGCCGATCCGCAGACCTGGTACGGCGGGAGGCAGCCGGACGAGCCCCTCTGCCTCAAGCCTCACGGGTGGAGCCGACACGCCGCATCAGGCAGGCCGCATCAAGGACGCGTCTGCCCGCGGCCATGGACCCGGTACTTGAAGGTCGTCAGCTGCTCGACGCCCACCGGACCGCGCGCATGCATGCGCCCGGTGGCGATACCGATCTCGGCGCCGAAGCCGAACTCGCCGCCATCGGCGAATTGCGTCGAGGCGTTGTGGGTGACGATGGCCGAATCGACCTCCGCGAGGAAGCGCGTCGCCTCGGCGGCGTCGGCCGTGACGATAGCGTCGGTATGGTGCGAGCCGTTGGCCTCGATATGGGCGATCGCCGCGTCGAGCCCGTCCACCACCTTCACGGCGATGATGGCGTCGAGATACTCGGTGCGCCAATCGATCTCGGTGGCGGCGGTGACCCGCGCATCCACCGCCTGCGTCGCCTCATCGCCGCGGACGCTGCAGCCGGCCTCGATCAGCGCCGTGACCAAGGGAGCGAGGTGGGTCTCCGCCACGGCGGCATCGACGAGCAGGGTCTCGGCGGCGCCGCAGATGCCGGTGCGGCGCATCTTGCTGTTGATCACCAGCGTGCGCGCCATGTCGAGATCCGCGCCGGCCGCCACGTAGACGTGGCAGATGCCGTCGAGATGGGCGAAGACCGGGACCTTGGCCTCGGACTGGACCCGCTCCACGAGGCCGCGCCCGCCACGGGGCACGATGACGTCGATGCAGCCGTCGAGGCCCGACAGCATGGCGCCCACCGCCGCGCGGTCACGGGTGGGGACGATCTGCACGGCATCCGCCGGCAGGCCGGCGGCTTCCAGCCCTTCGCGCATGGCACGCGCGATGGCCATGGCGGTGCGGTGGCTGTCCGACCCGGCGCGCAGGATAGCGGCATTGCCGGCCTTGAGGCACAGGGCCCCCGCATCGGCGGTGACGTTGGGACGGCTCTCGAAGATGACGCCGACGACGCCGAGCGGCACGGCGATCCGCTCGATCAGCAGCCCGTTCGGGCGCTCGAACGCCGCGAGTTGGCGACCGACGGGGTCGGGCAGCGCGCCGATCTTGGCCACCGCATCGGCCATGGCGGCGAGCCGGCCCTCGTCGAGGGTGAGGCGGTCGATCAGCGCCTGGGTCTGTGCGCTCGCCTTGGCGGCGGCGACGTCGCGGGCGTTCTCGGCCAGGATCGCCTCCCGGCTCGCCCTTAGGCACTCGGCCACCTGGCGCAGGGCGACATCCTTCGCCTGGGCCGAGGCCTGGGCGATCTTGCGGGCGGCCGCGCGGGCGCGGTGGCCGATCTCCTGCATCTGCTCGGTGAGATCGGGGGCGGCGGCGAAATCGGATCTCAGGTTCAGAACGGGCACGGTCTGTTTCCTCGCAGCTCACCGTTCAAGGCGATGGCGGCATATCGATTGTGCCCTCATGCCATGCGTCGAGGCGGCAAAACAAGCACATTGCATAATAGTCGAGCCTATTCTCCCACCATTGCGAGGTCATCGCGATGCACCATTTCAGCGCGACCGGGATGAGTAAGCAATTCCGCAATCTCCCGACTCGGGCGACCGATGATCTGAGCCGCCTGTGCACTGTCATAAGCCACGAGGCCGCGCCCCAGGGTGCGGCCCTGCACGTCCCGGATGATCACAGCATCCCCCCGCCCGAAGTTTCCCGACAATCCGGTGACGCCGACCGGCAGCAAACTCGCGCCGCCCTGCAGGGCGCGGGCCGCCCCGGCATCGACCACGAGGATACCGCGCGGCTCGAGCGAACCGGCGATCCAGGCCTTGCGCGCAGCGACGGGGTTCGAGCCGGACAGGAACCAGGTGCAGCGCCCCCCCTGCAGGATGGTGCGCAGGGGGTTCTTCTCGCGCCCGTCGGCGATGATCATGTGGGTGCCGCCGCTCGCGGCGATCTTACCCGCCTCGACCTTGGTGCGCATGCCGCCCCGCGATAGTTCCGAGGCCGGCCCGCCCGCCATGGCCTCGATCTCGGGCGTGATCCGCTCGATGAGGGGCAGATGACGCGCGTTCGGGTCACTGGCGGGGGGCGCCGTGTACAGGCCGTCGATATCGGAGAACAGCACCAGGACGTCGGCCCCGATCATGGTGGCGACGCGGGCGGCGAGACGGTCGTTGTCGCCGTAGCGGATCTCGCTGGTGGCCACCGTGTCGTTCTCGTTGACCACCGGCACGGCACGGACTTCGAGGAGCTTCAGCACGGTGGCGCGGGCATTGAGGTAGCGGCGGCGCTCCTCGGTGTCCTGCGGCGTCACCAGGATCTGGCCCGCCGCGATGCCGTGATGGCCGAGCGCCTCGGCCCAGTAGCGCGCGAGCGCGATCTGCCCCACGGCGGCGGCGGCCTGGCTCTCCTCCAGCCGGAGCGTGCCTGGCGCGTAGCCGAGCACCGTCCGCCCCAGGGCGATGGCCCCGGACGAGACGACGAGAACGTCGACGCCCCGCGCATGCAGATCGGCAATGTCCTCGGCGAGCGCCGCCAGCCAGGCATGGCGCAGGCGACCGCGCGCGCGGTCGACGAGCAGCGCCGAGCCGACCTTGATGACGACGCGGCGGAAATCCTGAAGGGCTGGAATCTGGGACGGGGCGGTCTGGGGAGAAGAGGTCATGGCACGGGGGTGTAGGCGAAGGCGATATCCGTGTGAACGAAGTCCTCGCCGTTGAACAGCAGCGGCAGCGCATGGGTCCGGTCCACGAAGGTCGGGCAAGTGGCGCATGTCTCGGTCTGCTACGTATGCAAGCCCGTTCCCCCGTCTTGAATAGGGGGTAAACTTTGCGGGAGTGAAAACGTACCCATGGACCGAACGGAGCACCGCCCTCGCCGCAGGCTGAGACCGGGGTTAGACCTTCGCCGCTTGTGGGCGGATCGCGGAGTAATTCTGCTGGGCTCAGAAGGGATAAGAAGCACTGTCCTTTTCGCAGTGTAGCGAGAGGAAACGATCGCTAAGCCGTCCTCGCCAGGGCACGCCACCATTCTGGGGATGCGTCGAAACACGATCTCCTTGAACCACATCCCGTTAAGATTGCATGCGCGATAATGTTCGCCCTGGAGGAGTGCTTCTTACGGCATCGCCTTCGATCAATCATGCCTCAGGTTGGTACTGCTGTGAACGTGCATCCTAGAATCGCCTCTCCCGCGGTCGATTTTGAGGATTTCATGGATACATTGCGTGGCCGACTCACGGAGATCGGCATCGCATACGATCGCAAGCGCCGACTTCTCATCACGACCCTGATGTTCCGTGACCGCCCATGCTTCTCTCTCCAACTTCTCCGAGATTACAGGGCGCTCTGCGATGGCTTGGCGGACTTTATGGTGGGCATCCCATTCGAAGCTAGACCGGTGCGCTTCCTTCTCCACACCTCGGGTGAGCCAGGGATCTGGTGCCTGGGTGGCGACCTCGACCTCTTTGTCCGATGCATCAGAGAAGGAGACCATGAAACCCTTCGCGATTACGGCTACGAGTGCATCCACTCGGGTTATATCAGCCATACGGGGCTTGGGCTCTCGGTGGTGACCCTGTGCCTCGTACAGGGCCAGGCCCTCGGCGGCGGGTTCGAATCCGCGCGCTCTTGCAACTTCCTTTTCGCAGAGGAGCAATCCCGCTTCGGACTGCCCGAGATGAAGTTCAATATGTTTCCCGGTATGGGCGCATATTCCTACATCGCGGAGCGTATCGGCATGCGACGTACCGAAGATATGGTTCTGAAAGCCGGTTCACATACCGCCCACACGATGTATGACATGGGTGCGGTGGATTACGTGGTTTCGAAAGGCGAAGGCATTCGAAAGGTCCGTGCCTTCGTCGACCTCTATGGCGAGAAGTTTAATGGCCTCGCGTCGATGATGGAGGCTCGCAGGCTCTCAATGCGGATAGACTTAGATAGCATGCACCGCGTGGTAGATACCTGGGTTGATTGCGCTTTTCGTATCGGCTCCACTGACCTGAAGAGGATGGAGCGGCTAGTGGCGGCACAGCGTCAACGTCGACAGCGTGCCTCAACCACGCGCTTTCTAGGGAATTAGGGCTGCCAAGCCTCCGCCGGCTGGGCCTCGGCCTCGGCGGCCTTGGCTTCCATCATCTCGCGGGTGATCGCGCGCAGAGCATCCTGCACGCCGAGGCCGGTAGCCGAAGACAGGATCAGCGGTTTGGACTTGGAGGCCCGCTTCAGTCGCGCCACCTGTTCCTTCAGCGTATCGGGATCGACGGCATCGGATTTCGACAGGGCGACGATCTCGTGCTTGTCGGCCAGACCGTTGCCGTAGGCCTCCAGTTCCTTGCGCACCAGCTTGTAGGTCTTGCCGGCATGTTCGCTCGTCGCCTCCACGAGGTGAAGCAGCACGCGGCAGCGCTCCACATGGGCGAGGAACTTGTCGCCGAGGCCGACCCCGTCATGGGCGCCCTCGATCAGGCCGGGAATGTCGGCGAGCACAAATTCGCGCTCGTCCGAGCGGACGACGCCGAGACCCGGATGCAGGGTGGTGAAGGGATAATCGGCGATCTTGGGCCTCGCCGCCGTCACCGTGGCGAGGAAGGTGGACTTGCCGGCATTGGGCAGGCCGACGAGGCCGGCATCGGCGATGAGCTTCAGGCGCAGCCAGATCCATTGCTCATGGCCTTCCAGGCCCGGATTGGCGTGTTTCGGGGCGCGGTTCGTCGAGGTGGTGAAATAGGCGTTGCCGAAGCCGCCATTGCCGCCCTTGGCCAAACGCACGCGCTGGCCGACATGGGTCATGTCGGCGATCAGGGTCTCGCCGTCCTCGGCGATGATCTCGGTGCCGGCGGGAACCTTCAGCACCACGTCCGCCCCGTTGGCGCCGTGGCGGTTCGAGCCCATGCCGTGCTCGCCCTTCTTGGCCTTGAAATGCTGCTGGTAGCGGTAGTCGATCAGCGTGTTGAGGCCGTCGACGCACTCGACCCAGACATCGCCGCCCCGGCCGCCATCGCCGCCGTTGGGGCCGCCGAACTCGATGAATTTTTCGCGCCGGAACGCGACGCAGCCGGCGCCGCCGTCACCGGAGCGCACATAGACCTTGGCTTCGTCGAGGAATTTCACGGGTGTTCTCGTCTCTGTCGTTCATTCGCCGTGGGCGGGGCCTGCCGGCTCCGGACCTTGGCGAATCACATGCGGGTTCGGGTTCAGGCTGCGCCTTGTCGGCACTTCCCGTCGAGGTTCAGGTACTGCACGCTGCGCAGGCCCGCCTCGAACCACGCCCCACCCGACTTCGTCCGGTCGTAGGCGTAGAGATTGATGACGATGGCGCCGTCCGGCGAGGTGAGGGTCGCCGGTACCTGCGCGTCGTCGAAGGCCCAGATCGGGCGGGAATCGGAGCCGAACTCGGCCCGTGTCCCGTCCATCTCGAACTGGCTCACCTGGGCGAAGACCGGCCGCTCGTCATGGTCGGAGATCGCGAAGGTGAAGCCGACCTTGGGGCTTCGCCCGACGAAGTTGTAGAATTCGCAGTAGAGCGTCGGGCTCCGTGGCGACGGTCTTTGAATGCCCGCGACCGGGGTCGCGGGAGGCTCCCCTCCGCCACCCAGAAGCACGAGGGCGACCGCGACCGAACCGGTCGCGGCGAGGGCCGCCAGAACGAGCGTGCGTTGCGTCATCGCGGCTCCGCTTCCGAGGGCGACACCGTCCGGACGACGGAGACCCGCGCAGACGACGAAAGGGAGGATGGCGCACCATCCTCCCTTCGATGTCCGACGATCGTCGATAACGGGATGCCCGGTGCGGGCGCCGCCTCGCGGTGGAAGGCCGTGGATTACTCCGCGGCTTCCTGATGCGGCACGACAGCGACGAAGGCGCGGCCGCGCTTCACCTGGAACAGCACGCGTCCGTCCGCCTTGGCGAACAGGGTGTGGTCCGTGCCGATGCCGACATTGACGCCGGGGTGGAACTTGGTGCCGCGCTGACGGACGATGATGTTGCCGGCGATGACGGCTTCGGCACCGAACTTCTTCACGCCGAGGCGCTGACCGGCCGAATCACGGCCGTTGCGGGACGAGCCGCCTGCTTTTTTATGGGCCATTGTGGTTGACTCCGAATGTCTCGATCAGAACGTCAGGCGCTGATGCCGGTGATGCGCACCACGGTGTGGTGCTGGCGATGACCGCGCTTGCGACGCGAGTTCTGACGGCGGCGCTTCTTGAAGGCGATGACCTTCGCGTCGCGGCCGTGGCTGACGATCTCGCCGGCGACGCTGATGCCCGACAGGAGCGGCGCGCCGACCTGGGTGGCGCCCGCGTCGTCCGCGAACAGGAGGACTTCGCCGAAGGTCACGGCGGAGCCGGGCTCGCCCTCGACGGTGGCGATCGTGATGGTGTCGTTGGCGGCAACGCGATACTGCTTGCCGCCCGTCTTGATGACTGCGAACATCGTTCTCTCTTCGTGTTCTCTGCCGGCCTCCAGCCTTGCGAGCCTGGACCGTCTTCTTGTTCAGGTCATCCGCGACACCGATTCGAGCGATGCTGCGAACGCGAAACGCGCGGACTTCGTCGAGGAAGCCGCGCGAGCGTCGGTGGATAAGCGCGGGAAGGGTGATTTGTCAATGTCACTCCGAAAACGCCTCAGCGTCCGGCTTGATCGCCCCTGTGCCAAAGCGCGCCGATGTGCGTGAGCACATACTTCAAGCGACTTGCAAGTAGGACTTCAAAGTTGGCATCGGTCCAGGATAAAAGTAAATTGTATCATTACGTCGATGAAATTCTGAAACTATCGCTTCGACTTTTCGACGAATACTTTTAGCCACACCATTTTCCCGACTGATACCAACGTCGGATGCGAGCATCCGAATCGTCACCGCTTCATCAACCCACCCAGCACGTTCCGCAAAATCGCGTTCCCCACCTGGGTCCCCACGGTGCGCGCCATGGAACGGGCGGCGTTGCCGATGACCTGTTCGGCCAGACTCTGCGGCGGGCGGCGGCCGCCCTTGGGCGTGGGTTTCGATCCCAGCACGCCCCCGAGCAACCCGCCGAGCATGCCACTCAGCCCACCCTCCGATTGCTGCGCCGCCTCGGCCGGAGCGGAATCCAGCCCCTTGCGAGCGGCGAGGATCTCGTAGGCGCTCTCGTTGTCCACCGCCTCGTCGTACTTCCCCCGCAGCGGGCTTTTCGCGATCAGCTCGGCGCGCTCGGCCGGCGTCAGCGGCCCGACCCGGCCCTGCGGCGGGGCGATGAGGGCGCGCTCCACCATCGAGGGCGTGCCCTTGGCCTCGAGGAAGCTCACCAGGGCCTCGCCGACAGCGAGTTCGGTGATCGCCTTGGCAACGTCGAAGCCGGGATTCTGCCGGAACGTGTCGGCGGCGGCCTTCACCGCCCGCTGGTCCCGGGGCGTGAAGGCGCGCAAAGCGTGCTGGACGCGATTGCCGAGCTGGCCGAGCACCGATTCCGGCAGGTCGAGGGGGTTCTGGGTGACGAAATAGACGCCGACACCCTTGGAGCGGATCAGGCGGACCACCTGCTCCACCGCGTCGAGCAGGGCTTTTGGTGCGTCGTCGAACAGGAGATGCGCTTCGTCGAAGAAGAAGACGAGCTTGGGCTTGTCGAGGTCTCCCACCTCCGGCAGCTGCTCGAACAGTTCCGACAGCATCCAGAGCAGGAAGGAGGCGTAGAGGCGCGGCCGCTGCATCAGCTTGTCGGCGGCCAGGATGTTGACGATGCCCCGCCCATCGCGGTCGACTTTCATGAAGTCGTTAAGATCGAGCGCCGGCTCGCCGAAGAACTGGTCCGCGCCCTGGTTCTCCAGCATCAGCAATTGGCGCTGGATCGCCCCGACGGAGGCGGCCGAGACGTTGCCATACTTGCCCGAGATCTCCTTGAGGTTCTCGGTGACGTAGAGCAGCAGCGCGCGCAGGTCCTTGAGGTCGAGGACCGGCCATTGGTTGTCGTCCGCGACGCGGAAGGCGATGTTGAGCACGCCTTCCTGCGTGTCGTTGAGTTCGAGCAGCCGGGCCAGCAGCAGCGGCCCCATCTCGATCACCGTGCAGCGGATCGGGTGCCCTTGCGCCCCGAACAGGTCCCAGAACACGGTGGGGAAACGGTCGGGCTCGTAGGTGATCCCGAGTTCCTCCGCGCGCTTGACGAAGACCGGCTTCGATTCGCCCGCCGCCGCCAACCCCGAGAGGTCGCCCTTGATGTCGGCGGCGAAGACCGGGACGCCGGCATTGGAGAACCCCTCCGCCAGGACCTGGAGCGTCACCGTCTTGCCGGTGCCGGTGGCCCCGGCCACGAGCCCGTGGCGGTTGGCGAGCCTGAGGGTGAGGGCTTCCGGCTTGCTGCCGCTTTTGCCGACGAGGATGGTGCCGTCGCTCTGCATGATCGCCTGAACCCACCGCTTCGCGTCGCGCCCAGCGCAGCGACCCTGGGGTTATGACGCCCGGGGGACGCATTTTCCAGCAGCACCGCACCCGGCGCTTGATTTCATCGCGGACAGACCAGATGGACTACGCACACTCATGCGTTGGAGCATCGTTACATGGAAGAGTTGATTGCCCGCGTCACCACCAAGACCGGGCTCGACGCCGCGACGGCCCAGACGGCCATCGGCCACATCCTCGCCTTCCTGCAGAAGGAAGGCCCGGCCACCGAGGTTGCCCAGCTCTTCGCGGCGATGCCCGGTGCGGATGCGGCAGCGGCCCAGTCCAACGAGGGCGAGGGCGGCGGCGGCCTCATGGGCATGCTCGGCGGCATGATGGGCGGAGGTGTGATGGCCCTCGGCCAGAAGCTGATGGCGGCCGGCGTTCCCATGGGGCAGATGCAGCCGCTGGGCGCCGAACTGTTCGCCTTCGGCCGCGAGAAGGCCGGCGAGGACGTGATGGGGCCGATCGTCGGTTCGATCCCCGGCCTGAACCAGTTCGTCTGACGTCGGTCCGACACGCCCTTCATCCCCGGTGCCGGAGCCGGGGACGAGGGAGGTGCAAGAGGTTCGGCGGCTACTCATGGACATGTCGCCGGCGAACCATTTTGGCGCGCCCCTAACCGTCTCTGGATTCACGCAAAAGCCTGTCATAAAAGCGTTCGGGCTTCGTGATGATGTGGCCTCGCGGATATGAGGCTCCGGCGCTCCATCGGGAGCCGGCCTCGCGGGTCCGACAGAGCGGAATGGACTGATGGTCCCGAACTTCGCACGCGATGCGTCCACGGCGTGGCTCAACGGCTGGGAGGCCCATGTCCATGCGCCCTTCGCCCGGTTCAAGCAGAAGCGCCTGGAGGCGGGACATGCCGGCTTCTCCGGCCTGCCGGGCTTCGCGAGCCTTCCCGGCGCCGGTGGCCGGTCCCTGATCCCGCCGGGCGGAACGCCGATCCGGTTCAAGCCGCGCCTGAAGAAGCCCCTGGCCGCTCCGGGTCTCGACCCGGTGCTCGGCCGCATCGGCGACCTCGAAGTGCGCCTCGCCACCACCGTCTCGGAGATCCGCCGCGCCCAGCGCCTGCGCTACCGGGTGTTCTACCAGGAGATGTCGGCGGTGGCCTCGGGCATGTCCCTGCTGTCCCGGCGGGACATCGACGATTACGACACGGTCTGCGACCATCTCCTGGTGATCGACCATGCGGCGACGGAGGCGAAACCCTTCCGCCGCCCGAGGCCGAAGGTGGTGGGCACCTACCGCCTGCTGCGCCAGGACGCGGCCGACCGCAATTTCGGCTTCTACACCGCCGGCGAATACGACATCGCGCCCCTGCTCGCCGCGCATCCCGGCAAGCGCTTCCTCGAACTCGGCCGGTCCTGCGTGCTGAAACCCTACCGGACCAAGCGCACGGTGGAACTGCTCTGGGCGGGGATCTGGGCCTATGTCCAGCACCACCGCATCGACGCGATGCTGGGCTGCGCCAGCCTGGAGGGGACCGACCCGGACAGGCTCGCCCTGGCGCTCAGCTTCCTCCACCACCATGCCCGCGCGCCCGAGCCCTGGTGCGCCAGGGCTCTGCCGGGACGGCACGTGGCCATGGATCGTCTGCCGCGCGAGGTGGTGGATGCCAAGGCCGCGCTCCAGTCGCTCCCGCCGCTGATCAAGGGCTACCTGCGGGTGGGCGCCACTTTCGGCGACGGCGCGGTGATCGACCACCAGTTCGGCACCACGGACGTGTTCGTGGTCCTGCCGGTCTCGGCCATCGCCGCCCGTTACATCGGTCATTTCGGCCCGGCCGCGAACAAGCGCGCGGCCTGATCCCGTTTATGCCGCCGCGCTCGCGCGGCGGGAGCGCAGGAACGCCTGGACCTCGCTGGCGGGGAGCGGCCGGCTGAACAGGAACCCCTGGACCTCGTCGCAGCCCTCGCTCCTGACGAGATCGAGCTGTTCCGCCGTCTCGACACCCTCGGCCACGATACTCATGCCAAGCCGCTCCCCGAGACCCACCACCGCCCTCACGATGGCCGCCGCATCAGGCTCGGCGATGTCCTTGATGAAGGTGCGGTCGATCTTGATCTTGTCGAAGGGAAACCGCCGCAGGTAGCTCAACGACGAGTAGCCGGTGCCGAAATCGTCCAGGGCGATCCTGACGCCCAGCGCCCGCAGGCGGTGCAACGTCGCCACGACGCCCTCCGGGTCCCGCATCAGCGCGCTCTCGGTCACTTCGAGCTTGAGCCGATCCGCCGACAGGCCCGCCCCGTCGAGGGCGCTCGACACCGAGCGCTCGAGATCGTGCTGGAACTGTACCGTCGACACGTTGACGGCGACGCGGATCTCGTCGGGCCATGCCGTCGCCTCGCGGCACGCCTCGGCCAGGGCCCAGGCGCCGAGGGCCACGATCAACCCGGTCTCCTCCGCCACCGGAATGAACTCCATGGGCGAGATGAGACCCCGTTCGGGGTGACGCCAGCGCATCAGCGCCTCGAAGCTCGTGACCGTCTCCGCCGCCAGGTCGATGACCGGCTGGTAGACGAGGTGGAAGTCGCCCCGCCGGATCGCGTCCTTCATGTCGAAGGCGAGGAGGTGGCGCGCCGAATGGCGCGCGGCCAGAGCAGGCTCGAACCGGCGATACGTGTCACGCCCCGTCGTCTTGGCCTCGTTGAGCGCGATATCCGCCCGTCGGAGCAGGTCGTCGGCGGTAATGGTCTCGTCCGGCACCATCGCGGCGCCGATGCCGACACCGATCTCGACCATCATGCCGTCGATCTCGATGGGGGCGCCGAGAACCGCGATCACGTGCTTGGCGATCGCATCGACCTCGTGCGGACCGCCGAGCCCTTCGAGCACGAGGGCGAACTCGTCGCCTCCGAGCCGGGCCACGGTATCGCCGGAGCCCACGGCTTCGAGCAGGCGATCGGCGACGATGCGCAGGAGACGGTCGCCACCGGTATGGCCGAGCGTATCGTTGACGGCCTTGAAACCATCGAGGTCGCAGGCGAGCACCGCGGCGGAAGACCGGCCTTCCCGAGCGCGTATCACCGCCCGGTCGAGCCGCTGGCGAAGCAGGCGGCGATTGGGCAGGCTCGTCAGGTCGTCGTGCAGGGCTAGGTACGCGACGCGGGCCTCGGCTTCCCGGCGGTGGGTGATATCGATCTGGGTTCCGACCGCGCGCACGGCCCGGCCCGTGCCGTCCCATTCCACGACCCGCCCGCGGGTGAGAACCCAGAACGAGGTGCCGTCGCCGCAGACGACGCGATGCTCGCACTCGTAGGTGGAGGCGAGGCCCTTGACGTGCTCGATCATGGCGAGGGTCAGGCGCTCGCGGTCCTCCGCGTGGACGATGTGATCCATCGGCTGCCTGGCCTCGATGGCGTCGACTGTATAACCGAGGCGGGCGAGCCAGCGCTCGGAGATCCAGATCGATCGGTCGGCGAGGTTACAGTCCCAGATCCCCTCGACGCCGCTATCGAGGGCGAGCGTCAGACGCTCCTCGCTCGGCTGCATCCTCGACTCGCTCGTGCGCGACGTCCGCATGGATTTCAACCAGCCCCCCGGATCGATGCGGAGGCCGGTTCGTCCAGCGCCCACTCCGGAGGAGACACGGAAGAGGGATCGAGTCCGGCCAGGCAGGTCCATCCGCCTGACGACCGTTCGAAGCCACGCGGCCACCTTCAGTGACGACCTCGCCGGGATCATGATCGGCACGCTCGACGCGGGCGCCGGAATCGCCGGCGATCTCGCAGGCTGAATGGATTCCGCAGTGACCGTGAACCGTTTGCCGTCACGACCCGCTTTCTCATTCGAACGGCGATACTTGCGCAGACCGCCGGAATCAGCCGGCACACCTCATACGTCAAGCATCGTTATGCGAAGCGTCCGTTAATGGAAAGTCAATGAAGCGTAGCCGGAAACCGGATCGAACTGCACTCAAATTGCAGCACCGCGCTTTATGGCAAGATACCGCAGCAAACCAGCATTTTACCGGTACATATATACCATTTTTGACCTCTAACCCTTGTCCCCCGGCCAGATCGTCGAGACACCGTCCATCGACGATGAAAGTATGCTGGTACAGCGACGATGTCGTCGGAATCGATCGCCGACTAGACGCACATGTGGCTCCGAGAAATCAAAGACACGAACAGAACGATCCCACTACGTAGTTTCAATTATATTTAGTATAAATACAGTTTTTAAAATTCATATAAGTTATTTTTACCCTTATTGACAACATACGTCACGACATCATCCGAGATCGACAGCCCATCTCCGCCGAAACGCATTTTTGGCGATCAAAAAACTCACTCGATCACTATAAAATAACTTATCTCGACTCAGATTAATTATGGCTCTTGATATAAATGCCACTGACATAACCGGCATCCCGCCACATTAAGTCTATCGCAGCTGAAAGAAGAGACCAAAAAGCCGTTTTTCGCGCCAAGGAACTTGGGCTAGAGCCTCAAACCTTGGCGTCGGCGACCAAGGCCGCCAGGCCCTCGCGGTAAGTCGGATAGGCGAGATCGACGCCGAGCTCCTCGCGGATCAGGCGGTTCCGCACGCGCTTATTCTCGCCGTAGAAGCTGCGCGCCATCGGGCTCAGGTCCGCCGTCTCGAAGGCGATCTCGGGCGGCAGCGGCAGGTTGGCGAGGCCGGCGGCGTATTCGGTCACCACCTGCGGCGGCGTCGGCTCGTCGTCGGTGACGTTGTAGATCGCCTGCGGCCTCGGCCTCTCGATGGAGGCGAGCAGGGTCGTGGCGATGTCGTCCACATGGATGCGATTGAACACCTGACCCGGCTTGATGATGCGCTGCGACTTGCCTTCGCGCAACTTCACGATGGGGTTGCGGCCCGGTCCGTAGATGCCGGACAGCCGGAACACCTGCACCGCCTTGCCGGTCTCCTGCCCGAAGGCGAGCCAGGCCTTCTCCACGGCGATGCGGCCATGCGAGCGCCCGCTCGCGGGGTTGGGCGGCGTCGTCTCGTCGATCCAGGCGCCCTGCTGGTCGCCGTAGATCCCGATGGTGGAGAGATAACCGATCCAGCCGATCCGGCTGTCGGCGATGGCGTCGCGGTAGCGGGCCAGCACCGTGTCGCCGTCGCGGGACGGCGGTGCCGAGACCAGCAGCACATCCGTATCGGCGAGGTCGCCCGCGATCCGCGCGTCATCCGTCTCGGGGCCGAAGCCGCGCAGGGCGACGTCGCCGAGGCCTGCGCCCAGCCGCGCCGGGTCGGTGACGGTGGCGCGAATCTCGCCGAACCGTCCCGCCGCGCGTTCGACGAAGCGGCGTGCCGTGAAGCCCAGACCGAAGACGAAGAGGTTCATGCCGTCGTGTTTCCCGCGTGATCGAGTGCCGTGCGCCATTCGGCGCCGACGTCGTCATCGGTTTCGCCGATGGCGTGGCCGTTGAAAAGGCCGCGCAATGCCGCCGCGTCGGTGAGGCGGCTCAGCGCCCAGACCGCCATGCCGCGCACCAGGGGCGACGGATCGGAGAGGCAGCGCTCGGCTTCCGGAGCGAGCGCACGATCGCCGGAATTGCCGATGGCGATGAGGACGTTGCGCAGGAAGCGGTCGCGTCCCGTGCGCTTCACCGGGGTTCCGGCGAACCGCGCCCGGAAGGCTGCATCGTCGAGCCGCGCCAGTTCGGCGAGGGGAGGCGCGGCGAGGTCGGCCCGCGCGCCGAGGCGCGCCTCCGAGGCGGCGGCGGCGAACTTGTTCCAGGGGCAGACGGCGAGGCAATCGTCGCAACCGAAGACGCGGTTGCCGATAGCCTCGCGGAATTCGGGCGCGATCGGCCCTTCGTGCTCGATGGTGAGGTAGGAGATGCAGCGCCGCGCATCGATCTGGTAGGGGGCGGGAAACGCGGCGGTCGGGCAGATGTCGAGGCAGCGCCGGCAGGAGCCGCAACGGTCGGCCTCGGGCAGGTCCGGCACGAGATCGGCGGAGGTGTAGATCGCTCCGAGCAGGAGCCAGTTGCCGTGCTCGCGCGAGATGAGGACCGTGTGCTTGCCCTGCCAGCCGAGGCCGGCGGCGGCGGCGAGCGGCTTCTCCATCACCGGCGCGGTATCGACGAAGACCTTCACCCGCACGTCGCCCTTGGCGGAGAGGTAGCCGCCGAGCTCCTTCAGCTTGCCCTTCACCACATCGTGATAGTCGCGGCGCTGGGCATAGGCCGCGATGGCACCCCGATCCTTCAGGGCCAGCAGCGAGAGCGGATCGGCCTCGGGGCCGTAGTTCATTCCCAGCATCACGATGCTGCGAACGCCCGGCCACAGGATCGACGGATCGGCGCGCTGGTCCGCGCGCTCCACCATCCAGTCCATCTCGCCGTGATGCCCGGCGGCGAGCCAGGCCGGCAGCCGCTCGCGCAGGGCCGGCACCGCATCGGGGGTCGTCACCCGCAAAGCGTCGAAGCCGAGATGCCGGGCGCGGGCCTCGAGCGCCTGCCTCAGGGCATCGCCGGAGAGAATTTTGCGCTGCTCGCGGCGACCGGCCGCCTGCTTGCCCTCCTTCCGGAACTGGCCCGAAGGGGCGTTCAGAAATCCAGGTCCGCGTAATGATCCGCCGGGGCCATGCCCGGAACCCGGTCCGCCAGGAGCGTCCGGAACGAGGGGCGCGACTTCAGCCGCGCGTACCAGTCCCTCGCCGTCTCGTCCTCGTCCCATGGCACGTCGCCGAGATAATCCACGCAGGAGAGGTGGGCCGCGGCCGCGAGATCCGCATAGGTCAGATGGTCGCCGGCGATCCATTTCCGGCGGGACATCAGGTAGCCGATGTACTTCATATGGTAGCGCACATTGGTGCGCGCCGCGCGAATGGCATGCATGTCCGGCGGACCGCCACCATTGGCGCTGGTCATGAAGCGCTTCGAGATCTTTTCGGTGACGAGATAGCCGGTCACCTCGGCATCGAACTTCACCAGGAACCAGTCGAGCAGGCGGCGGACCTCCACGCGAGCGGCGGTGGCCTCCGGCAACAGCCGGCGTCCGGACAGGCCGAGGCCGCGGGTCTCGTCCAGATACTCGGCGATGATGCCGGCCCCCGGCACGGCGAGCCCCGATTCCTCCACCAGGACCGGCGTCGTGCCGGCCGGATTGATGAGGAGGAAGGCCTCGCGCCGGTCCCAGACCCGCTCTTCCACGAGCGCGGGCTCCATGCCCATCTCGCTGAGCACGAGACGGATGAAGCGCGAATGCGGACAGAAGGGGGAGTGGTGAAGCGTCGCCATAGAGGCCGTTTCGAAGGGGATGGAACCGCGGGACGCGCCGTATCGGGACCGCCGGTGGGTGAGGGTCGCCGGTCGAGACTTATTGCCCGATCATTGCCGCCTCATTAACACGCTGGACATGTTCCGGTAACCGCTCGTCAACTCTGATCGCCGACACCGTCCGGCGACCCGCGCTCCCACCCCACAACAACCGAGGCGAGACATGATGGATGCCATGAGCATCGTGAAGGCGGTCGTGCTCGCCGTCGTCGAAGGCGCCACCGAGTTCATTCCGGTCTCCTCGACCGGCCACCAGCTCCTGGTCGGTCACTTCATCGGCTTCCAATCGCCCAACAACACGTTCGAGGTGCTGATCCAGCTCGGCGCGATCCTGGCGATCCTGGCCGTCTATTTCCGGCGCCTCCTCGGAATCGCCGTGGCGTTTCCGAGCGATCCGAACGCGAGGCGCTTCGTTCTGGGCATCCTCCTCGCCTTCCTGCCGGCGGCGATCATCGGCGGCCTGTTCTCGAAATACATCAAGTTCTACCTGTTCAATCCCTGGATCGTCTGCGCCACCCTGGTGGCCGGCGGCCTCGTCCTCCTCGTCCTCGACGAGACCGACCTCGAGGTGAAGAAGCGCGACGTGTTCGACTTCACCCTGCCGATGGATTTCAGGATCGGCCTGTTCCAGTGCATCGCGATGATCCCCGGTGTGTCGCGCTCCGGCGCCACCATCGTCGGCGCGATGCTGATGGGGGCGGACAAGCGCTCGGCCACCGAGTTTTCGTTCTACCTCGCGATTCCCACCATGGCCGGCGCCTTCGCCAAGGACCTCCTCGACAATTACAAGAACCTCTCGCAGGACGATGCCGGGCTCATCGTCATCGGCTTCGTCGTGGCCTTCCTCTCGGCCTTCGTCGTGGTCCGCACCGTGCTGGACTACGTCTCGTCCCACGGCTTCCGGCTGTTCGCGTGGTGGCGCATCATCGTCGGCTCGCTGGGCTTCGCGGGGTTGATCCTGTTCGGCTGACGAACCCGCCTCGCGGCCCCGGACCCGCGCTCGCGCGCCGGGGCCCGGAGCCGGGGGCTCGGGAGGCGGCGGGGATCCTCGTTTTTCTTTGAGTCCGCGCTGATTTCTTTGATGAGTCGGGCGTGTTGCCCGGCAAGCCTCGCCGTGCGAGGGCTGTCGCCGACAGCGTCCGGCCACGCGCGGCCGGCGAAAGCGTGCGCCAAGGCCCTGACGATGGACAATCGCCCCCTCGCCGACCTGTTCCCCACGCCCACCCGCGAGCGGTGGCTCGGCCTGGTCGAGGGCGTGCTCAAGGGCGGCGATTTCGAGAAGCGTCTGGTCTCGAAGACGGCGGACGGCATCCGGATCGAACCGCTCTACGAGCCCGCCGCGCCGGTGGCGCAACCCATGCGCGCGCCCGGCCCCTGGCGCATCGCCCAACGGGTGGACCACCCGGACGCGCAAGCCGCCCACGATCTCGCCATGGCCGATCTCGAAGGCGGCGCCGATGCGCTGAACCTCGTCTTCGCGGGCTCGGTCTCGGCGCGCGGCTTCGGCCTCGCCGTCGATGAGGTCCAAGCCCTCGACACCGCCCTGTCGGGCGTGATGCTGTCGCTCATCGCCACGCGGCTCGATGCCGGCGGGCGCGGGCTGGAGGCCGCCCGTCTGGTCAAGGCTTTGGCCGCGCAACGCAACGAGGATCTCGGCAGCCTCGACCTCGATCTCGGCCTCGACCCGATCGGGACGCTCGCCGCCACCGGCCGCCTCGACGCGACGATCCCTGAGATCGGCGCGGCGGCCTCGGCGCTGCTGTCGGAGTTCGACGGGGCCGGCTTCACCGGCCGCGCGATGCTCGCCGACGGGCGCCCCTATCACGAGGCCGGGGCCAGCGAGGCGGCGGAACTCGCCGCCACCCTCGCCACGGCCGTCGCCTATCTGCGCATGCTGGAGGCCGGCGGGCACGACCTCGCCCGCGCCCGCGATGCCGTCGCCATCCTCCTCGTGGCCGATGCCGACGAGTTCCTGACCATCGCCAAGTTCCGCGCCATGCGCCGCCTCTGGGCGCGGGTGGAGGCCGCCTGCGGGCTCGACCCGAAGCCGCTGCGCCTGCATGCCGAGACCGCGTGGCGGATGATGAACCGGAACGACCCGTTCGTGAACATCCTGCGCACCGGCATGGCCGTCTGTTCGGCGGGGCTCGGCGGCGCCGATTCCGTCACCGTCATCCCCTACACCGCCTCGCTGGGCCTCGCCGACGCCTTCGCCCGGCGCGTCGCCCGCAACAGCCAGATCGTCCTGATCGAGGAATCCAACCTCGCCCGCGTCGCCGATCCCGCGGCAGGGGCCGGGGGGTTCGAGGCGCTCACCGAGGAGCTCACCACCACGGCCTGGGCCGCCTTCCAGGCGATCGAGCGGGAGGGCGGCATCGTCGCCAGCCTGCAGGCCGGCGCGGTCCAGGCCCGAATCGGCGAGACACGCGCCACCCGCGCGAAGAACGTCGCCACGCGCCGCGAGCCGCTCACAGGGGCGAGCGAGTTCCCCTTCCTCGCCGAGAAGCCGGTGACGGTCCTCGACCTGCCGCCCTCCGATGTCGTGGCGCCCGCCTTCGCCCTCGACGGGGCCGGAACGACCACCTGCGAGGCCCTGCCCTCCTTCCGCCTCGCCGAGCCCTACGAGGCCCTGCGCGCCGCGTCCGACGCCCATCTCGCCGAGACGGGGCGGCGGCCCCTGGTGTTCCTGGCCAATCTCGGGACGGTCGCCGTCTTCAACGCCCGCTCGACCTTCGCCGCCAACGCCTTCGCGGCCGGCGGCATCGAGGCGGTGAACGAAGAGGGATTTACCGACGCCGCGGCCCTGGGCGAGGCCTTCGCCGCATCCGGCGCGCGCATCGCCTGCCTCTGCTCGTCGGACGCCCTCTACGCGACCCATGCCGTCGCGGCCGCCGAAGCCCTGAAGGCGGCCGGGGCCAGGACGGTCTATCTCGCCGGCAAGCCCGGCGATCTCGCGGAGGGGCTCAAAGCCGCGGGGGTCGATGCCTATCTGCACGCGGGAGGTGATCTCCTCACACTGCTTCAGGCCGCCTTGGGCGAAGCCACGGCAGCGTGAACCGCAACCGATACGCGATCAGGGACGTTCCCAGCCCCGATCACGTCCTTGCAGAACAGGCTACGATGCGACGCTTCCTCCTTGCCGCCGGCTCCCTCGCCCTCCTCACGACGTCCCTCGGAACCACCGAGGCGGCCACGCGGAAGGTCTCGGTGCCCAACCGCTATGACGGCGCCTGGAGCATCGAGGTCATCACCCAGGACGGCCCCTGCGACCGCGCCTATCGCTACGGCGTCCGGATCGCCAAGGGCGAGGCAAGCTATCCCGGCGGCGATTTCGACATCCGGGGGCGCGTTTCCGGCAATGGCTCCGTGCGGGCGACGATCATGCGCGGTTCCGATGGTGCCACCGTGGTCGGCCAGCTCGATCGCGGCGGCTACGGCAGCGGCACGTGGTCGAGCAACGGCGCGATCCGCTGTTCCGGCCGCTGGAACGCCGAGAAGCGGGGCTGATCCGGCCCCTGTGATCGGCCGGGCACAGTCGGCTCACGAAATCTCGCATCGCAGGTTTCGAGGCGCGCCATGCCCTGTTCCTGTCCAAGTCTTCGATGAATACTTGGGGCGAATCGATTTCGATCGACCTCGAGGTATGTGCGCGATGAAAGCTCGGCTGCTTGGCGCTCTCTTGACCCTTCTCGCGACGGCGGGTGCCGCGAACGCGGCACCCCGCACCCCCGGACACGCCCATGCGGCCATGGCGCCGCTGGAGCGCGCCGCCACGGATTGCTTCGCCGAAACGGTGATGGCCAACCCGGCCGCCATGCGCCATGCCCGGGCGGGCCGCTGGTACGAGGCGGCGGGGATCATCGGCTTCCTCTGCCGCCCCGAGGTGGATGCGATGATCCGCACCCATGACCGGCTCTTCGGCAACGGCACCGGCCAGCGCTATTTCAAGATCGCCTATACCCGCCATCTCGGCGGCGAACTAGCCATCCGCCTTCAGCCGATGCTGGAACGCACGGCGGTGGCGACCGCCGAACCGCCCGCCGACAGGACCGCCACGGAAACCGGCGACAAGACCGAGTAGCGACCTCGAACCGAGCCTCGCCGGGTCCGGCTCACTGAGGTGTGTCCGCGCGACCGCGCGGCGGCGCCCCTCCTCCGGGCCTCGGTATCAGGCGTCGACGGTCTCCTCCTCGTCGCGGGCAGGAACGACTTCGTCGTCCGGCAGGGCGAGGCGCGGATCCGGCCCGAGGAGCGTCTCCACCAGGGCATCGATGCGGGCCGACACGCCCTCCTCCCGCAAGGCGTCCCGCACCCGAGCCCGCGCCTTCTGGAAGGAGGCCCCCACGGGCAGCGCGACGGCGGCCGCGACCTCCTCCGCCACCGCGCCTTCCGCCGCCAGCCCGGCATGGACCGCCTCGCGCGGGTCGAAGCGGGGGATCGGAAGCGTGAACATCAGCTTGTCGAAGTCCCGCGCGCCCTGCTCACCCCGGCTCTGCAAATGGGCGATGCGGATGCGAACCGCCTCGCTGTTGAGGATGGCGACGAGAAAGCGGGCTTCGTCCTCGGAAGGAACGTCCGCCCAGTAGAGTTTGTGGTCGATGATTCCCCGGCGATCCCTGATGATACAGGCCGCGGGCCATAATCCGGCTTTGGCGAAGACCACGCGAATGGGCGGCACCGGAAACTGCGCGGACAATCCGCGTTGGAAATTCCATCGCTGCTTGAGTGTCATGCGTCCGGCGCTGTGTTGCGCCCAGCTTGCCTCGGCCTGTCGCATCCAGGCTCCGAGACGGTTCACACCACGATCGCTCGCCTGTTTCGCGTCGAGAACATTCCCATCGGACGCCACGGGCACGATGCCCTCGAATGCGTTCAGAACACGAAACGACGCGATGGATTCGCCGAGATAGACCGGCCGGACGTAACCGCTTTCGACGGCCCCCTGTTGGGAGGGCAGGTCTCGCCAGGGGATTTTCTCCTGCGGGGACCGCCTGCTTCGCAAGAGAGGTGCTGCGGCGTTGCCGCCGAGACGGCCCGACTGAACGCGATCCACCAGACACAGCATGCGCGGAACGAGGGTCGCCCCTTGATGGAAGAGCGGGCGATAGGGCGACCCGGCCTCGAACGTCGCGGGCACCGGCGCATCGGCCTGGTCCTGCCGCAGGCAGCGATCCGCCACCTCCTCGGGCACGTCCTTGAAGGGCAGGCGCCCGGCGAAAGCCGTGACCCTCATGGGCGTCGGCCGCGCCTCGCCCCCCGTGACGTCGGCGAACAGGACGCAGGTGGGCACCCTGAACAGGGGCGAGACGGCCTGATTGTCGAGAACCCAGGCGTCCGAGAACGCAACCCGAACCTCGGTCCAGTCCCCGGTGCGGAAGGCTCGGAACTGGCCCCGGCTCAGGGCGGCGAGCGGCAGCACCATGGCGACCCGCCCGCCCGGCCGGTCGCCTTCCGGCGGCCGGACATAGAGCTCCGCGGCGCGTGCGAAGAACAGGCCGGACAGGTCGGTCTGCGTCACCAGCCGCGCCTCGTCGGGGCCGACCCAGATGCCGAGCCGGCGCGCGGTATCCCGGAACAGGGCCTGCAGGGCAGGCGCCATGTAGCGGTAGGACAGCCAGGGTGGATTTCCGATGACGACATCGACCCTGGCGCCGTCCGAGAGCGCGACCGGACGGCTGAGGTTGCGGGCGAAGAAGCCCCAGACATGGTCGCGGCCGGCCCGGCGCAGGCGGTCGTAGATCGTGAAGGTGGTGACGAGTGTCGCGTGCTGCTCCGCCGCGACGCCGAGCCCCGTGAGCCCGCGCGCGAAGGCGTCCGCCGTGCGGCCGGCCTCGCTGGCATCGTGCATGGCGGTGACGACGCGGTCGAACAGGGGCGGATCGGCGCAGAGCCCGAGGGGAAAACGCAGGGTCGGCGCGCCTTTGCGGCCCTCGCGGGGGTCGCGTGGCACCTCGACCACGAGGTCGCTCTCGAACGCGTCGCGCTTCACGTTCCATTGCAGCGCATCGCCGAGATAGACCGGCAGGGAGATGTCGCCGCCTCGCCCCGGCAGGGCATCGCCCAGGGCCAACAAGTAGGTGACGCGGGCGAAGATGACGGCCACCGGATGGACGTCGAGCCCCGTGACGGAAGCGCAGCAGCGCGACGCGATCTCGGCGAGCGGCACGCCCGCCGCGATCAGGGCCTCGCGCTTGAGGCGCACGGCGTGGAACAGGAAGCTGCCCGAGCCGCAGGCGGGATCGAGGCAGGTCTGCTCGGCCGGCCGGTCGAGGGCACGCCGCACCACTTTACGGGCGAGCCAGTCGGGGGTGTAGTACTCGCCGAGATCGTGCCGCTGCGCCGGATCGATGAGGGATTCGTAGAGCACCTTCAGAAGGTCGACATCGACGCTGCCGAGGTCGAACCGGGCGGCATGTGCGGCGAGGCTCGCGACGATGGCCTCCCCGCCCGGCGCCTGGATCACCCAGCCGAAGAAATCCGTCTCCACCGCGCCGTGGACCCCCGCCTCGTGAAAGGCGCGCCCCGAGAGCAGATCCTCGGGCGAGCGGCCGGTGGCGCCCATGGTTCCGGCGGCGATCGCCTTGGCGAGGATGACGAGGTAGGTGTGCTGGAGCCAGAGTGTGTCGTCGTCGATGGCCTTGCCGTAGACGAAGCCGAGATGGCGCGACCAGAGCTGCCGCTTCAGGACCGCCTCGGGGTCCGCCGCCAGCGCCTCCCAGGCCTTGGCGAGGAGGCCGAGGGTCCGCGCGAAAGCGGCGCTCTGGCGGCCGAGTTCGTTGGTGATCCCGGCCGCATCTGCCGGCAGCCAGTCGAGGACCGCGATGACCCCTTCGAGCCAGGCGGTGAGGCCACGGGCATCCGCCGGCTTCACCTCGTACTCGGTGAGTCGCACCAGGGCGCCGTCCCGCATCTCGTAGGCGGTGAAGCTGGCGCCGTCGGTGGCGAGGCCCACGTAACGCTGGCCGGTGGCCCCCTCGCGTTCGGGCAGGTAGCGGGTGAGCTGGGCCTCGGCGTCCCTGGCCTCCCGGCGCAGGTCCGACTTGATCTCGATGATCGTCCGGCCGAGCAGGGCATCGAGACGACCCCTAACCTCAGGTATCTTTCTCTCGAAGAAGATCTGCTCGCTCTTGGCGCCCAACGCCTCGGTCAGAAGGCGGTAGAGCAGAGCCCTGACCTTCTCATGTCCTGGGCGGATCGAGAGTTCCGCGACGATCGCGCTCAGGGAATCACCGTCGATCGACATCCACGCCTCCTCAGGAGAGAGAAGCGGGTTAGTATACCTCAGGTTGTCCATCAAGGGTCGAGAGCATGATGCTTGTGGGGGGCGCCCTTGCCGAGGGGCGAAGGGCAAAGGGCGAAGGAACTGGGGCCGAAGCGCACGAGCGCGGAGAAGCAATCGAGAATGGCGAGGTGCGCCTTGGGGAAGGCCGTCGCGGGTACACTCCAAACTCCGCACGGACCGGAACCGCCATGAACTCCCGGCACCGGGGACGGTCGCACCTGATCTTTGATGAGAATTTGCGCAGGATTGATACCAAATTGCGCGGTCGCGCGTGATGAACCGAAGGCTTGATCAAGGAATGCGAAGCTACGTTCCAGCCGCAAAGAGGCTGCCGACCGGGCCCGGTTTCCAGGCGCCCGGACCGACAGGCTCGCAAGGCTCGCGTGAGGGTTTCATGGTCAGGTCGATCGTCGACGGATGGCTCGGCAGGACCGGTCTGCGGCGGGACGAGACCCCACGTGCGGACGGGATGCTGTCACACGACCTCGGCGCGGTGCTCGCTTTCCTGAACGCGATTTCGCGTGCCTGCAGCACCGCGCCGACGCCGGAGACCGCCGTCGTCGATTGCCTCGCCATCGTCGGCCGCTTCACCGAATGGCCGATCGCCCATGCCTACCGACGCATGGATCAGGACGGCGTGGACGTGGGTGGAATGGTGTCGATGAGGGCGTGGTACCTCGCCCCGTCCGACGAGCCGGGGCGGACGGACGCCTTCGTCGCCAGTTCGGAGCGGGCGGTCTTCGCCCCCGGCCAAGGGCTGGTGGGGCGCGTCTGCGCGGAGGGACGCGCGATCTCCTGCGAGGACGTGACGGTTGTGCCCGGCTTCCTCCGCGCGACGGCGGCGCGGGAAAACGGCGTACGCGGCTGCTTCATGTTCCCGGTCCGCATCGGTGACCGGGTGGAGATCGTGCTGGAATTCTTCTCCCGCGAGCAGGCGGAGTTGAGCGAAGCCCTGCTCGAACTGATGGCCTACGTGGCCGACCGCCTCGCCATCACGGTCACCGACCATGCCCAGCGCGAGCGCGTCCGCTCGCTTATGGCGGCCCTCGACGGGATCGCCTCAGGGCTCGCGGACACGACCATGCAGGTGGAGGCGGGCGCCCGCACGGTCCTGACCGTAGCAGAGTCCGTGGACGAGAGCCGCGCCCAGGTGGACCGGGCGAACCTCGCCGCCTCCCGCGACATCGACGGCGTGTCGGATGCCGCGCAGGGCCTCGTCGCGCTCTCGCGCGAGGCGAGCGCCCATGCCGGACAGGTCGAGATCATCGCAGACCGGACGAGCGGCATCCTGGGCCAGGCGGTGGACGTCTTCTCCGAACTCCAGGACCGCATCGCCGGCATCGGGCAGATCAGCGACCTCATCGGCACCATTGCCGCCCAGACCAACCTCCTGGCCCTCAACGCCACGATCGAGGCGGCCCGCGCGGGCACCGCCGGACGTGGCTTCTCGGTGGTGGCCGCGGAGGTGAAGGACCTCTCGAACCGCGTCAGCACCGCGACTGCCGAGATCTCGGAGCAGATCGCTCGCCTCAGGGAGGTCGCTGCTCAATCGACCGCCTCCCTCGCCTCGGTGCGGGACGAGGTGACATCCGTCCGCGTCAGCGCGGCCGACATTTCCCGCGTCAGCGCCTCCCACCAAGAGGCTGCGGGCGGCATCGCCGAAGGCGTGTCGCGGGTGCGCGGCACGATCTTCGAGGCGGCCCGCCACCTCGACGCCCTGCGCGCCACGACCGAGGAAGCGCTGGCCTCGTCACAGGCCCTCGGGGCGACCTCCGGCCACCTGCGCGACCAGGGTCGCGACCTCGGCGAAGCGGCGCGGCAACTGGCCGTCTCGGCCCGTTGAAGGCCCGTCCCGGGATTGCGGTCGCCAACGGCTCCGGCATCGGCCAGGGGCGGTGATGCGCGCCGTCAGGCGCCCGCCAGACGAAAGCTCGCCTGCCGCCGGTCCACCACGCCGCGACGGCGCTCGACGAACCGGGTCTGGTTGCGGCCGTTGGCCTTTGCCTCGTAGAGCGCGGCGTCCGCGAGACTGAACAGGTCCGACGGCGTGAGGGGGTCGGCCCCCGGCGCGCCCATGGTCGCGACGCCGATGCTCACGGTCACCGATCCGGCTTCGATCCCGGCCGCCTCCACCGCGAGGAGCGCCACCCTGGCATGGACCCGTTCGGCGATGCGTAGGGCTTCGTCCTCGTCGCCATCCTGCAGCAGGATCGCGAATTCCTCGCCGCCCACCCGGCAGACGAGATCGACGGGACGGTGAATGCTCTCCAACAGGCAGCGGGCGAGGCCGCGCAGCACCTCGTCGCCCACCGCATGCCCATAGCGGTCGTTGAAGCGCTTGAAGTGATCGGCATCGATGACCAGCAGCGCGAAGGGGCGGGCCGCATGGCCGGCATCGCCCCGCAGGGCGGTCAGGGCCTCCTCGAACCGGCGGCGGTTCGGCAGGCCGGTCAACGCATCGGTGAGCGACTGTCGGACGAGTTCGACCTGCATCGCGCCGCGCCGCTCCAACTCCCGTCCGAACAGCAGAGAAAGGCAAATGGTCAGGCCACAGAGCACGACCACGATGGCCGTGATGACGATGGCCTTCGCGCGCCATTCGGCTTCGATTTCCTCAACGGCGAGGGCGACGTTGAGGATCAACGGCAAGGTCCCGACCTGCGTGAAGGCATAGTGCCGGTCCACCCCGTCAAGGCTGGAGGTTCCGACGAAGCTGCCGCTGCCCTCGCGGGCGAACCGCTCGAAATTGGCGGTTCCGGCGAGGCTCGTCCCGAAATCGGAGTCCCGGTTCGGGTAGCGCATGACGCGCGTACCATCGTGCAGGTACAGGTTGATCGCACCGTCGCGCCCAAGGCCCAGGCGGTCGAACAACCGCGTGAAGTACGACAGCTTCAGGGTTCCCAGGACCACCCCGCCGAACGACCCGTCCGGCTTGTCGACGCGACGGCTCAGCACCATGACGCGTGCGCCCGTCAGACGCGACATCAGCGGCTGGCTGATCAGCAGGCCCCGACCGCCCTCTGCCTTGTGGGTCTTGAAGTAGTCGCGGTCGACATTGTTGGTGTGGCGCGCCGGGATGGCGTGGGCGTCGAGAATGCTGTCGCCCCGCTCGTCGAGGACGAGGATCACCCCCATGTCCTGTGCCGAGATCGCCCGATCGAACAGGATCAGCTGGCGCAGTTCCGGCGACAGATCGGCGAGCGCAGGGAGTTTCAGGTTCTCGGTGACGCCCTGCAGCGACAGATCGATGATCTCGATGTTGCGGGCGATGTCCCGTTCGATGATCTGGAGTAGGTTCCGCGAGGTCTGCTCGGCCTTCTCCCAGGCGTCCTTACGCAGGTCGAGCAGCATGATGGCCGACACCATGAGCATACCGACCGGCGCCAGGATTCCGAACACGATCCAGACGCGGGCTGAGCGGAACCTGCGAGCGAATCGGCGCAGCAGGACCATCGGCATCTCCTCCCAAGTCACCCGAAGGTGCCTGGTTCAGACCATGTTACCCGACTCTCCAGCCGGGACACAGCATACCGCCGGGTCTAAACCACAGGGCTTAATGCGGTGTTAAACGCGCCGAAGCACAACCTTAGGTGGAGACGGAGGCTCCGGCTCCGTCTCAATCGTCCATCTTCAGGGCGGCGATGAACGCCTCCTGCGGGATCTCCACGCGGCCGAACTGGCGCATCTTCTTCTTGCCCTCCTTCTGCTTGTCGAGGAGCTTGCGCTTGCGCGAGATGTCGCCGCCGTAGCACTTGGCGGTGACGTCCTTGGAGAGGGCCTTGATGGTCTCGCGGGCGATGATCTTGCCCCCCAACGCCGCCTGGACCGGGATCTGGAACAGGTGGCGGGGGATGAGGTCCTTCAGCTTCTCGCACATGGCGCGGCCGCGATGCTCGGCGCGGCTGCGGTGGACGAGCATGGAGAGAGCATCCACCGGCTCGGCATTGACGAGGATCGACATCTTCACGAGGTCGCCCTCGCGGTAATCCGAGATGTGGTAGTCGAACGAGGCGTAGCCCTTCGAGATCGATTTCAGGCGGTCGTAGAAATCGAACACCACCTCGTTGAGCGGCAGGTCGTAGACCACCATGGCGCGCTTGCCGACGTAGTTGAGGTCGACCTGAGTGCCGCGCCGGTCCTGGCAGAGTTTCAGGACGCCGCCGAGATACTCGTCGGGGGTGAGGATGGTGGCGCGGATCCACGGCTCCTCGATGGCGGTGATCTTCATCACGTCCGGCATGTCGGCCGGGTTGTGCAGCTCCTTGATCGTCCCGTCGGTCATCTGCAGACGGTAGACCACGGAAGGGGCCGTCGAGATCAGGTCGAGGTTGAACTCGCGCTCCAGGCGCTCCTGGATGATCTCGAGATGCAGCAGCCCGAGGAAGCCGCAGCGGAAGCCGAAGCCGAGCGCCGCCGAGGTCTCCATCTCGTAGGAGAAGCTCGCATCGTTGAGGCGCAGCTTGCTCATGGCACTGCGCAGGGTCTCGAACTCGGCGGCATCTACCGGGAACAGCCCGCAGAACACCACCGACTGCACGTCCTTGAAGCCCGGCAGCATCTCCTTGCAGGGGCGCTTGTCTTCCGTGAGCGTGTCGCCCACGCGGGTGTCGGCGACCTCCTTGATCGAGCCGGTGAAGAAGCCGACTTCGCCGGGGCCGAGCTCGCCGATATCGGCCATTTTCGGCCGGAACACGCCGATCTTGTCGACGCCGTGCACCGCATCGGCCCGCATCATGCGGATGTTCATGCCCTTCTTGAGCACGCCATCGACGATGCGCACCAGCACGACGACGCCGAGATAGACGTCGTACCAGCTGTCCACCAAGAGGGCCTTGAGGGGCGCGTCGCGGTCGCCCTTGGGCGGCGGCAGGCGCTTGACGATGGCCTCCAGCACCGCCTCGATGTTGAGGCCGCTCTTGGCCGAAATCGCCACCGCCTCGGAGGCGTCGATGCCGATCACCTCCTCGATTTGGGCACGGATGCGCTCGGGCTCGGCGGCCGGCAGGTCGATCTTGTTGAGGACGGGCACGATCTCGTGGTTGGCGTCCAGCGCCTGGTAGACGTTGGCCAGCGTCTGCGCCTCGACGCCCTGGGACGCGTCCACCACCAGCAGCGAGCCCTCGCAGGCCGCGAGCGAGCGTGAGACTTCGTAGGCGAAGTCCACGTGGCCGGGCGTGTCCATCAGGTTGAGGACGTAGTTCTTGCCGTCCTCCGCCTTGTATTCGAGGCGCACGGTCTGCGCCTTGATGGTGATGCCGCGCTCCTTCTCGATGTCCATGGAGTCGAGCATCTGCTCGCTCATGTCGCGGAGCGCCACCGTGCCGGTGGTCTGGATCAGCCGATCCGCCAGCGTCGACTTGCCGTGGTCGATATGCGCGACGATGGAAAAATTACGGATGTTGTCGATGGGGACGGTGGTCATCGAGGGGTCTGTCTCCGGCGCGGTCGCGGTCCGTCGGCGTAAGGACGGGCCCGGCGCACGGCTTTTCGGTGTGTGGACGCGTGTCGGGAGATAGCAGTGTGGCCCCGGCACGCCAAGCGGAGCCGCATCCGCACGTGGTCGCGCCCCTCGGTTCCGGGCGCGACGGGTCTCAGAGCAGGGCCACCGTCTGGCGGATCTCGGGCATGGTCGGCCCCGTGATCTCGTGGACCATGCGGTTCATCAGGTCGCGGGCGATGAGGCAGCGCCCGTGGGCCTCGTCCCGCGCGGCACCGGCGGGCAGCGCGGCGAAGGTCCGGCAGGCCTTGGCGAGGTCGCGGAATCCCGTCCTGTCGGCCCGGGCGGCGAGGGTTTCCGCGCTCACCGCGTCCGTGTCGGGGCCGAAACGGTCGACGAGCCTGACGAAGGCACGCACGTCCTCGCGGGCGGCCTCCTCGCCCATCCCGGCGATCAGGGCGTCGAAGGCGGTCCGGTCGAAGATCGGCGGCCGTTCCGGCATCGGCGTGTCCTCGCTGCTCTCGCGCAGGACGATGGAGGAGATCCGGTCGCCGACCACCCGCGACAGGGTCGGGAGATCGAACGGCTTGCCAAGTTGGCCGTTGGCGCCGGCCTCCGTGAGGGCCCGGACCCGGTCCGGCATCATGCTGGCACTCATGGCCACGATCGGCACCCGGCGCGCCGGGTGCCGCAGGGAGCGGATGCGCCGGATGGCCGTGGTCCCGTCCATTCCGGGCATCGACACGTCCATGAGGACGAGGTCGTAGGCGCAGGCCTGCACCGCCAGGATGGCCGCCTCTCCGTCGGTGACCATGTCGACGCCGTAACCCAGGCGCTTCAGCATCGCCTGGACGACCTCCCGGTTGATCGGGTTGTCCTCCACCACGAGGATGCGGCCGGCCTCGGGCGCGGTCGGGCTCGGAGCCGGCGCGGCGCGTGTCAGCACGGGCGCCGGCGCAAGGGAGAGGGAGAACCGGTAGGCCGCCGTCTCGCCCTGCGGCGTGCTCCGGTCGATGCGCCCGCCCCCCATGAGTCCCACGAGGCGCTGGGCGATGATGAAGCCGAGGCCGCTGCCGTCGAGAGCCACGGTGCGGGCTGTGGACTGCTCCGGGTCTTCGCCGGCATGGGCGGTGACGAAGACGCGCCAGCGCTCGGCGGGCTCGGCGCCGCGCGGCCCCTGCAGGGCGAGGGTGACGGTGCCCCGGCGCAACGTGCCAATGGCGTCGTTGAGCAGGTTTAGGAGGATCTGCCTCAGGCGGCGCTCGTCGCCCAGGACGTGGCGGGGGCCTTCGCCGGGGACGGCCACGTCGATGGCGACCCCCCTCGCCTCGGCCATGGGCCTCACGAGATCGGCCGTCCCGCTCACCAGGGCGGGCAGGTCGAGGGGGATGCTGTCGAGGCGCAGGTTGCCTTCCCCCGCCCGGGCATAGTCGAGGACGTCGTCCACCGTGCCGAGAAGGGTGTCGGTGGCCGCACCCACCAGGGCGAGATAGCGGACCTGATCGGGCGAGAGCCCGGTCGTGTGTGCGAGGAGGTCGGTGAAGCCCTTGATCGTCGTCAGCGGCGTCCGGATCTCGTGGCTCATGAGGTTCATGAACTCCGATTTCGCCCGGCTCGCATTCTCGGCCTTGGCCTGGGCCAGTTCGGCGGCATCGCGGGCCATGCGCAATTCGTCGGCCTGATCCTGCCGCTTCGTCACGTCCCGCAGGGTCGAGATCACGTTGGGCGCCCCCGGCGCGGCGGAGGTCAGGAGGTCGTTGACCGCTTCGATCCAGATGCAGCGGCCATCCGCATGGCGCATCCGGAACAGGGAGACGATGCTCGGCCGGTCGGGGCCGAGGCGGGCATCCGCGGCGGAGAAGGCGGCGAGATCGTCGGGATGGATGCGCGCGCGCGGATCGAAATCCGACCCTTCCGTGCCGAACAGCGCCGCGCCCGAGGGCGAGACATAGGCGATGCGCCAGTCGGCATGGCGCAGGATGACGACGTCGGTCATGGTCTCGGCGAGGAGCCGGTAATGCGCCTGGCTCGCCGCGAGTTCGCGGCCGCGCTCCGCCACCCGGACTTCCAGGCTGGCATTGGCCTCCGCGATGGCGGCGTGGTGCTCGGCCGAGACGCGGGACGCCGTCACGAGCGCCCGGCCGATCTGCTCCACCTCACGGATCTCGCTGGCGGGAAGGTGGACGGGGTCGCCGCGCCCGATCGCCGCGGCGGCCCGCTTCAGGTTCCGCACCGCCCTGGCCACCTGGCGGGCATAGATCCAGGCGACGATCCCGCCGCTGCCCAGCAGCGCCACGGCGAGGAAGCCCAGGACCGCGAGCGAACGATAGAGCGAGGCCTCGAACGCATTCCGGTCGAGGCCGGTGACCACCGTCCAATCGGAGAGTCCGGAGCGGTGGTGGAATTCCCTCACGCTGGCCTCCGCCTTCTCCCAATCCTCCAGGCGCTGGAGCCTGGCCGGAGACGGGCGCGGCTCCTTCGTGGAGAGGCCGGACGAGTCGGACGCATCGCCGGTTTGTGCGACGATGCGCTTCGCGCCATCGACGAATACGGCGGAGAACGGGGTATCGATCTCCGCCTGTGCGATCAGGCGGGCGAAGTGATCCGTGCGCACGGCGATGGAGACATACATCTCCGGCGCGCCGCCGCGCAGGACCGGCGCGCAGATCAGGACGATATCGGCCCCGGTGATCACGCTCTTGATCACCGGAGAGATGACCGGGCGCCGGGTCGCGATCAGGGACGCGACGAGGTCGGGACGGGGGGAGGACGGCATGGCCGTGCCGGCGGGCACACGCGTATTCACGATGTGACGGCCGTCGAAGCGGGTGAGGGACACCGTGAATTCGGTGGTGTCCACCAGTGCCCGCCCCTGGGCGTCGAACCGCGCCCAGTCCTGGGCGTCGATGGAGGGCGAGGTCGCGAGCGTCCTCGCCATCGCGCTCATCTCGGAAAGATCGCGGTCGAGGCGCTCGCGGAGATGGTCTCCGGTGAGCTGTCCCATGGTCTGCAGACGGGCTCGCTCGGCCGTCACGTACCAGTCGGTGGTGACCACGGCGAGCACCACGAGGGGAAGCGCGATGGCGAGGGCGAAGACCATCATGGCGGCCACCGCCGAGTGTTGCCCCCGCTCTCCGCGCCTGCGCACCGCTCTCTACCTTGTCGATGGGCGCCCCGATGGGACGCCGCCCCGCTTCACCTAAGCAGGGATTCTCCGGCTGGCCAATGGATTGTGAGGTCGTTCGAAATTCATGGTTTCGACGGCTTTATGAATAGCCTCGTCCAGGGTCCGCGCTTACGCGAAGGTTCGATATCAATCGGCTCCGGCTGCGTCCGATGCGTCCTCGGCGCGTTCGGCGGACAACCGCCATCGCACGGGCGGAGGGTGATGAGCTTCCCTCAGCACCCTCCGGTCTCAGATGAAGGGGCCGATCAGCCGTTCGTACTCGGCCTCGGCGAGACCATAGCTGTCTCCGGCCAGTTCCACGAGCTTGAGCCGGTCACGGATCGTGATCTGCCCGCGCCGCATCACGATCATCCGCGTGCGCTCCAGCTCGTGCAGGGCGACGGTGACGCGCGGGCGGTGCATGCCGAGCATCAACGCCAGCATCTCGTGAGTCATGACCACGCGGCCCTCGTCGAGCCTGTCGCTGGCCAGGAGGAGGCAGAGCGCCAGGCGTTCCTCCACCGAATGGTGCCGGTTGGCCAGAGCCATCTGGCTGGTCCAGAGGATGACGACCTGGACGTAGCGCAGGAGGATGTCGCGCAGGGCACTGCTCTGGGCCATCGCCTGGCGCAGGGCGCCCGCGCCCATCCGCAGGGCCCGGCCCGCCACGCGGACCTCCACGGTGAGGGGCGTATGCTCGATGCCGAGCACGAGGGCGGTGCTGACCATTCCGTCGCGCCCGACGACGGCGATCTCCACAGTGCCGCGTTCGGCGATCGCCATGGTCACGGAGGCCAGTCCACTCTCGATGAAATACGCGTGCGGGATGGGCTCGTTGGCCATGACGATCCGCTCGCCGACGGTCAGCACCACCTCCTCGAGCTGCGGCAGCATCTGGCTGAAGACTTCGATGGGAAGCGCCCGCAGGAGGCGGTTCTCGACCAACGGCGCCTGGAGCGGCTGGAGTCGTGAGTTCATGAGTGACGCTCCGGCAAGCATCTCACCTATACTTTCAAGGAACTCAGGATACACACTGGCGAAGACTCACATCCTGCAGAGTATTGATTAAAATTCCAGTGAAATAGTACAATATTAAGTACTAGACTGAGCTTCGATATGTAATTTAATTCGTAACATTTGAGCCTTGGCAATGCGCGCGAGCGATCCGGGTGCCGAGGCGAAGGCGCATGTCCAAGGCGGCCGGCTCTCGCCCCCACCCCTGGCGGGGGAAGGGGGCGAGCCTGCGCCCACATGCATCCTGCAAGTGCGAGGCGGAGGGTCATTCGGCTCGCGACGCCCAAACGGCGTCGATGTCCGCCGTGCAGGCCGTGGGGGACCGCCGGTTTCCGTATCAGCGCGCAGGGAGGGAGCCCGGTTCGGGCAGGGCCAGGCTCGTCCGGATCGGACTCGTCGGCGGCTCGCGGCGGACGTCTATGATGTCGCCCGGCTGCAGGAGCGCACGTTCGTTCGCCTCGAAGGTCTCCGTCCGCTCGCCCACGGCGCGCGTGATGAAGACTTTCCGCGCCGGACTGCCGGGGCTGGCGGCACCGAGCGTGCCGCCGGACTGGAGGCGCGCCTCCCGGATCTCGCGGGCGCTCGGCAGCTGCATCTCCACTTCCGTCAGGCGCGTGGTCACGTCCTGCAGTTCGGCGAGGATGCGGCGATGATAGGTATCGGTGAGTTCCTGGCCGCGCAGGGCGAGGTCGCCGATCGCCAGATCGAGCCGGGCGAGTTCGGAGTTCAGCCGCGCGATGGTCCCCTTGTTCCGGGCCTCCTCGCGCTGCAGTTCGATCCCCTGGTACCGCCGCGCCAGGCCGTTGCTGATGAGCTTCTCGTAATCCTCGAGATGGGACTGGATCAGCCGGAGCTGCGTCTCCTCCGCCTTGCGCTGCGCCTCGACGCCGGCGATCTCCGCCTCGATCCGCGGCTTCTGCGCACGGAGCATTTCGGCGGATTGCGCGAAAGCACTCCGTTGCGCCTTCAGGATCCCGCGTTCCTCCGCGAGGAGACGGGTGAAGCCTTCGTCGCGTTCGCTGCCGCGTGGTGGGGTGAAATCCTCGCGGTCTTGCCGCTGGGCCTCCAACCTCTCGCGCCTGACCGTGAGCAGGCGCAGGGTCGCCTCCAGAACCCGGACCCGCTCGTCGGCGCTGAGGAACTCCGTGCGCTGGGAGATCTGCGCCTGTTCGGGCAAGGCGAAGCCGCCGGCCAGGGCGATGCCGCTGAGGACCGAGGCCCCGTAGCGGAACGGGTAGCTCCCTGCGACGCGCACGTCGCCGAGGAGGTAGATCGGCCGCATCTCCGTGATACGCAGGCTCACCACAGGCTGCTGCAGGAAGCCGTCGGCCAATTGGCTGACGATCTGTTTCTGGGCCTCCGGCAAGGTCATCGCCGAGACGGAGACTTCGCCGACCAGGGGCAGGAACAGGGCGCCGTTGCCATTGACCACGAACTCGCCCGAGAGTTCGGCCTGGCCGTAGACCGACAATCCGAGCCGGTCTCCGGGCGCGAGTCGATAATTGGAATCCTGGGCGCCGGCCGCTCCGCCGAGGGCGACCCACAGGGCGAGGGCGGCGATGCGGTGGGGCACGCGCGCCGAACGCGTCCGTCGATGCTGTCTCATCATGGATCAACCGACCGCTTGTCTGGTGAGGCCTATCTCGCAGGATCGCCGATAGTCTAAACTGCGGGAATTCCGGCGGCGGCATCGCCTTTCGGACGATGCCGGCCCTACAAGGAGTTAATCCTTCCGAATATCGGCCATCATATGAAATCTAATCGATGATTCCCGGCGTCGAATTGCGACAATATTCGATGGTACTATTCCTTATTCGGTCATTGAGCCTGCTCTATGCACCGGATGCGCCACTTGTAGCGTGCGATGATTGTCCTCCATGGTTCGGCGGCGCTCCGAGTTCCTCCCCGAGGGGACGGTAGGGCGAGATCACCGACGGAACGCTCGTTCCAGTCTCGGACGCGACGATCGTCGGTCCTGGGAATGAGCCGGAGGGGCACCGACAATGAAGCGCATCCTCGTAACGGGTGGGGCCGGGTTCATCGGGTCACATCTCTGTGGACGGCTGATCAAGCAGGGAAACGAAGTTCTCTGCGTCGACAATTTCCTGACAGGTGCGCGCTCGAACCTGGATAAGCTGCTCACGCACCAATCCTTCGAGCTCCTTCGCCACGACGTGACGTTCCCGCTCTACGTGGAGGTCGACGAGATCTATAATCTCGCCTGCCCGGCCTCTCCGGTTCACTATCAGCGCGACCCCGTCCAGACGACGAAGACCAGCGTGATGGGGGCGATCAACATGCTCGGTCTGTCCAAGCGCCTTCACGCCCGCATCCTCCAGGCCTCGACCAGCGAGGTCTATGGCGATCCCGACGTTCACCCGCAGCCCGAAGGCTATTGCGGTCATGTCAGCATCGTCGGGCCGCGCGCCTGCTACGACGAGGGCAAGCGCTGCGCCGAGACGCTGTTCCATGACTACCGCCGGCAACATCGGATGTCGGTGCGCGTGGCGCGCATCTTCAACACCTACGGACCGAACATGCATCCGCAGGACGGCCGGGTGATCTCGAACTTCATCGTCCAGGCTCTGACGCATCAGCCGATCACGATCTACGGCGACGGCTCCCAGACCCGGTCGTTCTGCTACGTGGACGATCTCGTCGAAGGCCTGCTCCGGCTGATGGCGGTGGAGGAGGAGCCCGGCGACGTGGTCAACCTCGGCAACCCGTCCGAGATCAACGTCCTCGCCCTGGCCGAACGCATCGTGCAGTTGTGCAACTCGCGCTCGACCATCGAATGCCGGCCCTTGCCCCAGGACGACCCGAAGCGCCGCTGCCCCGACATCAGCCGTGCCCGGGAGAAACTGAGATGGTCGCCGCGGGTCGATCTGGACACCGGTCTGGTGCGGACGATCGCCTATTTCGAAGCCCGGCTCATCCAGAAGGGCTCGCCGATTCACGCCCTGCGCGAACTGGCCCGCTCCGAACCCCTGACACAGGCCGTGGGATGACCCAGGATCTCTCGCCAACCGGCGCCGACCTGAATCGCTGGGCGCGATCCGTGCGCCCGGCCACCCAACGGCACCAGGCGGTCGAGGCGACCGTCGCCGAGACAGCGCGGACCTCGCCCATGCCGGTGGGACGCTGGGAGATGCCGCGCCCCAAGGTTCTCGGCCTCGGCGTCAGCGCCATCACCTTCGCTGACGCCATCGACGCCATCGATGCCTTCGTCCGCTCGCGGACACCGCATTACGTCTGCATCACCGGCGCCCACGGGGTGATCGAGAGCAGAAGCGATCCGCGACTGCTCACCATCCACAACGCGGCGCATCTCGTCACGCCGGACGGCATGCCCCTCGTCTGGATGTCGCGGCTCCTCGGCCACACGGCGACCGAGCGGGTCTACGGCCCCGACCTGATGCGCGCGATCACGCGCCTGTCGCCGGCCCGCGGCTATCGCCATTTCTACTACGGTGGAGCGCCCGGCGTGGCCGAGGCGCTGAGCGCCCGCCTCCAGAATGCAAATCCGGGACTGTCCGTGGTCGGCACCTGCTGCCCTCCGTTCCGCAGCCTGTCGCGGGAGGAGGACGAGGCGGTGGTGGCACAGATCAATGCCGCGCGGCCGGACATCGTCTGGGTCGGCCTCAGTACGCCCAAGCAGGAAAACTGGATGGCCTCCCATCTCGGACGCATTGATGCGCCGGTCATGATCGGCGTCGGCGCAGCCTTCGATTTCCTCGCGGGCACCAAGCGGCAGGCCCCGGTCTGGATGCAGAAGCGGGGCCTCGAATGGCTGTTCCGACTCGTGAGCGAACCGAAGCGGCTCTTCGCCCGCTACATGAAGATCGTCCCCCTGTTCCTGCTGCTCGCTGCCGGGCAGCTTCTCAGGACCTGGTTCAGCCGTCGGTTCCGCGACGGCGACGGAGCCTCCACGGCGATGCCGGCCCCGCCGCCTCATCGTCCCGGGTGATGCCCGCTCCCGGGCCGTGCCGGGCCTCGCCCCCGTGGCCACGGTGTCCCGCCTTCTCTCGTTCCAGGGTCGGTAAGGCCTCGAACTTCCGGAATGGCTTCCCATGAGCACCACCGACAGCATCATTCTCACGGGCCCTGCGATCGAGCGGATCAAACCGGTGGAGGTCGAACTCCGACCCGGACGGCGGCGGGCCATTGTCACGACGGTTCTGATCGGAGGGGACCTGTTCTTCTCGGGTATTGCCGGTGCAGTGCCCTGGCTGGTGACCGGTTGGCCGCCACTGACGGATTGGTTGGGACCCTCCACCTCGGTGCCGATTCCCCCGGTCGGCGTCGTGCTCATCCTGGCGGTGTTCGGGCTCTATTCCGGCTATGGGCCGAGCCCGCCGGAGCGGTTGCGATTGCGCGTCCTCGGGGTCTGCATCTACGCGATCAGTTGCCTGCTGGTCGTGAGCGCTCAGGGGCCGTCGGCGCGGGGAGTCGCCGATATCGCGGTGGTATCGGCGCTCCTGGTGGTGATCGGCTTCTACGGCGAATCCGCGTTGCGGAGCATGCTGATCCGGTGGAGGCTCTGGGGGGCTCTCACCGTGATCGTGGGGGCCGACACCGCCGGACGCAGCCTGGCCGACACGCTCCTCGCCCAGCCGGAACTCGGGTTCCGGCCGGTGGGCTTCCTCGCCGAGCGCGGGCAGGAGCCAGTGCGGATAGAGGGGCTGCCCATCCTCGGCATGATCGACGAGATTCCGGCGGTGCCGGTGGAGGTGCTGCTGTTCTCGTCCTGCGCCACCCTCGCCCTGTATGACGGCAAGGGGGCGGGCGGGGCTCCCGCTCCACGCACGGTCCTCGCCCAGCAGATCCACGAGTTGCAGAACATGTGGGTGCAGGTGCAACCCCTCGGCAGCGCCATCGGCCTCGAGATCCGGCGCGAACTGTACCGGCCGCGCAACCTCGCCCTCAAGCGCGTGATCGACTGCACCTTCGCAGGCCTCGGCCTGATCGTGGCCCTTCCGGTGATCGCGATCCTCGCCGCGACGATCCGCAGCCTCGATCCGGGCAGCCCGTTCTATGTCCAGATCCGCGTCGGGCGGCATGGACGGCCGATCCGGGTCCTGAAGTTGCGGACGATGTATTCCGACGCGGAGCGCCGGCTGCATGCCCACCTCGAATCCTGCCCGGCGGCCCGCGAGGAATGGCAGCGCTTCTTCAAGCTCTCCGCCGATCCGCGAATCCTGCCGAGGATCGGGCATTTCATCCGGCGCACGAGCCTGGACGAACTGCCCCAGCTCTGGAACGTCCTGCGCGGCGACATGAGCCTCGTCGGTCCGAGGCCGTTTCCGGCCTATCACATGGACGGGTTCGATCCCGACTTCCGAGCACTTCGCACCAGCGTGCCGCCCGGCCTGACCGGCCTTTGGCAGATCTCGTCGAGAAGCGACGGCGATCTCCACGTCCAACGCAGCCAGGACACCTACTATATTCGCAACTGGTCGCCGTGGCTCGACCTCTACATCCTGATGGGAACGGTCTCGGCGGTCCTGGGCGCCAAGGGCGCCCGGTAACCTCCGGCCATCCGGAGCGACGAGGGATGATTGACGACGAATTCGCCGAGCCGATCCGCTAGCGGGCCGGCCCCCGACTCGCCCAGCGAGGATGCGGGCAATACCAGCGATATCCTATGGGTCGATGTCACCGAGGCGGGCATCGCACCCCAGGCGCACTCGACCAACGCGTTCGCTTGGAACGCAAGACCAATTCGACGAAATCGGGCATCCGGGCCGATGGTCTTGTCCCGAAGATCTATTCTACGGGACAAGCGTTCTTATGGTGTTCATTCAATCGACGGATTGATCGTCCCACTCAATATGCTGACGCTTCTCAGGCCATAGAAATATAACGATCAGCCCGATGCTGCCAAAAACCGAAACAGAGGCAGAGATCCAAAATATGATTTCCAGCACGGCACCCTCCGGTCGTGCAATGGCGCCGAATCCTTTCTCGCCGATGAAAAATCGACTGTCAATTATCCTACGATTTCTATGATCTTTTGATCGAAGATTTGAGATGCACCTGAATCCAGTCCTGACACAGGACGGATGTCGCTGATCGTCTCGCGCGAGGAAGGGCGGGGAAAGGCCGGCACGGCGAAGGGGGGCCCGCTGTCCGCGAAGACGCAGGCGAAGGCGAAGGCGCCCACTCTACTCCGTCACCGCCTCGGCCACGAACTTGGCATGGCCCTTCGCCCGCAGGTCGCAGGCGGGGCAGGTGCCGCAGCCGTAGCCCCAGGCGTGGCGTTCCCCGCGTGTCCCGAGGTAGCAGGTGTGGGTGTCCTCGACGATCAGGTCCACCAGGGGCTGGCCGCCGAGGTCCTTGGCCATCTTCCAGGTCTGCGCCTTGTCGATCCACATGAGGGGCGTGTGGAGGACGAAGCGGCGGTCCATGCCGAGGCTCAGGGCCACCTGGAGCGCCTTGATCGTGTCGTCGCGGCAATCGGGATAACCGGAATAATCCGTCTCGCACATGCCGCCGACGATGTGGCCCAGCGATCGCCGGTAGGCCAGGGCTGCGGCGAAGGTCAGGAAGATGATGTTGCGGCCGGGCACGAAGGTGTTGGGCAGGCCGCTCGACTCGAAGGCGATCTCGGTGCTGCGGGTGAGCGCGGTCTCGGAGACCCTGCCCAAGGCATCCAGGCTGATGGTGTGGTCACGGCCCAGACGCCGGAACCAGGCCGGGTTCATGGCCGCCATCGTCTCGCGCAGGGGCGCCCGCCCATCGAGCTCGACCCGGTGCCGCTGGTTGTAGTCGAAGCCCAGGGTCTCCACACGGGGGAAGCGCTCCAGCGCCCAGGCGAGGCAGGTTGTGGAATCCTGTCCCCCCGAGAACAGGACCAAGGCGCCGTCGTCGCTCATGGTCAGGCTTCGCCTTCGTATTCGGCCCAGGACATCGGCGTCTCCATCACCTTGACCGAGGACAGGCCGGGCAGGGCGGGCTTCGTCCGATGCCAGATCCAGGCCGCGATATGCTCGGCGGTGGGGTTCTCCAGCCCCTCGATCTCGTTGAGGCAGTAATGGTCGAGCTGAAGCAGAATCGGCGCGAAGGCGTGTTCCACGTCGAAGAAGTCCACCACCCAGCCCGTCGCCGGGTCGACGGCGCCGGAGATCGTTAGCTCGACCCGGTAGGAATGCCCGTGCATCCGGTGGCAGCGATGGGTCTCGGGCACGTTGGGCAGGCGATGCGCCGCCTCGAAGGTGAAGGCTTGGGTGATCTTCATGGACGACGACTCTACAGGATCTGAACGCGACGGGGTGGCCGGATGAGGCTCATGGAATGCCGATGATCTTGTGGGTCTGCAGCGACAGCCGCCAGCGCGCGTCGCGGCGGCAATACTCCACCGCCGCCCGGGTATGGGCAAGGCGGTCGGGCCCGTCCATGGGCTGGAGCCAGTGGTGGCGAAAATCGAGGGCGGCAAAGCACTCGGGAAGCGCGTCGTCCTGCGGGTAGACCAGTTTCAGCTCGTGTCCGGTGGTCTGGACCAGGGCGTTGCCCGCCTTCGGGCTCACGCAGATCCAGTCGATCCCCTCGGGGGCCGCCAGGGTGCCGTTGGTCTCCACCGCGATCTCGAAGCCGCGCGCATGCATCGCCGCGATCAGGGCGGGGTCGAGCTGGAGCAGCGGCTCGCCGCCGGTGAAGACCACATAATGGTGAGACGCGCCGCCCTCCCAGGTGGCGGCGATGGCATCGGCCAGAGCCTCGGGCGTCGGAAAGCGCCCGCCGCCCTCCCCGTCCATGCCGATGAAGTCCGTGTCGCAGAACGTGCAGGCGGCCGTGGCGCGGTCCTCCTCGCGGCCGGACCAGAGATTGCAGCCGGCAAACCGGCAGAACACCGCGGCCCGGCCCGCCTGGGCCCCCTCGCCCTGGAGGGTATGGAACAGTTCCTTGACCGCGTAGCCCATTGCTCTCTCAGCCGATCTCCCCGGAAGGCCCCCGTCCCGCGATGGGAACGGCCCGCCTCCAACATCGCGACGCGACGTGAAGCCCATAGACGCCTCCCCGCGCCGAGGCCATGGGGCAGAGCCCAACGCAACCATGCGCGCGCGGTAACGGCCGTCATCCGCTCGCGGCATGTCCGGCTCTGTCCGGCCAGACGGGCCTGTGCATTGCACCAATCGTTCGGCCGCATCGCCATGGTCTCGCCACGGAGACGGCGTTGATGGGCATTCGCGTCGAGCCCTCTCGCAGGGATGGCCGAAGGCTGGCATCCCTCGCCAAAGCTCGGCCGTTGCGCTATTTTTCTTCGGACGGACCGGCCAAGATGGCGTCGGGGCGTTCACTTTCGAGACGGGCCTGATGTCGAACCGATTGTTGCGCCGCCTCGTCCTTGGTCTCGCCACGGCCGCGGGATTGCTCGGAGCAAGTGCGGCCGGCGCGGTGACGGCGCCGATCCTCGTGGTCGAGGTCGATTCCGGCAAGGTCATCTACGCTCAGGGCGCCACCGACCCGTGGTTCCCCGCCTCCATCACCAAGCTGATGACCGCCTACGTCGCCCTCGACATGGTGCGGCAGGGCAAGGTCTCGCTCGACACCCTGATCACCATCTCGCCCGCCGCCGCCGCCGAGCCGCCCTCGAAAATGGGCTTCAGGCCGGGCACGCAGTTGACCCTCGACAACGCCCTGAAGATCATCATGGTCAAGTCGGCCAACGATGTGGCCTGGGCGATCGGCGAGAATCTCGGCGGCTCGGTCGAGGGCTTCGCCGCCCTCATGAACGAGACCGCCGTCCGGATCGGCATGCGCGAGAGCCGCTGGACCAATCCCAACGGCCTTCCGGACGCCCGGCAATGGACCTCGGCCCGCGACATGGCGGTGCTCGGCCGGGCACTGATCCGCGACTTTCCAGACAACCGCGCCCTGTTCTCGATCAGCGCGATTCAGTTCGGCAAGTCGATCATGGCCAACCATAACGGCCTGCTCGGCCGCTATGCCGGGGCCGACGGCATGAAGACCGGCTTCATCTGTTCGGGCGGTTTCAACGTGGTGGCCAGCGCCACCCGCAACGGCCGCCGTCTGATCACCATCGTCATGGGCCAGCCGAGCGCCCGCGAGCGCGACCTCAAAGCGTCCGACCTGTTCGATTACGGCTTTGGCCAATCGGCGGGATGGACCGCGCAGACCATCGATTCCCTGCCCGCTTCCGCCATCTCCGAACCGCCGGACCTGCGCCCCTATATCTGCGACAAGCGCAAGGCCTTGCCGGTCGACGAAGGCCCCGGCCCCATCGCCTCGCAGGCCGGCAGCGAGAATGCCTCGATCCTTGCCGCCGCCGCGCCCGTGGGCTCGGCGCTCGCTTTCGCCACCCTCAACAACGGCTCCCTGAAGGGCCGTGCCCTGCCACCGCGCGCGCCCCTGCAGCCGATCCTGGTCTGGATCGGCCGCGATCCGGCCGAAGGCGCCATCGCCCTGAACGAGCAGGCCGAGGCCGAGAAGGCGGAACGCGCCGCCAAGATCGCCGAGGCCCGCAAGACGAAGCTCGAGGCTGCGAACGCCAAGCGCGAGGCGTCGAGGCTCGCCAAGCCGGCCGCGAACGGCAAGGGCGCCGTGCCGGCCACCGCCAGCGCCTATGCTCCGGTGGAGACGACGCCCGTGATCGCGGGCGGCGCGAGATCCTCAGCCAAAGCCGATGCCGGCAAGAAGCCTGCTGCGAAAGCCGCGACGAAGCCGGCCCACAAGGCCCCGGAAAAGCCTGCGGCGAAGGCTGCGGACAAGTCCACGGCCAAGCCCGCTGCCAAGCCTGCGAAGGGCGCTGCCAAGGCATCGGGCACCAGCAGGACCTCCGCTGCGCGATCCGCCGAGGATTGAGCCGGCGGCGGCGGCGGGGTAGGCCGGTTCCATGGCCAATCCTTCCCCGCCCACGTCTCCCAACGACGATCCCCGCCGTCCAGAGCCGATCCCGCTCACGGTGCTCACCGGTTTCCTCGGAGCCGGCAAGACCACGCTCCTCAACCGGATGCTGCGCGACCCGGCCCTGTCGGACACCGTGGTCATCGTCAACGAGTTCGGCGAGATCGGCCTCGATCACCTGCTGATCGAGACGGTGGACGAGGACATGATCCTGCTCGGTGCCGGGTGCCTGTGCTGCACCGTGCGCGGCGACCTCATCGCCACCCTCGAAGATCTGCTGCGCAAGCGCGACAACGGCCGCATCACGCCGTTCCGTCGAGTCGTCATCGAGACGACGGGCCTCGCAGACCCGGCCCCGATCCTCCACGCGCTGATCTACCATCCCTATCTCGCCATGCGGTACCGGCTGCAGGCGGTCGTCACCGTGGTGGACGCGGTCAACGGCGCGTCCACCCTCGACGCTCATCCCGAGGCCCTGCGCCAGGCCGCCGTGGCCGACCGGATCGTGCTGGCGAAGGAGGATCTCGTCGACACGGGGGGCGACGCCCTGCGCGCCCGCCTCCGGACCCTCAATCCCACGGCGCCCATTCATGGCCCCGACATGGCGCCGGCCGAGCTTCTCGGCGGGTTCTTCGGTCTGGACGGCAAGAGCGACGATGTCCGCGCCTGGCTCGGCGCCGAGGCCTTCCCGGACCACGATCATCATCACGGCCACCACCATCACGACGTGAACCGGCACGATGCCGCGATCCGGGCCTTCACCCTCACCAGCGACGTGCCGGTGAAGCGGGCCGCCTTCGAGATGTTCCTCGATCTCCTGCGGTCCGGCCACGGCCCGAAGCTCCTGCGCCTGAAGGGGCTGGTGGCGCTCGCCGACGAGCCGGATCGTCCCGTGGTGGTCCACGGCGTCCAGCACGTGATCCATATGCCGGTCCAACTCGCCGCATGGCCCGACGACGACCATCGCTCTCGCCTCGTCCTGATCGTGCGCGATCTCGATCCGGCCTTCGTCACCGGCCTGTGGGATGCCTTTCTGGGGCGCCCGAGGATCGATGCGCCCGACGCTGCGGCGCTGACGGCCAATCCGCTGGCGATCCCCGGAGGCTAGTTCACCGGTCTCTTCGGCAGGGTCCGTCCTGTTTCGGGAATAGCTGGGCGGCATTCATTTTGATTCTATATACCATGCTTGGCCTTATGGCGGAGAGTGATGTTCCATTTCGGAACACATTGGTAGCGGAATCACCGAATGAGACAGGGGCTGAGCATCATCGAAGGTGGCCGGTTCGTCGAAGCGGGGCGAATCGGGACGCGTGTCGACGCGGAGGGGTGCCGCATCGTCTTGAGGCGACCCAACGCGGTGGAGCCGGTGGAGATCGACGCGTGGCGCGCGCTCCTCACCCGTATCCGCTGGCCGGAACCGATCTACGCCGACCCGGACTATTTGCTCACCGCGGCCGTGCACCAGTCCGGCGGCCGCGATCTCGTCTTCGCCTTCGCATGGAGCGGCCAGAGCGAGCTCGCACGCCTGCGCGGCGTCATTCCCCTCTCCATGCCGCACGGCCTGTGGGGCAATGGCCGGGCACAGGGCTGGTACCCGCCCGGTCCGGTCGTCGCGCCCACCATCGAACCCGAGTTCCTCGATGAGGTCGAGGGGGCCTTGCGTGCGGCGGTCAAGGCGGTCCATCCCCGCTCGACGCTGATCATGATACCGCCCCCCGTCGTGCCCGCACCGGAGGAGACGGTCCTTCTCACCGATGCGTCCGATGCCCAAGTCGTGCCGGCGCGGGATCGCGTGGGCGTGCGGCTCGCCGGACCGTGGACCCGCGATGGCGTCGAGATCGAGCGCATCACCGAGCCCTTCCGCATCCGCGATGCCGTCGAAACCTATCTCTCGTTCGATGCGCGGGTGTCCGGAAACCCGATCGTGCGGGATCCGTCCGCCTCGTCCATGGTCAGGGTTGTGACGCGGCGCTTCGCCCAGCGGCGCCAGACCAGCGTCGACTTCGCGCGCAAGGATGGCGTCATCGTCGCCGCGGCCCTTCGCCTCGGCGCCGGCCCGGGCTCCATCGTATGGCGGCAGGCCGAGACGCGAGCGGCCTGATCATCCCATAGTCCCCAATATCAAAGGCCGCTCCCGGCCTATTCGTCCTCGCCGAACTTGTTGGCGAGGAGGTCGGTGATGGCTTGGAGGCAGGCTTCGGCATCGCTGCCAGAGGCCACCACGGCGATAGAGGTGCCCTGTGCCGCGCCGAGGGTGAGCAGGCCCATGATCGACCGTCCGCCCACGGTCTCGCCCGAGCGTGTGACCGTCACCGCAGCCTCGAACTTCTCCACCGTCTGTACGAACTTGGCCGAGGCCCGCGCGTGCAGGCCGCGCCGGTTGATGACCGGAAGGATCCTTAAGTGGCCGCCCTCCGGGACCGTGATCTCGGGCTCGACATCGTCGTCGTCGTAAGCGTCGCTCATGGGCCTGTGCCGTCCCTGTCCCGTCCCTGTGGCCGGCGCGCCAACGGTGAGCCCGGCCCGATCCTCGTCCAGTGATGGCACGGCCGAGCCGGGACAACGCCGCGCGAAATCGCCACGCTTGCCTGATAAGCCGACAGAGGATGTTTGGGAAAGTCCGTTCGTCTCGCGGAAGTGTTATTTGCCGGCGAGGACGCGGGAGGCGACGTTGATGTACTTCCGGCCCGCTTCCTGGGCATGGAGCACCGCATCCCCCAGGGGCTCGGCATCGCGCACACTGGCGAGCTTGATCAGCATCGGAAGGTTGATTCCGGCCACCACCTCCACGGTCCCGCCATTCATGCAGGACAAGGCGAGGTTGGAGGGCGTGCCACCGAACATGTCGGTGAGCACGACGACGCCCTTGCCGGTATCGACCCGGTCCACGGCGGAGACAATGTCGAGCCTGCGCAGCTCCATATCGTCGTCGGGGCCGATCGTGATCGTCTCGATCTGCTTTTGCGGACCGACCACGTGTTCAAGGGCAGCCTTGAACTCGGTGGCGAGCAGCCCGTGGGTGACGAGCACCATTCCAATCATAGACGCGTGTTCCGACACCCAGTGGGAGCCGCCATTTTGTGCAGCGCAAGGTCGGACGCAAGACGAGAGTGACGTTTTGCGTCTCCTAGCCCCAGGATCATGTCATGTGGGTGGGCGCCACGCTATATGGGAGAGCCGAATTCGCATGAGACGGTGTTGAGGTGCGTCCGTGGGGCAACGCTCGCACTCCGGAAAAGGGCACCGAGCACGAGACCCGGCGCCAATGCGCGGTCGCGGATGCTGCGGTCCAGCATGAGCCGGCGAATCGCGACGCCAAGGACATCCACCGAATCCGTGGGCGTGTCGGGCAGTCGCGGCAGCGTCCCGACGAGATCGACCACAAGGCGGATGACGGCCGCGTCGGCCAGTGGGGATGCCCGGACGAGCCCCACGCCTCGGATCTCGATCAGGCCGTAAAGGGTGGGGTGGCCGCGAGCGACGACGCTTCCGTGATGGGGGGTGAGCCCGATACGGTCGTCGCCCACCAGCGCGCCGTAGCCGCCGTCCTGCCGCGCCCGGTTGAGGAGAGCGAGGGCCAGTGACGATTTGCCTGCGCCGGATTCGCCCCTGATGAGGATGCCAGCCTCACCTAGGACCAGGCAGGTGGCGTGGACCGTGAGGGCCGGCGCGGGAAGGGGCCGCTCCACGAGCCGGCGCGCCTAGCGGGACGCCGCGGGGAGGCGCACGACGAACCGCGCACCGCGCACCGTCGCCTCCCCGTTCTCGTCGGCGGGTCCGGGGCGGTTCGCGGCCCTGATCGTGCCGCGATGGGCCTGGACGATCTGACGCGAGATCGACAGGCCGAGGCCGGAATTCTGGCCGAACCCCTGCTCCGGCCGGTCGGTGTAGAAGCGCTCGAAGATGCGCTCCAGGGCATGTTCGGGGATGCCCGGGCCCTCGTCCTCGACGATCAGTTCCACCTCGGCGCGGACCCGGCGCAGGGCCACCCGCACCTTGGCATCGGGGGGTGAGAACGAGCGGGCGTTGTCGAGGAGGTTGTTGACCACCTGCCCGAGCCGGCTGTCATGCCCGAAGATCATGAAGGGGGCCTCCACGTCTCCGGCGGGCGTGTCCACGTCGAACTGGATGAGCGCGTCCTTCGGGCGCCGGCGCTCGTTGGCGACGGAGACCACCGTCGTCATCAGCTTGTGCAGGTCCACCCTGCGCGCCTCGGCGCGGGCGAGCTCCGCATCGAGGCGCGAGGCGTCGGAAATGTCGCTGATGAGGCGGTCGAGGCGCTTCACGTCGTGCTGGATGATCGCGAGCAGGCGCGAGCGGGAATCGTCGGTCTTGGCGAGGGGGAGCGTCTCCACGGCGCTGCGCAGGGAGGTGAGGGGGTTCTTCAGTTCGTGGCTGACATCGGCGGCGAAGCTCTCGATGGCGTCGATGCGCCGGTAGAGGGCCTGGGTCATGTCGCGCAGGGCGCCGGACAGGTGGCCGATCTCATCGGTCCTGCCGGTGAAATCGGGGATCTCCTCGCGAGACTTGATGCCGAGGCGGACCTTCTCGGCGGCGTCCGCGAGGCGGCGCACCGGGCCGGCGATGGCCCCGGCCAGCAGGATCGACAGGACCAGCATCACGGAGGCGGCGATGAGGAAGACCTGGAGCAGGCCGAACCGCTCCGAGGCGATGACCCGGTCGATGTCGCCGCCTTGGGTCGAGAGCATCAGCGCGCCTCTGACCGCCCCCGACCGCAGGATCGGGACCGCCACGGAGACGTTGGTCTCCCCTGCCTCGTTGCGTCGGACCAGGGTGCCACGAGCGCCGCCCAGGGCGACCTGGACTTCCTTCAGGCTGTGGCCGCTCGCCGGGCCGACCTCTTCCAGGACCGACGTGCGGGCGGTGCCGAACAGCTTGGCTTGGAGGAACTCCCAGGCCTGTTCGAGGAAGTTGTGCTTGCTCCGCACGACGATGCCGTCGCTGCGGCCCATCTCGCCACGGGCGGAGAGGGTGCGGGTGTCGAACAGCAGGCCGCCATCCTGGTCGTAGACCCGCGCGCGGTTGCCGGTGGGCGTGATGAGGCGGCGCAGAAGCGGCGCGACCCGCTCGGGGTTGAGGGAAAAGGTGAGCGGAGAGGGGGGGTCGTCGCCCGCGCCGCCTTCTCCGGCCTGAAGCTGGAGCAGCTTGTCGGGATCGATGCGGATCGCGTCGGTGTCCACCGAGGCGGAGGAAGAGATCGCCCCGGCGATGATCTCGCCCTGGATCAGCAGGCTCTGCACCCGCGCCTGGATCAGTCCCTGCCGGAACTGGTTCAGGTAGAGGAAGCCGAACAGCAGGGCGATCAACCCGACGAGGTTGAGGACGACGATCCGGCGCGTCAGGCTCGATGAGGCGCGCTGGCCGATGCCGCGCCAGATCGTGCGCGGCAGGGAGAGAAGGCCGCGTTGCGGAGCGTCGGCTTGGTCTTGGGAATCCACGATCGTCCGAAGTTGGAGATTTTGCCCGGAATGGGCGCCATGGTTGCAGCAAAAACACCGCCACGCGACGCCGAAATCCGTCCGTTCGGGCGAGCGGCGCGTGGCGGTGAGGTTCTCGAGGGAGTTCGACGTCCGTGCGTCCGGCTCAGCCTTCCTTGAAGCGGTAGCCGACGCCGTACAAGGTTTCGATCATGTCGAAGTTGGTGTCGACCACCTTGAACTTCTTGCGCAGGCGCTTGATGTGGCTGTCGATGGTGCGGTCGTCCACATAGACCTGATCGTCATAGGCCGCGTCCATCAGGGCGTTGCGGCTCTTCACGACGCCGGGCCGGTGGGCCAGGGCCTGCAGGATGAGGAACTCGGTCACCGTGAGGGTGACGGCCTCGCCCTTCCAGGTGCAGGTGTGCCGCTCCGGGTCCATCATGAGCAGGCCCCGCTCGAGGGAGCGGGCGGCGGCATCGGCCTCGCGCGCGGCGGCGCCGGGTCCGTCCTTGGGGGCGAAGCGACGCAGCACCGCTTTGACCCGCTCCACCAGGAGGCGCTGCGAGAACGGCTTATGGATGAAGTCGTCGGCGCCCATCTTGAGGCCGAAGAGCTCGTCGATCTCCTCGTCCTTCGAGGTCAGGAAGATCACCGGCAGGTCGGATTTCTGGCGCAGTCGGCGCAGCAGCTCCATCCCGTCCATGCGCGGCATCTTGATGTCGAAGATCGCGAGATCGGGGGGCGAGTGCTTCAGGCCGTCGAGGGCCGAGGCGCCGTCGGTATAGGTCTGGATCCGGTAGCCTTCGGTCTCGAGGGCGATCGAGACCGAGGTGAGGATGTTTCTATCGTCGTCCACGAGGGCGATGGTGGGCATTTCGCGTTCCCTGTTGCTCGGATGCGGCCTTCGCGGACGTCGGTTCGCTCATGTCGTCTCCGCATCCCGCCCTCGGAAGACGAGGGCCGGCAAGACGCGCTGGCGAACCCTTCGGGAGCGGGGCCGCATTCGCGCGGAGAGTCAGGCTGTGTAAAGACTTCGGTTGAAAAAAGCGAGCTTGCCCGGTGGATATGTCGGTTTGACGCTTGACTGAGGCCGTCGTGCCGCAGTCCGGCGGCCTCGCGCAAGCGGTCCGAGAACCCCTATCATCGCGATTCTGAATGAAGGCCGGCGGTCGGAAAGCCCGGCCCGAGCCCACATGAGAGTAGGATGCACCATGGCTGATGGAAACCGGATCGAGGATGGTCGGGGTGGGGGCGAGGCGGGCGAGGCACCGCCGCAGCGGCGGGGTCCCGCCGCTCCGCTCCCGGCCTCGGAGGCCCCGTTCGATGCCATCGGCCTCGCCCGGCATCTCCTGCGCAGCATCCGCTCCGGGGCGCTGGCGACCCTCGACGCCGAGGACGGGACGCCCTTCGCCTCGCTGGTGACGATCGCCACGGATGTGGACGGCACCCCCCTGATGCTGCTCTCGCGCCTCTCGGCGCATACGCGCAACCTCCTGGCCGATCCCCGCGCCTCGCTGCTGTTCAGTGCCGGCGGCAAGGGCGATCCCCTGGCCCATCCCCGCCTCACCGTCACCGGCCGGGTGAGCCGGACGACGGAGCCGCGCATCCGCGAGCGCTTCGTCGCCCGCCACCCGAAGGCGAAGCTCTACGCGGACTTCCCCGATTTCGGCTTCTTCGCCCTGGAACCCGGCGCCGGGCATCTCAACGGGGGCTTCGCCAAGGCGGCGACGCTGACGCCCGCCGAGCTCCGCCTCGACCTGTCGGGGGCCGAGGCCCTGATCGCCGGCGAGCGCGGGGCGGTGGAGCACATGAATGCGGACCATGCCGACGCGCTCGCCCTCTACGCCAAGGGCGAGGGCGGCGGCGACGGACCCTGGCGCCTGACCGGCCTCGACCCCGAGGGCATGGATCTCCTGGCCGGCGACCGCACCGCGCGCATCCGCTATCCCGCGCCAGTCACCGACATGGGCGGCCTGCGCAAGGTCCTGGTCGAGATGGCGGCGAAGGCGCGCGAGGCCCCTGTATCGGGCGAATGACGACGCAGTCGCGACGAGGTGGCGCCCAAGCGGGTTGGCCGCGTCCGGGATCCCCCATCGCCCGGACCGTCCGCCTCATCGGCCCAGGGCCGTCGCCCGGGAAAAATCCCCCGCATCCCGATCAGCGCCGACGGGTATCGGTTCCGGGGCCGGCATGGCCTCACCCGGATCGTCCGCGGAGCGGGCCGGGACGGCCTGGTCCCGCACCCGGCCGGAGGAAGCGTCGGCGGTGTCGGTGGCGATCATCCTGGTGAAGAGGAGGTGCAGCACGACGAGGCGGACGGCATTGGCGAGGCAGAGGGCGATGCAGGCTCCGTTCAGGCCGAACCCGATGATGAGCGGGATGGCGATCGGGATCGTCGCCACGGCCCCGGCAGCGTTCACGATCAAGGCCTGCTTGGCTTGCGAGACGCCGTGGAAATAGGCGCACACGATGTCCGTCACGAACGCGGCGAGGGCCGCGATGGCGAGGAGCCGGACCGGGGTCGCGATGTCCGCATAGGGCGAGTGGGCACCGTAGATGAGGCCGAGCACCTCGTGGGGAAATGCCAAGATGGCCGCCAGGAACACGATCACGATGGGCATCCCCGACAGGGCGAGGGGGTGGGTGGCACGCCATGCCTCCGCCTTTCCCCCGGCATGCGCCCGTGAGGAGACCTGAAGGATGACGTTGCCGAGCCCGATCATGAGCGGGTTGAGCAGGTTGACGATGTTGAAGCCGGCCTGGAGCAGCGCCGGCAGAGCGGCCCCGGACAGGGCGGCCAGGAACCAGAACAGGAACTGGACCCGCAGGGCGGCGCAGAGGTTGTTCGCCAGCGCCCATCCGCCGAGGCGCCAGAATTCGAGAGCGACGGTCCGGATGCGGATCATCGCATGCCGACGCAGGGAGAACCCCACCTGTATCCCCTGGAGGACGGCCGCCGCCGCCGATGTGACGGTCATGGCATAGAGGGCGGTCTCCAAGGTCAGGTCACCCCGGAGCGCCAGCCAGAGGGCGATCAGGATCTGCCCCATATAGCTGACGATCTCGCCGGGGACGGCGGCTCCGAAGCGCAGTTCCACGAACAGGTAGCGCCGGAACGCCTCCTGCACCTGCCAGACGAGGAAGTAGACGAGCAGGGCCGCGATGAGATCCGGCCGGCCGATGAGGAAGGCCGTGACGGCCAGGACGAGACCGGCCGGAACGCACAGGCCGACGAGCAGGATGAAACTCACGCTCATCAGTTCGCCGATGCGGTCCCTGTCCGCGGGATCGGCCAGGACCGACATCGGATAGAACAGCACCGACGCCATGACGGTGTAGAGGATCATCAGGATCCCGAAGAGCAGCGCGAAGGCGCCGTATTCCTGCGGCGGCAAGGTCCGCGCGAGGGCGATCGTGAACAGGAAGTTGCCGAGGCTCGCGACGCCTTGATCGATCAGGGGCCAGGCGATCCGCGCAGCCCGCGCTCTAGCGAGCACCGGCCGGCTCCACCGCCGGCGGCGTCGGGCAGGCCACGGCCGCGCGGGAAAGCGGCGCGCCGCCTCCGCCCACAGGCGTGAACACGATGATGATCGAAGCCATGATCGACATCCGCTGGATCGCCGCCGAGAAGAAGTCGTGCAGAAAGGGAACGGGCCCGCAGAGCCGGTCCCTATGAGGACAGCCTGGAGGGCAGCAGGTCGCCGCGGGCGTGATGCGCCCCGGCTTCCTCGAAATGCCCCCGGTAATCGTTGTAGTGGGAGCATTGGTCGACCACGCGGAAGTCCTTGTGCTCCGTCAGATTGACATGCGTCAGGACCAGGCCGCGCAGGCGCACGGAATTGTCCTGCAGCCGCCGCAACGCCGCCTGGACCGTCTCGCGCGGGGTCCGGTTCCAGGCAACGGCCAGGATCGTGACATCGGCGAGGCCGCCCATCGTCAGGACATCCACGGACAGCATCACGGGGGGAGCCTCGACGAGGACCAGATCGAAGCTCTCCCGAGCCCGCTCTATGAAACTCTCGAAGGCCGGTGTCAGGAAGAGGTCGTGCGGGTCGCCGTGCTCGGCCCGATGCAGCACGACGACCTTGCCGGGGTCGTTCCGCAGCGGGAAACCTGCCGGGTCCCCGAACACGACATCGTCGAGGCTGGGCCGGTCGGTCTCCGCATGGAGGCGCGGCGTGCTGTCGATCACGAGGGTGCGGATGCCGCGCTGAGCCAGGAGGCTCGCCATCGCCATGCACAGAAGCGATTTGCCCTCGCCGGGCACCGAGGACGTCACCATGACGACGCGGGGTTCGGCCAGGGCGCGGGCTCCGGTGAGCGTCGCAGTGACGAGGCGGATCGATTCGTCGAACATCCGGACCTCGGCGGCCGACGAACCGCCGGTGAGTTCGGGCACCATGCCGAGGCAGCGGTGGGAGGTTTCGTGCGCGATCTCGGCATCGGACCGGAAGCCGGTGTCGCGCCGATCCATCATCACGGCGTAGCCGATCCCCACGCCGCCCGCCCCGAGGACGCTGAGGCAGATCAGCAGGAGCCGGTTCGGCCCCGACGGGACCGTCACGGGCTTGGCCGCCATGACGATCTGCGTGGTCGAGGATTTCATCCCGGTGAGCGCCAGCGCCTGGGCGTGGCCGTCGCTCAGGAGCTTGAGGCGCTCGCGGATGGCCGCCGCGTTGGTCTGCAGGCTCTGCAACTTCGCGTCCTGCCCCATCCCCTCGACAAGGTTCGCCTTCAGCACGTCGACCCTGTCGGCGAGGTTCGCCTCGTCGGCGGTGGCCGCCTTGACGTCGCTCTCGAGATTGCCGATCGCGCGCTTGATTTCCTCGCGAAGCCGCGATTGCGCGGCGTCGATATTGGCCTTGGCCTGCAGGTAGGCCGGATGACGCGGTCCGGTCGCGGCGACGTTGGCGAAGTCCCGCGTGGCCGATTCCGCGCTCTCCAGCATCCTCTGGATCAGGGGCGCGCCGGAAAGGTCCTGCGCCGAAGGGGTGCCGCCGGCGGCGAAGACCTCCTGCGCCCGCGACAGGCGCGCCTCGGCGGCGAGCCGGGTCTGCCGGGCGGCGGCGAGCTGGGCCACGGCGTCGCGCACCTCCTGCTGCGGCAGGCTCATGCCCTGCGTGCCGCCCTCCACGTAGCCGGTCTGCCGCCTGTAGCGGTCGACGGCCGCCTCGGCGGTCTCGAGCTCGCGCCGGCTCTCGCCGATCTGCTCCTCGAGCCAGGTCCTCGTCCGCTCGGCCGCCGCCACCCCCATCTCCAGGCGGTTGCGCAGATAGGCGTCGACCACGGCGTTGACGATCCGCGCCGAACGCTCCGGCGAGGTCGAGTTGTAGGACACGTTGATCAGGTAGGCCCGCGTGTCGTTGGTCACGGTCAGGTTCCGCGAGACTTCGCGGGTGACCGCCTCCACCGAGGCGGTGGAACCGGCGGGCTCCTTCGCCGATCCGGGCAGTACCGTGGAAAGGATGCGGGAGACGAAGCCCGGCCCCCGCGCGAAGGCCGGGTCGTCCTGGAGCTTGAGGTCCTCGACCGCATGTCTGACGGTGGCCAGCGAACGGATCACCCGCGCCTCGCTCTCGACGATGGCCCCGGCATCGAGGCTGGTCGCGGCCTGCTGGTTCGGCGAGGTGGCCTGTGAGGCGGCGACGCGGCTGAGATCGACTTGGATCAGGGATTCGGCGCTGTACTTGTCGGGCAGCGACCAGCAGATGGCGGTCGCGAGCACCAGGGCGGCGGCGGCGAGCCCGACGATCACCCGGCGGTGCCGGATGATCGCGGTGAGGAACCCCAGGGTCTGGGCTTCGTAGGTCTGGCGGAGCACGACGCTGACCCCGCTCTTCGAGTGGTCCAGAACCCGGTTCATTCGGTCCTCGTTGATCGTAGCAGGCGCGACGCTCCGGTCGGGGGATCGGCCGTCTTCCGAGCATCCGGGCCATGACAGCGGGCCATGACGGCGGAGCTTCCATCCACCACCCGGCCGATCCGCCGTCTGGTCGGGGCGATTGAGCGGGATTTCGACTTCGCTTGGGAAGTGAGATCACGGACTAACCCGTTCGCCCCGGCGCTCTAGACCGTTTTTCGTCTTCCTTTCCGCGAGCGGGAAACCGCACAGTTTCGAAGAACCCGGCCCAGGGTCGGCGGCGTCGGGATCTCGACCCGGCCGTGACTGTCGCGGCGGGCGAGAACAGCTTCCCGAAGGATCGGACCGGTGAATGACCGCTCGGCAAAGGCCTTCCCGCCAGAGATGCCCGCCGCCCGCTCCCCTCACCGGGCGGCGGGAGCCATGACGCGGCGCGCGCTCTGCCTTGCACTGCCCCTGGCCGCGCTGATCCTCTGGCAGGGGGGCGACCCGGCGCGGGGAGAGGGCGCGGAGGGTGCCTGCCCCGGCAAGGCCGTGCGCGTCGCCGCCGGCGAGTCGATCCAGCGGGCGGCGATCCGCGCCGGAGAGGGCGGGACCATCTGCATCGGCCCCGGCCTCTACCGGATGCAGGAGATCGCGCCCTTGCGGGGTCAGACGTTCCTCGGCGAGCCCGGCAGCGTCCTCGACGGTTCGCGCATCGTCCGGCAGTTCGAACGGGCGGGCCCGCACTGGTCCCTCACCGGATTGTACCCGCGCCATGTGGGCGCCGGCCGGTGTCGCGGCGGCGGCTCGCTCTGCCTTCTGTCGCTGGCCGTGTTCCTCGACGGCCAGCCGCTCACCCGCGTCGCGTCGCGCGGCGATCTCGGTCCCGGACGTTACGTGGTGGAGGCGGCGGCCGGCCGCGCGATCCTCGCCGACAACCCGGAGGGACGCCGCGTCGAGGTCAGCGCGGCGCGCTTCGCCTTCCGCAGCCGGGCCGCCGATGTGCGGATCAGGGGGCTCGTCGTGGAGAAATACGACACGCCGACCCAGATGGGGGCGATCCGCGGCGGCGAGAGCACCGGGTGGCGCGTGGAGGATTCGCAGATCCGCCTGAATGCCGGGCTCGGCGTCGATGTGGGCTCCGACGGGGCGATCACCGGCAGCACGATCGAGCGGAACGGCCAGCTCGGCGCGGCCGCGCAAGGGCGGCGGATCCTGATCGAGAACAACCGCATCGCTTGGAACAACACGGCCGGCTTCGACCCCGAATGGGAGGCAGGCGGCCTCAAGATCACCCAGAGCCAGGAGGTGGTCCTGCGCGGGAACCACGTCCACGACAATGCGGGTCCGGGCCTCTGGTGCGACATCGATTGCCGCGACGTCCTGTTCGAGAAGAATACCGTGGAGAACAATTCCACCGCCGGGATCTTCTTCGAGATCTCCTACGACGCCGTGATCCGCGGGAATACGCTGCGCTTCAACGGCGCGGGCCATCCGGTCTGGTTCTGGGGGGCCGACATCCAGGTGGCGGCCTCGAGCGGCGTCGAGGTCTCCGACAACACCATCACCGTCCGGCCCGACGGCCGCGCCATCGTGCTCGTCGACCAGGGCCGCGAGAAGGACGGCGGCGGCTTTTACAGGACCACCGGCAACCGCGTCCACGACAACCGGATCCTGTTCACCGGCAGGGGCAGCGCCGGCGGCGTCACGGATACGAACGAGGCCGCCCCGAATGCCCGGATCATCGAGGAGGGCGGCAACAGTTTCGACAGGAACACCTACGCCGCGCCCGCCGACGTGAAGCCGGTCTTCATCTGGGGGCGGACGCCCATCGACTATGCGGGTTTTCGCGATGCCGGGCAGGAGAAGCTCGGCCGCCTCGTCACGCGGACGGCACCACCTTGAGAAGCCCCCTCGTCGGCCAGTGCGACGTGTCGCCCCTCGCGGATGCGGCGCGGGACTTGAAGAGCATCAGGTTGTCGCCCGACAGGATCATCTCCCGCCGCTCGCGCAGGAGGATGTCCTGCAGCGGAAAGCTGGTTCCGTCGCCCGGCAGCATCCAGTCGTGCGGTTCGACGATGATCGCATGCGGCTCGGAGACCCAGCCGATCTCGCCGGAGAACACGTCCTTCTCGAAGCCCTCGACGTCGATCTTGACGATCAGCAGCTCGCCGTTGGGGATCAGGTCCTTGAGTTCCGCGATGACGGTGATCGGGATGCCGTGGTCCGCCCGCTCGGTCCGCCCGCTATCGGCGTCGCCGTTGCCGTGTTCGAGGTTCACGCAGCCGCTCCGGCCGCCGAGGGCGGTGGGGACGACGCAGATGTTGGGGCAGACCTCGGTGTTCTTCCGGCAGACGGCGAGGTTGTCCTCGTCCGGCTCCACCGCCAGCACGACCGCCCTGGGATAGGCCCGCGCGAAGTAGCGCGCCGCGATTCCCACATTGGCGCCTCCGTCGATGACGATCGGCGTGTGTCCTGCCGCGCAGATCCTCTCGTACTCGCTCCGGGTGGCCGCCCCCTGGCGGACCCGGTCGAGGTCGTAGACCATGCGGCCGAAGACGGATCTCAGCACCTCCATGTCCGACGTGTGCGGCCGGATGTAGAACGCGCCGTGGACCGTCCGGACCAGACGGGCCTCGCGGGAGGAGGCGCGGCGGTGCAGCCCGCGCAGGAGCACGGGCAGGCCGAGTTGCTTGACGTCGCTGTAGTGCCTGTAGGCGCGATCGACGAGATCCATCTTCGGTCTCCCTGCCGGGCAACGGGGTGTCGTCGATCGCGGAACGGGGCGGATCAGGCGCTCTTGCGCACGGGATAGTGCATCAGTCCGTCGAGCCTGCGCCGGAGGATGCCGGCGAGCTTGTCGACGGCGGGCTCCTGGAACAGCGTCTCGTGCGTCGCCGCGATCTTGTGGATGTCGATCCCGCCCCGGACGAGGCCGCCCCAGCCGAGATCCGGCCCGGCGAGGAGATAGGGGACATACGCGTCCGTCGAGCGGAACAGCAGAATGCTCCCGGCATAGGGCTCGGGCGTGTAGCGGCCCTGCGCGACGAGATAGGCGTTCATGATGAACTGCGCGCGGTACATGTCGGGGATCGGGACGTTCGGGTCGAAGCGCTCCCGCGCGAATTCCGCAGCGCGGCGGCGGCGCTCGATCAGGCGGGACGGCCAGCCCAGCGTGTAGCCGAGGCTCCAGCGGCGGACCGCCCAGAGCCGTTCGACCGTGCTGTGCTGCTGCGCGACGCTGGTGGTCGACAGGGTGTCGAAGAGGACGAGGAGCGCGATGGAATAGCCCGCGCGGGTCAGCTGCTGCGCGACCTCGTAGGCGATCACCCCGCCGCCGGAATAGCCCGCGATCCGGTAGGGACCGTGCGCATCGACCTCGCGGATGGCCGCGATGTAGGAGGCCGCCATCTCCTCGATGGAGTCCAGCGGCGCGAGCCGCCCGTCGGCGCCGCGCGCCTGCAATCCGTAGAAGGGCTGGTCCCGGCCGAGGCGCCGGCTCAGCTTCTCGAAGTTCAGGACGTTGCCCTGGCCGCCATGGATGCAGAAGATCGGGGCACGGGTGGGCACGCCCCGGCAGATCTCCACCAGGGGCGACCAGGCGACGGCCGGCATCGCCAGCACCTTGTCCGACGACGCCGCCCCTTCGGCGCCGTCCGCCGCGGGTTCCGGGGCGATCATCCCGCCGACCAGGCTCGCCAGCTGGCGCAGGGTGGAGGCGCGGAACAGGGTGGCGATCGGCAGGTCCACGTCGTGGTTCTTGCGGATGCGGGCGAACAACCGGACCGCCAGGAGCGAGAACCCGCCGAGCTCGAAGAAATCGTCCTGGGGACGCACCGCGGGGACGCCGAGCAGGTCCGCCCAGTACCCGCCGATCTGGCGTTCGATCTCGCTCGCGTAATCCGCCTCGCCGCTCTCCGGCCGGGCCGAACGCTGTGCCGCCGGCGGCTTCGGGCGGATCGCGGACAGGGCCTCCCGGCGCAGGTCGGACAGGGCGATCGACGACGCGACGATCCCGGCGCCCCGGCAATCGAAGACCCGGCGGAACAGGTCGGGAGCGTCCGCCGCCATGATGCCGGCTTTCAGCCGCGCTTCGAGGCTCGGCGGATGCGCGTCGGCCTGCGAGGACTTCACGGCGCGGGACACGCTCTGCAGGGTGAAGCCTTCGAAGACGGCGAGCGGCACGCCGTTCACATCGCCGATGACCACGTCGAACCGGGCGGAGGCGCCGTGCTGCAACGCCGTGAGCCGGGCGTGGCTGCGGATCCGGCAGGGCCAGCGCCCCGGCGCGATCCGCATGCGCTCGATCGAGGTCGGAACGTAGACCATGTCGTCGGCCGGGGGCGCGAGGAGATGCAGCCCGAAGGTGGTCGCGATATCGGTGAGCGCGGGATGCGCCGTGATCCCGTCGAGGTCGCCCGCGAACTCGGCGGCCAGTTCGAGTTCGGCCACGGCCTCCCAATCGCCGCGCTCGATCCAGCGTATCGTGTGCCAGCGCGGCCCGAACGTCACGGTCTCGCCCTGCGGGAAGCCGAGGCCCGGAAGCGCGTGCACCCCCTCCCGGCGCGCCGCCCGGCGGGCCACCCGCCGGACCGCCCAGGGCAGGGTCGATCCCGGCCACAGGGTGGCGCGCGCATGCTCGACCCATTCCTCGCCCAGGAGGGGGCGGCTCTCGACGGAGAGGGCGAAGCCTCCGCCGTCGAGGGCCGTCAGCGTGGTGCGCACGAGACGCTTCACGCCCGGCTCGAACACGAGGGGTAGATCGACCGTGAGCCCCCGCAGATCGACGCCGGAGGACGTGAACCCCGCCGTGGCGGCCGCGAGCGCGATCTCGGCATAGGCCGCGCCGGGCAGGATCGGACGGCCGTCGAGGACGTGCTCCGCCAGCACCCACATGCGGGCGGGGTCGTAGAGGGCCTGGAAGGTGATGGCGGTCTCGGTGCGGCCGGTCTCGACCCCGAGGAGCGGGTGACCTTCGGGGGTACCGGACAGGGCCGCCCCCCCGTAGATCCGGGCCGCCATGCCGATATCGCCCCAGATTCCCCATGCCACCGACAGGCCATCACTACGTCGGGCGGCCAGGGCGTCCAGGGCGGTGTTGGCGGCGGCGTAATCGACCTGGCCGGGCGGCCCGATCTGGGCGCTGGTGGAGGAGAACACTACGAACAGGTCGAGGCTTCCTTCCGGCAGCAGCGCGTCGAGGACCAGCCCCCCGGCCAGCTTCGGCGCCATCACCCGGCGGCTCGATTCGACGGTCTTCTCCATGATCGGGCCATCATCGATGGAGCCGGCCGCGTGGAACACACCGTGGAGCGCGCCGAAGCGCTGCCGCGCGGCGACGACGACCCGCTCCATGGCGGCGCGGTCGGTCACGTCGGCACTCACCGCGAGGATCTCGGCCCCCTCGGCCTCGAGGTCGCGGATCGCCGCCACATGGGCGGAGGCATCGCGCCCCACCAGCACGAGCCGCGCGGACACGTCGCGCGCCAGCCACCCGGCGAGGGCGAGGCCCAGGCCGCCGAAACCGCCGGTGACGAGATAGACGCCGCGCCGGCGCAGCCGATGGGGAAGCCCCGCCGGCCCCTCGATGCGCGTGGACACCATCCGCTGAACCAGCCGCGTGCCTCCGCGATGGGCCACGAGGTCGACGCCGTGCTCCGCGTCGCACTCCGCCAGGACGAGGGCGGCCTCCGCCACCGGATCCGCGTCGCGGCCGGGGACATCCTCGCCGCCGAGATCGATGAGCTGCGTCGCCAGGCCCGGCATCTCACGGGGCAGGACGCGGCACAGGCCGAGCAGGGTCGCGCGCTCCGGGTGGCGGGCCGCATGGTCCGGGGGCGACTGGCTCTCCCGCGTCACGACGCTCAGGCGCTTGGGCACCGCGACGTCGCAATATTGCATCGCCTGGCAGAGGGCGAGAAGGCTGTCGAAGCCCAGTGCCTGTTCGGCGCAGGGGCGCTCCGGGGACGGGTCCGGCGCGCTCGTCGACCAGAGGTGGAGGATGTGATCCGGCGCCATTCCATCCCGGTCGAGGGCCGCGACGAGGTCCCGGTACTGGGTCGGCTGGTCGGGCGTCAGCTGGAACAGGCGGTTGCGGACGCTGAAAGCCTCGCCTGGACGCACGACGGTCACACGCGCGCCCCGGTTTTCCAGGGCCGCCAGGATCGCGGTGCTCAGGCGCGAGGCGTCGGCGAAAACCAGCCATGTCCGGTCCGGCGCGGCCGCGCGGGGGGCGACGGGCACCGGCATCCAGTGGGGCACCGAGAACCAGTTCTCCATGGACTCAAGGCGCTGGAGCCCGTCCGCCCCGGCATCGAAGGCCACCGGCATCGTCGCCGCCCGCACCGGCTCGATCCAGTGCCGGTGTTTCTCGAAGGCGTAGGTCGGCACGGGAACCCGGCGCGCGTCGTCACTCCCACGGATCGCCGCCCAATCGACGTCATGGCCGCAGGCCCAGAGCTTGCCGATCGCGGTCAATGCAACGCAGACGTCCGATTCCGTGTCCCCCGGCTGGCCCATGGTCGGAGCGATGGCCAGAGGCGCGAAGCCCCCGCCCTCCGCGAGACGCGCGAGGGCACCGAGGCTGTGGCCCGGCCCGATCTCGAGGAGCGCCCGGTCCGGCTCGGCCAGGATCGCCGAAACGCCGGCCGCGAAGCGGACGGTCTGCCTCAGATGGGACACCCAATAGTCCGGCCGCGTGAGTTCACCCGGCCCGACGAAGGCGCCGCTGAGGTTCGAGACGAAGGGGAGCGTGGGCTCGCGGAGGGCGATCGCGTCCAGGCGCGCGCGGAACCGGTCGAGGAAGGGGTCGAGCATGCGCGAATGGGCGGCGACGTCGATGCGCAGGCGGCGGAACTCGATCCCGTCCTCCGCCAGCCGCCGTTCGAGGGCGGCGATCTCATGGACGGAGCCGGTCGCCACCGTGAGCGTCGCGGCGTTCTCCGCCGCGATGTCGAGGGCGTCACCCATCCGCTCGCGCAGCTCGGCCGAGGGCAGCGACACCGCCAGCATGGCGCCCGCGGGCGCGGCCTCGAAGATCTGCCCGCGCAGGACGACGACGGACAGGGCATCGGCGAGGGACATCACGCCGGCGATGCAGGCGGCGGCATACTCGCCCATGCTGTGCCCGATGACGGCGGCGGGGCGGATGTTCCAGGCGAGCATCATGCGCGCCGTGGCGTATTCGACGATGAACAGGGCCGGGATGGTGTAGCGCGGCCGCGCCAGGAGGGCGGCCGCGGCGGCATCGCCCGGCTCGCTGTCGAGGAGCAGCGCCCGCAGGCCGTCCGGGGCATCGGGCGGCAGCAGCGCGAGGCAGGCCTCCAGCGCCTCGCGGAAGGCCGGCACGTCCCGGTAGAGGTCGCGGCCCATGCCGGGATATTGCGCCCCGCCGCCGGGGAACATGAAGACCGCGCCGACGGTCCCGGCACCGGCGCTGCCCGTTCCCATGCGGCGATGCGTGTGGCCGGCCAGGATCTCGCACGCCCCCGCAGGATCGCGGGCGACGACGGCGCAGCGATGCGGGAAGGCGCGGCGGCCGGTCTGGGTGGTGAAGGCCGCGTTCGCCAGGGTGAGACCCGGCGAGGGATCGGCCAGCGCCGCCCGCCATTTGCGCTTCGCCCCGTCGAGGGCCTCGGCGGTCCGTGCCGACAGGGCGAGGATCTGCCAGTCCCGCGCGGGACCCGGCACAGGCGCGGCCGGGGCCTCTTCCAGGATGACGTGGGCGTTGGTACCGCCGACCCCGAGGGAGTTCACCGCGGCGCGCCGGGGCGTCCCGGTGCGAGGCCAGGGCCTGGCCGTGGTGACCACGGAGAACGGGCTCGCGGAAAAATCGAACCGGCCGTTGGGCCGGGCGCAGTTGAGGCTCGCGGGGAGTTCCTCGTGGTGCATCGCCAGGGCGACCTTGATCAGGCCCGCCACCCCGGCCGCCGTGTCGAGATGCCCGATATTGGTCTTGAGCGAGCCGATGCCGCAGAACTGGCGCCGGCCGGGGACGGAATAGGCCTCGCTCAAGGCCGCGAGCTCGATGGGGTCTCCCACCGGCGTGCCGGTCCCGTGCGCCTCGATGTAGCTGACGCTGCCGGGGTCGATCCCCCCGACGGCGAGAGCCTCGGCCGCCGCGCGGGCCTGCCCCTCGACGCTAGGCGCGAGGTAGCCGGCCTTGGTCGAGCCGTCGTTGTTGACGGCGGAACCGCAGATGACCGCGTAGATGTGGTCGCCGGCGGCGACCGCATCTTCCAGCCGGCGCAGGGCCACGATGCCGGCCCCGCTGCCGAACAGGGTCCCGTTGGCCTCGTCGTCGAAGGCGCGGCAATGCCCGTCCGGCGACAGGATCTCGCCTTCGGCGGCGCGATAACCCTGCCGGTGCGGCACCTCGATGGTGACGCCGCCGGCCAAAGCCATGTCGCATTCGCCCGAGAGCAGGCTCTGGATCGCGAAATGGACCGCGACCAGGGAGGTCGAGCAGGCGGTCTGCACCGAGATGCTCGGACCCTGCAGGTCGAGGAGATAGGAGGCCCGGGTGGCGAGGAAGTCCTTGTCGTTGCCCGTATGACGCAGGAGGAAGAGCCCCACCTGTTCGACGAGCTCGGCATTGGTGAGCAGGTTGTTGGCGAAATAGGCCTGCATCCCGCAACCCGCGAAGACGCCGATGGCCCCCGCGAACGCCTCGGGACGATGGCCCGCATCCTCCAGCGCCTCCCAGGCGCATTCGAGGAAATGCCGGTGCTGAGGGTCGAGGATCGCCGCTTCCCGAGGGCTCAGGCCGAAGAAGCCCGCATCGAACGCTTCCATGTCGGGCAGGACCATGCCGGCCTTGACGTAGCGCGGGTCGCGCAGATGCGTGGCGGAGACGCCGGAGGCCAGCAGTTCCTCGTCGCTGAACCAATGGGTCGCCTCGCGTCCCGACTTCAGCAGATGCCAGAGCTCGCCGGTCGTGGCGGCGTCCGGGAAACGCCCCGCCATGCCGATGATGGCGATCCGGCCCGGTGCATCACCTGCTGTGTCGGGGGTCGGCGAAATCATGACGTACCTCACGTATTCTCTGGTGGCCGAGGGCTCAGGCGACCGTCGCCGGCATCTCCTGGCGGCGTCGGAGCGCCTGCCGCGCCTTGGCCCGGTCGTGTCCCCGGTCGGTGGCCGAGGGGCCGGTGGCGAATCCTCCGAGATGCAGAGAGAGGGTGCGGATCGTGGGGAAGCGGAACAGGTCGGTGATCGCGATCTCGCGGCGGAGCTCCTCGCCGAGGCGGCGCTGGACCTGCACCACGAGGAGGGAGTGACCGCCGAGGTCGAAGAAGTTCTCGTTCGTGGCGACCACCTGGCGACCGAGTGCTTCGCCCCAGATGCCGGCGATCAGCGCCTCCACCGAGGACATCGGCGTCTCGGGCGATGCCGATTGCGTCTCCGGTGACGGATGCGGCGCCGGCAGCGCGCCGCGATCGACCTTGCCGTTCAGGGTCATCGGGAAGGCAGGCAGAACGACGATCACGGCCGGGACCATGAAGGCGGGCAGGGTCGAGGTGGCCGCCTCGCGCAGGGCCTCGGGCCGCAGGGTCGCGCCGTCCCTGGCGGTGACGTAGCCCACCAGACGCTGGTCGCCGTCGGTATCCTCACGCGCCACCACGACGGCGGCGGCGATGCCGGGCTGCCGCGCCAATGCGGCCTCGATCTCACCGAGTTCGATCCGGTGCCCCCGGACCTTGACCTGGTGATCGAGCCGCCCGAGGAAGATGAGCGCTCCCGAGGCGTCCCGGCGGACGAGGTCGCCCGTCCTGTAGAGCCGTCCCGGACCGAAGGGATTGGGGACGAACCGCTCCGCCGTCAGCTCGTCGCGGCCGAGATAGCCTCGGGCGAGGCCCTCCCCGCCGATATGGAGTTCCCCCGCCACATAGGCCGGGCACGGGCGCCGGTGCGCGTCGAGCACGTGCAGCACCGTGTTGGCGATGGGTTCGCCGAGAGTCACGCCGCGTTCCACGCCGTCGATCTCCACCACGGCCGACCAGATCGTCGTCTCCGTCGGACCGTACATGCCGAGGAACCTGCCGGGCAGGAGGTCGCGCAGCCGGCCGGCCAGGTCCGCGCTCAGGGCCTCGCCGCCCACCATCATGGTGCCGAGCTGCGCGAGGGCGCGCCGGCCCGCCGCATCGGCCACCAGCATCCGGGCCATGGAGGGCGTGCATTGAAAGTGGGTGACCCGGTGCCGGACGATTTCTTCGGGCACCGAGGCCGGCACCGTCGTGGTGACGGTTCCGGCCAGAACCATCAGCCGTTTCAGGTGCTCGAGATGGTCGAGGGTGAGATCGGTGGGCACCCCGAAATCGACGAGGCAGGCGATCTCGTCGGTCCCGATGCGCCGCACCGCCTCGACCATGCCGAGGCAGGATTCCGGGGTGCCGAACAGGCCGCCGGTGCGGTGATAGCGCTCGAAGGCGTGGTCCAGCAGCGCGTCTCGGTCGGCGGGCGACAGGTCTTCGGCATCGAGGATCTCGGCGGGCGTGCGGCCGTCGGAGGCCGCGCGCTGGACGAAGGTCGGGAAGGTCCAGGCGGCCTGCCTGACAAGGTCCATCGCGCTGCCGAGATAGCGCTTCATGGGCTCGCGGACGGTCTCGCGGACCGCATCCTCGTCCTCGCCCACGAAGGTATGGAGCATGAGGGTCACGTGGCCCTCGCCGGCGTGGCCGGCATCCCGCCAGGCCTGGCGGTATTGCCGGATCTTGTCGGCCAGTTCCTCCAGGGTCTGGCCGAGGAGATGGGTGAGGACGCCGCATCCCAGCCGCCCGGCCTGGACGAAGGTGTCGGGGTTGCCGGCGGCCGTGAGCCACATCGGCAGCTCGGGCTGGATCGGCCGGGGCATCGTGCCGATCTCCACGGTCTTGCCCAGCGGATTGGGGAACGGCAGGCGCTCGCCGCGCCAGAGGCGGCGGATGTCGTCGATCTGCCCCGCCATTCTCTCCTTGCGCTCGGCGAAGCGCTCGGGCGCCAGGACGAAGTCGTTCGGCTGCCATCCCGACGCGAAGGCGATCCCGGCCCGGCCCTTCGACAGGTTGTCGATCATCGCCCAGTCTTCGGCGACGCGCAGGGGATGGTGCAGCGGCAGGACGCAGCTGCCCGCGCGGATCTTGACGCGCTCGGTGCAGGCGGCGAGGGCGGCGGCGCTCAGCGCCGCATTGGGGTAGAGGCCGCCGAAGGCGTGGAAATGCCGCTCTGGCGTCCACACAGCCTCGAAGCCGTTGCGGTCGGCGAAGCGCGCGCCCTCCAGCAGCAGGCGGTACTTGTCCTGCGGGTCCGCCGCGTCGTCGTTCGAGAAGTAGAACAGGCTGAAGCCGGGGCCGGGACTCGGCTCGGAACGCTGGCCGTGCAGCACCACCGAGAAGCCGCGCGCCAGGGTCCAGAGGATCTCGAGCACCGAGATGTCGAAGGACAGGCTCGTCGCCGCGAGCCAGATGCCGGGGGGATCGTGCGGGATGCGGGCATCCATGCCGGCGCAGAAATTCATGAGGTTGCGATGGGTGATCGCCACACCCTTGGGCCGGCCGGTGGAACCCGAGGTGTAGATGACGTAGGCGAGATCCTCCCCGCCGGCCCGCCCGGGCGGCGGCGGCGCCTCGCCGCTGGCCTCCGCGGTGTAGAGCACCTGCGCCGGAGCGAAGGCCAGGCGCTCCTGGATGGGGCGGCTCGTCAGCAGGACCTCGGCACCAGAATCTTCCAGCATGTAGGCGAGGCGCTCGCGCGGATAGTCGGCATCGAGGGGCAGGTAGGCCGCACCGGCCTTCAGGGTCGCGAGGACGGCCACGACGAGGTCCGGCACCCGGTCGTGGCAGATGCCCACGATGGTCCCCGGCCCGATTCCGGCTGCGACGAGGCGGCCGGCGAGTTCCCCGGCGGCGCGATCGAGCTCGGCATAGGTGAGGCGGGCTTTCCCGGCGACCACGGCGTCCCGCTCGGGCAGCTCGACCGCCCTGGCGGCGATCTCGTCCTGGATCGTGCGATTGTCCGGGAAAGGCAGGGTGGTGGCGTTGAGCGCGGCCACGATGGCCGCCTCTTCTTCCGGCACGAGGGGGAGCGCGCCGAGGCGAATCTCGGGATGGGCCAGGAAGGCCTGGAGGAAGGCCGCGAACTGTCCGGCCATGGCTTGCGCCACCTCGGCCTCGAAGGTCCGGCCGCAGACGAGGAGCTCAGCCCGGCTTTCGCCCTCGCTCAGAACCAGCAACAATTCGGAGCCGGAACGCGTCAGGAGACCCGGTTTCGCACCGCCATGGACCAAGCCTATCTTGCGCCATGCGACGGCCCTTTCGCGCATTTCGGGAGAGGCGGCGCGTTGCGGTAGATCGGCGGCCAGAATGCCCCTGGCGGCGAGGTCGGCGCGCTCGGCTGCGAACGCCGCCCGGAGCTCCGCGACAGAGCCGTCCCGGTCGACGGCCAGGGTCAGGGGACGGTCCGGCAGGAACCACGGCGCCAGCCCGCTCTCCAACTCGTCGGGAGCCTCGCTCAGCCCCAGGGTCACCCTCGGCGTGTCGCAGACGAGGCCGATCCAGGCGACGAAGGCCGCCGCCGCGTCGTCCGGGCTCGCCGTGCCGGGAATCGGGATGGCGATGGAATACGGCGTGGCCTCGGAGTCCCCGGCCCCGCGACGGGGGTAGGGTAGTGTCGGCGCGGCGACATCGGCCAGGCGCTCGATCCAGAACGCCTCGTGCGCGGCGGCGAGGCGCTGGGCGGCGGTGATCGCCTCGGCGCGCGGCCCTTCGATCTCGGGCAGGACCGTGCCGACGTCGAACATCGCCCCGGCCGGCTCGCCGCGCAGAGTGGTGAGGCCGGTGAGGACGATCTCGCAATCGGCCGTCGCGACGGAAACGAGGTCGGGGCCCACCCGCGTGATCGTGCCGGGCGGACGATGATCGGAGGCGGGACCGATCTCCGCGCTCCGGACCAGGACCAGATCCTGCCCGGTGAGGATCTTCGGGCGCGCCAGCGGATTGGGCACCGGGCCGAAATCGAGGGCGCGGACGAGGTCTGTGATCCGGGCTGCGGGCTGGCGGAAATCCAGGGTCGCCGCGCGATCCGGGCGCTTGAGCCGGCCATGATAGAGGCGTTCGCCCCGCTGCGGCCTCGCTTCCACGCGGCCCGAGACGAGCCCGTCGAGGAGGGCGGCGAAGCTCGAGGCGCCGGCTTCGTAGCAGCGGCCGTTGAGGCTGAAGACGGTGTCGCCGGGCAGGATGTCGAAATGCTCCTGCGCCAGGATGGCGCCGGTATCGATGGTCTCGTCGATCTGATGCCAGGTCACGCCATGCGAGGTCTCCCCGGCGAGGATCGCCCAGGTCGTGGCATGTAGGCCGGCATGCCTCGGCAGGGGGCCATCGTGAAAGTTGATCGCCCGGCGGCGGACACGGGCGAGGATAGCGGGCGGGATCACGTCGAGGTTGCCGACGCTGAACAGGAAATCGACCGGTGCCTGGCCCGCCTTCAGGTACGCGTCCTTGTCGATGACGGTGAGTCCGACGCGGCGCGCCCAGTCGGAGGCGCGGGAATCTCGCGTCACGACGGCGGAGATCGCATGCCCGGCGGCCAGGAAGAGCTCCGCACATCGGATCAGCAGCGTCCCATCGCCGATGAAGCAGGCGGTGGGTCTCGCATCGTCCTCGGCGTGACATGCGACCCTATCGTCCCGAGGACGGTTCCCGATGAATTCCATCTCGACAGGCTCCGGCAACGCTGCGCGTCATTGGAATCGATGACTTGAAACAAGAAGCGAGGTCTTTAATTTTTGAAATCGAGACAAACCACTTGATTGCGGCGAACAGCAACGAAAGATTCAATTCAATATTGAGGCAACGTTCGAATAGGGAACAACGATCCGGACGGAAATCGTACCGACCGTCATTCCCGAAAGGGATTATTGAGACGAACCCGAGGCCACATGACGGACCGAACTCGTTTCCTCGACCTTCCAAATAAAGAATGCTGCGTTAATCCCCGCAAGAGAAGCACTACTTCGGATTACTGAGCTTTTTCCCCGACGACGCCCCGTCGCCGCGTGCGGATTTCAACTGCGGCGCCCCCTGGGTCAGCGCCGGGCGGGAGAGCGACGAAACCGGACGGCGCGAGGCCCGGACCGGTTCATGGGTCTCGCGGATCGAGCCGGCGCCTCCCTCATCGGAGAGCGCCTTCGCGGCGGGGGAGGACTCCGCCGATGCCGGCGCGGCGGCATTGGCCAGAGGCCGCCCGCGATTCGTGCGCGGAGACGCGCGGCGGAGGACGGAGGGCGGCGGGGTGGCTTTCGGCTTCGATGTGGCGATGCCCCTCGCAGGGGCCAGGGCGTCGAGGGAGGCGAAGGTGGCGCCGCCGAGCGTCAGCCATCTCGGGCGCAGGTCGCTCACGGGCGCGTCGTCCACCGGCGCGACCTCCCCGACCTTGGCCGCAGCGGCCCGCGCCGCGCCGGACCCGCCCTCCGCGGCGTCGGCCTTCGCGACGTCGCCCTTCAAATCGGCATCGATCGACGCCAGCTCCATCCGCGCCGGGGCATCGCCATCGCGGGTGAGCCCGACCTGCGCCAGGGCGGCCTCGGCCACCCGGCGCGCCTCGTCCGCCAGCGCCTGCGCGCGGATCGCGGCATCGGCGCGGGCTTGCAGATCGGCAGCCTCGGACCGGAGGGTCGAGACCTCCCCGCGACTGGCCTCGAACTGCCCTTCGAGGCGCTGGAGCGCCTGCTCGCGGTCTTCCGCACGGGCGGACAGAAGCTGGCGATCGTATTGGGTCCGCTTCAGGTCGGCCTCGACGGCCTCCAAAGCCCGGCGTCCTTCATCGACCTGCCGGGCCAGGAGGGAGCGGGCAATCTCGGCCGCGTCCTTCTCGGAGCGAAGCTCCAGGGCGAGGGTCGTGATCCTGTCCTCGGCCTGCTGCAAGGCGGCCCGATGCCCGTCCTGCTCCTGGCGCGCCTCGCGCGCTCCCACGGACCGGGTCGTCTCGACGACGAGGCCGAACACGATCGCACTGAGGATGGAGGTCGTCGCCAGCAGCCAATAGAGGTTGCCCGAGAAACGGGACCCCGGCCGATTCGGGCCGACGAGGTCGGCATGGTCGTGCCGGAACGACTCGGCCCACCCCCCTCCCCCGGGCAGCGGCGCGCGGACCGAACCGACCTGCGCCGCATCGCCGGCCCCGAGCGATCTTTTAGAGCCGGCAAAGTTGTTATGAGTGTGCAACCACCTGCCCAACATATCGAATCTCACATCACCGCAACTGTATGCGACCGATTGTACCTCGCGCTGCCAGTCATCGGAGATCGAAAGAGACCTACTCCGAACGGACGATCTGGGCGGATGACCGGTCCCGAATGATCCGAGCGGAATCTATACAGTCGCCGGATGTGAGACGCCGTAGGAATCCCTGAGTGCACCTGTGAATGTTCGCACCAAGAACCAGCACGAATTAACATCCGCATAGAGCTTTCGGATGGCTCGGCGAAGTCGGGAACCGCCATCGATCAAATGGGATGACCAAAAAAGGATTAGCTAACCCATTTTTCATTGACGATCAGATTGTTCCAATTCATACCAGAGTCTCAATTTAATGTATCAGACTGTACATTACTTGAAGACGGAGCGGTCGCTTTATCCAATGCGAATCGGTGGGGGTCCAGCGATGATTCATGTATCCGGAACTACCTTTCCACGACTCAATATTGCTCCCGCAAAACGTCCGGCGACCGTCATTAGCGGTGGAACGGCGCTCTACAGAGAAGGTTTACGCTACATCTTGATAAAGAGCGGCTTCGACGTCGTTTCCATGGTGGGAGGCCTGGACCAGGTCCAGGATTTTACCGAAACATTTGATTCAAATTTGATTATCATCATGAGTATTCAACCGACGGCGGACGCGCCGACCGAAGAGATCATCAACGCTCGTCTCCGCTTTCCGAATAGCTTCATCATCTGCATCTGCGCGACCTGCGAAGCCGAGCATGTGGCGCCGATGCTGGAATGCGGCGCGGCGGCCATCCTTCTGTCCAGCGCCGGTTCGGATACGCTGGTGCAGGCCCTGGAGTTGATCCTCCTCGATCACTGCGTCGTGCCACACCTGTCGGTTCGCGCGCATGTGAAGACCCCGCCATGCGAGGAGGAGGATCTGGCGCCCGCGCCCACCGGCGAGGATCGGCCTCCCCCGGACAATCAGGGGTTCCATCTCTCGGACCGGGAACTCAGCATCATCGCCTGCCTGATCAAGGGCGATTCGAACCGCACGATCGCCGAGCGTCTGTCCATTGCCGAAGGGCGTGTGAAGGGTAACGTCAAGGCTATCCTCCGGAAGATCAATGTACGAAATCGAACACAGGCCGCGCTCTGGGGTATCAAGTACTGTAACGCCGGGGACCGGAGCCGTCTGGTCGCTCATCATCCGGGTGTGGCGTCTCTGAACGACGTGCTCGAAGAGTTGGCGACCGTCTAACAATACCGTCGAGGCGTTCGTTCAAGGCGTTCCCTCATCCCGAGGTGCGGCGCAGCGACTGTGAGAGAGCCTTCCAGTTATCGCTTTGGTGTCTGGAGGGCTCCCTCAAAGCTTTTTGCTGCAGCAAAGGACACCTCTGGATGAGGTGGTCTGATGGGATGTTCGGCTTTGGCAGGAACATTCGCTCAGAGGGTCGAACGCACAGATGGGATGTCTGTCCAAGGCTTCACCTCATCCTGAGGTGCCGCGCAGCGGCCTCGAAGGAGACCTCCAGGGATCGCGCGACAACTGGATGGCTCCTTCGAGGCCTCAGCTACGCTCCGGCACCTCAGGATGAGGTGGTCTGTCGGGATGTTCTGCTTTGGCATGAGCATCCGCTGAGGCATCCAACCAAATCGGCCTTGAGAGTCCTTACGCGACCTCCCCTCTCGACCGGCACCTGGTCGATGCAGGGCGACAATCCTCCCAATAAAGACTTGAACTACACCTCATAACATTTGACCCGACCGGCACCCTGTCAGGCCGCATCGGACCCTCGCACGCGATATCGCGACGCCCCGCCCGCCACATCCAACCGTTCACCCTCGCGTCGCGTGGCCCTTCGGAGGACGCGACGACTGCGCCACGCCCGCACCGGACCCCAGCGCGCATCGCCAGTCTATCGGAGTGGAGGATGCCTGCCGCACCAGGAATTGCCTCGACTAACCCCTTCGCGCACCAGATCGGCTTGATTTGGCACTATCGAAGACATCGGGGATCCATAGTTATTAGTCCGATTGTTCTTTTGATTTACCAAATTCATCACATTAAATTGAACATCAAGACTGAAGTAGATCGTTTTCATGACGTGATGGAAGAGAGCCATGAACGCAAAAATTGCTGTCACGGGAGCGGGCGGATATATTGGATCCGTCATGGTCGGAGAATTGCTTCGCAGCGGGTACAGGGTCAGGGCCATCGACGCGTTCTACTTTGGAACGCCGTGTCTTTCGAAGTATGATGGCCATCCGAAACTCGAGATCGTCAAGCAAGACATCAGGACCATCGATCACCGCGCCTATGACGATTGCGATTATGCCATCGATCTGGCCGCTCTATCGAACGATCCGTCCGGCGACCTCGACCCGGAACTGACACGATCCATCAACGAGAAGGGCCGGATCCGGGCCGCGATGGCCGCCAAGCGCGCCGGCGTCCGCCGTTACCTCTTCGCCAGCTCCTGCGCGGTCTACGGTGCCGGCCAGGACCTGTTCCTCACCGAGGACACGGCGCTACGCCCGCTCACCATCTATGCGCAGACCTGCGCCAGGGCCGAAGAGGCCGTGCTCGCCCTGAATACCGGCCATTTCGCCGTTACCGCGCTGAGAAACGCCACCGTCTTCGGCCTGTCGCCGCGCATGCGGTTCGACCTCGTCGTCAACCAGATGACCGTCGACGCCCTGGATCGCGGCCGCATCACGGTGGGGGGGGATGGTTCGCAATGGCGCCCCCTGGTCCATGTGCGGGACGTCGCCGCCGCGTTCCTCGGCGCATTGCGCGCTCCCGCCGCTGCCGTCGCCGGGGAGGCCTTCAACCTCGGCTGGGACAATCGCCAGATCGTCGATATCGCGCTCGCGGTGAAGAACGCCGTCTCGAAGCCGAGCGAGATCGAGTTCATGCCCGGCGGACCCGACCGGCGCGATTACCATGTGAGCTTCGCCAAGGCGCGCGAACACTTCGGCTTCGGAGCACGGCACCGGATCGAAGACGCCGTCATCGAGATCCAGACCGCCATCGAAGCCAAGCTCCTGCGCAACACGCCCGCCTGCAACACGGTCAAGTGGTACAAGATGCTGCTCGCCGATCCGCTCCAGGGGTTGAGCCTGCCCCTCGCGGTCGAAGAGAGCGTCGCCGCGAGCCCGAGCGTCTTCCCCCGTCCGCCATTCGAGACTGCCGCGGACGTGGCGCGCGCCTGAGAGCCGATCCGGACCCGCGCCTCCCATCGACCTGCCTAAGAGTGCCGTGTCGCAGGTTTCGCAGAACCGGGGGCCACTTCTGCGAAACCTGCTCAGGAGGACAGCCATGCGAGCCTATGACGTGCCTTCCTCGTCCCCGGTCCGACGGCCGGAGGGCGGCTCCCCGCTCTCCGTCCGTCATGTCATCATCGAGAACAAGGAGGGATATCCCTCCTTCGCCAACGGTATTCATCAGAATACCCGCTCCCTCGTCACCGAACAGACTTTGTCGGGGGAGGCGTCCCGCATCCTGTTCCTGTCGCGCGATCCGCACGGGATGACGGTGCCGGCGGGCATCCGGCTGGATCATGTCCCGCTGGACGGGCACAGGATCCTCGGCCGCACGGTCAGCCTGTCGCGCCGTTCCCGCGAGACCTTCCTCGACGGGGCCGACTCGCGGACGATCTTCCACTTCCACGGTGCGCGCCAGCCGCTCCTGGTCTCGCTGACGCGGATGCTGCGCCGGCGCGGCATCCCCTACGTCATCAGCCTCCACGCCTGCTTCTCGCATTTCTACGACCGGGCCGGCCGATTGGTGAAGCCCTCGACGGCGCTCTACGTCCGGCTGCTGGAGCGACGGGTCCTGGAGGGCGCGCGCTTCGTCCACGTCATCACCGCCCTGGAACAGGCCGAACTCCGCCGCCTGGCGCCCAAGGCTCGGTCGGTTCTCGTGCCCCACGGGGTCTATTCGAGCGCGCTCGGCGGGCGTCCGGAACTCGTCGACAGGTCCGGCCCGGCCGGCGGATCGCCGGTCTTCGGCTTCTGCGGCCGGCTCGCGACGTTCCACAAGGGCCTCGACCTCCTGATCGAGGGGTTCGCCCTCTATCGGCGGCAGGGCGGCGCGGGGCGCCTCGTCGTCATGGGCCCCGGGGACGAGCGCGAGGAACTGATGGCAATGGCCCTCCGCCTCGGCATCGAGTCCGCCGTGACCTTCGAGGGGCCGCGCTATGGAGCCGACCGGGACGAGGTCGTCCGGGCCTGGGACTTCTTCGCCTTTCCCTCGCGCCTCGACCGCTGGCCGACGGCGGCCCTCGAAGCGCAGATCCTGGGCGTGCCGCTCCTCATCACCGCCGAGGCGGGGATGACCGAGGCGATGACGCGGCACGGCGCCGGCCTCCTCATCGAGGATCTGACGGCCGAGGCCGTGGCCCGGTCGCTCGCCCGGGCGTCTTCCCTCGATTCCGCGGAATGGCGGGCGATGTCGCGCGGCGCCCACCGGATGGGATGCTCGGCCGACTGGACCGTGGTCGCGGCACGCCTGCACGCCCTCTACCGAACCACACCGGTATCGCCGGCCCTCAACGAACCCATGGAGGCAACGGATGGCAGTCCCGTTCTATAGGCATGCGCTCTCACCCGATTACGCGGTGCGGGTCGCCTCGGTGCTGGGGAGCGCGTTCCTGACCACCGGCCCCGAGGGTGCGCGCGTGGAAGACCTGCTGCGGGATTTCTTCGCGGTGCCGCATGCCAAGCTCACCTCGAGCTGGACGCAAGGGGCGGTGGCGACCCTCCTCGCCCTGGGGATCGGCCCCGGCGACGAGGTCATCGTACCGGCCATGACCTTCGCGGCGACGGCCAACGTGGTGCGCCTTGTCGGCGCGACGCCGGTCTTCGTGGACAGCGACCCCAACACGCTCCTCATCGATCTCGCTCTCGCGGCGGCGGCCGTGACGGAGCGGACGCGGGCGATCATCCCCGTCCATCTCTACGGCCAGATGGTGGACATCCCGGCCCTGCGGGCGGCGATCCCGGCCTCGATCCGGATCATCGAGGACGCCGCCCATTGCTTCGAGGGCAGCCGGAACGGGCGCCGGCCGGGGCAGGACGGCGACGCGGCGATTTTCTCCTTCTACGCCACGAAGAACGTGACCTGCGGCGAGGGCGGCGCCGTCGTCACCCGCGATTCCAGCCTCGCCCGGATTCTGGTCCAGACGGTGCTGCACGGGATGTCCGCCGGCGCGGCCCAGCGCTTCCAGGGCGGCACCTACAACCATTGGGACATCGACCGCCTCGGCACCAAGGCCAACCTGCCGGACCTGCTCGCCGTGCTGCTCGCGCCGCAGATCGAGCAGGTCGAGGTCCAGTGCGCCCGGCGCGAGGCCCTGAGCCGGCGCTACGAGAGCGCGCTCGCCGGCACCCCGTTCACCTGGCCGGCCCTAGAGCCGGGCGTGGTCTCGGCCCGGCACCTGTTCCCGATCCACGTGCCCGACGGACGCCGCGACGACATGCTCCGGGCGCTGGGCGAGGCCCGCATCGGCACGACGGTGAATTACCGCAGCGTGCCCACCCTGACCCTCTACCGCGACGTGCCGGAAGCATCGTCCCTGCCCGTCGCCCGGGAATGGGGCGAGGGCACGCTCTCGCTGCCGCTCTTCCCGGATCTGCGCATCGACGAGCAGGACGAGGTGATCGAGACCGTGCTGGCCCAGGCCTCCGCGTTCTGGCCGAAGCCCGCCCTGAGGACCGCGACCGGACGGTAAATAGAGGGACGATGACGGGAGCCTCGCTCCCGCATCGCCTCTGCCGAGCGCCGTTTTTCCCGTTCTTCCAAACCCTTACCTCATACTGAGGCGCCGTGCAGCGGCCTTGAGGGTGGGCTCCAGGGAACATGCGGTGATTTCTAAAAACTGAAATGAGCAGAGCAGATCAGCGTAGTTTTAAGGGGGCGGCCCCAGGCTCGTGAAATTTTTCTAGCAACCTCTGCGCGTCGGCTTCAATTGCAGCAAGAGATTCTGGATCCGGCTCAAGCAGTTCGCTAGTAGGCTCAGTCACCTCGTCGTTTCCGGCCTGATCTTCGACGGCTTGTCGCTGCTCCGTCTCCTTATGCTCTTCTAACCAATATTTTTTGAAGGCTTTATAATTTTCTGGTAGTCGACTATCCTCAAATTCCTCACCCTTCATCGGAAGATAAGGTAAATCAATTCGCTCGTCCTTCATGAAAGCTTCGAGGAATGTGCGAAGAAGCTGCGGGGTTGCATCCTTCTCACCACTGATTGCCTGCTCAAAAGCCCGAACGTCTCTTCTATGCTGCCGACGCTCCGTATCAATCGATATGATGGGATACGGTCGGCCACCGATCACTCCTTTCAGACCTTCTCGGCCGGAGTATGTAAATGAGAATGTATAATCGCCCTGAGCGCAGATTCCAGAGAGTATATAAGCAGTTTCGATCGACATGGCCAGCTTATCGGGACCCGCGTGCTTTGAGACTCGAAAGCCGGTATCTATTTCTTTTCCCAAAAACTCAAAATTACTTGGCGTTCGGTCGCCTTCGAGCTCGATTTCCTCGTCGTCAAGAAGCTCCTTATCGCCCTCTTCAGGCAGAACATGCTTCATTGACACCGGAACAGTGATGTTGGGTGCAGGAAACGCCGCGATCCACGCCACACCTTTAACATCAAGCTCGATCTGTCCTTTTTCCAAATAATTAGAGTAATCTTTTAGTGATTTTGTAAAAGACCAAAGACAGCGACCGAGATGCTGCGCATGGTTTAATCTTACACAAAAAATTATCTCATCGCCGACAGTTTTCCATACTTGCGGACACAGCCCATCGCTAGCGTCCCCACTGATGGGCGCGCTATTGAAATCACGCTGTAGGCTCTTTGGAAATTCTCGATAAAAGTGCCTTGTCTCATCGACCCATCGTTGCCTTGCAGTCCCAAGGACTAAATCTTTGCCTTTGCCAGCTTTATACCCCGTCGATCCAACCAGATCGACCGATAGGAATAACCGAAGACGATAACCGGGACATATGGCGGACGACGACGCCTTGCGAGCATCAGAAATATTTGGCTCTGACTGTAGCAGCATGAACACTTACACCGAAATCAGCCGCAACCAACACCATGTTTCGAGCATGGCGCTCTATTGAATTCTTAAAAGCCGCACTTGGCATAAGAAAAGCAGCAGCAAACCAATTCGCCTCCCACTCGGCTCTTCTTTGGATATTATCCGTATCATCAACCCACCTGGTCGCAACCATGACCTGACCCGGATATTTGCTGCGTATGATTGGAAAATGCAGAAAATAGTGGCCGAGCTCATGGGCAATAGTAAACCTATCCCGCTCGGCAGACGCGAGACCTGAAATATAAATAGTAAACCGTCCTGTCGGATCTACTTTGATGGAGTCGGCGTTCTCTGTATCTGAAAAAATATCACGGGGCGCAACACGCCCGCCGATCTTGTCCAATAGGGGCTCTAAGGGATCCCCGGGCGCATAACCCAAGCCAAGCGCCATCTTTTCCGCGAAGGCGTGCACCTGCGGCTTGGAGTACATAGACGGAATTGGACTTTTGCGGTCCACTTTAACACCTCTACCTCGCTTATCGACCGAAACTCCATATTGTCCATCGGAACATAACATGAACAATGAGGGTTTGCACTAAGGAGTTTCTCCTTCGGTGCCGATGCGCACAATCCAACTTGAGGCACCAACTCATCAAGGGCGCTCCTGTCCCTTTTATTCCGACAGCGGCCAGCGATTTGCGCAAGTGGGATCGCGCGGGAATTGGTGTTCTTTGTTCCGAAAACATCCATCTCCGCGTTGCCGGTAGCAACGCTTCCCAGCAGGGGCCTTTTCCAACTCCCATGGAGCTCTGGAAGCCGCAATATCTGAGCTTCTTAATGGAAACTCTAACGGAGATCGCATTCTGCAACCTCGCGAGCCCCTCAGTTGGCCCGCAAGGTTTATATAAATCGACGACTCAAGCTAGCTTGGCGAGGCTAACTCACCCCGCCGCAACTGCGAGTTCCGGCAGGACGGCGCCCTGCGGCTGCGTCAGGTCGATCCGGGGCGCCGGGCGCTCCGCCGTGACGCTGCGCCGGCCGATGCCCACATGGCGGAAGCCCGCCTCCGTGGCTTCCGCCACCGGGATGATGTTGCGGTAATCGACGAGGACCGACCCCGCCATGCGGGCCCGGAGACGGGCGAGGTCGAGGGTGCGGAACACGCTCCATTCCGTCACGATCGCGACGGCATGGGCGCCGGCCACGCAGGAATAGGGGTCGGTGGCGTAGGCGATGTCGGGCATGAGCGCCCTCGCCTGGTCCATCCCCTGGGGGTCATAGGCCCGCACCTCGGCGCCCTCGTCCTGGAGGGCGGTGATGATCGAGGTGGCCGGCGCCTCGCGGGTGTCGTCGGTATTCGCCTTGAAGGTGAGGCCGAGCACCGCGATGGTCAGCCCCCTGACGGAGCCGCCGCAGGCCTTGATGAGCCGCCGCGCCATCGATCGCTTGCGCTGCTCGTTGGCGGCCGCCACCGTCTCGATGATCCGGGAAGGAACGCCGTAATCCTGCGCCGACTTGATCAGCGCCTGAATGTCCTTGGGAAAGCACGAGCCGCCGAAGCCGGGACCCGGCTGGAGGAACTGCGCGCCGATCCGCCGGTCGAGGCCGATCCCGTAGGCGACCCCCGCCACATCGGCGTCCGCCCGCTCGCAGAGGTCGGCCATCTCGTTGACGAAGCCGATCTTCATGGCGAGGAAGGCGTTGGCCGCATATTTCACCAGTTCGGCGGTGCGCCGGGTGGTGAAGAACAGCGGCACCGCGGCCTCCGCCAGGGGCCGGTAGAGGTTGGTCATGATCGCCCGCGCCCGCTCGTCCTGGGTGCCGATGACGATCCGGTCGGGATGCTGGAAATCCGCGATGGCCGCGCCCTCGCGCAGGAATTCCGGGTTCGAGACGACGGCGAAGGCCCCCTGCGGCTGGACGGAGCGCATGATGTGCTCGACCCGGTCCCCCGTCCCCACCGGGACGGTCGATTTCGTCACCACCACGGTATAGCCCTGGATCGCTTGCGCGATGTCGCGGGCGCAGGCGAAGACATGGGCGAGGTCGGCATGGCCGTCCCCGCGCCGGGCGGGCGTGCCGACGGCGATGAACACCACCTCCGCGTCGCGGACCGCCGCCGCGAGATCGGTGCCGAATGTCAGGCGCCCGGCCGCGACGTTGCCGGCGACAAGGGCATCGAGATGCGGCTCGTAGATCGGCATCCGGCCCGCGCACAGGGCGGCGATCCGCTGAGGGTCCTTGTCCACGCAATGCACATGGTGCCCGAATTGGGCAAAGCACGCCCCGGATACGAGCCCGACATATCCGACGCCGATGACCGCCACCCGCATTCCAGCCTCCATGGATCGTTCAGATGAGCGAAGGCGGTCGCTTGTGTCGAACAGCAACCTCCGCAAGCGACAACCTTAAAATATCATCCTGCCCCAGAGAACATCTCTTCCGAGTGGGCGGAAACTAGTCCGAAAGCTACCCGCACGACGCCACTTCTTCGCGTCGAACAGTCGATCCGATATTTCGTCATCCCGATTCGGTGGCCTGACAGGGTCCGCGCGGGACGAGATTCAGGACCTCGTCGAGTTGCTGTTCCAAGGCACGACCTCATCCTGAGGTGCCGCGCAGCGGCCTCGAGGGAGCCCTCCAGGGATCGCAGTGGTCTCTGGAAACCTCCTTCGAGGCCTTCGCTACGCTCCGGCACCTCAGGATGAGGTGGTCGGCTTGGATGACCTGCTCTGACAGATGACAGATGACCGACTTCGGCATGAGCATCCGGAGGATGGCGGAGGCCGTGGGCTCACATTTGCCCGGCACCTATGACCGCGATGTCGGCATCGCCCCCGCCAAGTCGCCCCGTGCGGCGCAAGGGTACTATACGCGGCACCATGAGCGCGTTCGATCTAACTCTCAAGGTTCCTACCAATACAGTCGACGTTCATGCAGTCCTTCTGGCGGCACGCATTGAATAAGGACGGTCTGTCATGAAGAAAAAGATACTTGTGACCGGGGCCGGTGGGTTCATCGGGCACCATCTCGTGAAAAGCCTCGTCAGCCAGGGCCATTGGGTCCGCGGGGCCGACATCAAGCTTCCGCAATACGAAGCCTCGGCCGCGCAGGATTTCCTCCAGGTCGATCTGCGCATGCGTGACAATTGCGCCATCGCCGTCAAGGACATGGACGAGGTCTATCACCTGGCGGCCGACATGGGCGGCATCGGTTTCATCAGCGGCTCGCATGCCGAGATCACCCTCAACAACACCCTGATCAGCGCGCATATGGTCGAGGCCGTGCGCTACAGCGGCCTGGAGAGGTTCCTCTTCTCCTCCTCGGCCTGCGTCTATCCCCAGCACCTCCAGCTCTCGCCCGACGTCACCCCCCTCGCCGAGGACGTCGCCTGGCCGGCCCAGCCGGAGGAAGGCTACGGGCTCGAGAAGATCTACATGGAGAAACTCTGCCAATACATGACCGAGGATTGGAAGATCCCGACCCGGTCGGTGCGGTTCCACAACGTCTACGGTCCCCTCGGCACCTATGACGGCGGCCGGGAGAAGGCGCCCGCCGCGATCTCGCGCAAGGTGGTGCTCTGCCCCGACGGCGGCGAGATCGAGGTCTGGGGCGACGGTCTGCAGACCCGCTCCTTCATGTATATCGACGATTGCGTCGAGGGCCTGTGCCGGCTGATGGCGGAGGATTACTGCGCCCCGATCAATCTCGGCACCGACGAGATGATCACCATCAACGACCTCGTGGACATCGCGGCCGAGATCGCGGGCAAGACGATCACGAAGCGCCACGACCTGACGAAGCCCCAGGGCGTCCGCGGGCGCAACAGCGACAACAGCCTGATCCGCAAGGTCCTCAAGTGGGAACCCACGATCATGATCCGCGAGGGGCTCGTGCCGACCTATCGCTGGATCGAGGAAGAGATCGCCCAGGCCCATCCGGTCCGGCATTCCGTCGCGGCCGAATGACCCCGCGCCCGGCGCCGCATCCGATTCGACAGGCACGGATGCGGCGCCGAAGTATTCGGCGACGGCCTCGCGACGAAGATGCAGCAGCCACAGCAACGACCGTGAGGCGACCCGGATGTCGAAGCGCATATTGATCGTCCACAACGAGTACCAGTTCCACGGCGGCGAGGATTCCGTCGTCGCCCAGGAGATCGGCGCCCTCGAACGGGCCGGCTGCGACGTCCGGCTCTTCACCTTGAGCAACACATCCATCGTCACGCCGATCGACCGCCTGCGCGCGGCGTTCCAGTCGGTGAATTCGCCGAAGAACATCGGCCTCGTCCTGAAGGAGGTCGACGGTTTCCGGCCGGACGTGCTCCACGTGCACAATTACTTCCCGCTGATCTCGCCGATGGTGCATGTGGCCGTGCGCAAGACGGGAACACCGACGATCCAGACGCTGCACAATTACCGGATCATCTGCGCCAACGCGATGCTGACGCGGAACGGCGCGCCCTGCGAGGTCTGCGTCGGCGGCTCCGCCTACAATGCGGTGCTGCACCGGTGCTACCGGGATTCCCGGCTCGGATCGCTGGCGGTGGCGCGATCGATCCAGCATCACAAGCAGATCGGCACCTGGGCGAACCATGTGGATCGCTTCGTCGCGCTCACCGAATTCGAACGCGGCCGGTTCATCGCGGCCGGCCTGCCCGGCGGACGCATCGCCGTAAAGGCGAACGGGCTCGCCGATCCCGGCCCGGTCCGGGAGGGCGAGCGGGAAGGATTGCTGTTCGTGGGGCGCCTCACCAGCGAGAAGGGCATCGAGACCCTGATCGCCGCAGCCAGGATCGCCGGCCGCAGGGTCACGGTCGTCGGCACCGGGCCGCTGGCGGACAAGGTCGCCGCCTCGCCCGATCTCGACTACCGGGGCCAGGTCACCCCCGCGCAGGTGCGCGCCGCGATGAGGGAGGCACGCGCCCTCCTCGTCCCCTCGCTCTGGTACGAGGGCTTGCCGATGGTGGTGGTCGAAGCCTTCGCCCTGGGCCTGCCGGTGATCGCCTCACGGATCGGCTCTCTCGCCGAGATCGTCTCGGACGACGTGACCGGCCTGCATGCCGCCCCGGGCGACGCCGCCGACCTCGCCCGCGCCATGACGCGGATCCTCACCGATCGCGCGGCGGCCGAGCGCATGAGCCGGGCGGCGCGGTCGAAATACGAATCGTGCTGGAGCGAGACCGTCACCACGAACCAGCTCCTGGGGATCTACGCCGAGGCGATGGACTCGCACCGGACGATGCCGATCGCGGTCTAGGAGGCTCTTTGAACCGTTTTCCAAGGCTCGACCTCATCCTGAGGTGCCGCGTAGCGGCCTCGAAGGAGGGCTCCAGAACCCACTGAGCAGACTGGAGCGCTCCTTCGAGGCCCGTTGCTCAAGCAAAGGGCACCTCAGGATGAGGTGGTCTGGTGGGATGATGTATTTTCGCAAGTGAATCGGACGAACCATCTAATCGAACGACCCTGAAAGTGCTGACATAACTCCCGCCCCCCTCTAAAGAAGTCGCCCGCGTGATCCAGTCCCGCCTCGACACCGCCCTCCCCCTCGGCCGGTCCGCCGACGACTTCAACGAGCGCTACTCCCGCGCCCTCGTCATCGTGCTCCTGGGCTATGCCATCCTCGGGAAGACCTTCGCCTATCTGGGCATCCCGCCGCTCTTCGTCGGCGAGATGGCCCTGGCCGGAGGGCTCATCGCGCTGCTGCGGTCCGGATGCTGGCTTGCCATCCTGGCGACGCCGGCGAGCCGGATGCTCATCGTCCTGATGGGCTGGGTCGTCTACCGGACCGTGCCGTATGTGGGTCCCTACGGGATGGACGCCCCCCGCGACAGCGTGCTGGCCCTCTACGGCCTGTTCGCCCTGATCGTCGTCGCCCTGCTGCTGGAGGAGCCCGGCCGGTTCTGGCGGGCCATCGACACCTATGGCCGGTTCGCGCGGTTCTATGCCCTGGCCGGCGGCATCGTGTACGGCCTGAGTTCGGCGTTCCTGAAGATCCCGGGCACCGAGATCCAGATCCCCAGCGTCCGGGCCGGCGAGGCCGCCAGCCACCTCGCGGCCATCGCCGTCTTCGTCATGCTCGGGCTCGGCCGCTTCTCGCGACTCTGGATCGCGGTGCTGATGGCGAGCATGATCATCGTCACGTCGAGCCGCGGCGCCATGCTGACCTGCCTCGTGCCGGTGGTGGTCGCGGCCATCGCCGGGCGCCGGCTGCGGCAGTTCCTGCCCATCGTCCTGGTCTTTTTCGTCGCCGCGGTCATCGCGACGGTGTTCGATCTCAGCATCCAGCTCCCCGGCAACGAGCGGGCGACGGGACCCAAGCAGCTCGTCGAGGGCCTGAAGAGCGTGGTCGGCGTCAGCGAGGCCTCGAATTTCGAGGCGACGAAGGAGTTCCGCCTGCGCTGGTGGGCGACGATCCAGGATTACACGTTGCGCGGGCCGTATTTCTGGACGGGCAAGGGCTTCGGGGTGAACATCGCCCTCGAAGACGGCTACAAGCAATGGGTGACGGCCGACGCCGTCCTGCGCAGCCCCCACAACGTCAACATGACCTATCTGGCGCGCTCGGGCGTCCCCGGTCTCGTGCTGTGGCTCGGCGTGCTGGCGACCTGGTTCGCGATGCTGTTCCACAGCCTGCTCTGGGCCCGCCGGCGCGGGGAGGAGCACTGGGCCAAGCTGTTCATCTGGATCGCCTGCTACGCGCTGGGCATGTTCGTGGACGCGTGTTTCGACGTGGCGCTCGAAGGGCCGATGCTGGGCATCTGGTTCTGGTGCGTCTTCGGCTTCGGCATCGGCGCCAGCATGATCTACCGCTCCCCCCTCGGGCGCAACGTCCGATAGAATATCGCCGGCCGCGCAATGCGAGATGTCCCCGCGTCGTCGATGGTCGTCGCCGTGCTGCGATCATCGACAGTCTTCGATAGACATCGATCTAAGTAGTCATACCACGGCATAGATTCCGGCAAGATCTCGCCGATCCAGGCTGTGCGGGGCCGCGTTGCAGGCGCGCCCCCACCGCGGCACGTCGAGGTTTCGATCCGCGAGTAAGAGCGCCGCAAGGGGCGAATCTATCCGAAACGGATGCTTTGCCGGACTCCGGCGACATCGAGCTACACCGATTTCGACGGCACGAATGCCATGAATTAGAGTTCCCGTTTTTGCTTGTGACGCTCCATATTGTCGTGTTAGCTGACCGCAGCGAAATTCAGTATTTGAAGGACGCCGAGACATCAGTAGATTTATTAACATAGAATAATAATGTTGCGCATACAAAGTCGTCTCGCCCGATACGGACGATTATTTCGGACTTGCTAAACTGCGAGTGAGTTTTGCTTCTTCGGCGCAAGGACGATCCTGCCAATCGAGCGGCGGCCCGATCGGTCGCTATCGGCAGAATGTTGCCAATATCAGCGATTTACCAAATGCAATTTGGAGTAAGTCAGATGCCACTCAGTGTCACAACCGCCTCCGAACCTCCCAAATCCGATTTCATTCCGAGCCTCATCAGCAGACCGGACGGTCGAATGCCTTCCCTTACAAGCATACCCGCCATCATCATTGGGCCACGCGGCCTGGAGCGCGACGGACTCGTCGGAATTTTAAATCAAAACGGATATTCGATCCTCGATTCCATCGATGACATCTCCGACATGAGCCCCGGACACCTGCCGGCCCTGGTCATCCTCACGGATTTCGGCCAGGAGCAGATGGAGGCGGCGCTGGTCCCGGTGGTGCAATCCCACTTTCCCCTGGCCCGGATCGTCGCCTTGACGGCCGAGACCGATCCGGCGGTGCCGCGGTACCTGCTCCAGATGGGCATCCAGGCCTGCCTCAACCGGAGCGCGCAGCCGATCGCGCTGATCCGGTCGCTGAACGTGGTGATGGGCGGCAACATCGTGATCTCCATCGATGCCGCGTCTCACCTGACCGGCGGGGCGTACGGCATCACGAAACCGTCCCTCGTGACGTTCCCGAAATCTGCCGACGCGTCCCCGGCGACGGTCTCGGATCTCTCCAACCGCGAGATCGAGGTTCTGGCCTGCCTGGCCACCGGGCATTCGAACAAGTCCATCGCGCGGGAATTGCGGATCTCCGAGGCGACCGTGAAGATCCACGTGAAGAACGTGCTGAGAAAGATCAACGTCAGCAACCGGACGCAGGCCGCGGTCTGGGTCTCGAAGCACGGAACGCCCAAGGTCGGCGCCCGGCGCAACGGGCGGGCCGCGTGATCTGAACCGGCATCCACTTCGGCGGAGAGCGCTGCTTCCAAGTCTCACCGACCCTGACCCATAGGTCAGGGTCGGTGAGGTCCGGCGGGCGACCGCCGCCGCGCAGTCGCGCGGGCAGACTTCGATGAGTCAGACTCATCGCAGTCTGGTCTTAGGCCCCGGCCACATGCAGGACGATGTCGCGCCGATGCGGCCGGTCGCGATGCTCGATCAGATAGAGGCCCTGCCACGTGCCGAGGACGAGCCGCCCGTCGGTGACGGGGATCGTGAGCCCCGAATCGGTCAGGAGGGTGCGGATATGCGCCGGCATGTCGTCGGGGCCTTCCGCCGAATGGACGTACCCGCCACCGGGGAGGCGCGGGGCGAGGCCGTCCAGCGCCGTCATCAGGTCGGCCTGCACGTCGGGGTCGGCATTCTCCTGAATCGTCAGGGAGGCCGAGGTGTGCCGGCAGAACAGGGTGAGCAGGCCCTGCCCGATGCCGCTGCGCCGCAGGAAATCGGCCACGGACGCGGTGATATCCGTGAATCCCTGGCCCGGCGTCGAGACGGTGAGGCGGGCGCTGGCCTGGCGCCGGATCTCGCCCTCCCGGAAGCCTTCGATCCCGCCGATCCTGCCCGAACCTCTCATGCTGTCTCTCCCTCGATGACGGCGCCCGGCGCGATCTCGCGCTCGCCGCGGGCCAGGATGGTCTCCAGGGCCTCGATCCGGTCGGCCTCGGCGGCCGGCTTGTCCCAGCGGATGCGATGGACGCGGGGGAAGCGCATGGCGACGCCGGATTTGTGCCGGGTGGAGCGCTGCACCCCCTCGAAGGCGATCTCCAGCACCAGCCCCTCGTCGATGCCGTAGGCCACCTCGCGCACCGGGCCGAAGCGCTTCGTCGTGTTGTTTCGGACGTAGCGGTCGAGCTTGGCCAGTTCCGCATCGGTGAAGCCGTGATAGGCCTTGCCCACCGGCACCAGTTCCCGGCCGCCCTCCGGCCGCTCGCGCCAGACCCCGAAGGTGTAGTCCGAATAGAAGGACGAGCGCTTCCCGTGGCCGCGCTGGGCATACATCATCACCGCGTCCACGAGATGCGGCTCGCGCTTCCACTTCCACCACGGACCCTTGGGGCGGCCGGGGAGATAGGGGCTGTCGCGCAGCTTCAGCATCACCCCCTCGATGGCGTCGGCATCCTCGCCCGCCCCCACCGAGGCCGGATCGGCGCGGGCCTCGGCGAGATCGTCCCAGGTGGCGAAAGTCACGAGCGGCGAGAGGTCGATGCGGGCGTGATCCAGAGCGGCGACGAAACCCTCCAGCCGCGCGCGGCGGGTCGCGAAGGGCAGCGGGCGCAAATCCTCGCCCTCCGCCGTGAGGAGATCGTAGGCCCGCACATGGGCGGGAAACTCCTCCAGCAGCTTGGGCGTCACCGCCTTCCGGTTGAGGCGCTGCTGCAGCACGTTGAAGCTCTGAACCCGGCTCTCCCGCAGGATCAGCAACTCCCCGTCGATGGTGCCCGTGAAGGTGATCGCCTCGGCGAGATCGGGGAAGGCATGCGTGATGTCCTCGCCGGTGCGCGAATAGACCCGCGCCACTTGGCTTCCCGCCTCGTCGCGGCCGCCCGAGAGCTGGACGCGGATGCCGTCCCATTTCCACTCGCCCGAGAAGGCGGCCGGGTCGAGTTTCGCGAAGTCCGTTTCCTCGTCGATGGGGTGGGAGAGCATCGGCGGGCGGAACGGCGCCGGGTTGAGGGTGGTGGGGCGCTCCCCCCTCCCCTCGACCCAGGCGAACAGGCCGAGATACGGCGGCTCCAGCCCGTGCCAGACCTCCTCCACCGCATCGGCCTCGTGGCCGCCGAGCGCCCCCACGGCCGTCTTGGCGAGGCGCGCCGAGACGCCGACGCGGAGCGCCCCGGTGATGAGCTTGAGAAGTGCCCAGCGTCCGGTCTCGTCCAGGGCATCGAGCCAGCCGGCGATATGGTCGGGAAGGTCGGATTTCTTCGTGGTGCGCAGCGTGTCCACCACCTCGGCGAGGGTGGGGATGTGCGGGGGTGGGTTGTTGTGGCCGGGCAGCGCCACGCCAACCCCTCCCCCCTCTGCGGGGGAGGGTGGCCCTCGCGTGAGCGAGGGTCGGGAGAGGGGAGCGCCATCTCCGGAGAGGTCGCCCCCTCTCCCGCCTGCTCCGCAGGCACCCTCCCCCGCAGAGGGGGGAGGGTTCTGTGTTGGCGCCGGCCAGATCAGCGCCGTGGTCTCGGCGAGATCGCCCACATAATTGTGCGAGAGCGCGAACAGCACGGGGTCGACCCGCGCCTCCACCAGCCCACGGATCATCGCCGGCTTGGCCTCGCGGAAGCTGAGGTTGCCGGTCATGGCGGCGAGCGCCCAGCCCCGCTCCGGGTCGGGGGCATGGGCGAAGTAATCCTGCAGCAGGCGCAGCTTGGCATTGCGGCGCGGCTCGTAGGCGAGGCGGTCGAGGAGATGGGCGAAGTCGTTCATGCCGCGGCCTCGTCCGAAACCGCCGGAGGCTCCTCCACTGCCGCAGGCTCTGCCTCGCCGTCGTCGCCATAGCCCAGCATGTGCAACGGTTTCGCCGCGATCCCTTGTGTCCCGCACCAATGCACCAGGGCGTCCTCCTGCCCGTGCGTGACCCAGACCTCGCCGGCCCCGGTCTCCCGGATGGTGCGGCAGAGGTCGGGCCAGTCGGAATGGTCTGAGATGACGAGGGGGAGTTCGGCGCCCTTCTGCCGGGCACGCGCCCGCACCCGCATCCAGCCCGAGGCGAAGGAGGTGACGGGATCGGGGAATTTGCGCGACCACACGTCCTGGATCGCCGAGGGTGGGCACAGCACGACGGCCCCGTGGAGTTTCCCGCGCTCCGTCGCGACGACCTTCGGCGTCTCCCCGAGCGGGATGCCCTCGCGCTTGTAGAGTTCGGTCAACTTCTCCATGGCGCCGTGGAGATAGATCGGCTGGTCGTATCCGGCCTCCCGCAGCAGGGCCATGACCCGCTGCGCCTTGCCGAGCGCGTAGGCGCCGACGATGTGGGCGCGCTCCGGGAACAGGGCGACCGAGTCGAGAAGCTTCTTCACCTCGTCCTTCGTGTCCGGCATCCGGAACACCGGCAGGCCGAAGGTCGCCTCGGTGATGAAGACGTCGCAGGGCACCACCTCGAAGGGCAGGCAGGTCGGGTCGTAGGCGCGCTTGTAATCACCCGACACCACCACCCGGACGCCCTGCGCCTGGATCGCGATCTGGGCCGAGCCGAGGACGTGGCCGGCGGGCGCGAAGCGCACGGTGACGTCGCCGATGCGGATCTCCTCGCCGAGCACCGCCTCCTGGCGGGTCTCACAAAAATCCTCGCCGTAGCGGACGGCCATGATCCGCAGGGTCTGGCCCGTGGCCAGCACCTTGCCGTGGCCGGACCGGGCATGGTCGGCGTGGCCGTGGGTGATCAGCGCGCGCGGCACCGGCCAGGTCGGGTCCACGTGGAACCCGCCGAGGGGGCAATACAGCCCCTCGCGGGTCAGGGTCAGGAGGTCGCTCGCACTCAGGCTCATGCGAGGGGCCGAAGATCGGGATGGCAGCTCATGCGACGTGATATAGGGCGCCCAGGCCGGTTCGCGTCGGCTCGCCAACGCGAACCGGCCTGGGTTTTTCGTGCCGCGGGTCGTCGACGCAAAACCGGTGACCCCTTTTGCGGACCCTGCCGAGATGAACCCGCGAGCGCACACCTCCCTGCAGAACAGCTCCGGCGACCTTCTCGCCGACCGGCGCTACGCCTATGCGGAGGCCTGCCTCGTGGAGGGCGACGCGCAGGGGGCGGCCGAGATGGCCGAGCAGGCCCTGGAGATCGCGCCGCGCTACGCCGCCGCCTGGTTCCTCCTCGGGAGGGCACGGGAAGCGCGCCACCTCGCCACGGCGGACCCCGGCGACCACCACGCCGCCCTCAGGGCCTACGGCAACGCCCTCGATCTCGACCCGCACGACGAACTCGGAGCGCGGCTGCGCCTCGTGCAGATCGGCCAGGGCGACGCCCTCGGCTCGATCTCGCCGGCCTATATCCGCGCCCTGTTCGACGGCTACGCCCCGCGTTTCGAGCGCCACCTCGTGAACGACCTGCATTATCGCGGGCCGAGACTGCTGGTGGAGGCCCTCGATGCCCTGGACGCGGCGCCGGACAGCTTCGGCGACGTGCTCGACCTCGGCTGCGGCACCGGCCTGATGGGCGAGGCGCTGGCCGGCCGGACCCGGACCCTCACGGGGATCGACGTCTCGCCCGGCATGCTCGCGGAGGCCGCCCGGCGCAAGCGCTACGACCGTCTGGTGGAGGGGGATCTCACCCGCCTTCTCGCGGACGAACCCTCGGACAGTGCCGACCTCGTCGTGGCGGCGGACGTCTTCATCTATGTGGGCGGTCTCACGAGGGTGATGGCGGAATCAGCGCGCATCCTGCGGCCCTCGGGCCTCGTGGCCTTCACGGTGCAGTGGCATCCCGAAGGCGGCCTCGTCCTCGGGGCCGACGCCCGCTACGCCCATGGCGACCGCTACCTCCGGCAGGTGGCGGACGAGGCCGGTTTCGACCTCGCGAGCCTCGATCCGGCGGCGATCCGCCGCGAACGCGGAGTCGACGTCGAGGGACGGGTGGCGGTGCTGCGTCCCAGAACCCGCAGCACCCCGAAGGCCTGAGCCAAGGCTCGCATTGGCATGCCAATACGAGCCTTCCCGAGGCCTGCGCGCCGTAATCCCGATTGTGCACGACTGGGTTGAACCGAACCCCCTCGTCATGTGTTGCACGGCACGGCACTCCCCAAGCTCTGCCCTCCGGGCGGACGCCAGCGGTTCCTCCGCGGCGCCCGATCGGTAAGGTCGGGCCTCGATCCGTCCGATCCGTTCTTCCGAAGGAGCCTGTGCAGACGCATGGCCGACAAGACCGACAAGTCGTTTCCCGCCAGCCCGACGACGCGCATCCCCTTCGCTCTCGCCCTCTCGGCGCTGGCCGGCTGCGCCGATTCCATCGGGTTCCTCGAATTCTCACAGCTCTTCATGTCGTTCATGAGCGGCAACACCACCCGCTTCGGCGTCTCGGTGAGCAAGTTCGATTGGGAGAGCACGGCGCGGGTCAGCTCGGTCATCGTCATGTTCTGCTTCGGCGCCTTCGCGGGCACGCTGATCGCGGCCTGGGTCGGGCGCTGGCGGCTCTCGGTGATGCTGCTGCTCCAGGCCGTGCTCCTCGCCATCGGCCTCGTCATGCCCTACGGCACCTTCTCCTGGCCGCTGCACGTCTATCCCATCGTCATCGCGCTCGGCCTCCAGAACGCCACGCTGCAGGACGAGGCCGGGCGCAGCCTCGCCCTCACCTACGTCACGGGCGCGGTGGTGCGGTTCGGGACCGGGCTCGCCAACCTTCTGCTGGGCAAGGTCGCGCCCTCGTTCTGGATCCAGGCTCCGCTCTGGGGAGCCCTGAGCACCGGCGCGGTCATCGGCGGCTTCCTCCAGACCCGTTTCGGCGAGGATGCCTTCCTGTTCCCGGCGGCCCTGGCGGCGCTTCTCGCCCTGATCGCCATCGCCCTCACCGTCCTGAAGCCCGGCAGCGCCTATGTCACGGGCGCGGAAGAATATCATCCGCCAGACGCAAGGGGACCGGTGAAGTAAGCGCGTGTTTCATCGGATCTCCAGGTGGATCTTCATGCCGGGGCCGATCGTCTGCCGAAGTCGATCATCCCAGCAGACCTCCTCATCCTGAGGTGCCCGCGTCAGCGGGCCTCGAAGGAGCCCTCCAGTGGTCGCGCGATCCCTGGAGGCCTCCTTCGAGGCCGCTGCGCGGCACCTCAGGATGAGGTAAAGCCTTGGACAAACAACTTAAATTTGGCCCGAGGCCGGAGGGTGACGAATGGGCCTCATCGCCGTCCGCCGAACGCGTCGAGAACGACCATCGGTCGGGATCAGTGCCGCTTGGCGATGAGTTCAATCGCCTCCGCCGTCGCTGCGCAGGCGCTTGGTGGCGCCACGGCGGGACTTCTCGTCGAGGCGGCGCTTCTTCGAGGCGAGGGTGGGGCGCGTCGCCCGGCGCGGCGTCGGCGGCACCGCCGCCTCGGCGACGAGGGCGGCGAGGCGCTCGCGCGCATCGGCCCGGTTGCGGTCCTGCGTCCGGAACTGCTGGGCCATGATGACGATGACGCCGTCCTGGGTCAGCCGCCGCCCGGCGAGGCGCATCAGGCGCACCGCCACGGCGTCGGGCAGGGAGTGCGAGCGCCGCGCATCGAAGCGGAGCTGCACCGCCGTGGAGAGCTTGTTGACGTTCTGCCCGCCCGGCCCCGAGGCGCGCACGAAGGTCTCTTCGAGTTCCGCCTCGTCGATGGCGAGATGCGGGGTGCATTGCAGGGCCATCGCCACCATGTTCCTCGTATGCCGGGACCGTTCAGGCGGCTTCGGACGGCGCCTTCGCCTTTACCGCGAGGGCGTGGAGGCCGCGCTTGAACGCCTCGTCGAGAACGCCGTTCACGATACGGTGGCGATCGACCCGGCTCTTCCCCTCGAAGGCGGCCGAGACGATCTCCACCCGGAAATGCGTCTCCCCCTCGGGCCGCGCGCCCGAATGGCCCGCATGGAGGTGGGATTCGTCCACCACCGCCAGGGCCTGCGGCGCCAGTTGCGCGTCGAGCGCTCCGGTGATCCAATCCTTGAGCGTGCCGGCCATCGTGTCCTCGTCTTTCCGTCGCTTCGTTCCCGTCCCGTAGGCGCCTGGAGGCTTCGGGGTCGTCAACCCCCGATCTCCGCATGCGTCATCAGGCCCGCCGCCCTTGTGTCTCGGACACGCCCTCTCATAATCGCCCCACCATGGATCTCAACTCGCGCCTGTTCGACAGCATCCGCATCAAGCGAAAGCCCACCTGCGACGAGGCCAAGGCCGCGTCCCAGACGGGCTGCGAGACCCCCGGCTGCACCAATGCCGGGCTCTACCGCGCTCCCAAGGGCCGCAAGGCGGAAGGCCAGTACTGGCGCTTCTGCATCGACCACGTGCGCGCCTACAACGCCACCTACAACTACTTCGACGGCATGAACGACGCCGCCGTCCAGGCCTACCAGAAGGACGCCGTGATCGGTCACCGCCCGACCTGGGCGATGGGCGTGAACCCGGCGACGCGGGCGGCCGGTGCGAAACCGGGCGACCCGAAGCGCGACTGGGCCTATGTCGACCCCCTCGACATCCTGCGCAGCGAAGGTGTCGGCGAGACCTCGCGCCGGGCCAAGCCCGAGCCGAGCCGGCCGCGCCTGACGGTGGCCGCGCTGAAGGCCCTCGACGTGCTCGGCCTCGACGAGAACGCGGACACCGCCGCCATCAAGGCGCAGTACAAGGTGCTGGTGAAGCGCTTCCACCCCGACGCCAATGGTGGCGACCGCTCGTTCGAGGAGCGCCTGCGCGACATCATCCGCGCCCACGACACCCTGCGCGCCGCCGGCCTGTGCTGAGTCGGATTCCAGAACGCGGCACGAACGATGCAGCGTTTTTCGAAATCTCGTGCGGCGTGAGGCGGCAATCCGCGCAGGAGGCCCTATATCGAGTCCTCGCACCCCTTGGCGTCCGCCGACGCAGCCCCTTACAAGGTGGCATTCCACGTCCTGCCCCGCGCGGGAACCGGCAATGCCCACCGTGATAGATCCCGCGAGCCCGGTCCATGCCGGAGCCCGCCCCGACGAGGTCCCGTATGCTCTCTGACGACACCCCCGCCTCGCTGCCCGACCGGACGGTCTCCGTCCGCGAGGCCTTCGGCATCGATCTCGACCTCATGGTGCCGGCCTTCTCGCAGAGCGAGGAGCACGTTCCCGATCTCGACCCGGATTACATCTTCGACCGCGAGACCACCCTGGCGATCCTGGCGGGCTTCGCTCGCAACCGCCGCGTCATGGTCACCGGCTATCACGGCACCGGCAAGTCGACCCATATCGAGCAGGTCGCCGCCCGCCTGAACTGGCCCTGCATCCGGATCAACCTCGACAGCCACGTCTCCCGCATCGACCTCGTCGGCAAGGACGCGATCGTGCTGAAGGACGGCAAGCAGATCACCGCCTTCCAGGACGGCATCCTGCCCTGGGCGCTGCAGAACAACGTCGCCCTCGTCTTCGACGAATACGATGCCGGCCGCCCGGACGTGATGTTCGTGATCCAGCGCGTGCTCGAAGTCTCCGGCCGCCTGACGCTCCTCGACCAGAAGCGGGTGATCCGCCCCCACCCGGCGTTCCGGCTGTTCGCCACCGCCAACACGGTGGGGCTGGGCGACACGTCCGGCCTCTATCACGGCACCCAGCAGATCAACCAGGGCCAGATGGACCGCTGGTCCATCGTGACGACGCTGAACTACCTCGCCCATGACCGCGAGGTGGACATCGTGCTGTCGAAGGCGCTGCATTACCAGCGCGACGGCGGCCGCGACATCGTCAGCCGCATGGTCCGCGTCGCCGACCTGACCCGCAACGCCTTCATGAACGGCGACCTCTCCACCGTCATGAGCCCGCGCACGGTGATCACCTGGGCCGAGAACGCCGACATCTTCCAGGATATCGGCTTCGCCTTCCGGGTGACCTTCCTCAACAAGTGCGACGAGCTCGAACGCACCCTGGTGGCGGAATTCTACCAGCGCGCCTTCGGCAAGGAGCTGCCCGAGAGCGCGATGAACGTGGCGCTGAGCTGAGGATCGACGCGGAGGACGCGATGGCCGAACCGGCCTTGAAGGGCGAACCGACCGAAGGCGCGGCCTCCCGCTCGGGCCGGACGCGCTACGAGGACGACCTCTACACCTGGGTTCAGGAGCAGGTCGCCCTGCTCCGGGCCGGGCGGGTCGATGCGCTCGACGTCGAACACATCGCCGAGGAGCTGGAAGGGTTGTCGAAGAGCGAGTTCGCCAAGCTCCAGAGCGCCCTGCGCGTCCTCGTGATGCACATGCTGAAATGGGACCAGCAGCCGGAGCATCGCACGGCGAGCTGGATCTTCTCGATCCGCGAGCAGCGGCGGCGTTATTCGCGGATCCTGGCGAGCAACCCCGGTCTCAAGCCCCGCATCGACGAGGCCTTGAGCAATGCCTACCCGGATGCGCGCGACTGGGCCGCCGACGAGACCAACCTGCCGCCGGATGAGTTTCCCTCCGAATGCCCCTATTCGTGGGACGACATTCTGCAGCGTCCCTTCGATTTCGATTCTGTAAAGAAGTAGCGATCGTGGCCATCTCGAACCGCAAAGCCGGCGAACGCCGGGAGCCCATCGCCGAACCGCTGAAGCGCTCGGTGGCCGGATGCCTGCGCGCCATCGCCAAGCGCTCCGAGATCGAGGTGGTCTATGCCAGCGACCGCCCGGCGCTGACCGGCGACAAGGCGCGCCTGCCCGAGCCGCCCCGCAAGCTGACGCCGGAGGACGTGGCGATCCTGCGCGGCAACGCCGATTCGATGGCTTTGCGCCTCGGCTGCCACGACGTCGCCGTCCATCGCCGCCTCGCCCCCGAGAATGCCGGCGCGCGCGCCGTGTTCGATGCCGTGGAGCAGGCCCGCGTCGAGGCCATCGGCTCGCGCCGCATGGCCGGCGTCGCCTCGAACCTCACGGCCATGCTGGAGGACCGCTACCATCGCGGCGGCAAGTACGAGGACATCACCGACCGGACCGATGCCCCGATGGAGGATGCCGTCGCCCTGATGGTGCGCGAACGCCTGACCGGGGAAGCCCCGCCCAAGGCCGCGCGCAAGATCGTCGACCTCTGGCGCTCCCATATCGAAGAGAAGGCCGGCCCCAGCCTGGACGGGCTCATCGGCAACCTCGAGAACCAGCGCTCCTTCGCCCGCTCCGTGCGCGAGTTGCTGTCCTCCCTCGACATGGCGGACGAGACGCCGCTGGACCCCGAGGACGACGACAACGAGGACGAGAACGAAGGGCAGGACGACGAGCAGACCCCGAGCGAGGGCGAGGCCGAGGAGCAGTCCCAGGGCGACAAGTCCGAGATGGAGACCTCCGAGGAGGCCTCGGACGAGCTGCAGGACGGCGCCACGGAAGCCGCCGACGCGCCCTCGGGCGAGCTGCCGGACGAGTCCGAGAACGCCGAATCCGAGGAGGCGTCCGAGGCCAAGCGTCCGCCCAACAACCGGCCCGTCGAGCCGCGCGGCCCCGAATACAAGGTGTTCAACCCGCGCTTCGACGAGATGATCGACGCCGAGGACCTCTGCGACGCCGACGAGCTCGCGCGTCTGCGCACCTATCTCGACAAGCAGCTGGCCCATCTCCAGGGCGTCGTCGGCCGCCTCGCCAATCGTCTCCAGCGCCGGCTCCTGGCCCAGCAGAACCGGGCCTGGGAATTCGACCTCGAAGAGGGCCAGCTCGATCCGGCCCGCCTCGTGCGGGTTATGACGGACCCGTTCCAGCCGCTCTCGTTCAAGCGCGAGAAGGACACGAATTTTCGCGATACCGTCGTCACGCTGCTGCTCGACAATTCGGGCTCCATGCGCGGCCGGCCGATCACGGTGGCGGCCACCTGCGCCGACATCCTGGCGCGGACACTGGAGCGCTGCGGCGTGAAGGTGGAGATCCTGGGCTTCACCACCCGCGCCTGGAAGGGCGGCCAATCGCGCGAGGCGTGGCTGGCGGCGGGCAAGCCCAACGCGCCGGGCCGCCTCAACGACCTGCGCCACATCGTCTACAAGTCGGCGGATGCGCCGTGGCGCCGGGCGCGAAAAAACCTCGGGCTGATGATGCGCGAGGGGCTGCTCAAGGAGAACATCGACGGCGAGGCCCTGGACTGGGCGCACAAGCGCCTCCTCGCCCGGCCCGAACAGCGCAAGATCCTGATGGTGATCTCGGACGGCGCGCCGGTCGACGATTCGACCCTCTCGGTCAATCCGGGCAACTATCTGGAACGCCACCTGCGCTGGATGATCGAGGACATCGAGACCCGCTCCCCGGTGGAGCTCCTCGCCATCGGCATCGGCCACGACGTGACCCGCTACTACCGCCGCGCCGTCACCATCATCGACGCCGAGGAGCTCGGCGGGGCGATGACGGAGAAGCTGGCGGAGCTGTTCGAGGAGGATGCGGGCGGTGCCGTGCCCGTGCGCAGGGCTGCGGGCGGGCGGCGTTAGGCGTCAGGCTCCGACGGTCGGGGCCTGTTCCCGGGGCGGGTTTCGACCCTTCGCAGACCCTCGGAAGGTCCGCTTCCCGGCAGCTTGGTGGAGGACACTCCACGTCCGGGTCGGGTTAGACACAGGACTGTCCGCTTCCGGTGAGATCGATACGGAAGCGGACAATCGTAGGTTTTCCGTGCGTAACTGCACGGCTTGTACGCTCAGCTCAGGAGACGGCTGCCGTCAGATCTGGACTTGGCCCCCGTCTACGAAGAGTTCGACGCCGTTGATGAAGCTTGCTTCCTCGGAGGCGAGGAAGAGCACTGCTTTAGCAATCTCCTCGGGCTGGCCAATGCGTCCGGCCGGGATCTGCTGGGCAAGATAGTCCTTGGTGCCTCTCGCCTGATCGCCGCCGCCGAACAACTCGTTCAAGCCAGCCGTCTCGGTTACGCCAGGACTGATGGCGTTAACCCGAATGCGGCGATCCTTCAGGTCGAGGATCCAATTGCGCGCAAAGTTGCGAACCGCTGCCTTGGTCGCCGAGTATACGCTGAGCGCCGGGGTACCCGAGACGCTTGTCGTCGAGGCCGTAAGGACCACCGCACCGCCGTCCTTCAGAAGCGGCAGAGCTTTCTGCACCGTGAAAAGGACGCCCTTCACGTTAGTGTCGAAGGTCCTGTCGAAGTGCTCTTCGGTGATGGCGCCCAAGGGCGCGAACTCGCCTCCCCCCGCGTTGGCAACGACCACGTCGATCTGGGCGTGCTTCTGCTGAACCGCGTCATACAGGCGGTCGATATCGGACAGCCGTGCCATGTCGCCCTGGACGCCGGTCACGCGGCCACCGATCTGCTTCACCGCCGCGTCGAGCGTTTCCTGGCGCCGGCCGGTGATGAAGACCGACGCACCTTCTTCGGAAAAGGCTTTGGCCGTGGCGAGCCCAATGCCACTCGTGCCGCCCGTCACCACCACCACTTTGTTCTCGAACCTGTTCATCATCGCCGTGCTCCATCGTTCGGCTTTGCCTGTGCCGCTGACGAGAGAAATGCATCCAGAACGATGATGCGAGTAGACGGTAGATATGGCACGTAGCGTTCCATCAGAGGAACGATGATGCGCACCGACCTTAACGACTACGTCTACTTCGCCGAGGTGGTCGCGCACGGTGGGTTCGCCGCCGCAGGGCGTGCTTTACGCGAGCCGAAATCGAAGCTCAGCCGGCGTGTCGCGGCTATCGAGGCACGGCTGGGCCTGCGCTTGATTGAGCGGTCGAGCCGGCGCTTCCGGGTCACAGAAGTCGGGCAGAGCTTCTACGAGCGGTGTCGGGCGATGATGATGGAGGCCGAACGAGCCGAAGCCCTCGTTGCGGAGGCGCAGGCCGAGCCACAAGGGCGCATCCGCATGAGCTGCCCGACGGGCTTGGTCGAGGTCGTGTCCGCGAATGTGCGGGGCTTCCTCGCCCGGTATCCGAAGGTTCGGCTTCAACTGATCGCCAGCGACAAGCCCGTCGACCTGATCGAGAAGCGCATCGACGTTGCCCTCCGCGTGCGGCTCGAGCTCACGAGCGACGCCTCCCTGACGATGCGCTCGCTCGGGCACTCGCGTTGGATCCTAGTGGCCAGCCCACCGGTCGCCAGCCGTCTCGGAACCGATATAGCGGCGCTCACCTCCTTCCCGACGCTTGGCACGAGCGACGATCAGGGTGAGGTGGAGTGGCATCTGGAACGTGACGATGGGGCGACGCACACTCTACGCCACGAGCCGCGGCTGACCTGCAGTGACTTCGCTGTTCTCTGTAACGCAGCGGCGGAGGGCATCGGTGTCGCCTTCCTGCCCGATCACGCCTGCGCCGATCACGTCGCTTCGGGCCGGCTCGTCCAAATCTTGAAGGATTGGCGCGGAAAGGCAGGCATCGTCCACCTTGTCTTCACAACCCGACGTGGCCTGCCGCCGGCCGTACGCGCCTTGATAGACCACTTGGCAGGGGCCTTTCCGAAGCTGTGACGGCAATGGTACCGGCAGCTCGTGCTGGTCTCGACATGGATTCATAGCTCTCTGTGACGACCGCTTTCGGAACTGAGAAGTGTCGGATCGAGGCGCCGCCCTGGGTCGGATCCGGAATGTCCGTTTCAGGGCGAAGGGTCAGGGTCCGCTCCCCATCCTTTACTGCCGTTCCGAGCGGGTACAACCTGATCGGAAGTCGCCCATCACGGCACCAATCGCTCCTCCAACCGCCCCAGCATCCGCCCGAACACGGCCGGATCGTGGAGGGCGCGGGCGAGGACGAGGCCGCCCTGGATGGCCAGGACGGCGTCTTCGGAGAGGGCGTCCGCCTCGGCGGCCGGGCGTCCGGCGCAGAGGAGGGCCTGAGCCAGGGCCTCGCGCCAATCCCGAAAGTAGCCGCCGATCCGGTCCGCGAACCCGTCTCGCCCCTCGGTGAGCGCGAAGGCGCCCACGAGGCAGATTCTCCGGCCGGAGCGGAAATAGGCGTCCGTCTCCGACAGCATGAGCCGGATCGCCGCCCGCGGATCGGGATCGTCGCGCAGCGGCGCGTAGACCTTCTCCTCGAACCACGCGCCGATGGCGTCGAGGACGGCCTCAGCCATCTCGGCCTTGCCGCCGGGGAAGGCGTGGTAGAGGCTGCCCTTGCCCAGCCCGGTGCGGGCTCCGATGAGGGCGAGGCTCGCGCCCTCGTAGCCGTATTCGCGAAACACCTCGGCGATGGCGGGAATCGCATCGTCCCGCGATCCCGGCTTTCTCGTCATGTGGCGATCAGAGCCCCAGTTCGGTGAGGCCCGGATGGTCGTCGGGGCGAGGCGCGGCGCGGTCCCAGTGGAACTTGCGCTCCGATTCGGAGATGGCGAGGTCGTTGATGCTGGCATGCCGCAGGCGCATCAGGCCCTGGGCGTCGAACTCCCAGTTCTCGTTGCCATAGGCGCGGAACCAGTCGCCGGCCGCATCATGGAACTCGTAGGCGAAGCGCACGGCGATCCGGTCCTCGGTGAAGGCCCAGATCTCCTTGATGAGCCGGTATTCGTGTTCCTTCTCCCATTTGCGGGTGAGGAACGCGACGATGGCGGGACGGCCCGAGAAGAACTCCGAGCGGTTCCGCCAGCGGCTGTCCGCCGTGTAGGCCAGCGAGACTTTCTCCGGGTTGCAGCCGTTCCAGCCGTTCTCGGCGGCGCGGACCTTCTGGATCGCGGTCTCGCGGGTGAAAGGGGGCAGCGGCGGGCGGGATTCGATCATCGGTTCAGGCTCCTGCGCTTGTCTGGACCGATCGGTACAAAGACGCGCCGCGCCGGTCAAGGCGTCGGACGGTTCAGCTGTGTCCGAGGATCGCGAGCCAGGCCACGGTGGTGGCCACCGCGAGCAGCGTCGAGAGCATGACGGCGGCGGCGATCAGACCCGTCTCGGCCTTGTAGCGGACGGCCAGCAGGTAGGAGTTGATGCCCACGGGCATCGCCGCGAAGAGGGTGGCGACCCCGGCATAGGCGGGCGGCATGGTGAAGACGTGGAAGGCCAGCACCCAGACCGCAAGCGGATGCAGGACGAGTTTCAGGGTCGTCACCACCATGGCGCCGGGCAGGTCGTGCAGCACCCGGTAGCGCACGAGGCCGGCGCCGAGCGCGATCAGCGCGCAGGTGGAGGCGGTGCCGGCCAGCGCATCCACCAGCGACTTGACCATGCCGCCGGGCGCGAGCCCGAAGCTTCTCAGGAGGAGACCGAGCATCAGCGACAGGAAGATCGGGTTGCGGAAGAGGACGAGGCCGAGCCCCTTCAGCCGTTGGAGGACCGATCGCTGCCCGTCCGATTCGATGAGGAAGGTGGCGCAGCCCATCATCAGCGGCAGGTGGACGGCGAGCAGCATGAAGAGCGGGAAGGCGCCCGCGTCGCCATAGGCCTGCAGGATCATCGGGACGCCGATGAAGATGGTGTTCGACTGGCTCGCCGCGAATCCGTGCAGGATCGCCCCCGTCCGCCCGACGCCCTCGCGGCGCAGGCCGATCAGCGAGCCGACGAGCCAGGACAGGCCGGCGCCGCCGAAATAGCTCAGCCAGTACGACCAGGTGACCTCGCCGGTGAGACCCGGCCGCGTCAGCGTGGCGATGATGAGCGCCGGCACCGCGATGGCGAAGACGTATTCGGAGAGGCCGTCGCTGACCTTCTCCGACAGGAACCCGGCGAGCGCCGCGACCCAGCCGATGAGGATCAGCCCGAAGATCGGGGCGATGAGCGACAGCACGGTCATCGGAGAGAGCCGGAGAGCAGAGAAGGTGGAATCAACGCGAACGGCCGCCGCATGCACAAAGCATGCGGCGGCCGTTCGAAATCAGAATGAGACGTCGAGCGTGATCGAAGCGGGCTCTCGCCGGCGCTCCGATATCGCAGCCTCAGGCGGCGGCCGGGGTCTCGACTTCGGCGAGCTTCTTGTGGAGTTCGCGCTTGATCAGACGGGCCGTCTGCGACAGCTCGATCTCGCGGGCCTTGATGAGGAAGGCATCGAGGCCGCCGCGGTGCTCCACCGAGCGCAGGGCATGGGCCGTGACGCGCAGGCGCACCCGACGCTTCAGGGCGTCCGACTGCAGCGTGACCTGGCACAGGTTCGGCAGGAACCGGCACTTGGTCTTACGGTTCGAGTGGCTCACGAGGTGGCCGGTCTGCACGGCTTTGCCCGTGAGTTCGCAACGGCGCGACATTGTTCTACTTCCCGTCTCGTTCCGCGTCAGACCGGGCGTTGGCGGAAGGCCGGTCGCAATGCGCCACGGGCCTCACGCACGCCAGAACCGATCGAGCGGCGTCTCATTGAAGGCGCGAGCCTATAGGGGAGCGGCAGGGTATCCGTCAAGGGCGGAGCTGAGTTTTGCCCATGGGAAACGCCACACTCCGAGGCCGGCGCGGCGGCATTCATACGATGTGTTAACCACCAGCGGAGACGATGGCGGAACAATGCCGCCCGGTCCCTTCCGCCGCACGGCGCCACGCCCTGGAACCTCAGAGCCTCAAGCCATGCGTGCCACGCGCCTCCTTCGCGCCAGCCTCCTCGCCACCCTCGGGGTGATTCCCGCCTCCGAGGGATTCGCGCGGCCGAAAGCCACCGCCGCCGCCCCGGCGACCGTCACCGTCGATTACGGCATTGCTCTGGCCGGCATTCCCATCGGCACCGCCCAGGTGTCGGGCCAGTTCGAGAGCGCGCGCTACCGCATGGACGTCTCGGCAAGGCTCACCGGCCTCGTGGGCGCCGTGACCGGGGGCATGGGCTCGGCCCGTGCCAGCGGCCTCATCGCGGAGGGGCCGCAGCCGAGCGCCTTTGCCATCTCCACCAAGACCTCGAATTCCGGCATCGCCGTGCGGATGGCGCTGGCGCGCGGCAACGTCACCCAATCGGAGGTGACGCCGCCGCTGATCGACATGGGCGACCGCGTGCCGGTGACCCCGGCCAACAAGCGCGGCATCGTCGATCCGGCCAGCGCCCTGATGATGCCGGCGGTGAGCCGCGGCGAGCTCACCGACCAGGCCAATTGCAACCGCACCATCCCGGTCTTCGACGGCGCAACGCGCTTCAACGTGGTGCTCAGCTACGGCGAGACGCGCACCGTCGAGAAGCCCGGCTATTCCGGCCCCGTCCTCGTCTGCAACGCCCGCTATCAGGCCATCGCCGGGCACCGCCCCGACCGGCCGGGCGTGAAGTTCATGGAGGACAACCGCGACATGTCGGTGTGGCTCGCCCCCGTGGAAGGCACCCGCGTGCTGCTGCCGGTGCGCATCGCCGTGCGCACGACGCTGGGCACCAACATCATCGAGGCGACCCGGTGGAACCGCGGCGGATCCCAGACAGTGACCGCCCAAGCCGCAGGGCAGGCCTCGAGCCAGGTGGCGCAGGCGACCCTGGTCGATCAATAGACCCGGCTCCGGGCCGGGCGGGCGGGGATCGTCTGAACGATGGACGGGCAGATCGACATCGCGGTCTCGCGCCTTCGCTCGGCGGGGCTGTTCCTCATCGCCGTCGGCTTCACCGCCGCCGCCGCGTGGATGCTCCATGCGCGTCCCGAGACGCGGGGGCATGCAATGGCGCCCGGCGGGTACACCGAATTCATGCTGTGGCTCGGCCTGATCTTCTTCGGCGCCGCCAGCCTCGTCGGCGCTCCCCGGATGTTCCGCTCGGGCACGCTGGTCTCCGTCGGGCGCCGGGGCATCTTCGACCGGCGCCTGTCGACGGACTGGATCCCCTGGGACGCGATCGAGGACCTGCGGCCGGTCATGCTCGGCCGCCAGCGCTTCTTCGTGCTGCGCGTCGATCCGGCGCGTTCGGCCGCCTTACCGATTCTACCCCGGCGCAGGGCGAGCGCGCGCCTCACGGGCCTGGGGGCGCACGGCTATGCCCTGTCCGGCAACGACCTGGAGGGCGGGTTCGCGGCCCTCGGCGAGGCCCTGTCCGGTGCGGCGGCCTGGCGCAACCCTCCGGGAGTTGGAATGAACCCATGAAGCGCGGCTGCTTCCCTCTCCCCAACCTCCTCGCGCTCGCCGCGATCCTGATCGGCGCGCCGGGAGGGTCCGGCCCGGCCCGTGCCGGCGAACTCAGCAGCGATCTCTCGTCCTGCGGGGGCGATGCCTATTCCTCCGCCGAGGTGATCGAGGGTCGCACGGCACGGCGCGGCCCCCTCGTCGCCATGCCCGACACGCTCTGCGCCGATCTCGCACCGCAGCGGCCGGCGGACCCGGTGGAGATCTACGTCGATCCTTATGGGTACCGGGGCGGTGGCTATCGGGGCGGCGGCGCCCCATATGGCGGAGAGACGCAACGTGGGGTCCGGCCGCCCGGACGGCCCCTGCGCAGCGACGACTGATACCAGGCGGCCTTCTTCGACGGGCCGCCGCAAGAACCTGCCGCCGGCTTTCTCGGCCGAAGGGACCAGCCCCTCGCACATGACGCGCCGTTCCCTCCCCCCGCAGGCCCGCTCGCGCGGCGTCACGGCGGTGCTCGGGCCGACCAATACCGGCAAAACCCATCTCGCCATCGAGCGGATGCTCGCGCATCCCACGGGGATGATCGGGCTGCCCCTGCGCCTGCTGGCGCGGGAGGTCTACCTGCGCGTGGTGGCGCGGGTGGGGGTCGAGCAGGTCGCCCTCGTGACCGGCGAGGAGAAGATCAAGCCCGATCGGCCGCGCTACTGGATTTCCACCATCGAGGCGATGCCACGCGACCTCGACGTGGCCTTCGTCGCCATCGACGAGATCCAGCTCGCCGCCGACATGGACCGCGGCTACGTCTTCACCGACCGCCTGCTGCACCAGCGCGGGCGCGAGGAGACGCTGCTCATCGGCTCCTCCACCATGCTGCCCCTGGTGCAGTCGCTGATCCCCGGCGTGCACACCACCACCCGCCCCCGCCTGTCGAAGCTGACCTATGCGGGCGAGAAGAAGCTCGGGCGCCTGCCCCGGCGCACGGCCATCGTCGCCTTCTCGGCGGAGGAGGTCTACGCCATCGCCGAGCTGATCCGGCGCCAGCGCGGCGGGGCCGCCGTGGTGCTCGGTGCGCTGTCTCCGCGCACCCGCAACGCCCAGGTGGAGCTCTACCAGTCGGGCGACGTCGACTACCTCATCGCCACCGACGCGGTGGGGATGGGCCTCAACCTCGACGTCGATCACGTCGCTTTCGCGGCCAACTGGAAATACGACGGCACGCGCTTCCGCAGGCTGACGCCCCCCGAGATGGGGCAGATCGCGGGGCGGGCCGGACGCCACCTCTCGGACGGCACCTTCGGCTCCACCGGGCGCTGCGCCCCGTTCGAGCCCGAGATGATCGAGGCCCTGGAGAACCACGATTTCGAGCCCCTCCGGGTGCTGCAATGGCGCAACCCCGATCTCGACTTCTCCTCGCTGAAAGCCCTTCAGGAGAGCCTGGACGCGCATCCCAACGAGAAGGGGCTGACCCGCGCGCCCATGGGCGAGGACCAGTCCGCCCTCGAAATCCTGATGCGCGAGGACGACATCCGCGACATCGCCACCAATCCGACGGTGGTGCGACGCCTGTGGGATACCTGCGGCGTGCCCGATTACCGCAAGGTCCATCCCCAGACCCATGCAGATCTCGTCGCCCAGCTGTTCCGCTTCCTCATGCGGGGCATGGCCGGGCGCATCCCCAACGACTGGTTCGCCAAGCACGTGGCGATGATCGACCGCACCGACGGCGACATCGACGCCCTGTCCCAGCGCATCGCCCAGGGGCGAACCTGGACCTTCGTCGCCAACCGGCCCGATTGGCTGATTGATCCCGTCCATTGGCAGGGCGAGACACGTCGGGTAGAGGACAGACTGTCCGACGCCCTGCACGAGCGCCTTGCGAGCCGTTTCGTCGATCGGCGCACTAGCGTCCTGATGCGGCGCCTGAGAGAGAATACGATGTTGGAAGCTGAGATCACCGCCGGCGGGGACGTTACCGTCGAGGGCCAGCATGTCGGCCATCTGCACGGGTTCCAGTTCGTCGCCGACCCGGGCGCGGAAGGCCACGAGGCCAAGACCCTGCGCAGTGCCGCCGAGAAGGCGCTCGGCGGCGAGATCGAGGCGCGCGCCGAGCGCTTCTCGGCCGCGGCGGATTCGTCCCTGGTCCTGTCCCATGACGGCATCATCCGCTGGACCGGAGACCCGGTCGCCAAGCTGACGCCGGGCGACAAGCTGTTCGAACCGCATGTGCGGCTGCTCGCCGACGAGCAGCTCACGGGGCCTGCCCGCGACAAGGTCGAGACCCGGCTGGTCGCCTGGCTCAAGGCCTATGTGGTCCGCCTCCTCGGCCCGCTGATCGAGATTGAGACGGCGGCCGACCTCGTCGGCCTCTCGAAGGGCATCGGCTACCAGGTGGTCGAATCGCTCGGCGTCCTGGAACGCTCGAAGGTGATGCACGAGATGCGCACCCTCGATCAGGAGGGGCGTGGGGCGCTGCGCCGCCACGGTGTCCGCTTCGGCGCCTATCACATCTTCCTGCCGGCCCTGCTCAAGCCGGCGCCGCGCACCCTGGCCGCCCAGCTCTGGGCGCTGAAGAATGGCGGCCTCGACCAGCGCGGCCTCGACGAGATCGCGCATCTGGCCGGCTCCGGCCGCACCTCGATCAAGGTCGATCCCGAGATCGCCAAGGGCCTCTACCGCGCCGCCGGCTTCCGCGTCTGCGGCGAGCGCGCGGTGCGCGTCGACATCCTGGAGCGTCTGGCCGACCTGATCCGCCCGGCCGTGACCTATGTGCCCGGCACCACCCCCGGCGAGGCCCCGGCCGGCACCGCCGACGGCGATGCCTTCGTCGCCACCGTGGGCATGACCTCCCTCGTGGGCTGTTCGGGCGAGGATTTCGGATCGATCCTGAAATCCCTCGGCTACGTCGCCGAGAGCCGCCCCGGCCCGGCCATCACCGTGCCGCTGCGCCCCGCCGCCGCGACCCAGCCCATCGCCCCGGCGAAGGTGTCCGAGGAGGTCGCACCCGCGACCGACGAGGAGGCCAAACCGGAAGACGAGACCAAGCCCGAGAACGAAGCCAAGCCCGAAGGCGAGGCCACTTCCGAAAACGAGACCACTTTCGAAGGCGAGAGCTCGACCGACACGGCCGAGCCCGTGGCGGAAGGTGTGCCCGATCCCGAGACGGTGTCCGAGGAGGCCGCGTCTTCCGAGACAGACCTTGCCGAGACTGGCACCGTCGAGGCCGTCTCTGCCGAGGACGAGCCGGCACCGGCCGCCGCCGAGACATCGGTGGAGGCCCCTGAGCAGCCCGAGGCAGCCCCCGTCCCCGTGGCGGAATCCGCGACCCTTGCGGGTATCGAGCCGGACACCGCCGAGACGGCCTCCGGCGACGCGGCCGAGGCCGAAACCGCCGCGGATTCCGTCCCGGCCGAGCCGGTGCTGGTGGAAATCTGGCGTCTCCAGCGGCATCAGCGCAGTTCCGCCCCGCGGCAGAACCGCCCACGCGGCGGCCGTGACGGCGCGCCGGCGGGCAACCGCGCTCCGGGCGAAGGCCGTCAGATCGGCGCCCTGCTCATGCCAGAGCTCCCCGCGCGGGGCGGTCCCGAGGGGGCCGGGCGCGCAACCGCGGGCGGACAGGGCGACCGGCCTGAGGGAGGCCGCCGGGATGGCGGCCGGCCCGAGGGTGGACGTCCCCCCCGCCGCGAGCGGTTCGAGCCCGGCCGGGTCCGTCCCGAACGCCGCGACGAGGGCCGGCCCGCCGCGCAGCAGGAGCAGCGTCCGCAGCGCCGCGAGCGGGCTCCGGACCCGGATTCGCCCTTCGCCAAGCTGGCGGCGCTCAAGGCTCAGCTCGAAGCCGGCGACGGCGGCAAGCGCTAAGCAGGTTTCGGGACGCTGAACCGGTGACCACTTTTGCCGAACCTGCTTAGATCTGGATGAAGCCGGGGCGGCAGCGTCTCGACAAGTGGCTCTGGTTCACCCGCTTCGCGCGGAGCCGCTCCCTTGCCGCCGCCCTGGTGGAGGACGGCTTCGTCCGCGTGAACGGGACGCGCGCCGACAATCCCGCCAAAGGGATCGGCATCGGGGACGTGGTCACTGTCGCTGCCGCCCATATGACGGCGGTGGTGCGGGTGCTGGAGCTCGGCGAGCGGCGCGGCCCCGCCCCCGAGGCGCGGGGCCTCTACGCCATCCTGTCGGGCGGCCCGTCCCCGGAACCCGACGACGGCACGGCGTGATCCGCCTCTCCTGCAAGGCCACGATAGTCACGCGCTCTCGCGGAAAGCCCGAGCCCCCTCTCCTTCCGAGGGAGGGGGCCGGTGACGCGTGCCGGATGTGCGCATATCCTAGGCCCTCGGGCGGAGCCCGATGGAGGTCCCGCCGGTCAACTCCCGCCGGCCACGAGCGTTTTTGCGGATGAACCCTGTCTTCGCCGATCTCCCCAATACGGTGTTCGACGTGATGTCGGTGCTGGCGCGCGACCTCGGCGCGATCAATCTCGGTCAGGGCTTCCCCGACGATCCCGGCCCGGCCGACGTGCGCGAGAAGGCCGCCGAGGCCCTGCGCGACGGCTACAACCAATATCCGCCGATGATGGGGCTGCCGACCCTGCGCCGCGCCATCGCCGACCATTACGAGCGCCATCAGGGCCTCGCCCTCGACCTCGAGACCGAGGTGATGGTGACGTCGGGCGCCACCGAGGCCCTCGCCGCGAGCCTGCTCGCCCTGGTCTCGCCCGGTGACGAGGTGGTGCTGTTCGAGCCCATGTACGACGCCTACCTGCCCATCGTCCGGCAGGCCGGCGGCATCCCGCGCTTCGTTACCCTGCGCCCCCCGCATTTCCGCCTCGACGAAGAGGCGCTGGCGGAAGCTTTTTCCGAGCGCACGCGAGTCGTCGTGCTCAACAACCCGCTGAACCCGACCGCGACGATGTTCGGGGACCAGGACCTCGCCCTGCTGGCGCGGTTCTGCGACCGGTTCGACGTCACGGCCATCTGTGACGAGGTGTGGGAGCACGTGACCTTCGACGGGCGCCCCCATCGCCCGCTGATCGGGTTCGACGGCATGCGGGACCGCACCGTGAAGATCGGCTCGGCCGGCAAGATCTTCAGCCTGACCGGCTGGAAGGTCGGCTTCGTCATGGCGGCACCGCCCCTGCTGAAGGTGGTCTCGAAGGCGCACCAGTTCCTCACCTTCACCACGCCGCCCAACCTCCAGGAGGCGGTGGCCTACGGGCTGTCCAAGGACGAGGCCTATTTTCTCGACATGCGGGCGCGCTTCGCCCGCTCGCGCGACCGGCTGAGCGCCGGCCTCACCGGTCTCGGCTTCTCCGTGCTGCCCTCGCAGGCGACCTACTTCCTCACCATCGACATCGGCGAGCTGGGGCCGCGCCTGGGGCATGCGGACGACGTCGCCTTCTGCCAGGCCCTGGTGCGCGAGCACGGCGTCGCCGCGATCCCGATCAGCGCCTTCTATGCGCGAGGGGCCGTGCGCAACCTCGTGCGGCTGTGCTTCGCCAAGCAGGACGCGACCCTCGACGCCGCCCTGGAGCGGCTCTCCGGCGTGATGCGGGGGCGGGCCGCGTGAGGCCGGAAGGTCTCGGGCTTCCGCCGCTTGCAGGAGCCACCGGGCAGGGCCACATCCTGCATCATGACCACGACGCGCATCCCCCGGAGCCCCGCCATGGCCTTCAACGACGCCGTCTTCTCCACCCGCGAATTGCCGAAGGGCGGCTTCGGCCAGGGCAACGGGACCGCCACGCGCTTCCGCGCCGAGCCCGACAGTCGGGAGGCGGCGCTCCTGCGGCTGGAGCAGTTCGCCCACATCATGGACTCGGCGTTCGTGATCCCCGGCATCAACCGCCGGGTGGGGCTCGACGCCGTCGTTGGCCTCGTTCCGATCATCGGCGATGCGGCGGGCATGCTGCTCGCCTCCTACATCGTCTACGAGGCGCGCCGCCTCGGCGCCCCGAAATGGCTGCTCGCCCGGATGGCCATGAACGTGGCCTTCGACGGGGTGATCGGCGCCGTGCCGCTCGCCGGCGACATCTTCGACGCGGCGTTCAAGGCCAATCGCCGCAACGTGCGCCTGCTGCGCCGCCACCTCGAGAAAACCGGCGGCCTGCGCCCCAACGAGATCGAGGGAACGGCCGTCCGTCTCGACGGCTGACGCACAATCCAATAGGGGCGGTCTCATGAACGAGATCGCCCGCCCCGCGGAAGCCGTCCCCGTCCCAGCCCCGCCTCCCCTCGCGCCGGTGGTGCGGGGGCTGTCGCCGCTGAACCGGCGGCGGCTCTCGAATTTCCGCCGAAACCGGCTCGGCTTCTGGTCCTTCGTGATCTTCGTCGGCCTGTTCGGCTTGAGCCTGTTCGCCGAGTTCATCGCCAACGACCGGCCCCTGGTGGTGTCCTACAAGGGCGAGATCCTGTTTCCCGTCCTCATCGACTACCCGGACGAGAAGTTCGGCGGGTTCTATGCGCGGCCGAATTACCGCTCTGCGGAGACGCGGAAAGAGATCGCCGAGAACGGCTGGGCGGTCTGGCCGCCGATCCCCTATTCCTACGACACGATCATCGACGGGTTGCCGACGCCCTCACCCTCGCCGCCCACCTGGATGCTCACGGACGCGCAATGCCAGGCGGCGGCCAAGCAGAATGGCGCCGAGACCACGGGCCGGGAGGGATGCAAGGGCCTGGAGATGCACTGGCTCGGCACCGACAACACCACCCGCGACGTGCTGGCGCGCGTCATCTACGGCTTTCGCATCTCGGTGCTGTTCGGGCTGATCCTGGCCCTGGTCTCCTCGGTGATCGGGGTCATCGCCGGCGCGGTGCAGGGCTATTTCGGCGGCTGGGTCGATCTCGCCCTGCAGCGCTTCATCGAGGTCTGGAGCGGCATCCCCACCCTCTACCTCATCATCATCATCTCGGCCTTCATCGCACCGGGCTTCTTCGTGCTGCTGGGCATCCTGCTGCTGTTCTCCTGGGTGGCGCTGGTCGGCGTGGTGCGGGCCGAGTTCCTGCGGGCGCGCAATTTCGAATATGTCCGGGCCGCCCGCGCGCTCGGCCTCTCCAACATCCGCATCATGAGCCGGCACCTCCTGCCCAACGCCATGGTGGCGACGCTGACCTTCATGCCGTTCATCCTCAACGGCTCGATCGGCACGCTGACCTCCCTCGACTTCCTCGGCTTCGGCCTACCCCCCGGCTCGGCCTCGCTGGGCGAGTTGCTGGCGCAGGGCAAGGACAACATCCAGGCCCCCTGGCTCGGGCTCACCGGCTTCTTCGTGGTGGCGGTGATGCTGAGCCTGCTCATCTTCGCGGGCGAGGCCGTGCGCGACGCCTTCGACCCCCGCAAGACGTTCACGTAACATTCGCCCGTGGCGAAGAACCGCCGAGGCGGGTCTTGCGTTTTTAATCCCCCCCCGCGCGCCTCCACCGCAGGTTCCGATGGAATCCGATCGGAGCGTCACGCGTTGTCGAGGGGCGGCATGCTCGATCCGGCCGCGAGATTCATCCCTCCCGGATCCGGAGTTTCGATGTCCGACGCCGCGAACACGACACCGTCCCGCCGCCTGTTCATGGCGGGGACCATCGCCGGCATCGGAGGAGCGCTCACCTCCGAGCGCGCTGCCTCCCAGGCGATCCCCACCACCCCCACCGGCCGGCCCGAGCCCAAGCTCGACCAGCCCCCGCCCCTGCCGCGCGACAAGCATCTGGGCTGGGCCGTGGTCGGCCTCGGCGATTTCGCCCAGGCCCAGATCCTGCCCGCCTTCCAGCGCGCGGCGCTCCAGGGCCGTCGCTCTCGTTTCCGGCAACTCGGACAAGGCGAAGTCCGTCGCCGCCCGTCATGGGATCGGACCGGGCGGCCTCTACGATTACGCCTCCATGGGGAAGATGGCCGACAATGCCGACATCGCCGCCGTCTATGTCATCACGCCGAACTCCACCCATGCCGACCTGACCATCAAGGCCCTCGAGGCGGGCAAGCACGTCCTCTGCGAGAAGCCGATGGCGACGAGTTCCGCCGAGTGCCGGCGGATGATCGACGCCGCCAAGGCCGCCGACCGGCGCCTGATGATCGCCTACCGGGTGCATTGGGAGCCACATAACCTGCGCGCCAAGGCGATGATGGATGCGGGCGAACTCGGCGAGGTGCGCTTCGCCTCCTCCGACCATCACCGCCCCCTCGAGCCGGGAAAGCCCCGGGACCAGTGGCGCATGCTGAAGGCCGTGGCCGGCGGCGGGTCGCTGGTGGATATCGGCATCTACGGCCTCAACGGCGTGCAATGGTTCTTCGGGGAGAGCCCGTCCTCGGTCTCCGCGTCGATGCATGCGCCGGAGGGCGATCCGCGTTTCGCCGAGGTGGAGGACGTGTTCACGGCCCAGCTCGCCTTCCCCTCGGGCCGGCGCGCCACGGTCTCGTCGGGCTACAGCGCCGACAAGAAGCGGATCGACCTGTGGGGCGACAAGGCGGTCGCCACCCTCGATCCCGGCACCGCCTACCAGGGCAACCGCCTGGTGATCGGCAATGCCAAACGCGCGGACGAGATCCTGACGGCGGAGGGCGACGCGGTGCAGTTCACCGGCGAAATAGATCACCTCTCGCAGGTCATCGCGGAGGGCGGGGAATTGCGCACGCCCGGCGAGATGGGCCTGCGCGACGTCCGCCTGATCGAGGCGCTCTACCAAGCGGCGGCGACCCGCCGATGGGTCGATCTCAACCCCGACATGACCATGCGGTCGGGCACGCCTTGACGGCGGCGATCGGGTTTAACGCCTCTCGGCATGCAGGCAGACAGCGTCCCTCTCCCCCTTGTGGGGAGAGGCTAGGAGTGGGGGTGGCTCCGCTGGCCTCCGCCCCTGAGGGTCGCCCCAACACCCCCACCTCCAACTCCTCCCCACAAGGGCTACGGCCTTTACGGAAACGATTCGGGTGTTTTGGGTTTTGCAGCCTTTAGCGTTTTGCTGGAGGCGAGGGATGGATGGGCTTGGGATCGGCGACGTTCGGACGGAGGCTCGTGGAGCGTGGCTGTTCGAACGGATCGTGGCGACGGGCAGCGTGGTGTTGAGCGCGGTCGGTGGCAGCGAGGCCGGCACGGCGTCGGCCCATCGCTACCTGACCTCGCCGCGGACGACGGTGGGCGGCATCCTGAAGGCGTTCGGCCGGCGCACGGCCCGCGCCTGCGCGGGACGTCCGATCGTGGCCGTTCAGGACACCAGCGAGATCAGCTTTGCCGGGGAGGCGGCGGGCCGCCACGGGCTCGGTCCGGCCGGCAACGGGCGCGATCCCGGCTTCTTCCTGCACCCGGTGATCGCCGTGGATGCCGAGGACGAGGCGGTGCTGGGGGTGATCGATGCCCAGATCTGGACGCGGGCCGAGGGCCGGGTCGGGCCCCGCCACGTGCGGTCCCTCGAGGAGAAGGAGAGCTTTCGCTGGATCACGGGAACCCGCAGTGCGGCGGCCTGCCTGGGCGGGGTGGCCGAGAGCCTGATCGTGGTGGCCGACCAGGAGGGCGACCTCTACAGCCACTTCGCCCGGCGGTCCGCCGGCACCGACCTTCTGGTCCGCGCCCGCCACGACCGGGCTCTGGCCGAGGGCGGGCTGATGCGGTCGCATGCGGCGGACTGGCCGGTGCAGGCCGAGGACCGGGTGACGATCCCGGCCAGGCCCGGGCAGCCGGCGCGGACGGCGGAGGTCACGCTGCGGGCCGGGTCGCTAACGCTGAAGCGTCCGGCCGGAGGAGGCACCCACGAGCCGCTGACGCTGGCGCTGCATCTCGTCGTGGTGGAAGAGCCGGAGCCGCCCAAGGGCCAGGCGCCGCTGTGCTGGCGGCTTCTGACCACCAGGGCGGTGGCCGACGCGGCCGAGGCGCGGGAGATCGTGCGCCTCTACCGGCTGCGCTGGCGCATCGAGGAGGTGTTCCGCGCCCTCAAGCGCGACGGTCTGGGCCTCGACGCGACCCAGGTGCGGGTGCCCGACAAGCTGTTCCGGCTGGCGGCCCTGGCGCTGGCCGCGGCGGTGCGCATCCTGCAACTGGTCGATGCCCGTGTGGGCGGAGGGCGGCCGATGCAGGATGTGCTGGACGAGGCCAGCCTACCCTGGGTGGCGGCCCTGGGCCGAGCCCGCGAGGGCAGCACCGCGCGCCTGCGCAACCCGCATCCGCCCGGTTCCTTGGCCTGGCTCTCCTGGGTCGTAGCCCGCCACGGCGGCTGGAATGTCGCCGGCAAGCCACCGGGCCCCAAGATCATGGCCCGCGGATGGGAGCACTTCTCCGCCATGCTCGCTGGCGCCCTCATGACCAACGCCGAACCAGTTCCGTCAAGGCCGTAGCCACAAGGGGGAGGAGGGCAGGACATCGCTTCCATCCGGAAACGGACAACTCAAGTAAATCGGTCTTGCGTGTGGGTCGTGGTGATTCCGGCGGAGGGCGTGCAGGAACGAATCGGGCGCCATGGACACGTATGTCATCATGCTCGGGGGCTTCGGCGCCCTCGTGCTCCTCACCGCCTGGCTGCCGATGGTGCTTCGGCAATTGCCCCTGTCGCTGCCGATATGCTGCGTCGCGATCGGGGCCGGCCTGTCGCTGATCCCGGGGATCGGCGAGTTCTCCCCCCGGCCGGAGCATCACCTGCGCCTCATCGAGAAGGTCAGCGAGTTCGTCGTCATCATCTCGCTGATGGGGGCTGGGCTGAAGCTCGACCGCCGGGTCGGCTGGAAAAGCTGGATGGTGACGTGGCGCCTGCTCGCTATCGCCATGCCCCTGACGATCCTCGCCCTCGGATTCCTGGCCTCGCATCTCCTCGGCCTCGGCATCGCCGCGTCCCTGCTCATCGCCGCCGCCCTGGCGCCCACCGACCCGGTCCTCGCCTCCGACGTCCAGGTTGGCCCGCCGTCGGAGGGGGAGGAAGACGAGATGCGCTTCGGCCTCACCTCCGAGGCCGGGCTGAACGACGGGCTCGCCTTTCCCTTCGTCAACCTCGCCATCGCGTTCGCCGCCTCCTCCGGCCTGAATGCCGCCGGGTGGACCGAATGGGTCGGCCTCTCGCTGGTCTGGAAGATCCTGGCGGGGGTGGCCCTGGGCGCCGCCATCGGGCGGGGCTTCGGCTGGCTGACCTTCCACCTGCCGAACCGCGCCCGCCTGTCGCGCACGGGCGACGGCTTCGTGGCTCTCGGCATCACCTGCCTCACCTACGCCGCCGTGGAGGCGGTGCACGGCTACGGCTTCGTCGGCGTCTTCGTCGCCGCCCTGGCCATGCGCTGGTCCGACCGGGGCCACGATTACCATCACGCCCTCTACGGGTCGGCGGAGGCGTTCGAGCGGTTGGCGATGATGATCCTCCTCGTCGGCTTCGGCCTCGCCCTCGGCGGCGGGCTCCTGCGCGACCTCACCTGGGCGGGGATCGCCTTCGCCTGTCTCGTCATCTTCGTGGTGCGCCCGCTCTGCGGCTGGCTCAGCCTCGTCGGGCACGACCAGCCCTTCGCCGAACGGGCGGTGATCAGCGTCTTCGGGATCAGGGGGCTCGGCACGATCTACTATCTCGCCTTCGCCCTCGGGCATGCGCGGTTCGAACAGGCGGGCGTTTTATGGAGCACGGCCGGGTTGACGATCCTTCTCTCCATCGTCCTGCACGGGGTCAGCGTCTCACCGGTCCTCGGCTTCCTCGACCGCCGCAGCGGGCGCGATACCGAGAGCGCCCAGCTCGACCTGCCGCTGGCCTCACGCCGCACCGAATGAGGCCGGGGAACGGGCCTGTCGGTTGAGCGACATCAGCCTCCGTATTGGCCGGACACCCTGCAAATTTTCTTCCGCCCGACCAAAAATAAAGCCCAAGTTTTCCATGGCGTTTGCTAAATCCCGCCATTGGGAGTACATGAGGGTGATCGAAGCGTGATCAGATTTTCATTTACTGAAGCCAAACGGCTTTTGCTGAACGAAAGTCGGGTGCGAATCGAGACAACGGAGAAGGCCTGACATCTTCGTCCGGACCTCCGAACTATGATGCCCGCAAGGGCGAAGGATTATGATGGCTGTCGGTACTGTTAAGTGGTTCAACGAGCAAAAGGGCTTCGGCTTCATCCAGCCGGATAACGGCGGCAATGACGTGTTCGTGCACATCTCCGCCGTCGAGCGCGCCGGTATGCGCGGTCTCGCCGAAGGCCAGAAGGTCTCCTACGAAATGGAAACCGACAAGCGTAGCGGCAAGCAGTCCGCCGGCAGCCTCCAGGCCGCCTGAGCCACGTGCCGCATGAGCCATGCCGGGTTCCCTGAGAACCCGACACTGGTGACGGAGCCGCTCTCCATGGGGGAGCGGCTTCCTGCGTTTTCGATGACGTCTTCTTCCTATGCGGCCTTGCCCCGCCGCATTCCAAACCAGGATTCTGTGTGAGCCAATTCAACGAAAACTCCATGACCGACCGCCTCAAGGCTTCGCAGGAAGCCCGTCAGGCCGCGCTGGCGCGTTTCCGCGACCGCCCGGCCGCCGACGATCCGACGGTAATCGCCCGCAAGGCCGAGCGTGAGGCCATCGCCCGCGAGCGCGAAATCCGCGTCGCCGCCCGCGAGGCCGAGCGCGCCGCCGCCGCCGCGCAGGCCGTCGCCGAAGCCGAGGCCGAGCGCGAGCGTCAGGCCATCGAAGCGGCCCGCCTCGCCGAGGAGAAGATCGCCCTCGCCGCCGCCGCGCGCATCGAGCAGAAGCAGCAGCGCGACGCGCGCTACGCTGCCCGCAAGGCCAAGGCCCGCAAGTAGGGCGGACCGGTGCCGCATCGGTCTTGAGTGAGGGGCGGATCCCGCTTCCCCGAGACCGGCGCTGCGAAACGAAATCCCGGAGAGCCGTCCCGACCCATAGGTCCGGGACGGGCATCCCTGGGGTCGACGTCAGGGCCGTTCGTCAGCGATCGAGCTCGTCACGTCGAATGGGTTGGCTCGGTCCTGCGTGAGGGTTCGGGCGCAGGGTGGCATCGCCGGACGGAGCTGCCGCCCATCTCGTCCTTTTCCGCAAGGCCAGAGGCTTTCGGCGAGGCGACGCGCGACCACGAACACCCGTCCGGGGACGCGGAGCTCCTTTCGCGTCGATTTTAGAAAGGCACTCCCATGGCCCATAAGTTCAAGCTCGGGCAGCGTGTGCGCCGCGCCCGCATCGGCTATGCCGACGTCAAGGCAGATCCCGCCGACGTGTTCGAGATCGTCCGCCTCGTTCCCGAGGACCAGACCGGCGAGCCGTTCTACCGGATCAAGTCCGGCGGCGGCGAGCGCGCCGTCCGCGAGGGCGAGATCACCCTCGCCTCGTGAGACTCGACCACGCGAGACTTGGCCTCGTGAGACTTGGCCTCATGTGACCTAGCCTCCGGCCTGGCCGGATGCAGAGACAAAAAAGGCCCCGCATCGGAGGATGCGGGGCCTTTTTCACGAGTTCGCTCGGCCGGTCGAGGTCAGTGACCGCCCTCGGTGGCGTTGCGGGTCGCCTCGTAGAGGAACCATGTCCGCTCCTCGGCCTGGTCGATCCATTCTTCCAGCAGGCTGGTGGTGGAGACGTCCTTGGCCTCGTCCGTCACCTCGTGCAGCTCGCGCATGTTGGCGGTCAGATTCTTGTTGTCGTCGCGCAGCTCGGCCAGCATTTCGAGGGGGCTGACATACTCGGCGTCATTGTCCTCGACCCGGGACAGCCGGGAGGCCTGCCCCAGCGACCGCAGGGTGGTGCCGCCGATCTTGCGGGCGCGCTCGCCGACATCGTCGATGATGCCGAAGATCTGCTGCGACTGCTCGTCGAGCATCAGGTGGTAGTCGCGGAAATTCGGGCCACTCACATGCCAATGGAAGTTCTTCGTCTTCACATACAGCGCGAAGAGGTCCGACAGCAGGACGGTCAGGCCCTCGGCGATCTTCTTGGTTGCCTCGGGGGCGAGATCGGTCGGGGTGTTCAGGCGATCCCCGTCGACACGCGTGCGCCCGCTCAAGCTCTTTGCCATAACGTCATAACTCCGTTTGAATTCCGATAGCGGGCGGCGTCCAGCGCACGCCCCATGACGGGAAAAAGCCAGAGACAGGGGGGAAGTTCCGCATCCCAGCTATGAGCGGAGCGAGGCCCGCCAATCGACCTCGAGACATGCCTCCGGGGAATGGGTCCGGCAACCCTTTGCGTGGCATCGACGATTCGGATCGGGGCAGGCCGCGACATGCGCCCGCCACGACCAGCGGTTGGGCGGATCTCTCAATGTTGTGAGTGCGATCGCCGGATCGGTGACGCTGTTTGTGGACCGGGCATGCGCAATCTTGCCCGGCCGGCCGAGGGTTCAGGCGAACAGGAAATGCCCGGACTCGATCAACTCCGCCTTCGTCACGTCGTGCAGGATGATCTTGTGCGTCGGGTCGGGGTCGCCCACGACGGTGATCTGCGTGTCCGCGCCTCTGTGGACCGAGGTCAAGGTCAGGTCCCCGATTGTCGACGCGAGCGCCGATACGTCGAGATAATCGTGGGCGACAGCGAATTTGAAGATCTCGTCCCGCCCAAAGTCGCCGGCGAAGGTGAAGGTGTCTCGCCCCCCTCCGCCGAAGAGTTTGTCCGAGCCGTTGCCGCCACGGATTTCAGCATCGCCGGACCGCGCGACGATGCGGTCGTTGCCGGCGTCACCGCTGAGATCGCTCGGGTAGCGGCTGCTGCCGATGATGACGTCGTCGCCTTCTCCCCCGGAAATGCTACCGTACCCCGTCCCCAGACTGAGCCAGTCGTCGCCCGCGTCTCCCTGAAGAAAGTTGCTTTGGGCACCACCGGTGATGTGATCGTTGCCGATCCCCCCGCTCGCATAGCGTCCGCCGGAACCGAGGCGTATCGTGTCGTCCCCGCCATCGCCGAAGACGGACGCCATTCCGCCGGCCAGTTCGATGAGGTCGTCGCCGCCCTGCCCCCTGATGGTCGACAGGCCGCTGCCGCCGGTGACGTGGTCGGCGCCCTGGGTCGCGTAGAGGGTGCGGGGTGCGCTTCCCGTCGTCGACAGGACGATGGCCACGCCCTGGGTGACCTCCGACAGATCCAGGGACGACCCCGCCCCCACATGGACGGCCTCGATGCTCTTGAACGTGTCGTCGGTGAAGCTGAACGCGTCCGCTCCCTGCAGGAACAGCTTGTCGTTGCCCGCGCCGCCATCGACGGTCGCTCCGGCGCGGTGAAGGACGAGACGATCGTTGCCGTTCCCGCCCAGGAGCGTATCCGCCTCGCCGGTGCTGCGCAGGGTGTCGTGGCCGCCTCCACCGTCCAGGCGATTCTGGCCCCTCCCCCCTTCGAGAACGTCGTTGCCGTCCAGGCCGAGAAGCGTGTCCGCACCGGACCCGCCGCGAAGGATGTCGTCGAACACGTGCCCCTGCAGGAAAACAGAGCCTTTGTTGTCGGAAAAGTCGATGAGATAGCTCAATTCCCAAAAATAGAATCTGTGGTCATACCTCGCACCGGTATGGTCGTTCGTAAAACTTCCGGTGAAAGCATCGTTTTTTACGGACGTCCAATTCGCGATATACGTGTAAGGCGACTGGTTCGAGTCGCATGTTGGCTCATAAATGTATACAAAGCTGTAATGATCCGGATCGAATACGGATCCGCGACTATAATGAACGAAAGGCATGACATCCCCCAGACAATCAAACTCTGGAACAGCGCCGCACTCAACACGAGGTGAGATAGCGACTGATCGTCGAGGGGAATTGGAGATCAGACTTTCTACATATCAGCAATTGTACTGATAAATACCCTGTCGATGATGCGGAAGACTGTTTTGAGAGAACTATTACGGACGAGACCGGATGATCCGGCATGTCTCTATCGGTCGAAATCGAACGAATGGCCCCAGGGGCTGGGTGCGCTCTGGACCCATTCGGCCCCCGGGAATGTCCGCTCCCGGGCTTTTGGTGATGCAGGGCCAGACGAAGGGCTCCGGTGGATTTTCGCCAATCCGCATGACGACGGAGGTTCGTTGAAAGCAGATGCGGCACAGCCGGAGACGGGGATGAGGGCAGGACCGTTTCCGCGTTCGATCATGTCTCCGCCCAGGCTGCCCGGACTGAACCTGTTGCCGTGTCCGGCTTCGCATCTCCAATGAAAATGACGACAGGCCCGTGATCGGACCGGCGCGGATCGTAGAAATCGAGAAGATTCGGATAAAGGCGCTGGAGGAAGTCCAAGTGCAGGCCCTCCCGACGTACGAGGTGGTCGATGACGACCTGATCGCCATGCACGGCGTTCGGGACGGAACCGCAGGCGCCCGGCGTCATCCACCGCGCGGGCTCGGCCGCGAAGCTCGTGTAGAGAAAACCCAGCTCGCCGCCGTCCCAGCGTAGTAGGGCACTGGAGAGCCGCCCCTTGTGGAAGTAATCCTCCATCGCGGCGAGGCCCGGCTCGGCCAGAGCGTCTGCCGAACCGGTGAAGACGGTATCGAGGTCGCAGAGCAGCGTCGGCCCTCGTGTAAGGCCTGGGCGGAACGCTTCCATCTTCGCCCACCAGGCTGGCCAGTCGTGCCGCAGCGGCACCCGCTCTACGCCGGCTACCACAAGGGGAAGGTCGGTGAGGCAGAGGATGCGGTCGAAAGACGGGGCGTGGCGGCGAACGCCTCGTGCCAAGCGCTCGACCCAAGCCGCGTCGTAGCGACCGCCACTTTTCAGCACAGTGAGGAGTGTCGTCATCGAACGCGCGTCATCCTGATCGGGCTGTTCAAAGGGGGCAGGGGTGGAGGCCGATCGTCCGCTTCGGGCCGGAGGGCGAAGGTCCGACTGCCACCCGGCGCAGACGCTCGGGACGGCTACTAAGCGTCGGAGTTCGGCCACCGGTTCCGGCGTCGCCGTGGCATCACCGGGCGGGCCATTCGCCCGGAACCGGTTCGAGCGAGCGGCCCGCGTGCGGCATTGCCGTGAGCCGTTCGACGTGTTTGTCCGAGGCTTCGTCTCATCCCGAAGTGCCGCGTGGCGGCCCCAGTGGAGCCCTCCGAAGATCGCGCCCGCCCGGATTACCCCATCGCGAAAAGAACCCGGCGGGCCGTGCCCGCCGGGGACAGGCGACCTCAGGTCAGGACGACGACGCGGGTGCCGATCTCGACGCGGCCATAGAGGTCGATCACGTCCTGGTTGATCATGCGGATGCAGCCGGACGAGACGCTGAGGCCGATGGATTCCGGCTCGAGGGTGCCGTGGATGCGGTAGAGCGTGTCCTTATTGTCCTGCCACAGGTAATGCGCCCGCGCACCGAGCGGGTTGCGGGAGCCGCCGGGAACGCCGAGGCCGCTCTGGAGCTGGGTCACCGACCGGGCGAGCTTGGGCGTGCGGGCGATCATCTCCTTGGGCGGATACCAATCCGGCCACATCTGCTTGGAATTCACCGTCGAGACGCCCGACCAGGAAAAGCCCTGCTTGCCGACGCCGACGCCATAGCGCCGCGCCCGGCCATTGGCCTGGACCAGGGTGAGGTGGTGCGCGCGCGGGTCGACCACGATGGTGCCGGGGGGCTCGCGGCCGGTATAGGCGATCTCCTGGCGCAGGAAGACGGGGTTCGCCTTGCGCCAGTTGAAGGCATAGACCGGGAACGGCTCGTCGGTGATCGCCGCATAGGCCTTGGCGTAGTCGATCGGCCCATCATCCACCGGACGCGCCACCGCGTTGCCCTGGTTCGCCGGCGGCGGCTGTTGCGCCCGGCGGCGGGCATTGGGATCGGCATAGGGGTCCGCGTCGGGATCGTCCTCGAAACGCGGGGCGGCGGTGCGCTCGCCATAGGGCTCGTAGCGCCCGCCCCGCCGGCGGTAGAGCCGCCCGGCCTCGTCCCGGTAGAGGCGGTCGTCGTCGTAGGGACCGTAACCGTCCTCCGAGTCGAGGGAGAGCCGACCGCGGACCTGGGCGAGGGCGGAGAGGGGAGAACCGATCAGGGCCAGGGTCGCGCCCGCGCCGCTCAGCAGGGTCCGCCGGCTGACGGGAAGATCGGGGTGTTCGGGCAGGAAGCGTTCGGACTTGGAGTGTTCGGACTCGGAGCGTTCGGACATGGGGTACTCGAGGATGGGCCCCTCGCCAGGGCGCGAGGATGAAAGCCAAGATCGTGCGGTGACTTAGCAAGACCCGGGGCCGGCGTCACGCCGGCCCGTCGCTCATCAGCATTGCGGCCGGGTGGGGTCGCCGGGCAGGCATGAGGTCGGTCCGGCGACGGACCTTTCATCATGGCGCGAGAATGAGCGGGAGATGTCGGGATTTCATCGAGTCTTGCGATTGCAAAAACCTCTGTTCGCATCGACATAGGTCTTCGCATTTCAACACCATCGAATCCTTGGAAGACGGACGAATCCTGTGCCGATCTCTTCGTTTGCACGCCTTGGCGCGTCAGCCCTGACGCTCGCCCTGGGGCTTCTCATCGCCGGGCCCGGCCCGGCCCTGGCCGGCCCGAAGCCGGTTCCCTCGGCGTCGACGGCCAAGGCGAAGGCCGTCGATTCCTCCCGGACCGACTCTTCCCGGACAAAGACCGCCAAGCGGTCGCGGACGGCCAAGGCCAAAACGGCGCCCGTCGCCGCCGGATCCCCCGCCAAGGAGGCCGCCGACGAGACCCCGTCGACGGAGGCGCCCGCCGTCACCTGGACCTCGGCCGAGCCGGACGAGCTCCGGTGCGGGCGCAGCCGCCGCAAGCTGTGGCAGGCGGGCGAAGGCTGGGTGGTCAAGACCGTGACCGTCTGCCGGTAAGCATCGTTCCACGACGTGGCCGCACGCCGCCGGGTAGGACCGGTGGCGGCGGCGCGCTACAAGGCCCCGGCCCACACAGGCGATGTCCGGGCGAGGTGGGAGCGATGACGTGATCCGCGTGCTGCATACCGGCGACTGGCATATCGGGCAGTCCCTGCGCGGTTATTCCCGAGCCCACGAGCATGCGCGGGCGCTGGCCCATCTCGAAGCCATCGTCGTCGGCCACGAGGTCGACGCCCTCGTGGTGGCGGGCGACGTCTACGATAGCCAGAATCCGTCCGGCGAGGCGCAGGCGCTGCTGTACGATGTGCTGGTGCGCCTGCACCGGGCGCGCCCCTCCATGACCATCGTGCTCACCGCCGGCAACCACGACGCGGCCGGGCGCCTCGAGGCGCCGAGCCCGATCCTCGAGGCCATCGGGGTCCGGGTCATCGGCAATGTCCGCCGCCGCGACGGCGCCCTGTCCATCGAGCGTCATCTCGTGCCGGTCCTGAGGAACGGCGAGGTGGCGGCGCAGATCTTGGCGGTGTCCTATCCCACCGCCGCCTGCCTGCCGCCCCTGCGCCGGGAGGAGGGATCGCCCATCGTCCGGGCCGTGCGCGCGCTCTACGCCCAGCTGATGGAGGCGGCGGCGCCGCATCTCTCCGGCCTGCCGCTTCTCCTCACCGGGCACCTGCACGTGGCCGGGGGGACGGAATCGGAGGGGGCCGAGCGCCGCATCCTGGTCGGCGGCGAGCATGCCGTGCCGCCGGACGTGTTCCCGATGGAGGCCGATTACGTGGCGCTGGGCCATCTCCACAAGGCCCAGACCATCGGCGGCGGGATGGTGCGCTATTCCGGCTCGCTGATCCCGCTCTCGGCCACCGAGCAGCCCTATGCCCACGGGGTCAGCCTCGTGACCCTGGGCGACGGACCGGCGCGGGTGGAACACATCCCGATCCCGCGCCCGGTCCCATTCCTACGCCTGCCGCCGCGCGGCGACATGCGGCTCTCCGACCTCGCCGACCATCTCAAGGCCCTCGACCTCGACCCGGCCCTGCCGATGGAGGAGCGGCCCTACATCCAGGTCCGCCTCGCCCGCGAAGGGCTCGGGCCGGGCCACCGGGCCGAGGTGGACCGGATCGCGGACGGTTTTCCCGTCCGCATCGTCGATACCCGCGTGACGGCGGCGGCCGATCCAGTGGCGGAGTCCGTCGACGCGGCGCCGCTCGTCCGCCTCTCCGAGCGCGACCCGGAGGACCTCTTCCGCCTCGCCTTCGCCCGCGTGCGGGGCGCGCCGCCGGAGCCGGCGCATCTGGAGGTGTTCCACCGGGTCCGGGCCGAGGCCGAAGGCTGAAGGCTGAAGGCCGACGCCTGAGCCCGCCGCACAGGACCTTGTCACGCGGCCGTTACCCTGTAGGTATGACAATTCGATTGTGCGCCATCGAGATTCGCCGGCCCATGCCGATGCGAGCGGGCGCGAGGGGGAAACAGCGCCATGAAAGTCTCGATCCTCGCCACCGGCTGCGCCATGGCGCTCGCCCTCGCCGCTCCGGTCCGAGCCGAGGAGGCGGATGCCGCCGCCATCGTCAACGGCCAGTTCGTGGCCGGCGGCAACAAGCCCGGCGTGCGGGCCAGCGGCGCCAAGGGCGTCTGCCTCACCGGGCAGTTCACCCCCTCGGCCGAGGCGGCGGGGCTGTCGAAGGCACCGCATTTCGCCAAACCCGTGCCGGTGACCGCGCGCTTCTCCATGGGCGGCAGCAATCCGGGCATCTCGGACAAGGCCAAGCCGGTGACGCGGGGCTTCGCCATGCGCCTGCGCGATCCTTCCGGCGACCTTGTCCTCGTCATCATCTCGGCCCCGGTCTTCTCGGCGCGCACGCCGCAGCAGCTGTTCGATTTCGTCTCCGTCCGCGCACCCGGCCCCGACGGCAAACCCGATGCCGAGAAGGTCAAGGCCTTCGCCGCCGCCAACCCGGAGACCACGAAACAGGCGGCCTGGCTCAATGCGCGCCCGGTCCCGGCGAGCTTTGCCGGCGTCGATTACTGGGGCGTCCACGCCTATACGCTGACGAACGCCAAGGGCGAGGCGCAGGTGGTGAAGCTGAAGACCGTCGCGGATGCGGGCCAGCTCGGCCTCAGCGAGGACGACCTCAAGGCCAAGCCCGACAGCTTCTATGCCGCCGAGTTGAAGGAGCGTCTCGCCAAGGGGCCGGCCACCTTCTCCCTGGTGGCGATCCACGGCGTGGCCGGCGACCCCACCGCCGACCCGACCGCTCTGTGGCCCGAGGAGAGCCGCAAGAGCACGACGCTCGGCACCCTCGCCATCACGGCTCTCGAGCCCGCCGCCACCTGCGACGCCTCCACCTTCGATCCGGTGGTGGACCTCCCCGCCGGCATCGCCGGCCCGGCCGACGACCCGATGTTCGCGATCCGCTCCCCGGCCTATGCCGTGTCGCTGTCGCGCCGCGCCCAATAGAGAGACGCTCGACCCGCCCGCCCGGTCGCGACGGGATCACGCGACTGGGCAGGACGGGTCATGGCGCGGGCGTCAGAGAATGAAGCTGCCCTCCGTCAGGGAGCCGAACGCCACGTCGAGCAGGATGATCTTGTCGGTCGGTCCGAATTCGTGGGCCAGGGTGATGAGCGTGCTGTCGCCGCCGTGGAACGACCGGACGTCCAGGCCATCCGTGTCCCCACCGAGGCTGCTGAGGTCGATTGTGTCGTTGATCGCGTCGAACTTGCGGATGACGTCGCGGCCATCGCCCGCGGCGAAGATGAAAGTGTCGGCACCCGCGCCGCCGAAGAGGGAATCGCCGCCCTTGCCGCCGGTAATGCCGTCGTTGCCCTTTCCGGCGACGATGCGGTCGGCGCCGTTCGTACCGATGATCGTCGCGTTGCCGCCGGTCTGGCTCTGGGAATAGAGCTTCGTGCCGACCTCGACACCCGACATACTGAGGTACGCCCCGTCGCGGACATAGACCTTCTCGATGCTGGCATCGAGGGAGAACGATTCGTTGGTGAGCTCGACGGTGCTGTCCCTGAGAATGAAGAGCAGGTCCGTCTCCTCGCCACCATCCACCTTCACGGGCGAGCCGCTGATGACGAGGCGATCGTTGCCATCCCGCCCGTACAATTCGTCGTTGCCGCCATTGCCGTTCAGCGTGTTGGCGCCGCCGTCTCCGTAAAGGACATCGTCGGTCGTGCTGCCGAGGATGTTTTCGAACAATCCGTAGGTATCTCCCTCCGCGTCGCCGTCGGAACCGGTACCTTCTTGAAGATCGACAATCACGCCAGCACTCGAATGCTCGAAGCTCAGCGTATCGATGCCATCGCCACCGGTCAGACTGTCGACATCTGCACCGCCTTCGATGACGTTGTTCTGCGCATCGCCATAAATAACGTCGCCATACTGCGAGCCACGAACGTTGGCGATATTGGAAAATGTATCCTGGACGAAGAAACTCTCGCCGTCGCTGGCCGAGCCGCTCTCCATGTTGATGGTTACCCCTAACGTGCCGCCGAGGCTTGGCGCATCGAAATGCTCGTAGCTCAGGGTGTTCGTGCCCGTGCCGCCGTCGAAGCTGTTGCTGCCGCGACCGCCCTCCAGCACATCGTTGCCGCCCCCGCCGATCAGGAAGTCGTCGCCGCCGCCGCCGTTCAGGACGTCGTTGCCGTCGCCCGTGAAGACGTAATCCCCGAAATTTCCGCCGGTGACCCGCGTGACGTAGTCGAAGTCGCGGAAATCGACGTAGAGGCCGGCCTGATCGGTCGCCAGCTGGAAGCCCTGGTATTCAGGCGCAACGTCAGGCCCACTTACCAAGTATACGAATTGACTTCCATAGTTTTCAAATCCCTCGATCAATGATCCAGGTCCGAAATCCAATACCCGCATGGCAGGGTTGAAGGGCGAGGAATATGCTGTCGAGAAGGATTCCGAATCGAAACTACCGTTCTGGGTGTAGTAGATTATCGCCACGAGGAAACTCCGCAGGTCGGACTGGCATTGAGGGGGCCGAGAGCGGTCTATTCATCATAATTTAATATATTGTTATAGACTTGCTCGGTATAGACAAATACAGCGCAAATCTGGACAGCCACCCCGACGAGGGCCGGCCCGTTCACCGGACCCGCATGCGGAAGGCCGCGCGAGCCGCGGCGCGCCCGCGGGTCCGGAACGGGAGCCCCTGTCGTCCTCGGCTCTACCCGGAGGCGATCATGTCCTTGATCCGGCCGGCCAGCGCTTCCATCACGAAGGGCTTGGTGAGCACCTGCATGCCGGGCTCCAGATGCCCGTTGCCGACCACGGCGTTCTCGGCGTAGCCGGTGATGAACAGGATCTTGAGGTCGGGCCGGGCCACCCGCGCCGCGTCGGCCATCTGGCGGCCGTTCATGCCGCCGGGCAGGCCGACATCGGTGACGAGGAGGTCGATGCGCACGTCCGATTGCAACACCTTGAGCCCGGAGGCGCCGTCGGCCGCCTCGATGGCGGTGTAGCCGAGCTCTTCGAGCACCTCGGTCACGAGCATGCGCACGGTGGGCTCGTCGTCGACGATGAGCACGGTCTCGCCCCGTTGCGCGCGCGGGGCGGGGGCGAACGCGCCGGTCTCGTCCACCTCGGAGGCCTCGCCGTAATGGCGCGGCAGGTAGAGGCACATGGTGGTGCCCTCGCCGAGTTCGGAATAGATCCGCACCTCGCCGCCCGATTGCCGCACGAAGCCGTAGATCATCGACAGGCCGAGGCCGGTGCCCTCGCCGAGCGGCTTCGTCGTGAAGAACGGATCGAAGGCGCGGGCGATCACCTCCGGCGTCATGCCGGTGCCGTTGTCGGTGACGCAGAGGGAGAGGTACTGGCCGGGTTCGAGGTTGCGCTCGCGGGCGGCATGCCCGTCGAGCCACTTGTTGGCGGTCTCGATGGTGAGGCGGCCGCCATCCGGCATGGCGTCGCGGGCGTTGATGCAGAGGTTCAGCAACGCGTTCTCGAGCTGGTTCGGGTCGACCAAAGCCGGCCACAGGCCGGCGGAGCCCACCACCTCGATCGTCACCGCCGGGCCGACCGTGCGGCGGATCAGATCCTCCATCCCCGAGACCAGGGCGTTCACGTTGGTGGGTTTCGGGTCCAGGGTCTGGCGCCGGGAGAAGGCGAGCAGCCGGTGGGTCAGGGCCGCCGCCCGGCGCGAGGCCCCCTGCGCCGCGTTGATGTAGCGGTCGAGTTCGGTCAGCCGCCCCTGCGCCATCCGGGTCTGCAGCAATTCGAGGCTGCCCGAGATGCCGGTGAGCAGGTTGTTGAAATCGTGGGCGATGCCGCCGGTGAGCTGGCCCACCGCCTCCATCTTCTGGGACTGGCGCAGGGCCTCCTGGGTCTGGGCGAGGGCCGCCTCGCGGGCCTTCTCGTCGGTGATGTCGCGGGCCACCGCGTAGAACACGTCGCCCACGGGCGCACTGATCCAATCGAACCAGCGATAGTCGCCGTTCGCCGTGCGGACCCGGTTCTGGTGCCGCATGGTGCGGCCCTGGCGCATCGCCTCGACGATGCCGGCGCTGACATCGAGGAAATCGGGGTGGATGATCTCCCAGAACGGCGTCGCCATCAGGGTCGCCTCGTCGTAGCCGAGCACCTCGGTCCAGGCCGGGTTCACGTTGAGGAGGCGGCCGTCGAGGGTGCCCGACATCAGGAGGTCGGGGATCAGCGTCCAGATGCGGTCGCGCTCCTTGATGCGCTCGGCGATCTCGCGCTCGAGCTCCGCCCGCGAGCGGGCCAGGACCTCGCGGGCCTCGACGATCTCCTGGATCTCGGTGCAGGTGCCGAACCAGCGCACGATCCGCCCGTCCGCGTCGCGCACCGGCTGCGCCCGCCCCAGCACCCAGCGGTACTGCCCGGAGCGGTGCCGCAGGCGATATTCGATATGGTAGGGCTCGCCCGTCTTCAGGCTATGGCTCCAGACCGCCCAGGCCTTGTCCCGGTCGTCGGGGTGGAAGATGCCGTTCCAGCCCGCGCCGTCGGTGGAGCCCGCCGGGACGCCGGTATAGTCGTACCAGCGCTGGTTGAAGTAATCGTGGTGCCCGTCCGGCAGGGTCGACCACACCATCTGGTCGATGGAATCGGCGATGGCCTGGAAGCGCCCCTCGCTCTGGCGCAGGCGCTCCTCCGCCTCCCGGCGCTCGTCGATGTCGATGACCGAACCGACATAGCCCAGGAACTCGCCATCGGTGCCGAAGCGCGGGGTCGCCGCGTCGATGGCCCAGCGATAGGTGCCGTCGGCCCGGCGCAGGCGGTACTCGACCCGGAACGGCTCATGCGCCGCATTGGCGGAGAGGAACGTGTCCGCCGCCAACCCCTCGTCGTCGGGATGCGTCGCCCTGGTCCAGCCGAGGCCGAGGGCCTCCGCCTCGGTCTGCCCGGTGAACTCGTACCAGCGCCGGTTCAGGTAGATGCAGGATCCGTCGGGAATCGTCACCCACATCATCACCGGGGCGTGGTCGGCCATGTTGCGGAAGCGCGCCTCGCTCTCCGTCAGCGCCTCGGCCTGCGCCCTGCGCTGGGTCTCGTCCCGCGCGATCCGGAGGAAGCCGGGCGAGCGGCCCTGCAGGTCCGGCGGCAGGCGGTGGAGGGAGCCGGCGAGGAAGACCGGCGTCCCGTCCGCGCGCCGGTGCCAGCGCTCCGAATCGGCGCGGCCGCGAGTCACCGCTTCGGCGAGTTCCGCCGCATCGATGCCGGCCGCCCGGTCCTCGCCCGTGAAGATCATCGCTCCGTCGCGGCCCAGCGCGTCGGCGGCCTTCCAGCCCAGCACCTCGACGGCGCCCGCCGACCAGCTCGTGATGATCCCCTGCGGGTTCATGGTGAGGACGACGTGGTCGCGGGCGCCCTCCATGACGAGGCGGAGGCGCTCCTCGCGCTCGCGCAGGGCCTCCTCCGCCGCCCGGCGCCCACTGACGTCCCGGTAGAACACCGAGAGGCCGCTGCCGGAGGGATAGACCCTGACCTCGATCCAGATGTCCCGCTGCGTCGAGCTGTGGCGGTATGTGAGTTCGGCCGAGGCCCGTTCCGCCATGGCGCGGCGGTAGAGCGGCCAGGTCGGCATCCGCTCGGCATCCGGCCAGACGTCGAGGAGGTGACGGCCGAGGATCGCCTCCGGGGGGCGCCCGTCGAGGCGAAGGCCTTCGGCATTGATGCGGCGGACCCGGAAATCGCGGTCGAGCAGGAGGAAGCCCTCGCCCATCCCGTCGAGGACGCCCCGGACCTCGGCCTCGCTCTGGCGCAGCCGGCTCTCCGCGCCGATCCGGTCGGTGGTCTCGGTGCAGGCGCAGAAGAAGCCGGCGACGCTCCCGTCCTCCTCCCGCACCGGCGTGTAGGAGAAGGCGAAATGCGTCTCCTCGGCAAAGCCGTTGCGCTCCATGACGAAGGCGACGTCGTCCATCTGGATGGAGAGTCCCGCATAGGCATCGGCGACGATGGGGGCGAGGTCGCTCCAGATGTCGGACCAGATCTCGGCGATGGGCCGCCCCATGGCGGCCGGATGTTTGGCGCCCAGGAGCCGGGCATAGGCGTCGTTGTAGAGGACGATCCGCCCCGGCCCCCAGGTGACGAACATGGGCTGGCGCGCGGCGACCATCATCCCCGTCAGCGTGCGGAGGGAGGCGGGCCAGGACTCGAAGGGTCCGAGGGGCGTCGCGGACCAATCGATGGCCTCGATCAGCGCGCCACACTCGCCCCCGTTCACGAGGACACTCACTGCCACTCTCTCTCCGTCGCGAGGGTCGATCCGGGATGGTGCGACGCGGGATCGGATCGCGCGCCCGCACAGGATCGACGTCCCTGCCAACGGCCAAGGTCGACCCGCCGTTCCCCGCGTGGGCCCGCCTCACCGATGGGACGGCCCGCCATCGACATCGCGGCCCGATGACACGAGCCGGTGTCCGATGTCAAAGTCGCGGCGTCTGACGGTCAGTATTTCCGTTTGAAATGTCGTCCTGAACGATCGCCCCCACGCTCCCGTTCCGATTCCGAGTGGTGGAAATCGGACGCTTGGTACCCATCCCTAAACGTCAGAGAAGAGTGGGTAGCAGAAGTTGACCCGCCGCCCGCAAGCGGACGTTCCGCATCCAACCCATGCTGGGCATGCACACCATTTCCAGACGATGCATTAGCGCGCAGAGGATTTTAGTCGCCTCCCTCATCTGGGATGTTGAGTAGGATTCCGCACGCTTTGCAGTGCACGGCATCTGGCTCGTGCCGCTGTAAGCCGCAGGCTTGGCAGGGATGGCGAACCTTGTAGGGTCGAAAGACCACCTGCGCGAGGCGGAAGAATAGTGTCACACCGCAGATCATCACGAAGACCGAGATCAGCCGCCCAGATGGTCCTGGAAGGGTGATGTCACCGTACCCGGTTGTCGTTAGAGAAGTCACCGTAAAGTATAGGGCGTCAATGGGGCTGCCAATCGCTGGGTTGCTACCGTACTGCGTGACATAGACTACCCCCGTCATCACGAATACGAACACCATTAGGTTGGTGGCTGCTAGAATAACCTCCTCATTGCGCTGGAACAGCTCGCTGTCTCGACGCAGACGGTCGAGCAGTTGGTAGGTGCGCAGTAGCCGGAGCGTGCGCAGGATGCGCAGGAAGCCGACCCCCTGAATAAACATCGGCGCCAGGAAGGATGCTACCGCCACCACGTCTGCCCATGTGCTCAGGCGCAGGAACTCGCGCCCGAGAGACCGGCTGATGATGAGGCGGGCGGTGAAGTCAGCCAGGACAGCAAGGCCAAGCACCACGTCGAGCCCGACAATCCAGGGCGACAGGGGTAGAAACGAGGTCACGATCACAAAAGCAATCGTGGCGATGTCGAATGCGAGCAAGGCGTAGTGGAAGCGGTGTGCCGCAGCGGTGTCGCCTTCGTACAGGACGCGAAGTCGGGCTTTTAAGGCTGTCATTGGCTCGATCAGGAATGTGGGGTCGCAAGGTAACGCATTTAGGAAACGCGCGCCCGTTGCGCGCGCCACCTTTCGGTGTGATACGAGCATCAAGGAGTGCGGCCCCATCGGGGGCCTGCAGGTCTCTTCCGTTGGTCGGGCCGCCAGCGGCGGAGACCTGTGCCTATGCCACATGCAAATCAGCTTCGCCGCCTTAGACTGCCGGGATCGCGCAGTCGGCGTCCAAAAGATGTTCGTACATCTGACGTCGTGTTGGCAGTGACTTTCGTAGCCCTCCTCGGTGCGTTCTGCCTCCTGCTACTTAGCAATATCGTCGGCGCAACCGACGGTGTTGCCATGGCACCAAGCTTTGCGTTGCCATCGTGATGCACTCGGCTGGCTATTTCTCTGCGAACGACCCGGCTGTTCGGCGAGTTGGAGTGCGCCACTGCTACTCAAACTTTGCAATGGTAGGGTGATGGCATGGATATTCAGGTACCTATTACGGCCCGCCGCCTATCAGCCTTACGAACTATGCTGCACAGCGAAGCGAGCGGCGGATTGCTTCTAATGGCCAGCGCCGCCCTGGCGTTGGCAGTCGCCAATTCCCCATGGGCAGATGTGTATTTCGCGACTCTGCGTAGCTACCTCGGGCCGCTGAGCGTCCTTCACTGGATCAACGACGGCCTTATGGCTGTATTTTTCCTGCTCGTAGGGCTGGAGATAAAGCGCGAACTGCTCGACGGTCAGCTGCGCACGTGGCCCGACCGCATTCTACCCGGCGTAGCCGCGCTGGGCGGCATGGCCGGCCCTGCCGTCGTCTATGCCACCATCAACTGGCATACGCCGGAAACCCTTCGGGGCTGGGCAATCCCGACTGCCACCGACATCGCATTCGCGCTCGGCGTGCTGGCTCTGCTAGGGTCACGGGTGCCCGTGTCGCTCAAGATCTTCCTGACCGCGCTCGCCATCATCGACGACCTCGGCGCGGTCCTCATCATCGCCGCGTTCTACACCGCCGACCTGTCGCTACCGATGCTGGGCGGCGCGGCGGCCGTGTTCGCGGTCCTGTTCGGGATGAACAAGGCCGGGGTGAAGAGCCTGTCGCCTTACCTCGTCCTCGGCGCGGTTTTGTGGTTCCTTGTGCTGAAGTCCGGCATCCACGCTACCATCGCGGGGGTCCTGTTGGCCCTGACGATTCCGCTTCGCCTGAGCGTGGGCAAGCCGGACGACCCTACCTCGCCCCTCCATATTCTTGAGCATGCCATCCATCCCTGGTCCGCCTACCTCGTGCTACCGGTGTTCGGGTTCGCCAATGCCGGCGTCTCCTTCGCGGGCATGAGCACGAAGATGCTGTTCGATCCAGTGACCCTAGGCGTAGCCCTGGGCCTCTTCATTGGTAAGCAGGTTGGGGTATTCGGCTTTGTGGTGATGGCAATCAAACTCGGGCTTGCACAGCGGCCATCTCACGCTAGCTGGACACAAATCTACGGCTTGTCTCTGCTGTGCGGCATCGGTTTCACTATGAGCTTGTTCATTGGCCTTTTGGCCTTCGCAGGTGCGCCAGAGTTGGAGGCCGAAACCAAGATAGGGGTGCTGCTCGGATCGTTGTCCTGCATGGTCCTAGGGGCCAGTATTCTCCTATTGTCGGCTCGTTCCGATCGAACAGCATGACGTGGCCACCTGTGTTCGATCTCACTTGTGAAATCGTGCCGGCGGGGGTGATGGAAGCATACATTCCCGGCACACGCGGTGTACCATTAGAGATCAAGAGAAAACGCGGCCAAAGGCAGAGCGTTATACTAATACTAGGAATGTTTGCTCCGCTCTTATTAGGCAACGCAGTTTTAGCTCAGTCGAAGGACGTCGATCCTTTCTCGTATGCGCCATACTCGGCGATAGCGAACCCTCGCATCGCAGCGAAGTGGGGTGCAGATGCACTGCCTGCGATCAATCTCCTGCGCAAGGATGCTGCATTGAAGATTGCCCGCCACGCGGCCTGCAATCGAGTTTCAACCTCTGAGCTATCGGAGAGCCGGAGCGCCAAACCTGACACTTGGGTGGTCGTTGTAGATTGCGACAACGGGCGTCGATTTTACGTCACCCAGCCGGAGATTGACGGGGATAAAAACTCATGAATGCTAGCAGTTTATTGGGTTTATCGTGGAGATCTAGGAGATCTAATTGGCCGAAAGCTCATCCTTTTTCGGCGTGGTCTTAGCCAGAAGCAGATGGCTTCGTTCGCCCGTCGAGAGGTCATAGCGCTGCGTTCCCATTATTGTGCGGACATTCAAGCGAGTTCTGCTTCGACATTTTGGCCCTACATAAGCGGACCAGCATTTTTTCACTCAACCCGGCCGTACTCTCTAGTCCCGATTAGTGGCCTCAGAGCAGACATTTCCAGGACCTGCAATGGGTCGGGACCGGCCTGTCCGTTCTACGGCTGGGTTGGGTGGATTGCGGACGGGTCGTCAGTGATAAGGTCGTGAGATGCGGCCTCATGACAGGCACCGAAGAGCTTTCAAGTGCGCCACGAGGCAGACGCTGCACTCTTCGATCTCTTTGATCTCCTCCGAAGAGACCGGTCGTTTCCGCCCGGCGTTCTCAGAGGAGGCGCAGTCAAGATGAGCGACTCTGGGCGCCCGCCATCCCAAGGGCTCCGAATTCGGGTCGATGCCATCCGATCTGCGGGACCGTTCACACCGATTTTGACACCCGCACCAAAGGCGAGCCCGGCCCCGGAGAGCCGCGTCAGAGGCGTGCAATCCAGATCCGCCGGGCGTGCCCGATCAAGCCCACGGAGCGGCTCTGGATTCCGGGCTCCGCGATGCGGACCCGGAATGACGACGTGGCCTGTTCATTGTCGTGCCACATCCCACTCCCCCGAGTTCGCAGCCCTGCCGCCATCCCGCCGCGTGTGGACATCGTTGCGCGGCGGCGGCATCGCCCTCGTCCGCACCTCATCCTGGGCTATGACACCCTTCCCCGCATTCCCCTGACTTCTTCGAGACGAGGCCACGACCCTTGCGCATCCTGGCGATCCGCGGCGAGAACCTCGCGAGCCTCGCGGCCCCCTTCTCCGTCGATCTCGCCGGCGGCCCCATCGGCGCCACCGGCATCTTCGCCATCACCGGCGAGACGGGGGCGGGCAAGTCGACCATCCTCGACGCCCTCTGCCTCGCTCTCTACGGGCGCTATCCGCGCGTGGCGACCAGCGGGCGCGAGCGGGCGCCCGATCCCGGCGGCGATCCCATCACCATCGGCGACGAGCGGGCGATCCTGAGGCGGGGGGCGACGGAGGGTTTCGCCGAGGTCGATTTCATCGGGAAGGACGGGCAGGGCTATTGCGCGCGGTGGTCGGTCTACCGGGCGCGCGGCAAGGCCAACGGCCGCCTGCAGAACAAGACGCGCTCCCTCACCCGGCTGGCGGACGGGACCTCCGTCGGCGACAGCAAGGCCGGCCTCGTCGACGCGGCGATCTGCGACCTCACGGACCTCACCTTCGACCAGTTCCGCCGCACCGTCCTGCTGGCGCAGGGGGAGTTCGACGCCTTTCTGCTGGCCGCCGAGGGCGAGCGCGCGGAACTCCTGGAGAAGATCACCGGCACGGCGATCTATTCCGAGATCTCGAAGCGGATCCATGCCGGGGCCGAGGCGCAGCGCGCCGGGGTGAAGGAGTTGGAGGCGCATCGCGACGCCGTCGGCCTCCTCGACGAGGCGGCGCGGGCGGAGAAACACGCCGAGCGGGCGCGGCTCCAGGCCGAGGTGGCGGAGTTGTCCGGCCAACTGGCGGACCTGAACGCGGCTCTGGCCCATGCGCGGCGCATCGCCGACACCCGGGGCCTGGTCTCGGCGGCCGAGAGCCGCCTCGCGGTCGCGCGGCAAGCCCTGGAGACCCATCGGCCCGACAGCCTTCGGTTGGCCGAGCTCGACGCGGTGGAGCCCCTGCGCGAACCGGCGAGGAATGCGGCGCGGGCGGCGCGGGACCTCGCCGCCGCCGAGGCGGCCCTGGTCCTGGCTCTCGCGGCGCGCGGCGAGGCCGAGGCGCGGGCCGGCGCCGCGCGGGAGGCCCATGACGACGCCACCAAGGCGGACGAGGCCTCGGAGATCGGGTTCAAGGCGTTCGGGCCGGTCTGGACCCGCGCGGCCGAGCTCGACACCCAAATCGGCGGGGCGGCCACCGAATCCGCCCATGCCACCGAGGCGGCGACCGCCGCGGAGGCGAAGGCGCTGGACGCGCGCACGGCCTTGGAAGCGCTCGATGCCGGCCTCGCGGCGGCGGAGGCCGTGCGGGCCGAGGTGGCCGCCCGGTTCGCGGCCGATACGGGCGGCGCCTTCCTCGCCGGCCGGACGGAGGAGGCCGAGCAGCTCTTCGCCAAGCGCGCGACCCTGAGCGCGGAACTGGCCGAGGCGAAGGCCACTCTCCGCGCGGCCACGGACGAGGCCACCCGCCGCGCGGCCGCGATCGCCACGGGGACCGGGCGATCGCACAGGCGAAGGCCGCGCGGACGCAGGCGGCCGAGAACCGGGCCGGCCTCGCCGCCGCCCTGGACCGGATCGGCGAAGGCGCTGCGCGGGCGCGCCTGGGCACCATCGACCGCCTCGCCGAGCACCTGCGCGAGGCGTTGCCCTGGCGCGCGGCCACGCGGAGGCCTCCTCGCCGTCGAGCGCGCCGCGACGGAGGCGCAGATCGCCCGCCGCGCCGAAGCGGCCGCGCGGCTCGCCGGGGAGGAGGCCGCCGCCCGGCAGGCCCGCGCCGTCGAGATGCGCAAGGCCGTCGCCCCCTGGCGGAGCTCGCCGAGGAGGCCGTCTCGCAGCAGGCGGCGCATCTGCGCAGCCTGCTCGTAGAGGACCAGCCCTGCCCGGTCTGCGGCGCCACCGATCATCCCCATGCCCGGAACCAGGATGGGCTGGGGCGCGTGGCCGAGGCGCTCAAAGCCCAGCGCGCGGAGCAGGACGCGGCCATCGCCGCCGCGCGGAAGCCCTGGCGGAAGCGGCGTCGGCCCGCGCCGCCGCCGGGGCGAGGCTGCGCAATGCCGAGCAGGCGGCGGCATCCGCGCGCGAGACGCGCGACCGGGCGGCGGCGGCCTATGCCGATCTCCGCCCTCACCTCCTCGCCACGCAAGGTGAAGCGGGGGTGGAGGGGACCGCCCCGGAACGGCTCGATGCCGAGGCGTCCCCCGCGCTCGTTGCCCTCGCGGATGCCCTGAAGCGCGCCCGCGCCCCGCTGCTCTCCGCCCTGGAGCGGGCCGGAAACCTGCGCGGCGAGATCGACGCCCTCACCGCGCGGATCGAGGCGGGAGAAGGGGAGATCGAGGCGGCGGAACACGCCCGCGCCGCCGAGCGCGAGGCCCTGCGTCTCGCCGAACTCACCGCCAATGGCGAGACGGTCCGCGTCTCGGGCCTTGCGGAGCGGGTCGTCTCCCTCGGCCGCGAGATCGCGCCCTATCTGGCGGCCGCCGGCCTGTCGCTGGCCGATCTCGACCGGGACGGGGCCGGCACGGCCCGGCGCGTGGCCGAGATCGCCGCCGCGCACCGCGCCCTCGACCGGAATCGCGAAAGCTCGAGCGCGAGGTCCAGGCCCTCGCGTCGCGCCGCGCCGGCGCCGCCGAAGCCCTGGGCTTCACCCGCGCCGCCGCCGATGCGGCCGGACGCCAGGCGCTGGCCCGCTCCGACAGGCTCGCCGGGCTGCGGGCCGAACGGGCGCCTCTGCTGAGCGGCGAGGAGACGGGCGCGCACCGGACCCGGATCAACGACGCGCGCAAGCGCGCCCGCGACGCGCTGAAACAGGCGGAAGAAGCCCGCGCCGCCGCCCAGGCCGCCCTCGCCTCGGCGGTGACGGCGGCCGAGCACGGAGCCGCCGCCCGCGACGCGGCCCGGCGGCTGCGCGAAGAAGCCGATGCCGCGTTCCTCGCCGCCTGCGCCCCGCGCGGCGTCGCGGCGGTGCGGGAGGCCCTGGCCCTGCCCCGGAGATCCGCGCCTCCCTGCGCCAGGCCGTCGATGCGCGCATGGCGGAAGCGCGCGAGGCGGAGACCGCCCTCGCCACGCGGCGGGCCGACCTCGCCCTCCTCCTCGATGCGCCGGAGATCGACGCTCCCGCCACGCAAGCGGCGGCCTCCGGCCTCGCCGAGACGATCACCGCCCATCAACAGGGGCTCGGCGCCATCACGGCCGATCTCCAACGGGACGACGCGGCGCGGGAGCGGGCGGCCGGGTTGGAGGCGACGATCGCCGGGGCGCGGGCCGATTACGCCGTCTGGGAAGCGGTGAACGAGGCCGTAGGCTCGGCCAGCGGCGTCAAGTTCCGCCTCTTCGCGCAAGGCGTGACCCTGGAGCATCTGGTCCGGCTCGCCAACGAGCACCTGCTGGCCCTGAGCCCGCGCTACCGGCTGGTGCGCGGCGACCCGGCCAACCTCTCCCTCCACGTGGTCGACCGCGACATGGGCGAGGAGGTGCGCGCCACCCGCAGCCTGTCGGGGGGCGAACGCTTCCTCGTCTCCCTCGCCCTGGCCTTGGCTCTGTCCGGCCTGGAGGGCCGCGATTCCTTCGTCGATACGCTCTTCATCGACGAGGGGTTCGGCTCCCTCGACGCCGAGACCCTCGACCTCGCGGTGGACGCCCTGGAGACCCTCCAGGGCCGCGGCCGCAAGGTCGGCGTCATCACCCATGTGGCGGCGATGATCGAGCGCATCGCCGTGCAGGTCCGGGTGGAAAAACGCGGCAACGGCCGCAGCGTGGTGAGTGTCGTGGAGGCGGGGGCGGGGTGAGGCGGCTGATCGCCTCCGGTACGCCAGTCAGGAGGGGCTCTTCTGAAATACTGCTGGATTCAGCCATCCGCTTTTACAAGAAGAGCGCGTCCCTCTCCCCCTTGTGGCTACGGCCTTTACGGAAACGATTCGGGTGTTTTGGGTTTTGCAGCCTTTAGCGTTTTGCTGGAGGCGAGGGATGGATGGGCTTGGGATCGGCGACGTTCGGACGGAGGCTCGTGGAGCGTGGCTGTTCGAACGGATCGTGGCGACGGGCAGCGTGGTGTTGAGCGCGGTCGGTGGCAGCGAGGCCGGCACGGCGTCGGCCCATCGCTACCTGACCTCGCCGCGGACGACGGTGGGCGGCATCCTGAAGGCGTTCGGCCGGCGCACGGCCCGCGCCTGCGCGGGACGTCCGATCGTGGCCGTTCAGGACACCAGCGAGATCAGCTTTGCCGGGAGGCGGCGGGCCGCCACGGGCTCGGTCCGGCCGGCAACGGGCGCGATCCCGGCTTCTTCCTGCACCCGGTGATCGCCGTGGATGCCGAGGACGAGGCGGTGCTGGGGGTGATCGATGCCCAGATCTGGACGCGGGCCGAGGGCCGGGTCGGGCCCCGCCACGTGCGGTCCCTCGAGGAGAAGGAGAGCTTTCGCTGGATCACGGGAACCCGCAGTGCGGCGGCCTGCCTGGGCGGGGTGGCCGAGAGCCTGATCGTGGTGGCCGACCAGGAGGGCGACCTCTACAGCCACTTCGCCCGGCGGTCCGCCGGCACCGACCTTCTGGTCCGCGCCCGCCACGACCGGGCTCTGGCCGAGGGCGGGCTGATGCGGTCGCATGCGGCGGACTGGCCGGTGCAGGCCGAGGACCGGGTGACGATCCCGGCCAGGCCCGGGCAGCCGGCGCGGACGGCGGAGGTCACGCTGCGGGCCGGGTCGCTAACGCTGAAGCGTCCGGCCGGAGGAGGCACCCACGAGCCGCTGACGCTGGCGCTGCATCTCGTCGTGGTGGAAGAGCCGGAGCCGCCCAAGGGCCAGGCGCCGCTGTGCTGGCGGCTTCTGACCACCAGGGCGGTGGCCGACGCGGCCGAGGCGCGGGAGATGGTGCGGCTCTACCGGCTGCGCTGGCGCATCGAGGAGGTGTTCCGCGCCCTCAAGCGCGACGGTCTGGCCCTCGACGCGACCCAGGTGCGGGTGCCCGACAAGCTGTTCCGGCTGGCGGCCCTGGCGCTGGCCGCGGCGGTGCGCATCCTGCAACTGGTCGATGCCCGTGTGGGCGGAGGGCGGCCGATGCAGGACGTGCTGGACGAGGCCAGCCTACCCTGGGTGGCGGCCCTGGGCCGAGCCCGCGAGGGCAGCACCGCGCGCCTGCGCAACCCGCATCCGCCCGGTTCCTTGGCCTGGCTCTCTTGGATCGTGGCCCGCCACGGCGGCTGGAATGTCGCCGGCAAGCCACCGGGCCCCAAGATCATGGCCCGCGGATGGGAGCACTTCTCCGCCATGCTCGCTGGCGCCCTCATGACCAACGCCGAACCAGTTCCGTCAAGGCCGTAGCCACAAGGGGGAGGAGGGCCGCGCGGCCCTTACATGTGTGAATGCCGTAGACTGGACGGAAAAGAGACCCGCATCAGTATTCCCGGCGTGAGCTCCGGCCGCCTCAAACGAAGAACCCCGAATCGACCTGCGAGACGCGGATGTGGTCCAGTTCGATCGTTCCCCCGCCCGAGAGGGTGAGCAGGGCGTAGCCGTCCGAGGACCGGCCGACGGAGTAGCTCTGGCCGGAAAGGTCGATCCGGTCGCCGCTCGAGGCGCTGAAATCGAACAGCGTGTCGTCGCCCGAGTGGAGGTCGAACACGGAGCGGTTGGCGCCCGCGCCGAGGAAGTACACATCGTCACCGCGCCCGCCGGTCAGGACGTTGCTGCCCCGGCCGCCGATGAGAACGTCGTCGCCCCATCCGCCGCTGAGCGTGTCGTCGCCCGCGCCGCCATCGAGCCGGTCGTTGCCCAGGCCGCCGAGGAGATTGTCCGCGCCGTCATTGCCGTAGAGCCGGTCGTGTCCGGCCCCGCCGTTCAGCACGTTGTCGCCGGCATTGCCGCGTAGCGCGTTCGCCAGATCGTTGCCGGTGGCCTTCGTCGCGCCGTTGCCGATGAGGATCAGGTGCTCGATGTTCTCGCCCAGCGCGTAGGAGACGCTGCTCCGCACGTAGTCGGTGCCCTGGCCGGCCCTCTCCACCACCATGTCGCGCCGGTCGTCGACGAGGTAGGTGTCGTTTCCGGCAAGGCCGAACATCTTGTCGGACGAGAGACCACCATCGAGGCGGTTATCGGCCGTGTTGCCGACGATCCGATCATGCCCCCGGCCGCCGATGGCGTTCTCGATCAGGGAGCGGAGATCGCCCTGGTGCAGGAGCGCGTTGGCGACGTTGCCGACCGCGATCGCGTCGCCGCCGCTATAGGCCTGGTGGTTGACGAGCTGCGCCGTGGAGAAGGTCGAGAAGGCTCCGGGGCGCAGGTCCACGTCCAGGGCGGTCGCATAATTCGAAAGATCGTAGGTGTCCCGGCCGTTGCCGTCCCAGACCGTCATCGAGATTGTGTTGGAGGTCGGAGCGCCCTGGTCGATGCCGTCGATGGATAGCTCGCCGGTCTTGGTGTCCCAGCGATAGGTCGTGTTGCCGCTCTGGGTCTGGAAATTGGCGCCGTAGAGAAACTGCAGGGCCGCGATGTCGTCCTGCATGTAGGTATGGGGTTGGTTGAACCCCTCGCCTTCGAACGAAACGCCGAGATTGGTCGGGTCGGACCGGTAGGTCATCAGCGACCAATCCTGCCCGTCCTTCTCAAGGGGAAGCGCCGCCGTGCCGTAGCGGGGCGGGCTGCCGGCGAGGCCGAGTTCGGCATTCAGGGGCTCATAGGTATAGTCCTGATGGCCATGCTTCAGGCCGAGCGCATGCCCGATCTCGTGCATGTTCGTCGCCTGGCCCCAGTTTCCGATCGCCGGAATACTGTAGAAGGGCTGGTGGGAATAGGTTCCGAACCAGACATCCCCGGCCTCGGGATTGCCGGACGGGAAATTGGCGTGAGCCCCTTGCTCCCCCCGCCAGTTGGTCTGGCTGAAGCGCAGGTCGGCATGAACCGTGGCGGTCTCGGTGATCTCTTGGAAATTCAGGTTGGTGTAGGAGGCCACGAGATCGAGGGTGTAGCGCGTCGCCTCCTGCTGCTGCGGATTGAAGGGCTGGTGGAAGGCGGGGTCGCCGCCCTGGCTCGGATTGCCCTCGTAGCCTGACCCTTCGTAGAAGCTTCCGCTCGCGGGGAAGCTGTAGGTCAGCGTGTTGATCGTCCATTTCGAGCCGATCAGGACCCCGTCGATATGGTCCTCCCCGGCGAAATGATACGTACCGTCGCGACCTTGGAATTGATACAGGAGGGCGGTCTTGCCGTCGCTGCGGCTGGTCTGTCCTGAACCCGGTACGGCCATCGTCTCGCGCCTTCACACTCGAGCGTGATTGTCCGCGCCGTGATGGCCGGTCAGGGCGATGGCTCGCATCGACAGCGCTCGAGACGAAGGTTTTGAGGCTTCCCGGTTAAAACACCGCTTAAACCAGACCTCGAAGAGTCTGACTCATCGAGGTCTGCCCGCACGACTGCGCGGCGGCGGCGGTCCGCCGGACCTCACTGACCCTGACCTACGAGGCAGGGTCAGTGAGACTTGGTATTAGAGACTTGGCAGTTCGCATGTGCCCCGACGGGCCGATCCTCGGCACATGGCCAAGTATCGAGGCTTCTACCAAGCTTGGGTGAATCCGATCCCTATGTCGGGTTCACTGAAGTCCGGCGGACGGCCGCCGCTAAGCGGTCATGTGGGAAGGCCGCTCAAGCCTAAGCGGATCATCCAGTCAGACCACCTCATCCTGAGGCGCCCTTTGCGGGAGCAAAGGGCCTCGAAGGAGCCCTCCCGTTCGCTCGGTGAATTCTGGAAGCCTCCTTCGAGGCCGCTACGCGGCGCCTCAGGATGAGGTAAAGCGTTGGACAATCAACTCACACAGGCTTTGAGCAATCATGGAACGGCCCGTCGCCCAGTCATCCGGCGGGCGGAGTGAGGATCAGCTTGCCGACGAAGGGGGCGTCGGCATTGCGGGTGCTGGTGCAGCCATAGGCCGTCTCGCCCGCCTTCATCGTCCGCAGCCGCAGGACGCCTTTGCCGTTCTGCTTCACGGTGTAGCCCTTCTCGCTCATGACATGGACGAGGTCGCCATCCGCGTGCAGCACCTTGGCGTTCTCGAACTGGCCCTCGGCGGTGATCGTCACCGGGGCGTTCGCCGTGCTCACGATATGAAGCTCCACATTCGTATCGGCGGGCAATCTCAGCTCGGCCGGTGCGCAGACGGGCTTTCCGTTTTCGAGTGTCACCGTCAGCTCGACCGGCGGCATCGCATCGCTTGCCGGTGGCGCCAGAGGCTTGCTTTGAGAATAAGCCGGGCCTGCGATGAGTGCAGCCACCATGACGGCAAGGCTTTGTCGAATCATCATCATCGTTCTCGGCTCCGATTGCTTCGCATCCCGGCGGTGCGCAGTGTCGCTCTGACAAGAACGACCACTCGTGCCTGTTCCGGGCTGCGACGAAGCGAGCCCCCTCCCCGTCGCTCCCACCGGGCCTCGGCCCGATGAGCTCACGTCAGGTGGCGGCGAGGGGAGAGCGATCGAACCCGTCGAGGAGATCCTGCGGGTCGCGGTAGAGGGCGATGCAGCCGGCCCTCAAAAGGTCCGCCGCCGGGACGCCGCCGCACAGGACGCCGATCGTCGACAGCCCGGCCTTGGCGGCGGCCTCCGCGTCGTAGGTGGTATCCCCGACGACGAGGATCGAGGTTGCGGGCAGCGGTGCGAGCTTCTTCAGAGCCGCCTCGAAGATGTCGGGATGGGGTTTGGAGCGCTCCGCGTCGTCCGAGGTGGTCACCACGTCGACGAGATCGGCAATGCCCAGGATCTCCTGGTAATGCTCGACTTCGTCCTGCTTCCCCGACGACCCCAGGGCGATCTGCATGTCCGCCGCCCTGATCCGCTCGAACAGGGCGCGCACCCCGGGGAACGGCCGCACCCGGTCGAGGTAGTCGTGCTTGAACAGGTCGGAGCGGTAGGCCTCGATGGCCTTGCCCTCGCGCTCCACGCGCTCCGGCGGCAGGAACACCGGCATGAGTTCATCGCCGCCCTTGCCGATCTGGCGCCGGACCGTGACGAAATCGGCCTCCACCCCGAAATGGGCGAAGGCCTCGACCCAGGCCCGGGCATGCAGATCCACGCTGTCGAGCAGCGTCCCGTCGATGTCGAAGATGACTGCGCGCATATGAAGGCCCCCGCGCCGACAACCATCGGGAGGATGCGCCGTTCCGCCATGCGCATGCGGCGGATCGAGGGACGGCGGTCAAGGGCCGAGAGATGACGGTCGAAGAGGGGGTCGCGTGGCGGTCGAAACGGGGGGTGCATGGCGGTATCGGCCAAGCCGCCGGTCCCCTCCGGGAGGGCCGGTCAGATTGTGACGGCGTGCCGCTTCGATATACCAATAAGCATTATCATGCTATATTTTACCCTATCCGGGCCGGGTGTATGGCACTTTCGTTCTGGACCCCACTGAGCGCCGTTTGCCCGATGATGAGCCATCGTTGCCTCGACCCCCATGATTCCTACGCACAGGCGGAGGTGTTGGTCACGTTCGAGGGGGTATTCCCGGACCTCCGCCTCCTTTCGGCCATCGACGGCGAAGGTGACGACATCCTTCCGGACCTGATCGACGAGCAGAGGGGCGACCTGATCCAGGAGATCGCCGAATTCTACTACGGAGCGCGGTCGGCAGCGTGACCAGCGATCGTCGCGCGACCATCGATGACGCTGCCTGACCCTCAAGGCCGTCCGACCGTTCTTTCGCGCATCGTTTCCGGAGCGCCACCACCTCCCGCGGCGCTCTGGGCACGGGCTCTGCCAGCCGGCGCCGCACGACAAACCCTATATTTTTCATAAGCTTGAGCGAGGCCAGGCGTCGGCTCGCCGATGCGGGCCGGCTCAGCTCTTCGTCCCCTGGAAGGGACGAAACAACCAGGCGAGGCGCTTGGCATCGGCCTCGTCGCCCTCGACAGGCTCGGTCGCGGGCTCTTCGACCTCGGCCCCGACCGGCTTCCCGGCATCCTCGTCTTCCAGCGTCTCGACCATCTGTTCGAGCAGCGGCGGCAGCCTGACCTCGTATTTTTCGAGAATGATGGCCGCGTCCAGCAAGGCGTGAATGTGAGCTTTTGGAATGGGTTGGCTGGCGATCTGCGCGCTGAGGACGCGGTCCGCCAGAAGGCTCGCGAGGCGTGACACCTCGGACAGCCGCCCGGCGGGGTCCGCGGCTGCGGAGGACGGTTCCGGGCTCTCGTTCATGACAAATGTTCCTCCCCCGCCAAGTGCTTACCCCATTATCCGCCATCCCCCTACATGCGCCAGACGCTTCGTTGTCCCGGTGGACGAACCCACGGCGCCGGCGGCACCGAGGCTCCCTTCTTCGGGCGTCCGCCTGCGCGACCGCGACCGCGGCCCGAACCGCGCCACCCTCGATGGCCAGGCCGCACGCTGTGCCGTCGCAGCTCGTATCTCGTGGGTTATGGTCTCAGCCGTCCTCGCAACGGCGGCACCAAGTTGAAGGCCGAAAACCGACGCCGTTCCAGTTGTTTAAGCAGGAGGAAGCGGGGACGTGCCAATGCGCGCCGCCGTAAGCGAGACGCCCAGAGCGGCTACCGCTCCGCGCGCTCGGGGCGATGGGGGACCGATGCTTCAGCAGGCCGTCGAACGGTTCATCGGGGGCCAAGGTCGTCGAAAACCGCGAGGAACGGCTCGAACCCGACCCGTCAAGCTGCAGGCCTTGGCACAGGCCACAGCGGAGCCGTCGCCGATCTCGCTGAAACTGTCAGGATCTTTGGGATTTTCAGGGGACTCACGGCGCTCACCGCCGGTTCATCCCTGATGATCCTAGCCGGCCTGGAAGCCCGGCTGAGTAATGGCGCGCCCGAAAGGATTCGAACCTCTGACCCCCAGATTCGTAGTCTGGTGCTCTATCCAGCTGAGCTACGGGCGCCGACCTGACCGGGGGAGAGTTGTGCGCTCCGCCGTCGGTGGGGGTGTCTAGAATCTCCTTTTCAGCTTGGCAACCCCTTCTCGACCGATCGGCGTACCTTTCTGCGATCCGCGTGATCGTGGGTGGTCGCGGGACGCGGTGTCGGTCATGCTCGTCGCTCCTCACATCGCAGGATACGCCCGACCCGTCATGACCACGCGCACACCTTCCCTCTCCGGCGACGTCCTCGCCGCCATCGGCGGAACGCCGCTGATCCACTTGCGCCGTGCCTCGGACCTCACCGGCTGCACCATCCTCGGCAAGGCCGAGTTCCTCAATCCCGGCTTGTCGGTGAAGGACCGGGCGGCCCTGTCCATCATCGCGGATGCGGAGCGGCGCGGGTCGATCAGGCCGGGCGGGACCATCGTCGAGGGGACGGCGGGCAATACCGGCATCGGGCTCGCCCTCGTCGCCTCGGTCCGCGGCTACCGCACGGTCATCGTCATCCCGGAGACCCAATCGGCCGAGAAGAAGGAGACGCTGCGCCTTGCCGGCGCCCGCCTCGTCGAGGTGCCGGCCGTGCCGTTCTCCAACCCGGACAATTACGTGCATGTGGCGCGCCGGCTCGCCGAGCGTCTGGCAGCCACCGAACCGGCCGGGGCCTTCTTCGCCAACCAGTTCGACAACGTCGCCAACCGTCAGGCGCATGTGGACACGACCGGTCCCGAGCTCTTCGCCGCGACGGAGGGGCGGATCGACGGCTTCGTCTGCGCGGCCGGGACGGGGGGCACCCTCGCCGGCACCGCCCAGGCCTTGCGGGCGCTCAAGCCCGGAATCACCGTCGCGCTCGCCGACCCCGAGGGATCCGCCCTGCATGCCTATTACGCCACCGGCACGCTGAAGGCCGAAGGCTCCTCGATCACCGAAGGGATCGGTCAGGGCCGGGTGACCGCCAATCTCGAAGGGTTCCGGCCGGACCATTCCTTCCGCATCCCCGACACGGAGGCCCTGGACATCGTGTTCGGGCTGATGCGCGAGGAGGGGCTCAGCCTGGGTGGCTCATCGGGAATCAACGTCGCCGGCGCGATCCGGCTGGCGCGGGTTCTCGGCCCCGGCCACACCATCGCGACCATTCTCTGCGACGGGGCGGCGCGCTACGCGTCGAAGCTGTTCAACCCGGCCTTTCTCACGGAGCGCGGGTTGCCCGTGCCGGCCTGGCTCACGGAAACGGCGGGCGAACTGCCGGACTGGCGAGCCTGACATCGACTTTCCTGCAACACCGTCATCAATCTGCATCATTGAAGCGCCCAAGCGTTGAACGGAATCGGCGGACGGGCGTTTCACCGGTCAAGCTCAAGCAATGTTGGTTGGGCGTGACCGGAGTTTCTTCCCCATGACCCTGACCACCATCCTGCTCATCATTCTGATCCTCGCTGTCCTCGGCGGCGGTAACTTCCTCGGTGGCGGCGCTTATCGCGGGCAGAGCTTCGGTCTGGGCGGTATCCTCATCATCATCCTGATCGTGCTTCTGGTCACGGGACGCCTCTGATCGCACGTCCGAACCGGCGGGGTGTTCCGGCGCCCCGCCGTTCATGTCTGAGGGACGTCGCGGTCCCGAGAGGACCAAGTGGATTCCCTACTGGCAGGTGAGGCCCACCACCGAACCGGCCGCCCCGGAGGCGACCGCGCCTAAAGTCGCGCCCGACTTGTCCATGGCCGCCCCCGGGGAAATGCCGTTCTCGGCCAGGAACGCCAGCGCTACGCGCCCGTAGACCAGAGGGTAGCTCATCGGCGGCGCCACACCGGCGACGAGCCGTGGCGACGATGGATAGCGGGCCACGAGGCCGGCGAGGGCGCCGTCCCGGTCGAGCACGACGGCCCCCGACGATCCAGGTTGGAGCGGCGCCGAGAGCCTATCCCCGCCGGCTTGGCCCGACGAGACGGCGATACCTCCTCCCCCGTCGGCCCCCAGGACCACGAGCGCGTCACCCGGCGTCAACGCGTTCCCTTTCGCGGCCAGGGTGGCAACCCGGCCCTTCTCGCCGGCCGCCTCCAGAAGCGCCAGACCACGCCCTGCATCCACCTTGACCATGCGCGCGGCCACACCGGCGATCCGCGGCGCCGCGCAAGCCTCCAGGGCCGAGGAGCTCGTTAGGACACGCCCCGGGGCGACGATGAGGCCGATTCCCACATTCGTAGCGGCTCGGGTCAGAGGCGGCAGGGCTCTCACGGCCGGGCCCGGCAACGGCCTGTCGGGCGTCGCGCCGGGCCTGGCCGCCATCTCGGCAGGGGCGGCATGGGCCGTCTCTGGGAACGGCACGAAGCTGTTGGCGATGGCGATGACCAAGCGGTCCACGTCCGGCCCGAGGGCCTTGTCGTAGCCGATGGTGAAGCCGCGAACTCCCCCCGGGGCGGCGGCATAGCGGATGTAGGATTTGCCCGTCGCCGTCTCGCCGGTGACCACGAGGAAATCCGGCCGCTTGATCTTGTAGGTGACCTTGCGGTCGGCGCCCGGCGCGGTGATGCGGGCGAACAGGGCATCGAGGGTAGTCTCTTCCGGGGCGAAGGATTTCGTGTCGAGGGTGACGCGGCCATCCGCGCTCTGCCAGCGGGTTCCGCCGGCCTGAGGGCTGCGCTTGGCGAGCAGCCGTTCGGGCACGCCGATGACGGGGCCGCTCGCCGGATCGGACTTCACGGTGAACCGTGCCGCCTTCCGGGCCGTATCGCCGGCCGCGAGGATCGCCGCCCGCATCCTCGCGTCGGGGAAGCCGGGAGCGGAGTTTCCGGCACGCTTCTGGTAGGAAAGCAGGGCGTCATAGGTGCGGCGCCCGAACGTGCCGGTGATGACGCTGTTGTAATCGCCGGTCCAGACCAGGGCGTCCTGCAGGCCCTTCCTCTCCGCCTCCGGCAGGGGCTCGAAGGCCGCCCTCGCCGCCTCGAAGGCGGGGTCGACCGCCGGTGCCGCACGGGCAGGCGCCTGGGCGGGGCCTTGCGCCTGAACCGGCATGACGAGGAGGGCCAGAGCCGCCGCAACCCCTGCGAATCGCGCGCGCTGCGTCATGGTCCACGCTCCCAGATGGCCTTTTGCCGATGCCGTTTGCGAAGGTGTGGCAGAGGGATCGCCGGATTTCCAGCGGATCGTCAGGGCGAACCCGTCATTGCGGCGGCCGCGCGAGGTGCTAGGGTCCGGCGCGGCACCGAGGGGGGATCGGATATGCCGCCGAGGACGAGGTGAGCGATGTCGGGATCTACCGGGCTCGGGCGCGCGACGGCCCGTCTTGCCAGAAATTTTCTTGCCGGAAGCGTTCTTGCCGGCTCCTTGGCCGGAGCCTTGGCCCTCGGCGGCATGGGCGCCGCACCGGCTTTCGCCCAGGCGCCCGATCGTCCGGTGGCGCGGACCGCTACCCCGAAACCAGCGCCATCCCCCAAGGCTTTCGTGCGTGACGCGCTGGCCAGTGACGCGGTCCGTCTCGAAGCGACGGTGAAGGCGGATTCCGCCACGTCGGGCCTCACCAGACCAGCGGCCAAGCTGCGCGCCGAGGGCGAGGCCCTGGTGGAGGCCGAGAAGCCGGCCGATGCCCTCAAGCCCCTCGCCGGGGCCATTGCCGCCGATGCGGGCGACCCGCTGAACTGGCTCGCCTATGCCCGCGCCGCGAGCACGGTGGGCAATGATAACCAGACCGGCGACTATTCCTACCGCCGGACCCTGCGCGGCCAGGCTCGGGCCGCCGCCTATCAGGCTTACCTGAAGGCGCGCGGCGCCGCCGCCGAGGCCGAGGCCCTGGCGACGCTGGGCGAGGTCTATGCCGATGAATCCGAATGGCGGCCCTCGCTCGAGGCCTACCGCGCCAGCCTCGCGCTCGCCGACGACGCCACGGTGCGCGAGACTTACGAGGGTCTGCGCGCCGAGCACGGCTTCCGCATCCTCGACTACAAGGTCGATTCCGACGCCGCCGCCCCGCGCGTCTGCTTCCAGTTCTCCGAGAGCTTGGCGCCGAAGACCGATTTCACACCCTTCGTCGCCGTCTCGGGCGCCGCCGACGCCGCCGTCACCGGCAATGGCCAGCAGATTTGCGTCGACGGGCTGAAGCATGGCGAACGCTACGCCTTCGTGCTGCGCTCGGGCATCCCGTCCTCCGTGGGCGAGGCCCTGCTGAAATCGGCCGATTACGAAGTCTACGTGCGGGACCGTTCGCCCCAGGTGCGCTTCACCGGGCGCAACTACGTCCTGCCGCGCACCGGACAGGCCGGCGTGCCCCTGGTCTCGGTCAATGCGCCGAAGATCGACGTGGAGGTGCTGCGCGTCGGCGATCGTGGCCTGTTGCCGTCCCTGCGCTCGGAGGAGTTGCTCGGCCAGCTCAGCGGCATGACCGCGAAGACCATCGCCGATCAGAAGGGCACCCGCGTCTGGAAGGGCACCCTCGACACGGCCAAGGCCGAGCTGAACCACGAGGCCATCACCGCCTTTCCGGTGCTGCAGGCAGTCGGCAAGCTGGAGCCCGGCATCTACATCATGCTGGCCCAGGCCAGCGGCGTCGCCACGAATGTCGATGAGGACGGCGGCTACGAGACCCAGGCGACGCAATGGTTCGTCGTCTCGGATCTCGGACTCACCGCCTTCAAAGGCCGCGACGGCATCCACGTCTTCGCTCGCTTGCTCGCGAGCGCAAAGACGGTGCCCGGCGCCGAGATCCGCCTCGTGGCCCGCAACAACGAGGTGCTGGCCACGAAGAAGACCGACGGCCAGGGCCACGTCGCCTTCGATCCGGGCCTCGCGCGCGGCGAGGGCGGGATCGCGCCCGGCCTCGTGGTGGCGCAGCTCGGCGACGATTACGGCTTCCTCGACTTCTCCCAGAGCGCCTTCGATCTCACAGACCGGGGCGTGAAGGGCCGGCCGCAGCCGGGCGCGGTGGAGGCCTATGTCTTCCCCGAGCGCGGCGTCTACCGTTCAGGCGAGACCGTTCAGGTCACGGCCCTGCTGCGCGACGCCGCCGGTATCGCCGTGCCGAACCTTCCCCTCACCCTGGTGGTGAAGCGTCCGGACGGGGTCGAGTATCGCCGCGTCCAGGTCGCCGATGCCGGCCTCGGCGGCCGCGCCCTGCCCCTCGCGCTGATGCCGGGCGCGATGCACGGCACCTGGCGGATCGCCGCCTATACCGATGCGAAGGCGCCGCCCGTGGGCGAGGCCACGTTCCTCGTCGAGGATTACGTGCCCGAGCGCCTGGAGGTCACTCTCACCCCGAAGAGCCCGACCCTGACGAAGGGCGAGCCCGCGACCATCGACGTCGCCGCGCGCTATCTCTACGGCGCGCCGGGCTCGGGCCTCGACGTGTCGGGCACGGTCCTGGTCCAGGCCGCCGCGACGAGCGGGATCAAGGGGCTCGACGGGTTCTCCATCGGCCTCGACGACGAGAAGGTGGAGGCGACCTCGGCCGAGATCGAGGCCAAGGCCACCACGGACGCCAAGGGATCGGCGACCGTGACGGTGCCGGTCCAGGCGCTCAGCGCTCCACGCCCCACCGAGGCGAAGATCACGCTCCAGGTCGGCGAGCCGGGCGGGCGGGCCCTGAGCCGAAGCGTCACCCTGCCGATCCTGCCCTCCGGCCCCGTCCTCGCCATCCGCAAGAATTTTTCGGGCGACCTCACCGAAGGCGGTGTCGCCACGTTCGACGTGGTCATGGCGAGCTCCGACGGACGGAGGCTCCCGCAGAACGGCGTCGCCTGGACCCTGTCCAAGGTCGACCGGAACTACCAATGGTACCGCGAAGGCGGGCGCTGGTCGTTCGAGCCGGTGACCTCGACGCGGCGCATCGCCGACGGACGGCTCGATCTCGCCGCCGACGCGCCGGGCCGGGTCAGTTCCACAGTCGGCTTCGGCACCTACCGCCTCGAAGCCCTGGTCGCCGGCCGGCCCGAGGCCACCGTCAGCGTCACCTTCACTGTGGGCTGGGGCGGATCCGAGACCGCGGACGTGCCCGACCTCCTCGATCTCAAGCTCGACAAGCCGAGCTATGCCGCCGGTGAGACCCTGCGGGCGCGCCTCCAGCCGCGCTTCAAGGGCACGGCCACCCTCGCGGTGGTGAGCGACAAGGTCCACGACATCCTCGACGTCACGGTGTCGGAGGCCGGCACCAACGTGGACATTCCCGTGAAGGCGGAATGGGGGTCGGGCGCCTATCTCGTGGCCACCGCCTACCGGCCCCTCGACCAGGCGGCCAAGCGCCTGCCGGGCCGAGCGCTCGGCCTTGCCTGGTTCTCGGTGGATACCGACAGGCGCAGCCTCGCCGTGACCGTGGGGGCGCCTGCGACCACGCGGCCCCGCGAGACCCTGACCCTGCCGATCCAGCTCGCCGGCCTCTCCTCCGGCGAGGAGGCGCGGGTGAGCGTGGCCCTGGTCGATGTCGGCATCCTCAACCTCACCCGCTACGAATCGCCCAATCCCTTCGGCTACTTCTTCGGCCAGAAGGCCCTGGGACCGGAGATCCGCGACCTCTACGGATACCTGATCGACGGCATGCAGGGCACGCTCGGCGCGATCCGCTCGGGCGGTGACGGCGGCGCGGCCGAACTCTCCGATTCGCCCCCGACCCAGGCGCCGCTGGCGCTCTATTCCGGCGTGATCCGCGTCGGCCCCGATGGCCGCGCCAGTGTCGATTTCCCCCTGCCCGCCTTCAACGGCACCGGCCGGGTGATGGTGACCGCCTGGAGCAGGACCAGGGTCGGCTCGGCCCAGGCCGACGTGATCATCCGCGATCCCGTCGTGCTCACCGGCACGCTGCCGCGCTTCCTCAATGTCGGCGACCGCTCGCGCTTCTTCATCGCCATCGACAATGTCGAGGGCCAAGCCGGCGACTACACCGTGGATCTCGACCTCACCGGCCCGGTCCTGGTCTCGGCCGGCGCGGTTCACAGCACCATGAAGCTGGAGGTCGGCGCCAAGGGCTCCCTGGTGATTCCGATCACCGCCGCCGGCCCCGGCCTGTCGCGGCTCGACCTGAACCTCTCCGGTCCCGGCATTACCGGCACCGTCGGCCAGAGCTTCTCGCTGAACATCGGCCCCGGCACCGGCGCCCTGGTCCGCCGCTCGGTCAGTTCCCTCGAACCCGGCGCCAGCATGCAGGTGACGGGCGACCTCCTCGCCGACATCCTCCCCGGCACCGGCTCGGTCTCGGTGACGGCCTCTTCGCTGGCCGCCCTCGACGTCCCCGCTTTGCTCCAGGCGCTGGACCGCTACCCCTATGGCTGCTCGGAACAGACCGTGAGCCGGGCGATGCCGCTCCTCTACGTCAACAAGCTCGCCTCCCTCGACAGGCTCGGCATCGACGACAAAGTGGACGAGCGGGTGCGGGAGGCCATCGACCGCGTGCTCGCGCGCCAGGACGCGTCGGGCGATTTCGGCCTGTGGAGCGTCGGCGGGTCGAGCGACGTCTGGCTCAACGCATACGTCACCGACTTCCTGACCCGCGCCCGCGAACGCGGATTCGCCGTGCCGCAGACCGCCTTCGCCAACGCCCTCGACCGCCTGCGCAACACGGTGGCCAACACCACGGAGGTGCGCGACGGGGGCATGGACATCGCCTACGCGGCCTATGTGCTGGCCCGGAACGGGCGGCCGGTGATGGGCGACCTGCGCTACCTCGCCGATACCAAGCTCGGTGAGTTCGCAACTCCCCTCGGACGCGGCCAGATCGCGGCGGCCCTCGCCCTCCTCGGCGACCGGGGCCGCGCGGCCAAGGCGTTCGAATCGGCGGTGACCGCGCTCGGATCCGCGCGTGACACCTCGACCTATCGCGCCGATTACGGCTCGCGCCTGCGCGACGGTGCCGGCCTTCTCGCCCTCGCCGCCGAGACGGGTCTCGCCCGCGATACGATCCGGCCATTGGGTCAGGTCATCACCCAGGAGCGGGCCAGCGGACGCCTCACCAGCACCCAGGAGAATGCCTGGATGGTGCTCGCCGCCGAGGGCCTCGCCAAGGACGCGGAAGCATTGAGCTTCAGTGTCGACGGCGAGCGGCAATCCGGCCCGGTCTCGCAGCTTTACCGCGCCCCCGCCCTCGACGGGAAGCCCGTCACCATTACCAATGACGGGACGGGCACCGCCCAGACCGTGGTGAGCGTGTCGGGCAATCCCATCGCCCCGGAGCCGGCGGAATCGCGCGGCTATGCCATCGAGCGGACCTATCACCGCCTCGACGGCACGGTGGTGGATCTCGCTCAGGGGGTTCGCCAGAACGACCGCCTCGTGGTGGTGCTCAAGGTGACCGAGGCCAAGGCCAGCGCCGGGCGCCTCCTGCTGGTGGACCGCCTGCCCGCCGGCCTCGAGATCGACAATCCGAAGCTACTCGATTCCGATGCCCTGGCGGGGCTCGCCTTCGCCAAGTCGGACGTGCAGCCGGTGAGCACCGAGTTCCGCGACGACCGTTTCGTGGCGGCCTACGAGCGCAACCCCGAGCAATCCGCCTTCTTCACCGCGGCCTACACCGTGCGGGCGGTCTCGCCCGGCACTTACGTCCATCCCGGCGCCACCATCGAGGACATGTACCGCCCCGAACGCTTCGGCCGCACCGCCTTCGGCTCGGTCGAGGTGAGCGCGAAGTAGGGTCATGGGTCGCGCGCTGACGCGCTCTCCCTCCCCCTTGTGGGGAGGGGTCAGGGGTGGGGGTGGTGCCGGATGTGGCGCGGCCTCTACGCAACCACCCCCACCTCCAACTCCTCCCCACAAGGGAGAGAAGAGCCTCGCGCTTCGTCCGATCTACGTGGTCATCGCCCTCCTCATCCTCCTCCCCGCCCTCGCACTCTGGCGCTTTGTCGCGACCCTCCCGCCCCTCGACCTGACCCAGGCGAACCTCCGCTCCACCGTCATCCTCGACCGGGACCGCCATCTCCTGCGCCCCTTCGCCACCGCCGACGGGCGCTGGCGGTTGCCGGTGACGGGGGCGGAGGTCGATCCGCGCATGCTCGCCATGCTGAAAGCCTACGAGGACCGGCGTTTTGCCGACCATCCCGGCATCGACCCCGCCGCGACCCTGCGCGCCGCCTGGCAATGGCTCCGGCACGGCAAAATCGTCTCGGGCGGCTCCACCCTGTCGATGCAGGTGGCTCGCCTCGTGGAGCCGCGCCCCGAGCGCTCGCTCAGCGCCAAGCTCCGGCAGATGATGCGGGCGGTCCAGCTGGAACGCCGGTTGGGGAAGGACGGCGTGCTCGACCTCTACCTCGCGCTCGCCCCCTATGGCGGCCCGGTGGAGGGGTTGCGGGCGGCGAGCTTCGCCTATTTCGGGCGGGAGCCGGCCCGGCTCTCCTTCGCGGAATCCGCCCTCCTCGTCGGCCTGCCCCAGGCGCCGGAAGTGCGCCGGCCGGACCGGTTCCCCGTTCGTGCCCGGCAGGCGCGCGACAGGGTCCTCGACATCGCCGCCGCGCGCAGAATCATCACGCCCGCAGAGGCGAAGGCCGCCAAGGCCGAACCGGTGCCGGACCAGCGAAAGCCCTTCCCGATGCTGGCGGCCCATGCGGCGGAGGCGGCCGTGGCCGCCGATCCCGCCGCGCGGGTCCAGCGCCTCTCTCTCGACGGGCGATTGCAGGCGAGCCTCGAACGGCTGGCCGCCGAGCGCGCCGCCGCCATGGGGCCGGGCATCTCGGCGGCGATCCTCGCCATCGACAACCGCACCGGCGCGGTGATCGCGCAGGTGGGGAGCGCCGGCTATCTCGATGCCAGCCGCTCCGGCGCCATCGACATGACGGGGGCGATCCGCTCGCCGGGCTCCGCCCTGAAGCCGTTCATCTACGCGCTGGCCTTCGAGAACGGCATCGCCCATCCCGAGACCCTCCTCGACGACCGGCCGGTGCGCTTCGCCGGCTCCTACGCGCCGGAGAATTTCGATCTCAGCTACCAGGGCACCGTCACGGCGCGGCGCGCGCTCCAGCTTTCCCTGAACGTGCCGGCGGTGGACCTGCTGGAGGCGGTGGGCGCCGCCCGCTTCATCGCCCGCCTGCGCGGCGCGGGAGCGCGGATCGACCTGCCGCGCGACACCGCGCCCGGCCTGCCGGTGGCGCTCGGCGGCCTCGGCATCACCCTCACCGACCTCGCGCGGCTGTTCTCCGGCCTCGCCCGGGGAGGTTCGGCGCCGGACCTGATCCGCCGCCTCGACGGGCCGGCCGCTCCGCCCCCGCCGGATGCGCGCGTCACCGAGCCGGTGGCGGCCTGGTACGTCGCCGATGCCCTGCGCGGGGCACCGCCCCCCGAGAACGCGCTGCCGAACCGGATCGCCTTCAAGACCGGCACGTCCTACGGCTATCGCGACGCTCTGGCGGTGGGGTTCGACCGGCGGGTGACCATCGCCGTCTGGGTCGGGCGGCCGGACGGCAACGCCGTGCCGGGTCTCGTCGGGCGGGCGGTGGCCGCGCCGATCCTGTTCGACGCGTTCTCGCGCTTCGGCGGCGAGCCCGATTCCGTGCCGATGCCCCGCGACGCGCTGGTGACCACCACCGCCGGCCTGCCGCCGCCGCTGCGCCACATCCGCAAGGATGTGCCCAAGACCCTGTCGGCGGCTCTGGGCTCCGCCCTCAAGATCGCCTACCCGCCGGACGGGGCCCGGATCGATCTCGGCCTCGCCGAGCCCGGCCCCGCGCCGAGCCTCGCCCTCAAGGCGCTCGGCGGGGTGCCGCCCCTCACCTGGATGGTCAATAGCCTGCCGGTGGCCGAAAGCGCGCGGCGCCAGTCGGAATGGTCACCGGACGGCGCGGGCTTCGCCAGGATCTCGGTGATGGACGCGTCGGGGGCCAGCGACAGCGTGGTGGTCAGGCTGGAGTGAGGGGCCGGCCCCTTTTCCCTAAGCGGGCAGGACGACCACCTTCGTCTTCACCGGCGTCCGCGAATACAGGTGGATCATGTCCTGGCTGAGCAGGCCGACACAGCCGCTCGTGATGCCCGAGCCGATCGAGTCGGGCTCGCTCGAGGCGTAGATCGTGTAGAGCGTATAGGCGCCGTTCTGGTAGAGATGGAGGGTGCGGGCGCCGAGAGGGTTGTCGAGGCCGCCCGGCATGCCGCGGGCGTATTTGGCCACCTCGGGCTGGCGCCGGATCATCTCCTTGGGTGGTGTCCAGGTCGCCCATTCGGACTTGCGGCCGACATAGGCGTCACCGCTCCACAGGAACCCGGCACGGCCGACATTGGCGCCGTAGCGGGTGGCGGCCCCATCCTCCTCGATGCGGTAGACATAGAAGTTGCCGGGATCGACGATGATCGTGCCGGGGGCTTCCTTGGTTTCGTAGCGCACCGCGCGGCGATAGTATTTCGGGTCGACCTTCCTGATATCGGTGGCCGGGATCGGGAATTTCTCGTCCGGCATCGGACCGTAGATCTTCGCCGCCTCGGCGAGGATCAGGCCGTCGGTCGTCGCGCAACCGGCGAGCCCCAGCGCGCCGAACCCGGCGGCCGAGCCGGCCAGGAACGACCGGCGGCTGAGACGCCCCGCCCGCCACCCGAGCCGGGCACTCTCGTCCATCCCGCCGGCAGCGGCCTTCCCAGCATCCATCGTCATGATTCCGGACTTTCCTGTCCTGTTGCCCGACGGCACGACACCCCGGCAAACCCCGTCGGGCCGACTGCCAAGCTGAGTTAACCGACCCCCCACTTGACTGGCAAGCTCGGCAATCCCTCCTCTTGGAGCAAGGAGCGACTCCTGCAACGATGTCGATCCGCGCGTGCGGCGCGTCACGCCGAAGGCGCGCGAATTCATATGTCCTCCGGTTCGGCCGAGCTTCCAAGCGGCCGAGTGATTCGACGGACGATGGGGCGGCGGACATGAATGAGGAGCGGACATGAGCGGCAGCGTGGTCCCGGCGACCGATCCCCTCGCCGTCGCGGAAGCGGCCCTGGCCGACGTCGCTTCATCCCTCGAGCCGGCGACCGCGCACCGCCTGCCGCTGGCCCTCAAGCTCGCCTATACGGCCTTCATGGCGGTGCTCGTGCCCGTCTACTGGAGTTGGTACGGGCCGACCAACTTCCTCTATTTCTGCGACGTCGCCCTGTTGCTGACCCTGGTCGGGGTCTGGCGGGAGAGCCCGCTCCTCGTCTCCATGCCGACGGTGGGCATCCTGGCGCCGCAGGTGCTGTGGGTGGCGGATTTCGTCGCCGAACTCGGCGGCGTGACGCTCACCGGCATGACCGCCTACATGTTCAAGGCCGAGAATCCGCTGTTCCTGCGCGGGCTCTCGCTGTTCCACGGCTGGCTGCCGTTCCTGCTCGTCTACCTGGTCTGGCGCCTCGGCTACGACCGGCGCGCCTGGGCGGCATGGTCCGGCCTCGCCGTCGCCGTGTTGCTGGTGTGCTTCTTCCTGATGCCCGAGCCACGTCCCGATGCCGGGCTCACGCCCGTGAACATCAACTACGTCTGGGGCATGAGCGACGCCGTCGCCCAGACGATGATGCCGGCCTGGGCCTGGTTCGCGAGCCTTCTCGTCGTCATCCCCCTCGTCCTGTGCGGGACGACCCATCTCGTCCTGCGCCGGCTCATGCCGGCGCCGGCCGGGCGGTAGACTCCCATCAGCTCCCGGATTTCCGCACGGCGTCGGAGACGGCGATGGGCTTGGGCAGCAGACCGAGGCGGTGGAACGTATCGGCCACTTTCTGCTGATCGGCGATCACGGCCGTGTCCAACGGGGTCACGCCGTAGGTCAGGCGCTTGAGGGCGACGGTGAGGATCGGCGCCGGGATGCCGATGGCGGGGGCCAGTTCGGCCGCCACCGCGTCGGTATTGTCCTTGGCCCAGGCGTCGATCTCGCCGATCGCCGCGAGGGTCGTATCGAGCGCCTCCTTGTTGGCATCGGAGAACCGGCGGGTCGACAGGTAGAACTGGCGGTTCGGCACGATGTCGGTCCCGTTGACGAGGGTCCGCGCGCCGGTGGCCCGCTCGCCCGAGGCGAGGAAGGGGTCCCAGATCACCCAGGCATCGACGGCACCGCGCGAGAAGGCCGCGACGGCGTCGCCGGGAGCAAGGAAGACCGGCGTCACCGCTTCGTAGGGCACGCCGGCCTTCGCCAGGGCCTCGACCAGGAAGTAATGGACGTTCGAGCCCTTGTTCAGGGCGATCTTCTTGCCGCGCAGATCGGCGACGGTCTTGATCGGGCTGTCCTTGGCGACGAGGATCGCCTCGCCGAGCGGTGCCGCCGGCTCATGGGCGACGTAGAGGAAATCCGGGTTGTTGGCCTGCCCGAAGATCGGCGGCGCCTCGCCGGCCGACCCGAGATCGATCGCCCCGGCATTCAATGCCTCCAGCAGAGGCGGTCCCGAGGGGAACTCGGCCCAGGTCACCCGGTAGCCGAGCGGCGCTAGCTTCTTCTCCAGCAGGCCCTTGCCCTTCAGCAGGACCAGAGTGCCGTATTTCTGGTAGCCGACCCGGATCACCTTGTCGTCGGCGCGGGCGAGAAGCGTGCCGAGGATCAGGAACGCCAGGGCGGTGAGGAAGGCGAGGGTCGTCTGCCCGGGCGGGGAGAGGGTGCGCGCGGTGGAACGGGGCATGGCATGTCCTCGTGCAGCGTTTGGAACGGATGTCCGGCGAGAGCCCCCCTCTCCCCGCGGGCCGGGGAGAAGCGATGCGTCCCCTCAATGCGCTGCGATGCGGCGGCTCGGGACGATGTCGTTGGCGATGACTTCGCCGAACGGGCCGTTGTTGCGGGCGTTGCTCGGGGGGACGCCGGTGGTGGCGCGGAGCGGCAGCTTCGGGAAGACGAGTTCGGCGAAGCGGTAGGCCTCTTCCAGATGCGGGTAGCCGGAGAGGATGAAGCGATCGATCCCGAGGTCGATGTATTCCTTCATCCGGTCCGCCACCTGATCGGCCGAGCCGACGAGCGCCGTGCCGGCGCCGCCGCGCACGAGGCCGACGCCGGCCCAGAGGTTGGGCGAGACTTCGAGTTTCGAGCGGTCACCGCCATGGAGCGCCATCATCCGGCTCTGGCCCACGGAATCCTGGCGCTTGAGAGTGGCCTGCGCCCGCGCGATGGTCTCGTCGTCGAGGCGCGAGATCAGGTTCTCGGCCGCGGCCCAGGCCTCGCCCTCGGTCTCGCGAACGATGACGTGGAGGCGGATGCCGTAGGAGAAGGTCTTGCCCTTGCGGTCGGCGGCTTCCTTCGCCTTGGCGATCTTCTCGGCGACGCCCGCCGGAGGCTCGCCCCAGGTCAGGTAGACCTCGCAATGCTCGGCCGCGACTTCGATGCCGGCCGGTGAGGAGCCACCGAAATACAGCGGCGGATAGGGCTTCTGGACCGGCGGGAAGATGAGCCGGCCGTCCTCCACCTTGAGATGCTTGCCTTCGTAATTCACCGTCTCGCCGGACATCAGCCCGCGCCAGACATGCAGGAACTCGTCGGTGACGACATAGCGCTCGTCATGGTCGAGGAAGACGCCGTCACCGCGCAGCTCCACCGGGTCGCCGCCGGTGACGACGTTGATGAGGAGGCGCCCGTCCGAGATCCGGTCCAGGGTCGCGGCCATGCGCGCGGCCATGGACGGCTCCTGCAATCCGGGACGCACCGCCACGAGGAAACGCAGGCGCTTCGTCAGCGCGGCGAGAGCCGAGGCGATGACCCAGGAATCCTCGCAGGAGCGGCCGGTGGGCAGCAGCACGCCGTAATAGCCGAGCTCGTCCGCGGCCTGCGCGATCTGGCGGAGATAGGCCAGCGACACGTCGCGGGCGCCTTCCTGCGCGCCGAGGTAGCGGCCGTCGCCATGGGTGGGAAGGAACCAGAGGACGTCGGTCTCTGCGGTCATGGGGTGCTCCTGGTGTTGTGCCGGTAGGATCGCGCGCGTCCGGGGATCAGGCCGGGGCACGGTCCTTCAGCAGATGGTCGAGGATACGGCCTTCCAGCCGTGCGAGTTCGGGGTCACCGCGCCGGCGCGGGCGGGGCACGTCCACGGTCAGGTCGAGGGCGACGCGGCCCTCCTCCACCACGAGGATGCGGTCGGCCATGGCAGCCGCCTCGGCGACGTCGTGGGTGACGAGGATGGCGGTGAACCCTTGGTTGCGCCAGATCCGCTCGATCATGTCCTGCATGTCGATGCGCGTCAGGGCGTCCAGCGCGCCGAGGGGCTCGTCCAGGGCGAGCAGGCCCGGCCGGCTGACGAGGGCGCGTGCCAGGGCGACGCGCTGGCGCTGGCCGCCGGACAGGGTGGCCGGCCAGTTGCCGGCCTTGTCGGTGAGGCCGACCTCGGCCAGCACGGCCGCCGCCCGCTCGCGCCGTTCCTGGCGCCGCCCGGCCCCGCCGAGCCCCACGGCGACGTTGTCGACGACCCTGGCCCAGGGCAGCAGGCGTGGCTCCTGGAACATGATGCGCTTCGTGGCCGAGCGCGCACCGGGGTTCTCCAGATCGATCCGCCCGGCACTCGGCTGTTCGAGCCCGAGGATCAGGCGCAGCAGGGTGCTCTTGCCGCAGCCCGAGCGGCCGACGATGGCCACGAACTGGCCCGCCGGGATGTGCAGGTCGAGCCCCTCGATCACCTGATGGCCGTCGAAGGATTTCGACAGGCCGCGCAGGGTGACGGCGACCCCCGTACCCGTGACGGGCGCGGGGCGCGTGGCCTGGCGGGCCTGAGGCGCGACGGGGACCTCGCGGGGCGGCACGAAGGAGGCGTCGGGCGCGCGCAGCAGGGTGGAGGCGGTCATGGACGTCGTCCGTGGGGTTGATCGAAGAACGGGGGCATGTCGGCGCGATGCCCCTCAGATGTTCCGGTAGGCCGGGTTCCAGGCGAGGAACGAACGCTCCAGCAGCCGGGTCAGGGTATCGGCGATCTTGCCGAGCAGGGCGTAGATGACGATGGCCAGCACCACCACGTCCACCAGCATGAACTCGCGCGCCTGCATCGCCATGTAGCCGAGGCCGGACGAGGCCGAGATCGTCTCGGCGACGATGAGCGTCAGCCACATGATGCCGAGCGCGTAGCGCAGGCCGACGAAGATCGAGGGCAGCGCCCCGGGCAGCACCACCCGCAGGAACAGGGTGGTGGGCGACATGCCGTAGACCCGGCCCATCTCCACCAGTTGCGGATCCACCGAGCGGATGCCGTGCAGGGTATTGGCGTAGATCGGAAAGAACACGCCGATGGCCACCAGGAAGAGCTTGGCCTCCTCGTCGATGCCGAACCACAGGATCACCAGGGGGATCAGCGACAGGTGCGGGATGTTGCGCACCATCTGCAGGGTCGTGTCGGTGAGCTTCTCGGAAAGCTGCGAGAGGCCGTTGGCGAGGCCGAGGGCGAAGCCGATGCTACCACCGATGAGGAAGCCGACGGCCGCGCGCAGGAAGCTGATCCAGAGGTTGGTCCAGAGTTCACCGGTCTTGCTCGCCTGCCAGCCTGCGGCGATCACGTCCGAGGGGGCGGGCATGAAGCGAGTGGAGACGAGGCCCGTGGAGGCCGCGGCCTGCCAACCGGCGATGATCGCCACCGGCACGAGCCAGGGCGTCAGGCGGCCGAGGATGTCGGAACCGAGGGTTGTCTGCCGTGACATGGTCCAGCCCTTGTTGATTTAGACCTTGGAGATGGAGGTCGACGGGGGCATCGCCCGGATGCAGCCGGGACGGTCGATCCGGTCGGCCGCGCGGGCTAGCGACTCGGCGCGGCGAAGGCGGCGGCCGGCGCGGTGTCGAGGGAGGCGGACGGCTTCGCCCGTGCCCCTAGCAGTGCGGCGAGCTGACTCGCCGCGTCGGACACCCGCGCCCGCACGCCCTCATCGACGAGGACACCGTCGGAGAAATCCGCGTCGCTGCCATAGACCGAGGTCGGGACGGTCTGCGCGCTGAAGAAGCCGAAGAGGGGCCGCAGGGAATGCTCGACGACGAGGGCGTGCCGCGCGCCCCCGCCCGTGGCCGACAGCACGACGGGCTTGCCCACGAGAGCCGTCGGATCGACGAAGTCGAACAGGTGCTTGAACAGGCCGGTATATGCACCCTTGTAGACCGGCGTTCCAACTATGAGCGCGTCCGCGTTCTCGATCGCCTCCAGGATGCGCCGAGCGGGAAGCGAGAGCTGGTCGCGCGACCAGGCGGCGCCGAGGCCGGCCCCGGCATCGACCACGTCGAACAGGCGGATGTCGGCGCGCAGCCGCGTGCCGGTCGCCTCGGCCACCGCCTCGACCAGCGCCCGCGTCTTCGAGGGACGCTGCAGGTTGGCGCTGAAGCCGACGATGCGCGGAAGCGGGCCTGGAAAAGAGCTGCCTTGAAGGGACATCGAGCGCCTACCGATCGGGTACGGGAATGCGCCGGGGGCTTTGATCCGAACGCGCCGTCCAGTCATGGCGGGCCGTCCGGTCGTGGAATGCCCCTCGGCACCGTTACCGAAATGTGATCGCAGCGGCGATCCGGGTCAACGAAACGTGCTTTTAAAAGAACGGGGCGTGGGAGATTGGCCTTCGACAAGACGTCCCCGTAGGAGATGAAACTTTCGACTTGGCAATTTCATGCAGAATCACGGCCGATCGACGGGGCCGGCCTGGAAGAACTCCCCAGGTGAACCGCACAAGGTTCGGTAAACCGAACGTCCCGTGGCGCTAGACCAGTGCGTCGCCATGGCTCGATTGCCGGACGATGGGCTGGAAGGCCCGCAGGAGCGGCATGTCGAGCTTGCCCGTCATGCCGAGCATGATCGCATGGGCCTCGGCATGCGGGAGGGGATTGCGATAGGCCCGCCGCTCGGTGAGAGCCGAGTGGATGTCGCAGATCGTCACGAGGCGGACGAGATCCGGAATCGCATCGCCGGAGAGGCCGGCCGGGTAGCCGCTGCCGTCGAGCATCTCGTGATGATGCCGGACCACGTCGAGCATGGCGGCATCGAACCCCTCCTGCCTGGCGAGCATGTCGGCACCGGCGGAGGCATGCGTGCGCATGGTCGCCATTTCGTCCAAGGTCAGCGCACCGGGTTTGTTGAGGATGGCCAGAGGAATCTTCGATTTGCCGATATCGTGCAGCAACGCGGCTTTGGCGAGACGCTTCCGGTCGGCCCGGGGAATCTTGAGGTGGAAGCCGAAGGCCGCGGCAAAGCCGGCGACGCTGAGGGAGTGCTGGTAGAGCAGCTCGTCGTAGCGTCCGATGACGTCGAGCCACGCGCGGATGCCCCCCTCGGAGACCGCCTCCAGAATGACGTCGGTTCCCGCATCGGCCTCCTCTGAGGAGACCGGCCGATCGGTCTGCGCCGCATGGAACAGGTCCGCCACCACGGAGCAGGCGCGGTGCGCCCTGCGTTCCAACGCGGCGGTCTCGCCGGCGTGACGCGTGCGCAGCTTCTCGCCGGCATCGATGAGGCTGAACAGGAGGGAGAGAATGGTCGGGCGCGGGGTATCGGCCGCCGTGACGCGCAGGGCCGGATTCGCCCTGTCCGGGATGTGGGCGGGCGCATTCGTGAGAACGAGGCAGGGCACGCGCATCGCCAGGAGACGGACCACCCAGGCCGCCGCTATGCCGTCACGGGGATCCAGATCGACGACCGCGACGACGGGGAGGATGGCGGGAACCGACTGGTCCCCGAGAACGCTGCGGCAGGGCAGGATGGTGGTGATGGCGCGCGCCAGCAGTCTCACCCGGTCCGGTCGATCCGATACGATGAGGACGGACTTGTCTTGTGTCACGATCCGATCCGCTTCAGACCGGCAAGGTCTGGGTTCGTGCCCAAACACAGGCGCGCTCGCGAGGTTTACAGAAACAAATCCCTATAAATTGTTTCTTTTCGCAGAACGAACGCGATGCCGTCCGATCTATCATCGACACCTTGGACCGGGATAGTTCTCCTGTCGGAACCATGGCGCGGCGTCGTCCAATCCTGTCGTCCTGGTTAACGGGATGGAACGGAATTTGCTCGCACTCCGCCAGATTCCGAGGCGGTAACTGTCTGTAGAGGCCTTTGGGTTAGTGCTGTCGGGCAGTGAAGGCGGGCGCTCACCGCGCGGCACCTTCCGCCACCGGGAGGAGGATGCTGTGCTCGCTCGGGACTTCAAATCCCTCTTCGAAACCTCGAAGCGTAACGGTATCATCCTCTCGTTCGGCGGCGACATCTCGGAGAACGTCCTGTTTTCCCTCGGCGAAGTCCTGAAGCTTCGGATGATCCAGGGTGAGACGGACGCGACCATCGCCAAGAGGGTGTTCTCGATCTTCGTCGAGCAGGCCCAGAACATCATTCGTTACTCGGCCGACAAGCTCCCCGGGGACAAGGCGTCCTGCGGCATGATCAGTGCGGGGATGATCGTGGTCGGCATCGAGAACGCGCGCTTCTTCGTCGTGTGCGGCAACGAGGTCCCCAAGGCCGATGCCACCGTACTGAATGAGCGATTGGACCACATTGCCGGCATGTCCAGCGAAGAACTCAAGCGTTTCTACCGCGAGAAGCTGCGCCAGCCCCCCGACGAGGGCAGCCTCGGAGGGAGCATCGGCCTGATCGAGATCGCCCGCCGGTCGAGTGCTCCCGTCGAGTTCGATTTTCACGATCTCGGCGACGAGCGCAGTCTATTCTGCCTCAAAGCCTATATCTGACGGCGCCCCGGCGATGGACCGCATTCAAATCCCGGCAACCGCCCGATCCCCCGAGGTGGATTTCGACTTCGCAGCCGGCTGCTTCAGGCTGAGCGGCGAATCGTATCCGGAGGATGCCGCGGCCTTGTTCGGCCCCCTGCTCCAGTCCCTGCGGTCCTACCTCGCCCTGTCAGGTCCGGAACCGATCGTATTCGAGGTCGCCCTCGTCTATTTCAACAGCTCCAGCGCCAAGGGACTGATGAACCTGTTCATGCCCCTCGAGGACGCCGCCGGCGAAGGTCGAGGCGTGACCATCCGCTGGCTCTACGCCGAGGGCGACGAGACCATCGCCGAGGCCGGGGAGGATTTCGCCTCCGACTTTTCCCATGCACGCTTCGATCTCGTCGAGACCTCGCAGGCGGGGAACTGACACGGATGAAGGTCAAGCCCGGGATCGTTCCGCCAACCGACCATCCCCCCGTCGTCGGCGACGCGTTCAGTCTGTACGATACCGAGGAAGCGGTCCTGGGGAAGACCGATGGGATGCTGGCGGGGCTCGCGCAGGTCGCGGGCGGCGTCCAGCAACTCGCCGAAGCCTACCGGCGCAGTTATCGCGAGCAGCGCCGCCTCGTGAGGATGAGCGACCGGATGCAGCTCGACCTGCAGAAGGCGAATCACCGCCTCGCCGAGCAGCAGCGCGACCTGCAGGCCCTCAACGAGGCGCTGTCCGGCGAGATCGAGCATCGGACCCGTCTCGAAGCAAAGCTCAGGCATCTGGCCGATACCGACGACCTCACCGGCGCGGTGAGCCGTCGCCGCTTCATGGAGCTCAGCCAGCGTGAATGGCTGCGATACGAGCGCGACCGGGTTCCCGCCTGCCTCCTCATGGCGGATCTCGACCGGTTCAAGCGCCTCAACGACGAGTTCGGCCACGCCGCCGGAGACGCGGCCCTCGCCGGCTTCGTCGAGACTTGCCGGGGGCGCCTGCGCAAAGTGGACGTGATCGGCCGCATGGGCGGCGAGGAATTCGCGATTCTGCTCACCGAGATCGGGGCCGATGCCGGGCTCACGGTCGCCGAAGACATCTGCCGCCTCGTCGGGGAAACCAGCGTGGCGTGGCCCGGAGGACCGCTGGCGCTCTCCGTCAGCATCGGCATCGCCGCCATCGAGGGAGCGGAGACCTTCGAGCAGACCCTGGGCCGGGCCGATGCCGCGCTCTATGCGGCCAAACATGCCGGGCGGGGCTGTGTCCGCCCAGCCCGCGGCCCGTCCGCGGACGTAACGCCGCCATGACGTTCGATCCTGCGGCCGAGGGGGCTTCGCCCACCGTCGCCTCCCCCACCCGCAAGCGCTCCCTGAGGGGAGGCGGTCCCCTGCGCGGCGACGATTTCCTGGAACTGGCCGGTTTCACCGACGTGTCGACATCCGCGCCCGGTACGATGCGGCCGGGGGCCCTGCGCGGTTCGGCCCGCGGGCGCGACCTCGACAGTCTGGCGCACACCCTGTTCCTGCGGATCTACCCGGTGATCGCCATCGTGGTGCTGACGACGCAGGTCGGCATCGCCTGGGTGAACTACAACGACAGCCTCAGGCTCTATACCGAACGGGCGAACCTTCTCGTCGCCCTCACCGCCCAGGCCATCGCCCGACCCGATTGGAGCGAGCGGCCGGACCTCTACACGACGCAGGTCCAGGCCCTGACCCTCGATCCGGCGTTCCGCTTCGTCCGTGCCTGGAACGCGGAGGGCGGCGTGGTGATGTCCCTCGGCGAGATACCGGGGGGACGCAGCATCGAGCTGATCCGCGCCTCCACCGCCATCACCCTGGCGGGCCAGGCGAAGCCCGTGGGAAGCCTGACGCTGGGACTCTCCACCGAAGCCCTGCGCGCCAATGCCGAGAAGCAGGCGCTCCTGGCGGTTGGGGCGAGCCTGATGCTGATGCTCGCCTTCGTGCTGACCCTGCATGCCAACGTGCGCAAGCACGTCCTCGCCCCCCTGAAGCGCCTGCTGCTCGCAATGCGCGAGGTCGAGCACAAGCGCTGGTCGACGGTGGCGTTCGACGGCGCCATACGGGCAAGCAACGAGATCGACGTGATCTCCTCGGCCTTCAACCGCATGGTGGAGGGCCTGCGCGCCGGCGACGAGGCGAAGCAGCTCCTCGCCGAACTCGAACTCGCCCATGCCAAGCTCGCCGACGCCAATCACCAGGTGATGGAGAGCATCGGCTACGCCCGTCGCATCCAGACCTCCGTCCTGCCCGACCGGATGGCGCTGGCCGGTGCGGGACTCGACGTCGCCGTGCTGTGGGAGCCGCTGCATCAGGTCGGCGGCGACTATTTCTGGCTCGAACGCCTCGGTGACGTGAGCATCATCGTCGTGGCCGATTGCACCGGCCACGGCGTACCGGGCGCGTTCATCACGCTCATCGTCGCCACCGCCCTCGACCGCGTGCTGCACGAGCGCGGCCTGCGCTCGCCGGCCGAGATCCTGACGGTCCTCGACGAGATGGTCCGCGCCCAGCTGCGCCAGGACGGGCGCGGTTCGGATTCCGATGACGGGCTCGATTGCGGCATCTGCATCTGGGACCCGGAGGCCCGGCGCCTGACCTTCGCTGGCGCCGGCCTGTCGCTCACCACCGTCACGGATACGGGGGTGACCCGGATCAGGGGGGCGAAGCGGGGACTCGGTTATCCGCGCCAGGGGAGCGAGAGATTCAGTACCGGGAACGTCACCCTGGATGTGGCGCCGGGCGACACCTTCTACCTGATGACCGACGGCATCACCGATCAGATGGGTATTCACGGTACGCAGCGGCGATTGCTCGGGTATCGCGGCGTCGCGGATATCCTCCTGCGCACCCGCGGGGAGGAACTCGGCCGGCAGATCGAGACGCTGGAAACCGATCTGGCCGCCTATCGCGGCTCCGAGACACCCCGGGACGACATGACCCTGGTGGCGTTCCGGCCGACGCGACAGACATGGCCCGCCGCTCCGTGATCGAAACGATCGTCGCCCGGTGCGCTGGCACACGCTGAGCCCCATGACAATTCGGCACTATACACGCCTTCCATTCGTGAGATCGCATCGCAACGCCTCAACCTTGCCGTCATGATGGACGGGGAGAGATGGTATTCGGGGCGTGATCTTCGGTTGCCTCTGCTGCGTTTCTACACATTCGAAAAGTCGAGATCGATCATGACACGCTTCCTTGCCGCGTCCGTCTGTCTGGGCCTGCTCGTCACCATGCCCGTCCAGGCGCAACCCTCCACCACGGCGCAGCAGCCGCCCCCCAAGCGCATGACCACCGCCATGGGTGTGACGAAGCCCCCCACCTCCACCTTCAACCGGGCCTCGACCGAAGGCGACATGCTCAAGGCGCAAAAGGTCTCCGCCGCCCGCGACAAGGCCTGGGACAGGAAGATGCGGACCACGATGGGTTCGATCTGCCTCGGCTGTTGAGACCCGAGCCCGTGAGGCTCGGTCGGTGATCCGTTTCGAGGGCGTCTCCCGCCGCTTTGCCGGCGCGGATCGACCGGCCGTCGACGGGATCGACCTCGACATCACGGAAGGCACGACCTGCGTCTTCATCGGCCCCTCCGGCTGCGGCAAATCCACCACCCTGCGCATGGTCAACCGGCTGGTGGAACCGGATGCCGGGCGCATCCTCCTCGACGGTCGCGACGTGGCGGGGGTCGATCCGGTGCGGCTGCGCCGCGGCATCGGCTACGTCCTGCAGGGCATCGGCCTGTTCCCCCACCGGACCGTCGCCCAGAACGTCGCCACCGTGCCGAAGCTGTCGGGCTGGTCTCGCTCCCGGGTCGCGGATCGCGTGGACGAGATGCTCGCCCTCGTCGGCCTCGATCCTCGGGATTACCGCGACCGGAGGACGGACGAACTCTCGGGCGGTCAGCGCCAACGAGTCGGTGTCGCCCGCGCCCTGGCGGCGGACCCGGCCGTCCTCCTCATGGACGAACCCTTCGGGGCCGTGGATCCCGTGTCACGTAGCCGGCTACAGATCGAGATCGGCGCGATACTTCGCCGGCTCAATAAGACCGTCATCATCGTTACCCACGATATTGACGAGGCGATGCGGATGGGTGATCGGGTCGTGTTGATGCGGGAGGGCCGGATCGTCCAGGCCGACACTCCGGACCGTGTCCTCGTCGCCCCCGCCGACCCGTTCGTGGAGAGCTTCGTCGGTGAGGACCGCGCCCTGCGGCGTCTCGCGCTGACGCAAGCGGGGGTCGTCGCGGCTCCCGGCGAGGCAGGGGATGCGCCGTCCGTCACGGCCGAGACATCGCTGAAGGACGCCTTGGCGCTGCTCCTCTCCACCGGCACCGATCGCCTCGCGGTGACGGGGAACGGTGCCCCCGCCATTCTGACTCTCGCCGCGATCCGGGACGCCGCGTCGCGGCGGACCTGATCGCGCGTTCGTCGAGGCCGAGCGCATTGAGGGAGGGTACCCCCCCCTCTCACTCCGCCGCGTCGGAAACCCGGAACGTCTCGATCCCCTGTCGTTCCGGGTTGATGGCCGCGAGCGCGCGCTTGGCCGTTTCCAGCGGGTGCTCCGCCTCGATCCGCACCGAGGTCAGGTCCGGGCTCTTGTAGACGGTGACGATGGTGTCCATCACCTCGGTGAGCGTCGTGCGCTTGTCTTCCGGGGCCGCGATGAGGAGTTGCAGCCCCCAGGCCTGATAGAGATCGACCAGGGCCTGCGAGTTGCGCACGTCGAGCTTGGAGAAGGCCTCGTCGAGGAGGCAGAGGCCGAGGCCGGGATTCTCGTCACCGGGCCGGTCGCCGGGGTAATAGGCCGAGGCGAGCGACGCGGCGATGGCCACGTAGAACGGCGCCTGCGCCTCGCCGCCCGAGCCGCGCAGGGCCCGGTTCGACATGGTGGTGCGGTTGCCCGCCTTGTCGCGCATGCCGATCTCATAGACGAAATAGTTGCGGTAATCGGCGAGCCGCGCCGCGCTCTCGTCGCCGGCGATCAGGGCGGTGATCTCCTCGATGGCGGCGGCGAGCGGACCCGAAGGCGCTTCCTCGCCGTCCCCCGGCAGAATCGCCTGCGCTGCGTCGGCCGAGCGCGCCACCTCGGTGGCGAGGGCATGCACGGCAGCGTAGCGGCGGTCGACGGTCGCCTCGAACGCGTAGGTCTGGCCGGTGAAGGTCTGGGTGGAGAGACGTTCGTTCAGGGCGTCGAGGCGGGTGCGGACCCGCTCGAACTTGTCGGCGAGGCGCGTCAGCAGGTCCTCGGTCATGAGGCGGCGCATCTCGCCCTCTGCCCGCACCGCCTGGTCGCGATAGCGCCGCAACTCGTGGCCCGCCACCTCGTCGTGGGCGCGAGCGACCCATGAGAAGCCGAAGGAGGCCGGGGCATCACCGTTGCCCAGGGGGTTCTCGATTCGCCATTGCACGCAATATTCGGCGAGATCGCGCTCGGCGGCACGGCCTTGCGTGCGCGCCGTCTCCATCGCCTCGCGGGCGGCGCCGCGCGCCGCATTGGCCAAAGCCGCCAGTTCCTTCGATTCCAGGCCCGCTGCGTCGGCCCGGGCTTTCGCCACCGCCAGCGGATCGAACCCGTCCGGCCGGACGAGCCGGATACGGACGGAATCGCCGGCGGTCCAGCGCGCATGGGCGCTGCGCCTCGCCTGAAGCGCGCCGCGTATCGCCTCCCGCGCGGTGGCGGCCTTCGCCTTCAGCCCCGCTTCCTCGCCGAGCAGCGCGTCGCGCTTGGGCTCCAGCACCTGGACCAGCTCCGTGAGATAGGCCGAGCGCTCCTTGGCGAGCTCCTTGATCTCGGCCTCCAGCGCGCCGGTATCCGCCTTCTCCACGGCCTCGCGCTCGGTGGTGAGGCTGCGCCGGCGCCCTTCCATGGCGTCGGCCTCCTGGCGCAGGGAGACGATGTCGAGATTCGCTTCCGCGAGGCGGACCCGAAGCAGGGCGGCGATGCGGGCGGCCTCGCGCAGCACGCCCGCCTCGCCGCGCAGGCGCCGCGCCTCGGCCACGGCGCGCTCCAGATTCTGCCGTCCCTCCGCCGTGGGGCCGCGGCTGCCCCGCGTCATCATCAACTGGACAGGCCGCACCACGGAATAGGCCATACCCGAGGTGGAGCGGCCGCTCGGCGCCACCGCGCGGCTCATATGGGCGAGGGCCGCGTCGTTGGGGGCGAGATCGTAACCCCCGAGGCGCGCGGCGAGGAAGGCCTGGGCGTGAGGATCGCGGGTCTCGATCAGCGAGATCGGCCCCTCGTCGTCGCGCCCGCCCCGGCGGCGCGCGGTGTCGGTGGTCTTGACCAGCAGGCAGCGGTAGAACTGACTCTTGCGTGCTTCGAGATGGGCGAAGGCTTCGCTGAGTCTGTCCGGCTCCACCACCAGGGCCTCGCGGGCGCCGCCGAGCAGGCCCTCCAGGGCCGGCCCCCATTTCGGATCGGTGATCTCGGCGAGCTCGCAGATCGGCGTGGCCTCGATCCCGAGCCGGGCGAGCTCGTCGCGAAAGCCCGCCGTGTCGGAAGAGAGGCGGGCGCCGCCCGTCCGCCCGGTGCCGATCTCGGCCGAGAGGGCCTGCGCCTCCTTCTCCTGGGCCCGCGCGCGCAGGGCCATATCCTCGGCGGCGGTGTCGAGGGGGGTGGCGATGTCGGGCATGGCCGCGAGCATCTCGGTCAACCCGCCGAGGGGGCCGTCGATGCGCAGGGATTCCTCGGGGGGCGCCTCGCGGCGCAGGCCGGAGCGCGAGCACGCGGCCACGATCCGGGCGGCGTCGGGATCGATCCGCTGAATCTCGGAGAACAGGGTGTTGAGCTTGCCCGCCTCCTGCACCATCCCCACGAGGTCGGCGACGCGGGCGGAGAGGTCGCGCTTGTCGCGTGCCAGCATGGCGAGGCCGGCATTGGAGGCGGCAAGCCGCCCCTCCCCCTGGCTCCCGGCGAGCATCGCCTTCTTGCCGGCAATTTCCCCGTCGATCTCGCGCACGAACCCCTGGCTGGTGGCCACACTCTCGCGGGCGATGCGCAGACGCTCGGCCACCTCGCCGAGCCTGGAGCGGGCGGTCGCGTAATCGCGGATGCGCCGGCGCAGATCGGCGCCGGCGGCGCGCAGATCGTCGAGGGCGGCCGAGAGGCTGGCCTCGGCCCAGGTCTCGTAGCGCTTCAGGATGCGCCCGAGATGCGTGAGCCTGCGCTCCAGCTCCTCGATCGTCTCCAGCAGGCGGCGCCAGTTCTCCACCGACTGGCGGATGCGGGCGACGTCCAGGGGCTCCGGTTCGAGCACGAAGGAGCGCACGAAGGCGGAGGAATCGAAGATCGGCTTGAACGCCACGGCGTTGGAGAAAGTACGTAGGAAATGCCGGGGCTCCGGACTCGATGCCCCCTCGCGCATCAGCGCCAAGAGTTCGGCGGTGAAGCGCTCGCCCGACGAGCGGAATTCCTCGAACCGGTCGGCCTGGATGCGCAGATCCTTGGCGATCTCCGGCCAGGGCGCGACGAAGCTCCCCTCCGCGGTCTCGCGGACGTAATCGGCGATCTCGAAGCGGTGGCCGACCGCGATGAAGCGCGACAGCGTGGTCTCGCGGCTGTCCTCGGCACGGGCCGCCAAAGCGAGGCCCACCGAGACGACGCGGCCGGTGGTCTCGTTCTCGAAGACCAGAACGATCAGGGTCTCGCAGGCCTCGCGGGTCGGGCGTCCGCCCTCGGCCGGGTCGCTGATCCAGCCGAGGCAGTAGTCGCGGACCGTGCGGGCGCTGCGCCCCGAGGCGGAGGCGTTGAGGGCGAGGCGGCTGGCATTGTTGCCGGCCAGCACCGTTCCAACAGCATCGAAGATCGTCGATTTGCCGGCGCCCGTCGGCCCCACCAGGGCAGCCGCCCCCCGGATGCGGATCTGCTCGCGCCGGATCAGGTACCAGTTGGAGAGGACGATGTCGGTGAGGCGGTACACCGGTCGGGCGGCTCCCTGCGGGGCGTGTCGGTCGCCCGGCATGGACGCCGTCGGCTCGCGATGCAAGTCGAGTGGCAGCGTCACCTCCCATAGGGGCGGGAGGGTCCGTCCCCGCACCGGAATGTTTTCATGTGAAATCTTTTATTAAGCAGCATCGGTCCCCACGGGAGGCCGGCATCGGCGCGTTCGCCCGCCCCGGCGAACCGCATTCAGCCGTCGTCGTCGAGGCGCGCCGCGGCCCAGGCGCGGACCTGTTCCATCCAGGCATCGGGCGAGAGCACGGCGATGCCGGGGAGCAGCATAAGCGGCGTGATCTTCTCAACCTTGTCGCGCTCGCCCAGGCGCAGGGCGCCCTTGCGGGCAAAGAGGCGGAGGATTTCGGTGAGGCGCGCCTCCTCCGGCGCCTCGCTCCGGGCAGCGGTGCGGATCGATTCGGCGATGTCGTCGGTGGTGCATTCCACCACGCCGTCGGTGGTGACGCGGTGCGCGCGCAGCCCCTCCTCGTAGGCGAGACGCAAGGCGAGCAAGACGAGGGTCTCGTCCTTGCGCAGGCGCTCGGCCTGGCCGTCGTGGCGCACCCCGTCCTGGGGCACGCGCAGGAACACCATCTGGTCGCGGGGCGAAACCTCGAACCCGTATCCGAGGCAGGCGAAGTAGCTCTTGAAGAAGGGCGCGTAGTGCCGGGCGATCTCGTAGGAGCGCCCGATGCCGGGGGTATCGGAATAGACGCACTGGCTCTTGAGCAGCACCTGGAGCGCCCGCGTCAGATCCTCCCCGGACGGTGCCCGCGTCCCCGGAGGCGGAGGCTCGTCACCGTCGACGATGGCGCGGAAGGCCTCGATCATCCCGACAATCCATGAAGCGTTGAGGCGGAACACCGATCCCGCCGTAGCGCCTCGTTACCCGGATCGCGGTCCTTTCACAAAGGCCCGGCGTTCATGCCGCCTGCTGAGTCGCCTTGAACAGCGAGAGGCATTGGGTGTCGCGATGGATGCTCAGGATCGAGGCGCGGTCGATGGACGGGTTCTCGGCGAGCACGCGCTGGACCTCCGCCACGACCCGGTCGTAGCGGGAGGCGTCGAAGTTCCGTTCCAGCGGACTGACGGCGATGTAGGTCTCGACCACGAGCACGCGCTCGGATCTCTCCTTGCCCACCTCGACCGCGATCCAGGCGGACTTGATCAAGCATTTCCCGGATGTCATCGGCGTATCTCCCGATATTCCCGCATCTTCGGCGGGCCTTTGACAAACATGATCCTCCTTTCGATGTCTGCCAAGTCCGGAAACATCCATGTGATCAGTCAGAAGTCCCGGATCGTCACCGGTTGCAGCCCGATTCCGGACTCGTCTCCGCTCATGCGCCGCGCGGGCGAACCGATACGGGGCGGACCGCCGGGTTTCGGCGCTCCACCAGGAAATCCGGGCAGTCGAGCCAGCCGTTGGAGACGCGGCCCGCGACCCGCGAGAGGCGGTAGCGCGTTGAGAGGATACCGTCGAACAGCACGTCGATCTCGCGCAGGCGCTGGAACACAACGAACTCGTCCACATCCGCCACCACGATCTCGGAACCCCGGACGGCGGGGCTCGCCCCGAGCTTGCGCTCGACGAAGGCGATGACGCGCTCCGGCGTCACCATCACCCGCTGGCGGAAGGCGTCCTTGGCCAGGATGAAGGCCTCGATGGCAGGGTCGAGATGGATCTCCGGCAGCGGCTCGGACAGGATCGCCGCGCGCCGCATGCGGGGGGTGTAGAGATGCGGCTCGCCAATGGGCGGACGCAGGAGCGAGACCTCGGCGGCGGGACCGGTCTCCGACCATTCGGCGGCCCCCACCGCCCGCAACGCCGCGGCGGTACGCTCGATCCGGTCAGAGTCGCGATGGTCGGTGTAGCGCAGGGCCGCCGCGATCCGGCGCTCCAGGCGTGCCACGATGTCGGCCACGGCGTCGAGATGCCGATCGAGCCCCTCGAAGATCGAGAGGATCTCGGCGAGATCCGCCCGCACCGCCCGCTCGGCCAGAGACAGGTCGTGCGCCCTCCCCTCGCGCAGCCCCGCTTCGGCGAGAGCCCGCAGGGTGAGGTCGTCGCGCAGGGCGCGGCCCGCCTCGCGGACGATGCCGGAGCGAAAGCGGAAGGGGTTCAGGCGCGTGTGCAGGGTGCGGTAATCGCTGACGAGATGGCGCGCCACGAACTCCTCGAAATAGAGGCGGAACGCGACGCCCTGGTCTTCCTCGCGCAGGATCCGCTCCTCGATCTTGCGCATCGAGCCGGCGAGGCTGCGCAGATGTCCGAGGAAGGCGCGCGAGGCCTTGGCCGCGTTGACCAGGGCCTCCGAACGTTCGGCCGGGTTGGCCACCGCGCTCTCCAGGCTACCCAGGACCTCCAGCACCGCGCCGCCATAGGAGCGGGTCTCGCCCCGGTCGAGACGGGCGAGTTCCTCGATGACGAGGCGGGCATCCGGATCGAAATCGACCACCGGCACGTAGCGCTCGCGCCGTTCCACCAGCCAGCCGGCGTCGAGAAGCCGCCGGTAGACCGCCGAGCGTCGCTCCACCGGATCGACCGGCGTCGCCTCGTCGTCGGCGATCTCGCCCTGGGACCAGTCGGCGGAGAAATCACCGATGGAGGCGAGCAGCTCGCTCTTGCGCAGGGGCTCGGTGGTCTCGGCGAACACCCTGGCATGCAGATGCAGCAGCAGCGCCGCGTTGAAGGCCCGGCTCGGCGAGGCGAGCGGCTTGAACAGATCGTCGGGGAGGCGGGTGAACAGCATGGCGGCGCAGGTGAGGACAGCCAGCGCCGCGGGCCGGAGTCAATCGACCGGCCGCAACGGCCTGTGTGCCGACAGCACCCTCACCTCGCCGCATCGGCTCGTCTGAAGACCGGTTCCGGCCATTCGGGCCGACGCACTACAGCCCGCGGCAGCGCGTCCGGATGATGCCGGAGAAATCCTTCTCGGAGGTCTGCACCTCGGCGAGCTTGGCGGCGCGCTCGGCCCCCGACAGACAGCGGCCGTAGACGCTGGCGACACGGCGCATGGTCTCCACGTGGCGGCGCCAGACCCGGCAGCGGTTGGCATCGTCGCCATCCGCCTGCTCGAGCTGGTCGATGGCCTGACGCTGCATCGAGTTGGCCACGAGCACGTCGCGGGCGCAGGTCACGTCGGCCCGCGCCGGCGTCAGCGACAGGACGAGCCCCGCCATCGCAGCCGCCGTCGGCGCCCACTTCGCCTTCACGTCCATCGAGATCATGCCGCCTCGGATTTCGTAGGCTGGGTCAGGAGCGCATAGAGGGCGCTGGCGTCCCTCGCGGCCCGGATCCGGTCGAGAACGCCCGGCTCGCGCAGGAGCCGCGCCACCTGGGCCAGTGCCTTGAGATGCTCCGCGCCCGCGCCCTCCGGGGCGAGGAGGAGGAAGGCGATGTCGATCGGCTGACCATCGAGGGATTCGAAATCCACCGGCTTCTCCAGCCGTGCAACGAGGCCGAACAGCCGGTCGAGGCCCGGAAGCTTGCCGTGGGGAATGGCGACGCCGTCGCCGATGCCCGTGGAGCCGAGGCGCTCGCGCTGCAGGAGAGTCTCGAACACTTCACGCTCGTCGAGAGCGGGAAGCTGGCGCACCGCATGGGTGCTCAATTCCTGGAGGATCTGCTTCTTCGCGCGAGCGCGCAGAGAGGTCACCACGGAATCCGGACTGAGGAATTCCAGAATCGGCATGAAGGACCATCGCCCCATCGGCGGCGACCCACCGGCCCCCGCTCGTCTACATTAGCGCTGCGGATGCGTGGTCCCCACGCATCCCGAGGCGGCCGATGGTCGGCACGCAGCCGGCAGAGCGCGTTAAGCTGCCGCCTCCGGCGGATCCACCCAACCGATCGCTCCGTCACTGCGGCGGTATACGACGTTGATGCGGCCGGTACCAGCGTGAACGAACACGATCACCGGTGCCCCCGTGAGATCGAGGGCTGTGACCGCCTCGCTCACCGAGTGGCGCTTGAGCGCCCTGGTGCTCTCGGCGACCACGGGCGGGTGCGCCTCCTCGTCCTCGGCGAGATCGTCGTCGATCACGTCCTCTTCCGCATCGCTCGGCGCGGCGAAGACGGCGTAGGCCGCCTGGACGGTGGCGCCCTCATGCAGGGCGGCGCCATGATCCTTGAGCCGGTGCTTGTAGCGCCTCAGGCGCTTCTCGAGCTTGTCCGCCGTCTGCTCGAAGCTCGAATGCGCGTCGTGCGAAGCGGCGGACGCTTCGAGCGTCAGGCCCGAGACGAGGTGAAGCACGCAATCGGTACGGTAGGCCGTCCCATCCCGTCGAAGCGTCACATGGCCGGAGCAGGTGCCGTTCATGTGGCTGTCGAGATATTTCGACAAGGTGGCGGCCATTCGCTCTTCGACACGCCCGCGAAGGGCTTCGCCGAGGTCCAGGCCGTGGCCTGTGACGCGCAATGACCCCATGTATCCTCCGGTTTTGTTGCGTTCGGGAGGCAAGTAAAGGAGCCCCGGGAGGAGAAGTCAACGGAATGGCGAGCCGGCATTGCATGGGAGGTGACAGGCGGAAGAGCCTGAAGCTTTCGCCGGCGGGCAGACGTCATCCGCAGAACGCGGCAGCCCTCAGCGGGCGTAGGCGAAATGCTCGCGGCGGCGCTCGATGGATGAGGGGATGCGCAGGGATTCCCGATATTTCGCCACGGTACGGCGGGCGATGTCGATGCCTTCGTCACGGAGCTTCTGCACTAGGGCGTCGTCCGAGAGCACGTCGCCGGTCGCCTCGCCGTCCACGAGCTGCTTGATGCGGTGGCGTACGGCCTCCGAGGAATGCGAGGCCGTGCCCGCCGCCCCCGGAATGGCGGCGGTGAAGAAGTACTTCATCTCCAGGGTGCCCCGGCTGGTGCCGATGGATTTGTTGGAAGTGACCCGCGACACGGTGGATTCGTGCATGCCGATGGCCTCGGCGACCGTCTTGAGGTTGAGGGGGCGCAGATGCGCCACGCCATTCACGAAGAAGGCGTCCTGCTGGCGGACGATCTCGGAGGCGACCTTGAGGATGGTGCGCGCCCGCTGTTCCAGGCTGCGGGTGAGCCAGTTGGCGGTCTGCAGGCATTCGGACAGGAACGCCTTGTCGCCCTCGGCCGCCGCCCCGCGCGAGACGCGGGCATAGTAGCTCTGGTTCACCAGAACGCGGGGCAGCGCCTCCGCGTTGAGCTCCACCAGCCAGGAGCCGTCGGAGGCCGCCCGCACGAACACGTCGGGGATCAGCACCTCCACGGCGCGCGAGCCGAAGGCCCGGCCGGGCTTCGGGTCGAGGCGGCGCAGTTCGGCCAGCATGTCGACGAGATCCTCGTCGTCGACGCCGCAGAGCCGGCGCAGGCTCGGGAAGTCGCGCTTGGCCACGAGGTCGAGGCGGGAGACCAGGGCCTGCATCGCCGGATCGAACCGGTCACGCTCGCGTAGCTGTAGGCTCAGACATTCGGCGAGATCGCGGGCGGCGATGCCCGGCGGGTCGAAGGTCTGGATCAGCTTGAGCACCCGCGCCACGGAATCGAGGCCGGCGCCGAGGCGCTCGGCCACCTCGTCGATGGATTCGCGCATGTAGCCGGCATCGTCCACCGCATCGATGAGGAAGCCGGCGATCAGCCTGTCGCCGGCATCGCGGGTGGCGAGGTCGAGTTGCGCGCTGAGATGCTCGCGCAGGGAGACTTCCGAGGTCAGGGTCGCCTCGAAATCCGGCGCCTCGCCGTCGAAGCTGCCGCCGGTATTGCCGTAGGGCGCCGGGGTCAGGCTGAGCATGTCGCCCGAGGCAGCCTCGCGGGCATGGCTCGGATTCTCGTCGGAGAAGACGTTGTCGAGGCGGGTGTCGAGTACGCTTTCCATCTCGGCGCTGCTGGCCGTGAGTTCGGTCGACATCCAGTTGTCGGGCTCGGCCGAGTCGAACTCGCCATCCCCGTCGCCGGCGGGCTCCGGGGCCACCTCGCCCTTCGCGCGGTCACCGTCCGGCTCGCCCTCGACGCGCTCCAGGAGCGGATTGCGCTCCAGTTCGGCATCCACATAGGTGGCGAGATCGATCTGGGAGAGCTGAAGAAGCTTGATCGCCTGGAGAAGCTGTGGCGTCATCACCAGGGCTTGGCCCTGACGCATTTCCAGTCGCTGCAGCAAGCTCATGGTGTGCCCCGACGCCTTCAGGTGAGCCCAGCCGAAGGCGCGCACAGAACCTTACGCCGCTCGGCATGAATGTTGCTTCTTTTTATCTTCGCATAGGTCTATCGCCATCTTGCGCCGCCGTCAAAGCGCCATGCGCGCGATTTCCACCGCGATGCTGCGGCGCACCATCGGGCCCGACGCGCCCGGGGCTTGACGGATGCGACCCATGGTCGCGCAACTGCCTCGTACCAAAGAGAAATTAGATTCTCCCACCGCGGGCATGCGCGGAGGACCAGCCAAAAGACATGCACAAAACGCATGCATTTTTTGAGCGCCATGTAACGTGGCGAGAAATTAGGCAGCCGAGAATGCGGGCAGCCCGGTCGGGAGCGTGATTCGCGGACTCGGATCGAGCCGGTGGCCTAAAGCCGGAACCCCTCGCCGAGATAAAGGCGCCGTGCATCCTCGTTGGCGACGATCTCCTCCGGCGTGCCCTCGGTAAGGATGCGGCCGGAATGGGCGATATAGGCGCGGTCGATGAGGCCCAGGGTCTCTCGGACGTTGTGATCGGTGATGAGCACACCGATGCCGCGCTGCTTCAGGTGCTTCACCAGATCCTGGATGTCGCCCACCGCGATGGGGTCGATGCCGGCGAAGGGTTCGTCGAGGAGCATGAAGCTCGGTGAGGTCGCCAGGGCGCGGGCGATCTCGCAGCGACGCCGCTCGCCGCCCGACAGCGCGATCGAAGGCGCCTTGCGCAGACGTGCGATGTCGAATTCCTCGAGCAGCGAATCGAGCTTGCGCTCGCGCTCCTTGCGGCTGGGCTCCACCACTTCGAGCACGGCGCGGATGTTGTCCTCCACCGACAAGCCGCGGAAGATCGAGGCTTCCTGCGGCAGGTAGCCGATGCCGAGGCGCGCGCGCTGATACATCGGCAGGTGGGTGATCGGCAGTCCGTCGAGGCTGATCGAGCCGCGATCCGCCGAGACGAGGCCGGTGATCATGTAGAAGATCGTGGTCTTGCCCGCGCCGTTGGGGCCGAGCAGGCCCACGGCCTCGCCGTTGCGGACGGTCAGCCCGGCCTCGTGCACCACCGTGCGCGCGCCGTAGCTCTTGCGCAGCCCTTCCACGTGGAGGATGCCCGGACCGCCGCCACTCCCGGACAGGCCCGCCTCACCACCCGCCGCCCGCCCCTTGCCGCGGCGAAAGAGGCGCGACAGGAGGGAGGGCCCGCGCACGGCTCCTGCAGAAGCGGCATCGGCGATCCGCGAGCTGATCGGGTCTGGCGCCGGGGTCACCGGCAGGGCGGAGGTCAATTGGCCTGCGCTCTCGGCTTGGCGGCTGGCTTCTCCGCGCCGGCCTCAGAAGGTTTCGGCGCGGGCTTGCCCGCGGCACTCGCCGGCTGGGCGCACCCCTTGGCTCCACCCTTGGCGGCCTCTTCCTTCTGCGGCACGAACATCGCCGAGACGCGGCCGCCGGCCACCGGGTCCATGTTCGCCCGGCCGGTATTCATGTCGTAGACGAGGCGACTGCCCCGGGTGACGTTCTGGCACTGGCTCAGCACGACGTTGCCGGTGAGCACGATGCGCTTCGCCTCCTGGTCGAACACCGCATTGTCGCCGGTGGCGACCTGATCGTTCTGCACCACGGTGACGGGACCTGCGCATTCCACCTTCTGAATGCCGTTCTCCGCCATGCCTGCCGGCGATTTCGCACCATCGGCGGCAGGCGCGGGCGCCCCGGGCTTGGCATCCTTGCCGCGCTTGTAATGCACCGTCATCGTCGAACAGCGGATGGTGCTGTCGCCCTGCACGGCCACGACGTTGCCGGCGAAGATCGCCTTGTTCTCGCGGTCGAAGACGTCGAGCCGATCCGCGTCGATCTTCACGGGGTCCTTGCCGCCGCTCGCGCCGAAGGTGCTTCCCGGCGCGGTCGGCTTGGTCGCCTTCGCGGGGGCCGCCGGAGCGGTGCCGGAGGGGATCTGCGCCATCGCGCTTCCCGTTGCCAGCATCCCACAGAGGACGAGGGTGACGAATGACGGGGAGCGGTTCACCGGCCTGCCTCCCCGTCCCGCGGCTCGGCGGCGGAGGCAAGGATACGCGGCGATTTCCCGTCGGGCTTGTTCTCGGATCCGGCGTACTCGGCCTTGTCCGATCCATGAAACACCGCATGGACGTTGCCGATGAAGGAGATGACGCGGCCGTTATCGACCATGTCGAGGCCGTCGGACACGACCGTGCCCGTAGGAAGCGTCACGGTGACGACTTGATCGGACTTCACCGTCCCGGCCTTGAAATCGATGGCGGCGGTCTGGAGACGGATGTCCTCGCCCTTGTCGGTCCACAACTTGATGTCGCGTTCGAGGGACAGGGTCTCGCGCGCCGTATCGAACAGGCCGGCGGCGGCCTCCATATGGGCGAGCCCGCCCGAATCGTCGGTGACGAGATGGCCCTTCATGGCCTGGAGTTCGATCAGCGTGGGCTTGCGCACGTCTTGGAAGGCGGCCGTGGCGATGACCTCGTAGCCCCGGTTGTCCTTCCGGAAACCGGAGAGGCGCGGGTTCTCCATCTTCACCTTGGTCCCCGACAGGGTGACCGGCCCCATGGTGACGGCCGGAAGGACGCTGCCGAACGGATCGAACAGCGTCACCACGGCGAGGGCGACGATCGCGGCTCCGGCCGAGAGGGGAATGAGACGACGCAGGTAACGCACCTGCGTGCTGTGGTTGCGAGCCCGCGCATGGGCACGGTGACGGCGCGCATCCGCGCCCGATCCCGTCGTCCCTGTCGCGTCGATGGCGTCGACCCCGTGCATGGTGATGATCCGAGCCGCTCCGCCTGACCGATCCGATGGAACACCGGCAGGTTGCGCCCCGCAACATGCCACGTCTCGCCCATCATGTGCTGAACCGTGGGAACCAGCTTACCCCATGGTCCAGCGCCGGATGCGCGCGGCCGATGGCGAAGTTGTGGCCGTGCCGGAACCTTATGAGTGGAGCATTGAGGAATCATCAACCGGGCGGGATCGCCGCGGCACGAACGATGTGCGCCGCCGCACCGTCGCCGGCATACCCTCCATATCGGCCGCGATGGCCTCCCGCGCCGATCAGGTATGGGCGAAGATGTCGGTCTCGGCCCAGCCTTCGAGATCGAGGAGGGAGCGGGTGGGCAGGAACTCGAAACAGCGCCGCGCGAGATCCGTGCGTCCCTCGCGGTCGAGCATCGCGTCGAGGCGGGCGCGCGCCGCATGCAGATGCAGCACGTCGGAAGCCGCATATTCCACCTGCGCCTGGCTCAGCGACTCGGCGCCCCAATCGGAGGATTGCTGCTGCTTCGACAGGTCGACGCCCACGAGTTCGCGGACCACGTCCTTGAGGCCGTGCCGGTCGGTATAGGTGCGGGCGAGCTTGGAGGCGACCTTGGTGCAATAGACCGGCCCCGGCATCACGCCGAGGGCCTTGTAGAGCACGGCGAGGTCGAACCGGGCGAAATGGAAGATCTTCGTCACCGCCGGATCGGCCAGTACGCGCTTGAGCGTTTCGGGCGGACTCGATCCGGGGACGATCTGAACCACGTCGGCACTGCCGTCGCCGCGCGAGATCTGGACGACGCAGAGTCGGTCCCGATGCGGATTGAGACCCAGCGTCTCGGTGTCGATGGCGATGGCGGTGCCCGGCACGTAATCGGCCGGGAGATCGCCGCGATGGACGCGGATGAGGGGCTGGGGAGGCATCTGGCTTGTGTCTTCCGGCGGGAACCGAGGTCTCCGGCCGCGTAACACCGTGCCCCCCGGCGAACAACCCGGCACCGGACCGGCGCCGGGAAGCCCGAGCGGAAGGGTTACTTCTGCTTGGCGATGACTTTGTCCTTGATCCCGTCATAGACGCCCTGGGTGAGGATCTTCTTCGACACGAGCTGATCCTTGCCGTGATAGGGGCGGCCCTTGACGATCGCGGCCGAGCGCGCCGCACCGATGCCGGGCAGCGCCTCGAGTTCGGCGGCCGAGGCGCTGTTCAGATCGATGAGATCGGTCTTGGCCGCCGGCGCGACGGGGACGGCGGGCTTGTCCGCCGTCGGCTTGGCCGGGGCGGCCGGAGCCATGGGCGCCTTCGGTGCGACGGTGGAAGGCGTGGAGGTCGAGGGGCTCGGCGCCTGGGCGAGGGCGGGAACCGCCGCGAGGCAGCCCAGTACGGCCAGGGTGCGGAGCAGAGATGTGGTCATGCGAGATGAAGTCATGGCAATCTCCCGAGATGCGGCGGCGCAGTCTTCGTTGAGGCGTCTCCGTATTCGCAGGTAGGACACGACGGTTGAACCGGCGCTTAACGAGGCTTCACGGCCTCGCGAGCCCGGCCGCGAACCGGGGCCGGCTGCCCCTTCTGCGGATCGATCCGCCATTTTCGGAAATCCGGCCTCGGGCGGCTCTAGCCAGACGGCCGATCTGCCGCTATACAGCCGCCATCGAATCTCCGTTTGAACACGGTGCCGAGGTTGCCTCTTCCCTCGCGGGGCGGCGCCCGTGCACCCTTTTTGTCGTAGCAGGACTACCCCATGGCCGTTCCGAAGCGAAAGACCTCCCCCTCGCGGCGCGGCATGCGCCGGTCCGCCGACGCCCTCAAGGCCCCGACCTATGTCGCCGACAAGGATTCGGGCGAGCTGCGTCGTCCCCACCACATCGATCTGAAGACCGGCATGTATCGCGGTCGCCAGGTTCTCAAGGTGAAGTCGGCCGAGGCCTGATCTTACGCGTCGTCGACGGTCCCGCCAGGGACCGGAACGAGACGATGTCTGCGAGAACCGCCTTCGGGCGGTTTTTTGCGTTATCCGCCTCGACCGATCAGGCGCGGCGCCTGTTCGTCCCGATCCGCGTGGTCTCGGCGTAACGCGCCGTGGCTGAGCGCATGCGCTCGGTTCTGGATGCGCGCATGGTCGGTTCGCAGCTGACGAGAAGCTGGGTCAGGAACTCTGCGTTCGGCCTGCCATAGGCGTCACTCGCCTTGCGGGCCACCGTCTCGCCGCCATCGACGACCACGAGCGTTCGCGCCGTGTCGCGGTCCCCCTCGGGGACGGCACGTCCCGTTCTGGTACGCTTTCCCGTGCCGGTTTGTGCCACCCGTTGCCCTTCCGCCTGTTATCGGCGGAAAAGCGCAATGGGTGGGCCGACGGTAACGGTTCGTCAGCACTCTCTCAGGAGCGGCCGGGGGACCCGCCGACGATGTCGCCGGCCTACTTCTTGGCGAGGTCTTCCAAGCGGTTGCGCATTTCCGCCATCTGCCGCTTCAACTCGTCGAGGTCGCTATCGGGGGCGGCCACCGGGGTAGCAGGCTGGGACGGCGTCGGCGCGGACGCGGAGGACTTCATCCCGGAGAGCGGCCCGGTGCCGAAGGTCGTGAACATCTTCATGGCATCGCCGAAGAAGCTCATATTGGCCCGCACCTGCTCCTCCATGGCGCTCTGGAACACCTTGGGGGCGAAGCTCTGGTTCATCTTCTCGCGCAGGCCGTCCTGGTCGCGGGCGAAATTGGCCATGGAGAATTCGAGAAAGCTCGGCACCATCGTCCGCATGCTGTCGCCGTAGAAGCGGATGAGCTGGCGCAGGAAGGCCACCGGCAGCAGATTGTCCTCGCCGGCCTTGTTCTCCTGCTCGAAGATGATCTGCGTGAGCACGGAGCGGGTGATGTCGTCGCCCGAGCGGGCGTCGTAGACGAGGAAATCCTCGCCGTTCTGGACCATCGTCGAGAGGTCCTCGAGCGTGACGTAGGTCGAGGTTCCGGTATGGTACAGGCGCCGGTTCGCGTACTTCTTGATGACGGTCTGCTGAGACTTACCGTTGTCCGCCATCCTCGTGGCCTTTCCCGACACGTTCATTCCAGCGCCCAATCCCTTCGAGGCCCGATGCGCCGTCCGGGTATCATTCGTATTTGCGCGTGAGCGGACCTTAAGGCTTTCGCCCGCTGACGAAAACAGCAATTTGACCCCGATCCCCGCAGAATAGTGCCACACGCCGCGCGGCGCCTCCGGTGACAAACGCCGACCGGTCACTCACCGACCTTCCGCACGCGCTTGACTTCACCCTGCCCAGCGCTTTCATCGCCTGAGTTGGCCTCAAGCGCGCATGCCCATCGGAGGGCTTCAACGTCGCGCCGGCCCTCACGAGGAGAACGTCAATGGCAGCGGAAGACATCGTCATCGTCGGCGCGGCGCGGACCGCAGTGGGTTCGTTCGGAGGTGCCTTCAACACCGTGCCGGCCCATGAACTCGGTGCGGTGGCGATCAAGGCCGCCCTGGAGCGTGCCGGCGTCTCCCCCGACGACGTGGACGAAGTGATCTTCGGCCAGGTCCTTACCGCCGGCGCCGGCCAGAACCCGGCCCGCCAGGCCGCCATCAAGGCCGGCATCCCGGAGAAGGCCACCGCCTGGGGCGTCAACCAGGTCTGCGGCTCGGGCCTGCGCACGGTCGCTCTCGGCATGCAGCAGATCGCCAATGGCGACGCCACGGTCATCGTGGCCGGCGGCCAGGAATCGATGTCGCTCTCCCCCCACGCGCAGTACCTGCGCGGCGGCCAGAAGATGGGTGACGTGAAGCTCGTCGACACCATGATCAAGGACGGCCTCTGGGACGCCTTCAACGGCTACCACATGGGCACGACCGCCGAGAACGTGGCCCAGGCCTTCCAGCTCACCCGCGAGCAGCAGGACGAGTTCGCGACGAAGTCGCAGAACAAGGCCGAGGCCGCCCGCAAGGAAGGCCGCTTCAAGGACGAGATCGTCCCCGTCACCGTCCCGGGCCGCAAGGGCGACACCATCGTCGACACCGACGAATACATCCGTGACGGCGCCACCGTGGAGGCGATGGCCAAGCTCAAGCCCGCCTTCTCGAAGGACGGCACCGTGACGGCTGCCAACGCGTCCGGCCTCAACGACGGCGCTGCCGCCATCGTGCTCATGTCGGCCACGGAAGCCGAGCGCCGGGGCATCAAGCCACTGGCCCGGATCGTGTCCTGGGCCACCGCCGGCGTCGACCCCAAGGTCATGGGTACCGGCCCGATCCCGGCCTCGCGCAAGGCGCTGGACAAGGCCGGCTGGAAGCCCTCCGACCTCGACCTGATCGAGGCCAACGAGGCCTTCGCCGCTCAGGCTCTGGCCGTGAACAAGGACATGGGTTGGGATACCGACAAGGTGAACGTCAATGGCGGTGCTATCGCCATCGGCCACCCGATCGGCGCGTCCGGCGCCCGCGTCCTCGTCACGCTGCTGCACGAGCTCAAGCGTCGTGACGCCAAGAAGGGCCTCGCCACCCTCTGCATCGGCGGCGGCATGGGCGTCGCCATGTGCATCGAGCGCGTCTGAAGCCCCATCGGGATCGATTGAATACAGTATAATTTCTGCACTCGTGACAGATCTTCGAGGATGCCCGCAAACATTGGGGACATCGTCTTGGAGAATTCTTGAGGACGCAGCAAATTTAAATGGCATGGGCGGGCGGAGCCGATTGAGCTAAGCCCGCCCGCGCCGAGAATCTGCAAGAAATTGCATAACGCACGCCGCTGAACATCAAAGAAAATTGGAGGAAGCCATGGCTCAGGAACGCATTGCCCTCGTCACGGGTGGAACGCGCGGCATCGGTGCCGCGATCTCGACGGGTCTCAAGGCCAAGGGCTACAAGGTGGCCGCCAATTACGGCGGTAACGACGAGGCGGCCAACGCTTTCAAGGCCGAGACCGGCATCCCGGTCTTCAAGTTCGATGTCGGCGACGCCGCCGCCTGCGAAGCCGGCATCAAGGCCGTCGAGGCCGAGCTCGGCCCCATCGACATCCTGGTGAACAATGCCGGCATCACCCGCGATGGCGCGTTCCACAAGATGACCTTCGAGAAGTGGCAGGCGGTCATCAAGACCAACCTCGACTCGATGTTCACGGTCACCCGCCCGGTGATCGAGGGGATGCGCGCCCGCAACTTCGGCCGCATCATTCTGATCTCGTCGATCAACGGCCAGAAGGGCCAGGCCGGCCAGACCAACTACTCGGCCGCCAAGGCCGGCGTGATCGGCTTCGCCAAGGCGCTGGCCCAGGAGAGCGCCTCGAAGGGCATCACCGTCAACGTGATCGCGCCGGGCTACATCGCCACCGACATGGTGATGGCGGTGCCGGAGGACATCCGCAACAAGATCATCTCGACGATTCCCGTGGGACGCCTCGGCGAGGCCGCAGAGATCGCCCGCGCGGTGGAATACCTCGCGGCGGAAGATTCGGGCTTCATCACCGGCTCGACCCTGACGATCAACGGCGCCCAGTACATCGCCTGACGCTGCCTCGCGTCATTGACGGGACAAAGGCCTGCCCCGGCGACGGGGCAGGCCTTCTTCGTTTTCGCAGACCGTCCGGATTCAGGGAGCCGAACGTCAGGGAGCTTTGGGCGCCGCGGCGGGCGTGGCCGCATCGGTGCGCTCGATCTTGGCGCTTTCACGCAGCTTCAGGATGAGGTCCTGCTGCGACTTGCGGGTGAGGTACTGGTCCACCTGCTCCTTCATCTCGGCGAAGGTCGGCACCGGCTTGGTGCGCCGCTCCTCGACCTTGATCACGTGCCAGCCGAACTGCGTCTTGATCGGGTCGGAGACCTGACCGACCGGGAGCTTGAAGGCGGCCTCCGCGAAGGGGGCGACCATCCGCTCCTTGGTGAACCAGCCGAGATCGCCGCCCTCGGTCTTCGAGCCGGGATCCTTGGAGACCTCCGCCGCGATCTTCGCGAAATCCTCGCCGCCCTTGATCCGGGCCGAGATCTTCTTGGCCTCCTCCTCGTTGTCCACGAGGATGTGGCGGGCATGGGCCTCCTCCTCCGGCTTCATCGTGGTGAGGGTCTGGTCGTAGAGCGCCTTGGCGGCCTCCGGCGTCACCGCCTTCTTCGCCTCGCGCTCCAGATACTCGTCGAGGAGGAGCTTACTCTTGAAATAAGCGAGCTTGCGCTGGAACTCGGGCGAGTCGCCGACCTTGGCCGCCTCGGCGGCCTGCGCGCCGACCTTGAGGTCGACCATGTAATCGATGAGCAGGTTCTTCTTCTGGGCCTCGTCGACGCCGGGCAGCGAGAGCGCCGGGTCCTCGGCGGCGATGGCGAGGTCGCCCGCGGTGACCGGCGAGCCGTTGACTTTGGCCACAACCGTCTCGGGCGGCAGCGCCGGGGGGGGTGCCGCAGCCGCTGCAGGCGGTGTCTGCGCCAGGGCCTGCAGCGGCAAGGCCACGGAGGCGAAGGGCAGCGCAACGGCCAGCGCCAGGGCGCCCGAGCGCCGGAGAAGGAGAGGCGTCGTCATCAATGGGGATTCCTCGAACAGGTGGATGCCGCGTCCATAGGCTCTGTCCGGCCAGGTTGGAGACGTGGCAACAGCGAGCGGCGGGACGCCGCGGGCATCTGTGGGCGAGAGGTGGCGCGGGCAAGGGCGGAAGACAAGCGCATGTGGGGTTTCGGGCGAATCCGTCCGGTCACGATAAAGCGGCCTTAAGCCCGCATGCGCCATCCTTTCCAGGCTTCGTGGGAGAGTGGCATGCGGACCAGCGTCATCATCACCGCCGCTTGCCTCATCCTGTCCGCCTCGATCACGACGGCGCAGGCCCGCTTCAAGGGCGGACGCTCCATCTCCGTCTCCCGCCCGGCTCCCTCCGTCACTCCTGCCCGATCGGTCGCCCTGGGTGTCGGAATCGGCGCGGCGCGGCCCGTCCGCGCCATCGCGGGTGCGACCGAGAATGACGCCACAACGGGACACTCCGTGACCTTGCGCCCGGTCCTCCCGGTCCCCGCGCCGGCGACGAAGGAGATCCGCACGGCCGCGTCATGGTGCGCCGACAAGCGCGTCGTCGGCACCGGCGCGGGTTTCTGCGAGATCAACTGACGCCTGTATGCCCGGCGGCCGGCAGGAAGCTTGACAGGCCCGGGACCGAAGATTTCTCGAGATCGCGCAGCAGGGCGTCGAGCCGTGTCAGCCTTCGCCAGTCGTGGGGATACCGGCCCTTGTCTCTCCTCTCCAATCTTTCGGCGGCACGGCCGGATCGCCGTCGGCCGCTTCGTATCGCCCTGGTGGCGGATCCCCGCGCCACCGGCAACGGACATCGTCTCCAGGCGACGGGCGCTTTCGGGCCCCTCGACATGAGCATCGAGAATCAGGCCCTGCCGGCCAATCCGAAATTCTCGGAGCTCACGGCCCTGGCTCTGGTCCGCATCATCGAGAACCAAAGAGCCGCTTTGGCGCTTTAGCAGATCGACTGCCGTCCAAAGGCGACGACGGCGGACGCGGCCCCCTTGGCCTTCGGAGTTGAAGGCAGTCCGCCCTTTCGGATGCGCCGTGCAATATTTACCTCTATAAGCCCGGCCAACTCACGCCTTCTGATATTTCGATCGACCGCAGGTTCACGATGCTCGGCGCCCTCGCTAAGAAGATATTCGGCTCGTCCAACGATCGCCGCGTCAAGGGCTATCGCCCCCGCGTCGCCGAGATCAATGCCCTGGAGCCGGAGATCTCCGCCCTGTCGGACGAGGCCTTGCGTGCCCGGACAGACATGCTGAAGGCCGAGCTCGCTGCCGGGAAGACCCTCGACGATATCCTCGTTCCCGCCTTCGCCACCGTGCGCGAAGGGGCCAAGCGCGCCCTCGGCCAGCGCCATTTCGACGTGCAGCTCATCGGCGGCATGGTTCTTCACGAGAGCGGCATCGCCGAGATGCGCACCGGCGAAGGCAAGACCCTGGTGGCGACGCTGCCGGTCTACCTGAACGCCCTATCGGGCCTCGGCGTGCACGTGGTCACGGTGAACGACTACCTCGCCTCCCGCGACGCGGAGTGGATGGGCCGGGTCTATCGCTTCCTCGGCCTCACCGTCGGCACCATCGTCCACGGGCTCGATGACGAGCAGCGTCGGGACGCCTATGCCTGCGACATCACCTACGGCACCAACAACGAGTTCGGCTTCGACTACCTGCGCGACAACATGAAGTACGAGCTCTCGCAGCTGTCGCAGCGCGGGCACAATTACGCGATCGTCGACGAGGTCGATTCGATCCTGATCGACGAGGCGCGCACGCCGCTCATCATCTCCGGTCCCGTGGACGATCGCTCTGAGCTCTACGTCTCCGTCGACGCGCTGATGCCGCATCTCGAAAAGGAGCATTACGACCTCGACGAGAAGCAGCGCTCGGTCTCGCTCACCGAGAGCGGCAACGAGTTCATCGAGGATCTGCTTCGCGGCGCCGACTTGCTAAAGGAGGGTGACCTCTACGACGCCCACAATGTCAGCCTCGTCCATCACGTGAACCAGGCGCTTCGCGCCCACACCCTGTTCACCCTGGACAAGGACTACATCGTCAAGAACGACGAGGTAGTGATCATCGACGAGTTCACCGGCCGCATGATGCAGGGCCGACGCTACTCGGAGGGCCTGCATCAGGCCCTCGAAGCCAAGGAGCGGGTGACGATCCAGCCCGAGAACCAGACGCTCGCTTCGATCACCTTCCAGAACTACTTCCGGCTCTATTCCAAGCTCGCGGGCATGACCGGCACCGCCTCCACCGAGGCCGATGAATTCGCCGAGATCTACAAGCTCGAAGTCGTCGACATCCCGACCAACAAGGAGGTCGAGCGCGTCGACGAGGATGACGAGGTCTACCGGACGGTGGGCGAGAAATACGACGGCATCATTGCGGAGATCGAGAAGGCGCATGCGCGCCACCAGCCGATCCTCGTCGGCACCGGCTCCATCGAGAAGTCGCAGCACCTGGCCGAGATGCTCACTAAGGCCGGCTTCCGCCAGCTCGACTATTCCGACCTCAACGCGCTGACCGACGTCTACGCCGCCGCCCGCGAAGGCCGGGTGACGAAGACCTTCGCCGTGCTGAACGCCCGCTTCCACGAGCAGGAGGCCTATATCGTCGCCGAAGCCGGCGTGCCGGGCGCCATCACCATCGCCACCAACATGGCCGGGCGCGGCACCGACATCAAGCTTGGCGGCAACCTCGAGATGCGCCTGGAGAAGGAGCTCGCCGGCCTGCCCGAAGGCGCAGAGCGGGATGCGAAGGCGGCGGCGATCAAGGCCGAGATCGAGGAAAACCGTGCCAAGGTGCTGGCCTCTGGCGAGCCGGCCGACCCGGAGGCCGGGCGCAAGAAGGCCCTCCCCGGCGGCCTCTACATCATTGGCACCGAGCGCCACGAATCGCGGCGCATCGACAACCAGCTGCGCGGCCGCTCCGGCCGCCAGGGCGATCCAGGCCGCTCGAAATTCTACCTATCCCTTCAGGACGACCTGATGCGGATCTTCGGCTCCGACCGCATGGACGGGATGCTCACCCGCCTCGGCTTGGAGAAGGGGGAGGCGATCATCCATCCCTGGATCAACAAGGCGATCGAGAAGGCGCAGCAGAAGGTCGAGGCGCGCAACTTCGACATGCGCAAGAACGTGCTGAAATACGACAACGTCATGAACGACCAGCGCAAGGTCGTGTTCGAGCAGCGCCGCGACTTCATGGGCCAGGACAGCGTGCGCGACACCGTGGACGAGATGCGCCACGGCGTCGTCGACGATCTCGTCGCCATCCACGTGCCCGAGAACGCCTATGCCGAACAATGGGACATCGAAGGCCTGCGACTGCGCGTTACCGAGGTTCTGAACCTCGACGTGCCGGTGGAGGATTGGGCCAGGGAAGAGGGCATCGCCGACGAGGAGATGCGCGACCGCCTGCGCACCGCCTCCGACGAGGCCTATGCCGCCCGCACCGAGAAGAACACGCCCGAGGTCATGACCTATGTCGAGAAGCAGGTTCTGCTTCAGACCCTCGACCATCTCTGGCGCGAGCATCTCGTCACCCTCGACCACCTGCGCCAGGTGATCGGCTGGCGTGGCTTCGCCCAGCGCGATCCGCTCAACGAGTACAAGTCGGAGGCGTTCGAGCTCTTCAACGGCCTCGTCGGCAGCCTGCGCGAGCAGGTGACCCAGCAGCTCTCCCGTATCGAGATCACGTATCAGGAGCAGGATTCGCAAGGAGCGAACCCGTTCTCGAGCCCGGAACTGCCGTCTATGTTCGCCCAGCACCTCGATCCCGTCACTGGCGAGAACGAGATGGATTATGCCGGGCGCGGCACGGGCAGCAGCGGCGGCGGCGGGCCGGCCTATGGCTTTGCCGCGCAGGCGATGTCCACGGACGCGGCCGTGATCGAGCGCGACCCGAACGACGCCACCACCTGGGGCCGCGTGGGGCGCAACGAGCCCTGCCCCTGCGGCTCGGGCAAGAAGTACAAGCACTGCCACGGCACCCTGACGGCCTGAGGCGCAGCCATACGGCCGGACATGCATCCGGCCGTGGGCCATTCGAGGGGAGATCCGAATGCGGCAGGCGACCTTCGGGCCGACCGGGCGGGCCGTCTCCGTCATTGGCCAGGGCACGTGGTATCTTGACGAGGCACACCGGCCCGACGCCGTCGCCGCCCTGCGGCGGGGCCTCGATCTCGGAATGAGCCATATCGACACCGCCGAGATGTATGGCGAGGCCGAACTCGTGGTGGCGGAGGCGATCGCTGGACGGCGCGACGAGGTGTTCCTCGTCTCGAAGGTGCTGCCGAACCATGCCTCGGCCCGATCTGTCGTCACTGCCTGCGAGCGTTCGCTGGCGCGCCTGAAAACGGACCGGCTCGACAGCTATCTCCTGCACTGGCGGGGCGCGACCCCGCTGGAAGAGACCATCGGCGCCTTCGAGGGCCTGGTCCGGCAGGGCAAGCTCCTCTCCTGGGGCGTCAGTAATTTCGACGTCCCCGATCTCGATGACGCTCTCGCCATAGGCGGCGAGGGCAGCATCGCCTGCAATCAGGTGCTGTATCATCTCGGGGAAAGGGCGATTGAACATGCCGTCCTGCCCTGGTGTGCGGCGCATGGCGTCGCATTGGTCGCCTACAGCCCCTTCGGCCATGACGACTTTCCCAAGCCGGACTCGGCCGGCGGGCGCGTGCTCGGCGAGATCGCGGACGAAACGGGAGCGACGCAGCGGCAGGTCGCGCTCGCGGCGCTGACGCGGTCGCCCTCCGTCCTCGCGATCCCGAAAGCCGCGCGCATCGCGCATGTGGAGGAGAACGCCGCCGCCGGCGGCCTCACGCTGACCGATCGGCAATGGCAGCGCCTCGACAATGCCTTTCCGCGCGGAGCCAAGCCCGCGCATCTGCCAATGCTTTGAGGCACGGACCGGGTTCGCCCTGATCGGAGCGAGAAAAGCCGCGCGTGACCTTCCGGCCACAGCACTGGGAAGATGATCGGGACTTCCGGACCGTATCCGAAAAGAAACCACATTTGCCGCCGAGCTAGACCGTTCGAGAAACAAACGGGAGCGAGACGGCATGGGGTATCCCCGATCGGCGACGACGGGACTCTACGGGGTCCTGCTGATGACGACGATGGGCCTCGGTGCCTGTAATTCCCCCACCACGACCGGCTCCCTCGGCGGCCCGGGCCTCGCGGCTAAACCCATGGCGGTGAGCGACGAGGAGCGCGACTGTCTCGGCCGCGCCATGTATTTCGAATCGAACCGCAGCGATTCCGAAGGCCTGCTCGCCGTAGGCACGGTGGTGATGAACCGCCTCGAAGCCGCCGCCTTCCCGAATGGCGGCATCTGTGCCGTGGTCGGCCAGCCCCGCCAGTTCGCCACCGGCGTGCTCACCAAGCCCATGGCGGAGAAAGACCTGACGAAGGTCGCGGACGCGGCCGATGCGATCCTGGCCGGCCAGCGCCACCCGAAGGTCGGTCGCGCCATGTACTTCCACACCGCCGGGCGCACGTTCCACTACAACAACATGCATTACGTGGCGGTGGCCGGCGGCAACGCCTTCTACGAGAAGCGCAAGCCCGGCGCCGTGGAGCAGGCCCGGCCGCCGGCCGCCCTGGCCTATGCGGCGGCCCCGACGCCGGCCGCCTCCGAGGCGGCTCCGGCCGCACCGGTCCAGACCGTCGCGAATCCGGCTCCCGCCGGCATTTCCTCGACTCCGCCGGTCGCAGTTCGGCCGGAGGTGACGGGCACCCAGCCCGCCTCGACGGCTCAGGTGGAACCGGATCGCGCGGTCACCGTCTCCCACTCCGCCGTAAGCCCGGGCGCGCACCTCAAAGCCGCATCGAAGCCGGTGGCGAGAACGCGTGTCGCCGCCCATGCCAAGAGCCCGGCGACGCTGGCGGCCCTTGCCCCCGAGGCGCCACCGCCGCCGCCCGTCATCAACCTGCCGAGGCCGTGACCCGGCCGGTTCAGACGGTGACCTGAGTCCCCACTTCCACGACACGGCCGGTGGGGATCTGGAAGAAGTCGGTGGCGTCGTTGGCGTTCTTGGCGAGTGTGATGAAGATCCGGTCCTGCCAGAGCGGCATGCCGGAATGCGCGGCGGGGCGGATCGAGCGGCGCGACAGGAAGAACGACGTCGCCATGATGTCGAACTTGAAGCCCTGCTTCTTCAGGAGCGTCAGCGTCCGCGGGATGTTGGGCTGCTCCATGTAGCCGAACTTCATCACGATCTTCGAGAAGTGCGGGCCGATCGGCTCCATGCGGATACGGTCCGCCTCGCTTGCGCGGGGGGTGTCCACGGTCTCGACCGTGAGAATCACGTTCTTCTCGTGCAGCACCTTGTTGTGCTTGAGGTTGTGCAGCAGGGCCGCCGGGGCGATCGACGGGTCGCTGGTGAGGAACACCGCCGTGCCGCGCACGTGATGGGGTGGGCTCTTCTCCAGCATGCCCACGAGTTCGAGCAGCGGCACGTCGGTCTTGCGGGTCTTGTTGAACAGGATGTTCACGCCCCGCACCCAAGTCCACATCACGACGATCAGGAATCCGGCCAGCACGAGGGGCACGTAGCCGCCCTCGAACACCTTCAGCATGTTCGAGAGCAGGAACAGGAACTCGATGACGATGAAGGGCATGATCGCGGCGGCAGCGGCGATCGGCGACCATTTCCACGACTTCCAGAGAACGATGAAGCCCATGCTCGCGGTCAGCAGCATCGTGCCCGTCACGGCGATGCCATAGGCGGAAGCCAGGGCCGAGGACGACCGGAACAGGATCGCCAGGACCACGACCCCGATCAGCAGCAAGATGTTCACCTGCGGCAGGAAGATCTGGCCCGAATGCGATTCCGAGGTGTGGCGGATCTCGAGGCGCGGAAGCAGGCCGAGCTGGATCGCCTGGCGCGACAGGGAGAACGCCCCGGTGATGACGGCCTGGCTCGCGGTGACGGTGGCGATGGTCGCGAGGATGACCATGGGCAGCAGGCCCCATTCGGGGACGAGCTGGTAGAACGGGTCGGTTGTGTCGGGCACGTTGAGGACCAGTGCCGTCTGGCCGAGATAGTTCAGGGTCAGGCACGGGGCCACGAGGCCGAGCCAAGCCACCTGGATCGGCCGGCGTCCGAAATGCCCGAGATCGGCGAACAGCGCCTCGGCGCCGGTCACCGCGAGGAACACCGCGCCGAGCGCCACCAGGGCCCCGGTGCCGTGGCCGAGGAGATAGTGCAGCGCGTACCAGGGATTGAACGCCTGGAAGACTTCCGGCCGCGAGACGATGTGCGGCAGGGCCGCAAGCCCCAGCGCCAGGAACCAGACCACCATGATCGGGCCGAAGAAGGCCGCCACTTTGCTGGTGCCCCGGCTCTGGACCATGAACAGGGCGAAGATGATCGCCACCGTGATCGGCAGGACGTAATGCTCGAAGGCCGGGGTGACGAGCTTCAGGCCTTCCACGGCCGAGAGCACGGAGATGGCCGGCGTGATGACGGCGTCGCCGTAGAACAGAGAGGCGCCGAGCAGCCCGAGCATGAACACGATGCGCGAACCGCCGAGCGCCTTGCGGGCCAGGGCCATCAGCGAGAGGATTCCGCCCTCGCCGTTATTGTCCATGCGCAGCAGGATGACGACGTATTTAATCGTGACGATCAGCAGGAGCGCCCAGAGGATCAGCGACGTCGTACCGAGGACTTCCTCTGTCAGCAGGATGCCGTCCGCCCGCGCCGGGCCGAGCGCTTCGCGGAAGGCGTAGAGGGGGCTGGTGCCGATGTCGCCGTAGACGACGCCGACAGAGCCGACGACCAGCGTCCAGAAGCTCGTCTTCCCATGCCCGTGATTGCCCGACCCATGCTCGCCCGCTCCTGTCTCGGGATGGGCCGCGGGGCCTGGCTGAGCGCCGGGGACGCTCGGGGTGGCGGTTTGCGTCATGCGCTGCGATCAGGCTTCTGCGACGGGGAGAGGAATCGAATGGGGAGGCTCGGATTTTTGGAGCGTGACGTGGGCGACGGAGACGGGCGAGCCGTGAGCGCTCCCCTGTCCCGCCTCACGCGGACACGTCGCGGCCGAACCGGCGGCCGGCCCCTGAGGTACCGGTGCACGACGGCTCCCAGCGCGAAGCATGCCAAAGTCGTATCATGCGGGTGTGACGCCGAGAACGACGATCCCGCAAGGGCCGGGAAGGCTTCCCCGGGAGGGCGAGCGAAGTCGCCCCGCGTGCCGGAGCAGCGCGGGGCGACGGGCGCCACGACGAACGGGCTCACTCGGCGGCGGTGCGGGCGCCCTGGCCGAAACGGCGCTCGATATAGTCGATCACCACCGTCTCGAAATCCTTGGCGAGCGTCGCGCCGCGCAGGGTCATCGCCTTCTTGCCGTCGATGAAGACCGGTGCGGTGGGGGTCTCGCCGGTGCCAGGCAGCGAGATGCCGATATCGGCATGCTTCGATTCGCCCGGTCCGTTGACGATGCAGCCCATCACCGCGACGTTCAGGCCCTCGACTCCCGGATAGGTCTTCTTCCATTCCGGCATCGAGTTGACGATCCAGTTCTGGATGTCGCGAGCGAGTTCCTGGAACGTGGTCGAGGTGGTGCGGCCGCAGCCGGGGCAGGCGGCGACCATCGGCACGAAGGTGCGGAAGCCCATGGTCTGCAGAAGCTCCTGCGAGGCCTTGACCTCCACGGTGCGATCGCCGCCGGGCATCGGGGTCAGCGAATAGCGGATCGTGTCGCCGATGCCTTCCTGGAGCAGCACGCCGATGGCCGCGGAGGCCGCGACCAGACCCTTCGAGCCCATGCCGGCCTCGGTGAGGCCGAGATGGATGGCGTAGTCCGAGCGCCGGGCGACCTCGCGGTAGACCGCGATCAGATCCTGCACCGCCGAGACCTTGGCCGAGAGGATGATCCGGTTCTTGGGGAGGCCGAGCTCCTCGGCGCGCTGGGCCGAGGACAGGGCCGAGCGCACCATGGCCTCGCGCATCACGGCGCGGGCATCGATGGGGCGTGCGGACCGGGCGTTCTCGTCCATCAGGTGTGTGAGCAGGGCCTCGTCCAGCGAGCCCCAATTGGCACCGATGCGGATGGTCTTGCCGTAGCGGATTGCCTGCTCGACGATGGTCGAGAATTGCGTGTCCTTCTTCTCCTTGAAGCCGACATTGCCCGGATTGATCCGGTACTTGGCCAGTGCCTCGGCGCAGGCCGGGTGATCGGAGAGGAGCTTGTGGCCGATATAGTGGAAGTCGCCAACCAGGGGCACATGGACGCCGATGCGGGCCAGCCGGTCACGGATCTTCGGGACCGCGGCGGCCGCCTCGTCGCGGTCGACGGTGATGCGCACGAGTTCGGAGCCGGCCCGCGACAGGGCGGCGACCTGCGCCACGGTGGCATCGATATCGGCCGTGTCGGTGTTGGTCATCGACTGGACGACGACCGGGGCGCCTCCGCCGACGGTGACGGCCCCCTCGCCCTCACCCACCGTGACCCCCACCGTGCGGTGACGCGGCGTCGGACCGGCGATCTCCGGGCCGGTAATCGAAATGCCGGGGCCGAACGGATCGGCGGAAGTGGCTTCCATCATGGCGTCCATCGCTGACCTTGCTTATGGCCTGGCCTGCCCTGAAGCGAGCGCCCGGCCATGGTCGTCTGGTATCGAATCCTGCCGATCCTTTGCGAAGATCGGGTGAAGGGTCCGGTTATCGAGACCCCTGCCGGTTAGCTGAGATGGCGCGCCGCATGCGTCAAGCCCGCGTACCGCATGGTGGAACCACGGGGCAGGACGGACCACGCGCAACACGTTGGCTCAGCGTCGGCTGACATGTCTTATCCCATGGGCGATGTCGAGGGAATTGGCGCAGTGCGACATGTCCGCCACAGGAACGGCCCAAGCGGAACCGATCCATGCAGTCACCGTTTTGCTGCCCTGCGACCTTTGATGCTGCAATGCAGCATGCCCATGCGCACTTTATCGATGCGTCTGTGCACTTCTGCCACGTGGAGCTGACGATGCTCGATTCCCAACAGCCTGCCCCGACCGATTCGCCCTCTACCGACATGGAAGTGGCCCCGCCGCGCGCCGCCGCGCGCCCGCCCGTCAGCCTGGCCGGTCCGAATGCCGAGAAGACCGTTGCGCTGGCCCTGCAGGGCGGCGGCGCCCATGGCGCCTTCACTTGGGGCGTGCTCGACGCCCTGATCGAGGATGGCCGCCTCGCCTTCGAGGCCGTCACCGGTGCCAGTGCCGGGGCGATGAACGCGGTCGTGATGGTCGATGGTTGGATCGCCGGAGGGCCGGAGGGCGCCCGCGCCGCCCTTGACGGGTTCTGGCGCGAGGCGAGCCTCGACGGCGACCTGTGGCCGGCTCAGCGCGGCCTGTTCGACCGGCTCTTCGACTTCTGGAACGAGAACCCGGTCCTGGACTTCTGGACGCGGGCGCTCAAGACCAGCCCGTACGTCTCCAACCCGCTCAACGTGAACCCGCTGCGCAAGGCCCTGGCCAAGCACGTGGATTTCGAACGCCTCCGGACGGCGGAGACCGCCGGGATCTATGTCTCGGCCACCAATGTCTGGACCGGCAAGCTCGCCATCTTCGAGCGGGATTCCCTCAGCATCGACCATCTCATGGCCTCGGCCTGCCTGCCGACGGTGTTCCAGGCGGTGGAGATCGACGGCGTGCCCTATTGGGACGGTGGCTATCTCGGCAACCCGCCGATCTACCCGCTCTTCCACGGGGCCCGGACCCGCGACGTGGTGCTGGTTCAGATCAACCCGGTGGAACGCCGCGAGACTCCTCGCTCGCGCGAGGAGATACAGGACCGGCTCAACGAGATCACCTTCAACGCCAACCTGATGCGGGAACTGCGCGCCATCGATTTCGTCGACGGGTTGATCGAGGACGGCGTGCTCGGCCGCAACGACTACCACCGCATGCTGGTCCATCGCATCGATGGGACCGGGGCCCTCGACGATTACAAGGCCTCCTCGCGGATGGATGCCCGGATCCGCGTGTTCGAAGGGCTGCGCGACAAGGGCCGCGCGGCGGCGCAGGCTTGGCTCGCCGAGCATTACGAGGGCATCGGACGAACCTGCACGCTGAATCTCAAGGCGACCTATCAATAGGGTTCCGGCCGGCCGTATTTGCCGGCCGGGCTCGCGGGTCTATTGATCGTGGCAGCAGGACAGCATCGGCAGGCCAAAACCTCACCTTGCTTAGATATTTATAGTTTAGCGGGTTTTAGGGCACAAAACCGGCAACACTTTTGCGAAAACTGCTCAGTTCGTGGGAGCCCTCGATTTTACGATAGAAAATTAATGCCGATACGACATTCTCCGCGGCGCAATCGAGGCCGAGCAGGTCGGCGCCTCGACGCCCCGGAGCTTCGTCGTCATGTTCTCTTGGATCATAGGTCTAAAAATTGCCGTGAAAATCGGCATCGCGATGGCCTTCGCGGTCGCGATCAGCATCGGGGTCTCGATGGTGTCGCTAACGACCCTCGCTACGATCGAGCAGACCGAGTCCTTGACGGATCATACGCATCAGGTCCTGAGCGCGATCGATCGGATGAGCAGCGCGGTAGTCTCCGCCGAGTCGGGCGTGCGCGGTTATTTGCTTTCGGGGGACGAAGCCTTCCTCGCCACCTACAAGACCGCCGGCAAGACCTACATGGATGCCATCGCGGTGGCCAAGCGCCTCACGGCGGACAACGCGGCGCAACAGGCGCGGCTCGCGGCCTACCACGCTCTGGGTCACCGATGGAACAACGAGGTCGCGTTGCGCGAGATCGCCCTGATGCGCGATCCTGCGACGCAGGCCGAGGCACGCCAGATCGAGATTTCCGGGACCGGCAAGGCGGCAATGGACGGTCTTCGCGTCCTGGCCGAGGAGATCGCGGCCGTGGAAACCGCGCTGCTGAGTGAGCGTACCGCCGCCTCCCAGGCCGCCATCGCCTCTTCGCGCAGGGCGAGCTTCGCCGGTCTCGGTCTCATGATCCTCGCAGCGCTCGCCTCGCTGCTGCTCCTGCATCTCGGCATAGCCCGCCCGATCCGCGGCATGACCGGCGCGATGACCCGGCTCGCCGCCGACGACGTCTCGGCTGAAATCCCCGGTGCGGGACGCCGGGACGAGGTCGGTGCGATGTCCGCAGCGGTGCAGATCTTCAGGGACAATATGATCCGCTCCAAGACTCTGGAAGCGGAAGCCGCTGTGGCACGCGCCGACACGGAGGTGCTGCGCAAGGCGGCGATGCGCGATCTCGCCGGGTCGTTCGAGACCACCATCGGCGGCATCATCCGGGCGGTCGCGTCGTCCTCGACCGAGTTGCGGATGACGGCCGAGAGCATGAGTTCGGCCGCAACCGAGACGGCGAGCCAATCGACGACGGTTGCGATCGCTGCAAGCCACGCCGCCTCGAACGTCACCATGGTCGCAGCGGCGGCCGAGGAACTCGGCTCCTCGATCACCGAGATCGGCCGCCAGGTCCAGTCCTCGGCCGACCTCGCCGGTTCCACCGTCTCTGAAGCGGCCAAGACCGCCGGGCTGGTGCAGACCCTGCGCGAAGGGGCGGCCCGGATCGGCGACGTGGTCGGGTTGATCAACAGCATCGCCGCGCAGACCAACCTGCTGGCGCTCAACGCCACCATCGAGGCGGCGCGGGCGGGCGATGCGGGCCGCGGCTTCGCCGTGGTCGCGTCCGAGGTCAAGGAGCTGGCCGGCCAGACCGCGAAGGCCACGGAAGAGATCGCCCGCCAGATCAGTGCGATCCAGGTCTCGACCGGCGAGGCGGCGACGGCGATCGACTCCATCTCCGGACGGATCGACGAGATGAGCAACGTGGCGTCGGCGATCGCGGCGGCCGTAGAGGAGCAGGGCTCGGCCACGCAGGAGATCGTGCGCAACGTCGGGCAGGCCGCACAGGGGACCGAGCGGGTGACGCTCACGATCGCCGGTGTCGCCAATGCGGCCGAGGGCGCCGGTGCAGCAGCGGCGCAAGTCCTCGTTTCCGCCTCGGAACTGTCGGTCCAGGCCGAACACCTCGACGTCCAGGTGCGAAACTTCCTCGACACGGTTCGGGCGGCCTGACTATCGAAGCGACCTATCGATCGTGTGCTGCTCGGCCGGATTAGCCGGCCGGGCTCGTGCGTTAACTGAATCATGACGGCCGAACCCACTCAGACCGCCTCCGCTTCCTCCATCGTCGACCTCCTGGTCCCGCTGCGACGCTATGCGCGTTCGCTGACGCGCGACGCTCTAAAGGCCGACGACCTCGTCCACGACACCCTCGTCCGCGCGCTGGAATCCGGTCTCTCCGTGAGGCCGAACACCAACCTGCGGACCTGGATGATGACGGTGCTGCACAACGTCTTCATCGACGACCAGCGCCGCAAGCGGGTGGAAGCCCGCCATGCCGAAGCCCTCGTCCAGATGGGCGACGAGAGCGTGCCCCCCGCGCAGGAGGGACAGGTGCGTCTCGCCCAGATCCGTCAGGCCTTCCTGACCCTGCCGGAGGAGCAGCGCGCCGCGCTCCACCTCGTGACCCTCGAAGGCATGGCCTATGCCGATGCGGCGGCCGTGCTCGGAATTCCCATCGGCACGCTGATGTCCCGCCTCGGTCGCGGTCGCGCCGCCCTTCGCGCCTTCGAAGAAGGCCAGACCGGCCGCGGCCGCTCCGAATCCTCGCCGGGTTCGGGGACGGCCAGACCCGAGCGACCGCACCTGCGCCTCGTCAGCGACTGGAAGGGCCAGGATGCCCGGCAGGACGTCCGGCTCGCGTCGAAAGCCATGGGCGGCTCGTAACCGCACAGAATTCGAGGGTACTCGGTTCCTCCGAGTACCAGGACTGTATGGAAGCCTCGCCGTTTCCGATCGTTGAACTGGATACGACCGTCATGATCGACCCGATCACCGACAGTGACCTCGCCGCCTTCGTCGATGGCCAGCTCGACGTCATGCGCCGGCTCGAGGTGGAAGCTCATCTCGCCCGCACGCCGGAGGCGGCGGCGCGGGTGATGGCCGAGATGCATGACAGGGACGCCCTGCGCCAGGCCTTCTCGCAACTGCCGGGACCGGGACCGGAGCGCAACCGCGCGGCGGCCCGCCGCCTCGACCGGTCCATGGCCTGGCGGCGCGTGGGCGAGCGGCTCAAGCGGGCGGCCGTGATCGTCCTTCTCGTGGGTGCCGGCTGGATCGCGCATTCGGATACCGGCGTGTTCGGCGTGCCCGACACCTTCGCCGCGCCGGTGGATCCGGCCCTGGTCGCCGATGCGCGCCAGGCGAGAGAGGTGGCCCAGATCCGCGTCCGTCTCGGCTCGCGCGCCACGCCGAGCTACGACAAGGCCGGCATTTCCAGCGCCACGGGCATCGTCCTTCCGGACCTTCCGGGGGATTGGTCGGTGCGCGACGTCCAGATCGTACCCGCGCGTTACGGCGCCGGCGTCGAGGTCGTGATCGACGCACCCGATCTCGGCGAGATCTCCCTGTTCGCGGCGCGGGGCACCAACGAGGCGGCCTTCACCGGAGAGGTGACGAGCCCGGGTGACGGCGAGACCGTCTACTGGACGGCGGGTCGCTCGGTCTATGCGCTCAGCGGCAATGGCCACCAGGACGCCCTGCAGCAGGCGGCGCGGCGCCTCGCCTCGATCGATCCCGCCAAGCGCTGATCCGCCGGATGGCGCGCCCCGGCCGTCGCGCGTCGGATCTCAGCCGATCATCGACGGAACTCGGTCGTTCGCGATGAGCGTGCGCGCCTCGGCCGCATCCACATCCATCCTGGCGATCAAAGCCTCGGCGCCGGAGAAGCGTTCTTCGCCGCGGATGTAGCCGAGAAACTCCACGGCGATGGTCCGGCCATAGAGATCGCCCGAGAAACCGAACAGGTTGACCTCGAGCAAGGGCGCGCCGTCGTCGAAGGTCGGACGACGGCCATAGCTCGCCACGCCGTCCCGCACCGTTCCATCGGGCAACCCGATGCGGACGGCATAGATTCCGTGAGAGAGGGCACAATCGGGCAAAGCCACGTTCGCCGTGGGATAGCCCAGCGTCCGGCCGCGCTTGTCGCCGTGCCGGACGTCTCCGCAGACGAACCAGCGGTAGCCGAGAAGCCGGTTCGCGCGGACGACGTCGCCCTGTCGCAGGGCTTCCCGGATCGCGCTCGACGAGACGGGAGCCTCGCCCTCCCCGATCGAGACCGGGGGGATGATCCGGCATGCCAGGGAGGCTTCGGCGCAGAGCCGGGCCAGCACCTCCGGCGTTCCCTCGCGTCCCCGCCCGAAATGGAAGTCGTGGCCGATCACGACGCCGGTGAGGCCGAGATCGCGCGCGAGCAGTCCGTGGACGAACTCGGCGGCAGTGGTCCCCGCCATGAGAGCGTCGAAACGGCGCACGATCAGGCCGTCGAGACCGAGGCGGGCGAAGACGATTTCCTTGGCGGCCGGTCCCGTCAGCCGGAACATCGGCAGGTCGGGCGCGAAATAGGCGCGCGGATGCGGTTCGAAGGTCAGCATCACCGCCGGCACGCCGCGCCGGTCGGCCTCCTCGCGGACGGCCTCCACGAGAGCGCCGTGGCCCCGGTGAACGCCATCGAAATTGCCGATCGCCGCGATGGCCCCGGCAAGGGCCGCCGGCACCGCTTCGTCCTCGCGGCAGATCGTGAAGGGCCGCCCCGACGGGGAGGCGGCTCCGGGGCGCACGAAAGGATCGTCGGCTGGCGCCATCTGGTTCAAAGGGTCTCGAAGAAGCTGTGGCCGAAGCGGCGACCGTGGGGGATTCCGCGCGGGAACCTGTCGAAAAGCCGGAGGGGGGTCAAGGGAAGCGGGCGCCCGATCGACGGGGGATGCGCGATCCATTGCGCAGTTAACCGCTTCGCAATGCTGGGCGAGGTACTTTCACGAACGAGAGGCGGCGCGAGGCGGCGCTTCCCCCAATTCTTTTGCCACTTTCCCGGTTCGCGGCATGCCGCACCGGCCCTGTACCGACGGAGCACCCCGACCCATGGCCCTCGATCTCGGCATGCCGATCCTCGTCGTGGACGATTATCAGACGATGGTCCGCATCATCCGCAACCTGCTCAAGCAGCTCGGCTTCGAAGAGGTCGACGATGCCTCCGACGGGACCGCCGCCCTCGCCCGGCTGAAGAACCGCAAATACGGCCTCGTGATTTCCGATTGGAACATGGAGCCCATGACCGGTTACGAGTTGCTGCGCCACGTGCGTGCCGACGAGGCCCTGCGCACCACGCCGTTCATCATGGTCACCGCCGAATCGAAGACCGAGAACGTGATTGCGGCCAAGAAGGCCGGCGTGAACAACTACATCGTCAAGCCCTTCAATGCGGCGACGCTGAAGAGCAAGATCGAGGCTGTCTGCGGCGCTTGAGCCGCAGACCCGATCTCTTTCTTCGGCGATTCACAGCATCGTGGAGCGACAGGCGATGGCCATGGCGGAAAAGGCACGGACGGCCAGACCTGACCCGGCATCGACGCGACCGTCGCTGATTCGGGAGTTGATCGAGATCGCCGACTACATCGCGCATGTCCGCAAGGAGATCGCGGCGTTGCGGGCGAACGAGCTCACCCGAGACCGTCTGCCGATGGCGCATGAGGAACTCGGCAGCGTCGTCGAGGCGACGGCGGGGGCGACGAACTCGATCATGAATGCGGCCGAGGAAATCCTCAGCCTGCCCGACGACAAGAATTACCGCGCCGCCGTCGAGGCACGGATGAACGACATCTTCGAGGCCTGCACGTTCCAGGACATTACCGGCCAGCGGATCGCCAAGGTGAGCGAATCCCTGCGCCAGCTCGAAAGCCGCCTCACGCGTTTTGCCGCTGCGGTGAAGGCAAAGGATGAGGGCGGCGTCGACCCGGCCGAGGTGGAGCGCCGGGTGCGAGCCGAACTCCTCCTCCTCAACGGACCGCAGATCAAGGGGCCCGCCACAGCCCAGGACGAGATCGACGCCCTGTTCTCCTGATCGGCGGGTCTCGCCGCTTGGGGCCCATGAGATCCGGGGCCGATGAGATCCGGGAACGCTACCAGACCAGCCGCTCTATGACGGCATCCGGGCGCACCTCCTGCCGGGCGAGCCATTCGGACACCTCGCCGAGCGTGTCGTGTTCGGCGAGGACGCCGAGTTCCTCTGCGTGGATTCCGCGCGCCACCAGCAGGTTCGGGATGCCGTAGGCCGCCGCCCCCGCGATGTCGGTGCGCAGGGCGTCACCAACGGCGAGGACGCGGGCGACGTCCGGCGCGGAGCCACCGTCGAGCTCCGCCGCCATGGCGAGCGCCGCCTCGTAGACGGGGCGGTACGGCTTGCCGGCATAGGTCACGGCGCCGCCGATCTCGGCATAGGCCTGTGCGATCAGACCGGCGCAGGGAATCAACTTCTTCTCGCGCTCGACCACGAGGTCGGGATTGGCGCAGATCATCGGCACGTTCCGTGCCCGGAACCCGGCCAGTGTCTCGCGGTAATCGTCCGCCGTCTCGGTCGTGTCGTCGAACAGGCCGGTGCAGACCACGCGATCCGCCTCCCCGGCCGCCACGAGGCGGATGTCGAGGCCATCGAAGATCGTCGCGTCGCGTTCCGGCCCGAGATGGTGGATGCGCTCGCCCGGATGCTCCGCGATCAGCCGCCGGGTCAGGTCGCCGGAGGTGAGGATGGCGTCGTAGGCCTCGCGCGGGACGCCGTAGCCGTCGAGGATGGTCCGGACGCCGGCCCAGGGGCGGGGCGCGTTAGAGACCAGGATGACGCGCCGCCGGCGACCGTCCTCGGGCAGGGTGCGGAATCGGATCAGCGCCTCGCCCGCTCCCATATGGGCCCGCGTCCCGTCATGCAGGACACCCCAGACGTCGCACAGGATGAGGTCGTAGCGCTCGGCGATGGCGGAAAGCCCGCCCAGAATCGGCACCGGCGCCGAGGATGCGGCGCGCGCGATCGTTTCGCTCATGAATCTGGCCTGACTGGCAAGGTATCGGGGGGCATCGAGAATGGCTGACCGGTTAGGCCGCCCACGCACTGAAATCAACGCAGCGAGATCAACGCGCCCGGGTCCGGGCAGGCCTGCCTCAGCCGGCGCGGCGCAGGAAATCGCGGAACGGCCGGCGCTGCGGCGGCGGTTCTGGATCGTCGCCGCCGGGTTCTCGGGACGGGGGCGGCGTCGGGGATGGCGCGGCCTGTGGCGGGGTGGCGGCGAGAACTTCGGCCCGCACGGCCCGCGCCGGAGCGAAGACGGTGCCTTGCGCCAGCGGCACGTCGAGATCGATGAGGTCGGGCACGTCGCTCTCGCGTTCGACCGACTCCGCGACGAGCCGGATGCCGGCCCGGGACAGGGAGGCGACGAGGTCGTCGAGGGCGATATCGGGCATGGCCTGGCGGGAATCGGGACGCAGCAGGAGATCGGCGGGGACCTTGACCTGGCTGACGCCCCGGTCGGCCAGGGCCAGCGGATCGAGGCGCAGGTCCACGGGACGGTCCAGGGCGAAGCCGACACGACCGCGCAGTTCCGCCAGCGCGCCCGCCTGCTCGGCGTCGAGGCTGCGCCAGCTCGACTGGGGAAGCGCGATCACGAGGCGTCCCGACAGGCCGGGCTCGCCGACGAGCAGCCGAGGCAGCGTGCGCAGGAAGCCGGGCTCGAACAGGGAATGCGGCGACAGGGCGTAGGTCACCGCGGCCTGACTGCCGCGCCCGCTGAGATGGCGTGCCACGGTGGCGACCAGGGGAAGCATGCGTCGATCGAGTTCGGTCGTCCGCCCATGGCGTTCGAGGACCGGCAGGAACAGTTCCGGCTTGAGGATGTCGGCGCCGAGGCGCAGGCGCGCCAGTGCCTCGTAGGACACGACCTTGCGCTGGGGCAGGGAGACGATGGGCTGGAGATGGACCTCGAGCCCGTCGCCGTCGAAGGCCGCGACCATGACCGCATCGCGGCTCCGGTCCGGCCGCGGCCGGTCCGTGACGGGCTCGGACCGCTCGAGCGGCGGCCAGGCTCGGGGCACCCAAGGCGCCCCGCCCGTCTCGTTGCGGAATGCCGGGGAAGGCGGCGGGACGACGGGGGCATCAGGGACGGTATGATGGGCGACCGGCCGGACGACAGGAGCCGGGGCGGGAGCCGCTGGCGGCGTCTCCTTGAGGCGGGCAATCTCACCATCCTGCGTGGCGACCACGGCGGCGAGTTCGCGGACGATGCCGCTGAGCAGGCCGATTTCCGCCGTGACCTCCTCGACGGCGGCCTCCACCGCGGCATTCCCAGCCTGCTTGCCCTGTGCCGGTTCGGCCTCGTCGGCGCGGGCGCGCTCGATCCGCATCTGCTGGTCGGCGATGAGGCGGGCCACCGTCTCCAGGCGCACGAGGCGTTGCGAGAGAATGTCGAATTCGCCCGAGAGCTTCTCGCAGCGCTGGTCGAGCTTATGCGCCCGGCGCGCGGCCAGGATGGCGACGAAGCCACCCATGGCCGCCAATCCGAAGGCGCCGCCGATGGGGGAGATCACTGCGAGCGGCGCCAGGACCACGAACCCGATGAGACTCAGGAGCCACGGGACCGTGCGTCGGCCGACGATCCGGGCCATCGGAATACTCTTACCCTCACGACGATCGAGCGGAGATGCAGGGTCCCGGTCACGGATTCCGCAAGTCGGGACAGGCTCCGGTTGTCGCCGAGACGACGAGGTCCCACAAGATGGGCGCAGGCTGCGTGAACCGGTTTTTTGCCATGTGTTGCATGAGCTTCCAAGCTTGGCTTCAGCCAGTCTGGCATCGCCGCCGAGGCCGCCGGGGTCATTCCCCTCGCGGCGGGAGGGGATTTGGCTCTACATGGGTGCGGGACATGACCCAGCGACGGGAGCGGGTGGATGGACGCGAGACGGGTGGACCTGCTGATGCAGGTGGACGGCATGACCTGCGACGGCTGCGCCGAGGCCGTGCGCAAGGCGATCCTCCGGATCGATCCTGAGGCGCATATCGCCGTCGACCGCGATCACGGGCGCGTGGCGATCACCACCGATGCCCAGGCCCTGACGATCGCCGAGGCTCTGGACCAGGCCGGCTACACGGCGACGGCGATGTCGGGCTGACGCCGGCCCCGCCCACCGCCGCGGGCGATCCATGCGGGATTCCGCGTTCTCAAATGAAATTTTGCAGACGCGTTGAAAAATTCCGACGCGCTTTTGCTTGCTCCATCGCTCACAGTGATGGCAACGGTGAAGCATAGGTTCCAGGCAGGTCGATGCCGCACGCCCCGAACCCACGATCGTCTAAAAGAAGCATTCAGCGCGACACGCCATCGCGACGACAGACCGGGAGAGACCCATGCCCTCAGACATCGAGATCGCCCGCGCGGCTACCCTGCAGCCCATCACCCAGGTGGCAGAGAAGATCGGCGTGCCGGAAGACGCCCTGCACCATTACGGCAAACACATCGCCAAGATCGACCACGCCTTCATCAAGTCGCTGGAATCGAAGCCCGAGGGCAAGCTCGTCCTCGTCACCGCCATCAGCCCGACTCCGGCGGGCGAAGGCAAGACCACGACCACTGTCGGCCTCGGCGACGCGCTGAACCGTATCGGCAAGAAGACCGTGATGTGCCTGCGCGAGCCCTCGCTCGGCCCCTGTTTCGGCATGAAGGGGGGTGCCGCCGGCGGCGGCAAAGCTCAGGTCGTGCCGATGGAGCAGATCAACCTGCACTTCACCGGCGATTTCCACGCCATCACCTCGGCGCACAGTCTCGCCGCCGCGCTCATCGACAACCACGTCTACTGGGCCAACGAGCTCAATATCGACGTGCGCCGCATCCACTGGCGCCGGGTCGTCGACATGAACGACCGCGCCCTGCGGTCGATCACCCAGTCGCTGGGCGGCGTCGCCAACGGCTTCCCGCGCGAGGACGGGTTCGACATCACCGTGGCCTCGGAAGTCATGGCGGTGTTCTGCCTCGCCCGTGACCTCGACGACCTCGAGGCCCGTCTCGGCCGCATCGTCATCGCCGAGACCCGCGACCGCAAACCGGTGACGCTCGCCGACGTGAAGGCCACGGGTGCGATGACCGTGCTCCTCAAGGACGCGCTGCAGCCGAACCTCGTCCAGACCCTGGAGGGCAACCCCGCCCTGATCCATGGCGGCCCCTTCGCCAACATCGCCCATGGCTGCAACTCGGTGATCGCCACCCGCGCCGGCCTCAAGCTCGGCGATTACGTGGTCACCGAAGCCGGCTTCGGCGCCGATCTCGGCGCGGAGAAGTTCATCGACATCAAGTGTCGGCAGGCGGGGCTGAAGCCCTCGGCGGTGGTCATCGTCGCCACGGTGCGCGCCCTCAAGATGCATGGCGGCGTGTCGAAGAAGGAGCTCGGCTCCGAGAACCTCGACGCCCTGGAAAAGGGCTTCGCCAACCTCGCCCGCCACGTGGAGAACGTGCGCGGCTTCGGCCTGCCCGTGGTCATCGGCGTCAACCACTTCTACGCCGACACCGATGCCGAGCACGCCAAGCTGAAGGAGCTGTGCCGCGACAGGCTCCAGGTCGAGGCCATCACCTGCAAGCATTGGGCGGAAGGCGGAGCCGGCGCCGAGGAACTGGCGCAGGCCGTGGTCAAGCTCGCCGAGGGCGAGCAGAAGCCGCTGACCTTCGCCTACGAGACCGACACCAAGCTCACCGACAAGGTCAAGACCATCGCCACCAAGCTCTATGGCGCGGGCGACATCCAGGTGGAATCGAAGGCGGCCACCAAGCTCGCCCAGTTCGAGAAGGACGGCTACGGCAACCTGCCGGTCTGCATGGCCAAGACGCAGTACTCGTTCTCCACCGACCCGAACCTGATGGGTGCTCCCTCGGGCCACCTCATCTCGGTGCGCGACGTGCGGCTCTCGGCCGGCGCCGGCTTCGTCGTGGTGATCTGCGGTGAGATCATGACCATGCCCGGCCTGCCCAAGGTCCCCGCCTCGGAAGGCATCCATCTCGATGCCAACGGGCAGATCGAGGGCCTGTTCTAGCCGGATGCCAATGGCCCCTTCCCTGTCGGGGGAGGGGCGCCTGCCCGGCATCGCGTGCTCCCCCGCCCCGGCTGTGATAGCCGGGTCGGCATGCAGTCCCGCCGGTCCCGCTCATGATTCCCTGGCTCGTCCTCGACACCGCACCGATCCCCGGGGACGCGGGCCAGTTGCGGCTGCTTCAGCGCGGCACCGAATTCTCGATCCAGCTCGGACATAACGAGCTGATGAACAGCCGCCTCAGCGGTTCGGAGAAGGCGCTCGCGACACTCGCGGCGCAGCGGGTCGGAGGCCGCGCGGGCGCGCGTTTCCTGATCGGCGGTCTCGGCATGGGTTTCACCCTGCGCGCGGCCCTCGATGCGTTGCGCCCCGACGCCGCGATCGTCGTCGCCGAACTCGTGCCGAACGTGGCGGAATGGGTGCGTGGGCCGTTGAACGCCCTGTCGGCGAATGCCCTCGACGATACGCGGGTAGCCTTGCGGATTGGCGATGTCGTCGGCGCGATCCGCTCGGCGACCGCCGCCTACGACGCGATCCTCCTCGACGTCGATAACGGCCCCGACGGGCTCACGCGGGCGGCCAATGACAGGCTCTATGACGGGGCGGGATTGGGCGCGGCCATGACGGCCCTGCGGCCCGGCGGCGTGCTCGCCGTATGGTCCGCGCATCATCCGGACCGGACCTTTACCCAGCGCCTTCGCCGGGGCGGGTTCGCCGTGGAGGAGGTTCCGGTCAGGGCCAATGTCACCAGCGGCGCCCGCCATACGATCTGGCTGGCGATGAAACCGGGGCGTGCGCCGCGCTGAACGCCGCCAGATTCAGGCCGAATGTCGATTGCGCTCCAGGCGTCGGTTGAGCCGCGTGACACCATAGATCTCGGCGAGATGGCGGCGGGCCGCCTTCACCGGTGCATCCTCCCGCTCGATGCGGGCCGCCTCGATCACCCGCAGCGTACGGGCGACGCAATGTTCCAGGCGCGTCGTGGCGTGTCCCTCCCGGGAACGCCGATCCTGTGCCGGATTCTCGCCGTTGGTCATGAGAAGCCCCCTCCCCGATCGTGATCGAAGGAGCTTCGTTAGCGCCGTGGTGCGGCAGCCATCGGGTGGAGACTTGGCTTCAACATGGCAGCTTGGCCGTGGCCTTCAGCCGCGACCGGAGTCAGTCGCGCGTGCTGCCCTCGTTGAACTTGTCGCGGCAGACATACCCGACGAAGCATTTCGCCACGTCACGGGTGAGTTCGTAGGCGGGTTTGGGCGCTTCCGGCAGGGGACAGAACCCGCCGTCGCGGACGATCCTGTCGTAGGTGATCGGCCCCGTCGTCATCACGATGGCACCGACGCGGTTCACCAGGGCGGCGGCGTCGGCGCAGAGCATGGCAGGGGTCGCCGGCCGCTCCTGCGCCGAGACGGCGAGGGGAGCCAGGACGATACAGGCAGCGAGCGCGGATCTCATGGCGGAGCGATCTTTTCGAACAGGAGCCGGGCGAATACAAAGCCGAAGGCGACGGCGACGCCCGAGAGTGACCGAGGATAGCGTCCGGCGACCTCGCCGCCAATCCGCCGAGTGACGCCATCTCTCACGCCGCCCGTTTCAGCGGCTCGGCGGCGGCGGCCACCGCCAGGGTGAAATCCAGCGCCTCGTCGAGCCCCTCCCGCCAGAGGGAGATCGGCGTCGGACGGGCGAGGACGAGCGCCCCCTCCGCCTCGCCATCGGCCAGGGTCACCTCGGCGCCGAGCTTGGTGGCGAGCCCACGCATCGGGCCGTTCCGGCTGAGACAGCGGACATGAAGGTCGCGGACGCCGCGGTTACGCGCCGCCGAGACGATCCGTCGAAAGAGCGCATGGCCGAGGCCATTGCGGCGGAACCCGCGCTCCACGGCGAAGGCCGCTTCCGCGTCGCGGCCGAGGCTCAGCCCCGGCACGGGGCCGGTGAGCGGGCGCAATTCGCCGAGCGCGCGCAACGTCCCCTCGACGAAACCGCCGAAGACCAGCCCCTCGACCGTGAGGGCGCGGGCGGCGTAGGCGACGGCCGCAGCATCGCTCAGGGCGGCCATGAAGCGGTTGGCTCTGGTATCGGGGTCGAGCCGCAGGAAATAGGCCTCGACCATGGCACGGTCGCTCGGCCAGAGGCGCCGGACATTCGGTCCGGTCGGAATCGTGTCGGGCATCGTGGTGCCGTACTCCGGAATGACAACGCGCATGCTGCGCGGGCTCCGGGCGTAACCTCCCTCGAGGAGGCCACCAGATGGCATCGGCCCCGGTTTTGTGCAATGCAACAAAACGTCATCCCGCCGACGCGCCGCGCTTGATCCCCCCGGCGACGCGCGGCAGACCGGTCTTCGGGCCTCCGGTCTTCGGACCTGTCGCCGGACCGGTTCCATCGACGCGCGCGCGGCCATCGCGCCGTCTCGTATCCGAGGTCGCCATCGTCGTGAGTCCCCCCTCAGGTTCCGCCCCGTCCGCCGGTTCGCAGGGCGGCGATTCTCCTCCCGGTCCGGTCGCGGCACGCTACGACATGCTGGTCTCGTCCGGCGCCATCGAGCGCGACCCGGCCCAGATTCATCTGGTGCAGGCCCTCGACAGGCTGGTCCAGGATCTCGACCGGCGCAGACGGGCGAAGAAGGGCAGCGCGCTCGGCTGGCTGTTCGGGCGCAGCGGCGACGGCGAAGGCCCGCCCAAGGGCCTCTACATCTGGGGCTCCGTCGGGCGCGGCAAGACCATGCTGATGGACCTGTTCCACGAGGCGGCGCCGGGCAAGAAGCGCCGCGTCCATTTTCACGGCTTCCTCTCGGATGCCCATGAGCGCATCCACGCCCACCGGCAGGCGCTCAAGGCGGGCACGGCCAAGGGCGACGACCCGATCCCGGTGGTGGCGGACGCGCTGGCCGACGAGGCGACGCTGCTCTGCTTCGACGAATTCACCGTGACCGACATCGCCGATGCGATGATCCTCGGGCGGCTGTTCGGGGCTCTGTTCAAGCGCGGCGTCACCGTGGTGGCGACCTCCAACGTGGAACCCGACCGGCTCTACGAGGGCGGTCTCAACCGCGCCCTGTTCCTGCCCTTCGTCGCGGAGTTGAAGAGCCGGGTCGAGATCCTGCGCCTCGATTCCCGCACGGATTTCCGCCTGGAGAAGCTCGGCGGCGCCTCGGTCTATCATGTGCCCGCCGACGAGGCGGCCGAGGCCGCCCTCACCCAGGCCTTCAAGGGCCTTACCGGCAAGGCGAGGGGCAAGCCGGCCACGATCCGGGTGAAGGGCCGCGAGGTGGCCGTGCCGGAGGAGGCCGCCGGCGTCGCCCGGTTCGGCTTCGCCGACCTTTGCGCCCAGCCGCTCGGCGCCTCCGACTACATGGCCATCGCCCACTCCTTCCAGACGGTGATCGTCTCGGGAATCCCGGTGATGGGCGAGGCGAACCGCAACGAGGCCAAGCGCTTCATCACCCTCGTCGACACGTTCTACGACGCCCATGTGAAACTCATCGCCTCGGCGGCGGCCGAGCCGACCGGTCTCTACACGGCGACCGACGGCCGCGAGGCGTTCGAGTTCGACCGCACGGTATCGCGCCTCATCGAAATGCGCTCATCGGAGTACCTCGCTCTGCCCCATGGGCGCGGTGATTCCGAGGCGAGCGGGTCCAGCTTCGGCCTCGTGGAGACCTGAGCGCCTGTTTGCGGTGGTTCTCCGACACTTCACCTCATCCTGAGGCGCCGCGAAGCGGCCTCGAAGGAGGCATCCAGGGATCGCGCGCCGACTGGAAGCCTCCTTCGAGGCCTGCTGACGCGGGCACCTCAGGATGAGGGGGGCTGATGGGATGGTCGAGTCGGGCATGAGCATCCGCCGGGACATCCGGCCGGACAGACTCCGAGCAGGTCGAACGATGTCACGCGGTGACCGCCACGATATCAAGCGTTTCGAAAGGTTTGGCGGATCATCGACGCCTGCGGGATCGATGTCGGCCGAACCGGCATAGACAACGAGCGACATTCGAAAGCGTCGCGGACGTCCGATACGCGCTGTGCGCAACAGCACATCGAATCCGCGGCCGAGCTTCGCGAAAGCGGCACCCTTCGCTGCTGGCCGTTGCACTGCAGCACCCCTACCGTTTAATTGGATTCATTATGAGGTACGGGGCGTGGGCGCTTCGTGCACTGCGACGGCTCCCTGTCGAGGGGCGCCGGATCCGCTGCCGCACCTCAATCACGTTTCGATGCGGGACGACGTCGCGCTCGCCCCGCGCCTGACTGACGACCTCCAAGGTATTCGCGAGCCCGACGGATTGGTGGCCAGCCGATCTAGACCGGTCCGTGGCCTGAGCGATGACAGGATACACCGATGATCAAACTCACCGTGAACGGAGCTGAACGCAGCTTCGACGGCGATCCCGACATGCCGCTGCTATGGTTCCTGCGCGACGAAGTCGGCCTCACCGGCACCAAGTTCGGCTGCGGGCAGGCCCTCTGCGGCGCCTGCACCATCCACCTCGGCGGCACCGCCGTACGCGGCTGCGTCACCCCCATCTCCGCGGCCGAGGGCCAGGAGGTGGTGACCATCGAGGGGCTTTCCCCCGACGGCAACCACCCGGTCCAGGCGGCGTGGCGCGACCTCAACGTCTCGCAATGCGGCTACTGCCAGTGCGGGCAGATGATGCAGGCGGCCTCCCTCCTCAAGGAGACGCCCAAGCCCAGCGACGACCAGATCGACGAGGCCATGAGTGGCAACCTCTGCCGCTGCGGCACCTATCCGCGCATCCGCGCCGCGATCCATCAGGCCGCCGGAAACGCGCCGGCCGCCAACAAGGGAGAGCGCCTGTGATTCACGACGCACAGATCATGGCCGATCTCGCCACCGAGACGACCGCCGCCGCTTCGGAAGCGCCCAGCGCTCTCGCCAATGTCAGCCGCCGCGCCATGCTCGGCGGACTGGGCGCCCTGGTCCTCGCCCTGTCCTGGAAGGATTCCGCCAAGGCGGAGGACAAGAAGGACGAGCCGAAGAAATTTGGTGCCGATGCCATGCCGCATGGCTGGCAGGACGACCCGAAGGTGTTCGTGGCCATCGCCCCGGACGGCACCGTGACCATCACCTGCCACCGCTCGGAGATGGGCCAGGGCGTGCGCACCTCCGTCGCCCTCGTCGTCGCCGACGAACTCGAAGCGGATTGGGCCAAGGTGAAGGTCGCCCAGGCCTGGGGGGACGAAGCCCGGTTCGGCAACCAGGACACCGACGGCTCCCGCTCGCTCCGCCACTTCTTCCCGCATCTGCGCCATGCGGGTGCGGCGGCGAAGGCCATGCTGGTCCAGGCCGCCGCCAAGCAATGGGGCGTGCCGGCGTCGGAGGTGAAGGCCGAGAACTCGGTCCTCACCCACGCCAAGTCGAAGCGCACGCTGGGCTACGGCGATGTCGCGGCAGCCGCCGCCGAACTCGCCGTGCCCGCCCGCGAGACCGTGACCCTGAAGGACCCCAAAGCCTTCAAGTTCATCGGCAAGGGCAAGATCGGCCTCATCGACAACCGCGACATCACCACGGGCAAGGCGATCTACGGCCTCGACACCCGCCTCGACGGGATGCTCTACGCCCTCGTCGCCCGCCCGCCGGTCTTCGGCGGCAAGGTGGCGAGCTACGACGATGCCGAGACCATGAAGGTCCCCGGCGTGGTCAAGGTGTTCAAGATCGACGCTCCCGAGATCCCGTCCGAGTTCCAGCCGATCGGCGGCGTCGCCGTCATCGCCAAGAACACCTGGGCGGCGATGAAGGGCCGCGAGGCCCTGAAGATCACCTGGGACGACGGCCCGAACGCGACTTACGATTCGGTCGCCTTCCGGGGCGAGTTGGAGAAGGCGGCACGCGCCCCCGGCAAGGTCGTTCGCAACCAGGGCGACGTCGACGGCGCCATGGCCAAGGCCAAGCAGCGGATCGAGGCCGAGTATTTCGTGCCCCATCTCGTCCAGGCTCCGATGGAGCCGCCGGCCGCCACCGTGCGGATCAAGGACGGGTTCTGCGAAGCCTGGGCCTGCACCCAGGCGCCCCAGGCGACTCATGACCGCCTGGCCAAGAAGCTCAATCTGCCCGCCGACAAGGTGCGGGTGAACGTGACGCTGCTCGGCGGCGGCTTCGGCCGCAAGTCGAAGCCCGATTACGTGCTCGAGGCCGCCCTGTGCTCGCAAGCCATGGACGGCGCCCCGGTGAAGCTCACCTGGACCCGCGAGGACGACCTCCATCACGGCTACTACCACACGATCTCGGTGGAGCGCCTGGAGGCCGGCCTCGACGACAAGGGCATGCCGGTGGCCTGGCTCCACCGCTCGGCCGCCCCGACGATCGGGTCGATCTTCGCGGCCGGCGCCAAGAACGAGCTCCCCTTCGAGCTCGGAATGGGGCTGACCAACACGCCCTTCGACGTGCCCAACATCCGCCTCGAGAATCCGGCGGCGGATGCGCATGTGCGGATCGGCTGGTTCCGCTCGGTCTCGAACATCCCGCACGCCTTCGCGATCCAGTCCTTCGTCGCCGAGTTGGCGCATGCCGCGGGCAAGGATCCGAAGGAGTACCTGCTGGCCCTGATCGGCCCGGACCGGGTGATCGACCCGACCAGCATCGGCGATGTCTGGAATTATGGCGAAGATCCCGCCCGCTACCCGATCGAGACCGCGCGCCTGCGCGGTGTCATCGAGGCGGCGGCCAAGGGGATCGGCTGGGGTCGCAAACTGCCGAAGGGACGGGGCCTCGGCATTGCCGGACATTACAGCTTCGTCACCCATACGGCGGTGGCGGCCGAGGTCGAAGTGGGCGCCAAGGGTGAGGTCTCGGTCAAGCGCATCGACATCGCCGTCGATTGCGGGCCGCACGTCAACCCGGAGCGTATCCGCTCGCAGATGGAGGGCGCCGTCGTCATGGGGATGGGCTTGGCCTTGTCGGCCGAGATCACCTTCAAGGACGGGCGCGCGCAGCAGAACAACTTCGACGGCTACGAGATCACCCGTCTCGACGCCGCCCCGAAGGAACTGCACGTCCACCTGATCCAGAACAACGACTACAGCCGTCCGCTCGGCGGCGTCGGCGAGCCGGGCGTCCCCCCCGTGGCGCCGGCCATCGCCAACGCGGTCTTCGCCGCCACCGGCCGCCGCATCCGGCAACTGCCGATCCGCGACCAGCTGAGCTCGTAAGCACAAAGACCCTCCGGCCCGAAGACCTGGGCCGGAGGGTCAAATCGTTCGACACGTGGTCCAGCCCTCCACCTCATCCTGAGGTGCCGCGAAGCGGCCTCGAAGGAGGGGTCCAGAGCCGACTGCGCGAACTGGAGGCCTCCTTCGAGGCCTCCGCTTCGCTTCGGCACCTCAGGATGAGGTCCCGAATTGGGAGCGCCGAAGGCAGAACAGCCTTTCGGGCCTCACCCCACCGGGACGGCCTGCGCCGCCCGGTTGCCCTCGCGATACTCGGACCAGGCCTGTTTCAGGATCTGGACCGAGGAGGTGAGAAAGATGCCGGCCATGAGGGCGGCGACCGCGAGGTCAGGCCAGGCCGACGTGGTGCCCCAGACGGCGAGCGCCGCGCCCATCACCACGATGTTGCCAATGGCGTCGTTGCGCGAGCACAGCCAGACGGAGCGGACATTGGCGTCGCCGTCCTTGTAGCGCATCAGCAGCAGGACCGAGGCAACGTTGGCGGCGAGCGCCAGCAGGCCGATGCCGCCCATCCATTCCGCGCTCGGCACGCCGAGGACGAGGGTCTGGTAGAGCGTCGAGCCGAAGACCCAGACCGCCATCAGGCTGAGGCTCACCCCCTTGGCTAGAGCAGCCAACGACCGGGTGCGCAGGCTCGCGCCGATGACCGCGAGGCTGAGGCCGTAGGTGACGGTATCGGCCAGGAAGTCGAGGGCGTCCGCCTTCAGCGCCTGCGAGCCGGCCGCCTGCCCGGCCGCCATCTCGGTGACGAACATCGCGCCGTTGAGGGCGATGACGAACCACAGCACCCGCTTGTAGCGCGGATCGACCCCGTCGAAGACCGGGACGCCCCCGCCGCAGCCGCAGGATTCTTCGTGCGGCGAGGCTTTGGGCGCCTGCGTCGCCGCGGCATGGTGATGCCCGTCGCCCGGTGCATGGGCATGCGTGTGGGTGTCAGGCTCGTTCGCGCTCGTGCCGCAGCAGGATTCGGCCATGGCTCTCTCCTCGTTTCGTCGTTAAACAGGAGCCTACAAGCTCTAGCGACTAGAGGATCAAGCGGAAAATGACGTTCTCGATCGGAATTCTGTCGCGCCGCGCCGGGGTGAAGGTGCCGACGATCCGCTATTACGAGCAGGTCGGGCTGATGCCCTCGCCCCCGCGTACCGACGGGCAGCAGCGCCGCTACGGCGACGCCGAGGTGGCGCGGCTCAACTTCATCCGGCACGCCCGCGAACTCGGCTTCGAGGTCGAGGCGATTCGCGAGCTCCTCGCCATGAGCGCCGAGCCGGAGGAATCCTGCGCCGAGGTGGATCGCCTCGCCCGGCGTCACTTGGCCGAGGTGGAGCAGCGCATCGCCCGGCTGGTCTCCCTGCGCACGGAGTTGCAGCGCATGGTGACGGAATGCGGCCACGGACGGGTGGGCGAGTGCCGGGTCATCCAGGTTCTGGCGGATCACGGCGAATGCGACCACGACCATGGCGGTGCGCGGCCGGGATTCGCCGAGGCGTAAACTTCGCCGCTCCGGCGGAGCCGAAGGGGCGGGCGGCGGGTTGTCCCGTCACAGCCCCCCGTTGAGGATGCCCCATGTTTCAGAGACCCCGTTCCTTCGCCGCCTTGCTGGCAGCCGGATTCGCCGCCAGCCTCGCGGCCGGCCCGGTCCTCGCCTCCCCGTGTTCGGAGGAGATCGCGCGCCTCGAGGCGAAGGTGAAGGAGGAGGCGACCGGCGCCATCTCGGCCTCGACCTCGGGCAAGGCGGCGGCCGGCGCGCGGGAAGGCCAGGGGGAGGCCGGGCAGGGAGGCAATGCCTCGACCCCGGCCGCTCCGCCGGAGAAATCCGCAGAAGCCGGCAAGGGCTCCGATGCCGCGATGCAGGCCAAGGTCGCCCTGGACGAGGCCCGCACCGCCGACGGCAAGGGCGACGCCCAGGCCTGTAACGCCGCGCTGGAGCGCGCCAAGAGCCAGCTCGCCACGGCTCCGTGAGGCGCGGGTGCGACCGCCGTCGCGGCGCACCGGCCGGGGGAGCCCGGCACGGTGCCTGTGGCCCGCACGATGGCCCGTTGCGCGATGGCGCGGCGGGTCGTGGGGATGTCCCGGCAAAGCGTGAAAAGAGAATTTTCTTCTTTCGAGGCCGTCTCGGACATCCGCCGCGACCGGCGTCGTATCGACACGGACGCGAAATGCACGCCGGCTCGCCCGTCCCTGTATTGGAGGCAGCGCGGAAAGGCCGCCGCCGTCGATGGAGTGTTCCTTCGGGGGTCCTAGGCGGCCGCGCTGAAGGCGTGTTTGTTGCCCTGAATGCCGGCACACAGATCATCGATCTCCGCAAGATCTAGACTTTCACCTGAGTGGCTTGCAATTGCATCGATCAGGTGATCTTGCCGAGGATCGAAGGGATGGCCCTGAAGGCGATAGAATTGATAGTAACGCAATGCCGCCAATACGGTGTCGCGCTCTCGCACTGTGATGGTGATGGTCTGCATTCTTTGAAGATCTCCCCTTCGTGCAGTTTTTGCTCTCTGAACACTTGAATCCGACTCAGCCAGCGAGAGCGTTGTAACCCCGCTTCGGTGCAGCCGTCCACAGCCGGAAACCATTCGGTAACCCTGTCGGCGGGTCGGCCGAGGGGTCGGCCGGAGGCAACCCTTTGCAGGCGTGCCATTTCCTCCCGGAGGGACGGGCGGCGGATTTATTTCGCCCTGGAAATGTAAAATGTCATTGACAGGAAAGAGGAAAACTGGCGGCGCCCGGCAAAGCTCGGCCGCATGCGTCTTTCGCGGAATCGATAAAATTGTTCTTAACCAATCCGTGGGAGCCTTCTGGTCACGACCGACTCACTCACCCGTGAGAAAGTCGAGTATGAGCGGAGCCGCCCCTCATGACCAAAATGCAGCCGGATGACGGGCAGGACGGTCGAGCACACCGGGCAAGACCGGTGGCGCTCTCCGCGAGCGTACGACGCCATCTCGGGCTGAACCTGCGCACCCATTATGCGGCTTCACTGGTCGAACCAGTGGGCGAGCGGATCGAGACGCTGCTGACGAAGCTCGGCCGCACGAAGGGCTGACTCGTCACGCCGGATGAGCGGGACGACACACGCCGTTCAGAATTGCGGTGCTATGGGTTCCGCCAACGCGCCGGACCTGCCCGGCCCGTCCGCAGCCAACCCGCGAAACCCGATCCCATGACTGTCCTCGTTCTCGTCGTCGCCGGAAACATCCTGCTCGCGACCCTGTTCTCCCTGGTCGCCCTCGCCTCCGACTGAACGGCCCCCGCGAGACGCTTCGGCGTTCCAGCCTGCCTCCACATCACGGCCCTCGACATGGCGAGAGCCACCCAGCCCGGACGACCGGTCGCGGCATGCCGCAACCGGCGCTTCGTCGTGCCTCCATGGATCGGTCCGACGCCGTCCGGCCCCGCTCTCCGTTTCGCCGATTCGCCGGCCTAGCGGCCCTCGCGATCGGCCGGAGTCCGCCATGCGGATCGGCGCGTGATCCGGGGCGGAACGTCCTTTCTAAAGAACCAGCCTCCCTGAGCATCTTGTTCCAAATCGCCGGCAACGGAGAGATTTTCGTTCTCCATGCCGCCTGGAGTTCTTCAGGGACTCGTTTTTTAAAGGAGAATTACCTATCTAAGCTCAGTAACGCCAATCCGGCCAAGCTTGACATTGTTCTTTAAAAAGAACGAAACGTAGCATCACCGGGGCATCGGGACGGCAACGTTCCCGCGCCGCGACGTAGCCGGAGACAACCCTGTGAGCTCGACCATGTCCTCGACGCCCAACGCCCGCCGTCTCTCCCAGAGAAGGCGTATCCTCGCCCTGTGCGCCGGTTCGGTCGGCCTGGTCTCGGCGGGGCTCGGCTCCGCGCTGCTGACATCCGGCACCGCCCAGGCGCAGACCGAACTCCTCAACGTCTCGTACGATCCGACGCGGGAACTCTATAAGGAGATCAACGCGGCCTTCATCGAGGAGTGGAAGGCCAAGACCGGCGAGACGGTCACCATCCGGGCCGCGCATGGCGGCTCGGGCTCGCAGGCCCGCACCGTCATCGACGGCATCCCCGCCGATGTGGTGACCCTGGGCATCCCCTCCGACATCGACGCGATCAGCCGCATCTCGAAGAAGATTCGCGCCGATTGGCGCACCAAACTGCCCAACGAGGGCCTGCCCTATACCTCCACCGTGGTCTTCCTGGTGCGCAAGGGCAACCCGAAGAACGTTAAGGACTGGGGCGACCTGGTGAAGCCGGACGTGAAGGTGATCACCCCGAACCCGAAGACCTCCGCCGGCGGGCGCTGGAACTTCCTCGCGGCCTGGGGCTACGCCTACGAGAAGGAAGGCAAGAATGTCGACAAGGCCAACGCCTTCGTCGGCCAGCTCTACAAGCAGGTGCCGGTGCTCGATACGGGGGCGCGCGGCTCCACCGTGACCTTCGCCCAGCGCGGTCTCGGCGACGTGCTGCCGACCTGGGAGAACGAGGCCTATCTCGTGTTCGACGAGTTCGGCCGCGACAAGTTCGACGTGGTCGTACCGCCGACCTCGATCTACGCCGAGCCGCCGGTGGCCCTGGTCGACGCCAATGTCGACAAGAAGGGCACCCGCAAGCAGGCCGAGGCCTACCTCCAGTTCCTCTACACGGACAAGGCGCAGGCGATCTTCGCCAAGCACCATTACCGTCCGATCAAGCGCGAGGCCGCCAAGCCCGAGCATCTCGCGCAGTTGCCCGAGCTGAAGCTCTTCAAGATCGAGGATCTCCAGGGCAACTGGGACGATATCCAGAAGAAGAACTTCGACAATGGCGGCCTGTTCGACCAGCTGAGCAAGCCGCCGCAGTAACGCGCCCCTCCCCCGTCGCGGCTACGGGATTCACACATCCGCTATTAACGGCAGAGCGCGTCCCTCTCCCCCTTGTGGGGAGAGGTCAGGAGTGGGGGTGGCGCCGCTTGCCTCCGCAGCTTGAGGGTCGCCCGACCACCCCCACCTCCAACTCCTCCCCACAAGGGGGAGGAGGGCTCGTCAGCGCAGACCGCGAAATGTGTGACCCGTAGCCGTCACGGGGAGGGTGCCCGCGGAGCGGAGGGCGACCTTCCGCCGGACATCGCACCCGCTTCCCGACCCGCCGATGCGTGAGCGAGGCGACCCACTTCAGGACCACCCCATGGCAGAGCCCCCTCTGCGTCCGAGACGACGCTTCCGTCAGCCCAGCGTGATTCCGGGCTTCGGCATCACCTTCGGCTACACCCTGACCTGCCTCGGCATCATCGTGCTGCTGCCGCTGGCCGCCCTCGTCGCCCGTGCCTCCGGCCTCGGCCTGTGGGGGATCTGGGAGGTGGCCACCGATCCGCGCGTCGCCAGCGCCCTGCGCGTGAGCTTCGGCGTGTCGCTCCTCGCAGCGCTCACCGCCTCGGTCTTCGGGTTCCTCATCGCCTGGGTGCTCACCCGCTACCGGTTCCCCGGCCGCAAGATCGTGGACGCGGTGGTGGACCTGCCCTTCGCCCTGCCAACCGCCGTCGCCGGCATCGCCCTGGCCTCCCTCTATGCGCCGAACGGTCTCGTCGGCGAGCAGCTCGCCAAGCTCGGGGTCGAGGCCGCCTACACGCCGGTGGGCATCTACATCGCCATGGTCTTCATCGGCCTGCCCTTCGCCGTGCGGACGGTGCAGCCTCTGATCGAGGAGATCGACAAGGAGATCGAGGAGGCCTCGGCCACCCTCGGCGCCGATCGCTGGCATACCCTGATCAAGGTGGTGGTACCGCCGCTGATCCCGGCCGTGCTCACGGGCTTCGCCCTCGCCTTCGCCCGCGGCGTCGGGGAATACGGCTCGATCATCTTCATCGCCGGCAACCTGCCCTACGTCTCCGAGATCGCGCCGCTCCTCATCGTCATCAAGCTCTCCGAGTTCGATTACGGGGGCGCCTGCGCCATCGCGACGATCATGCTCGGCATCTCGTTCGTGACGCTGCTGGCCATCAACCTGATCCAGGCCTGGAGCCGCAGGAGGTTCGGATATGTCTAGCGCCCTCGCCACCACCCGGCCCCCCGCCCGCGCCGGGAGCGTGGTCACCGAAGGCTTCGCCGTCCGCGCGTTGCTGATCGGGATCGCGGTGGTCTTCCTAGCCCTGTTCCTGGTGCTGCCCCTGGTGACGGTGTTCATCCAGGCCTTCGCCAAGGGCTGGTCGGCCTATCTCGCCGCCTTCTCCGAGACGGATGCCCGCTCGGCGATCCGCCTTACCCTGCTGACCGCGGCCATCGCCGTGCCGTTCAACCTCGTCTTCGGCGTCATGGCCTCCTGGGCCATCGCCAAGTTCGAATTCCGCGGCAAGAACCTGCTCGTGACCCTCATCGACCTGCCGTTCTCGGTCTCGCCGGTGGTCTCGGGCCTGATCTACGTGCTCGTCTTCGGCGCCCAGGGCCTCCTCGGCCCGTGGCTGCTCGCGCACGACATCCAGATCATCTTCGCCGTTCCCGGCATCGTGCTCGCCACGATCTTCGTCACCTTCCCCTTCGTCGCCCGCCAGCTGATCCCGCTGATGCAGGAGCAGGGCACCGCAGAAGAAGAAGCGGCGCTGACCCTCGGCGCCTCCGGCTGGCACGCCTTCCGGACGGTGACGCTGCCCAACATCCGCTGGGGGCTGCTCTACAGCGTGCTCCTCTGCAACGCCCGGGCGATGGGTGAATTCGGTGCGGTGTCGGTGGTCTCGGGCCACATCCGCGGATTGACAAACACACTGCCGCTCCACGTGGAGATCCTCTACAATGAGTACAACTTCGTTGCCTCTTTCGCCGTCGCTTCCCTCCTTGCCGGCCTCGCTCTTGTCACCCTCCTCGTCAAATCCCTCCTCGAATGGCGCTTCAGCGCCGAGATCGCGGCAGGCGCACGGCGCCACTGACCCGCTGGGTTCGTCCACGGCGATCCGGGTCGAGGGGCTGTCGAAGACCTTCGACACCGCGGCGGTGCTGCACGACCTCTCCCTCGACGTGCGGGCGGGCGAGCTGCTGGCGCTGCTCGGCCCCTCGGGCTCGGGCAAGACCACGCTGCTGCGCATCATCGCCGGGCTCGATTTCCCCGATCGCGGGAGGATCATCTTCGGGAGCGACGATGCCACCCGCGTTCCGGTGCAGGAGCGTGCCGTCGGCTTCGTGTTCCAGCATTACGCCCTGTTCAAGCACATGAGTGTCGCCGAGAACATCGCCTACGGCCTCAACGCCCGGAAGCGCGCGGACCGGCCTGCCAAGGCCGAGATCAAGCGCCGGGTCGGCGATCTCCTCGACCTCATCAAGCTCTCGGGCTTCGCCGACCGCTACCCGTCGCAGCTCTCCGGCGGCCAGCGCCAGCGCATCGCGCTGGCGCGCGCCCTCGCTGTGGAGCCCCGCGTGCTGCTGCTGGACGAGCCCTTCGGCGCCCTCGACGCCCAGGTGAGGAAGGACCTGCGCCGCTGGCTGCGCGAGATCCACGACCGCACCGGCCAGACCACGATCTTCGTGACCCACGACCAGGACGAGGCGCTGGAGCTCTCCGACCGCGTCGCCGTGCTGTCCAAGGGCCGCCTCGAACAGATCGGCACCCCCGACGAGGTCCAGGAGAACCCGGTCTCCTCCACCGTGCTGAAGTTCCTCGGCGACACGATCGAGGTGGAGGCCATCGCCCAGGGGAGCGAGGTCCGCGTCAACGGCCGCCTCACCCCGGTGAAGGCACCGCCCGGTCTCGTCGGCCCGGTCAAGCTCTACGCAAGGCCGTGGCAGCTGCAATTCGCCGAGCCCGACCAGGCCCATCTCGAAGGCCATGTCCGCTCCTCCTATCGCAGCCAGGGCCGCCAGCGGATCGAGGTGGACCGCTCCGAGGGCAAGGCCGTGGTGGTGGAGGCCTCCGACACCCACCGCCTCGCCGCCGGCCGCAAGGTCGGCCTGACGATCAACGCGGGCTACGTCTTCAAGGATTGACGGCGCCGGCGGGGGTACCGCGGAGGAAACGGTTGCGCTTCCTCTTCGGATCGGCTGTGACTGCCGCCGTCGAAATCGAGCGGGAGCATCCGGCATGTCGGGTCATGGAGCCATCGAGGGCTCGAACAAGAAGGTCGCGCTGCTGATCTCGGTGCTGGCGCTGTTCCTGGCGCTGGCCGAGACCCTGGCCAAGGGTGCGCAGACGGAAGCGCTCAGCGCCAACGTCGAATCCTCCAACCAATGGGCCTATTATCAGGCCCGCACCATCCGCGGCACCATCCTCAAGACCGCCGACGAGACCCTCGCTCTGATCCCGCCGGAGACGGCCAATGCACCGGCCATTGCGGCCAAGCGCGCCGAATGGGCGAAGACCATGGCCCGCTGGGAATCGGACCCCGCCACCGGCGACGGGCGCAAGGAGCTGCAGGAGAAGGCGCGGGCCTCGCAGGAGCACCGCGACCTCGCGCTCCATCGCTACCACCATTACGAGTTCGGCTCGGCCGCCTTCCAGATCGGCATCGTGCTCGCCTCGGCCCAGGTCATCACCGGCATCGCCGCGCTGACCCTGGCCGGCGGGTTCCTGGGCCTCGCCGGCCTGGTGATGCTGGGCTTCGGCCTCTACGCGCCACACTTTCTGCCGTTTTTCCACTGACGCGCGAATCCCGGCGCAGAGGCTGGACTCTCGCCTCCTTCGCGACAGTTGAAGGAAAGGGGGGCGGGACATGGCGCGAGACAGCGAGCAGGAAGGCCGGCTGACCCGGATTTCGGCCTTCGTCTTCCTTCACACCGAACACGCCGTCTATGCCGCCCTTGGGCTGCTCCTCGCCGGGACGGCGATCCTCGCGCTCATCGACGCGACGGGCCTGCTCCTCGGCGCGATCCGCCATCTCGGGGGCTCGGGCGAACTCCTCAAGATCGTCGACAGTCTGTTGTTCCTCCTGATGCTAGTGGAGATCCTGCACACGGTGCGGGTCTCGATGCGCTCGGGGCGGCTCACCTGCGAGCCCTTCCTCATCGTCGGGCTGATCGCCTCGATCCGGCGCGTCCTCGTCATCACCCTGCAATCCTCCGAGGTGATGCACGCGCCGATGACGGCCGAGCGCGAGGCGCTGTTCCGCGCCTCGATGATCGAGCTCGGCGTGCTGTCCGGGCTCATCCTCACCATGGTGATCTCGATCTTCCTGCTGCACCGCGCCCGCGACGACAACGAGGTGGCCGGCAAGGAATGATCCCGCCGCCACGGAATTGGCTTCGCACTTGCGAAGACGAGGCCCGATCTTCAGATCAGGCCGATGAGACGAGCGGTCGCGACGCCGCGCGATACTGCGGATGAGACGGACCGGGACCGATGATCAGCGCCTTCGACCTGTTCAAGATCGGGATCGGCCCGTCGAGTTCGCATACGGTGGGGCCGATGGTGGCGGCCCTCGATTTCCGCGAGCGGACGCGGCGCCGTCCCGGTCTCGCCCGGATCCGCGCCGAGATCTTCGGCTCCCTCGCCTGGACCGGGCGCGGGCACGGGACCGACATCGCCATCCTCCTCGGCCTCCTCGGCCACAGCCCCGCCGCCATCGACCCCGACCGGGTGGACGCCTACGTGGCCGAGGCGAAGCGGACGGGCCGGCTCGGCCTCGGCGGGCCGGCCTTCGCCCTCGAGACCGATCTCGTCTTCAACTTCACCGAGGTGCTGCCGGTGCACACCAACGGCATGCGCTTCCGCGCCCTCGACGGGCACGGCACGGTCCTCGACACGGTGACCTGCTATTCCATTGGCGGCGGCTTCGTCGTCGGCGAGGAGGAGGTCCGCGCGGGCGAGACGGTGGAGTTTCCGCTCCCCTATGCCAGCGCCGCCGATCTGCTGGCCACCTGCCTGCGCACCGGCTTCTCCATCGCCCAGGTCCAGCGCGCCAACGAGGGCGCGAACCGCAGCCGCGAGGCCATCGACGAGGGGCTGGACGCCATCCGGGACGCGATGTTCGCCTGTATCGACCGGGGGCTTCGCCAGACCGGAGAATTGCCCGGCGGCCTCAAGGTGCGCCGGCGGGCCAAGAAGCTGTTCGAGGACCTGGAGGCCAACCGCCACCTCAACGCCCGGCCGGCCCACGAGATCATGGACTGGATCAGCTTGTTCGCCCTCGCGGTGAACGAGGAGAACGCCGCCGGCGGCCGGGTGGTGACCGCCCCCACCAACGGCGCCGCCGGGATCGTCCCGGCCGTCCTGCGCTACGCCCGCGACTTCTGCCCCGGCTGGTCGGACGAGCGCGGCCGCGAATTCCTGCTGGTGGCGGCCGCCATCGGCGGTCTCATCAAGAGCCGCGCCTCGATCTCCGGCGCCGAGGTCGGCTGCCAGGGGGAGGTCGGCTCGGCGGCGGCCATGGCGGCGGCGGGTCTGGCCGCGCTGCTCGGCGGCTCGACCCTGCAGATCGAGAACGCCGCCGAGATCGCCATGGAGCACCATCTGGGCATGACCTGCGACCCGATCGGCGGCCTCGTCCAGATCCCCTGCATCGAGCGCAACGCCTTCGGGGCCAACAAGGCGGTGGTGGCCGCCTCCCTGGCTTTGCGCGGCGACGGCATCCACCGGGTCAGCCTCGACGAGGTCATCGAGACCATGCGCCAGACCGGCCACGACATGCAGGCGAAATACAAGGAGACGTCGCTGGGCGGCCTGGCCGTGAACGTGGCGGCGTGCTGAGCCGCCGATCCCGGCTCAGCCGTCACGGCCGGTTCTGCAGATTATCCAGACGGTGACGAGCAAAACCCATGGCCGTCCGTGCACTCTGCGAACCCTCAGGTGCCGGGGCTAGCTGGCGACACGCTGCGCCTGACGCTTGGCCGCATCGAAGGCCTGAAGATCGAGGGCGAGATTGATGACGTGAGCGCTCTTCAGGCGTGTCGGCTCGATCGCGCTTCCGATACCGTGCTGCAGGTAGACTTCTTCCACCTCTGGCGTTCGCATCGCGCCGCCCATGGTCCAGTTGGGGAAGGAGCGGCTCTGAACATTGCGCGCATCCATGATGGTTGCAGTGGCGTGGCGCGGGTCGCGTGCAATCCGAGTATAGGTGGCACTCACCTGGGCTTGCTCACCCTCCAGAACCTGAATGAACCACGTCTTGTCGAAGATGAGGAAGCCGGTGATCCCGTCTCTGCTATTATTTCGCTGAGAAGTGGAAACGATATCCCGCAAATTCGTAAGCATTGCGCGGTCGTTACCCTGCACGACGTTACGGCTATAATAGACGAGTTGGTGAATCATTGCAGATTTTCACTTCTGTTAAAAAGCGGAGCGTAAGAAAACGATCGTCTCTGACGCTCATGCAGCCCACCAACGCCGCACGAACGATGTCGGCCTCGACCCCATTGCCTTGTTTGAGAGCTAAGTTAATCAAATCCCAGTGCGCAACGATAAGTAGGTCTTGGACTCCTCTTCACCGCACGGGCCAGCGACAGCCGGAGGTCTTTACGCGACGTGCCGGATGCCGGAAAACGTTCCCAGCGAAACATTTGGCATGAACGGCACGATGACCGCTCACCGTCCAGCCGAGAGCCCGATCACGGGATTCAGAGCCTATGCCTGGGTCCGGATCGCGCCCGAGGTCACCGAAATCGTCTCTTGGGAGAGGAGACGCACGCCGCCGTCAGCGGCGTCCCCGGTCCTTGCCCTCCGCCGCCCGGCGCAGGGCTTCGGCAAACGCGCCGTCCGGGGCCGGGCCGCGTGGCGCCGGATTTGGCGCAGGTCTCTGCTGTGGCCGTGAGGAGGGGCGCTCCTCCTGTCGCCCCGGTCGCGCCGCGCCCGCTTCCTCCGAACGCATGCTGAGGGCGATGCGCTTGCGGTTGGCATCCACCTCGACGACACGCACCTGCACCACGTCGCCCGGCTTCACCACCTCGCGCGGATCCTTCACGAACCGGTCGGCCAGGACCGAGATGTGGACGAGACCGTCCTGGTGGACGCCGATATCGACGAAGGCGCCGAAGGCCGCGACATTGGTGACGACACCTTCGAGGCGCATGCCGGGTCGGAGGTCCGAAATCTTCTCGACCCCGTCCTGGAAGGTCGCGGTCTTGAAGGCCGGGCGCGGGTCGCGGCCGGGCTTTTCCAATTCCGACAGAATGTCGGTGACGGTGGGCAGGCCGAAGGTCTCGTCGGTGAAGCGCTTCGGATCGAGGCTCTTCAGGACCGGGCCGTTGCCGATGACGGCCTGGATGGGCTGGCCGGCGGCGGCAAGGATGCGGCGCACCACCGGATAGGCTTCCGGATGCACGCCCGACGCATCGAGGGGATCGTCGCCGTCGCGGATGCGCAGGAAGCCGGCAGCGAGCTCATAGGCCTTGGGGCCGAGGCCGGCGACCTTCTTGAGGCTGGCGCGGGTGCGGAACGGCCCCTTCTCGTCCCGCGTCGTCACGATGTTGGCCGCCACCCGCTCGGAGAGGCCGGAGACGCGGGCGAGCAGGGGCGCGGAGGCGATGTTCACGTCGACGCCGACGCCGTTCACGCAATCTTCCACCACCGCATCGAGGGCCTTGGAGAGCTGACCCTCGCCGAGATCGTGCTGGTACTGGCCGACGCCGATGGCCTTCGGCTCGATCTTCACCAGTTCGGCGAGCGGATCCTGCAGGCGCCGCGCGATGGAGACCGCCCCGCGCAGGGTCACGTCGAGGCCCGGCAATTCGGCGCTGGCATAGGCGGAGGCCGAGTAGACCGAGGCGCCGGCCTCCGACACCATCACCTTGGTGAGTTTCAGCTCCGGCTGCTTGGCGATGAGTTCGGCGGCGAGCTTGTCGGTCTCCCGCGAGGCGGTGCCGTTGCCGATGGCGATGAGCTCGACCTTATGGGCGCGGCAGAGTTTGGCCAGGGCGACGAGGGCGCCGTTCCAGTCCCGGCGGGGCTCGTGCGGGTAAATCACGTCGGTGGCCGCGACCTTTCCGGTAGCATCCACCACCGCGACCTTCACACCGGTGCGGAAGCCCGGATCGAGGCCGAGGGTCGGCCGGGCGCCGGCGGGGGCGGCGAGCAGCAGATCGCGAAGGTTTCCGGCGAAGACGCCGACCGCGCCGGTCTCGGCCACCTGTTTCAGGCGCGCGCGCAGGTCGGTGTCGAGGGCGGGTTTCAGCTTGGTGCGCCAGGTCCGGCGCACGGTCTCCATCAGGAAACGGTCCCCCGGCCGGCCGTGATCGCCGATGCGGAAGGCGCGGGCGATGCGCAGTTCCTGCCAGGAGGGCACGCCCTTCTCGGCCACGTCGCCGGGGGCATCGGTGATGTCGAGGTCGAGGATCTCCTCCTTCTCGCCCCGGTACAGGGCCAGGATGCGGTGCGAGGGCAAGCGCGTGAGCGGTTCGGAAAAGTCGAAATAGTCGGCAAACTTCTCGCCCACCGCCTCCTTGCCCTTCTTGACGGTGGAGGTCATCCGGCCGCGCTGCCAGACCGTGTCACGCAACTGGCCGACGAGTTCGGGATCCTCGCCGAACCGCTCGATGAGGATCGTGCGCGCCCCCTCCAGGGCAGCCTCGACATCGGCGACGCCCTTGCCCGCATCGACGAAGGCGGCGGCAGCCTGTTCCGGAGGCCGCTCGGGATGGGCGAGCAGCGCCTCCGCCAGGGGGCCGAGCCCGGCCTCGCGGGCGGCCTGCGCCTTGGTGCGGCGCTTCACCTTGAACGGCAGGTAGAGGTCTTCGAGCCGTGCCTTGGTGTCGGCGGCGAGGATGCGGGCCTTGAGGGCCGGGTCGAGCTTACCCTGCCCGTCGATACTCTCGAGGATGGAGGCGCGGCGCGCCTCCAGGTCGCGGAGATAGGCGATGCGCTCTTCGAGGTCTCGGAGCTGGGAATCGTCGAGGCCGCCGGTGACCTCCTTGCGATAGCGCGCGATGAACGGCACCGTCGATCCGCCATCGAGGAGCTCGACGGCAGCACTCACCTGCCGCTCGGCGACCTTGAGCTCCGCCGCGATGGTTGCAGTGATGGCGGCCATGGAATCCTCGCGCGCGTGAAGGGGTCGCGGTGTCTACAGGCCGGGCCGGAGAGCGGTCAAACCGCATCCTGCCGCCCCGCCGGGCTCCCGGGCCGAGGTGTTCGTGACAAAGTCTTCCATGTCGATACCGATTGTCGCGAAAGAGGACGTTGATCGCGCTTGCCCGCAATGGACAAGGGGTTCGTCGCAGCGGAGACTTGTCGAAAGAACAAACGGGTCAGGGAGAGAATCGCATGAGGCTCAGGCTCGCTCTGGCCGCGCTCGTCGTCGCCTTCGCAGGGGCGGCCTCGGCGGAGCCCCCGACCTTCCAGGTCGATCCGACTTGGCCGAAGCCCCTGCCGAACAACTGGATCATGGGCCAGGCCTCCGGCGTCGCCGTGGATGCCGAGGACCGGGTCTGGGTGGTGCAGCGGCCCCGCTCGCTGACCGACGACGAGAAGGCCGCCAGCCTCACGCCGCCGCGCACCAAATGCTGCCACCCCGCCCCGCCCGTGCTGGTCTTCGACCAGGCGGGCACCCTCCTCCGCTCCTGGGGTGGGCCGGGCGAGGGCTATGATTGGCCGCAGAACGAGCACGGCATCCACATCGACCACAAGGGCTTCGTCTGGCTCGCCGGCAACGGCGAGCAGGATGGCCTGATCCTGAAATTCACGCCGGAGGGGAAGTTCGTCCTGCAGATCGGCAAGCAGGGCCCGCAGACCAATAGCCTCGACACCACCCGCCTCGGCCGCCCCGCCGCCATGCAGGTGGACCCGGAGACCAACGAGCTCTTCGTCGCCGACGGTTACTTCAACCACCGGGTCATCGTGTTCGATGCCGAGACCGGAGCGTTCAAGCGGATGTGGGGCGCCTACGGCAAGCCGCCCACCGACGAGACCCTGCCCGCCTACGACCCGGCCGCCGCGCCGGTGCAGCAATTCCGCAACCCGGTCCATTGCGTGCAGATCGCCCGCGACGGGCTGGTCTATGTCTGCGACCGGGCCAATGATCGGGTCCAGGTGTTCCGCCGCGACGGCAGCTTCGTGAAGGAGTTCTTCGTGGAGAAGAATACCCGCGCCAACGGCTCCGTCTGGGAACTGGCGCTCTGGCCCGACCCCGACCAGACCTACCTCCTCAATGCGGACGGCGCCAACAACGAGGTCCGCACCCTCAGGCGCGACACCGGCGAGGTGCTCGGCGCCTTCGGCCGCAACGGCCGCATGGCCGGCGACTTCCACTGGGTCCACAACCTCGCCGTGGACAGCCGGGGCAACGTCTTCACCACGGAGGTGGACACCGGCAAGCGCGCGCAGAAGTTCTTGTTCAAGGGGGAGATGGTGGTGCGCAAGCGGGCGGCGCCGTAGCTTTCTAAGAAAGCGATACCACTATTAGAGTATATTTAAAAAATGTGATCCTGTGGATGATGAGGGCGCTCGCGAGAAAGTTGAATTCCGTATATTATCAGATCAGATAAAGCATCGTATCTGCAGAATTGTTACTCGAGACGACGGACCGCTCGTGCTGTGTTTCGCCTGCAACTCCAGCCGTAGCGGCGAGACGAAAAATGTCCGTCGTTGCATTGTTGCTCTCGACAGCATGCCGCCGCCCCGGAATTCAAGTGCGAGTTTAATGGAACTGAAACCTGACGTCTAAAAATTTCTGGCACACGCGGTCGCTAACGCCTTCTTTCATCGAGAACTGTTGTAAGCTCCAACACGTAGCTACTCAGCCCAGCGATGCCCCAGTCATGCCGTCCTCTTCAGAACCTGTCGCGCAAAATTTCAAAAGCGCCGCGTTGGTGCTCGCATGTCTTGGAACGACAATTTTTATGAGCGTTCCAGCCTCGGCTTACGATGATAGCGATTGTGTCCGCCAGGAAACCGTTCCTGTCGCGGTGGAGGAGGAGTTCGGTAGATGGTCTGAGATGGACGCGGCCAGAAAGCGGGCCCTCGACCGGACAAACCAGATCGCTATCGGTCAAATCGTCGGCGTCGAGGTTAAATCTTCGCGGGAGAACCGTGCTGAGATCATCAATACCGATGCTGAACAAAGATTCAAACAGATTGAACAAACTAATCTGTCGGGTTTTGTGAGGGTCAGAATTCTCGAAGAAAACCGGAAGACGACAGAGGCCGGCGGCTCTCTTTCCATAAAATCTGAGGTGACTGTCTGTGTACCGAAGCCCCAATCCTTGAAGAAAGAAGAGCAAGACCGGATCGCCAGGCAGCAACGGCCACCGAAACCAGTCGATCCGACAAACATCGCGTGGTTCGACCCTGTCACGGGTCAGCCCCGGATTTGGTATTGGCGTGAGGGAACGACCTACGAGTTTTTCGACAATTCCGGCTTCCACCCCCGAACTGGCGAAAAGCTGGTCATCATTGATCGGAAAATCGTTAGCGAATGGCAGCAGACCATTGAGCGTACCAAGCGTGAGGCCGCAGATCGAGCGCAGCGAGAAGCCGCACAGCGAGAAGGGGAGGCGCAGCGTCAAGCGAAAGCTGCGCGGGCTGGAGAACTATGCGACCAAAATGCGGCAGGGCCCTACGACCCTGACCGACCAAAGACCGTGACGGGCGTTCCCTGGGATGTGTTGCGAAGCGCAGGTGGCGCCGCCGTCGAGGCCTGCGAGATCGCTACGCGGCAATATCCGGACGAAAGGCGCTATCGTTATCAACTCGCCCGAGCACTTCAAGCGTCTGATCCAAAGAAAGCTCTCCCTTTGCTACAGGTCCTGATGCGGCAGAACTACCGGGCGGCTTACGATAACTATGGCTGGGCGCTTTTAGACACCCGCGTCGGCCGCAATGATCTGGCAGGCGCCATTTCCAGCTTTCGCCAAGGCGCCAATCTTGGTGATTCCGGTGCTATGGTCAGCCTCGCGACAATGATTACGAAGGGCAGTGTCGAGGGTGGCAGTACGGAGGAGGCTTTTCGGCTCTACAAACGCGCTGCATCGATGGGACATCGAGATGCGGCAGAGGCCGTAGAACGAATAGCGGAAGGCCAAAAGCGGGCCGAGCAGCAGCGTCTTCAGAATGAGCAGGCTGCGCGTGCGTTCATGGGAATTGTGGGTGGTGCCCTCGGTGGCATCGGTCGGCACTAGTGGGAAACATCGTGATGAACGCGAAGCATATTGGCTCCATCGGCTTGGCCGCCGTCCTGCTCGTTGGCACGCATGCCGTGGCACTTGGCCAAACGAGCGCGCTAGAAGGAGCCGCCGAGGCAAAGGCGGCGCTGAACGGCGGTGCTCACCTGTCCGCCGGGGCACAACCGATTTTTGTCGAGACATGCTGGGCCAAATGGAAGGCAAAGGAAAATCTTCAAGACGGCAAGAACGAAAAGAAGAACGGTTACTTTATTTACGTCGCTCACGAGCAAGCTTCCGTGGAGGAACCTGTGGGCTCGAGAAATTGGCTGGCCGGCCGCAACGCAGCCTTCAGCTACGCCGAGATCAATGCTCGAAAGGCCCTCGCGGAGGCGATGCGCTCGACCATGCAATCAAGCCGGTCGGCTGCGGTGAAAACGTTCGGTGGTGACGATGCACCGCCCTCTCTGAGACCGGTTGTTGAACAACTCTCAGTCGTCGAAAAGTCTCTGGTGCTCACCGACAAAGCTCTGGATGCCGAAATCAAGAAGTTTGACCCCAAATGGGCAGGTGGAACTCAAGCTCAGCGGCGGGAAGCCATCGCCAATGAGCAGTTGCGCATTGACCAGAGCATTCAACGAAGTGCGGAAATGTTCGCCTCTGGTGCCTTCACCGTCGTCCAATGCGAGGGTCCGAGCCAGGAGGATGCGGGTAAGTATTACGTTCTGACAGGACTGATCTGGTCGCCGAAGCTAGCCGGGGTCGCAGAGACGATCTGGAATCCGACATTGAAGGTTCAAACAGAAACACCCCAACCGCCCATCCGCCAGCAGTTCGAAGCCATCAAGGTCGAGAATCCAGATTGGCTCGCCTACACCATGGGGGCACGCGTATTTACAGATGAGAACGGGGAACGTGTCGTGGTCGGCTTCGGCGTGGCACCACAAACCAGCCTCATGCCTGCGGATCGGAGCCGTGCAAGTCTGTCGGCGATGGCGGCCATTCAACGGTTCGTTGGCGAGCGAGTGCTGTCAAACACGAAATCCCGCGAATCCTATGAAAAACGCGGAATGACCGATGGTTCGAGCCAGAGTTTTAACCTCGACGTTTTCGTTGAGGAAGTAAAAGCAAAGTCCGTCGATCTCCAGCTGAAAGGGGCAACGGAGATATTTTCGTGGCGCGGTGAACATCCTTGGTCGAAGGCGAAGATGCAGGTCGTTGCGGTCGCGTGGAGCCAGCGGTGGGGGACGGATGCCGACGCGGTCGGGCAGGCGATGGGAGCGGCCGAAAAACGCATGAAGCAACAAGGCGGTCTGCCAAAAACGACGGCTGTTGACGAAACGGCTGGGGGGGCTCCCACTGCTGCGCCAGTGAAGGCAGGAGCCGGTGTGTCAACGTCCGATTTTTGAAGATCCAGCGTCCTCGCAATGTGCCTTTAAAGGGCCTCACAAAACTCCCAGTCACGGTCGGTTTTCGCTCAGAGCACCGCGGTGCAACGGGAGTTTTGTGAGAGACACTAAAACCGCCCCGCCACGGTCAACCGCACCGCCATCGGCTCCACCGGATGGAGATGCGTGTCGGCGACGCCGGCGGCCGGTTCTCCCCGCAGCCGCGACTCGTAGAAGTAATCGATCTGGCTCGCCTTGACGTTGAGGAGGTTCAGGATGTCGAGCTGCACCGTGACGCCGTTGTCGAAATTGTAGCCGATGCGGCCGTTCACCAGGGTGGTGGGCTTCGAGCGGACGGAATTGTCCTCGATGAGCGGGCGCGGGCCGAAATAGCGAAGCCGTAGCGTGCCGAACCAGCCGAGCGCCTCACCGAGGGTGAAGCCCGCCGCCGCGATGGCGGTGGGGGCGGCGGGAATGCGGCTGCCGGCCGGGTCGCGGTCGGCGAAGCGGGCATGGGTCACGGTGAGGTCGGCATCGACGGCGAGCCAGGGCGTCACCGCGTAGTGGTTGGTCCACTCGATGCCGGTGCGCCTGCTCGGGCGGCTCGGCTCGGTGGTACCGGCATCGCCCACGAACAGGTTCTCGGAGTCGAAATCGAGCTGGAACAGGGTCACGGTCGATTCGAGGCCGGCGATGGAGCGATTGCGCAGGCCCACCTCCGAGCCCACCGAGCGCACCAGCAGCGGCACCCGGTCGAGGGGGAACAGGGGGTTGCCCGGATCGACCGTGATGGTCGCGCCCCGCGCGTCGTTGGAATGGAAGCCCTCGCCGTAATTCACGAACAGTTCGGTCTCGGCCCAGGGGCCGAACACGACGCCGAGCTTGGGGCTGACGATGCCGTCCCGCGCGTGGCCCGAATTCAGCGGATTGTTCGATCTCACGGTGGCGTCGTAGGCGTCGGCTCGCAGGCCGACGCTGGTGCGCAGCCAGTCGGTCCAGCGCAGGCGGTTCTCGACATAGAGCGCGGCGCTGCTCTCCTGCACGCGGTCGTCGCGCACGGTGGAGAGCGAGGCGCGCGCCCGTGTGTTGAACAGGCCCACATGGATGTCGTCGAACCGGGTCTGGACGCCGATCTCGTTTTCCATGGGCAGACCGAACAGCTCGCCCTTGAACACCCGGGCGATCTCGCCGCCAGCGACGGTGCGGCTGTCGAGCTGGCGAAACTGGTCGCCGTTGACCGGATCGTTGAGGAAGTAAGTGAAGTTGTTGAAAAGATTGAGGTTCGAGCGGATGACATAGGCGCTGGCGCGGGTGACCCCGCCGTCGTCCGACCGGCTCCAGCGGCCCGACAGGGAGAAGCGGCTCGCATCGCCGCCGTCGCTCGGGTCGAGGGTGCCGAAGCGGCCGATCAGCCCTTCCGAGATCGCCCGCTGGGGGATCTGGTTCGTCGCCGTCCAGCGGTTGGAATAGGCCATGCCGGTGAGGGAGGATCCGTCGAGGGCCGTGCCCTGGCTGTAGCGCAGCACGCCGTTGAGCTTTCGGATGTCGTCCGGCACCACCCAGGGGCCGTCATAGACCTGAGCCTCGCCGGCGGCGAGGAGCGTCCCCTCCCCCAGCGGCGCGGAGACGATGGTGAGCGCCCGCTTGTAGCCGAAGCTGCCGAGGGAAGTGAGCGCGAGAGGGCGGGGCACCGCGTCGATCGTGTCGATCCGCACCGAGCCGGCGGAGGCGAAATCCCCGTCGCGGGCGAAATACGGGCCCTTGTGGAACTCCACCGCGCCGACGAGTTCGGGAATGAGGAAGTTGATGTCGGCATAGCCCTGGCCATGGCCATGGGTGCGCATGTTGGCGGGCATGCCGTCGATGGTGATGGCGATGTCGCTGCCGTGGTCGAGGTTGAAGCCGCGCAGGAAGTACTGGTTGGCTTTTCCCTCGCCGGAATGCTGCGTGACGATGAGGCCGGGCACGGCTTCCAGCACCTCGCCGGGGCGGGTGACCGGCCGGTCGTTGAGGGCCTTGCCGGTAATGACGCCCGAGCTTGACGTCAGCGCGGGCGCGGACAGGGCGCCGAACGCCTCGGCCCCACCCGCTCCGCCCGTGGCCCCGCCGAGACCGGGACCGGCGGCGGGGGGCGGTGGCATGTCGGCGGCCACGGACAATTCGTCGAGGGCCACCTCGGCGGTAGTGGCCGCGCCGGCCTGGGCGAGGGCCGGCGAGGCGGATGTGAGGAGGGCGAGGACGAGGAGGGGATGGAGAGCGCGTGGAGGATGGGCGGACACGGGCAAAACCTCGGGCAACGGCAGTGGCACGTCACCGCGAACGAAGCCCGTGCGTTCGCGACAGGCGAACGCCCCGACACCCCACCAGGACACCCCGCCCGATGCGTTTCGCGTGTGACCACGACTGACGGCAGGTCTCCTGGCTCGCGGGTCACCGCCCTCTCATCGTCTTCCCAGAAGCCGGAGCGTCCAGTGACGTGTTGATGATGGGCTCGCCGCTTACAGTTGCGGGGGCAGCCGCGGCATCGGACGCAAGATCCTCACCGCGTTCCCTTTTTATCCCCCGAAGGGAAACCGTCATCGTCAGGCTAGGTCGGCCGCGACGGGAGGGTCAATGGCGAGATTCTCCCATGCCGACCATCGCCGCCGCCCTGTCGCATCGCGGCAACGTCCGGCGTCACTCCGGCAGCGCGTCGAGGCTCCTCGGCTCCTCGATGCGGCGGCCGTTCTTTTCGGCCCGGAAGCGCTTGCCCATCTCGTAGGCCGATTTGCGCATGCGCATGATCCCGCCGAGAGGCCGGTGCGCGGCGAGCCCGTGCCAGGGGCTGAAGGACAGGCCGTCATCGACGAAAGCCGCGCGGGCCTCGCTCCAGCTCGTCTGTGGCGCGGCGGTGAGGGTGGCGATGGTGCGGTAGGGGCTCGCCTCCTCCGGCCAGACCACGGAAGCGTCCTCCACCGGCATGTCGTCGAGGTTCAGGCAGAGTTGCGCCCGCAACTCCCAGGTGCCGCCATGGGTGCGGAAATGCTCCAGCACCGCCTCGCGGATCGCGTTGGGGGCGCTCGTATCGTCCAGGGGCTTGTCGGTGAGCGCCGTCAGGTCCGGAGAGACCGGGACCAGGGAAATCTTGGCGATGTGATCGCCGAAGCGCAGCGGAACCTGGCTGTAGAAGCTGTCGCCGAGGATATGCGTCTGCGGCTGTCCGCCGAGCGTCGCCAGGGTCGGGCTCGGCGAGCCGGTGGCCGCCACGATCGCGCTCTGCACGCCGCGCAGCGCCGCCGAGGCGACCTTCTTCAGTCCTTCCGCCCGGTCCGTTGTCTTAGCGAGGAGCTTCAGGGTCGCGAGGAACTGCTTCGGCCCCGGCGCCGAGAAGGCCGGGCCGTTCACGAGCACGAAATCCTGCGTGGCATCCCCCTCCGAGCCTTCGAGGCGCTCGCCCTCGACGCCGACGATCTTGATCGCAACCCCGCGCGGGGTGGAGACGCTGTCGTCCAGGATATCACCGGGGATGGTCGAAAACCGCATCACCACGGGGTAGCGCCCGGGCTTAGCGAACAGGCCCTGCGCCAGTTCGGGGGATAGGCCGGGCGCCACCTCCAACTCGGCCCTCAAGGCGCCATGCGCCTTGGCGTGGACGCTGCGGATGGCATGGCCGCCATGGGCGAGGGTCGTCTCGCTGATGGAGCGCATGGTCTCGTTCAGGGACCGGCTGGTCTCGGCCTCATCGGCGTCAGGGGTTTCGACGGCGGGCGTGTAGCGCAGGTAGGGGGTCTCGATCGCCAAGGGTGCTGCTCCGGGGGATGGCGGATGCCGCGCCCCGAGGCGCTTCGATGGCCTTGAGGGAACCGGGCGGCTCCGCAACTTGGTGGTGTTCCAAGTTGAGAATCCCCGACCGGTGCTCCCGTTCCGATCCCTGCGGCAACTCGCCAGGTCGGGAAATCGGCGATCAGGCGGCGTTGTCCCAGGTCTCGCTGACCGGGCGACCGCCGCGCATGAGGCGCGCGCGCAGGATGACGTCGCCGGGCGGCAGCGGTGTCGGCGGGCGCCATTCCACGTAGAGGCGCCAGCCCCCGGTCTGGGGCACCCGCTCCACCACCGGATCGACCATGGCGCCGGCACTGGCCGAGACCTCGGCCGCGATGTCCCCGTCATGGCTGGTGGGCAGGCCCGGTCCTTCGAAATCGATGACGTAGAGGCGCCGCTCCGGGCTCGGGGGCGTGGTCGGGCGCAGGCGCTCGGCCGAACCGACGCGGGTGGAGACCACCCGAGCCAGCGCGCTCAGCACGGCGGTGTCCGGTTCGGACCCGACGGTGGCGAGCGTGTAGGCGAGGTCGAGGGCGCTCCCCGCCGTGACGGGTGCGCCCGGCACGAAGGCGGCGACGATGTTGTCCATGTACTCCTCGCGCGACGGGATCTCGAAGAGCTGCACCGCCCCGGCGCCGAACCCCGCCTGGGGCGTGACCCAGAGGCCGGGCCGGGCCTCGTGCCGGGCCTGGACATCCAGATAGGCGGCAAAGCTTCGCTCGCGCTGGAGAAGCCCGAACCCGTCGAGGGGATCGACCCGGAAGGCCGAGATCTGCGGATCGCGCCGTCCGTTGCTCAGGGGGCGCCACAGGCGGTCGTCCCTGGTGGAGACCACGAGCCCGTCGGAATCATGGACCTGGGGCCGGAAATCGTCGAAGGGCGCGGCTCCCCGCGCGCCCGGTCCGTTCTGCCCGTGCAGGAACATGCTGGTGAGGGGAGCGAGCCCCAGGCGCGGGATGGCGGCACGGGGATGCAGCGAGGCGGTGACGGCCATCCGCGAGGTCTCGCCGGGTTCGACCACGAAGCGGTAGGCGCCCGCGAGACTCGGCGAATCGAGAAGCGCCAGGATCGTGACGGCGCGGGCCTCGGCCTTCGGCTCGCAGATCCAGAACGCCGTGAAGTCCGGGAACTCCTCCGCGCCGGGGCCGCCGGTCCGGATCGCGGCGCCGCGCGCCGACAGGCCGTATTCCTGCGTCTTTCCGCGAAGCCGGAAATACGAGGCGCCGAGGAAGACCAGGAATTCCTCCTGGTGAGCCGGCTTCCTATCGTCGAAGGCGTGATGCAGCCGGAAGCCGGCAAAGCCGAGATCGCGGGAGAAGTCCTGCCCGGCGAGGTCGGACCCGAGATCGAACAGGCTCGACTGGTAGAGGATCGGCTGCGGCGGCCCGTCCGGCGGCTGGAGGAACAGGGAGACGCGCTTCCTCTGCAGGAAGCCGCGATGGAACAGCTGCAGGGAGAACGAACCGCCGAGGCGAGGGGACGCGTCGGGACGGAAGGTGATCGCCCGGTAGCCGTCGTAGCCGAGGCCGGCGAGGGGGGCCGGGAGATCCTCCGGAGCCGGCCGGTAGGGCGCGGCGGCGAGGCGGCGGGCCTCGGCCACCACGCCCTCGAAGGTCATCGGCCCGTCGCGGGGTGGGTCGACCGTGTCGGCGGCCATCGTTCTGGCGGTATTCAGGTCGACGGCACTAGGCATTATGATGCCTGCGGTCATACCGAGCGCGGTTCGCAAGGTCTGCCGCCGCGAGAGGGGCTCGCGTCCCCAACGCTCGTCTCCACCGTCGTCCCGTGTCATCGATGCCCTTCATGTCGTGACGGATGACGGCCCACTTCACGTCGATCGAGTGCCCATCGCCCCATGTCCATCACCCGGTTGTCGCACGACGCATCCCAAGCCGGAATCCCGGACCCGGCGATTCCCGCGATCCGGCCGAGCGAGACGCCCTCGTTCGAGGCGCCGTCGCTGCTGCGGCGGCGGCTTCTGCTGGCGGTGCCGACCCTGGTCACCGCGGCCGCGATCGTCTGGCTCGCCCTGTCCGCCTATGGACGCCCCGACGGCGCCCTGGGCTGGGCCGTGCTGGTGCTGTTCGGCCTGGTGATGACGTGGCAATCCTACGTCGCCTGGCAATACGTCTACGGACTCGTGGCGGCGGGGCTGGGCGATGCCGCCAAATCCGCGATCGAGATCCGCTCGGCCACGGTGCCGGCCACCGCCTCGGGTCAGAGCCGCACGGCGGCCGTGGTAGCGATCCATGCTGAGGACGCGGTGGCGGTGTTCGCCGCCCTGCGCGTCATGGCCCGCTCGCTTCAGCGCGGCGGCGGCGACGGGTCCGATATCGACATCTTCGTCCTCTCCGACACGCGTGACGGTGCCATCGCGGCGGTGGAGGAGCATGAATTCGCTCGGATCGAGGCCTGGGCGCGTCTGAACGGCCCCGGCCTGCCGCGCGTCCGCTACCGGCGGCGCCAGGACAATGCGGGGCGCAAGGCCGGCAACATCGCCGAGTTCTGCAAATCCTACGGCTCAGAATACGATTTCATGATCGTGCTCGACGCCGACAGCCTGATGACCGGCGCCACCATGCGCCGCCTCGCCCGGCTGATGGAGGAGGCGCCCAAGGTCGGTCTGATCCAGACCGTCTCCTACGCCACCGGCCGGGACACGCTCTTCGCCCGCATCCAGCAATTCGCCGTGCGGCTCTACGCGCCGCTGTCGATCCGCTGCCTCGAGACCTGGCAGGGGGCGGATGGAAGCTATTGGGGCCACAACGCGATCCTGCGGGTCGCGGCCTTCGCCGACAATGCCGAACTGCCGGTGCTGCCCGGCAAGGCGCCACTGGGCGGCGAGATCCTGTGCCACGACATCGTCGAGGGCGCGCTCCTGCGCCGGGCCGGATGGGAGGTCCGCCTCCTGCCCGAGATGGGCGGCACCTGGGAGGAGATGCCGACGAACCTCGTCGATCTCCTCGGGCGCGAGCGGCGCTGGTGCCAGGGCAACATGCAGCACCTGCGCGTCACCACCCTGCCGGGTCTGCGGGCCGCGAGCCGCTGGCACCTGGTCGTTGGCATCCTGTCCTACCTCGCATGCCCGCTCTGGGTGCTGTTCCTCGCCGCTGCCTCGATCCAGGCCGCCGTGACCGGCGATCTCGGCCTGCTGGCCTACGGGCTCACCGGGACGGGCCTCGCCGCCCATGCGCTGGCCGCCCTCGTCGTCACCGTGATGGCCCTGCCGAAACTCCTCAGCCTCGGCCATGTCCTGGCCTCGCCGACCCGCCGCGCGGCTTTCGGCGGCACTGCCTCGCTGCTGAAGAGCGCGGCGCTCGAACAGATCGTCTGGGTGCTGCTCTGGCCGGTCATGACGGTCTTTGCCGCCGGCGCGGTCGCCACCACCTTCATCGGCCGCGTGGTGCGCTGGGATTCGCAGGCACGCGACGACCGGCAGGTGCCGTGGTCCGAGGCGATCCGCCTGCAGGTGGACGCCCTGGTGGCGGGCGCCCTGCTCGCCGGTCTGCTCGTTTATGCGGGCGACCTCTGGCTCGCCCTGTGGATGGGGCCGGTGGCCCTCGCGCTCCTCACGAGCCCGGCCTTCAGCGTACTGACCAGCCGCGCCGATCTCGGCCGCGCCTCGCAGGGGAACGGCCTGTTCCTCTCCATCGACGACACGGACCGCGCCCCCGAACTCCTAGACCTGGCCTCGGTCCGCCGGGGCGAGGAGCGGGGCCTGCGCCTCCAACAGGAAGCCTGGGCACACTGAGGAGCCGGCATCTCCGCGCCGCGGTGAGGTTAGAGGGGCGAGAGGCTCGGAGTTCGGAGCTCGGTCCAAACCCAATCGGCTTGACCGTGCGGAGGGCTGCTCAGGGTGGCGAGCGGGCCCTGATTGTTCGCCTCGAAGCGGACGTTGCGCCACCGACCCAACTCGGTCCTCCCGACGAAAAGGCAGGATGCGCATAAGCGGACGGGGCGGACACCTCACGCTGTGCGTCTAGGGCCGGGCAAAGCGCGCCCGGAACTCACCAGGGCTGATACCGATGCGTTTGCGGAAGTGGTGCCGTAAAGTGTCGGCCCCGCCCAGCCCGACGGCGGCAGCGATCTCATCAATGCCGAGGCGACCCGCGGCGAGAAGGCGCTTGGCCTCTTCAATCCGCTCGGCGGCAAGCCACTCGCCCGGCGGTGACCCCGTCGCTTCCATGAAGCGTCTGACGAACGTACGCAGGCTCATGCGGCACTCCTCGGCCATGCGCGTCAGCGGCCACGACGCGCCCAGTTGTGCCCGCATCTGGTCGAGCAAGGGCGCTACCTCGCTGCTCCGCCGCACCGGCACGGGGCGTTCTAGGAACTGCGCCTGCCCGCCCGTGCGGTGGGCGGGCATCACGAGGCGGCGCGCCACCGAGTTCGCAGCCTCCGGCCCGTAATCCTGACGCACGATCTCAATCAGAAGGTCGAGCCCTGCTGCACTTCCGGCGGAGGTGAAGACGCGCCCATGGGATTGGTAGAGCGAGGCATGATCGACCGTGATCTCGGGATGGCGCTCCCGCAAGGCCTCGGCGTAGCGCCAGTGCGTCGTAGCCGACCCGCCATCGAGGAGCCCCGTCGCGGCGAGCACGAACGCGCCGGAGCAAATGGAGACGAGCCGCGCCCCGCGCTCATGGGCCGTTCGCAACCGGCGGCAGAGGTCCTCGGGGACCGGCTGGTCAGAACCCTTCCAGCCGGGCACCACGATGATGTCGGCGTGTTCGATCAGTTCGATGCCGTGGTCTGGCGTAAGCGTGAAGCCTCCGTGCGCGCGCAGGGAACCGCCCTCGATGGCGCAACTGGCGAAGCGATACCAAGCCTTACCCATCTCGGGTCGGGGCAGACCGAACACTTCGGCCACGATCCCGAACTCGAAGGTACAGAGGCCATCGTAGAGAAGGGCGACGGCGAGAGGTCCAGTCGTGTTTGGCACGATCTTCACGATGTCTGGCGTTTCAGCCAATTGCAAGCCGAACGTCGCGCGGGTGACATGGCATGGTCGAACGAGGGAGATTCCCATGCCTACCGCAGTCACTGCCGTGCCACCCGCCCCGAGCGCCCTGGCCCGCGAGCGCTTCGCCGCCGAGCTCGCTTTCGAGACCGACTGCTGGGACGTGCATGACGCTCTGGCCCGTGGGGCGGACTTCGTGCTGCTCGACGTGCGCGGCCCCGCCCTCTTCGCCGCAGGTCATGTTCCGGGTGCCATCAACCTGCCCCACGGCAAGATCGTGCGTTCGAAGCTCGAGCAATGGCCGGAGCACACGGTGTTCGTCACCTACTGCGCCGGGCCGCACTGCAACGGTGCCGCCAGGGGGGCGCTACGGCTTGCGGAGCTCGGGCGACCCGTCAAGATCATGGCGGGCGGCATCACCGGCTGGCTCGACGAAGGCTTCGAATTCGCGAGGACCGGAACCGCGTCGTGAGCACGCGCGTCCGGAAAGCGATGGCGCTCGATGCGACAGCGCTCCTCGATCTGGTCCGGGCGCATGCCGCGTTCGAGCGGGGTCGGGCACCCCTGTCGCTTGAAGGCCTCGAGGCGATCCTTTCGGCGGACACCCCACCGGCGCATCTGCTCGTGGCCGAGGAGCATACCGCACTTGTTGGCTACGCTGCGGTCACATTCGATTTCTTGCTATGGCAAGGGTGTCCCTATGGCCACCTCGACTGCTTGTTTGTCGTGGCTACAGCGCGTGGTAGGGGGAATCGGCCGGCAACTCTTCGACGCGGCGGTGAGACTTGCGCAGGCGGAGGATATCAATCGGCTCGAATGGCAGACGCCGGTCTAGAACAAAGATGCCATCCGTTTTTATAGCTGGACTGGGGCACTCGGCATCACGAAGGAGCGGTTCGCGATACCGCTCCGGTGATAATGACCGCTTCTTCGGGTCGGCTCGCCAACGCGAACCCGCTCATGGCTTCTCCAGCACCTCGATCGGGTTGGTGCGCTGGCTCGGCCTGGGCTCGGCGGTGGCCGCACCGGCATTGCCGTCCGCCTTCTCCCGCCGGGCGCCGGAACTGGTATCGGCGCCGGGTCCGGTGCCCTGGGTCGGCACCGTGCCGCTCGCCAGTTCGAGGCAGGTCACCATCTCCACGTAGGACGGGTAGCCGCCGGCCTGGAACTGCTTCTCGCACTGACTTTTCGCAGCCGGCGAATAGTCGCCCCAGCGACGCTGGGCTTCCTTGCGCGCCGCCTCCTCCGAACGGAGGCAACCCTCGACGGTGGAATTGTCACTGACGCTGGCTTCCGCGCGGACCGACGACTTGCAAGTCGCCTGAACGTCCAGCTTGGGCGGTCCGTCGGCGGCCTGGGCGGCGCCGGTGAGAGCGACGAGGGCGAGGGCACCGGTCAGAAGGGAAACAGGGAATCGCATCGGGTCGTCCTCGCTCGCATCGCGGCGGCCGTCTGGCGGCGGTCCGTCCCTCGCACAATGCGCGAAGGGCGGGATCGCACCAAGAGCCGACGAGGAAATCAGGCGAGAGCCGCGTGGAGGTCGGCGAACAGGTCGTCGACATGCTCGATTCCCACAGAGAGCCGCAGGAGGTCGGGGGGACACGGCGTGCCCGGCCCCTCCACCGAGGCGCGGTGCTCGATCAGGCTCTCGACGCCTCCGAGCGACGTGGCGCGCTTCCACAGGCGCACCCGCGCCGCCGTGGCGATGGCCGCCTCCTCGCCGGCCGCGACCCGGATCGACAGCATGAAGCCGAAGCCGCCCTCCATCTGGCGCGCCGCCACCGCATGGCCGGGATCGTCGGGCAGGCCGGGATAGAGGACCGACGCCACGCGCGGATGCACCGCAAAGCGCCGGGCGAGGTCTGCCGCGGAGGCCGATTGCGCGGCGACGCGAAGCGGCAGGGTCCGCAGCGAGCGCATCAGCAGATAGGCCTCGAACGGCCCGAGGATCGCCCCGCCGCCAGCACGGATCGCGCCGATGCGCTCCCAGAACGCATCGGCGCGGGCCGAGGCCAGGACACCGGCGACCACGTCGGAATGCCCGTTCAGGATCTTGGTGGCCGAGTGCATGACGATGTCGGCCCCGAGCGTCAGGGGCCGCGTGTGGATCGGCGAGGCGGCGGTGGAATCGATGGCCAGACGCGCCCCCGCCCCGTGCGCGATCTCGGCCGCGGCGGCGATGTCGGTGATGGTCCAGAGCGGATTGCCGGGCGTCTCCACCCAGACGAGCTTCGTCGTGCCCGGCCTGATCGCGCCGCGCAGGGCGTCGAGGTCGTCCATGGCGACGAAGTCCAAGCCCCATCCCCGGCGCGGCGCTTCCTGCTGGAGCCAGCGCTTGAGCGCCCAATACATCACGAGGGGTGCGACGATGTGGTCTCCGGGCTCCAGGGCCGAGAAGACGGCGGTCGCCGCCGCCATGCCGGAGCCGAACAGCATCGCGCCGGCCTCCGCCTCCTCCAGCATGGCGATGACGGCCTCGGCCTCGCGGGTCGTGGCGTTGTCCGGCCGGGCATAGGAGAAGCCCGAACTGTAGCCGTTGTCGGGATCGCGGAGGAACGTCGTCGAGACATGGAGCGGCGCCACCACCGCCCGCGTCACCGGATCGACATGGCTCATGGCCTGCGCGGCGAGGGTACGCTTGGTGAAGCCAGACTTGGCGTGAGCGGACGAGGGATCCTCGGCGGGTTCGGACATGGGTATCGTTCCGGCAAAGGGGCTGCTTGACCCTGGGGAGAGACGTGGCGAAACAATAGCGGAATGCTATGTTCGACCGCGACGAATTTCGCTATCCGCTCACGTCATGATGCAGGTCGCCTACAGCAAGGATGCCGTGAGGGCACTGACCCGAATGCCGGCGAACGTAGCGAGACTCATTCGAACGAAGATCGACGAATATGCCGGACATCCGGTGTCTCAGGTCAACAACGTGAAGGCTCTGAGGGGCCATCCCGGCGTCTATCGCCTGCGGGTCGGCGACTGGCGAATCCTGTTCACCCAGGACGGGCAGATCCTCGCCATCATCAAAATCGCGCCTCGCGGCAGCGCATACGATTAAATCAGGACGGTTTGCCATGGGTGCCCAGACGATCGTGACGGCAGGAGGCGAGCGGCTCATCGTGTTGCCGGAAGCGGAATACGAAGCTCTCCTCGAAGCCGCCGAGAATGCGGAGGATCGCCTCGCCGTCACCGAGTTTCAGCGCAAGCTCGCCCTCGGCGAAGAAGAACTCGTGCCCTCGGCGATCGTCGAACGATTGCTTTCGGGTGAGAATCGCATCCGTGTCTGGCGCGACCATCGCGGCATGACGGCGGCAACCCTCGCGGACAAAGCCGGCATCGCGCAGGCCTACCTGTCGCAGATCGAGACGGGGAAACGGGAGGGGACGATCGAGACCCTGCGCAGGCTCGCCTCGGCCCTGGCCGTCTCCCTTGACGATCTCGTCGGGTTCGGGCCCCAGGGGACCGGAACGGAGGATCGCGATACGGGTAAGACATCGGCATGACCACGTCTCACATTCCGTATCGCTCGCCGCTCTGTCCGATTGCGAGACTCGCGGTCGCCATCCTGCCGGTGGTGGCGACGTCCGTAATCGGTTCTCTCAGCACCACGCCCAATATCGAGGGCTGGTATACCGGCCTGACGAAGCCCGGCTTCAACCCGCCGAACTGGCTGTTCCCGGTGGCCTGGACGATCCTCTACGCGATGATCGCACTGTCGTTCTGGCGCTTGCTCGGGGCGTATCCGGCGACGGGTCCGACGCGGCGGGCCTGGAATCTGGCGGTCGGTGCCTTCGCCGCCCAGCTGGCGCTCAACGCGGCGTGGTCGCCGGTCTTCTTCTCGGCCCATGCCCTCGGCTGGGCGGGAATCGTCGCCGGGGCGATGCTGGTGATGATCCTCTGGACCATCCGCCTGTCCTGGCGCTTCGACCGGTTCGCGGCGTGGCTGCTCGTGCCCTATGCCGCCTGGGTCACCTTCGCGACGGTGCTCACCGTGGCGATCTGGCGGCTGAACTGACGCTTCCTATTCCGCCGCCTCGACGAACACCGTGCCGGCGCGGGGCAGGTCCAGGGTGTCCCAGGTCTCGGTGAGCGCCGCCGTCAGCTTGGCGATGCGGGCCGCGTCGTGGAACGGCGAGGGCGTGATCCGCAGGCGCTCGGTGCCACGCGGCACGGTGGGGTAGTTGATCGGCTGGATGTAGATGCCGTGCTGCTCGAGGAGGTGGTCGGCTGCCGCTTTGCACAGCTCCGCGTCGCCTACCATCACCGGCACGATATGGGTCTCGGTGGGGAGCACCGGCAGGCCGGCCTCTTCCAGTGCGACCTTGGTGAGGGCGGCTTGGCGCTGGTGCGCCGTCCGCTCCACCTGTGAGCGCTTGAGGTAGCGTACCGAGGCGCGGGCGGCCGCCGCGATGGCCGGCGGCAGGGCGGTGGTGAAGATGAAGCCCGGCGCGTGGCTGCGCACGGCGTCGCACAGGACCGTCGAGGCGGTGATGTAGCCACCGACACAGCCGAAGCCCTTGGCCAACGTCCCCTCGATCACGTCGACCCGGTGCATCACCCCGTCGCGCTCGGCGATGCCGCCGCCGCGATTCCCGTAGAGGCCCACCGCATGGACCTCGTCGAGATAGGTCATGGCGCCGTATTTGTCGGCCAGATCGCAGATGGCGGCGATGTCGGAGACGTCGCCGTCCATGGAATAGACGCTCTCGAAGGCGATCAGCTTGGGGCGGTCCCCGGCGGCGATCAGCAGTTCCTCGAGATGGGCGAGATCGTTGTGGCGGAAGATGCGCTTCTCGCAGCCCGAATGGCGCACGCCCTCGATCATCGAATTGTGGTTGAACGCGTCCGACAGGATCAGACAGTTCGGGATCAGCTTGGCGATGGTGGAGATGCCGGCCTGGTTCGAGACGTAGCCCGAGGTGAAGACGAGGCCCGCCTCCTTCCCGTGCAGGTCGGCGAGCTCGCGCTCCAGGTCCACCAGCGGCGAATTGTTGCCGGCGATGTTGCGGGTGCCGCCGGCGCCGACGCCGCAACGGGCGGCGGTCTTGGTCATGGCCGAGACGACGTCCGGGTGCTGACCCATGCCGAGATAGTCGTTGGAACACCAGACGGTGATCTCGCGGGTGCTGCCGTCCGGACGGCGCCAGTTGGCCGTGGGGAAGCGCCCGGCGATCCGCTCGATATCGGCGAACACCCGGTAGCGGCGCTCGTCGTGCAGACGGTCCACGGCCTTGCGGAAGTAGCTCTCGTAATCGGTCCGGCCCTGCCCGAACGACGCGCGGGTGGAGGATCCCTGGCTGGAGGAATCGCGGGGCGTCGTCGTATCGCTGATCATCGTCATCGCGGGCATCCGATTCACGGGCATCCGTCCTTCACGCTATGGCCGACCGCATGGCAGCGCCGCTCTTGGCGGCTCCGGCATCCGCTCGTCTGCATTCAGCAGCAGCATCGTTACAAAGGGCTTGTTCCGAAGCACCAAACTCTCCGCTGCGGGTCTCGACGACCATGATTCCCGCTGGCGCAACGATCTCGCTTCGCATGGCGCGGAAGGAATCAGACGGTGCTGATTTCGACGCCACGAGCCCGACGATACAGGCGAACTTGGAATTGGTTCAAGTCGACTCCTGCATTCCAGCTCTGCGCCTGTTGAGACCGGGTAGCAAAGCCGGTATTTCGCCCTGGCGACGAAGGGTCGCGCAGTGATCGCCATGAAGAACGACGCCACGCGCAATGAACGGCTGAAGGTGGCCCTGCGAGACAACCTGAAGCGTCGCAAGGCCCAGACTCGGGTCCGCGGGCAGGCCACGGCGGCGGCGGAAACCGGCGATGCCGGCGAGCGATCGGATGCGAAGCCGGATCGCGACGGAGATGGCTGACGATCCTTTTTCGGACAAAACTCACGTATAGGCGGCTCGATAAGGCCGTGCCGCGAGCGCACCGCCACCGTTTGCAGAACCAGGTCGGCACCGCCCTCTCGTCACGGGAAGGGGCAGCACGCCGCGCGAAGGACGACGATGGACCGGATCAACATCATCGGCGGAAAGCCGCTCCACGGCGTCATCCCGATCTCGGGCGCCAAGAACGCGGCCCTGCCCCTGATGATCGCGAGCCTGATGACGGGGGAATCCCTCGAACTCATGAACGTGCCGCGTCTGGCCGACATCCACGCCCTGCTGCGCATCCTCGGCAACCACGGCGTCGACCACATGGTGGTGGGCAAGCGCCCCGGTGATACGACGGAGACCGGCCAGACCATCCGGCTCACCGCCTCCAACGTCATCGACACCACCGCGCCCTACGAGCTCGTCTCCACCATGCGGGCGAGTTTCTGGGTCATCGCGCCGCTACTCGCGCGCTTCGGCGAGGCCCGCGTCTCCATGCCCGGCGGCTGCGCCATCGGCACCCGGCCCATCGACCTGATGCTGATGGCCCTGGAGCGCCTCGGCGCCACCGTCGAGATCGACGGCGGATACGTGGTGGCGAAGGCCAAGAACGGCCTGCGCGGCGGCGAGATCCACTTTCCCAAGGTCACGGTGGGCGGCACCCATGTGGCGCTGATGGCGGCGTCGCTCGCCAACGGCTCGACCCTGATCGAGAATGCCGCCCGCGAGCCGGAAGTGGTCGATCTCGCAGACTGCCTCATCAAGATGGGCGCCAGGATTTCGGGAGCCGGCACCCCGCGCATCACCATCGAGGGCGTCTCGCGCCTGAACGGCGCCCGCCACACCGTCCTGCCGGACCGGATCGAGACCGGCACCTACGCCATGGCGGCCGCCATGGTGGGGGGCGACGTGACCCTGGAGAATACCCGGGCCGACCTGCTGCACAGCGCACTCGACGTGCTGACGACCACGGGTGCCGAGATCACCAGCACCGCCGACACGATCCGCATCCGGCGCAATGGCGGCGGCATCGCGGCGGTGGACGTGACCACCGACCCGTTCCCGGGCTTCCCCACCGACCTCCAGGCGCAGTTCATGGCGCTGATGACCCTGGCCAAGGGCCAGTCCCACATCCGCGAGACCATCTTCGAGAACCGTTTCATGCACGTGCAGGAACTGGCGCGCCTCGGCGCCAAGATCCGGCTCGAAGGGGATCTGGCCATCGTCGACGGCGTGGAGCGCCTCAAGGGCGCCCCGGTCATGGCGACCGACCTGCGTGCCTCGGTCTCCCTCGTCATCGCCGGCCTCGCCGCCGAGGGCGAGACCAGTATCAACCGGGTCTACCATCTCGACCGCGGCTTCGAGGCGCTGGAGGCCAAGCTCGGCCGCTGCGGCGCCGAGATCAGCCGGGTCCGCTCCTGACCCTGCTCCGAACCGGGAGGCGGTCCGCGCCTCCCGGACGAAGGGCCTATTCCAGCACGTTGCCGCGCTTGGGGCCGAATCCCGGGATGTCGCAGCGGCAGGGCGACTGGATCGGGCTCGGATAGGCGGGACAATTGCCGCGCGAGGTGACGCAGACGCTGCCCATGCGCTGGCGTCCGTATCGCGGCGGCAGGGGACGGCGCTCGCCATCGTCGTACGGCCGGCCGTAACCCGGATCACGATCGTAGCCCCGTCGCCGGTCGTCGTCGTAGGGCGAACGGCCATAAGGCGACCTGTCGTAGCCATCGTCGATGCGGAACTGGACCTGTGCCTGGGCCTGCCCCGGCCAGAGGGCCGTCGTCGCCGCCAGGGCGGTCAGGGCGGCGACGGCGATGCAGCGTACGGGTCCGAGAATCATGGCGAGGGATGTCCCAATCGAGAGTTCGGTGAAAGACTAACGTTGTCGGCATGAACGCCGTCTTGACGTCGCCGCCGCAAACGGCCCGTATCGCCGGCACGCTGCAATTGTTCCGGGCCGCGCGGTTGCCGCAGGGCGGCCGCCTCGCTACCTACGGCCGACCCACTTCCACACCCGGCGCCCGATCCGGCGGTGTCCGGCCAGATGCGAACCCGCCATGGAGCTCCTCAAGCTCGCTGCCCTCGACGCGGAGGATCTCGCCATCCTCTCGGCTCATCTCCAGGATGCGGTCCTGCGTCCGCAGGATCTTGCCTATCTGGCGTCGTTGCACCGCTTCGTGCTGGTCGGGCGGCGTTTCGACTGGTCGACGCCGGATGCCGAGGCCCCGCGCCGGCGCCTCACCGGCCTCCATTTCGAGCGAGTCATGGCCGTGCGCGCACGCGGAATCACGCCCGGTTCCACCTCCGACGAGCCGCTCAACCTGCTGGCCGTCACCTTCGAGCCGAAGGAGGAACCCTCCGGCACCGTCACCCTGGTCTTTGCCGGCAAAGCAGCCATCCAGCTCGATGTGGAATGCATCGAGGCGCGGCTGAAGGATCTCGGTCCGGTCTGGGAGGTGGAAGGCCGCCCCGACCACGAGGCGGCGGAAGCCGGCCGTGCAGCGATCCAAGGCGATGCGGGCACGGCTCCCTCCGCCAAGGACAACGTCGTGAAAGATTCTGCCTGATGGTGCGCCTCGACAGCAGCGACGCCGATTTCGCCGCCGATTTCGCCGGTCTTCTCAGCGTCAAGCGCGAGATTTCCGAGGATGTGGACGAGACCGTGCGCGGGATCATCGCCGGCGTGGTCTCCGGGGGCGACGCGGCCCTGGTGGATTACACCCGCCGCTTCGACCGGCTCGGCGAGGATTTTTCCGCCGCCACCCTGAGGGTGACGCCCGATGAGGTGCGGGCCGCCATCGCTGCCTGTCCGGCCGACGCCCTCGACGCCCTCCGCCTCGCGGCGACCCGCATCGAGGCCTTCCATCGTGGCCAGGTGCCGGCCGACCACATGGCCACCGACGAAATCGGCGTGACGTCGGGCTGGCGCTGGACAGCGCTAGAATCGGTGGGCCTCTACGTGCCCGGCGGAACCGCGAGCTACCCCTCCTCCGTCCTGATGAACGCCATTCCCGCCCGCGTCGCGGGGGTGCCGCGGGTCGTCATGGTGGTACCGATGCCGGAGGGGCAGATGAACCCCCTGGTGCTCGCCGCCGCCGACCTCGCCGGCGTCAGCGAGATCTATAGGGTCGGCGGCGCTCAGGCCGTGGCGGCGCTGGCCTACGGCACCGAGACCATCGCCCCCGTGGCCAAGATCGTCGGACCGGGCAACGCCTGGGTGGCGGCGGCCAAGCGCCGGGTCTTCGGGCAGGTCGGGATCGACATGATCGCCGGCCCGTCCGAGGTGCTGATCCTCGCCGACGGTCATGCCAACCCCGATTGGGTCGCCGCCGACCTCCTCGCACAGGCCGAGCACGATGTGGCCGCCCAGTCGATCCTCATCACCGATTCGTCCGAGCTCGCTGACGCCGTGGAGAGCGCCGTGGAGCGGGCACTCGCCACCCTGCCCCGGGCCGATATCGCCCGGGCGAGCTGGCGCGATTACGGGGCGATCGTCCGCGTCCGCGATTTCGACGAGGCCGTCCCCCTGGTGGACCGCCTCGCCCCCGAGCACCTTGAGATCGAGACCGCCGACCCGGAGGCCCTGGCCGCCAAGGTCCGCAATGCCGGCGCGATCTTCCTCGGCAGCCATACGCCGGAAGCCATCGGCGATTACGTCGGCGGCCCCAACCACGTCCTGCCCACAGCTCGTTCGGCCCGATTCTCGTCGGGCCTCGGCGTGCTCGACTTCATGAAGCGGACGACGATCCTGCGCTGCGATCCCGCGGCGCTGAGGGCCCTGGGGCCAGCAGCCATCGCGCTAGGACGGTCGGAGGGCCTCGACGGCCACGCCCGCTCCGTGGCGATCCGCCTGAATCTGTGAGGGGACGATGGCCGGCTCAGAACAACCAGAAACGGGACAAGCGGCAGAGAAAGCGTCGTCCATCCACCGCCTCGCGGCGGTGACGTTCGACGAGGATTCCATCGCCCGGGGCAACCCCGACCAGGAACACGAGCGCGCCATCGCGATCTTCGACATCCTGGAGGAGAACCATTTCTCGATTCCCGGACGCGAAGGCCCCTACGCCCTCACCCTCGGCCTCGTGGAGAACAAGCTCTCCTTCGCCATCCGCCGCGAGGACGGCGAGCCGGTGATGACCCATCTCCTGTCGCTGACCCCGTTCCGCCGGGTGATCCGCGACTACGAGATGATCTGCGAGAGCTATTACAATGCGATCAAGACCGCCTCGCCCACTCAGATCGAGGCGATCGACATGGGACGGCGGGGCCTGCACAACGAAGCCTCCGAACTCCTCCGGCAGCGCCTCGAGGGCAAGGTCGATCTCGACCACGACACCGCGCGGCGCCTGTTCACCCTGGTCTTCGCCTTGCACTGGAAGGCGTGAGCGCCCTCCCCGTCGTTTGAAGCCCGAGGCAGTCACCGGATGGCGGAAGAGGCCGGCCCGAAGAAGACGCGCGTGCAGTCGGTGCTGTTCATGTGCAACTTCAACGCCGTGCGGTCCCTCGCGGCGGAGGCGGTGGCGCGCCACTATTTCGGCAAGTCCACCTATGTCCAGTCGGCGGGCGTCCGCTCCGGCGAGCCGGCCGACCCGTTCATGGTGGCGGCCCTCGACGAGATCGGCATCAACGCCTCCAAGCACCGGCCCCGGACCCTCCTCGAACTGGAGGAATGGGAGGGGCTGAACTTCGACCTCATCATCACCCTGTCGCCCGAGGCCCACCACGCGGCCCTGGAGGTCACTCGCACCAACGCCGTGGACGTGGAGTACTGGCCGACGCCGGACCCGACGCTGATGCAGGAAGCCTCCCGCGAGCAGCGCCTCGACGCCTACCGCGACGTCCGCGACGGGCTGATCACCCGCATCAAGACCCGGCTGAAGCCGTGATCCGCCGGATCGACGTCACGGCGCCGTAGCTCTTCTCCGCGATGCGCTCCACCGCTCCCGCCAGGGGCTCCACCGCCACCGCCATGTGGTGGCCGTTGGCGTGAATGAGGCGGGTCTCGTCCAGCATCATCCCCACATGGCCGCGCCAGAACACGAGGTCGCCCCGAATCAGGCCGTCCAGGCTGAGGCGCAGCGCCGTGCCGAGGGCCGCTTCCTGCTGGTCGGCGTCGCGGGGAGACGGAATGCCCGCCAAAGCGAGGCAGAGCTGGACGAGGCCCGAGCAATCGAGCCCGAGGCTAGTGCGCCCGCCCCAGAGATAGGGGGTGCCCACGAGACGCTCGGCGGTGGCGGCAGGATCGGGCTTCACGATACCGACGGGCGCGCAATGATCGGCGAAGACGTAGGCGAGGTCGGCAAAGGCATGGGCACCGTCGGCGAGGCGCAGGAAATCGCCCTCCCGCCCGGCGATATCGAGCCCCGCGCCGAGGCTGACATGGCCCAGCGGCGGCCGCTTCATGTTGGCGTCGGGATAGAGGAATGTCCGCAGGGCCGTCACCCGATGGGTCGGTGCCAGCGCCTTCAGGGCGAGGGCGGCTTCCAGCAGGTAGCCGACATAGCCGTCGGTCTCGAGTTGCACGAAGGCGAAGCCGTCTCCCGTGTCGTAGAGGGTGACGGGATCGCCCATCACCGCCTCGGTCTCGATCCCCGCATCAAGGCTCGGCTTGCGCCGCAGCGGAGCCGAGGCGGCGATGAGACGACCGCTTCGTCCGGCGACATAACGCGCGGCCTCGACACGGCCCCGCAGACGGATGTCGGCCAGGTCGGGGCGCGCCGGGACTAGCCTGGCATCGGTAAGATCGGTGATGGGAAACATGATTGGGCCAGTATCGGCGGCGGCGTGGCCGCATGCAACGGCGCGAGGACCGGCTCGCTCATCGCCTCCTGGATGCGACATATCGACACGATGATATGCTCGTTCCCTGGGCAATCCAAGGCCTGTGCGGATGCAGGCAGGGCAACTTTCGCCGGATCTGCGGGAAATTCCGGCGGTGATGGGGGAATGCATGGAACGCGTGGGTGCGTCGTCGAAATGGTGCAATGCACTCCCGCCGCGGTCGCGTTATCCTCGATCGGTGTGGAGCGCGGACCGAGTCGTGAAGAAGACGCCGAAATCCTTTCAGGATCTGCCGCCGATCCGTGTCCGGCGCGAACCGCCGACGATCCCCGAGGCGATCGCCGCCGCGCAGGATCTCGCCGACGATCTCGAACAGCAGGTCGAGATCGCCGCCGGCCTGATCGGTCTCCCCCTCGACGAGGTGCGCCCGCACGTGCTCGCCGCCGAGAAGCCGAAGCCCGAGAAGGTCTCCGAGCGCATCCTCACCGCCGGCAGCCCGAGCCGCGCACCGCGCACCGTCATCGTCGAGCGCCGCACCCGTCCCCCGGTGGTGGTGGAACGGCGCGGCCGCCCCTTGGACGGGCGGCGCTAAGCGCCTACCAGGCCCCGGCGCCGAGCGCCTACCAGGCCAAGGTCGCGCCGGTATAGTCGAGATAGGCGATGCCGGTTTTGCCGAGGCGACCCTCGATGACGTCGGCGAGACCGGCGACGCTCGTCGCCACGTCGATATCCGCTTCCTCGCCGCCCATCTCCGTACGGACCCAGCCGGGATGGAGGAGGGCGACGCCCAATCCCTCATCGCGGTGACGGATCTCGAAGCTGATCGCCAGCGTGTTCAGCGCCGCCTTGCTCGCTCGGTAAGTCTCCCATCCGCCGCTCTCGTTGAGGGAGACGCTGCCGAGGACGGAGCTCATGAAGGCGATGAGGCCGTGGCCCGCCAGCCGGTCGCGGAACCGTTCGGCGAAGCGGATCGGGCTGATGGCGTTGGTCAGGTAGACCTGCGCGGCGACATCGCGCGGGACCTCGTGGGCGGGGTCGTGCGCCTGGGTGGCCACGCCGGCCACCACGAAGATCAGGTCGTAGCGCTGGTTCGCGAGCCGGTCGTGGAGGGCGGCCACCGCCCCGTCGTCGTCGATATCCGCGGTCTCGATGCCGAGCGCGTCGGAGGCCAAAGCCACCAATCCGTCGGACGGCGAGCGCTGCGTGGCGGTGACGGCCCAGCCGCGCTGGAGGAAGGTTTCCACCAATCCGAGGCCGAGGCCGCGCGAGGCCCCGACGATCAATGCGTTCTTGCGTGTTTCGGTCATGGTGTCGGCTCTCCGCCGCCGGATTCGAGCCCGGCATCACGGGTCTAGGTTGGTCGTTTCCACTGGGCGGCAATGGCGGCGGATGCGCTCAATCGGCGGTCTGGACCGACCAGGTGGCATGGCTGATCCGCCCGTCGCGCTCCAACCCGGCCACCACCGCGTCGAGTTCGGCGGAGTCCACCGCCGTCGCCACCAGGGTCGCCACCACTTCCACCGTTTCCTCGCCGCGTTCCACCACCTCGGTGCCGCCGACCGGGTAATGTGCCGCCTCCAGCCGTTCCACGAGGAGGTCGCGGGCGGGGCCGGCATGCTCCGCCTGCACCGTGACCTGAACCTCGTAGGTGGCCTCGGTCTGGCTCTCGTCGATGGGGACACGGTTGATGGCGTTGACGAGGGGCCGCAGCAAGGTGTTGCCGGACAGGACCGCCGCCGTGACGAAACAAGCCTCCAGGGGGAAGTCCGCCCCGGCGAAAGCCCCCACCGCCGCCGAGCACCAGAGGGTGGCGGCGGTATTGAGGCCGCGCACGTTCATGCCCTCCTTCATGATGACGCCGGCCCCAAGGAAACCGACGCCGGAGATGACGTAGGCGACCGTGCTCACCGCGCCGCGCGTCCCTTCGAGGCGCATGCCGAGATCGACGAAGGCCGCAGCACCCACCGCCACCAGCACGTTGGTGCGCAGGCCCGCCGTGCGCTGGCGATATTGCCGCTCGGCGCCGATCATGGTGCCGAGCACGAACGCGACGATGAGGCTGACGGCGGAATTGACGAATTCGGGAAGCGGCAAGGCGAAGAGAGCGGTCATGGGCGCTGCATGTCGCCCGCCCATGACGAAACGGTGACGCTTCGCGCGTCAGCCAGCGAGAAAGGCGTTCAGGGCTTTGAGGGTCTCGGCCGCGTTCTCCTCCGCCAGGAAATGGCCGGAGGTGATGTCCACGGCCTCGGCTTTCGGCGCGAAGGTGCGCTGCCAGGCCGCCAGCGGGGTCTCGTGCGAATGGTCGAGATAGCCGTCCCCGGTGAGGATCAGGGTCGGGCAGGAGAGGGTCTTGCCCGCCGCGAGGTCGTCGAGATCCGCCTCGCGGTCGCGGGTGGCACCGGCCCGGTAATCCTCGCAGAACGCGTGAATGCGCTCGGGCACGGTCCAGTTCTCGCGATAGAGGCGCAAGGCGTCCGGGGCGAAGGGGTCGAGGCTCCGGGCGTTGCTCCATTGCCGGAGGAGCCTCTCGAAATAGGCGACCGGATCGCGACCGATCCCCTCCTCCGGACTGGGGGCCGGCCGGGCCAGGGATGCCCAATGCGACGACACGTCGGGATCGGCTTCGATCCGCTCCCACTGAACGAGGGTCGGCAGGATATCGAGGAGGGCGAGGCGGTAGCCCACCCGCGCGCCGCGATCGTGACCCACGAGCGCGAAGCGGACATGGCCGAGCCGCTCCATGACCGCCACCACGTCGCGGCCCATGCGGCGCTTGGAATAGACGTCGTGGCGGGGATCGCCCTTCGGCGCTTCCGACCAGCCGTAGCCCTTGAGGTCGAGGCAGACCACTCGATGGGTCTCGGCCAAAGCCGGGGCGATGCGGTGCCAGCAGGCATGAGTCTGCGGAAATCCATGGAGGAGGATCACCGGAGGCGCATCCTCACGACCGCCGCTGCGGGCGAAGAAACGGCCCTCCGGAATGTCGATCCAGTCCGCGCTGAAGCCGGGGAAGAGGTCTGTACTCATGGTCTGCTCCAGTCTGCCCGCTGGGTCAGGACGGAAACCGGGAGGCTGGCCCTCGGTTTCCACCGTCGTCGCACGGGATGCGACATAACGCCGAATTCCGGCTCAAATCATACGGATCGGCAGAGAAATCCGCTCTGCATGCATTCGACTTCATGAAATCCCAGTGGTCGGGCATTCTGCCCGATCTCACCTTAGTGTTTCACGGGAAACGTCCCACGGGATTGACGCCGGTGCTCCGCTGCATGCACACCCGATCGACATAGGGATCTCTTAAGAATCCGCCCGAGGAGACGCGCATGGTGCTGTACGCCGGCCCTGCCACGATCATGACCCGCTCATGAATGATGCGACATTGGCCACGCGTCCCGCCGCCTCGACGGTGCCGGTCGCCGACGAGGCCCTGCGCGCCCGCGTCTTCGCCCTGCGCGATGGGCTGAGCCATGGGCTCATTGGTGCGGAGACCCTGGTGGAGCGCCTGCTCATCGGGCTTCTCACCGGTGGCCATCTCCTCATCGAGGGCGCGCCCGGTCTTGCCAAGACCCGGGCGGTCAAGCGCCTGTCGGACGGGCTCGATGGCAGCTTCGCCCGCATCCAGTGCACGCCCGACCTGATGCCGGCCGATCTCACCGGCACCACCGTCTGGCGCCAGGATGCCGGCGATTTCGAGTTCCTGCCCGGCCCGCTGTTCCATTCGCTGATCCTCGTGGACGAGGTGAACCGCGCCCCGCCCAAGGTGCAGTCGGCCCTGCTGGAATCCATGGCCGAAGGCCAGATCACGGTCGCCGGACACACCCATGTGCTGCCCGACCCGTTCATGGTGGTGGCGACCCAGAATCCCATCGAGCACGCGGGCACCTTCCCCCTGCCGGAAGCGCAGCTCGACCGTTTCCTGCTCCATGTAGTGGTGGAGATGCCCGACGAGGCCTCCGAGCGCCGCATCCTCGACCTCGTCGAGGGCGAACTGAACCACCATGCCGAGGCGATGGCGGTGAAGCTCACCGTGGCGGAAATCCGCGCCGCACGCGCGGCGGCCCTCAATGTCCACGTCTCGTCGGCCCTCAAGGACTATCTGGTGCGGCTCGTGGCCGGCACCCGCACCGACAAGGCCGCCCCGGATCTCCGCGCCTCGATCGAGCACCCGGCCTCCCCGCGCGGAACGCTGGCCCTGATGCTCGCCGGCAAGGCGCGGGCCTATCTGCGCGGCCGCGACCACGTGATCCCGGAGGATATCTCGAATCTCGCCGCCGACGCCCTGGCGCACCGGATCGGGCTCACCTGGCGTGCCGCCGCCGAGGGACAGACCGCGCGGGGCATCATCAAGGGCCTCGTCCAGCGGGTCCGGGCGCTCTGAGGCGGAATGGTCGCGTAGAGACAGCCATGGCGTCCAATCCCGGCCCCACGACAGGTTCCGCGCACGGACCCGGCATCCACCTCTCGGGCGAAGCCCTGATGGGCCTGCGCCACCTTGCGCGGCGCGGGGTCTCGCCGGCCACCCGCACCCTGGCGGGCCTTCCCGGCGGCATCGTCACGCGGCGGCGCGGACGCGGATCGGAGCCCGACGACGTGCGGCTCTGGTCCGAGGGCGACGACCGCCGCCATATCGACCGCAACGCCACCGCCCGCACCGGCATCCTCCACGTGCGGACCCACCATGACGAGCGCGACCGCGCCGTGGTGCTGCTGGCGGATTTCCGCCCCTCCATGCTGTTCGGCACGCGCCGCGCCCTGCGCTCGGTGGCAGCGGCCGAAGCCCTGGTGCTGCTCGGCTGGCGCATCGTCGGCGATGGCGGCCGGGTCGGCCTCGTGGCGGCCTTCTCGGGGGAGCCGGTGGTGGTCCGTCCCGGCGGCGGCGAGCGGGCCATGACGGCGGTGACGGGTGCTCTCGCCATGGCCCATGCCCAGGCTCTCGCGGCCTCGGACAGGACGGACCCTCCCCTCGACCGCAGCCTCACCGTGGCGGCGAGCCTGCTTCCCTCCGGCGGCCATCTCGTCATTGGCAGCGCGCTGGACGCACCGGGGCCCGAGTTCGACCACCTGCTCACCGTGCTGGCCGAACGCCTGTCGATCCGCCTCGTCCTCGTCAGCGACGCGTTCGAGCGCAGGAAGCCGGCGGGGTTCTTTCCGTTCGCCACGCCGGATGGGCAGCGCGGCACGGTGCAGGTCGGGCGCTCCGCCGCCATGGCGGAGGACGCACTCGACGACCGGCTCATCGCCTATGCGCGGCGCGGCATCGAAGGCCTGCGCCTCGATGCCGAGGCCGGCCCCGAGGCCTATGCCCCGCTGATGGAACGTCTCGATGCGGTGCTGTAGCGCGTGAACCCGCTCGCCTCCCCCACCGATCTCACCCAGCTGCGCGGCCTGCACCTCCCGGCCGATGCGGGCAGCGGCGCGCAGGGCGAGGTGGTGCTGGCCATCGCGCTGGGCTTCGTCGCGGCCCTTTTCGTCGGCCTCGTGAGGCTGATGCGCGCGCGCTCGAAAGCCTCGGTGCGGGCCTCGGCCCTGCGCGGCCTCGCCGAGACGCGGGCGCTTCCCCCGGAGGCACGCCTCATCGCGCAGGCCCGCCTGCTGCGGCGCCTCGCCCGGACGCTCGCCGGCGACGAGGCCGCCTCGACCCAGGGACGCGACTGGGCGGCCACCCTCGACCGCCTCTTCGCCACGGATGTCTTCAGCAAGGGCGCCGGCAGGGTCCTGACGGAGGGCCTGTACCGGCGCTCCTGCCCGGCCGACGTCGAGACCCTCGATTCCGAACTCAGCCGTCTTTTCGCGCGGATCAGGGCCTGAGCCGATGCCAGCCTGGTTCACCGCTTTCCTCTCGGCCTTCGATCTCGCCGCGCCCCTGGCGCTGCTGCTCCTGCCGCTGCCCTTTCTCGCCGCCCGGCTGCTGCCGCCCGAACGGATGGGATCGAGCGGCGCCTTGCGCGTTCCGGCCACCGTCGTGATGGGCTCCGCCCGGGGGGACGGCGTGGCGGCGCGCGGGCGCGGGCGCTCGCTCCTGATCTGGACCCTGTGGGCCGCCCTGGTGGCGGCGCTCGCCGGACCCCGCCTCGTCCTGCCCGCCACTGCGCTTCCGGCCTCGGGCCGCGAGATCATGCTGGTGATGGATCTGTCCGGCAGCATGGAGCGACGCGACTTCGCCATCGACGGCGAGACCGTGACGCGGCTCACCGCCGTGAAGCGGGTGGGCACCGACTTCATCCGCCGCCGGGCCGGGGACCGGATCGGCCTCGTGATCTTCGCCAACGAATCCTACGTGGCCGCGAGCCCGAGCTTCGATACCAATACGGTAGCGCGCGCCCTCGACGAGGCGACGATCGGCCTCGTCGGCCGTTCCACCGGCATCGGCGACGGTCTCGGCCTCGCCCTCAAGCGGCTGGTGCCGGCGACCTCCGGCGAGGCGCTCGATACCCCGCAGGCCACATCGAAGGTGGTGGTGCTGATGACGGACGGCGCCAACAATGCGGGCCAGACCACGCCGCGCGATGTGGCGGCCTTGGCCAAGGAACTCGGCGTCAAGGTCCACACCATCGCGCTCGGCCCCCGCGACATGTCCAATGCCGACGGCGAGCAGGATGTGGTCGATGCCGAGACCTTGCGGGATATCTCGACTCTCACCGGGGGCACCTTCTTCCGGGTGAAGACCACCGACGACCTCATCGCCATGGCCGATTCCATCGATGCCATCGAGGGAGGCCGGGCCAAGGCTCCCCCGGTCCCCCTGCGGCAGGATCTGTGGCCGTGGCCCGCCGGCCTCGCCCTGCTCTGCGCGGCGGGCCTGCTGGCGGCGAGGCGCAAGGCATGAGCGCCCTTCTGTCCTTCGCCATCCTGCGGCCCTGGTGGCTCCTGGCGATTCCTGTCATCCTCGTCCTCGCCCTGCGCGCGGCCTGGCGCTCGGCCCCGATGGGGGATTGGGCGAAGGCCGTCGATCCCGGCCTGATGGCCTTCCTCGAGACGCGGGGGGCCGTCCTCGGCGGGCGGCGCCAGGCCAACCTCGCCGCCGCCATCGCGGCCGGGATCATCGCCCTCGCCCTCACCGGACCGGCCATCGAGCGCCCGGACGCGGCGACCTTCCGCAACCTCGACGCGACGGTGGTCGTCATCGATCTCTCGCGCTCCGTGGCCGAGGGCGGGCACCTCAAGGAGGTCCGGCAGATCGCCGACAGCGTGGCCCAGGCGGCGGGCACCCGCAGTGTCGCCGTGGTGGTCTATGCCGGCGATGCCTATCTCGCCGCCCCGCCGACCACGGATCGCGACGCCCTAAGCCTCGTTCTGTTCGCCCTCGACGGCGACACCGTGCCCGATCGCGGCACCCATCCCGAGCGCGGCCTCGCCATCGCGCGCCGGACCTTGGACGAAGCGGGGGTCATCGCCGGCGACGTGGTCCTTGTCACCGATGGCGACGGGATCGGCGATGCGGCCCTGCGCGAGGCCAATGCCATCCGGAGCAAGGGCTGGCATCTCCATGCGGTGTTCGTGCCGGCCACCAAGTCCCTGCCGGACGGTTCGCCGAAACCCGACCGGGCGGCCCTCGACCGCGTCACCGGCGCGGGCGATGGCGTGACCGTCGATCTCGACAGGCCCGCCGCCCTCCTCGACATCGTGGGTGCCAGCACGGCGCAGCATCTGGCGGCGGGCGGCTACACCGTGCTCGCCTTCGCCGATCTCGGACGCTGGCTGATCCTGCTCGCCCTGCTTCCCGCCCTCGTCCTGTTCCGCAGGAGCGCCTGATGAGCACGGCGCGTCTCTCCCTGTCCGATCGTCTTCCTCTCCCCAGCCATTGGACCGGCTGGGCGAGGATCGCCGGCATTACCCTGACCGGTGCCAGCATTCTCGGCCTCACCCTGGTCTCCGAGCCGCGCACGACGCTCGGTCGCAGTCTGATGGGCCTCGGCCTGCCCGGTGCCGCCGCCGTGATCCTCGCCGATCCGGCCTGGCGCGGCCCCGCGCTCTACGAGGCGGGTCGCTACGAGGAGGCCATCGCCATCTTCCGGAACGGCGGCCGGCGCAACGCCTACAATCTCGCCAATGCGCTCGCGCGTTCCGGCGACTACCCGGGCGCCATCGACGCCTACGACGTCGCCCTGCAATACAATCCGCGCGATGCGGATGCACAGGCGAATCGTTCCCTCGTCGCCCGCCTCGTCGCCGAGGGGCCGGGCGATCCGGGCAAGGGCGGGGGCCTCGCCAATGCCACGGCGACGGTGGGCTCGCGCTACAACAAGACGTCGAACCAGGACCCGAACGACGACATGAAGGCCTCCTCCGTCGGTGAGGGACTGGCCGGCAACAAGGAGGGGGGCACCTCCTCCTCGACGCCGGGCAACAGCAAGGTAGCGCGGCGCGGCAAGGCCGAGCAGCAATCGGTGGATTCCGGCAAGGGTGAAGCGAGAGGCTCGGCCAGCGACGCGGCCGGTCGTGGACGCACGGGCGCCGGTTCCGCCATGGTCGCCGCCGCCCCGGAGCGGGAAGCGCGACGCGTGACGAAGAGTTTCGAGGCGCACGAGATCCGGCCCGACCGCCTCTGGCTCCAGACCCTGCCCGACGATCCGGGCCGGTACCTTAAGCTGCGCCTGAAAGCCGAGCAGGCCGTGCGTGTGGAAGCGGGCACGGCGGTCCCGGCGGGAAGCAACCCATGGTGAGCTTTAGCGGAGAGATGCCGGTGCATCCCCCCTCTCCCCGCTCGCGGGGAGAGGACCGAAGGCACCTCGTCGTGCCTTCGGTAAGCGGAGGCGAAGGCCGGAGCGAGGGTGAGGGGGCTCGTCCGAAGGAGTCTCTTTCGGACGAGCCCCCTCACCCTCGGCTGCCGCCTCGCCGCGACGACGACGGGGTCGTCGCGGCCCTCTCCCCGCATGCGGGGAGAGGGGAACGTCTCACATTGTCCGATCATGACCTTCCCGCCCGCAGGGGGGGGAGGAATCACGGGCGGCGTGCCATCCTTCTGCTCGGTGTGCTCTTGCTGACGGGCGGCCCTTTGCCTGCCCATGCCGAAATCTCCCCTGGCGACCTCACCCTGACGGTAACGCCGGAGCTGAATGGGAATGCGGCGCCGTTCTCGCGGGAGATGGTGCTGCTCCACATTCGCGGCGTCTACCGCCAGGCGATCCTGCTGGAGGAGGTCGTCCAGCCTTCGCTGGCGAATTTCAGCTGGACCCAACTCGGCCGCGACACCTGGTCGAAGACCCGCCTGCCGGACGGACAGGTGGCGGTGGCCTTCGACCGCACCATCGCGATCTTCCCGCACCATCCGGGCGACTTCACCATCGACCCGTTCATCCACCGCCTGACCATCAACGATGGCGGCACCCGCAAGGTGGTGGACGTTCCCTCCGTGCCGGTCTCGCTGCCCGTGGCCACCTGGACGAAGCCGGTGGGCGGCCCGGACGTGAAGGAGCCGTGGTGGCTGCCGGCACGGGACGTGACCATCACCGATTCCTGGAGCCCCGACCCCGAAACGGTGAAGATCGGCGAGACCACGAGGCGCATCGTCACCCTGGAGGCGCAGGGGCTGGTGGCCGAAGGGCTGCCTCCGCGCCCGGTCATGCGCACACGCGGCATCCTCACTTTCGCGGGCCCCGTGACCCGTGAAACCATCATCACACCGACCGGGCCGGTGGCACGGGCCACCTATCAATGGGACGTGCGCCCCGCTGTCACCGAGATCGTCCCACTCGATGCCATCTCCATCCCCTGGTTCGACACCGTCTCGCGGACCCTGCGGGAAGCGGAAATCCCGGCCCGCCAGATCGGCGGAGGCCTGCCCGATCGGGACGAGGATGCCAAACCCGTCGCTCCGGCCTCACCGATAGTGGTGGCGGCTGCGGCCGTGGGCGCTTTCGGGTTCGGCCTCGCCCTCATCGGCTTTGGCGTTCCGAGGCGCTCGCGGACCCTGCGCCTCGACCGTGCGACACGCCGCCAACTCGCACGCCACGCGGAAGCCGGCGACGGATTACGCTTTCGTGCCGCCCTCGGCCCCGTCTTCGAGCGCGAACCCGAACTCGCGCGGCTCTGGCGCTCCACTCCCGTCATCGCCGAGACCCTCTTAGCACTCGACGCGTCGCTCTACGGCCGAACCGAGGAATCGACGCCGGACTTGGCTCCGTTAGCCGGCAACCTGTCGAAACCGTTCAAGATCGACAGGCCTTCCGCCGAGCCGGTCACCCAGCTGGCGGATCTCGATGGTCGGACTTTGCGGCGGTAATCTTTCGTTCACCCTGTTCTGAGACTTTCGAGCCTCGTCCACGGACGGTGAGTTGGGCGGTGAACGCCCATCGACGGGGCTTCCGGCGACGGGGGCACGCAGCGGGATGACATGAGCCGAGGGCGCGAGACAGCAAGAGGCCATGCCGCGAATGTGCTGATCGCGGCGAGTTTCGTCGCGACAGGCTTCGTCGCGTCCGTCTCGTCCGACCCGGCCCGGGCCGCCGATGCGCGGGAGCGCTGGTCCACCCCCTACGGCGTGGAGGCCAACCGCCCTGTCCCGGGAGCCGAGCCGCCGCCGCGTTACTTCCCGCGCGCAGACGAGGACAGCGCGCCGCGACGAGAGCGTGCGAGACCCCGAAGGGTCGCCTGTATCCCGAGAAGCGTGCCCATCCCCACCGACGCGCCGGACGATCCGAGCTATGTCGGATCGACCTACGGACTCGGGAAACCGAGCTATTATGGCTTCAAGCCGGCACTTGGCGTGGACGATCCCTTCGGCCGGTCGCTACTGCCTTACTGCAACTGATTTCGGCCGCTTGCGGCATCTGGCCTTCCGGCGCCGAGTTGGGATAGTCGAAGGCCTGTCCGACGTCCCTCAGAGCCCTGCCGAAGAGCCCCGATGAGCAGCCAAGCTTCGCCCGTCACCCCGGTCCGGTTCGACGCGGTGGACCCCATGCGGGCCTGCATCCGCGCCTGGAAGGCGGCGGGCGACCGTGTCGTCCTCGTGCCCACCATGGGTGCCCTGCACCAGGGCCACCTCTCTCTCGTGATCCGGGCGCGGGAACTGGGAGAGCGGATCGTGGTCAGCATCTTCGTCAACCCGACGCAGTTCGGGCCGAGCGAGGATTTCTCGCGCTATCCGCGCGACACCGAGGCCGATCTCGCGCTCCTGTCGGAGGCGGGCGTCGATGCCGCCTACTGTCCCACCGTGGAGACGATGTACCCGACGGATTTCTCCACCAGTCTCACGGTGGCGGGCATCAGTGCGGGATTGTGCGGCGCCTTTCGGCCGGGCCATTTCTCCGGCGTCGCCACAGTGGTGACGAAGCTCGTCAATCAGGTCCAGCCCGATACCGCCCTGTTCGGCGAGAAGGACTTCCAGCAATTGCAGGTCATCCGCCGTGCGGTGCGCGACCTCGACATCCCCGTCGCCATCGGCGGCGTACCGACGCTGCGGGAGGAGGACGGCCTCGCCCTCTCCTCGCGCAACCGCTACCTCGATGCGGACGAGCGGCGGATCGCACCCCTTCTCCACCGCGAGCTCACGATCATCGCCGAAGGGTTGAGAGGGGGAAACGCGGCCTCGGCGCTCGTCTCCGCCTCGACCGGTCGGCTGATCGAGGCCGGCTTCAGCACAATCCAGTATCTCAGCGTGTGCGATGCCGACACGCTGGCCCCGGTGGAGCACGCCAAGGGACCGACCCGCGTCCTGGTCGCCGCCTATCTCGGCTCGACGCGGCTCATCGACAACGTCGCCGTTTGACGGGACCGGCGGACGAGCGCTCTCAGCCGAAGTGGATGCCGGTTCGGCGAAAAAGAGCGCAGCGCACAAAGATCTAGAGTTGCGTTCGACCCAGTGTGTTCGGCTGCAACTCTAGTGACGCGGGCGGTCCAGACGGTGGGCCATGAAGAAGTCGACCATCGCCCGTGACGCATCCGGGCCGCGTGCATCGGTGTAGCTGCCCGCCGGGTCACCGCCCGACCAGGAATGGCCGAGGCCGCGCACCACCCAGCTTTCCACCACCACGCGATCGGATTCGTCGGCAAAGCGCGTGCGGATATAGGACAGGCCGCCGGGGCCCGTTCCCTCCGAGACGGACGGCTGCAGATCCTCGACACCGGCCTGGATGAGAACCTGGTCGCCGTTGCGCGGATGGACGGTGCCGTCACTCTCGCCATGGACCATGATGGTCGGCACCCGCATGGTCTCCGTCAGCGGTATCGCCACGGACCCCGACGGCCCCAGACGCATGGTCGTCAGCGCGGTGGACACGTCCCCGGCGCAACCGGCGGCGAGACCCGAATGCACGCCGACGGCGGCATAGAGGTCGGGATAGGCCAGGGCGATATTGGCGGCGGCAGCGCCACCGGCCGAGAGGCCTGCAATATACACCCTGCGCGCATCGACCTTGTATTCGCTCATCACCGCGCGGGTGAGACCCGCGATGATCTCGGCCTCGCCGGAACCGCGTCCCTGGTCGCCGGGCTGGTACCAGTTCCAGCAGCGCTGACCATGTGCCCTCATGCTCTGGGCGGGATAGACGACGAGGAACCCCTCCGTCTCGGCGAGACGGTTCATGCCGGTACCAGCCGCGAAATCGTCCGGCGACTGGGTACAGCCGTGGAGCATGACGAGGAGGGGAGGCTGGGCGACCGTACTGCTCGGAACGTAGAGCTTGTAGTCGCGGGCGCCCGCGTCGTTGGCGAACGCATGCTCGGTGAAAGTCCCCTCGCCAGCGGGAGGAATCGGCACGTTGCCGTCCCGGAACAGGTTGGTGGGATCGAACCCGGAGAATCCCGACGGCGCCGATCCGGGCGCGACCACGCTCTGACCCGCCTGCCCGGATGCCGAAGTCAGCCCGAACTTCCGCGCCACCTGATCCAAAGCCTCGCGCAGATGGTCCTGCAGGCCCTCCGTCATCGATCCGGCCGTCGGATGCGCGGGCTTTGCGGCCTCGCCGCCTCCGACTTGGACCATCCGGCCCGAAGTCTCGGCATCGTGCCGGCCAAAAAGGCCGCGCTGGATGAGATCGGCCGCTTCCTGCAGGCGGCCCGCCCCCGTCAGTTTGGTCGCTTCGACGAGATCGTCCATACGCGTCCGGTTCGGGTGATCAGCCATCGCATGATCGCTTTCTTGGGTGTTGGGAGAGGGGCCAACGGATCCGATCGATGCTGGATACACAGAAATCCTGCATCGACGATGGGCTGATTCGCCTCCGCGCCGACTCGATATCCAAAGATGTAAGCTGGTTTTATTGCAATGCAATATGTGTTTTATTGCATTGCACCTAACGGGTTTCACTCACCGTCGTTCTCGCTGACGTAGTCGCGCCAGATCGGGCTGGAACCGAGGGTGGCGACGAAAGCCGCGTGCTGACCAACTTCCAAAGGGTTCAAACGGTTGCGTAATCGGCGTGGTTCCGCCGGGATGGGTCCGTCGCCCGCGGCGACGACCCGGGCCGGCTCCGTGGTCTCGACCATGGCGAGGCCGAGGCTCGTCTGCTTGCCGCCGAGCAGTTCGATATAGACCTCGGCCAGGATCTGGGCGTCGAGGAGCGCCCCGTGTTTGGTGCGCCGCGTCGTATCGATCCCGTAGCGGACGCAGAGCGCATCGAGGCTGTTGGAAGCTCCGGTATGCTTGCGCCGCGCCATCTGCAGCGTGTCGACCACCGCCCCCAGGTCGATCTGCGGCGGCCCGCCTTCGCCGAGCCGGGCGAACTCCATATTGAGGAAGCCCACATCGAAGGGTGCGTTGTGGATCACGAGGGGGGAATCGCCGCAGAAGGCGACGAAATCGTCCACGATCGCCGAGAAGACGGGTTTGTCGGCCAGAAACGCGTCGGAGAGTCCGTGGACGCCGAACGCACCCTGCGAAACGGGCCGTGTCGGATTGACGTAGCGGTGGAAGGTCACTCCCGTCTGGATGTGGTTGATGAGCTCGACGCAGCCGATCTCGATCAGCCGGTCCCCGTTCTTGGCATCCGTCCCGGTGGTCTCGGTGTCGAGGACGATCTCACGGAGCATGGTGCGGTCCATTCGAGGGATACAAAGCGATCGGTCAGGCCGGCCCTGCGCCGGCGAGCCGTTCAATCAGAGCGTCGACCTGATTTTCGGCGCCAGCAAGGCCAAGCCCGGTATCGATGAGGAAGTCGGCACGGGCGCGCTTGTCGGCATCGGGCATCTGCTTGGCGAGGATCGCGGCAAGCGCCACCTCGGACATGCCGGGACGAGCCAGCACACGCTGCCGCTGAACCTCGGGATCCGCCGTCACCACCAGAACCGCATCGCATCTCGCCTCTCCGCCGGTCTCGAACAGGAGGGGGATGTCGAGGATCACCAGGGAAGCGTCGCCATGCTCGTCGAGGAAGCGCTGTTCCTCTCCCCGGACGAGGGGATGGATCGCGGCTTCCAGCCGGCCAAGAGAATCCGGCCGGCCGAGCACATGGTCCCGCAGGCGCGTGCGGTCGACGGAGCCATCCTCGGCGATGGCATCGGGGAACAGGTCTGCGATGAGGCGGGCGCCGGCTCCACCCGCCGCGTAGAGGCGCCGCACCGCCGCATCCGCGTCATGGAGTGGGATGCCGCGCCGGGCAAACATGGCGGCGGTGGTCGATTTCCCCATGCCGATGGACCCGGTGAGGCCGAGGATGAACGGCCGGGTCATCGCTTCGCGACTAGATCGGCGACGATGAGGGCACGCAGTTCCGGTTTGACCACGGGACGGGTCCCGAACCAGCGCTCGAAACCCGGCACGGCCTGATGCAGCAGCATGCCGAGCCCGTCGACCACGCGATGCCCTCGCGCCGCGGCTGCGGCGAGAAGCGGCGTCTTCAAGGGCGAATAGACGATATCGGCCACGGCACATTCAGCCGGCAAACGATCGAGGGCGATGTCGAGGGGCGGCTTGCCGGTCATGCCGAGGGAGGTGGTGTTGACGAGAAGCCGCGCGCGGAGGAGGGCATCATCGAGCCCGTCCCAGTCGATGGCCTCCACGCGGGTCGGGTCGAGGCCGGCAATGACCTCGGACCGCGAGCGCGTGCGGTTGGCCACGAAGATGCGGCTCGCCGGCCGGTCGAGGAGGCCCGCGACGACGGCTCGTGCCGCCCCTCCCGCTCCGAGGATCACGACGTCTCCCGCATCCGTATCGAGCCAGTCCGCCCCGAGGGTCTCGTCGAGATGGGCGGTGAACCCGACCGCGTCGGTGTTGTCGCCCACGAGACGGCCCTGCCCGTCGAAGGAGAGCGTGTTGACCGCGCCGATCCGCCGGGCGGACGCCGTCAGCACCTCGGCTCCGGCGAAGGCGGCTTCCTTGTGCGGCAGGGTCACGTTTCCGCCGGCGAACCCGGCAGCCTTCAGACCGCGCAGGAAGACCTCGAAATCCTCCGGCGCCACGTCGATCCGCTCGTAGGACCCGTCAAGCCCGAGGCTTGTGAGCCAGTGTCCGTGGATCATCGGCGACCGGGAATGGGCGATCGGATGACCGACGACGAAGGCTTTGATCATGAAGGGGTCTCGCGGGACGTTCGGGATCAGAAAGCAAGGCAGCCATGGCCGCGCAACCGGTTGAGCAATCCGGTCAGCGGCAGGCCGAGGATCGTGGCGTGGGCGCCCTCGATGTCCGCGAACAGATGAATACCGAGGCCTTCCAGCTGGTATCCGCCCACCGTACCGGTGACGCGATCATGCCCGGCAATCGCCAGATAGGTGTCGATGGCGGACGCGCTCAGATCCCGCATGGTCAGACGGGCCTCGTCGTGGAGGAGATTCGGCTCCCGTCCCGGGACGATGAGGGCGGCGGCGGAATGCAGGGAATGCGTCCTGTTGGAGAGCCGGCTCAATTGGTGTCGCGCAGCATCAAGCGAGGCGGATTTGTGGAACACCTCCCCCTCGCAGGCGAGAACTTGATCCGCGGCCAGGACGATCCGGTCTCGGGCCTTTTCCGCGACCGCCCGTGCCTTGGCCAGGGCCAGCCGGCGGGCGAGATCGGCGGGGGCGAGGGGGCCTGAATCGGCCTCGATGCCACGCTCGTCGACATTCGGGACCACGACCTCCACATCGAGGCCGGCGGCTTCGAGGAGATGCCTGCGCGTCGGCGAGCCGGAGGCGAGGACGAGCGGGCGTTCGGACAACCAGAGACGGGTCATGACGGATCTTGCTTCGCGTTTCACGCCACGATGAACTTGAGCCGATGCTCGCGGTGGAGATCGAGGATCGCGGCGGCGGTCTCCTCGATGGACCGCCTCGTGACGTCGATGGTTGGCCAGCGATGCCGGTTGCAGAGTTTCCGGCAGGCGGCGATCTCGTCCGCGACCGCATCGCGATCGACATAGAGCGAGGTGTCGTCGGCCTTCAGGCTCAGCAGGCGGTTCTGCCGGATCTGCACGATCCGCTCTGGAGACGCGAGGAGGCCGACCACGAGGGGCTTGCGGGCGTTCTCGAGATTGGGCGGCACCGGCATACCCGGCACGAGGGGGAAATTCGCGGTCTTCAGCCCACGATTGGCGAGATAGATCGCCGTCGGGGTTTTCGAGGTGCGGCTGACGCCCACGAGGATCACGTCGGATTCGTCGATGTCGAAGGGCAGGTTGCCGTCGTCATGGGCGAGGGTGAAGTTCATCGCGTCGATGCGCTTGAAATACTCGGCGTTCAGCATGTGCTGTGCCCCCGGCCGGGCCGTCGTCTCCGCGCCGAGATAGGATTGTAGCAGGGCGTGGACCGGCTGGAGCACGGAGAGGCAGGGCGACCCGGTCTCGCGACAGGCCGCTTCCAGACGCTCGGTCAGGTCGTGCCCGACGAGGGTGTAGAGGACGAGGCCCGGCGCCGCCTCGATCTCGGAAATCACCCGTTCCAGCTGAGCCGAGGACCGCACCAGCGGATAGACATGCTCGATGGCCGAGACGCCCTCGTACTGAGCAGCAGCGGCGCGACCCACATTGATGAGGGTCTCACCAGTGGAATCCGACACGAGATGGAGGTGGAAGTAGCTGCGACTCATCGGAAATTCCCACCCCAGGCCAGCGGACGGGCGTGAGGGATCTCCGGGTTATCCACCACACCTGACGGCTGGAGTCGACAGGTGGGGATAAAGCACCCCTGTCCGGGCCGGCGGCGGAACCTTCCCCCGCGTTGTCGACTCTCGCGTCAACATGCAGACCAACGGCCCTCGTCCCGATCCCAGTTTGGGAGATTCAGGGAGGGTTCGGGCACGGGGGACCCGTCACGGCGCGCAAGTCTCTGATCAGACTGCCCGTTCTCGAAAGTTAGCGCGAACCCGTTAAAGCCCCGTTAACGGCGGTGGCGCGGGGATGGGGTGTGGACAAGTTCGCGGTCCCGTCATCCCCCGTCTAAAAGAAAAAACAGAGTCCTAGAATCTCTCTTTTCTTATTAGATAGACGGGACGGGGACAGGGATTTCCGGCCACCCTCAGAGGCTCTCGCAGGGAACAGGGCTTTCGGAAGTGGGCATCGGAGAAGCGGGAACGTCCTGCGGTAAAACAACGTCCCTCGGCAAAAGATCTTCCCGAGAAGGGGCAGGGACGTCATAGCTCTGTTCCAAGGGAAGGGTCTCTTCCCATCAGGATGGACCGGGCGGATACGCGCATGACTCCACGTGACGGCACCGATCGTGCGCTGCTTCAGGTTCTCGACGGTAAGCCGTCCCGGATTCCTCCCGCCTGGATGATGCGGCAGGCCGGGCGCTACCTTCCGGAGTATCGCGAGGTCAGAGCCAAGGCCGGCTCCTTCCTCGACCTCTGCTACAATCCGGACTTCGCCACCGAAGTGACCCTGCAGCCGATCCGGCGGTTCGGCTTCGACGCGGCGATCCTCTTCTCCGACATCCTCGTGGTGCCGGACGCCCTCGGGCAGAATGTCCGCTTCGTGGAAGGGGAAGGCCCGCGTCTCGACCCGGTTCACGGCCGAGACGAATTCGCTCGCCTGAAACAGGCCGACGATCCGAGCATTTTCCAGCATCTGGAGCCGGTCTTCGAGACCGTCCGGCGCCTGCGCTCCGAGTTGCCGGCCGAGACGACGCTTCTCGGGTTCTGCGGCGGTCCCTGGACGGTGGCGAGCTACATGATCGGTGGGCGCGGCACGCCCGACCTCGCTCCGGCCCGCGCGCTCGCCGATACCGAGACCACCCTGGTGGAAGCACTCATCGACCGCCTGGTGTCGGTGCAGATCGAGTACCTCTCGCGCCAGCTCGAAGCCGGCGCCGATGCGGTCCAGATCTTCGAATCCCATGCAGGCTCGCTGCCCCGGGCGCCAGGGGCGACGGCGGACGCGCTGAAACATTGGAGCTTTTCCCCCATCGCCCGCATCGTCGATGGGGTCAGGGCGCGCGTACCGGGCGCAAAGATCATCGTCTTCGCCCGGGGCTCGGGCCTCGAAGGCCATGCCCGCGTGATGGCGGAGACCGGTGCGGACGCCGTCGGTGTCGATTGGAGCGTCGACCTGAAGGCCCTGCGCGGTGCCGTCACGCCGCGCACGGTGACCCAGGGCAACATCCACCCCGAAACGCTGATCGAGGGCGGTGAGGCCCTCGACTCGGCCGTGGACGGGGTGCTCGAGGCGACGGAAGGGCTGCCGCACATCTTCAACCTCGGCCACGGCATCACCCCACAGACGCCGATCGCCCATGTGGAGCGGATGCTCGCCAGATTGCGGCGCTGACCCCAGACCATGGCCGACACGCTCTATCCCTGGATCAAGGCGATCCACGTCATTGCGGTGATCTCCTGGATGGCGGGGCTGCTCTACCTGCCGCGCCTCTTCGTCTATCACGCGTCCCTGCCCGAGGGCGCAGCCTCCTCCGCGCAGTCCGAGACGTTCAAGGTCATGGAACGACGCCTGATGAAGGCGATCATGAACCCGGCCATGATCGTCACCTGGCTGCTCGGCCTGTTCCTCGCTTGGCAGAGCGGGTTCTATGCCGCCGGCTGGATGCAGGCGAAATTCGCCCTGGTGCTCGCTATGAGCGGCTGTCATGGCTGGTTCTCGCGGATGGTCAAGGACTTTGCCGCCGACCGGAACGGCCGGACCCACCGCTTCTACCGCATGGTCAACGAGGTGCCGACGCTCCTCATGGTGGCCATCGTCATCCTCGTCATCGTCAAGCCGGGATTCGGGTCATGATCGCATCGCATCGCTTCCGGGTCTGGTGGGGTGCCGCCGCACTGCTGGTGGCCGCATCCGGCGCCGAGGCCGCCAGCTTCCCCTGCGAGAAGGCGGAGACGCCCGACGAGACAGCAATCTGCGGCCATCTCCCCCTCAACGATTTGGATGTGGAGATGGCGGTCCGGTTCGAGATCCTGCGCGGGCTGCTGCCCATGGGCGGAAACGCCAAGCTGCGCGACGACCAGGAAGCCTGGCTGCAGGAACGGCGCAGCTGCGCGGCGGACGTCACGTGCCTGATCAAGGCTTACGAGGCCCGCCTGAAGACCCTGCGCGGCGTCTTTTCGGAGTTCGCCAAGCAGGGGCCGCTGTAGGAAGCAGGCCCCACAGAGGTTCAGCCCAGCCGCGTGAGCAGCCGGTCGATCAGCGGGTTGTCCGGGCCGAACGCGTAGTCGATGCGCCTGACGCTGACCGCGCTCGCTCCCGATTTCACGAGATCGTCCACGAGGTCGAACGTGGCGTCCACCGGGCAGTGGAGCACGATCTCGGCGCTCCGGGTCTCCGGCACGCCGTAGGGCAGCTGCGCATCGTGCAGTGCGCTGATCCCGGCGAGGTCCAGATCGCCGTCGGCCGGCATCGCCGCGCGGATCTCGCGGGTGAGGCGCGCGCGCTCCTCCGCCGCGATCCGGCCGAGCACGGTGCGCAGGGCCTTCTTCTGGCTCTGGCCCCAGGGGGCGGTCAGCGAAGCGACGAGATTGGCCTCCGAGCGCAGGATGATGCCGTCGTCGAGGATCTTGAGGGCGTTGGCCGCGAGCGTCGCCCCCGTGGTGGTGATGTCGACGATGATCTCCGCCGAGCCCGAGGCGGGGGCGCCTTCCGTGGCGCCGAGGCTCTCGACGATGCGGTAATCGGCCACCCCGTGCTCGGCGAAGAAGCGCCGGGTCAGGTTCACGTATTTCGTGGCGATGCGCAGGCGGCGCCCGTGGCGGATGCGCAGTTCGGCCGCGACCTCGTCGAGATCGGTCATGGCGCGGACGTCGATCCAGGCCTGCGGCACCGCGACGACGACGGTGGCCTGACCGAAGCCCAGCGGCGTCAGCAACTCGACCTGGCCGCGCGCATCGGGAAGGCTTTCGCGGATCAGATCCTCGCCGGTGACGCCGAGATGGGCGCTGCCGCTGGCGAGCTGGTTGGCGATCTCGGAAGCCGAGAGGTAGCGCACCTCCACGTCCGGCACGCCGACGAGCTTGCCGCGATAGTCGCGGGCACCCGCGCCTTGGGCGAGTTTCAGCCCCGCCCGGGCGAAGAAGGCGGAAGCGTTCTCCTGCAGGCGCCCTTTCGAGGGGACGGCGAGGACGAGGGGGCCTTCGCCCGCGCCTTGCGAAGCCTGGGGAGTCGGAACGGTCTCAGCCACGGGACGATCCTTCCGACGTGAGGACACGGGACAGCCAGACGGCGCAGCCCACGGCCGGGATCGGCGTGGGGCTGCCCAGATGCTGGAGCAGGCCGTCGTAGCGACCGCCGCCGACGAGGGGAGCGGCGCCGTGTTCCCGCGTCACCTCGAAGATGAAGCCGGTATAATAATCGAGGTTGCGGGCAAAGCTGCCCGAGAAGCGGAACCGCTCCACGTCGAGACCGCGCGCGGCCATGAAGCCGGTCCGCTCCTCGAACAGGGAGAGAGCGGCCTCCAGCGGCGCGTAGGTGACGCCCGCCGAGGCGGCGAGCTCGCGCATGGACCGGGCGGCCTGATCCGGATCGCCCGAGATGGCGCGGTAGCGCTCGACGACGGCGCGGTTCTCGGCGTTGAGCCCGGCACCGCCATTGGCTCGGGCCGAGGCCTTGGCGAGGAAGCGTTCCGCGATCTCGCCGGCGCTGCGTCCACCCACGCGGGAGATGCCGGCGATGGACAGCACATCCTCGACGAAGGCGCGCACGCCCTTGGGATCCTGTCCCTGGATCGCCGCCAGCAACCCGGCATGCGGGTCTTCCACACTCGCCACGGTGGTGACGTCGTCCAGCGAGCGGCCCGCCGCGAGTGCCCGCAACGTCCGCCGCTTGGCGGCCGGCGGCACATTGAGCCCATCGAGCAGCGCGTCGATGACGCCCATGTCGCCGAGCCTCACCGAGACCTCTCCGGCTCCGAGCAGGTCGAGGCCTTCGAGGGCGAGGCCGAGCACTTCGGCATCCGCCGCCGGGATGTCGGTGCGGCCGATGGATTCGATGCCGGCCTGGAGGAACTCCTCCGCCTCGCCGGAGCCGAGCCGGAAGACCGGGCCGAGATAGCTGTAATCGGCGGTGGCGCCCACGCCACGCGCCAGATGCTGGCGGCAGACCGGAATGGTGAATTCCGGCCGCAGGCAGAGTTCCGCGCCCGACGCGTCCTGCGTCACGAAGATGCGCCGGCGGATGTCCTCGCCGGAGAGTTCGAGGAACGGCTCCACCGGCTGAAGCACGGCGGGCGTCACCGGGCCGTAGCCGCCTTGCGAGAAATGCGCGAGGAGCCGCGTTCCCTCATCCGCTCGCACGGTGTCGATCGGATCGACTGCCTCCGGTCTCGTCATGGTTCACCCGCCGCCTGATGCCGCGTCCTTTATCAACCGCGTCCGCTCTTGGCGACCATCAACCGCATCTGCTCTCGACGAACGGATCCTGCGGCTTTTCAGAGCCAGCCCTGAAGCTCGCGGCGGACCACGTTCTCGATCACCTTCATCCCGAGATCGCTGTCGTTGAGGCAGGGGATGTAGGCGAAGCGCTCGCCGCCATTGTCTTCGAAATAATGGCGGTTCTCGCCGTCGAGCTCCTCCAGGGTCTCGAGGCAGTCGGCGGTGAAGCCCGGCGCCACGATGGCCATGCGCTTCACGCCGGATTTGGCGAGGGTCTGCACGGTCTCGTCGGTATAGGGCTTGAGCCATTCCTCGTTGCCGAAGCGCGACTGAAAGGTCGTGCGCATCCGTTCCGTCGAGAAGCCTAGGGCCTCGCGGATGAGGCGACCCGTCTTCACGCATTGGCAATGGTAGGGATCGCCCTTGAGGAGATAGCTCTTCGGCACGCCGTGGAACGAGGTGAGGATCACCTCCGGCTCGAAATCGAGCTTGGCGAGGCCCTCGCGGATCGAGGTGGCCATGGCCTCGATGTAGACGGGGTCGTCGTGATACGGCGCCGAGACCCTGACGGTCGGCTGCCAGCGCATCTGCATCAGCGCCTTGAAGGCCTGGTCGCAGGCGGTGGCCGAGGTGGCGGCGGCGTATTGGGGGTAGAGCGGCACCAGCAGGATGCGGTCGCAGCCCTGGTCGAGGAGCGCCTGGATTCGCAGGGACACTTCCGGCTTGCCGTAACGCATGGCCCAGTCGACCACGACGGAATCACCCATCGCCGCCTGCAGCCGCTCGGACTGCCCGCGGGTGATGGTCTTGAGCGGACCCTCGTTGCGCTCGTTGTTCCACACGCTGGCATAATCCCGCCCCTTCGGGCCGGGACGCTTCGTGAGGATGATGAGGTTGAGGATCGGCCACCAGATCAGGCGCGGCACCTCGATGACCCGCCGGTCGGACAGAAACTCCTTGAGATAGCGGCGCATGGGCCAATAGCTCGTGCCCTCCGGCGTGCCGAGATTCATCAGGAGCACGCCGACCCGGCCCCAGCGCACGGGCGGGTGCTCGGAGGGCAGGCTGGGGGTCGCGGAGGAGCTGGTCTGCAACGGCTTGAGGTCCTTGAGGGACGTCGGTTCGACGCGTTCGTTCATCGGGTTTCCGAAGCGCCGACGTGAGGCGCGGTTATCTGAATGACGGCATTCCGGCACAGTTGTACCAGACGGCATATCTATCTAGAGCACGAGACCTGCCAGCGACCATCTCGTCAATGAAGGCGCGACATGCCGTCTCCCCGGTACTTCTTCAACCACTTCATGCCGTTCACCGGCTACCCCTATAAGGGGGGACCGACGGTCTGCAATCTGTGCGGATCGGCCGAGACGGTGACGGTGGCCGAGACCGACCGGCGGCTGAAGACGCTGAAATCCGTCGCCTGCGTGCAGTGCGGCCTGATTCGCACCGACCCGATGCCGACGCCGGACGAACTGGCGCATTACTACGCCCATGCCTACCGGGCCGATTACCAGCTCGCCTTCGCCGGCGGACCGCCGCGCCACCACCTCAACCGCTCGGCCCGCGAGGCGACCTTCCGCGCCGACCTCTTGGCGCCCAAGCTGAAGCCCGGCGCGCGAGTTCTCGATTTCGGCTCGGGCTCGGGCGAGTTCCTGGCCGCGGCCCGCGCCAAGGGCTGCGAGGCCATCGGCATCGAGCCCGGCCGCGACTATGCCGCCTATGCCCGCGAGCATCACAAGGTCGAAGTTCTGGACGACGCCGACGACGGGCGCTTCCCCGCCGGACATTTCGACGTGATCTCGACCCATCACGTGTTCGAGCACCTGCGCGATCCGGCCGTGGTGATGGAGCGCCTGTCGCGCTGGCTGAAGCCCGACGGCGTCATCTACGCGGCGGTGCCCAACATGGCCGCCACCGGCAAGCCGCCCCACGAGCGTTTCCACTTCGCCCATGTCCACGGCTTCGTGCGCGAGACTTTCGACCTCAACGCCCGCCGGGCCGGCCTCGTCCCGCATCCCGAATATTGGCGCGAGGACACCACGGTGGTCTACCGCAAGACCGACGCCCCGGTGGGCGAACTCGCCAATCCGGGTCTCGCGGAACGTCTCGTCGTCGAGCTCAAGGGCACGCCGGCCGCGGCCTATCTCGTCTCCGGCGCCTGGATCTGGCCGATGCTCCGCCGCAACGCCAAGGCGGTGCGCGACGGTTTCGCGTCCCGCTGAACGCCGCGTTCCGGCCTGATGCCGGGATCGGCTCGCCAATGTTGCAGCGGCTTCATCGATCGCGTCCATACTCGGCCGTGGGCGAGCACGCCATCGCCCGGCCATTTGGAGACTTGTCGCGATGCCTCGTCCTACCCGTCGTCAGACCCTGAGCCTCGGTCTCGGGGCGGGTCTCGCGGCAGGTTTGGCCGCGCCCGCCGGTGCCGGGGAGATCGAACCGACTTTCACGCTCCTCCTTGTCAACGACATCTACCTGATGTCCGAGGTCGACGGTCGCGGCGGCTTCGCCCGGCTTAACGCGGTGGTGAAGGCCGAGCGGGCGCGCGGCGTGCCGGTGCTCTACGCCCATGCCGGTGACACCCTCTCCCCCTCGCTGATGTCGGGGTTCGACCGCGGCGCGCATATCGTCGAGCTCCTCAACATCGCGCCGCCCGACGTCTTCGTGCCGGGCAACCACGAATTCGATTTCGGTCCCACCACCTTCGCCCAGCGCATGGGCGAGGCGGCCTTCCCGGTCTTTGCCGCGAACCTGCGCGGTGCGGACGGCAAGCCCCTCGCGGGCCTCCGCGACCGTATGGTCGTGAGCTTGGGCGGGATCCGGGTCGGCCTCGTCGGCATCACCCTCGCCAGCACGCCGGAGAAATCGCAATCCGGCGATCTCGTCTTCGGTCCCGAGATCGAGACGCTGCGCGCGGCGGCCCAGGCCCTTCGCGACGACGGGGCCGAGCTCATCGTCGGCATCTGCCATACGGCGCGGGTCACCGACGAGGCGATCGTGGCGGCGCGGATCGTCGACATCCTGCTCTCGGGCCACGACCACGACCTCATCGTGCAGTATGACGGCCGCAGCCTCCTGGCGGAATCGAGTTTCGACGCCCGCTACGTCACCGCCATCGACATCGCCGTGACGGTGAAGGGAACGGGCAAGACCCGGACCCTGTCCTGGCACCCGACCTTCCGCATCCACGATACCGCCGACATCACCCCCGATCCCGAGACCCTCGCCGTGACGCAGCGGCTCGAGGCTCGGCTGGCGAAGGAACTCGACGTGCCAGTGGGGACGATCAGCGCGCCCCTCGACAGCCGCATCTCGACCGTGCGCCTCCGCGAAGGCAGTTTCGGCAACCTCGTCGGCGATGCGCTCCGCGCGGCGACGGGAGCCGAGATCGCCATCACCAATGGCGGCGGCATTCGCGGCAACCGGCTCTATCCGGCCGGCACCGTGCTGACCCGGCGCGACATCCTCACCGAGCTTCCCTTCGGCAACACCACGGTTCTGGTCTCGCTGACGGGCGCCCAGGTGCGGACCCTGCTGGAATCGGCCCTTGCCGATCTCGGCCACCCGGCGGGTCGTTTCCCGCAGGTCTCGGGGCTCGTCGTCACCGTCGATCCGGGAGCGAATGCGGGACACCGGATCCTGTCCATTCTCGTGGACGGACAGCCCCTCGACGAGGCCCGCACCTACACCGTGGCCTCCAACAACTTCCTCTACGATGGCGGCAACGGCTACGGCCTCCTCGCGGACGGGCGCACCCTGATCGGTGCCACGGATGGCAAGCTCGTCGCCAACGAGGTCATGGCCTATATCGCCCGGCATGACCCGCTCTCCGTTCCCGATGGCGGCCGGATCGTGATCCGGTGACGGCGCGCGGCCCGCTGAGCCTGGCCCTCGACGAGTTCCGCGCCTCGGGCTCGTCCTGGCTCACGCTGCCGTTCTTCTCCGGCGGGGCGGCGGATGCCGTCTGCGCGCGGGTCGATGGCCGGATCGCCGAAGGGGCGAGCGTCCTGCCCTCCCCCGATGCGGTCTTCCGCGCCCTCACCCTAACGCCGCTGGAAGCGGTGAAGGCCGTCATTCTCGGGCAGGACCCCTACCCGACGCCCGGCGATGCCAATGGCCTCGCCTTCTCCTATGTCGGTCCCCGCCGGCTTCCGGCCTCTCTCAAGGTGATCCTCGCCGAACTGCCGGGCGCGACGGCGAGCGGCGATCTCACGCCCTGGGCGAGACGGGGCGTGCTGCTCCTGAACTCGGCCCTCACCGTGGAGGCCGGCAAGTCCGGCGCGCACCTGCGCTACGGCTGGTCCGCCCTCACCGATGACGCCGTGAAGGCCGTCTCGGCCCGTCCGACGCCCGCGATCTTCCTGCTCTGGGGGGCGCAGGCCCGCGCGCGGGCGGCCCTCATCGACCGCGAACGATGCGGGGTGATCGAGACCGGGCATCCCTCTCCCCTCAACCGCCTGCGGGATTTTTCGGGCACGCGGCCCTTCGACGAGGCCAATGCCTGGCTGGCGGGCCGGGGCCTTTCCCCCATCGACTGGTCGCTCGGTTGACGCGGTGAAACGGTCGCTTTGACAGGACGGCCCGGCGGTCTATCTCGGATGGGCAGCATAAGCGGAACGTAAGAATCCGCGCCGCCCCAAGAACGCTTCCGAGGAAACGCCGTCCATGCGCCTGAAACCCGTTCTCACCCTGTGCCTTGCGGCCGGCCTGCTCGCACCGACCCTTGCACAGGCCCAGATCCGCAATGCGCCGCCGCCCCGCGCGCTGGAATTCGCCGCCTACATCTTCGCCGCCGCCAATGTCTGCGGTTACCAGATCGGCACCGAACAGTTCGACGCCCTGCTGCAGAAGCAGAATGTCAGCGCCGCCGATGTCGGGCCGCGCGGACCCTTCGGCAACAAGGTCCAGACGATCTTCGCGCTGATGTCGAATCAGATGCAGCTGAACCGGGAGCAGGCCTGCCTGGCGGTGGCCGGCGAATACGGCCCCGAGGGCAATGTCGTGAAGAACGTGCTGCTTCCCATGGGCGCGGGCTCCCCACCGGCCGAGGCCAAACCGGCCCAGTAACCCCGCCATTCCGTGCACGCATCGGGACACATTCGCGTTCCGGTGCGGGATCGCCTATATCGGACCGATTCCAAGTCCGAAGGTTGAGTGATCCATGGCGACGGCGTCGGTCGACACCGCCGGCCGCGACGACAGCGTCGTGGCCGCAATCGAGAAGCTTCCCGAGTTCCAGCCGGACGCCGTTCCGCCGGGACGCTCCTCCCTCATCGGCCTCACCCGCGAGGAGTTGAAGGGCCGTCTGGCCGCCATCGGCGTGTCGGAGCGCGAGCAGCGCATGCGCTCCGGCCAGCTCTGGCACTGGCTCAACGCGCGTGGCGCCACCGACTTCGACCAGATGACCAATGTCGGCAAAGGCCTCAAGGCTGAGTTGGCGCGGGCCTACACCCTGGAGCGGCCGGAGGTCGTCACCGAGCAGATTTCCCGCGACGGCACCCGTAAGTGGCTGCTGCGTATGGCGCCCACCGGCAAGCACGACCACAATCGCGGCGCCGAGATCGAGTGCGTCTACATTCCCGGACGCGGGCGCGGCACGCTCTGCGTCTCGTCCCAGGTCGGCTGCACCCTCACCTGCAGCTTCTGCCATACCGGTACGCAGCGCCTCGTGCGCAACCTGACCGCCGCCGAGATCACCGCCCAGGTGGTGGTGGCCCGCGACCGGCTGAACGACTGGGTCGGCCAGAACCCGGTGGCCGCAGGAGAGGACGAGACCCGCCGGGCCGTCACCAACATCGTCTTCATGGGAATGGGCGAGCCGCTCTACAACATCGACAACGTCATCGATTCCGTGGGCGTCATGTCGGACCAGGAAGGCCTCGGCCTTTCCCGCCGGCGCATCACCGTCTCGACCTCCGGCGTCGTGCCGCAGATGCAGCGGCTCGGTGAGGAGGCCCACGCCATGCTGGCGATCTCGCTCCACGCGGTGCGGGACGACCTGCGCGACACCCTCGTGCCCCTGAACCGCAAGTATCCCCTGGCCGAATTGCTGGCGGCCTGCCGCCACTATCCCGGCCTCAACAACGCCCGCCGCATCACCTTCGAATACGTGATGCTGAAGGGCGTCAACGATTCCGATGCGGATGCGCGCGAACTGGTGCGGCTGCTCAAGGGCATCCCGGCCAAGATCAACCTGATCCCGTTCAACCCCTGGCCCGGCAGCATCTACGAATGCTCCGACTGGGAGAGGATCGAGCAATTCTCCGAGATCGTCTATGAGGCCGGCTATGCGTCGCCGGTGCGGACGCCGCGCGGTCGCGACATCCTCGCCGCCTGCGGCCAGCTCAAGAGCGAGACCGAGAAGCTGCGCGCCCGCGCCCGGATGATGCTGGAAGACGGGATCGGCGCCGAGGGCGTCTATGCTGGGGCCGATGACGACGAAGGCTGAGCGCGTCCCATGCGGTTCCTCGGCCGCCTGATCTGGGCGAGCCTCGCCCTGTGCCTCGCCATTCCCTGCGGGGCCCTGGTGCTCGTCGCTGCCATCCTGTTCGATCCGGTCACCAGCGAGGCGCTGACCCGGATCGGCCTGTTCGGTTTCCTGCAGGGCATGACCGATCTCGCCTCCGGGATCGGACCCGACGCGATCCTCGTCCTTGCCGCCGGGCTGGCCAGGGCCGGTTTCATTCTGCTGGTGCTGCCGCCCGTGGCCATGGCGCTCATCGGCGAGGCGATGAATCTGCGCAGCGCTCCGGCCTATTCCGTCGGCACGGGGCTCGCTACCGCCCTCGTGCCCTGGCTCATGCGGGGCGCGTCCGGCTCCCTCGCCGCGCGAAACCTCGCCGTCGAGGGACGGGTGACGGCCCTGCTGTTCTTCGCCGGAGCGGCCGCTGGGCTGGTCTATGGCTGGATCGCCATCCGGGACCGGCCGGCGGGCGCCTGAACGGGCCTCGATGCCCGAGCGTTGCCTGTCGTGAGCATCGGTTTTGGGACAAGATGCCGTGGGAGAGCCTCGCATGACGGATTGGGCATGACCGGACGTCGTTTCAGCCTCGCCTTGACCGTTCTCACGATCCTGTCCGGACCGGCCCTCGCCCAGGCGGTTCCGGAACTGCCGCCGATCCCCTCCGACGATGCCCGCATCCTCCCCGTCCTCGGGACTCACGGCATGGTGTCCTCTCAGGATGCCCTGGCGACCCGCGTCGGTGTCGCGATCCTGAAGGGTGGGGGCAACGCCGTCGATGCCGCCGTGGCGGTGGGCTTCGCCCTCGCGGTGACGCTGCCGCAGGCGGGCAATCTCGGCGGCGGCGGGTTCATGCTGGTCCGCCTCGCCGCCACCGGCGAGACCGTGGCCATCGACTTTCGCGAGACGGCACCCGCCGCGGCGACGGCGGACATGTTCCTCGCCCCCGACGGGCAGCCCGATCGCGGCGCATCCATCCGCACGGGAAAGGCCGTGGGCGTTCCCGGCTCCGTGCGCGGATTGGCCGAGGCGCACCGCCTCTACGGTTCCGGCCGCTTCACTCTCGCGGAACTCATTGCCCCGGCCAGGGCTTTGGCCAGGGACGGGATTCCCGTGGAGGGCGGGCTCGCTGATTCGCTGCCCCGCGCCGCAGACCGCCTCGGGCGCTGGCCCTCGAGCCGGGCCGTGTTCTTCCGCGACGGCCGACCGCTCCGGCGGGGCGAGACCCTGGTCCAGCCCGATCTCGCCGCGACCCTCACGGCCATCGCCGAACGGGGCCCCGATGCGTTCCATACCGGCCTGATCGCGGAGCGGATCGCAGCGGCGGCGAGACGCGTGGGCGGGGTGCTGACGCCTGCCGATCTCGCTGCCTATCGCCCCGCGATCCGCCAGCCCATTCGCGGCACCTACCGTGGTTACGAGATCGTCTCGATGCCGCCGCCGAGTTCGGGCGGCGTCCATCTCATCGAGATCCTGAACATCCTCGAAGGGTTCGACTTGGCTTCGATGGGCGCTGGCAGCGCCCAGGCCCTCCACACCCTCGCCGAGGCGATGAAGCCGGCCTATGCCGACCGCGCCACCTGGCTCGGCGACCCGTCCCGCTCGGAGGTGCCGGTGCGGGGCCTCACCGCCAAGGCCTATGCCGCGACCCTGCGCGCCGCCATCGACCCAAACCGCGCCCGTCCTGCCGAGGCGGTAAAGGCCGGAGACCCGCTGCCTTACGAATCCGACCAGACCACCCACTATTCCGTGGTGGACCGGGCCGGGAACGCCGTCTCCACCACCACGACCCTCAATTTCTCCTACGGGCTCGGCCTCGTGGCGGAGGGGACCGGTGTCCTCCTCAACAACGAGATGGACGATTTTTCCGCCAAGACCGGGAGCGTCAACGCCTATGGCCTCGTGGGCGGCCCCGCCAATGCGGTAGCTCCCGGCGCGCGGCCGCTCTCCTCGATGACCCCGGCCATCGTGCTCAAGGACGGACGCCTCCTCCTCGTCACCGGAAGTCCGGGCGGCAGCCGCATCATCTCCACGGTGCTGCAGGTGATCGTCAACGTCATCGATTTCCGCATGAACCTCGCCGAGGCCGTCACCGCCCCGCGCATCCATCACCAATGGCGGCCCGACGTGCTGTTCGCCGAGGACGGGCTCTCGCCGGACACCCTCGCCTTGCTCCGGGCAAAGGGGCATGCGGTGCGGGTTGGGTCGAGCTCGGGCTCGGCCAATTCGGTGATGACGGGAGACGGGCTCGTGGCCGGCGCCGCCGACACGCGCCAGCGCGGAACCCTGGCCGAGGGCGAATAGGGTGGTTCGGGTCCGGCGGATGGTGCGGCGGGACTGCGCGCGCTACAGAAAGGGCATCATTCCGGGTTTCCGATGCACATCCTTCGCTCCATCGCCTTCAACATCGTCTTCTACCTCGCCACCGCCCTCATCGCGATCGGCGGCTTGCCGGCCCTGGTCTCGGAGCGGGCCTGCATCCAGGTCGCCCGGTTCTGGGCCAGGGTGAGCCTGTGGCTGCTGCGCGTGGTCGGGGGCGTGCGCGTCGAGTTCCGGGGGCTGCACCACCGCCCGCCCGGCGCATTGCTGGTGGCGTCCAAGCATCAATCCGCCCTCGAGACCCTGGCCCTCGTCACCGCCTTCCCGGACTTCGCCTATATCCTCAAGCGCGAGCTGCTCTGGCTTCCTCTCTTCGGCTGGTTCCTGTCCCGCTCCGGCATGGTCGCCATCGACCGCTCCAAGGGCACCCGCGCCATGGCGGCCATGAACGAGGCGGCGGCCCGCGCCATCCGCGACGGGCGCCAGCTCATCATCTTCCCCGAGGGCACCCGCAAGGCGCCGGGTTCGCCCCCCGCCTACAAGCTCGGCATCACCCATCTCTACGCGGCGCTCGGCGTGCCCTGCCTGCCCGTCGCCCTCAACAGCGGTCTCTACTGGCCGCGCCGCCAGCTGACCCGCCGCCCCGGCACCACGGTGATCGAGTTCCTCGCCCCCATTGTCCCCGGCCTCGACCGCACGGCGTTCCTAGAGGAGATGCAGACTCGGATCGAAGCCGCCTCCGATGCCCTCCTGGCGTCCGGCCGGGCGGATCTGGCTGCACGCGGTCATGCCGTGCCGGAGACCGGTGCCGTCGCAGAACAATCCAGGACCGCGTGAGCGCGTCGTCTATCCACAGGCTGTGGATAAGCCGGTCGGAGGCACTCTGCGGAGAGCGAAAGCACGACTCTTGACGGGAGTAAATTGTTAAGATTACTTTGGAACAAAGGGCGAACGGAAACGCCGTCTTCGTTCTCGCCCCGCAAGGCGCGGAACCCGGCTTTCACCGACGCCCATCCTCTGATCCGGAGATCCATCCATGCGCGAAGTACGTCTCAGGACGACGGCCAGCCTGCGTGGAACTCCTGCCCTGGTGCTGAGCGCCTGGCGCGGCCGGTCCGGGCGCCGCTACGTCGTCGGCATCCATGACCTGGCCGAACTCGAACTCGACGACATGGGCGAGGCGGTGGTGATGGCCGTGCGGCGGGACTCCGCCGGGATCGGCGAACTCATCGCCGTGGCCGCGGCCGGATCGAGCCCGCGCGAGCGGCTCACCCGCAACTGGATCGCCCGTGCGCGCCATGGCGGCGCCACGGAGATGCATGTTCACCGCCTGGCCGAGGACGAGGCCGAGCGGTGCGAGATCGTCGCCGATCTTCGTGTGGATCGGACTATGGACCAGATCACGGGCGTCGCCGCCTGAATCGGCGGGTGGCCATGCTTTCGCCGCGTTGAGACCCGCCAAAGCTCAGTCACGAAGGACCCCCTGTCGACGGCGACGGGGCTTCGAGACCGAGGCGAGTGGACGATGGCGCAGGCACCGGATTTGACGGCCAGGAAACGGCCATCGCGGACCGGCCTGTTCCTGCCCTACATTCTCCTCCTCGCCGTCGTCCTGATCTGGAGCGCGGGCTGGTTCTGGATTCGCGGCAAGGCCGAGTCTGAAATGGATGCCTGGATGGCCCGCGAGGCCACGGCCGGGCGCAACTGGACCTGCGCCGACCGCTCCATCACCGGCTATCCCTTCCGGATCGAACTGCGTTGCGCCTCTCTCGCCTTCTCGCGGGCGGACAGCCGCTTCACCCTTGGACCGTTGACCGCGGTGGTGCAGGTCTACCAGCCGCGCCAGGGCATCCTGCAGGCGAGCGGGCCGTTCCACGTGGAACAGGACGGCCTCGTCGCCGATGCCACCTGGACCTCGCTGGAGGCGAGTTTCCACGGTACGTCCGACGGGTTCGCACGAGCCTCCCTGGCGGTGGATGGACCGAAAGTCAGCGTGAAGAATGCCGCGCCGCAGCCCATCGACGTGGCGGCCAAGCACCTCGAATTCCACGCCCGGCCGACACCCGCCCGTTTCGCCACCGAGGGTGCCGTCGACACCAGCCTGCGGCTGACCCAGGCGAACGTGCCGGCGCTCGATCCCCTCCTTGGCAACACCGCCCCCATCGACATGGCGTTGGATGCCACGGTGAATCAGGCGGCCGTCATCCGGACGGGACAGGTGGCGCGCGAGCTCGAAGCTTGGCGCCGGGCCGGCGGCAGCCTCGACATCGCCCTGCTCTCCCTGGCCAAGGGCGACCGCCGCCTCCAGGCCCAGGGCAAGATCACCCTCGACGATGAGCACCGTCCCGCCGGACAGATCGATATCCGCGCCGCCGGGGTGGAGGCCCTGGTCGGGCAGATCATGGGCCAGCGTTTCGGGGCGGAGAAGGGTGCCTTGATCGGAGGGCTGGTCGGAAAGCTGCTCGGTGGCGGAAGTCGCCGCCAGGACGCCGATGCGGCCGCAGCACCTGCGGCGGCGGGAGAGCCGTCCCTCAAGGCGATGCCACCCCTGCGCCTCGCCGACGGCCGCCTGATGCTGGGTCCGTTCCCGATTCCCAACGTCCAGGTGCCGCCTCTGTATTGAGCGGGCCGCTCGACCCCAATACATGAGCCATGACGTCTCGGCAGGAGACGTTCATCCCTGCACGACCTCATCCTTGTAACTTACCGGCCGCATCGTCTGGTATTGTGGACGATGCGGGGCCGGAGGGGACATCGGCTCATCCAAGGGCTTTGAAGCCCGGACCTCAGCGCGATCGCCCCTCCGTCCATCCTTCGACCTCGGACAGTCGCTTGGGCCGCAAGAGCCCGGTTGCGCAAGGACGAGGGGGGATGGGCATGGTGACGGTGGGCATCGATGTCTCCAAGGACCGGCTGGACGTGCATGTCCTGCCGGACGGACTGACGTTCGCGGTGGATCGCGATGGGGCAGGTCTGGCCGATCTGGTGGCACGGCTGGGGCCGCTGTCGCCGCATCGGGTGGCGGTCGAGGCCACCGGCGGCTTCGAGACGGTGGTGGCGGCCACCCTGGCCGGGGCGGGCCTGCCCCTGGTCATCGTGAACCCGGCCCAGGTGCGCCACTTCGCCCAGGCCCTCGGCCGGCGGGCCAAGACCGATCCCATCGACGCGGCGATGATCGCCCGCTTCGTCGAGGCGACGCGGCCGGAGTTGCGCCCGCTGCCGGACGCGGCCACGCAGGTGCTCTCCGATCTCGTGGCCCGGCGGCGCCAGATCATCGAGATGATCGTGTCGGAGAAGAACCGGCAGCGCCGCACCACCGTGCCGCGGATCGCCAAGAGCCTCGTCCGGCTGATCAAGGCGCTCGAGAAGGAACTCGCCGAGATCGATGCCGAGATCGACACCGGCGTGCGCGGCTCTCCGGCCTGGTGCGCCAAGGAGGATCTCCTCGTCTCCGTGCCGGGCGTCGGGGTGAACACCGCCCGGACCCTGATCGCCGAGATGCCGGAACTCGGCACCCTCGACGCCAAGCGCATCGCCAGCCTGGCTGGTCTGGCCCCCTACACCCGGCAATCGGGTCGATGGGTCGGCAAGGCGATGATCGGCGGCGGCCGCAAGACCGTCCGGTCCGCCCTGTTCCTGGCCGCCCTCGTCGCCGGCCGGCACAACCCCGTGCTCAAGATCTTCCGCGCACGGCTCATCGCCGCCGGAAAGCCGAAAATGGTCGCCGCCATCGCCGTCGCCCGAAAGCTCCTCACCATCCTCAACGCCATGCTCAGGGACCAAAAACCATGGCAAACCGCTTGACCCTCAACACAGTCGCTGAGGTGCCCGCGTCAGCGGGCCTCGAAGGAGCCCTCTAGCTCGCGACGTGGTTTCTGAAACCCTCCTTCGAGGCCGCTGCGCGGGGCCTCAGGATGAGGTCGTGGGGGGAGAGAATGGACGCTTTGCTCGGGGGGCGATGGCGAACCAGCCCCCACGGTCACACTCACCGGACGACCCCTACCGCTCGGAGACCGGTTCGTCCTTCGCCGGCTCGGGAGGGGTGCGGCTGCGGCCGAAATCCGCCTCCGCCGTTTCCTGCCCCAGGGCGACGATGCCCCGGCGGATGGCGCGGGTACGGGTGAACAGCTCGAACAGAGCGTCCCCGTCACCCCAGCGAATGGCGCGGGCCAGCGCCGAGAGATCCTCGTTGAAGCGGCCGAGCATTTCCAGCACCGCGTCCTTGTTGGTGAGGAACACGTCCCGCCACATGGTCGGATCGGAGGCGGCGATGCGGGTGAAGTCACGGAACCCGCCGGCCGAGAACTTAATGACCTCCGATTGCGTCACGGCTTCGAGATCGGCGGCGGTGCCGACGATGTTGTAGGCGATGAGATGCGGCACGTGGCTGGTGATGGCGAGCACGAGGTCGTGATGCTCGGGCGTCATGCTCTCGACGATGGCGCCGAGCCCTTCCCAGAAGGCCTGGACCTGCGCCGTGGCGGCCTCGTCGGTGCCCTCCGGCGGGGTGAGGATGCACCAGCGGCCCGAGAACAGGGTCGAGAAGCCGGCATCGGGGCCGGAATACTCGGTGCCCGCCACGGGATGGGCCGGGACGAAATGGACGCCCTCCGGCAGATGGGGCGAGACGGCGGCGACCACCGAGGCTTTCACCGAGCCGACATCGGACACGATGGCGCCGGGTTTCAGATGCGGCGCCATCGCCTCGGCGACGGCACCCACCGCCCCCACCGGCACGCACAGGATGACGAGGTCGGCGCCGGCAATGCCTTCGGCCTCCCCCGTCGCCTCGTCGGCGAGGCCGAGAGCCCGCACCCGCTCGATCACCGCCGGGTCACGGTCGATGGCGACGATGCTTCGCGCCAGCCCGTATTGCCGCGCGCCCCGCGCGATGGAGGAGCCGATCAGCCCGAGGCCGACGATGGCGAGGCGCTGGCAGACGGGTTTCGCCTCAGGCACGGATGCCGTCCTTCACGAAGGCGGTGAGCGCCGTGACGAAGGCCCGGTTCGCCTCCTCGCTGCCGATGGTGACGCGCAGCGCGTCCGGTAGCCCATAGGAGGTCACCCGTCGGACGATCACCCCGCGTGCGGCGAGATAGGCGTCGGCCTCGGCCGCGCTGCGATTCGGCTCGTCGGGGAAGTGGACGAGGATGAAGTTCGCGACACTCGGCGTGACCGCCAAGCCGAGGGAGGAGACGACTTCCGTCGTCCAGGCGAGCCACGTCTCGTTATGGGCGACGGCCGCCGCCACATGTGCCTCGTCGGCGATGGCCGCTGCACCGGCCGCGATGGCGCTGCCCGACAGGTTGAACGGCCCGCGGATGCGGTTCACCGCATCGATCACCCCCGCCGGGCCCACCATCCAGCCGATCCGCAGGGCCGCGAGGCCGTGGATCTTCGAGAAGGTGCGGGTCATCACCACGTTCTCGGCTTCGAGGACGAGTTCGAGGCCGGCGCTGTAATCGTTCGTCCGCACGTACTCGGCATAGGCCCCGTCGAGGACGAGGAGGACGTTCGGCGGCAGGCCCGCATGCAGGCGCCGGATTTCGGCGAAGGGCAGGTAGGTGCCCGTCGGGTTGTTGGGGTTGGCGAGGTAGACGATCCTCGTGCGCGGCGTGACGGCGGCGAGGATCGCGTCGACATCGGCGTGCAGGTCGCTCTCGGGCACCACCACGGGCGTGCCGCCGGCGGCCAGGATGGCGATGCGGTAGACCAGGAAACCGTGCTCGGTGAAGATCCCCTCGTCGCCCTCGGAAAGATAGGCGTAGGCGAGGAACGACAGGAGCTCGTCCGACCCGGCGCCGCAGACGATGCGGGCGGGATCGAGCCCGTAGCGGAAGGCGATGGCCTCGCGCAGGCGGGTGGAGTTTCCATCCGGATAGAGGGCGAGGCGGAACGCCTCTTCGCGCATGGCCTCGATGGCCAGGGGGCTCGGACCCAGCGGCGTCTCGTTGGAGGAGAGCTTGTGGACCTTCGCCGCGCCCGGTGCCCCGCTCTTGCCGGGCACATAGGCTTCGATGGCGAGGATTCCGGGACGGGGAACGGGACGAGACACGGAGGGAGCGGAGGACATGAGCGCGGGCCGGCTGGAGGTCAGGCTGCCCCTCTAACGCAGCTTGCCCGCCTTGACGAGAGAACCAGCCGCTCAGGCCGTCGCCGTCAGACCCGGAACCGGGCGGCGTGGCTGCCGATCTCGTCGAGGCTTTCCACCCTCGCGCCGGCCCGTTCCAGGGTCTCCCGCAACTGCCGGCCGCCGACCCCGCCCGGCACGGCGATGAGAAGGCGGTGACCATCCGTGACAGCCGCGCGCGCCACCACCTCGCCGTACAGGTCCTGCAGGGCACGGGCGCTCTCGGGCGTCCAGCTCTCGAGCCGGGCCGCGTGGAGCACCCAGTCGCGCTGGGCGGCGGCCGGGTCGTCGAGGGGATTGGCGACCACGAAGACCGGGGTTCCGGCGGGATGGGTCGGCCGCTCGATGAAGGGCAGCCGCGCGATCACCTTGGGCCGTCCCTCGCCGACGAGACCTTCCCACCACGGCGCTTCCGGGCTCGGCGGTGCGGCGCCTTCGGGGTCGAGGCGGAAGATGCCGAGATCGCCGCGCGAGGCGGCCACGGCCTCGATCACCGCCGCGCAGGTGGGATGCGGCCGGTAGGGCACCGTGAATCCGAAATGGAAGCGCGCCGAGTCGCGCATCGGTGCGTCGCCGCCGGACACGTCCGCATGGACGCTGAATGGGGCCTGGACCCAGGTGAAGGTGGCGATGATGACCCGCCATATCCCCTCCACGGTGTCGAGGGGCAGAAGCCCGCGATGGCGCTCGGCCACGCGCCGCATCATCGAGGCCTCGCGGCCGGGCCGGAAGGCCGAGCCACTGGCCGAGGTGCGCTTGACCGCGATGAGCCGGTCGATGATCGAGCCGCGCTGAATCAGCAGGGCATGCATCTCCGCGTCGATCCGGTCGATCTCGGCGCGCAGCTCGGCGAGGTTGTCGAGGGGCGGTGCGGGTCTCGTGGTGAAGCGCATGCGGGCTGTCGCGTCCGGCGGCGGGTATGGGGCTGGCCGACCCCGCATGAGGGAGACGGCCGATCGTGTCTACGTTATCCGGAAGCCCGAGGACCAGAGCACCGGTTGTGACCTTCTCGCGGGCGGCCCCTTTCGTTGACGCCCGTGCATGCGCACATTACGCCCACATGTCGTCCGGCTGGGCCGGACACCGATGGGGATGGACCTTCGCGCGACGCGTCGATGGGGTGGCGACCGGCCGCCCCCCTCGCATCACCGCGAAAGCGAATCGGCGAACAACGCGCGAAGACGCCTGATGACCATGTCGCTCGACAGTCTCGCAAGGCCCGACGAGGGGAACCTCCGCCAGGACGGCATCCCGACGGATGCGCCGCCCTCTCTCGATCCGCGAAGCCCGGTGGCCTTGTTCGGCCTCGATGAACCCCTGGCGATGGATGCCGGCGTCGATCTGGCGCCGTTCCGGATCGCCTACCAGACGGCCGGCGCCCTCAACGCGGATCGGTCGAACGCCGTGCTGATCTGCCATGCGCTCACCGGGGACCAGCATTTCGCCCATACCCATCCGGTGACGGGCAAGCGCGGCTGGTGGGAGACCCTGGTGGGACCGGGCAAGCCCATCGATACCGACCGCTACTTCGTGATCTGCTCGAACGTGATCGGCTCCTGTATGGGCTCCACGGGTCCGGCCTCCACCGATCCCGCCACGGGCAAGCCCTACGGCCTCGACTTTCCGCTGGTGACCATCCGTGACATGGTGCGCGGCCAGGCGATGCTCCTCGACCGGCTCGGCATCCGCGACCTGTTCCTCTGCGTGGGCGGCTCCATGGGCGGCATGCAGGTGCTGCAATGGGCGGCCCTCTATCCCGACCGGGTCTTCGCCGCGATGCCCATCGCCACCGGCGCCCGCCACTCGGCCCAGAACATCGCCTTCCATGAGGTCGGCCGCCAGGCGATCATGGCCGACCCGGCCTGGGCGGAAGGACGTTACCTCGAAGCCGGCACGCGCCCCGCCAAGGGACTCGGCGTGGCGCGGATGGGCGCGCACATCACCTACCTCTCCGAGCCGGCCCTGCACCGCAAGTTCGGCCGCCGCTTCCAGGGCGGCCATGCTCCGACCTTCTCGTTCAACGCCGATTTCCAGATCGAGAGCTATCTGCGCCACCAGGGCCTGAGCTTCGTCGAGCGGTTCGACGCCAACGCCTACCTCTACCTCACCCGCGCCATGGATTACTTCGATCTCGCGGCCGACCATGGCGGGGTGCTCGCCAACGCCTTCCGCAACACCCGGACGCGGTTCTGCGTGATGTCCTTCACCTCCGATTGGTTGTTCCCCACCGCCGATTCCCGCGCCATCGTGCATGCGCTGAACGCGGCCTCGGCCTCGGTCGCCTTCGTCGAGGTCGAGAGCGATAAGGGTCACGACGCCTTTCTCCTCGACGAGCCGGTGATGTTCAACGCCGCCAAGGGCTTCATCGACGCCGCCGCCCGGGCGAGGGGCTTGTGACGTCGGTGAGTCGCGTGGCCCCCGCCCCCTGGAGCACGACCGACACGCTGCCGCGCAGCGACGGCGCCCGCGTCGACCATCTCGTGGTCCTCGGCCTCGTACCGCCCAGCGCCCGTGTCCTCGATATCGGCTGCGGCGACGGCACGCTCCTGGCGCTGTTGCGCGACCGGCGCGGCGTCGACGGGCGCGGCATCGAGCTGTCCCGCGAGGGCGTCAACGCCTGCCTCGCGCGGGGCCTGCCGGTGATCCAGGGCGACGCCGACACCGATCTCGCCAATTACCCCGACGACGCCTTCGACGTGGTGGTCCTGTCCCAGACCATCCAGGCGACGCGCAACCCGCGCATCGTCCTGGAACACCTGCTCCGCATCGGCCGGCAGGTGGTGATCTCGTTCCCGAATTTCGGCCATTGGCGGGTCCGCTCGGAACTGGCCTTCCGGGGCCGGATGCCGGTGACCGAGCTGATGCCGGAGGAGTGGTACGAGACCCAGAACATCCACCATTGCACCATCCGGGACTTCGTCGGCCTGTGCCGGACCGTGGGGGCCGAGATCGAGAAGGCCACGGCGCTCAACGCGCGCGGCCGGCCGATGCGGATCTCCATGCCGTGGTGGGTCTGGAACCTGTTCGGCGCGCAGGGGGTGTTCCTCCTGCGGCGCGGCGACGGATCGTCGTCCGACCCGACATAGGGCGATCCAGACGCCCCTCCCGCGAAGCGAGGGTACGGCGGCCGGCGCCCGGCATGCGGCAATCTCCACCGATGGCCCGCATGGACGACATCCGGCATGAAGGGCGGCCGATGGCGCAGGAGGAGACATCCTATTGAGGTTTGGGGATCGAGACCGGACACGAGCGGAAGAGTCGCGTTCGCCGACGATCACGCATTTGCAGCAGGCATCCAGCGGCCGGTCCTTCGCCCTGCAACTGCTCATTGTCCTGGTCCTGCTCGTCACCGCGCAGACCTATGACGGATCGATCCACGGGCTGGGACATTGGATCGTCCTGTCCGTCTATGCCGGGGCCTCGATCCTCCTGGCGCTGCTGAGCCTGCGAACGGCACCGGGGACCGGCATCCCCGTGGGCCCGAGCCGAGGGCGGCTCGGCTGGGGTTCGACCCTCCTCAATGCCAGCGTCGCGATCTACGTCCTCGTCGAGCACATGTTTCTGGGCGCCGCCGACACGGAGGAGGCCGCCGCCGCGGTCAGCCGGATCCCGGCTTTCCTGATCCTGCTCCAGACCGCGCTCACCATGCGCGTCTGGCACACCTGCCTCTTCGCCGGTCTGGTGACGGCGGGGTGGGGCGGCGCCATCCTGTTCGTCTATCTCTCGCCCGAGAGCCAGCACCTCGGACCGCACGTCACCCTCGACGAGGAGGTGCCGGGGCTTCTCACCTTCATGGTCGCCAGCCTCGTGGTCCTCGACGGTGTGCGGCGGCTGACCTGGGCGGTGGCGGCGACGTTCCGGCTGGAGCGGGAGCGCCTGATCCTCACCCGCTTCGTGCCGGCCGCCGTCGCCGAGGATCTGGCGCAGGGCGGCGGTCCGGGCGAGGTCCAGGAGCGTCATGCCTGCCTGTTCGCCCTCGACATCCGTGGCTTCTCGGCGCTGACGCGGACACGGCCTCCCCAGCAGGTTGTGGAGGTCCTCATGGAGATGCGCGCCCTGACGCACCGGGCCGTGACGGAACGCGGCGGCATCGTCGACAAGTATATCGGCGACGGGGTGCTGGCGCAGTTCCTCGTCGGCCCTCCCCAGGCGCAGGCGCGCGCGGCCTTCACCTGTGCCGAGGCGGTCCAGCTGCGGCTGGCGGCCCTCAACCGGCGCCTCGCGGAGAAAGGTCTTCCCTCCCTGCGCGTCACCATCGCGCTGCATGCCGGCGACGTCCTGGTCGGCGTCTTCGACGACGGTCATCGCGCGGAATTCACCGTCCTCGGCCCAGCGATGAACACCCTCGCGCGCATCGAGGCACGGGCCAAGGCCGTGGACCTCCCGATCGCCATCTCGGAGGATTTTCGCGATCTCCTTGCCGGCTCCGGCGCGAGCGGTCTCAACTGGATCTCGGCCGGGACGGTGAGCGAAGCCTCCGGGCCCCGGCTCTACGCCGTCGCGCACTGAATCGTATCCGGCCCGATGCCATCGGCAGGCTCGTCACTGAGTGTCTCTCACAAAACTCCCGCTGCACCGTCGTGCCGTGAGCGAGAACCGACGGTGACCGGGAGTTTTGTGAGGCACTCTTAATCCCGCATGGTTCGTGTGCCGTGACACGTCATGAAGGAAAAAGACTTCCTATATCAGGTTCATGCAGAGAGAAGCGGGCCAAACATCTGGTCTGCGCTGTAAAGGAACTTGTTAAACGCCATGATGAACCGTATCGCCGCCGTCGCTACCGCTCTTGTGCTTGGCGCTGCTTCGATCTCTTCTGCAACGGCGTTCGAGCGCCCCTCGCGCTACACCGCTTTCTCGCCCTATGACGTCACCGAGACCGGCTCCCTCAGGGAGGTCAGCCGCCCGCCCGCCTATCTGGGCTGCCCGATGAGCTCGGCCGCCGAAGGCAATGCCAACCAGCAGAATTTCCCGGTCCAGCAATACGGTCAGACCTCCGGCGGAAACCGTTGCTGATCCTTTGAGACGAGAGGGACGAACATGGTTCTGAAGGGCTTTTCCTACGCCATGATCGGTGCCTTCGCGGGCGGCCTGATCTGGACGATCGTCGGTGCCGCGAGCGTCTTCCTGGCCTCGTAGGCCGGATCGTTCACAAAGACCGGAACGCTGTGCGGCGGGGCGAGAGCCCCGCCGTTTCCATGTCAGGGATCGCGCCGGATCTCCAGGGTGGCGACCTCGTAGGTGATCGCCGCTCCCCCTGTCTCGAACTGCCTGATCACCGTGCGCAACGCGCCGGGCGAGAGGGGGCGCGCAACGCCCGGCGTTCCGGCCCCGATGGCGCGGAGCGATCGGAGGAAGGCCCGGCCGTCGGCATGTGTCTCGACGACCGGCTCCAGGAACAAGTTGCTCGTGCAGCCGGCGAAACGGAGCCGGGCCAGGGCCTCCGCCGTCGGATAGGACGGTGTGGCGGGGCGATGGCCGACGGCGTCATGCGCCGCGTGCCATTCGCGGAACGTGCCGGACGCCAGGGTCGTCACCGCGAGGAACCCGCCGGGAGCCAGCAGACCGGAAAGGCGGCCGAGCGCGCTCTCCAGATCCTCGAACCATTGCGCGGCCAGGCTCGAACAGATCAGGTCGAAGCCCGGCGCCAGGCAGGGCCGCTCGCCGTCCATGACGAGAAACGCCAAATCCCGCCGATGCCGCATGCGCTCGCGCGCCCGCCGGATCATGGTGGGCGCCAGATCCGAGGCCACCATCAGGCCGGGCGTCACATGAGCGAGGACGGCCTGTGTGAGGAAGCCGGTGCCGCAGCCGATCTCGAGAATGCGCGGCGACGGGGGAAGGGGCAGGGCGGCGATGCGCTGCGCCAGCCGCGCAGCGACCTCCGCCTGGATGATTCCGGCGGCATCGTAATCGTCCGCCCCGTCGAAGGCCCGGGCCACAGCCTGTTTCCAGGGACGCATCGGTGCCGTCGGCGGGATCATCGGTGAGGCTGCGATAGACCGGGCGCGGGGGGCGCTCAAGCGTCCCGGCGCGACTTGCGCTTCCGGCCGCGCAAAAGGGAAGCCTCGGCCGTCCACACTCATACACAGGTGAGCGATCACTCGGCATCGTTGACGAACGCTTTACGAAAAGCTGCCCATTGTTCCGATATGTGGCGTAGCGTACTCGCGTTTTCCGTTCTCGGCCTCATCGGCGCAGGTCTCACCGGCTGTGGACGCAGCCCGTTCGAGAGCCGCGAGGCTTGGCGCGACCAGACCGAACAGGCCTGCAACGCCAAGCGGCTGGTGGAGACAACCGAGTTCGTCACCCCGGCCAAGGAGATCAACGGTCCGGGCGTCTGCGGCATGCTCCAGCCCTATCGGATCACCCGTCTCGGCAAGGGCTCGGTCGTCCTGAAACAGCGGATGACGCTGGCCTGCCCGGCCCTGGCCGAGGCCGAGGCATGGCTGGCCGACACGATCCAGCCCGCCGCCAACCTGTATTTCGGCCAGCCCGTGGCCGAGATCAACGCCGGCTCCTATGCCTGCCGCGGCCGCAACAACCAGGCCGGCGCCAAGCTCTCGGAGCATTCGTTCGGCAATGCCGTCGACATCATGTCGTTCAAGCTCGCCGACGGCTACGTCATCACCGTGAAGGGCGGCTGGCGCGGCACCGAGGCCGAGCAGGGTTTTCTGCGCGAAGTCTTCGTGGGGGCCTGCGCACGCTTCTCCACCGTGCTCGCCCCCGGCTCCAACGTGTTCCACTACGACCATATCCACGTGGATCTCGCCCGCCACGACCCGCGCGGCCTCAAGCGCATCTGCCAGCCGCTGCTGAAATTCACGCCGCAACTCGGCGCCGACGGCGTGCCCCGGCCGGTCTCGCGTCCGCGCCCGGTGGAGCGCCAGCCCGCCCCGCCCCAGGCCCCGTCGATATCGAAGAGGACGATCCCTACGGCGTGGCGCCGATGTCCTCGAACCGGAGCCCGGCCAGGACGAGCCCGCAGGTCGCCCGCGCGCCCTCCCCCGGCCTTTCCGCTGCCGCCCCGTCGAATCGGGCGCCTTCCGCCTATGCCTCCACCCCGGCGGCCCGGCCGGTACAGCGCCCGCAGACATCGCGTCTGGCCTCCGCGCCGACCTATGCCGAACCGGCGCCGGGCTTCTCGGAGGAGCCGCTGTCGCTTGCCGCCCCGGGCCTCTCGGACCCGATCTACTGAGGGCCGGACTGTGTTCCGGTCGCCCCAGGACGGAATGAAAGCGACGCCGCCCGGCCTCTTGCGCTTGACACCGCCCGGACAGACGCCATCGTCCCCGGATGAACGGACTCCAGCGAAAAGACGCCGGCATGCGCCCGAATTTCCTCGCCACCGCCCTGGCCCTCGGCCTCGTCCTCGCGGGTAGCCTCCAACCCGCCTTCGCCCGCTCGGGCCGCGAGGAGATCACCCCTGCCGAGGAACGTGAGTTTCCCTTCGACGGGCAGATTCCGGGCTGTCAGGATTCCTCGGTGCTGGAACAGATGTCGAGCCAGTTCGCCGAGAAGGAGGCGAAGTTCTGGAATTCGAGCCTCACCATCGTCGGCTATGACCGGATCGAGCGGACGGCCTGGCGCCCCTGGGGCCTCGACACCTATCCCCGCCGCTTCTGCAGCGCGGTGGCGACCACGTCGGACGGGATCAAGCGCAAGGTGGATTATTCCGTGCGCGAGGGACTCGGCTTCATCGGCGTGACCTGGGGCGTGGAGTTCTGCGTCCACGGCCTCGACCGCAACCTCGCCTATGCCTACGCCACGGCCTGCCGCGAAGCCCGTCCGTGAGACGAGCCGCCGCGCTCGCCGGACTGGCGCTGACGGCTCTCGCCGGAACCGCGCAAGCGCAAGGCTACGGACGCGGCGGCACGCCCGGCGAGTTCGATTTCTATGTGCTGGCCCTGTCCTGGTCGCCGACCTATTGCGAGACGGCCGGACGGCGTGACGCCGACGGCCAGTGCCGGCCGGGTCGCGGCCTCGGCTTCGTCGTCCATGGGCTGTGGCCGCAATACACGCGGGGCTACCCGTCCGACTGCTCCTCCGTGGAACGCTCTCCCACCCGGCAGGCCATGGATGTGGCCGGCGAGGTCTATCCGAGCGAGGGGCTCGCCCGGCACGAGTGGCGCAAGCATGGGACCTGTTCGGGCCTCGATCCGATGTCGTATTTCAAGGCCGCCGCCCAGGCGAGGGAGGCAGTAACCATCCCGGCCGCCTTCGCCAAGCCGGATTCCGACACGCGCATCGCACCCGTCGATATCGCCCGCCAGTTCGTGGCGGCCAATCGGGGCCTGCGCCCGGACATGATGTCGGTCACCTGCACCCGGGGCGAGTTGCAGGAGGTGCGGATCTGCTTCACCAGGGATCTGCGCGGCTTCACGCCCTGCCCCGAAGTGGCACGGCAGAATTGCCGTGCGGGCGAGATCGCCGTCGACGCGAGCCGGTGAGGCCAGGAACCTGCGCCCATGAACTACAGGCACGCCTTCCACGCCGGTAATTTCGCCGACGTGCTCAAGCATCTCGTGCTGACGCGCGTTCTGCATCATCTTCAGGCCAAGCCCACGGGCTTTCGCGCCATCGACACCCATGCGGGCCTCGGTTTCTACGATCTCACCGGTGACGAGGCCGGGCGGACAGGCGAGTGGCACGACGGCTGGGGGCGTCTCGATACCCCCTTCCCCGACGAGGTCGAGGCGCTGTTCGGCCCCTATCGCGAGGCGGTCGCCGCCACCCAGGCGCGCCATGGGGCCAACATTTATCCCGGCTCTCCGGCGATCATCCGCGAATTCCTGCGGCCCAGCGACCAGGGCGTCTTCGTCGAACTGCACCCGGCCGATGCCGAGATCCTGCGCGAGCGTTACAACCAGGATCCGCGCACCAAGGTGATGCATCTCGACGGCTGGACCGCCCTCAACGCGCTGATCCCTCCTCCCGAACGGCGCGGCGTCGTGCTGATCGACCCGCCTTACGAGGAACTCGGCGAGGTCGAGAGGCTCGGCTCGGCGCTGGCCAAGGCCGTCGCGAAATGGCCGACGGGCATCTATCTCGGCTGGTATCCGATCAAGGACGTGGCGCTCATCGACCGTATGGTGGCGGAGCTCGACCGCTCACTCTCCCGGCCCGCCCTGCGCATCGACCTGATGATTTCGGAGCCCTATCCGAACCGTCTCAACGGAAACGGCCTCATCGTCATCAACCCGCCCTGGCGTCTCGCCGACGAGGCGGCCCTGTTCCTGCCCGCCCTGGCCGAGCGGCTGGCGCGCGGCGATTACGGGGCGTTCCGCTGCGACGCGTTCGGCGTCGAGGCTTGAACCCTACCGTGAAGGTCGTCCCTGCCGTGAACTCCGCGATTCCCGTGGCCAGCGCCGCCATTCCGGGCAGCGTCGATACGATGCGTCTCGTCCGCTACGACGATGCCTACTCGATCATGGTCGGCACGGCCGAACTGATGAACGACCGGCACCGCGATTCGGAGCGGGCGCTGGCCACGGTCACCTGCGCGCGGCTCGAGGGAAACCCGGCGCCGAAGATCCTCATCGGCGGGCTCGGCATGGGGTTCACCCTGCGTGCGGCCCTCGACGCCCTCGGCCCCCGGGCGGAGGTCGTCGTGGCCGAATTGATGCCGGCGGTCATCGCCTGGGCGAGCGGCCCCCTCGCCCATCTTTTCACCGGGAGCCTCGACGATCCGCGCGTGACCCTGGTCGAGGCTGACGTGAACCGTCTCATCCAGTCGGGACAGGCTCAGTACGATGCCATCCTCCTCGACGTCGACAATGGCCCCAAGGGCCTGACGCGCCGGGAGAACGACCGCCTCTACGATGGCTGGGGCCTCAAGCGGGCGCATTATGCCCTGCGACCAGGCGGCATCCTGGCCGTCTGGTCCGGGGGGCCGGACCGCCGGTTCAAGAAGCGGCTCCGGCGCTTCGGCTTCGATGTCGAGGAACACCGCTATCCCGCCCATCCCGGCGGACGCCGGCACGTGCTCTGGATCGCCGTAAGGACGAACGTACAAGCCGAGGCGGGCCGGCGGAACGGGTAGTCCCGTCGCCGTCCCGTCCCGCCGGGTCGATCTCAGTAATTGTAGGACCGGCGGGGATAGGCCTGGTTCGGTGCGTAGCCGGCTCCACGCTGCTGCACCCGCGAGCCGTACTCGATCTCACGCTGCTGCTTGGCGCGGCGATTGGCGAGATAGCGACCGCCGATGCAGCCCGCGACCGCACCCACCACGCCGCGTTCGGCCAGGTAATGCCCGGCGAGGCCGCCGATGATCGCGCCCTTGATGCAGCCTTTGGCTTCGGCCGCTCCCGTGCTCGCCACGGTGAGCAGCACCAGGGCCGAGAGCGTTGCAACGATGCGCATGATCATCCTCCACGATTGTGCGGGGAGGAAACACCGGCCCGGAGCTTAGCGTTCCGGGTTTGGTTCGGCGGGATCGCGAGAAACCGCGTTGCGCGGCGCGCCGGCCTCAAGCGGCGACGCGCCCTTCCAGCGGGAACACCTTGGCGGGGTTCATCAGCCATTTCGGATCGAACACGTTGCGGACCCGCATCTGCTGGTCGAGGTCGGCCTGCGCGTACTGGAAGCGCATGAGTTCGCGCTTCTCGATGCCGACACCATGCTCGCCGGTGAGGCAACCGCCGACCTCGACACAGAGCTTCAGGATCTCGTCGCCTGCGGCCTCCGCCTTCTGCAACTCGCCGGGCTTGTTGATGTCGAACAGGATGAGGGGATGCAGGTTGCCATCGCCCGCATGGAACACGTTGGCGACGCGAAGGCCCTTGTCGGCGCAGATCGCGCCGATGCGCTCCAGCACCAGCGGCAATTGCCCGGTGGGGATCGTGCCGTCCATGCAGATGTAGTCCGAAATCCGGCCCGTGGCGCCGAAGGCGGATTTGCGGCCCTTCCAGATCGCGGCGCTCTCGGCTTCGGATTTCGAAACCCTGATGCTCGTGGGCCGGTAGTCGCGGGCGATGGCCTCGATCCGGGCCAGCATCGCCTCGCATTCCTCGTCCGAGCCTTCGACCTCGATGATCAGCATCGCTTCGGCGTCGCGCGGATATCCGGCCTGCGCGAAATCCTCGGTGATGAGGATCGCCTCGCGGTCCATGTATTCCATGGCCACGGGGATGATGCCGGCGGCGATGATGGCGGCGGTGCAGGCGCCCGCATCCTCCACCGAGGAGAAGCCCACCAGGGCCGGGCGCGCGCCCTCGGCCGCGCGCAGGATGCGCACCGTCGCCTCGGTGACGATGCCGAGCTGACCCTCCGAACCGCAGATCAGGCCGAGGAGGTCGTAGCCGGCGCTGTCGAGATGGGCGCCCCCGATCTCGGCCACGGTGCCGTCGTTCATCACCAGGGTGACGCCCAGAAGGTTGTTGGTGGTCACCCCGTATTTCAGGCAATGCGCGCCGCCCGAATTCATCGCGATATTGCCCGCGATGGTGCAGGCGAGCTGGCTCGACGGGTCCGGCGCGTAGAAGAACCCCTCGTGGCTGACGGCGCCCGAGATGGCGAGGTTGGTGAGGCCCGATTCGACCCGCGCGACGCGGTTCTCGAAATCCACGTCGAGGACGCGGGTCATCTTGGCGACACCGAGGATGATCGCATCTTCCTGGGCGATCGCCCCGCCGGCGAGGGAAGTGCCGGCGCCGCGAGCGACCACTCGGACTCCGTTGGCGTGGCAATAGGCCATCACGGCAGAGACCTCGGCGGTGGTCGAGGGCAGGACCACGGCCAGCGGCATCTTGCGATAGGCGGTCAGACCGTCGGTCTCGAAAGCGCGGCGCTCGTCCTCTGTGACGATCAACGCCTCTGCCGCGACGAGCGGCCGCAGGCCGGCGATGATCGTCTCGCGGCGGGCGAGAATGTCGGGGTCGGGCACGGGAAAGGCGATCGACATGGGCGGGCGCTCCTCGACGCATCGACCTGTCTTCAGCCACCGCTCAGCTTGGAAGGACTAAAAACGAGCCGTGAACCGTTCAGGACAATGGAATTGGAAGACATCTAAACGATAACCGGTTTCGATGCATCAGGATCGGATGCGTCGACGTTTCCGGAGGGTGGAATGGCCGGTTTCGGGCTTCGTTTCGCCACACGGACCCTAGGCGAGTTTGGAACGTTCCCAGTCTCGATCTGTTCTAAAACCAAAAGCTCTGCCATAAGCTCGGCTGGCTCATGCCGCCCAACGGAGGAAAAAATACAATGCGTCACCTCATCCTCGGCGCCGCGCTCGCTCTGATGCTTCCGATCTCCGCACAGGCCCAGGAAGCCGGCGACGCTGCAGCCGGCGAGAAGGCGTTCGCGCCTTGCAAGGCCTGCCACAACTTCGTCAAGAACGGCGTCGGTCCCGACCTCAAGGGTGTCGTCGGCCGCAAGGCTGGCACCTACGAGGGCTACAGCTACTCGGCCGCCCTCAAGGGCTCGGGCATCACCTGGGACGAGGCGAACCTCAAGGAGTGGCTGAAGGACCCGAAGGCCAAGGTGCCCGGCAACAAGATGGTCTATCCCGGCCTGAAGGACGACAAGAAGCTCGCCGACGTGATCGCCTATCTCAAGACCCAGAACTGAGCGTCGCATCCAGTCCTTTTCGGACCCGTGATCGGAAAGGCCGCTTCCCCTACCGGGAGGCGGCCTTTTTCCAATCCTCGTACGGCTCGGAGACCGTGGACGCCGCCGTCGTGCCGGCCACGTTGTCGTGAAGCGCGCCCCGCAGCATCACCAGGGAATCGAGGAGCGCCTGGCGCCCATCCTCCGACATCCCCGTCAGGGCTCCGGCAAGGCCGGGGACGCAATCCATCCGCCCCTCCAGTTCGCGCCCCTTGGGCGTCAGGAAGATGCTGACCTGCCGTTCGTCGGCCCGGTCACGGGCCCGGCGGACGTGACCCGACGCCTCCAGACGCTTCAGCAGGGGCGTGAGCGTTCCGGAATCGAGGAACAGCTTGGTTCCGATCTCCTTCACCGTCAGCCCTTCCTGTTCCCAGAGGACGAGGAGGACCAAGTATTGTGGATAGGTGAGGTCGTGGGCGGTCAGGAGCGCCCGGTAGGCGCGCCCGAAGGCGTGGGCCGCCGAATAGACCGCAAAGCACAACTGACCGTCGACGCTCCGCCCCGGGGTCGGTACGTCGTCGATGGCGGCTGCTTGCGTGGTGCGTCGGCCTGCCATTCCTGGGGCCTCCCTCATGTTGGTCGGGTCCGGTGTCGGGTCCGGCCCAACTACCCTATCTAATTGATAATGCGGAATGGTCACCAGCGTTCACGCTACTCTCGCATAAGGGTTGCGCGCAATCTTGTTTGGTGCCATATGGAATATCAGTTGCGCGCAAGCTAGTTTCGGTTTTCGGCCGGATCTCGTGATGATGGACGTTTCCCACCGGCGGACGGGTTTCCCTGTCCCCTCGAGAGACCATCTTTCCTCGACGCGACCCCCCTTCGATCTCAAGCAGGATGACCGACCATGAAGGCACTCTACACCGCTCACGCCCACGCCACCGGCGGCCGTGAAGGCTCCGCCTCCACCGACGACAAGGCCGTCGACGTCACCCTGGTGACGCCGAAGGAACTGGGCGGCGGTGGTGGCAACGGCACCAACCCCGAGCAGCTCTTCGCCACGGGTTATGCTGCCTGCTTCCTCGGCGCGATCAAGTTCGTGGCCGGCAAGGACAAGGTGAAGATCCCGGAGGACGCCAAGGTCGAGTCCTCCGTCGGCATCGGCCCGCGTGACGACGGCGAGGGCTTCGGTCTCGTCGTCACCCTGAAGGCCACCCTGCCGGGCATCGAGCGGGACAAGGCCGAGGACCTGGTGAAGCGCGCCGATGTGGTGTGCCCCTATTCCCACGCCACCCGCGGCAACATCCAGGTCGATATCAGCGTCGCCTGAACGCGCGCGTCACAAAGCCGGAGGGGCCTGCGTCCCTCCGGTTTCCTACTTCCGTCAGGCCGTCGTCACGGTGAGCACGGTTCCTTCGATCCCGGTGACCCGGATGCGGGTGCCGGCCGGTGCATCGGGACCCGAAACGCGCCATAGCGTGTCATTGACCCTGATCCGACCGAGCCCGTTCGCGATCGCGGCGTCGAGGTGGAATTCCTGGCCGATCAGGCCCTGCGCGCCCCGGTTGAGGCTGTTGGGACGCCCGGTCATCCGCTTCTGCGCGAGCACGACGAGTCCCACCGACAGTACGGCGAACAGGACGATCTGCGCCTGCCACGGCATCGGCACCACGGCGACTTCGAGCCCCGTGACCACGGCCGCCGTGCCGAGCCAGACCAGGAACACGCCCGAGATCGCGAGTTCCGCTCCCATTAGGACCAGCCCGATCAGGATCCAGGTCCAGACCGGTCCCAGCGCCGTCACGCCATCGACGATCACGCGGCCCCTCCCCCGCTCGGGCCGACCGTCGGCGGCAGGCCGGACGGCTTTCTCTGCTGCGTCGCGCCCTCGCCGAACACGCCGCGGGTGATCTCTGCGATGCCCCCGAGGGTACCGGCGAGGGATGCCGCCTCGATCGGCACCACCACCACCCGCTGGTTGGGCGCGGTGGCCAGCGCCTTGATCGCGTCCACGTATTTCTCGGCCACCAGGAAGTTCGCCGCCGCGAGGTCGCCGTGTGAAATGGCCTCGCTGATGAGGCTCGTGGCGCGGGCCTCGGCCTCGGCGCTGCGCTCACGGCCTTCCGCATCGCGGAACGCGGCCTCGCGCCTCCCTTCGGCTTCGAGGATGGCGGATTGCTTGCGGCCTTCCGCGCGCAGGATATCGGCCTGACGATGGCCCTCGGCTTCGAGGACGGAGGCGCGCTTCTCGCGCTCGGCCTTCATCTGGCGCGCCATGGCGCCGGCGAGATCGGCTGGGGGCAGGATGTCCTTGATCTCGATCCGGGTCATCTTCACCCCCCAGGGCGAGGAGGCCGCATCCATGACATGGAGCAGGCGTTCGTTGATCTCGTCGCGGTGGGACAGCAGCTGGTCGAGGTCCATCGAGCCGACGACGGTGCGGATGTTGGTCATCGTCAGCGTCATCATCGCGGTTTCGAGATTCGAGATCTCGTAGGAGGCCTTGGCCGCGTCGAGGACTTGGTAGAAAACCACCGCGTCGATCTTCACCCCCGCATTGTCGCGGGTGAAGGCCTCCTGGCTCGGCACCTCGATGACCTGCTCCATGACGTTCACGCGCCGGCCGATCCGCTCGATATAGGGGGCGATGAGGCCGAGCCCGGATTCGAGGGTGCGGGAGTACCGGCCGAACCGCTCCACCGTATAGACGTGGCCCTGCGGGATGATGTTGATGCCGATGGCGAGGGTGACGACCACGAGAACGACGAGCGCCACCGCCACCACGCTCAACCCGATCGAGAGATCCATGCCTGTCCCCACTGCCCTTCCGGAAGGGACATTGAGGCCGAGCGTCTGCCCCTATGCAAGGTGAATCGTCCTCGCGTCAGCGCGCCCAAACCCCCAGGCGCTCCGTCCGCGCACGGTCCTCGGCGGCGACGAGATCGGGGGTGGCTTCCGAGGAGGCACGGCCTCCGCCGTTGAAGAGCACGACTTCCGACAGGTCGCGGCCTTCCACTGCGCAGAGATAGGCGGCACTTCCGGCCACGGGCTGGCAGGTCACCGGGCGCCCTGCGAGGTAGCGCGTCAGTTCCTCCGGCTGTCCGCCGCGGACCCATTCCACCCCGAACAGGCGCACGAGCTTGCCGCCGACGCGTAGGGTCGCCGTGTCGATCACCTCAGTCTTGCCGGTGATGGCGTTGGAGGGCTCCGCCGGCTTCGTCCGGCTCTCCTCGGCCGAGGGTGGGCTCGGCTCCTCGGCGGGAATGCCGGGGGGCGCCGTCGGGGAGACCGTTTCGCGCGGATTGGCCATGGTGGAGGGCCGGTTCTGCGCCGGCTGGGTCTCGGTCGGCGGTGTCGCCTGGCCCGGATCCTGCGCCTTCGCCTCCTGCCGGGGAGTCTCCGTATCGGGGGCGAGGGCCGGTCTGTCGTCCCCGCCGCCATGGGTGAGAAGCAGGACGAGGGCGAGGCTGCCGAGGAGGCTCACGCCCGCGAGCGTGCTCAGCCGGGTGAGGATCGTGCCATCATCCCGGCGAAGGCGGCGCAGCCGGTCGCCGGCACGTGCGACGAGGCCGGGCCAGCGGGCCGGTTGCCCTCCCTGGACCGGCGTTGCCGAGGGAGAGGCCGCAGTATCCCCGGCGGCGAAGCCCGAGAGACGCTCACGGGCGATGGCGACCGTCTCGCGAGCCTTGTCGCCGAACGAGGCGCCGATGCCCATGCCGCGTTCGCGCAAGGTCGGTTGCGGGTTCGAGCCCTGTCCGCCGGTGGGGCGATCGGCCAGGGAGTGACGGACGTTGCTCAGCGTGCCCGCCAGACTCGCAGAGACGGTGGCCGCGGCCGATCGTCCCCTGGCGACCGAGCGGGCCATCACCGAGCGGGCTCGTTCGGATTGCGATCCCACGAACCGCGCCGTCGCCGCCTTGATCTCGTCCGACGCAGTGGGCTCGGGCGGCATTTCCACCACGGGTTTCGGCGGCACCGGCACGAAGAGAGCGCCATGGCGCTCCCGCAACTCGGCGAACAGGTCCTCCAGGGTCAGTGGGCCGGTCTCACCCTGTCGCGGTGCCCCGGTGCGGTCGACGACCCTGTAGAAGGGTGGCTCGGCGGCAGGCTCGACCACGGCCTCGGCCAGGAGCTGCAGCGTCCGGCGAGCCACCGGAAACGCGTCCTGGCGACGGATCTCCACTTCGATCATCGACCGGACCGATTCCCGTGCCGCCCGCGCGGCGACGATGGTCGGAGCTTCGGCCTCGTCGGACACCGTCGTCGGGGAGGTCTTGTCGGATGCGCGTGACGTGTTCGTCGCGCGTGTCTTGGCTGCGGTCGCGATCATCGGTTCGACTGTGTCTCAGGCACCGGGCCGTGTCGATGCGGCGGCGCTCAGCGGTCCCGGTGCGAAGCGGCGCAGGACACGGCTCGACTCGGATACGATCACCGGGCGCGGTCCGGCGAAGGAGATTTCCAGGGTGAGTTCCGCCACGCCCTGCGAGCGGGCACCGTTCCTCGGGTTCGCCGCACGGAAATCGAAGGTGGAGCGCACGATGCAACTGCTCGTGCCGACGCTGCAGGCCGTGCGCGGGGACCCGTCCTGCACCACGTAGCGGCGGTCCGGCCAGCGTCGGACGAAGCGGCGCTTCTCCGCCATCAGCGCCGCCAGCGACAGGGTGCGACCGTGGAAGCGCACGGACTCGGCATAGAAACGCGGTGCGGCGGCGACCATGCCGTCGCCGGGCTCGGAGATTGCGTCGAGATAATCCTCGTTCAGGCTCTGGGCCTTGCGCGCCCATTCGGGAAAGCGGTCCTCGGAGACCATCGCCATGTTCGGAGATGGTGCGCCCGGGGAGACGGTGAGGGGGAGGGCGTTCGGCGGAACCTGCGAGAGGCGGCGGGGGGAATGCCTGATCCCGGCCTCGGCGTGGCGGCTGCCGCGACGAGGCCGCCGCGGTGCCTCCGCGCTCCTCTCCGGGACGGAGGCGGCACTCGGCGTGGTCTCGGGTTTCGCCGCCCGGGCCGGGCTCGTCTGGGGTGCCTCCTGCACGGCCTGGGGCGAGGCGGGTTTCGCGTCGCCCTTCGGTTCGGGCTTCGTATCGGCCTTGGCCGGAGGATCGACCCAGGCCGGACGGCCCTGTGCCCCGGCGCTACCGGTGGCCATCAGAGCCCCGAGGAGGGCCGCCGAGCAAGTGGAGAACAATCCGTAGCGCATGGCATCTCACCGCTGTCGCGAGCGACGTGGAGGGTGGGCACGACCGCATGACAGCGTCCGGCCGAAGGGAAACGTCAAGGTCGGGCGTTCGGTTGCCCGCGTCGAGGCGGGCCGTTCGCGACGAGGTCGCGTCGAGGCGTGAGACCTATGCAGGTTCGCGTTGGAACACCAATGCTTCACCTCGCCTAGGCCTTTGGCGTGTTGCAGGTTTTGGGACGCAAAACCGGTGACCACGTTTGCGAAACCTGCTTAGCACGCGGCATTGCCAGGCGGTTTCGATCGGGCACCGTTCCCCGCGCTATGCCCGCTGTTCCCAGCCATCTGCGATCAGCGTCCGCCGAGGTTGCGCGTGGCCATCTTACCGCAACGGGCCTTCCTCCGGAATATTGCCTCTTGCCATCGGCGTGGAAGCGCCCACCTCTGGAGAGCTTGACGGGTCCGGGCCCCTCTGGCGGCCGAGGCGTCGGCCGCGATGTCGGACTCCTTCTCTGCCTTTGCGCTGACGCGGCGCGAACGCACCGGGGGGTTCTGAAACACGTGCTTGTTGCGATGATCTCATGCGGCATCTCGAGATGCCCCTTCCCGGAGGCCGCCTCGTGAGCGCCGCCCCCGCCCGCCGGGCTCTTCTCCTCGTCAACCCGAACGCCCGGAACGGCTCGTTCTCCCTCGACGCCGTGCGGGACTCCCTGCGTGCCGCCGGCATCGAGCCGTTCGAGGCGCCGGGCGATCCCGATTGCACGGCGGTGATCAAGCGCCATGCGAAGGATTGCGATCTCGTCATCCTCGGCGGCGGCGACGGCACCATGAACTCGGCCGCGCCGGCCCTGGTCGAGACCGGTCTGCCGCTGGGCATCCTGCCGCTCGGCACCGCCAACGACCTCGCCCGCTCCCTCGGCCTGCCCACCGACCCGGTGGAGGCGGCCGAGCTCATCGGCACGGCGAAGCCCCAGGCGGTGGATCTCGGCCAGGTCAACGGCCGCTACTATTTCAACGTGGCGAGCATCGGATTTTCGGCCGACCTCGCCGGGGACCTCACCGCGGAATCGAAGAAGAAGTGGGGCACGCTCGGTTATGCCATTGCCGCCCTGCGCGTCCTGCGGCGGGTGCGTCCCTTCACGGTCTATCTCGAACATGACGGGCTGACCGAAACCATCACCACGATCCAGGTCTCGGTGGGCAACGGTCGCCATTACGGCGGCGGGATGACCGTGGAGGAGACCGCCACCGTTGATGACGGCAAGCTCGATTTCTACAGCCTGGAGGTCACGCATTGGTGGCGGCTCATCGCGCTGCTGCCAGCACTCAGGCGGGGCACCCAGGGCAAGGCCGCCGACGTGCGCGCCTTCAACACCACCGAGATCGTCGTGAAGACGAAGAAGCCTCGGCCGGTGAACACCGACGGGGAACTCTCCACCTACACGCCGGCCCATTTCAAGGTCGTGCCGAAGGCCATCCGGATCTATGCGCCGGAACCCGCCGAGCGCCCCGGCATCATCCCCGCCGCGTCCTGATCTTCCGCCGCTTTCCGACCTGACGACGTTCGAGGTTCTCTCCCCGTGGATTCCCTTCTTCAACTCGCCGCAGACCCGACCGCCTGGGTGGCGCTCGCCACCCTCATCGTGATGGAGGTGGTGCTCGGCATCGACAATCTGATCTTCATCTCGATCCTCACCAACAAGCTGCCGGCCCATCAGCAGACCAAGGCCCGCCGCATCGGCATCGGCCTCGCGCTGGTCCTGCGCCTCGGCCTGCTCGGCACCGTCGCCTACATCGTCCACCTGACGCAGCCGGTCTTCGAGATCTTCGGCAAGGCCTTCTCCTGGCGGGACATGATCCTCATCGGCGGCGGCCTGTTCCTGCTGTGGAAGGCGACGAAGGAGATCCACGAGACCGTCGATCCCGATGACGGCCACGAGGATGCGTCCTCCCCGGTGGCGCTGAGCTTCGCCGCCGCCGTCGGGCAGATCCTGGTCCTCGACCTCGTCTTCTCCATCGACAGCATCATCACGGCGGTGGGCATGACCGATCACGTGCCGATCATGGTGATCGCCGTCATCACCGCCGTCACCGTCATGCTGCTGGCGGCCGACCCGCTGGCACGCTTCATCGATGCCAACCCCACCGTGGTGATGCTGGCGCTCGGCTTCCTCATCATGATCGGCATGACGCTGATTGCGGAAGGTTTCGGCGCCCATGTGCCGAAGGGCTACATCTACACCGCCATGGCCTTCTCGGCCGGCGTCGAGGCACTCAATCTCCTCGCTCGACGCCGGAGACGGAACAAGACGACGGCGGGGTAAGGGCGCAGTCCCTTCCCTTCCGTTTCACGGGAAAACGAAGAAAGGCCCGACCGGGATAACGGTCGGGCCTTTCTTCGTTCCGGTAAGATCGAAGGGGTTCGGTCGATGTGTCGGCGCGCAGCCGACCTGACTTGCGCTCGGCGGATCGGCCGCCGCCGAGCCCCGGTGGCTGCCTACAGGATGGGTTCGCGCAGGGCCGAGGTCTCGCGGGCGCAGATCGCCGCGTCCGGCGGCGAGCCTTCCTGGGACAGGTTCTTTGCGATCTCCACGCGTGCCCGCTCGAGATCGGTCCGGAAGCCGGGATCACCCTGGAGCGAGCTGACGACGACGCTGGCCGTCGTGCGGCCGGCTTCCACGTCGCTGGCCCAATGCACGCCGCAGACGATGCGGTTCTCGCCGTAAGCCTTGCCGCGGACGAAGAACTGGGTCGCTTTCTCCGGCACCAGTGCGGCGAGGATGGACGCGTAGGCCCACCCTTGAGTCGCGTGGCTGGAGGGGAAGCTGAAGGCGTCGCCGAGCTCGCGGGTTCGCGCCACGCAGATCTCGGCCTCGTTGCCGACGAAGGGGCGCAGACGGCGGTAGTGCTCCTTGAGCGAGCGGGTGGCCCGGCTAATATCGAGGCGGGTCCGTTCGAGCAGCGTCATCAGTGCCGGCGAGCGGGACTGGTCGATCTTGCGGCCGAGCACGCAGGCGAAATCGTCGAGGATGGCCGAGGGACCGTCCGCCACGTCCGCCGTGGCGAGTTCCCAGCGCGCGCTCCCCTTGAGTCCGCGGGTCGCCGCGAAGGTAGTCTTGTCCGCCGTCTCGGCCGCCGATTGACCGCGCGGGGGCGGCGGCAGGATCGCGACGGCATCGGGCGCGGTGGCATCCGACAGGTATGGCGCGCGCGCCGGCGTTCCCGGCGTCAACGGCGTTGTCGCGACGGCCGGCGCAGAGCGGGGCTTCCCCCCTGCGGTCTTGGTGTCGACGGGATTCGGCGCGGGCGCCTGCGCCAGGGCGGGAGCCGCCATCAGGGCGCAGGACGTGAAGGCAAGCGACGCGAGAGCGGGAAGCAGAGGGGACATGGCGGCGGCTCAGGATGAAATGCGTCGGGAATGGCAAGCGATAGGGGAGCCATAGTGTTCCTGAACGACACTCGTATGGCACCCTGAGCGCATGACATTTTGCCGATCCGTAACGGGTTTGCCCGCCGGTCGGCGCACGACACTCCTATCGGATGCCGGCGAGGATCGCGGCGGCGACCTCTCCCGGATATTCCTCGTGTGGACTCAAGGCCCCCGGAACCGGAGCCTTGGCCACATGGCCCGCGGCGATAAGGGCGTCCATTTCGGCGCCGGACCGGCGGGGCGCACGCTCCGGACGCAAAACCAGGATCGGCGGAAGACCGTCCGCCTCGATCAGGGCGAGAAAGTCCTTGCGGACCTTGAACGGATCGAGCCCTCCGGTGACGAAGGCCGCCGTGCCGAAGCGGCCCCCCGGCTGGAGCGTCACGGCGTGTTTGTCGGCGATGATGCCGGGCGTGACATGATCCGGATCGGCATAGACATGCGCGCGCATCATCCGGCCGATGATCGGAGGACTGATGTTGATGCGGTAGAGCGCTTCGCCCAGCAGCGGGAGTTCGATGGCTTTGCGGATGCCCGAGAGCCAGCCGCGGCGCGTGTCGCCGAGGGCGGTGGGCAGCGGCCCACGCCAGGTGGGTGCGATGAGGACGAGCCGGTCGAACACGCCCGGATGCCGCCGGGCGGCCGCCACGAGATAGGGTCCCGCATGACCCGCCGCGATGCCGATGGCGTAGGGGCCGGGCAATGCCGCGAGCAGGGAATCCATGAAGGCGTGGAATGTCTCCGGCTCCATGGCGATGCGGGAGCGCGGATGGTTGCCGAAGCCGGGCCAGTCGGGGATGAGGCAGCGGTAATCGTGGCCCAGGATCTTGGCCAGGGGCCGCATCTCCGCCCGTGCCGAGATCGACGACAGGGCCGGCAGGAGCAGGGCGGCCGGGCCGCTCCCGACGATGTCGCAGGGAGTCGGGACCTTGCGCTCCAGCACGTCGAGCTGAAAGCCACGGGTGGAGTGGGCAGGCTCGATCATCGCTGGCAACGCCTCATCCGGGACGGTCTGTATCGGACCGAAGATCTAACGCGCCGGTCGCCGCCGGACAGGCCGGCCCGGTGTCGCGCCAGGACCGATGACGAGCGCCCGCCTCTCCTCTTTCCGTGCCGGGAAAGAGGAGAGGGCCGGTCCGAATCGCATCCGAGCGCGTCTCAGGTGCGGAGCAACTCGTTGATGGCGGTCTTGGAGCGGGTGCCCGCATCCACGCGCTTGACGATGACGGCGCAGTAGAGGCCGGGGCCGGGCGTGCCGTCGGGCAGGTCCTTGCCGGGCGTCGTGCCCGAGACCACCACCGAATAGGGCGGCACGCGGCCGTACATGACCTCGCCCGTGGACCGGTCGATGATCTTCGTCGAGGCGCCGATATAGACGCCCATGGAGAGCACGCTGCCCTCACCGACGATCACGCCCTCGGCCACCTCGGCGCGGGCGCCGATGAAGCAATTGTCCTCGATGATGACCGGATTGGCCTGGAGCGGCTCGAGCACGCCCGCGATCCCGGCGCCGCCGGAGATGTGGCAGTTCTTCCCTACCTGCGCGCAGGAGCCGATCGTCACCCAGGTATCCACCATCGTGCCCTCGCCCACATGGGCGCCGAGATTGATGAAGGAGGGCATCAGCACGGCGCCGGGCGCGATATAGGAGCCGCGGCGCACGAAGCAGCCGGGCACGGCCCGGAAACCGGCCTCGCGAAAATGCTTCTTCTTCCAGCCCTCGAACTTCGAGGGCACCTTGTCCCACCAATTGGCACCATCGGGTCCGCCATGGATGATCTCCATGTCGTTGAGGCGGAAGGACAGCAGCACCGCCTTCTTGAGCCACTGGTTCACCTGCCATTCCTCGCCGACCTTCTCGGCCACGCGGGCCTTGCCGGAATCGAGGAGATCGAGGGCTTCGTCCACGGCCTCGCGTACGGCGCCCTTGGTCGAGATGTCGATCCCGGCACGCTCCTCCCAGGCGGTCTCGATGGTGGCGGAGAGATCGGCGTGGGACATGGCGGCGTTCCGGTCGGTGAGGGGAAGGGCCGTGCTTACAAAAGGCGGCCCTGCCTGTCACCTCGGGCCATCGCTTGAAGCGATGGCGCTTTCGTTCTTGCTGGCCTCAATCGCCGGCGCCCGCCTCCGCGGGCTCAGACTTTCGCTCCGCTCGATGCTTGTCAGGACCCCGTCCTGACAAGCCCGCTCCGGGCGGCGCTCTTCGCGCCGCGAAGCCGCTCACGCAGCTTCGCGCGATCACCGTTGCCTGGCATCTCAGGGCGTCAGGCGCGGTGCGGGCTCACTCCCGGCAGCCGTTGCGGGTTTCCTCCCGCACGATCTCGCCGACCTTCGCCCGGTCGCGGGCCGAGAGCGGGACGTCGCGGATGTCGGAGAAGCGGCAATTGACGTTGCCGAAGGCCGCGATCGCGCGCTGCGTCTTGAAGCAGTAGCCGGCCTCCGCATAGACCGCGTTGCGCTCGCCCCAGAGGTCCTCGCAGGGGGATGCCGCCAGGGCGGGGGCGGCGGGCAGGAGAGCGAGGCAGAGAACCACAGCAACGCGCATGAGCACTTCCCGGACAAGTGTTGAGGGACGGAGGACTTTTGGCCCGTCCCGGCAGGTTTTGCCAGATCGTGCGTCCGGCGAGAGGACGATACGATGTCAGATGGCGTCGATCCTGGCGCGCACGCCGTCGAGATCCTCGATCAACGTGCCGAGGTCGTCACGAAGGGCGGCATGGATCGCCTCGGCCGCATCGGGAAATTCCTCGAGCACCCGGCGCATCAGCGTGGGCGTGATGCGGACGACCTCCGCCGCCGTAACGGCATGGGCATCGGTGGGGCGCTCGCCGCGCAGGAACAGCGCCATCTGGCCGATCAGGGCGGAGCGGCCGACCCTGACGGGCTCGGCACCGGCGCCACGCGGCGCCAGTTCGACCGTTCCGGACATGACGACGTATCCGCCATCGCTGCGCTCGTTGCGGGCGAACAGCACGTCTCCCGGCGTCAGGCTGCGCCGCTCGGCGGCAAAGGAGAGGAGCCTCAGGGCGTCCCGCGCCATGAAGCTGAACAGGGGGGCGGCCGCCAGGATCGCGATGTCGTCGTCGAGCCCCAATGCCGTGCGCTCCCTCAAGACGGAGGCGTCCCTCCGGCGGAGCTAGCCTGAGTGTCTCTCACAAAACTCCCGGTGCGCTGTGGTGCTCGAAGCGAGAGTCGACCGTGATCGGGAGTTTTGTGAGGCACTCTTAGCCGAAGGCGGGCGAGGGGGAAATCCGGCGCGGCGCCCGCGCGTGGAAGGAGCGCCGATCAAACGGATGTCATGAAACCGGTGGATAGACGCGTCTCCCGAGGACGACGAGGACGGAAATTCCGGTGTCCAATCACTTCTGCCTGGATCCGAACGATCCCTATGCCCAATCCGAGGTCCTGGTCTTCTTCGAGGGCAGGTATCCGGATATCCGCCTGCTGTCGGTCATCGACGGGAATGAGGACGAAATCCTGTCCGATCTCGTCATCGAGCAGCAACGCGACCTGATTCGGGAGATCGCCGCCTTCTACACATCCGATGGTGATGCGCCGAACGCGACCGTTTAATCCTCAGGGCAGCAGCTTGTAGCCGCCGCCTTCGGTGACGAGGATGGCGGTAACGGCCGGGTTCGGCTCGATCTTCTGGCGCAGGCGGTAGATGTGGGTCTCCAGCGTATGCGTGGTGACCTGCGCGTTGTAGCCCCAGACCTCGGCCAGCAACGTGTCGCGTCCCACCACCTCGCGGCCGGCACGGTAGAGGAAGCGCAGGATCGCGGTCTCCTTCTCGGTGAGCTTGAGCTTCGAGCCGCGTTCGCAGACGAGGAGCTTGGCGCCGGGGCGGAACGTGTAGGGGCCGATCTGGAAGACGGCATCCTCGCTGGCCTCGTGGCTGCGCAGATGCGCGCGGATGCGGGCGAGGAGCACCGCGAACTTGAACGGCTTGGAGACATAATCGTTGGCGCCCGCTTCCAGGCCCTCCACCGTGTCTTCTTCCGAATCCTGCGCGCTCAGCATGATGACCGGGCCGCGATAACCGTTACGGCGCATGGTCCGCACCGCCTCGCGCCCATCCATGTCCGGCAAGCCGACATCCATGATCGCGAGATCGATCCGGTCCTCGGCCACGCGGGCGAGGGCGGATTTTGCGTCCTCCGCGCTGACGGTGACGAACTCCTCGTACAGGTCGAGTTGTTCGATCAAGGTTTCGCGCAGGGACTCGTCGTCGTCGCAGATGAGAAGGCGATGGGTGGTCGACATCGGCCGGGGATACTTTCACACGCAACTGGGATGTGCCCGGACGGGCCGATCCCGAAAACTTGAGAGACGACCGCTTCGTCGGCCGCGAGCCTACACAGCAGAGTGATGGCGGGTTTATGTCAGAACCTTGAACGACGTCGCGCCGAAGGGGGAGTATGCACGTCCGTGACGGTTCGACCCCCGAAAAAGTTTCGCATGAGTGCCGTCGTCGCGCATCGTCGCCTCAGGAATGGGCTGGCTTGGGCCGGTCGGTCCGGTCGATAAGGTCGACATGATCCGTTTGACCCTCTCCCGCATCCGCGTCCGCCGGCTGGTGAGTGATCCCACCCGCGGGCAGATTCTCGCCGCCAATGCGATCATTCCCTGCGCGCTCGGCCGCTCCGGCATCGGTCAAGTCAAGCGCGAAGGGGACGGCCTGTCCCCGCGAGGCGTCTTCCGCCTGCGGGCCGGGGCCTATCGCCCGGACCATTTCGGGGCACGCCCCCGCACCGCGCTGGCTCTGCGCCGGACGCGACAGAACGATGGCTGGTGCGACGACCCGCGCGACCGGCGCTACAACCGGCCGATCGTCCTGCCCGCGCCCGGCGTCAGCGCGGAGCGGATGTGGCGGGAGGACGGTCTCTACGACCTCGTGGTCGATCTCGACTACAACCGCCAGCCGATCCGACCGGGGCGCGGCTCGGCGATCTTCCTCCATGTGGCACGGGCGGGATACCTGCCGACGGAGGGCTGCGTCGCGGTCAGGCGCCCGGATCTGGTCCGGTTGCTGCGGCGCCTCGGGCCGCGCACGCACCTGCAGATCCTCTGACGCCCGCATCCGCTACCCCCGCGCCGGGAGGGCGGCCGATGATGCCTTCTGCCGGTCGCCGGGCCGCGACAAGGTCAGGACCAGGATGGCGGCGAGGATGCACAGGGCGCCGGCGGCGAAGAAGGCCGGCAGGTAGCTCGACAGGGCGGTGCGCGACAGGCCGGCGCCGTAGGCGATGGTGGCGGCCCCGAGCTGGTGGCCCGCGAACACCCAGCCGAAGACGAGGTTCGCCTTCTCGCGTCCGAACCGGGCGGCGGTGAGCCGCACGGTGGGCGGCACCGTGGCGATCCAGTCGAGGCCGTAGAAGGCGGCGAAGACCGACAGGCCGACGAAGGAGAAATCGGAGAACGGCAGGAACATTAGCGAGAGGCCGCGCAGGCCGTAATACCAGAACAGGAGCCAGCGGTTGTCGTAGCGGTCGGAGAGCCAACCCGACGCCACCGTGCCGATGAAGTCGAATATGCCCATCGCCGCGAGCACGCTCGCCCCCTGGACCGGGCCGATGCCGTAATCGGCGCAGAGGGGGATGAAATGGGTCTGGATCAGCCCGTTGGTGCTGGCCCCGCAGATGAAGAACGTGGCGAAGAGCACCCAGAACACACCCGTGCGCGACGCCTCCGCCAGGGCTCCGAGGGCGGAGCCGCTCACGACCGGCGGCGGAGCGGTGCCGGTGACGTCGGTCTCGCCGTAGGGGGCCAGATCCATGTCCTCCGGGCGGTCGCGCATCAGCGCCGTGACGGCGAGCCCCGCCGTGAGCAGGAGGCCGCAGATCACGAGGAGTGCCGAGCGCCAGCCGAGATGCTCGGTGAGGGCGGCGAGGAGCGGCAGCACGATGAGCTGGCCGGTGGCCGAACTGGCGGTGAGGAGACCGACCACGAGGCCGCGCGAGCGAGAGAACCAGCGGGTCGCGATGGTGGCGCCGAGCACCAGGGCGGTGAGTCCCGTGCCGATGCCGACGACGACACCCCAGAGCACGACCAGTTGCCAGACCTCGCTCATGAACAGAGAGGTGAGGAGCCCCCCGACGATGAGGAGAAGCGCCAGGAGCACGATGCGGCGCGGGCCGTATCGGTTCATCAGCTGGGCCGCGAAAGGCCCCATCAAGCCGAACAGGAGGAAGCGCACGGCGAGCGCCGAAGAGATCGTCGCCGTGTCCCAGCCGAATTCCTTCTGCAACGGCAGGATCAGCACGCCCGGTGCGCCGACAGCGCCCGCCGTCACCAGCATGGTGAGGAAGGTGACGCCGGCGACGACCCAGCCGTAATGGACGTTGCGACGGGCGAGGGGCGCGGCAACGACGTTCGATAGTGACCCGAAGGGAGCGGCGCTGGGCATACGGCCTCGTCGAGTTCCGCATGGGGGTTCGGCGCGATGACCGGGCGGGAGGCCTGGCACCGCGACGCGTTCGACCCTTGCATAGGCGCATATGCACTCGTTAGACAAGCGCGTCGTCCGCACCCCTGTGACTCGTCTCTTGAGGACCTCTCGCGATGGACCATCCGGTACCGGTCTCGCAGTGCCACTGCCTCGCCCTTCGCCAGGCGGCGCGCCGGCTAACGCAGCATTACGACCAGCATCTCGCGCCGACCGGCCTGCGCACCAGCCAGTATGGCCTGTTGCGCGGTCTCGCCCGCGTCGGGCCGGTCTCCATCAACGGCTTTGCCGAGATCATGGTGATGGACCGGACCACGATGGGCCGTGCACTGCATCCGCTGGTCCGGGACGGGCTTATCGCCGCCGGTCCCGGACCGGACGGCCGCACGCGTTCCCTCACCATTACCGAGGCCGGCCAAAGACGCATCGCGGAAGCGCTGCCCTTCTGGGAACGGGCGCAGCAGACGTTCGAGGAATGCTACGGTGCAGTACCGGCGGGAGACCTGCGCCGGGCGGCCGAGCGGCTCGCCCTGTCGGTCTGATAGAGGGTCGCTAGCGCGATGCGGTCCTCGGCTGCATCCCGGATCGCCCTTCGGGCATCCGGAGAGGGGAGTTGGTTCGACAGCTTGAGAGTGCCGGTCAGGCCGCCGCCCTCGCCCATTCAAGCGCCACCTTCCCCGGCCGCCTGAAGCGAAGCGGACGGTAAGCCGGGGGCCGGGCTATGCCCCCGTCGTGGAGCGTCCGAATCCTACAGGAAATCCGTGGGGCGCCCCGCGGCCACCACCAGCATCCTGCCATCGGCGAAGGTGCGAGCGCCGGCGCGGCGGATATCCGACTGGGTCACGTTCGTCACCATCTCGTTGCGGCGGGCGAAGTAATCCATGCCCAGCCCCTCGAAGGCGATCTGCACGAGCTGGTGCGCGATCTTGGTGGAGGTGTCGAAACCGAGCGCATAGGAGCCGGTGAGGTAGTCCTTGGCCTTCTGAAGCTCCTCGTCGGACGGGCCGTCGCTGATCAGACGGCCGATCTCGTCGCCGATCACCGACAGGGCTTCGCCGACGCGCTCGTTCTTGGTGGCGGTGTAGCCCCAGGTCATGGCGCTGGCGCGGTGGCTGACGAGAGAAGTCCCGACCGAATAGGCCAGGCCACGCTTCTCACGCACTTCCTGGAACAGGCGCGAGGTGAAGGAGCCGCCGCCGAGGATGTGGTTGAGCACGTAGCCGGGGATGAAATCCGGGTCCTTCCACGGCACGCCACCCATGCCGAAGCGCAGGACCGATTGCGGCACGTCGATATCGACGACGACGCGGCGCCCGAGTTGGCCGACCTGGGTCTGCGGCACGGCGTTCAGCGGTCCGGCCTCGTCGAGGACACCGAAGGCGCGGTTGAGGGCATCGGCCAGACGGTCGGCATCGATGGCGCCGACGGCTGCCACTTTCAGACCGCCGCGGCCGATGATCTTCCGGTGCATCGCCACGAGGTCGTCGCGGGTGATGGCGGCGATGCTCTCCGGTGTGCCGGACGAGGGACGGGCATAGGGATGGCCGGCATAGGCTTCGGCGAAGAAGCGGCGTGAGGCCATCACGCCCGGATCGTTCTGCTGGTAGCGCAGGCCGGCCAGCGTCTGGGCACGCACGCGCTCGATGGCGTCGGGATCGAAGCGCGGCTTGGCGAGCGCCAGGGCGAGGAGGTCGATGGCCTCGTCGGCGTGCTTGACCAGCATCTTGAGAGAGCCGCCCACCGCGTCGGCGCCGGCATGGAACGACAATTCGATGGCCCGCGCGGCCAGACGCTCCTGGAAGGCGTCGGAAGAGAGGTCACCGGCGCCCTCGTCGAGGAGGCGCGCCAGCATCTGCGCCACGCCGCCCTTGCCTTCGGGATCCTGAGCCGCCCCCCCCTCGAAGGTGAAGGCAAGGGCGATCATCGGCACCACGGGCGATTCCACGTGCCAGGCCTCGATGCCGGCGGCGGCGGCCACCGGTAGCGCCAGCGTGGGAGCGTTCGCGCTGCGGGCGGCGGTATCGACCAGATTGGCTTCGACCGAGTTCATGAGAACCTCATTCTTCTTCTGGGCGCCCGGGCCGGGATCAGCGGGATCGTGCGTGAGGGTCGCCTCACGCAACGGCGGCGTCGGGATCGCGCGTCTTGGTCAGGTATCCGGTGACGGAGCGGGCGGGGATCAGGTAGCGCTCGGCCACGGCGGCGAGGCGATCTCGCGTCACGCCCTCGATGTCGGAGGGCCAGCGGCGGACCTCCTCGATGCTCTCGCCGATGGCGAGCGCCGAGCCGTAGATGCGGGCCAGCGACGACTGGCTGTCCGAGGAATAGACCGTCTCGGCGACGAGCCGGGTCTTGGCCCGCTCGATGGCCTCCGGACCCAGGGCCTCGGAGGGGACGCGGCGCAGGACGCGGTCGACCTCGTCCTCCAGGCGCTCCAGGCTCACGCCCTCGGCCGGGATGGCGTAGACCGAGAAGCGCGTGTCGTCGATGGCAGAGCCCATGTACCAGGCGCCGGCATTCACGGCGACGCCGAGCTCCATCACCAGCTTGCGGTAGAGGAAGGACGTGGAGCCGCCGCCCATCACCTCGGCCAGCAATTCCAGGGCGTGGCACTCGCCGTCGCGGGCGGTCATGCAGGAGGGGGTGAGATAGAGCCGCTGCAGGGTCGGCTGCTCTACCTTCGGATCGACGACGCTGAGCCGGCGGAGCGCGCGGGGCTCGGGCTCCTTGGCGCGCACCCGCACCGGCCGGGCACCGCGCGGCGTCACGAGCCCGTAGGTGTCGTCGGCGAGGCGCCGGACCTCGTCGGGCGTCACGTCACCGGCCACGACTAGGATGGCGTTCTCGGGGGTGTAGAAGCGGTTGTAATAGTCGAGGGCGTGGGTGCGGTTGAGATCCTCGATCTCGTGCATCCAGCCGATGATCGGCGTGCCGTAGGGGTGATGCACGAACAGCGAGGCGGCCATGGCCTCGGAGAGCTGGGCCGACGGGTCGGTCTCCACCCGCATGCGGCGCTCTTCCAGCACCACGTCACGCTCCGGCGCCACCACGGCATCATCGAGGACAAGACCGGTCATGCGGTCGGCCTCGAACTCCATCATGGTCTTGAGATGGTCGCGGGCGACGCGCTGGAAATAGGCGGTGTAATCGTAGGAGGTGAAGGCGTTTTCCTGGCCGCCGAGGCCGGACACGGCCTGCGAGAAGGCGCCGACCGGATGCTTCTCCGTGCCCTTGAACATCAGGTGTTCGAGAAAATGCGCGATGCCGGACTGCCCGATCGGATCGTCGGCCGAACCGTTGCGGTACCACACCATGTGCGTCACCACCGGCGCGCGATGATCGGGCACCACGACGACGTCGAGGCCATTGTCGAGGGCGAAGGCGGAGACTTCGGGGCCACCGGCCTCGGACCGCCCGAACGGCGCGGCCTCGGCCCGGCCGGCATGGCCGTAGCGGCGGTTGAGCGAGAACCCGGGCGTATCCTTCCGCAGCAGATGCATCGTCTTTTCCTTGATACGTCGGCCATGCGTGACCGCCCGTCATGAACGCAATGCCCCTTGCGCAATTCTCGGATGCCACGATTCCGCAGCCCGAGATGAGGGCAAATCCCGTACCGACATCCTTCGGGGGGCTGGGTACGGGCGCCGGTTTCACCGGGACGGGCCATCTCCTCTATGAGCGACGGGACCGTCCGGGGCTCCTCGCGGAGCTCGGTTAGCGACCCCGGATATAGGTACCCGGATCGGCTTCCTCACGCTCCCGTGAGGGATTGTTGATGGGGTCGCTGTTGTTCCGGGCGACCGCCTTCGGGGCCTTGCGGTATCCGTTCGGCGGGTCGGTGAGGGTATCGCGATCGGGCTCGGCGAGGATCGGCTCGGCCTTCTCCTCGCGCTTGCCGAAGATGTCGAAGGGGCTCCAGATCGACGAGGAGGCGCCGTCGCTCTCGGGACGGCCCGGTTCGGTGCGCACGCTGGCATCGGCGCGACGGCCGCCGCGCATCTCGTCGAGGGAAAGCGTCATGTTGTTGTCGTTCATCCGCCCCTGCGCCCCGCGGGAGATCGGCTTCTTCGCGTCTGCGAGTTCGCGATCGCGCTGGACGATCTCGGGATCCTTGGGCCATTGCGGCGTGGCGGTGGCAGCGCGCGGCGGCGGCAGCGCCTTGCCGTCGAGCTTGGGCGGCATCACCAGGGGAGCCCGCTCGCGATAAGTGATGGCCGGCTTCTCGGCCTCGATGAGGCCGATGCTGCTCAGGGTGTCGCGCATGAACACGCCCTGCTGCGCCTGCGCGCCGCTTGCCGCAAGGAGTCCGGTAAGGCCGAGAATGAACCCGCGATGCCCGATCATGCTGCCCCCAAATTGCGCCGGCCCGCAGAATGCGCCAGCTCGAATGCCTGCCCGGAACGTGCTGGCGCGTGTTGGTGTCGGTCGATGCCGGTCTTGCCCTCGTGGCCTGACGGCGGTTTCAGGCGAACGTATGGCGCCTTGACCGCAGCGCACCAGCCTCACCGACACAACGATCCGCAGTGTGGTTTACGGATCACAGCCGCACGAATCTTCAGGGGCCGCCCGGCGAGGCCTCGTCGCGGGGGCGCCGGACCGGGATCAGGCTGTCGATGAGCAGGCCGACGACCCCGGCGACGATGGCCGCATCGGCGATGTTGAACACGTACCAGGACCAAGCCCCGGCATGGAGGTGCACGAAGTCGAACACCGCGCCATAGGCCGCCCGGTCGATGGCGTTGCCGATCGCCCCGCCTGCGATGAGCCCGAGGGCGGCCGCCAGCAGCGCCGACGAGGCGCGGCGCATCCAGGCGATCATCCCGATCGATGCCGCCACGGACACCGCCACCAGGATCCAGCGGCCGAGGCCGCCATCCTGCTGGAACAGGCCGTAGGAGATGCCGCGATTCCAGACAACGACGACATCCGCGAAGGCAGTCAGATGCCACGGCTGCGTCAGCACCAGATCGGTGCCGAAATAGAGCCAGAGCTTCGAGGCCTGATCGAGGACGAGGGTGGCGAGAAGGATGAGAAAGCCGAGGCGGAAGGGGGGCATGCCAGCGCCTCCCCCTCCCCCCGAGGAGGGGGAGAGGCCAACGTCAGGTCCCGAAGCCTTCACGCCACGCCCGCCGCAGCGTTCAGTCTATCCCATTCCCGCAGCGCCTGGGCGTCGCGGGGCGTCACGTCCGGGTAATCGGGATCGGATCCGACCATCTCGGAGACGCGCCACGACCGGGCACATTTGCGGCCCTTGGCCGGTCCGGAGACCACCGCCACGCCGCGCACATCATCGATGCGGAAGGCCTCTTCCGGGGCCTCTCCCTCGACGATCGTGATGCCGGAGGTGATGCAGACTTCCGAGAAATCGATCCCGTCGAGGGCGGTGAGCAGATCGGGATCGGCGATGTACACGGTCGGCGCCGCTTCGAGGCTCGCTCCGATGCGCTTGGCCGCACGCTCGATCTCCAGGGCGCCGGTAACCACGCGGCGCACCCGGCGGATCTTCTGCCAACGCTCCGCGAGGGCGGGATTCCGCCAGGAGGCGGGGGTTTCGGGCAGCGTTTCGAGATGGACCGAGCCGACATCCGACGGGTAACGGTCGAGCCAGGCCTCCTCCGCCGTGAAGGCGAGGACGGGAGCGAGCCAGATCGTCACCCGGCGGAAGGTCTCGTCGATGACCTGCAGCGCGGCGCGGCGGACCTGCGACGAGACGGGGTCGCAGTAGAGCGCGTCCTTCCTCACGTCGAAATAGAAGGCCGAGAGGTCGCCGGTCATGAAGCCGTTGAGGAGCGCCACCACCCGCTTGGTGTCGAAGGTCGCGTAGGCCTCGCGGATCTCGCCGTCGAGTTCGCAGAGGCGATGCAGGATCAGCCGCTCGAGCTCGGGCAGCCCGGCATGAGGCATGGGTTCGCCCGCCTCGAAATGCGCGAGCGAGCCGAGCATCCAGCGCAGCGAGTTGCGCAGCTTGCGGTAGGTCTCGGCGAAGGTCTTGATGATCTCCGGGCCGATCCGCAGATCGTCGGCATAATCGGAGGCCGCCACCCAGAGCCGCAGGATGTCGGCGCCCGAATCCTTGATGACGCTCTGCGGCGCGACGACGTTGCCCTTCGATTTCGACATCTTCAGACCCTTGGGGTCCAGGACGAACCCGTGGGTGAGGACGATGTCGTAGGGCGCGCGTCCCCGTGTGCCGGCAGATTCCAGCAGCGACGACTGGAACCAGCCGCGATGCTGGTCCGAGCCTTCGAGATACATCACCGTGTCCCGGCCGCCGTCGCGCTTGCGCACCACGCCGGACAGGCCGGGGAACTGGTCCGGGTCGTCGAGGACGAAGGCGTGGGTCGAGCCCGAATCGAACCAGACGTCGAGGACGTCGGTCACCTTCTCGTACTCCGCCGGGTCGTGATCCGGCGCGAGGAAGCGGGCGCCGTCCCGGTCGGTGAACCAGGCGTCGGCGCCCTCGGCGAGGAAGGCTTCGGCGATGCGGGCATTCACGGCCTCGTCGCGCAGGACCTCGCTGGTGCCCTTCTTCACGAAGACGGTGATCGGCACGCCCCAGGCGCGCTGGCGCGACACCACCCAGTCGGGCCGGTTGGCGACCATGCCGTTGATGCGGTTCTTCCCCTGTGACGGCACCCACCGCGTCTCGTCGATGGATGTCAGCGCTACCTCGCGCAGCGTCCTCTCACCGAGGGCCTCCACCGGTTTGTCCAGCGCGATGAACCATTGCGGCGTATTCCGAAAAATCACCGGCTTCTTCGAGCGCCAGGAATGCGGGTAGCTGTGCTTGAGTGTGCCGCGCGCCACCAGGGTGCCTGCCTCCGTCAGGGCGGCGATCACCGCCTTGTTGGCATCGCCCTTGTCGCCCTTGGGGGTGAGGACGAGTTTTCCCGTGAAACCGGGGGCCTCCTCCGTGAGCGCCCCATCGGCATCGACGGTGTAGGGGATGCGGGTATCGATGCCGCGCTGGGTGAGCGCGCGGCCATTGGCCATCCACACCTCGAAGTCCTCGCGGCCATGGCCCGGCGCCGTATGGACGAAGCCGGTGCCGGCCTCGTCGGTGACGTGGTCGCCCTCGAGAAGCGGAACCTGGAAGTCGTAGCCGGCGGTGTGGCCAGCGAGCGGATGCGAGAGGGTGAGGCCGGCAAGCTCTGCGGCCGACACGTCGCGGACGCGCTCGAACGCCTCCACGCGGGCCGAGGCGAAGACCCCGGCGGCCAGGGTGTCGGCGAGGAGGTAGGTGTCGCCGGTCTTGGCCCAATTGTCATCGGCCGCCGCGGTGACGCGGTAGAGGCCGTAGGCCACCCGCTTCGAATAAGCGACGGCGCGGTTGCCCGGCATGGTCCAGGGCGTGGTCGTCCAGATCACGACACGTGGCTTGAGGTCCATGACGACCCGATTCCAAGCGGCATGATCCGAATCCAGGCTGGCTCCGTCGGTTGTTGAGAGACGGACAGCAAATGCTGCGAAAATCGTATCGCTGACGTGATCCTCGTACTCGACCTCGGCTTCCGCCAGCGCCGTCTTCTCCACCACCGACCACATCACCGGCTTCGAGCCGCGATAGAGCTGGCCGGTCATGGAGAAGGTCATGAGTTCGCGCGCGATCGTGGCCTCCGCCGGGAAGGTCATGGTCGCGTAGGGGTGGTCCCAGTCGCCGGTGACGCCGAGGCGCTTGAACTCGGTCCGCTGCGTATCGAGCCACTGGCCGGCGAAGGCCCTGCACTCCTGGCGGAATTCGAGGACCGGTACGTCGTCCTTGTTGCGGCCCTTGGCGCGGTACTGCTCCTCGATCTTCCACTCGATCGGCAGGCCGTGGCAGTCCCAGCCCGGCACGTAATTGGCGTCGTAGCCGAGCGCGCCCTGGGAGCGGACGATGACGTCCTTCAGGATCTTGTTGAGCGCCGTGCCGATATGGATGTTGCCGTTGGCGTAGGGCGGACCATCGTGGAGCACGAATTTCGGGCGTCCGGCGGCCTTCACCCTGATCCGGCCGTAGAGGTTGATGGCGGCCCAGCGCTCCAGGAGGAGGGGCTCGCGCACCGGCAGGCCGGCCCGCATGGGGAACTCGGTCTTGGGCAGGAACAGGGTCTGCGAATAGTCGCGGGTGGGCAGGCCGGCGTCGGGGGCTGTCGAATCGGTCATGGGGTCTTCTGCGAAACGGTGCGCTGATCTTCAGGACGGTCGGCGTCTGGCCGATGTCGGCGAACGGTGGCGGCGCGGCCGCCCTCCCGGCTCCCGCTCGGGCCGCCGCAGCGGCCTTCAGGCGGAGGCCGGGCTCGTAATTCGAAGGCGGCTCGGGCCGCGCGGAACGTCGAGAACGCGCATTCCCGGCTTCTAGCAGCGCCGGACGGCAGAAACCAGCATCCGCGAGGCGATCCTTGTCCGGCATCGTCCGGCCGGTCACGTGTCGGCGAGGGCCGATCGGGATCGATGCCACCTTTTGGAAGCTCGGCCGTTATCCTCTCATGCGTGACGGCGTGCCATCCCGGTCGGGAGCGGTGCAGATCCGGACGCTGAAGGTCGATCCGGCCGCAGGACCGCGGCCGGGATTCGAAAAGACGAAGAGGAAATCCCGTCATGAAGAAGGCATTGCTTGCCGCCACCCTCGTCCTGTCCGCTTTCGCCCTGTCGGGCGCGGCCGAGGCCCAGGGCCTTCCCGGTGGCGTCCGCCGCGGCGCGGCCGAGGGTGACCGGGTCGGCGGACCGATCGGCGGCATCGTGGGCGGCGCCGTCGGCGGCGCGGTCGGGACGGTCAATGGCGCCCTCGGGATCGATCCCGGCCGCAGGGCTTACCGGACGCGCATGAACTCGCGTCGCCATTACCGCCACCGTCACCACCGCTGAAGCGAATCCGGACCGGCGTTCCCGAGACAGGGAAGGCCGGCGAGCTCCTTCGCAACGCTCGCCATTGGTTTAAGAGTGTCTTTATGCAGGTGTGGCACCGTCGGTCCGGCGATACTGATGGACCATCTGCAAAATGGCAAAATGGGTTCCCCTGACGGCCCTTTTCGGCCTCGTCTGTCTGATGGTGATCCCGACACCGGGCGTCATCGGCATCCTGATCGGGAGTGCTTGCGCCTTCGCCATCATCGTCAGCGCCATCGTCATGATGATCGACCGGCTCGCCGGACGTCTCGCGCTCCGGTTGGAGCGCCGCAAGCTGCGGCGCGTGCCCAAGCGGAAGCTGGGTGTCCACGTGAACTCAGGCATCGCCAGGAAAATCTGAAAGCGGCCCTCAGCTTGGCACCCCCAGGTCTCCGCGCCCTTGACGCGCCCCTGATCCGTTGGCCGCACGGTCGGATTCCATGAGATTCAGTCGAGTCGATCGCTCTGGATCGGCACGACCAGCGCATCGGGCTCGTCCTCATCGTTCTCGATATCGGCGTCGCCATCGACTTCGTGGCCGGTGACACCCGAGACGTCGGCGAGGTTGCGGGCGGCCTTGCGCAGGAGCTTGCGCAGGCGGCGTCGCTCCTTGCCGTCGAACCCATCGAGCATCTCCGCTTCGACCTCGTCCCAGATGCGCTCGATGGCTTCCGCCTTGGCGAGGCCCGCATCGGTGAGTCGCACGCGGACGATGCGGCCATCCCCGGCCTCTGCGCGCCGCTCGACGAAGCCGAGGGCCGCAAGACGCGAGATCGTCTTCGAGGCCGTAGGCGGCCGGACCCGGAGGGTGGCGGCGAGATCGCCCATGGTCATCGTGCCGGCGACCGCCAGAGCCTGAACCACCTGTTCCTGCCCGGCGAACAGGTCGAGGGCGGCGAGACGATCCCCCACCCGAGAGCGGTGCAGCCGCGCCGCCTGGACCAGCGCCCAGCCGACGCTCTTCGAGCCGGGAGGGCGAATACGTTTGTCGGACTTGCCCATCGTCTGTTCGGTGTCCCTGCCGGCTTTGTCGGTCTTGCCTAACTCGGACTTGACCGACGATATGGCCTTGCCGGACGATACCGCCCCTCGCTCTTCAGCCAAAACCATCGCCGCCCGACTCCACACTCGCAGGAGGCCGCGTTCCCGAGCCGCCGTTTGAGATCCCGGCGAAGGGGGCGGACCATGTGCGTGCAGATGGCGTCCGGCTCGTGAAGCTGAGATGACAGTCGGCTCAAATTCGCGAGGAAACCAACGGCCGACGAAGAGATGTTCCTCCGGGCAAAGCGATCTTCGTCGGCCGAAACCAGGCCGACGACCGGTTCTGGACTGTCGCCCGGCGTCTCAGCAGGGGATCAGGCTCTGGATCTGCTGGAGGATATCTTCTCCGGTGCAGGGTCGGGAAATGAAACGGGCACCTGCGGGAATCCGCTCCGGGTCAGGCGCGGCACGGCCCGATACGATCACGATCGGCAGCGTCGGCCGTGCCTCCGATACCGCGTTGGCGAGATCGAATCCGTTGACCTTACCCGACAGTTCCACGTCCGTGATCAGCCCGCAGATATCCGTGCGGGCCTGGAGGATGCCCAGCGCCCGCTCCGCGGATGCGCATTGCACCGTCTCGTAGCCACCGTCCTCGAGGACATCCCCGAGGTCCATGATCGTCAGGGCTTCATCCTCGACGAGGAGGATCACCGGCCTGTCGTCGTCCGAGCGCGTCGTCTCATTCACCACGATGCCCACCCTTCACCGTTTGACCCAACTTGATCCAACGATAAACATCCGTTCAGGTTGCAGGGCGGGAGCGGACAGATTTTCAGGGCCCTGCCTCGGTGTCGGCCGATGTCCGAACCACATGAGCCACCGCTTCGCATAACCGGTCGAGATCGTCCGGCGCGATGGTCAGGGCCGGCGTCAGGTAGACGATGTCGCCGAAGGGGCGGACCCAGACCCCCTGCTCCACGAAGCGCGTCTTGAGCGCAGCGAGATCGGGCGCGCGCGCGAACTGCACGACTCCGATGGCGCCGAGAACGCGGATGTCGGCGATGCCGGCGAGACCGCGCAGGCCGGAGAGTCCCTGCCGCAGGCGTCTCTCGATTGCCCGTGCCTGTTCCAGACGCGGCTCGGTCTCGAACAGGTCGAGGCTGGCATTGGCGGCAGCGCAGGCGAGAGGGTTGGCCATGAAGGTCGGCCCGTGCATCAGCGCCGCCGAGGAATCGTCGGACAGGAAGGCCTCGAAGACCGGACGCCGCGCGATCGTTGCGGCCAGCGCCATGGTGCCGCCGGCGAGTGCCTTGGACAGGCAGAGGATGTCGGGCACGATCCCAGCCTGCTCGCAAGCGAACAGGGTGCCGGTCCGGCCAAACCCGGTGAAGATCTCGTCGGCGATGAGGGGCAGGCCGTGCCGCTCCGCCGCCCGCGCCACCCGTGCCAGGGTCTCGGGGGCGTGCATCACCATGCCGCCGGCCCCCTGGACCAGGGGCTCGACGATGATCGCCGCAAGGGTGTCGCCATGCTCGGCCAAGGCATGATCGAGGGCGTCGGCGGTAGCGTCGTTGCGTGGAAGATCGCAGAAGACTTGAGTCGGCAGATAGGCGCCGAAGCGGCGGTGCATGCCCTCCTCCGGATCGCAGACCGACATCGCTCCCATCGTGTCGCCATGGTAGCCGCCGCGGAAGGCGAGGAACCGGCTGCGTCCGGCGATGCCCCGGTTGAGCCACATCTGCGCGGCCATCTTGAGCGCCACTTCCACCGCCACCGATCCGGAATCGGTGAAGAACACGTGGTCGAGGTCGCCCGGAGCCAGGGCGGCGAGGCGGGACGCCAGGCGCTCGGCCGGCGCATGGGTGAGCCCCCCGAACATCACATGGGGCATGGTCTCGAGCTGGGCCGCCACCGCCGCGCGGATATGCGGATGGTTGTAGCCATGGACCGCGGTCCACCACGAGGCGATGCCGTCGATGAGTTCGCGCCCGTCGGCGAGCACGATCCGCGAGCCGGAGGTGCGTACGGCCTCGAGGGGCGGCGCGGCATTCCGCATCTGCGTATAGGGCCGCCAGAGAGAGTTTTTCGCATCCGTAGGCATTCGTGGGGGATGGGCGTGCGCGGCCGAACGGTCAAGGGAGCGTGCCCCTAACCCGATCTTAAAGCCGCCGGAGGCATGGTCCGCGAACATGCCCTCCAGGCCATTGGCCGGCCTTCCGGAGGGATCTCGTTTTCCGGGACCGTCCTGTGCCTGCCGAGAGACCCGAACTCGTCCCCGGCCGGCTTTGGGGCACCTCGCCGCTGACCGTGGCGCTGTTTGCCCTCCTGTTCGTCATCGCTTTGCTCCCGGTGCTGACGATGCCGATCCCGGCGATGGTGGATTATCCCAATCACCTCGCCCGCATGCACATCCTCGTGCGGGAGGGAACCCCGGCGGCGCATCCGTTCTACCGGGTGACCTGGGCGCTCTATCCCAACCTCGCCATGGACCTCGTCGTGCCTCTCATCGCGCGGGTTACGAGCGTCGAATGGGCGACCCGGTCGTTCCTGCTGGCGAGCCAGATCCTCACGATCACCGGGGCCATCGCCATCGAGCTCGCGGTGAAGCGCCGCTTTCAGGTGAGCGGCTTCCTCGCGTTGCTGGTGCTCTACAGCGTTCCATTCGCCTGGGGTTTCGTGAACTTCCAGTTCGGTCTCGGCCTTGCCCTGTGGGGGATCGCCTGCTGGATCGTCCTGCAGGATCGGGGCTGGCCGCTCCGGCTCGCGCTTCACACCCTCTTCGTGGGCCTGCTGTTCGGGGCCCATCTGTTCGCGCTCGGCCTCTACGGCTTCACCCTCGGCATCCATGAGCTCTGGCGTACCCGGAGCCGGAAGCCCGGCCTGCCGACGACGATGGCGCGCTTCCTGGCCCTCGCCCTGCCGGCGCTCGTCGCCTTCGGAATCATGCACCTGTCCGGCGGGTCCGTCGGCCAGGAGGGGACCGCCTGGAACGGCCCTTGGAAGCTCGTGATGTTCTTCACGACCTTGAACGGCTACAGCTTGTGGCTCTCGGCCGCCGGGACCGTTTTTCTCGTCGGACTCACCCTCCTGCTCGCATTGCGCGGTGCATTCCGCGCCGTCCAATCCGGCTTCTGGCTGGCCGGTAGTCTCACGGTTCTCTTCGTCGCCCTGCCCACACGACTGTTCGACACCGCTTTCGTCGACCTCCGGGTGACGGTGGCCGCCCTGCTGATCGTACCGGGCTTCATCGTGGTGTCGCCGCCGAGCGGAGCCTGGGAGCGCATCACGGCTGCGGTCGTCCTGGGCGTGACCCTGCTGAACCTGGCCTGCGCCCTCGCCGTCGCGGCGACCTACCGGAGCGAGTATGCGGCGCTCCTCATCTCCTTCGGGCAGCTGAAGCCGAATTCCCGTGTCCTCGTCGGCCATAGCGGCAGCGGCGAGGACCCACCCCTCAAGGACCTCTCCGATTATCCGATCTACAATGCGGCGACGCTGGCCGTCGCCTATGGGGATGCGTTCGTGCCAACGTTGTTCACCTCCATCGGCAAGCAGCCGGTGACGGTGATCGATGGCTACCGCCATCTGGCCGTCCCCTATGGCGGCCCGATGGCGATGGCGATCCTGCGCGACATCGCCGAGGGCCGTCCCAACGCGGACGCGCCCGACTATACCCGCGCCTGGACCGAGGATTTCGACTACCTCTACGTCGTCGGCCCCTCGGCTGCGAATCCGATGCCCGGCCTCCTCGTGCCCCTGGCCGCATCCGCGCGCTTCGCGCTCTACCGCATCGAAAGGCGCCGGCCGCGCGAGTGACCACGGCGCGTGCTTGACATCGTAGGGGCACGGGCCTTCTTCCCCCTGCCATGTCCGACCTCGACCGCCCCACCAGCCTCGAAGCGTTCGCCCGCGACCATCTCGCCCGCCTCGACGAGACCTCCCTGCGCCGGCACCTCGTTACCACCACGCGCGGCCCGCAGGCGGCGGCGACGCGACATGGGTGCAGCCTCGTCTCGTTTTCCTGCAACGATTATCTCGGCCTGTCGCAGGATCCGCGGGTCATCGCGGCGGCTCAAGCCGCGACCGCACTCTACGGGACCGGCGCCGGCGCCTCCCGCCTCGTCACCGGCAGCCACCCGCCCCTCGCGGCCCTGGAAGAGCGCCTCGCCGCCCATAAGGGGACGGAGGCGGCCCTGGTCTTCGGCAGCGGCTATCTCGCCAATCTCGGCATCGTCTCCGGACTCGCCGGCCCACGCGACCTGATCCTCGTGGACGCGCTCGGCCATTCCTGCCTCTGGGCGGGGGCGCGGCTCTCCGGCGCGAAGGTGCTGCGGTTCGCCCATAACGACCTCGACGATCTCGAAGCGCTCCTGACCAAGCACCGCTCCCGCCACCAGCACGCGCTGATCCTCACGGAGCGCGTCTACAGCATGGACGGCGACCGGGGGCCGATCGCCGACATCCTGAATCTCGCCGACGCGCACGATGCCTGGACCCTGGTGGACGACGCCCACGGCCTCGGGGTCGTCGAGCCGGATGCCCGCGCGCCCCTCGAAATGGGCACCCTGTCGAAGACCCTCGGCTCCTATGGCGGCTATCTCTGCGCTTCCCGCGCGGTGGTCGACCTGATGACGAGCCGCGCCCGCAGCTTCGTCTACACCACCGGCCTGCCCCCGGCTTCGGCGGCGGCCGCCCTGGCTGCCCTCGACATCGTCGAGGCCGAGCCGGATTTCGCTGCGCGTCCGCTCGCCCTCGCCCGCCGCTTCACCGCGCAACTCGGCCTCCCCGAGGCACAGAGCCCCATCGTCCCCATCGTCATCGGCGAAGCGGACGCCGCGCTCGGCCTTTCGGCCGCTCTGGAGGAGCAGGGCTATCTCGTGGTCGCCATCCGCCCGCCCACGGTACCGGTGGGGACGGCGCGGCTGCGTGTGGCCTTCTCCGCCGCGCATACGGAGGCGCAGGTGGATGGGTTGGCCGAGGCGGTGACGGGACAATGGCCACGAACCCTCCCCCCTTTGCGGGAGAGGGTTCGCTAGAGCGCTCTCCGCTGAAGTGGATGCCGGTTCGGCGAAAAAGAGCGCGGCAAATCAAAGCCCTGGAGATGTGTCCCGACCCAACGTGGTCGGGCACAGCTCTAGACCTACGCCGCAGCGGTGGACTCGCCGCCGGCCCGCTCGCGCGCCAGCTTGACCACGCCGACCTGATCCACCTTGCCGGTCCCCAGCATCGGCAGCTTGTCCAGCACCACCACTTCGGCCGGGATGGCGATCTCGGTGGCGCCCTTGGTCTTGGCGAAGGCCTGGTAGGCGGGGCGGGTGGCGTCCTTGCGCTCCGTGAACAGAATCAGCCGCTCGCCCTTTCGCGCATCCGGCACCGCCGCCACCGCGCTCGGCGCATCCGGCCAGAGCTCACCGGCGATGGCCTCGATGCCGGCCAGCGACACCATCTCGCCGGCGATCTTCGCGAAGCGCTTGGCGCGGCCCTTGATCGTGACGAACCCTTCCGCGTCGATGGCGACGATGTCGCCGGTATCGTGCCAGCCCTCCGGCGGAGCCTCCAGCACGCCGGGCTTCTCCGCCCTGAGATAGCCGAGCATCACGTTCGGCCCCTTCACGGACAGGCGACCGCCCTCCTCGATGCCGGGCACCGGTTCGAGGCGGGATTCGATCCCCGGCAGGAGCCGGCCGACGGTACCGAAGCGGTTGAACATCGGCGTGTTGAGGGCGACCACCGGCCCGCATTCGGTGACGCCGTAGCCTTCGAGGATGCGCAGGCCGAACTTCTCGCTCCACGTCTTGCGGGTCGCCTGCTTCACCGCCTCGGCGCCGGCCACCACGTAGCGGAGCGAGCGCAGGTCGTAGGAATGGGCGGTCTTGGCGTAGCCGGAGAGGAACGTGTCGGTGCCGAACAGGACGGTGGCGTTCGAGCCGTAGATAAGTTCCGGCACGATCCGGTAATGCAGCGGCGACGGGTACAGATAGACCGGCACGCCGGAGACCAGGGGCAGGATCAGGCCCGCCGTCAGGCCGAAGGCGTGGAACACTGGCAGGACGTTGAATACCTTGTCGGTCGGCCCGAAATCGATGCGGGCGGCGACCTGGGCGGTGTTGGCGAGCATGCAGCGATGGGCGAGCACCACGCCCTTGGGCGTGCCCTCCGAGCCTGACGTGAACAGGATCGCCGCCGGATCGTCGCCGCTCCGCGCCACGAGGGGCTTGCGGGGGCTGAGAAAGCCCCGGATCTTGTCGCCGGTGGTAATGCTGGCGCGCACGTCCTCGAGGTAGACGAGCTTCACCTTGCCCTGGATGGCCTCGATCAGGCCGTTGAGGCGGCCCTTCTCGATGAAGGCGCGAGAGGTGAGGATGGTGTCCACCTCCGCAGCATGGCAGGCCGAGAGGACGTTGGCGGGGCCGGCCGAGAAGTTGATCATTGCCGGAACCCGCCCGGCGCTGGCCAGGGCGAAGAACGTCACGGCCGCGCCGTTGGCATTGGGCAGCATCAGCCCGATGGCCTTGCCCTCGGCGGCGAGCGGCATCAGCTTCCGGCCGAGGATGTTGGCGCCCATCACGAGGCGGGAATAGCTGAGCGTGCCCGTGACCGGGTCCTCCAGCGCGGTGCGGCGCCAGCCATGGTCGACACCGGCCTGGATGAGGGCACTCATCACGCTACGGTCGATGAAGGCGGTGTCGAAGACGAGATCGGACATGATGTCGTACAGCGCCGCTCCTGCCGCGCGCCGCCGGTTCTTGCCCTTCAGCGCGGGATCGACGGTAAGCGCTACCGGCGACATCACCGTGACGATGACCTTCGGCCACCAGCGGCGGCGGACCTGATTGCGGGAGAGGCGCGAGAAGGCGGTCTTCTCCAGGCCCTCGATCTTCACCGGCACCACCTTGGCCCCGGATTTCTCGGCGATGAGGCCGGCGCCGTCATAGACCTTCATCAGGCTGCCCGTGACGGTGAGGCGGCCCTCGGGGAAGATGATCAGCGTCTCGCCGTTCTTGACGGCATTGATGAGCGTGCGCGTGGCCAGCGGCCGGGTCGGGTCCAGCGGCATCGCCTTGGTCACCCGCAGGAAGGGCTTCACCCACCAGCGCTGCGCGATGCCGTGGTCGACGGCGAAGACCGGCTCCTTGTCGAGGAGCGAGAGGGCCAGCGGTGCATCGAGAAACGAGACGTGGTTGAGGGCGATGATGGCGTTGGGGCCTGCCTTCTCGACATTCTCGAGACCCCGCACTTCGAGCCGGTAGAAGGCGCGGAACAGGATCGAGAGGAAGTCGCGGAAGGCGCTCGTCGGCATCACCTTCAGCACGATCACGCCGGCGGCGAGGTTGGCGACACCGATGAGGGTGAGGAGCGAGGCCATCGACCAGCCCGCGCCCTGCAGGGCGGCGAGGCCCAGTGCCCCGGTGACCATGAAGGCGGCGGTGAGCACGTTGACGGCGCCGATGACGCGGGCGCGCTTGTCCTTGTCGGTCCAGGCCTGCACGGCGGCGAAGGAGGGCACGATGTAGAGGCCGCCCGCGATGGCAAGGCCGGCGAAGGACGCCGCCACGCGAAGGCCCGCCCCGGTGGAGAGGAAGGCGCCGGCCCCCATCACCTCGCCGGAGACCGGCGGCAGGTGCGAGACGGTCCAGGCGAGGTCGAGGGCGAACAGTCCCATGAAAAGGGCGCCGATCGGCGTCGGCAGCAGGACGATGCGTCCGCTGGCGAGCCAGGAGGCCAGCGCCGAGCCGACGGCGATGCCCACCGAGAAGATCGCGAGCAGCAGGGTGACCACCGTCTCCGAGCCGTTCAGGCTCTCGCGCACCAGCACCGGCAGCAGGGCGAGCACCACGGCACCCACCAGCCAGAACCAGCTGACGATGAGCGAGCCGCGCCACAGCCGGGTATCGGCGTAGAGGTCACGCAGCAGGGCCACGGTGGAACGGGCGACGTTGGGATCGATTCTCAGCGTCGGCGCCGCCTCGCCGGTAGAGGGGATCTGCCGCGCGGAGAGCCAGCACAGGATCGCGAACACCATGATCAGCGCGCTGAAGGCCAGGGCATCGCCGCCGAGCGCGCTGGCGAAGCCGGCCACGATGGTGCCGAGCAGGATGGCCAGGAAGGTCGCCGCCTCGACCAGCGCGTTGCCTGCCGTCAGCTCGTTGCGCTTCAGGTGGTCGGGCAGGATGCCGTACTTGATCGGGCCGAACAGCGCCGCCACCGTGCCGAACAGGCCTAGCGCCACGAAAAGGATCGGGACGGAGTGGAGGAAGAAGCCGATCGCGGCGGCGGCGGCGGCGAAGACCTCCGCGAATTTCAGGCGTTTGGCGATGAGCGCCTTGTCGTAACGGTCGGCAAGCTCTCCCCCGAGACCCGACAGGATGAAGAACGGGCCGATGAAGACGGCACCGGCCAGGGTCACCAGGATGCCCGGATGGGCGGCCTCTCCCCCGGCGCCCGCGACCTTGAACAGGATCAGGAAGACCAAAGCGTTCTTCAGGAAATTGTCGTTGAAGGCCGAGAAGAATTGGCACCAGAACAGGGGCGCGAACCGGCGGGTCGTCATTAAGGTACGAAACATCAGGGTCTCCTCGGGGCGGACCATGACTGCCCACCCTGTAACGAACCGTCAAATCCGGCAGGGCCGCGACTTTTGAACGTCGTGCAAACTAACGCCCGGCAGGGATGGCGGCAACGTTGATCTTGCACGTCGTGCAATCTAAGCGCTGGCGGCGTGCCGGGCGGCACGCAAGCGGGGGGACAGCGTGGCGAAGGCAACCAAACCGGCACGGCGCGGCACAGGCCCCAGAGGCGAGCATAACCGCGAGGAATTCGAGGCCCTGGTGACCAAGGCGGCAGAGGGCTTGGTCCGAATGGAGGGCCTGCGCGGCCTCGGCATGCGCCGGCTCGCCTCGGTGATCGGCTACGCCCCGAACTCGATCTACAACGGTGTCGGCGATCTCGATGCGGTGGTGATGCGGGTCAACGCCCGCACCCTGGAGCGCTTGCACGCGGCGCTCACCGGCGCGATCCGTCCCGACGCCGACCCGCGCGACAACGCCCTGGCATTGGCCGACGCCTATCTCGCCTTCGTGGCCGCGGACCCCCGTGTCTGGAGCCTCGTCTTCGAGCATTCCGTGGCACCGGATTCGGCCTTTCCCGACTGGTACGCCGCCGCCCTCGCACAGGCGACCGACCTCGTCGACGGGGTGCTCGAACCCATGATCCCGGATGCGAGCGAGAGACGGCAGGCCGTGGCGACCCTCTGGGCCGGCCTTCACGGACTCGCCTCCCTGTCGACTTCCAACAAGCTCGCCGTCCTGACGCCGGAGCCGCCGCGCGACCTGGCGCAGCTGCTGGTTGGGCGGTTCCTGCGCTGATGCGCCATTCCTTCTCGCGAGCGTTTGTCAGCATCGCCGTGGATGCGAGATCCGGCACGATGCTGTAGGTTTCAAAGCCCGTCCCTGTCGTCCGAAAGCCTCATGGCCAAGCAGTTTCCGGCCCTCGACGAGCGCCACCTCGATTTCATCGCCCGGCAGCATATCGTCTTCACCGCATCGGCGGCGGAGGGCACGCGGATCAACCTATCGCCGCGCGGCACCGATACGTTCCGGGTCATCGACCCGAACACCGTGGTCTATCTCGACCGCACCGGCAGCGGCAACGAGACCGCCGCGCATCTGCGCGCGGATGGACGGCTGACGGTGATGTTCTGCGCGCTCGAGGGCGCGCCGACGATCCTGCGGCTCTACGGGCGCGGCGAGGTTCTGGCGCGGGGCAGCGAGGCCTATTCCGGCCTTCTCTCGGATGCGTTCGACGGCTGGGAGCCGCCCGGAGCGCGCCAGATGGTGCGCCTCACGATCGATCTCGTGCAGACCTCCTGCGGCTTCGGCGTGCCCCTGTTCGAATACCGCGAGGAACGTCCCACCCTCGACCGCTGGGCTCAAGCCAAGACGGAGGCCGAACTCGACGCCTATCGCCGCCAGAAGAACGCTCGCAGCATGGACGGGCTGCCCACGGGGCTGTTTGCCGACGAAGACGTGGCGGGCTGATATCGCGCGGCGTCGGGTTCGGCGGCGCGCCGTCTCCTCCCCTCCCCTTCTCTTCCCTGGCCGCCAGCGGAAGGCGAGCCGGGGTCCGGCGCAGGAAGACGCGAAGTGTCCGTCGTCTCAGCGGGCGTTGGGCAGATGGACCTTCACCGCGCCGCGTCCGTCGGCCTTGAGTGGCGCACCCCATTGCGTCGCCTCGATCCCCGCCCGCCCCCAGCCGGTGGCCAGGGAGATCGTGAGCGGCAACAGCGTCGCGCCGCCGGGAACGGGAGCTAGCCGCACGCGGATGTCGTCGTTCTCGGCCATGCGGCGCACGCTGCTGCCATTGGGGCGGTGGCCCGAAATCGGCACCCAGCGCGCCCGGCAATCGAGCGCCGGTCCGCGATAGGGTCCCTCCTGGACCGTCACCAGCACCCCGCGCGAGAGGACGATATCCGCCCGGGCCACCCCGTTGAAGACCGGGATGCGGCGCTCGCAGAGGGCGGCATCGAGGGGCGCCGCGCCGAGGGGGATCGCCAGCATGGTCAGGGGATCGACGACACCCACCTTGTCCTGCGGCGCCACCGGGATCCGGTCGGGCGTCGGAGTCGGAGGCGGCTCCACGCTCTCGTCATGCGCGCGTCCCCCCGACAGGACCATCGAGACCTGGACCGGCTTGCGGCCGTAGAGACTCTCCGACCGGAACGTGCCGGTGAGCGCGCCGGTTCGCGACCGCTCTCCCGATGCGGAGGCCGTCCCCGATCCCTCGAAGAAGACACCGATAAGGCCGCGCAGGCCCGCCTTCAGATCGTAGGCGTAGCGCCCGCCGGCCTGATCGACGGCGAGAATGGCCTCCCCCACGGGAAGGTCGAGGAACGACAGGCGATAGGTGATGGAAAAGCGCTGCGGTTCGGGGGCGGCCGAAGCGGGGGCCGGCGCGGCGAGTGCCAGAAGCGCTGCGCCGATCATCGCGATGGAGCGCGTCTCCCGAGCATCATTGGACGAGGCGACCATGCGCTGCCCTCCTGCATGCCATCATCCCTTAAGAGATGCCGCCGCGTGCGGTGGTGCGGACCGGCACTCGCCGGGTGATCGTCGCATCCGCGAACCGGACGGCAGGCGCGCTTCGCGCACCCCTTCATACCAGACCTCGATGAGTCTGACTCATCGAGGTCTGCCTGCGCGACTGCGCGGCGGCGGTCGTCCGCCGGACCTCACTGACCCTGACCTATGGGTCAGGGTCAGTGAGACTCGGTATCAGTTTTCACCCGCCTCCATCTGCCGATACAACCGCCCATGCTCGCAATAGCCGGCGACGATGCGGGTCATCATCGCGCGCTTGTCCGCGTCGAGGGGGCCAAGGATGCGGGCGGGGCGGCCGCCCCAGAGATGGCCGCTCTCCAAGAGCTGGCCCGGATCGGTGGTGGAGCCGCCGGCGAGCAGCACGTCGTCGGCCACCACGGTGCCGGGGGCGAGCACGCAGCCGATGCCGATGAGGCTGCGCGCGCCGATCCGGCAATCGGCCATCCGCACGTTGTGCGCGATCGTGGTGTCGCGACCGATGACGACGCCCTCGGCCCGCGCTCGGATGACGGTGTTGTCCTGGATGTTGGTGTCGGCGCCGACGAGGATGGGGCCGACCTCCGCATGCAGGTCGCAGGAGAACAATACGCTCGACCCAGCGCCGAGGGCGATGCGGCCGCGCAGGCGCGCGGTGCTGGCGACGTAGACACTCGGATCGACGTCGATCTCGTCGCCAGCGACGGGCGACGGGGTATCCCCCGTGGCCTCGCGCACGCGCTCGGCCCGCTCGGCGATCTCGGCCGCGGTGATGGGACGCTGGGGTTTCGCCGGGCTGCCGGCATAGGCGAAGCCCGCGGCGAGGTGCGAGCGCGGGAAGACGGTGGCCCCGGCCTCGATGAGCACTCCGTCCTCCACGGTGGCGCCGTCGAGGACGATGACGTCGTCCTCGATCACCACGTCGGACCCCACCGTGCAGGCATGGACCACGGCGTTGCGGCCCACCGTCACCCGGTCGCCGACGAGGGTGGGATGCGAATCGGTGGCGATATGGAGCGTCGAGCGATGGCCGAGCCAGAAGCGCTCGCCGACGGTCACCGCCTCGCCGTCGGCGCGGATCACGCTGTCGTCGCCGAGCCAGGCCTGGGCACCGATCGTCGCGGCGCCGATGACCGTGCTTCCGCGCCCGCACCAGACCGGACGGGCCGAGAAGACCGGCAGGACGCCGTCATGGGGCAGGATCAACTCAGGCGTCACGCGAGGGGAATTCCTTCGAAGCCGGTGGCGTGGACCGGGTATGGGGCCGACGGGCATGGCACCCATGCCGGTCGAGTGGTAAAGGCCGGGCGCCGGAATGGTGTTGCCGGAAACACGCGCAACAGCGTGGAACCACCGCGCGGACTTTGCAATGTCGCGCATCCCTTAAGGGGGATCAAACCCGGTCGCGAGGGCTTTCGCGCCGATGCGTCAAGGAATCGATGGATGTCGGCAGGCGAGATGACGGCGGACAATCGGCCCGCACCCGCGATCAGCATCCAGAGCGCGCCCTTCGACGTGGCCGCGGAGATGGCCGCACTGAGCGGGACGCTTCACGGCAGGACCGGGGCGATCGTCACCTTCACCGGCCTGTGCCGCGACGAGGGCGGGCGCCTGACCGGACTCGAACTCGAACATTATCCCGGCATGGCCGAGGCGGAGATCGGCCGGGTGGTCGAGGCGGCGCAGGACCGTTGGCCGCTCCAGGCGGTGCGGGTGATCCATCGCCATGGCCTCGTCGCGCCGGGCGACGGCATCGTCCTCGTGGTGACGGCGGCAAGCCACCGCGTGGCCGCTTTCGAGGCGGCGAGCTTCCTCATGGACTACCTCAAGACGAAGGCTCCGTTCTGGAAGCGCGAGCATCTGGCCGACGGCACGGTGGGGGGCTGGGTCGAGGCCACGGGCGCCGACGATGAGGCCGCCTCACGCTGGGCGTGAGGGTGACCGGCGGCGATTCGCCTCCGGTCCGTCCACAGAGGAGGGCGCGCCTCAGCCCGTGCGCCCCTTGCCTGTGACGGGTTTCGCGCGCCCGTTCGCACCGCGCTTCGGTAGACCGCGCGAGGGGACGGGCAGATGCAGCAGGGTACGCCGATCAAGGACGAGCCGGGTCCGCACCCCGCCAATTGGTCACCGACTGCCTCGGGAATCGCCGTGGTGGCGTTCATCGCCCTGCTGATCCTCGCCTGGACCGCCGCCTCGACCCTGCTCCTGATCTTCGCCGGGATCCTGCTCGGGGTCTTCCTCGATGGGCTGACGCGCCTGCTCGGCCAGGTGATCGGGCTCGGTCGCGGGCTTCGGCTCACCATCGTCAGCCTGATCCTCGGCGGGCTCACCCTCGGCTTCCTCGCCTTCGGCGGCGCCACGGTGGTGCAGCAGGGCAGGGAGCTCGGCCAGACCGTCACGAAACAGGCCGGGTCCGTCCGTGACCGCCTCAAGGAATACGGGATCGACCTGCCGGCCTTCTCGGCACCGAGCGAAGCGCCGGGCGATCAGGACGCCGGCAAAGCCAAGGAGACCGAGACGGACAAGGACAAGAAGGCCGGGGGCCTCGGCGGCCTCGCCTCGGGGGCGATCAAGAGCCCCGGCTCCCTCCTCTCGGATGCAGGCAGCATGCTGGGACCGGCGGCCGCCGTGGTCACCGGTCTGTTCAGCGCACTGGGCAACGTCCTAGTGATCGTGTTCCTCGGCCTCGCCTGCGCGGCCGATCCCGGCAGCTACCGCGACGGCGCCGTCCGGTTCGTGCCGCCCCGCTACCGCCCCCGCGCCACCGCCCTCCTCGACGGCATGGGCGAGACCCTGCGGCATTGGCTGTTCGGCCAACTCATCACCATGGCGGTGATCTTCGTCTGCATCTGGGCGGGCTTGAGTTTCCTCGGCATCGGCGGCGCCCTCATCCTCGGCCTGCAGGCCGGGCTCCTCGCCTTCATCCCCACCATCGGCCCGCTGATCGCCGGCGTCATCATCGTGCTGGCGGGTCTCGCCTCCGGCACCAACGCGGCGCTCGGCGCCTTCGGCGTCTATCTCGTCGTTCAGTGCCTGGAAAGCTATGGGCTGACGCCCTTCATCCAGAAGCAGGCGCTGGACATCCCGCCGGCCACCATCTTCGCCGGCCAACTCGTGCTCGGCGTGCTGTTCGGTCTCTGGGGCATCGCCCTCGCGCTGCCGCTGATGGCGGTGATCAAGGTCGTGCTGGAACAGGTCTATATCGAGGACACGCTCGACGAAGAGGCGGATGTCTGAGCGCGACGCTATCGGAACGGCCTGACGAGACCAGTCGAAACGGCAACGCGGGGGGATGGATCGACGGTCCACCCATGGCGTTCGCATTGCTGTCTTAAATGGCCATCGTCATTCAAAAGATCGCCCTTGTTCCAGTAATCGTAAAGCAGCGTCGGAGGCCCGTTATTGAGATCGAGGCGCTTCCACCGGAAGCCTTGGGAAACATCGATCAATAACACCTACAATCGTTCTACAATCTCACGTTGCGCTAAGGATGTTTCTGCCAGAAATATTGCGATCTTATCAAAAGATAGGTATTCGTCGTCTCAGGTCGTCGTTCCCTTTGGCAGGGTCCTAGCTCCCACGATTGTCGTGAGCTCGCGGTTTCACAATGAATGGTGGGATACCGAGAAGCCTCTCGTATGACGTTCCAAGCCAGATCAAGCATTTTGGCAAGGTCGGTCATTGGCACTGGGATTTCGTCGCCAACACTCATTTCTGGTCGCCTGGACTCTATCCGATCATAGGGCTTCCCGATGGCCTCGTCAGGCCCGATTACACGCTTCTGTGCCGGCTCATTCATCCGGACGATTGCCCGCGGACCATGGAACCCGACTTCGTCAGGCAATCGGACACGGTACCGCCCTCGATCTTCCGCATCGTCCGGCCGGATTCCGGAATCTGTACCGTCATGAGTCGCGTGGAGGTAACGACCACGCCCGATGGCCGCCCCTTGAGCGCGCATGGCATCCTCGCCGACATCAGCGATCCTGCCATGCTGGCCCGCGCCGAGGCAGCGCAGCGGCAGCGAGATCAGGCGATCTTCGATTCCGTCCGGGCCTTCACCTCGACCGCGTACACGTTTCCTTTCATAAAGTTCTCGGAGAATTGGCTCGACCTCGTCGGCCTTCCCGAGTGTGAGCTCCTTCAGGATCCCACGCGGCCGTTCGTAAAGGGCGAGGGCGTGCCGTGGTCGGCGCGTATCGGGGGGATGTACGCGTCCAATCACGCCTCATACCTGCTGCCGGACCTCAGGCTGGCGAACGGCGACACCGTGAGATACCGCCTGTTGGTGGCTCCCGTGCTGAACGATGCGGGGCATATCGAAAGCTGGACCCACTTCATCGGTCCGATCCAATTGCAGATCAGGCCCACCGGCCGCCTTCTGCTCGGCCTCGAACAGAGCCTCGAAGCCGGGCACATCCGCGCGGCGCGCGCACTGCTCGACTGGTCGATGGCGGATCTGAGCGGAGCCTCGGGGGTGTCGCTCTCGACGATTCGGCGGCTCGAGGGCTGCATCGCCTCCGTGTCGGTCGCCAACCGCAATCAGGTGATCGGCGCCCTGCGCAGCGCAGGTATCGTGTTCTCGCTCATGGAGGGGGCGACGATCGCAGTCAGCAAGGGGAGGCAGATCGCCGGATGACACACGGCCGGAACGGCGCGGCGGCCCGTTCAGACGGGGGCGGTACCGGATTCGTCCGGGTCGTCCATGAGGGGGTGGAGATCGCGGACCATGCTCTTCAGGCGCTCGTCGAGGACATGCGTGTAGATCTGGGTCGTCGAGATGTCGGCATGGCCCAGAAGCTCCTGCACGATCCTGAGATCGGCCCCGTTCTGCAGGAGATGGCTGGCGAAGGCGTGGCGCAACACGTGCGGGCTCACGCGGTCCTCACGGATCCCGGCCGCCGCCGCCGCACTCTTGAGGTCGCGGGCGAAAGCCTGCCGGGTCAGGTGTCCGCTCTCGCTGTCGGAGGGGAACAGGAAGGGACCGTCGCCGGTGAGATGGGTCAGGTGCTCGCGCATGGCGGCGCGCGCGAGATCGGTGAGCGGCACCAGCCGCTCGCGCCCGCCCTTGCCCTTCACCACGAGGTAGCGCTGCTTCGTGGTAGCGGCCGAGCGCGGCAGAGCGACGAGTTCCGAGACGCGCAGGCCGGTGGCGTAGAGGGTTTCCAGCAGGCACAGCATCCGGACCGCGCGCCGCCGCTCGCCCGGCGTCTCCTCGGCCGGCGTCGCAACGGCCCGCTCGCGGGCGGTGCGCAAAAGGTCGTCGACCTCGGCCACCGACAGCACCTTGGGCAGGGTGCGCCCCCTGCGCGGGCCGCCCACCGGCGCACTCGGATCGGTCTCGGCGAGGCCTTCGGCGTACAGGAACTTGTGGAAGCCGCGAATGCAGGACAGCCGGCGCGCGGCGGAGGAGGCCTTCAGCCCCTGGGTCTCGAGATCCGCCAGATAAGCGCGGACCTCGCCCGCATCGGTATCGAGCGGATCGCGTCCCGAGGCGGACAGGGCCGCAAGGTAATGGTCGAGGTCGCGGCGATAGGCGGCGAGCGTGTTGGCGGCGGCGCCACGCTCGGCCGAGAGCATTTCGAGATAGGCGGCGATGAAATCCGGACCTTCGGCGCCCGCCACGTCACCGGTCACGTCGTCAGCCTTCTCCGACCCCGTCACCGGCCGGGCGGCTGCAGCTTCGCAGAGGGAATGCTGACGCTCATTTCCCGGGGCGTGGGCTGAACGAAGGTGGCGAGCGCGAACATGCCCGCGAAGACCAGTCCACCGAGGATGGCGAGCGTGGCGAGGAAACGAAACAGGGTCGGCACTCGGACGAACCTCGGTCGGAGGGAACTCTGCGGAAATGAACGGCGTCGATCGGCCAGCAGATCATTGAACAGCCAAGCCAAGGGTTTGCACCATGCCGGGCGCGCGATGGCAAGGACTTCGGAGCCACAGGGTGCGCCGCAAGAGGTTCGGGGGCGCCGAGCGGCGATCGGCCTCACCGGGTCCGGTAGCCTTCACGGGCCGGGGAAACCTGCCCGAAAGAAACGCGTCCTGGGAAGAATCGCGTCGCGCCTTACGGCCTCGCTTCGCCCGGCGGATGAAACGCGCTAGGATCGCGTGAAGACGTGTATCAAGACTTTTAACAATGACCGAGACCGAGACCGAGCCATCGGGAGGCGACATCGCCGCCGATCCCATCGAAGTCAGGCTCCGCCGTGCCCTCGGCGCGCGCTCGATCGTGCTCGTCGGTCTCATGGGCGCCGGCAAGAGCACGGTGGGGCGGCGCCTGGCGACGCGCCTCGGGCTGATGTTCAAGGATGCGGACAACGAGATCGAAGCGGCGGCCCATCTCACGATCCCGGACATCTTCGCCATCTACGGCGAGCCGAGCTTTCGCGAAGGAGAGGAGCGCGTCATCGCTCGGCTCATCCGCGAAGGGCCGCTGGTGCTGGCCACCGGCGGAGGCGCCTTCATGCGCGAGGCGACGCGGGCGCGGATCGCGCAAGGCGGCGTCTCGGTCTGGCTGAAGGCGGAACTCGACGTGCTGATGCGCCGCGTGCGCAAGCGTGGCAATCGCCCCCTGCTCCAGACCGACGACCCGGAGGAGACGATGCGGCAGTTGATGGAGATCCGGCATCCTGTCTATGGCAGTGCCGACGTGATGATCCCCTCGCGCGACGTATCGCACGACCGCGTGGTGGAGGACGTGATGGAGGCCCTCGATGCCTATCTCAACGGCCCCTCGAACCAAGGTGTCGCCGCGCAGTGAGTGACGGACAGACGGTCCACGTCCCCCTCGACCAGGGTCGGGACTACGACATCCATATCGGCCGGGGTCTCCTCGCCGAGGCCGGCGCCCGCGTGGCCGCCCTCGGTGCCAAAGCCGCCGCCATCGTCGCCGACGAGACGGTGTCGGCGCTCTATGGCGAACGCCTGCGCGAGAGCCTGGAGGCGGCGGGCCTGCGCTCTGGCCTCGTCACCGTCGCGCCGGGCGAGGCCTCGAAGAGCTACGCGGTCTATGCTCAGGTCTGCGACGGGCTCCTCGCCCACCGGATCGAGCGCAACGACCTCGTGGTGGCCCTCGGCGGCGGCGTGGTCGGCGATCTCGCGGGCTTCGCGGCGGCGACGCTGCGGCGCGGCGTCCGCTTCGTCCAGGCGCCGACGACCCTTCTTTCCCAGGTCGATTCGTCGGTGGGCGGCAAGACCGGCATCAACTCAGCCCTCGGCAAGAACCTGATCGGCGCCTTCCATCAGCCGCGCCTGGTCCTGGCCGACACCGCCACCCTCGACACCCTGTCCGAGCGCGAGATGCGCGCCGGCTACGCCGAGGTGGCGAAATACGGCCTCATCGCCGATTCCGGCTTCTTCGACTGGTGCGAGGCCAACTGGGCCGGCATCTTCTCCGGTGGTCCGGAGCGTGACGAGGCCGTGGCGATCTGCTGCCGGGCGAAGGCCGGCGTCGTGGTGCGCGACGAGCGCGAGGACGGCGAACGCGCCCTGCTCAACCTAGGCCACACCTTCGGCCATGCCCTGGAGCGTCTCACCGGCTACGAATCCGCCCGCCTCGTCCATGGCGAGGGCGTCGCCATCGGCTTGGCGCTGGCCTTCCGCTTCTCGGCCCGCCTCGGCCTTTGCCCCGGCCAGGATGCCGGCCGCGTGGCCAACCATCTGGCCCTGGCCGGCCTGCCCACCCGGCTCCAGGCGGTGCCGGGCGGATGCGGCGGCGCGGACGCCATTCTCGAGGCCATGGCCCAGGACAAGAAGGTCCGCGACGGGGCGCTGACTTTCATCCTCGCCCGCGGGATCGGCCAGAGCTTCATCGCACCGGGCATCGACCGCGCCGAGGTGAAGGCTTTTCTCCAGGACGAGTTGCACGGGGCGTGACCGGATCGTTTCTACCTTCCCTGACGATCGGGGCTGTCGGCGGAGGGTGATCCCGGCTCCATGGCCACGTCGCGCGAGAGGCATGACGACCTGTCGGCTCAGATCCGGTGCCACGGCCTCGTTTCGGTCGCGGGTTGGTATATGAGAGGGGCTTGCCAAGACCGGCACCGTGCCGGTGTGGCGCGGCTTGGTGCGACGACGGCCTGATGGACACGCATACCGACCTCTGGCTCGCCGCGAGCATCGTGGTGATGTCGCTGCTGCTCTCGGCCTTCTTTGCGGGGGCCGAGACCGCCTTCACCGCCGCGTCGCGGGCGCGGATGCTCTCTCTGGAAGATAGCGGCGATCTGCGGGCACGCCTCGTCAACCGCATCCTCGCCTCGCGCGAGCGGTTCATCGGCGCCATGCTGATCGGCTACAACATCGTCGCCATCGGCGCCTCCGCTTTCACCACCAGTGTGCTGACCACGATCTTCGGCAAGAGCGGGGTGCTCTATGCCACCGGCGTGATGTCGGTCCTCGTCATCATCTTCGCCGAGGTGCTGCCGAAGACCCTCGCCATCAGCAAGCCGGACCAGGCCGCCCTGGTGATGGCGCGGCCCGTCGCCTTCGCGGTGGCGCTCCTCGGCCCGGCCGCGATCGCTATCGAGAAGGTCGTGCGGCTGATGCTGCGCCCCTTCGGCATCAGTATCGGACAGCACCAGTCGATCCTTTCGCCCACCGAGGAAATTCGCGGACAGGTCGCCCTGCTCCACCGCGAGGGCGGCGTCGCCAAGGCCGAGCGCGACATGCTCGGCGGCCTGCTCGACCTTCACGAGTTGTCCGTCTCCGAGGTCATGGTGCACCGCACAAAAATGCGCACCATCAATGCCGATCTCCCCTCGGAGGAGATCGTACGCGAGGTGCTGTCCTCGCCCTACACCCGCATGCCGCTCTGGCGCGGCACCTCCGAGAACATCATCGGCGTGCTCCACGCCAAGGACCTGCTGCGCGCGCTCGATGCCGCCGGAGGCGACGCCTCCGGTCTCAAGGTCGAGGCCCTGGCCCTCGAGACCTGGTTCGTGCCCGATACGACCAGCCTGCGCGACCAGCTCAAGGCCTTCCTCACCAAGAAGACCCATTTCGCCCTCGTCGTGGACGAGTACGGCGAGGTGATGGGGCTCGTGACCCTGGAGGACATCCTGGAGGAGATCGTCGGCGACATCGCCGACGAGCACGACGTCGCGGTCTCCGGGGTGCGTCCCCAGGGGGACGGTTCGGTGAATGCCGACGGCTCCGTCGCCATCCGCGATCTCAACCGCGCCATGGACTGGAACCTGCCCGACGAGGAGGCGACGACCATCGCCGGCCTCGTCATCCACGAGGCGCGGGCGATCCCCGACACCGGCACCGCCTTCAACTTCCACGGTTTCCGGTTTCAGGTCCTGCGCAAGGCGAAGAACCGCATCACCGCCCTGCGGATCACCCCGCTCGCGCCGATGATCGAAAAGAAGGACGAGGTCGAGGGCTAGGCCCCGGCAAGGCGAACGGACAACGCGCCTCCCTCAGCCGCGCGGCACCGGCCGCCAGCCCGGGGGCGCCATCTCGAACCCTTCGAACCGGAAGGCCGGGGAGACGGTGCAGCTCACCAATGTCCACGATCCGAGGCTCGTGGCGGTCTGCCAATGCCCCGCCGGCACCACGATCTGCGGCTGCTGGCCATGGGCGAGGTCGGGACCGAGATAGGTGGCAGCCGCATCGTGACCGTTCGGACTCGTGGTGATCACCATCGGTGCGCCGGCATGCCAGAACCAGATTTCGCTGGCATCGACCCGGTGCCATTCCGAGGTCTCGCCGAGATCGAGCAGGTAGTAGATCGCGCTGCCCACCGAACGGCCATCGACCTCCGTCGGATCGCGAAACGTTTCGCGATAATGGCCGCCCTCCGGGTGGGGTCGGAGCCCCAGCTTGGCGATCACCTCGGCGGCCTTCATGTCGTCCTCCCTCGTCCCGCGATCATTATTGGCCGGCCGGAATGGCGCCCTGAGGCAATTGAAGGCCGCGAGGGGCCGTGCCCTCCCCCCGCCCCGCCCCATCGGCGGCGGAGGCCTTGGGCGGGCGCGGTGATTTGGCGACGGGTTTGGGCTTCGCCTTGGCGACGGGCGCCGCCTTCACCTCCGGGGCATCGCCGCAGCGGCGGTGATCGAGGCGCGCCAGGATTTCGCCCGCCTCCGAGACGATGTTGAGGAAATCCGGCAGCACCGTGAGCTGCTCGTCCCAGCGTACCGGTCCGCCTATCGTCGCTTCCAGGGCTGCGGGGCTGCCGCCCCGGCGCAGGGCCAGGAGGTCGGGGCCGAAGGCGGTGGCGGCCTTGTTGCCGATGACGACCTGCAGCACGCGGGTAGCCTCCGGCGTCAGGGGGCGAAGCGGGTTGTCGACGGTGATCGTGCCGCTCCGCGTCACCCAGAGCGAGACGGCGCCTTGGCCCTCGTAGAACGCACCCTGACCGTTGTCGCAGACCACGATGAGCTCGGGCAGCTTCACGGGAGCGAGATTGGCCGCCGGCGTCGGCAGGGGCGCAGTTTGAGGAGCATCGGACGCTTCGGCTGGCTTGGCGACGGGTTTCGGTCTGGGCTTCGGTTTCGGCTTAGGCTTAGGCTTGGGGGCTGGAGCCTCGCCCAATGGCGCGGCGTCTTCTTGTGTGAAGCCGGGGGCGACTCCCAGCATCATGCATAAAACAGCAACGCAGGAGACCAGCGCCAGGCGGCTCCCGCTCCGTATCCTCCGAGCCCGAAACACGGAGTTGGGGTTGCCGGAAGAACAGGACGGGATCGACGAGATCTGCATGGCCTAGAGGGTTACCCCAGCGAGGGCCGGCTTGCATCCACTTGTGGCGCGCCACAGGAGTGCTTTCGCACAGAGGCAGGCATTGCCGCCCGGGTCGCCCTGGCCGGAACGGTCCTTGCGTCTCGTTTCGACCCCTTGCGCCGAGGGAACGCGGAGTCGAAACCATGCGGACGGATTGGCCTTGCACGGTGGTGGTGCCGGTTCGCAAAGCGATCCATCGGTGGATGACGGGTCGTCATGCACGCATTGTCGCCGGCGCGACGCCCAACCTGTTCTAAGGCGACTCGACTCCGGGACCGCCCTCCTCTCTTCCGCCCAGACAAGGTCGATCGATGCGCATGCTTGACCGCAGCCCAGCCAACACGGTGCCCGATCCCGGCAAGCTGGAGCAGGATCTCATCGCCCTCATCGAGGATTCTCGCGAACGGTCGAGCGAGGATCCGTTCCGCAATCCCGTCCTGGCGGTGACGCTCGCGATCACCCGTCGCTTCGACCGCGACGAGATCGACGAGGACGACCTCGACGGCCTGTTCACCCGGTTACGCACACAATCCCTGGTCGCCCGGGCCGAGCGCCTGCGCGGCTATGTCGGGCTGGACCGCGACGCCCGGATATCGGCGGACAACACGATGCCGGCCCGTCTCGTGGCTGCGATCCCGAAAGGAACGGGGGATTTCGAGACGTTCCGCGATCTCGTGGGCCGCACCGGCTTCGCCGTGGTGTTCACCGCCCACCCGACCTTCGGCATGCCGAAGGCCGTGGCGGCCCTCATCGCCGAGGCCGCGTCCCAGGACAGCGAGGCCGCGCGCCTGCCCCTGATGGAGAAGGCCGCCGCCCTCTCGACCCGGCCGGATGCGAAGATCAGCCTGGACGACGAGTTCGAGCAGGCCTGCCTCGCGGCCAATCACGGTCGCGCGGCCCTGGACAGCTTCAACGCAGCCCTGCTCGATGCGGCCCGCGCCCGTTGGCCCGACCGCTGGACGGAGCTGGTGCTCAAGCCCTTCGCCCTCGCCTCCTGGGTCGGCTGCGACACGGACGGGCGCACCGATATCGGCTGGTGGGACACCCTGCGCTACCGCCTGGAATCGAAGCGCATGCAGCTCGACCGGGTGATGCGCCACCTGCCGGACGTGCCGGCCACCAACGTGGTGCGCGACCTGACGCAGGGCGCGCTGGCGGCCGTGAACCGGCAACTCGCCGTCGCCCCACGCCTCGGGACCAAGCCTACCCTGGAGGCGGTGCACCGCTTCGCTCTGGCGCTCATCATCGAGCGGGAGCGGGCCCAGACCGATTCCGGGCCGATCCTGGCGGGCCTCGCCGGAGCCCTGGGCGGCGTCGAGAGCGACGAGGACAAGCGCACCATCGCTCTCCTGCGCTCCGGCATCGCGACACACGGTCTGTCGAACGCGCTGCCGCATTTCCGGCTCAACGCCAGCCAGATCCACAACGCCGTGCGCCGGGTCATCGACCTCGAAGGGGAGCCGACGGACGCGGCCCAGCGGCGCTCGCACCTCTCCACCATCCACGCCCTCCTCAACGACGTGCATCCGGTGGCCGTGGATTTCGGTGCGCTCGCCGCCGAGCGTGCCTCGGCCGCGCGCCTGATGATGACCATCGCGCAGATCCTGAAGCACGTGGACGGCACCCATCCGGTGCGCTTCCTCATCGCCGAGACGGAGACCGGCTACACCCTGCTGGCCGCCCTCTGGCTGGCGCGGCATTACGGGATCAGCGACAAGGTCGAGATCACGCCGCTGTTCGAGACGGCGAGTGCCCTGGAACAGGGCATCCGCGTCCTCGACGATGCCCTGCGCAACCCGCATTGGCGTGCCTACCTCAAGCGCATCGGTCGCCTGACGGTGCAGTTCGGCTATTCGGATTCGGGCCGCTATGTCGGCCAGCTCGCCGCGAGTTTCTGGATCGAGCGCCTGCGCCTGCGCATCACCGACCTGATGGCGCAGAACGGCCTGTCCGGCATCGAACTGGCGATCTTCGATACCCATGGTGAATCGATCGGGCGCGGCGCCCATCCGACCTCCCTGCGGGACCGCCTCGCCTATCTCGCGCCGGAGGATTCACGACACAAGAACCGCAAGGCGGGGATCAAGGTGCGCCTGGAATCGAGCTTCCAGGGCTCGGACGGCTACCTGATGTTCGGCACGCAGGCGCTGGCCCGCGCCACGGTGGAGCGGATCGCCGAGCACCTCTTCGCCTTCGATATCGCCGACGACGATTCCTTTGCCGACTATGTCCTGTCCGACGCGCCGGGCGCCGACGAGACCGACGACCCGATCTATGGCGAGGCGGATTTCGCCGCCGAGTTCTTCACCGTCGCCCGCCAGGACATGGAAGCCCTGGTGGACGACCCCGGCTACGCGGCGCTGCTGGGCACGTTCGGCCCGAGCCTGCTCGACCGCACCGGCTCGCGTCCCGTGGCCCGCCAGACCGATAGCGGCGGCCCCAGCATGATCACCCATCCCCGCCAGATGCGGGCGATCCCTAACAACGCGATCCTGCACCAGCTCGGCTATCTCGCGAATTCGCTCCACGGCCTCGGCCGGGCGGCAAGCCGCGCACCGGATCTGTTCCGTGACATGCGCCGTGATTCGGTCCGGTTCTCGCGCGCCTTCCGCCTCGCCCAGCATGCCTCGGCGGTGGGCGACCTCGATGTGCTGCGCGCCTATATCGACACGCTCGACCCGGCCATGTGGCTGGAACGGGCACGGCGCACGCAGCGCGACGACCGGCGCGACGAACTCCTCGTCATCGCCACCGCCCTCGACCGCCTGCGCCTCGCGCCCGATCTGCGCCGCCTGTTCGGCCGCCTCACCAGCGACTGGTTGAGCCTGCAGTCGGCGGCTCCCGACCTCGGCAAGATGTCGGTGAGGCTGACGATGCTCCACGCCCTGCGCCTCGCCCTGATCCATCGGATCTGGTTCCTGGCCGTGCACATTCCAGGCTTCCGCCCGCAATCGGGCATCACCCGCGAGCAGCTGATCGAACGCTTCCTGCGCCTCGACATCGACGGCTGCCTCGCCATGCTCGACGAGATCTTCCCGATCACGCCGGACCCGACCCTCGGCCTCAATTTCGGCGAGCCCGCCGGCCCGCGCGACGTCGGCACCTACGAATCGGAGCACAAGACGATCTTCGGCCCGATCCGCCAGTCCTTCGCCCGCGTCCGCGAACTGTCGGGCATGATCCAGCACGAAGTGGGAGCGTTCGGGTAACTCACCGTCGTCCCGGGTTCCGCGACACGGCCTCGGGACGGGCGGTGCCGTTCAGGCCCCTGCAGCGCGAGGCCGCTCGCCGAAGATGGCCGTGCCGACGCGGATATGGGTGGCACCCATCTGGATCGCCGCCGGGTAATCGGCACTCATGCCCATGGAGAGGATGGGCAGGTTGTGGCGCTCGGCGATGCGGGCCAGAAGGGCGAAATGCGCCGACGGCGGGGCTTCGGCCGGCGGGATGCACATGAGCCCGTTGATTGCCAGACCATGGGTCTCGCGACACTCGCTAAGGAGGACGTCCACCTGCGACGGCGAGACCCCGGCCTTCTGCGGCTCGTCACCGGTATTGACCTGGACCAGCAGCTTCGGTGTGCGTCCCGTGCGCTCGATCTCCTTGGCCAGGGCCGCCGCCAGTGACAGCCGGTCGAGGCCATGGATCACATCGAACAATTCCACCGCCTCGCGGGCCTTGTTCGATTGGAGCGGCCCGACGAGATGAAGCTCCACGTCGGGAAAGCGGTCCCGCAAAGCCGGCCACTTCGCCTTCGATTCCTGAACGTAGTTCTCGCCGAAGATCCGATGTCCCGCCTGGAGCGCCGGGATGATGCCGTCCGCATCGATGAGCTTCGAGACCGCCACCAGCGAGATCGTGGCCGGGTCCCGCTCGGAATCCTGAGCCGCTTGGACGATCTTATCGCGCACGGCTTCAAGCCCGGCGACGACGGCGGCGGCGTCAGGATGGGCGTATCTTGGCGCGGTGGAGTCGGGCATGATGTCTCGCGGGCGAAGGAGGAGGGCGGGTTACGCTTGACCTATCATCCGCAACGCCGGCCGCAAGCGCCGGGCTCCACCGGTGACGGCTCTGTTGACGGGTAAACAAGCCGTGTTAGTCCGGCATCCAACCGTTCCGGCGCCGCGTCAGGCGCCTTGCCAGGCCATCCTGGCCGTAGTCAGAGCCCGCACAATGACTTCCTCCCCCATGCCCGTTCCGGAGCGCTACAACGCCAAGGATGCCGAGCCGCGCTGGCAGGAGGCCTGGGCCGCCCAGGGTATCTACGCCACCAAGAACGACGACCCGCGTCCGAAATACTACGTTCTGGAGATGTTCCCCTACCCGTCGGGGCGCATTCATATGGGCCACGTCCGCAACTACGCCATGGGCGACGTGGTGGCCCGCTACAAGCGCGCCAAGGGCTTCGCGGTGCTGCACCCTATGGGCTGGGACGCCTTCGGCCTGCCGGCCGAGAACGCGGCCATGGAGCGCAAGGTCAACCCGCGCGAATGGACCTACGCCAACATCGCCACCATGCGCGGCCAGTTGCAGAGCATGGGCCTGTCACTGGACTGGAGCCGGGAGATCGCAACCTGCGATCCCGACTACTACAAGCACCAGCAGCGTATGTTCCTCGACTTCCTCGACAAGGGACTCGTCACCCGCCGCACGGCCAAGGTGAACTGGGACCCGGTGGACCATACCGTGCTGGCCAACGAGCAGGTCATCGACGGGCGGGGCTGGCGCTCGGGCGCGCTGGTGGAGCAGCGCGAGCTGACCCAGTGGTTCTTCAAGATCACCGATTTCGCGCAGGAACTCTACGACGCCCTCGACGGCCTGAAGCGTTGGCCGGAGAAGGTCCGGGTGATGCAGAAGAACTGGATCGGCCGCTCGGAAGGGCTGGAGGTCCGCTTCGCCTTCGACGCGCGTGACGGCGAGATCAAGGTCTACACGACCCGTCCCGATACCCTGTTCGGCGCAAAGTTCCTGGCCATTGCCGCCGACCACCCGGTCGCGGCGTCCGTGGCCGCCACGCGTCCCGAACTCCAGACCTTCATCGAGGAATGCCGCCGCACCGGCACGGCGCAGGCCGCGATCGATACAGCGGAAAAGCTCGGCTTCGACACCGGATTGCGGGTGCGCCACCCCCTCGATCCGTCCTGGCTGCTGCCCGTCTACGTGGCGAATTTCGTCCTGATGGATTACGGCACGGGCGCCGTGTTCGGCTGCCCCGCCCACGACCAGCGCGACCTCGACTTCTCCAACAAGTACGGCCTCGGCAATACGCCCGTCGTCTGTCCGGAAGGGCAGGACGCGGCGAGCTTCGTCGTCACCGACACCGCCTATGATGGCGATGGCCGCATGATCAATTCGCGCTTCCTCGACGACATGACGACGGACGAGGCCTTCCACGCCGTGGCGAACCGGCTCGAAGCCGAGATTTTGGACGGGGAAGCGGTGGCGGCCCGCAAGGTCCAGTTCCGCCTGCGAGACTGGGGCGTCTCGCGCCAGCGTTACTGGGGTTGTCCGATCCCGATCATCCATTGCGATGCCTGCGGGCCGGTCTCCGTCCCGGTCGCCGACCTTCCGGTGAAGCTGCCCGACGAGGTCTCCTTCGATACCCCCGGCAATCCGCTGGAGCGTGATCATGCCTGGCGCAACGTGCCCTGCCCGCGTTGCGGCGCTGCGGCCCGGCGCGAGACCGACACAATGGACACCTTCGTAGATTCGTCCTGGTACTACGCCCGTTTCACCGCTCCCTGGCTGCAGGACGCGCCGACCGACCGTGCGGCGGTCGATCACTGGCTAGCCGTGGACCAGTATATCGGCGGCATCGAACATGCGATCCTGCATCTGCTCTACGCCCGCTTCTTCACAAGGGCGATGCAGGCGACGGGTTGGTCCGGGGTTTCAGAGCCTTTTGCCGGCCTGTTCACGCAGGGCATGGTCGTCCACGAAACGTACAAGGACGCAGCGGGCGCATGGGTTCAACCCGCCGATATCCGCATCACCGCCGAGGGCGGCGGTCGTCAGGCGTTTCACGTGAAAACAGACGCACCGATCGCTATCGGCTCCATCGAAAAGATGTCGAAGTCCAAGAAGAACGTGGTGGACCCGGACGACATCATCGCGAGCTATGGCGCCGATACCGCTCGCTGGTTCATGCTGTCCGATTCTCCGCCCGAGCGTGACGTGATCTGGACGGAAGATGGCGTCCAGGGCGCGGCCCGCTTCGTTCAGCGAGTCTGGCGCCTGGTCTCCCTCGCTGTGGGCGTGCCGGCAGCGAGCGGAGCGTCGGACGCTGCGCTTCGCAAGGCCGCCCACAAGGCTCTCGCCGCGGTGGAAGAGGATGTGGAGCGCCTCCGCTTCAACCGTTGCGTCGCCCATATCTACACGCTGTCGAACGCTCTCGATGAGGCGATCCGCACGGCCACCGTATCGCGCGACGCGGCGACGGAAGCGGCGGGCATCCTCACGCAGCTCGTTGCGCCGATGATGCCGCATCTGGCCGAAGAATGCTGGTCGGCCCTCGGACGGCAGGGATTGGTCGCTCAGGCCGCGTGGCCGGTGGTCGATCGCGCGCTACTGGTGGAGGACGAGATCACCCTCCCCGTTCAGCTCAACGGCAAGAAGCGTGCGGATGTCACGGTGCCGCGCACGGCCGATACCGCGACAGTGGAAGCTCTCATCCTCGCCGATGAGGCGGTGCAGAAGGCACTCGAAGGCCGCCTCCCCCGCAAGGTCATCGTGGTGCCCGGGCGAATCGTGAATCTCGTGGTGTGAGAGCATCGAGCCTCTCTTGCCGGCCCCGCGCTCCATCCTCAGGAGGCCCATCGGCCCCCGCATTTCAGGATGCGGGGGAATGGTAGGAGGAGGGGCGACGACCATCGTCCCGCCGCAGAGGAATCGTAAAGCTTGCTGCTTATACAGGTGACGCAAGGGGCGGGATCGCCGTAAAGAGCGAGACCGGACGGAGAGCATTGCTGCGATGATGATGCATGGGCTGAGACAGGCGGTACGGTCCCGCGCGGTGAAGGTCGCGTTGGTCTCCCTCATGGCCGTCAACCTGTCGGCCTGCTTTCGTCCGCTCTACGGACCGACCGCGTCCGGCGAGCCCATGGCCGCCCTCCTTGCCTCGGTACAGGTGGACGACGTCTCCACGGCCGCGGGCCAGGAGCGGCTCGGCCATTACCTGCGCAGTGAACTCATCTTCGATCTCGACGGTTCGGGCCAGCCGTCTCCGAAACGCTACCGCCTGAAGATGCAGGGCAGCGAGTCGGTGAAGACCCCCATCGTGTCATCTCAGACCGGACGTGCCGAAGCAGGCACCCTGGTGGGGACCATCCGCTTCTCCCTCGAATCCCTGGACGGAGCGAAGATCATCACCGAGGGTGTGGCGGTGGCCACGACCACCTACGATCGCTCGATCCAGCGCTTCGCCTCCCTGCGTGCGGCCCGCGATGCCGAGATCCGTCTGGCCAAGACCCTGGCCGATCAGATCAAGACGCGGATCGCTTCCGTTCTGGTGACCAAGCCCTGACCGCCGTCAAGGCTGGCGATATCGAGGCGCTGCTGCGGCGCGGACCGGCGTCGCAGATCGCTGTCATCCTCGTCTACGGGCCGGATACCGGCCTCGTTTTCGAACGAGCCAAGCGTCTGGCCGAAAGTTTCGTCACCGATCCGTCCGACCCCTTCGCCCTGGTCAAGATCGACGGCGATGTCCTCGCGTCCGATGCGGGACGCCTCGTGGACGAAGCCGGCACGGTTGGCCTGTTCGGCGGCCAGCGCAGCATTTGGGTAAGGCCAGGAAGCCGCAACTACGCTCCGGCGGTGGACGCGGCGCTTAAGGCCGAGATCGCCGGGGCGCGCATCGTGGTGGAGGCGGGAGACCTCGCCAAGAGCGCGCCTCTACGGACGCTCTGCGAAAAGTCGACTCGGGCGCTTGCCCTGCCCTGCTACGCCGATGACGAACGAGCCTTGGCCGAGCTCATCGACCGCACCCTCCAGGAGAATGGCCAGCGCATCGCCCGTGAGGCGCGCGATATCCTGGCGATGAGTCTGGGTGGCGACCGGCGAGCGAGCCTGTCCGAGATCGAGAAACTGGCGCTCTATGCCAGGGGCCAGACCGAAATCACCCTGGACGATGTGGAGGCCGTGATCAGCGACGTCGCTGGCAGCGTCCTCAATACGCTGATCGATGCCGCCTTTGTCGGCCGCGGTGAAGAGGTCGAGCGGGATTATCGCCGCTTCCGCCACGAGGGTATGGACCCGTCGATGATGCTCGGCTCGGCCCTGCGCCACGCCCTGACGCTCCTTTCCACGCGGATCGCGGGGGAGGGGCAGAGCCCGAGCATGATGGTCAGTAATTGGCGCGGCCTACACTTTCGCCGCAAGGCCATCGTCGAGGCTCAGCTAGGGCGCTGGTCTCCCGTCGCCCTGCGCCATGCGGTTCAGCTGCTCCAGGAGGCCGTGCTCGCCTGCCGCCGCTCCCAGCCCGACCTCGCCCATGCTCATGCTTCGGCGACGCTTCTGCGCATCGCCACGGAGGCCGCCCGTCGGCGCGGCTGATAATCTGCCATCCTGCGCGCGCATGCCCGCCCATGTCCCATCGCTCGTCAGAGGCGGATCCGAGTTTCGGGAGGTCCATCGCGAAAATCGGATGCGATGGAACGTCGATGGTCGTCGCTCTCCTCGTTGACGACTCGCTCCGGTCGCGCCTAATCACCCTATGTCCCAGACGAGTTCCTCTTTCGACGTGGTCGTGGTCGGCGGCGGCCATGCCGGCGTGGAAGCGGCCGCCGCCGCCGCCCGTACCGGGGCTCGCACCGCCCTGGTCACTCACTCGGCCGTCACGATCGGCGCGATGTCGTGCAATCCGGCCATCGGCGGTCTCGGCAAGGGACATCTCGTCCGTGAGGTCGACGCCCTCGACGGATTGATGGGCCGGGTCGCCGATGCGGCCGGTATCCAGTTTCGTCTGCTCAACCGGCGCAAGGGTCCCGCCGTGCGAGGCCCCCGCACACAGGCCGACCGCAAGCTCTACGCTCGGGCGATGCAGGAGGCGGTGGCCGAGACCGCCAATCTCGTGGTGGTGGAGGGGGAGGTGGCGGATATCCTCGTCGACGCTGCACGGGTGGCAGGCGTGATCCTGGCAGACGGCCGAACCCTGGCCTGCCCGGCGGTCGTATTGACCACCGGCACGTTCTTGCGCGGACTGATCCATATGGGCGAGGTGCAGATCCCCGCCGGGCGTGTAGGGGAGCGGCCGTCCATCGGCCTCGCTCGGACCCTGGACCGGCTGGGCTTTGCCCTCGGGCGGCTGAAGACCGGTACCCCTGCCCGCCTCGATGGCCGCACCATCGACTGGTCCGGGCTTGAGATGCAGTCGGCGGATGACGATCCTGTGCCGTTCTCGACGTTGACGGACCGGATCACCACGCCCCAGATCCAATGCGGAATCACCCGCACCACCCGTGCCGTGCACGATCTCATCCGCGCCAATCTCCACCGCTCCCCAATGTATTCGGGTGGGATCAGCAGCCGTGGTCCGCGCTATTGTCCATCCATCGAGGACAAAGTAGTGCGTTTCGGAGATCGTGAAGGGCACCAGATATTCTTGGAGCCGGAGGGGCTCGACGACCCGACGGTGTATCCCAATGGGATTTCGACCGCCTTGCCGGAGAGTGTGCAGCACGATCTGATTGCCCTGATCCCAGGCCTCGAACATGCAGCAATCGTGCGTCCGGGTTATGCCATCGAATACGATTACGTCGACCCGCGCGAACTCGACACCAGCCTTCAGGCCAAACGCCTACCGGGCCTTTTTCTGGCGGGGCAGATCAACGGCACCACTGGTTACGAAGAAGCGGCGGGGCAGGGGCTCGTGGCCGGCATCAATGCGGCCCGTCTGGCGGGTGGATCGCCCCTTGCCAGTTTCGACCGGGCGGAATCTTATCTCGGCGTGATGATCGACGATCTCGTGACCCATGGGGTCAGTGAGCCCTACCGCATGTTCACCTCTCGCTCGGAATATCGGTTGTCTCTCCGCGTGGACAATGCCGACGAGCGCCTGACCCCCCGTGGCGCTGCCCTCGGCTGTGTCGGCGCGGTGAGAGCCGAGCATTTCGCCCGCTCCCAGGGCGAACTCGAAGCGGCGAGAGTACGGCTCGATGGCCTGAGTCTGACACCGGCGGCAGCGGCACGGCACGGCATCACCCTCAATCAGGACGGCATCCGCCGCAGCGCCTACCAATTGTTGTCCTATCCCGAGATCGGCTGGGACCGTCTCACCGAGGTCTGGCCCGAACTTCGGAGTGTGTCCCCCCGCGTGGCGGACCGTCTGCGAACGGACGCGACCTATGCCGTCTATCTCGACCGGCAGAGTGCCGATATCGCGGCCTTTCGACGGGACGAGGCTGTGGCCCTGCCGATCAAGCTCGACTATGCCGCGATTCCCGGCCTGTCCAACGAGATGCAGGCCAAGCTCGAAGCGGTTCGTCCCGGCACGCTCGGTCAGGCGGCGCGGATCGAGGGCGTGACCCCCGCTGCCCTCACCCTCCTCGCGGCACATGCTCGCCGTGCCGACCGCTCCGGCCTGGCCATCGTCCATGGCCGCTAAGCAGGACGACCGTGCTTGGGTTCTCGCCCAGGCGAATGTTTCACGTGAAACAGCCGAAGCGCTGGACCTCTATGTGGAACAGCTGCGCCGGTGGCAGAGCGTCAAGAATCTCGTGGGACCGGCTACCCTCGCGGAGGTCTGGACCCGGCATATTGCCGATGCACTGCAACTCCTCGATCTGGCGCCGAACGCCACCACATGGCTCGATCTCGGTTCGGGCGCGGGCATTCCCGGCCTCATCCTCGCCATCGCGGGCCGCGAACGGCCTGGCTTTCAGGTCGATCTGATCGAGAGCAATGCCCGCAAATGCGCCTTCCTCACGGAGGCTGCGCGCCTCACGAAAGCCCCGGCGCGGGTGCATAACCTTCGTATCGAAGACGCGATCGCCGGCCATGTCGGCGTCGATGTCGTCTGCGCCCGCGCTCTGGCACCTCTTCACCAGCTGCTCGACTGGACCGAACCGCTGTTGACAACCGGCACCACCGCCCTGTTTCCGAAGGGCCGTGATGCACAAGCGGAATTGACCGCTGCAGCGCAACGGTGGAGATTCGTTTACGATCTGGTGACGAGCCGTACTGAGTCGGAAGCGCGGATCGTCCGCGTCACCGCCCTCTCCCGCGTGGATTCATGACCATCGAACCCTCTTCCGCCTCAAGGGCAGCGCCCGAGCGGCCGCTACGAATCCTCGCATTGGCCAACCAGAAGGGCGGCGTCGGCAAGACGACGACGGCCATCAACCTCGGCACCGCCCTCGCTGCCATTGGCGAGCGCGTGCTGGTGATCGACCTCGATCCGCAGGGCAACGCCTCCACAGGACTCGGCATCGATCGTCGCTCGCGCAAGGTTTCGACCTATCACGTGCTCGCCGGGGACTCATCCCTGGCTCAGGCCGTGGTGCCCACCGCCGTGCCTCGGCTGCTGCTCGCCCCCTCCACGATGGATCTGCTCGGCCTCGAACTGGAGATGGCGAGCTCATCGGATCGCGCCCATCGCCTGCGCAACGCCATGAGCGATATCGGTAAGGCGGGTGCGACGGAGGGCGTGACCTATGTCCTGATCGATTGTCCGCCATCGCTGAATCTGCTGACGATCAACGCCCTTGCGGCCGCCGACGCGGTGCTCGTGCCGATGCAATGCGAGTTCTTCGCCCTCGAAGGGTTGAGCCAGCTTTTGCGCACCGTGGAGCAGGTTCGCACGGCGCTGAACCCCCGGCTGACGATCCAGGGTGTGGTGCTGACCATGGTGGATCCGCGCAACAACCTCTCGAATCAGGTCGCCGCCGACGTGCGCAGCTTTCTGGGGGACAAAGTCTACGAGACTACGATTCCTCGCAACGTGCGTGTGTCGGAGGCCCCGTCGCATGGCAAGCCGGTGTTGCTCTACGACCTGAAATGCGCCGGCTCGCAGGCCTATCTGCGCCTGGCTTCGGAGGTGATCCAGCGCGAAGGGCGGCTGCCGGTCGCGGCCTAGTCTCTCGTTCTGTCCTGTAAATGCGTAGCGTATCGGAGTTGAAGCAGGTGGCGATGGCGGATGATGTGGCGCGGCCCCGGCTCGGGCGTGGGCTTGCGGCCCTGATCGGAGATTTCGGTGACGACAGTGGCGATGCGGGCAAACCGCAGGCGCAGCGTAAGGTCGCGGTCGAGTTTCTCCGGCCCAACCCACGCAACCCGCGCCGCCGCTTCCATGACGCCGAACTGGACGAACTCGCCGCGTCCATCAAGCTGCGCGGCATCATCCAACCCATCGTCGTGCGGGCTCTGGCGGGCGTTCCGGATACCTTCGAGATCGTCGCCGGTGAGCGACGGTGGCGCGCGGCGCAGCGCGCCGGTTTGCACGAAGCCCCCATCGTCGTCGTCGAAATCGACGACCGGACGTCCCTCGAATACGCCATTCTCGAGAACGTCCAGCGCAGCGACCTCAACGCCATCGAAGAGGCGGCAGGTTACGAGCGGTTGATGAGCGAATTCCGCTACAGCCAGACGGAGCTCGCCGAGATCATCGGCAAGAGCCGCAGCCATCTCGCCAACACCTTGCGGCTATTGCAATTGTCCAGCGCGATCCAGGATCGGGTCGTAGCGGGCGAGATCACGGCCGGTCATGCCCGCGCCTTGCTTGCGGTGAGGGACCCGGAAGGGGTCGCCCGGCGTATCGTCACCGAGGGCCTGTCCGTGCGTGAGGTCGAGGCTCTCGCCTCGGCGGAAGTGCCGGAGGGCGACGCACCCCGCCCGGGACGCCCCCGCAAACCCGAGCGTGATAGCCAGGTGCGCAGCCTCGAACAGGCCATGGCCCGCGCGCTCGGCGTCTCGGTATCCCTGAAGGCCAAGGGTCAGGCCAGTGGCGAGATCCGCATCCGCTACGAGACGGCGGAGGAACTCGATGCCTTATGCAAGCGATTCGAGGTATCCAATGAGGCGTGAAGCTGGTTCGGCAACGTCATCCGCGCCTTCGCCTGACGCTTGACGCCTTAGCGCAAGGTGATTTCGGAGGGGAGAGAAATTTTTGCACGGCCTCTCCGCATCCTTATTTGCCGATACAGAATCCTGAGAACAGGCGGTTGAGCATGTCCTCGACGCCAACCCGGCCGGCAACCTCGCCCAGGGCGCGAACGGCGAGGCGTAGATCCTCGGCCAGGAGTTCCGGAAGGGCAGGGCCCGACAATACTCTGTCCAGGTGATCGCGGCAGCGGGTCAGCCCGTCGCGGTGGCGTTCGCGGGTGACGAGGGCATCGCCACCGACGAGGGCCGCCTCCGCCCGAGCCTCAATGAGGTCGAGCAGTCGGTCGATTCCTTGCCCGGTCAGTGCCGAGACTGCTAGCTTGCCGTCCCCATCGCTTCCGAGATCCGCTTTCGTGCGCACGAGAATGGTGCGGTCGGACAGGGTAAGACCATCGTCGGCCGAATGGTCGCCGACGCGGAGAGCAAGGACGAGGTCGGCCTGCTCCATTCGCTTGCGAGTGCGGCGAATGCCTTCGGATTCCACTGGATCGGCGGTGTCACGCAGGCCCGCCGTATCGACGATGAGGACCGGCAATCCGCCGAGATCGCAGCGGATCTCGATGAGATCGCGGGTCGTGCCGGGAATCGCCGAGACGATGGCCGCCTCGCGTCGGCTCAGCGCGTTGAGCAGGGTCGATTTGCCGACATTCGGCGGGCCGGACAGCACCACCACGAAACCTTCCCGCAGGCGCTCCCCTCGCCGGCCATCGGCCAGAGTCATATCGATTTCGTCACGGATCGCGCGGGCCTTCACATGCAGCGCGGCATCGAGGGCCGCCTCATCGACATCGCCCTCATCGGAGAAATCGAGAGCCGCCTCCGCTCCCGCTAGGAGATCGATGAGACGGTCCCGCCAATCGGCGACCTTCCGACCCAGGACTCCGTCGAGCTGGCGCAAAGCTTGGCGTCGTTGGGCATCGGTCTCCGCGTCGATCAGGTCTGCTGCGCCTTCGGCGCCGGTGAGGTCCATCCGCCCGTTCTCCACCGCGCGGCGGCTGAAGGCCCCCGGTTCGGCGAGACGGCATCCGGCATGTGCGGCGAGGGAGGCCATGACTGCGGAGCGAACGGCGAGGCCGCCATGGAGGTGGAGTTCCGCCATGTCTTCGCCGGTGAACGTGGCGGGTCCTGGCATCCAGACGATGAGTGCGGAGTCGAGGACGTCACCGGTTGCAGGGTCGCGGAGGGTGCGTAGCGATAACCGTCGGGGTGCCGGCAGACGCCCGGCCATCGCCCCAAGGAGAAACGAGGAGGCCGGACCGCTGATGCGGATCACGGCGACGGCGGCCCGGCCGAAGCCGCTCGCCGGTGCGAAGATGGTTGTGCCGTCCCTCATGGCCGAGATGCTGCCAAGTCTCGAAGAAGCCGGGCAAGTGCGCCTCGCTGCAAGCCTATATTAGCCGGCAAATCGAGTTATTTCCTTTGGAAAGCACTGCCGAACCGCCTCGCCGGCATCGATACCGCTTTCTCCATGATTCCCTCTCTCCAAGCTTCCGAGAGGAAATGAGAAGAGATCGAGAACAAGCACTCTCCCTCGCCCCGAAGACACCCGTCGTCTATCGACGGGCGCCCGAGCTGGAGGCAGGACCGTTCTCAGGTGTTCATGGAATCGAAGAAGTCGTTGTTGCTCTTGGTCTGGCGCAGCTTGTCCATGAGGAACTCAATCGCGTCGGTGACGCCCATCGGATTGAGGATGCGGCGCAGCACGTAGGTCTTCTTGAGCGAATCCGGCGGCACCAGGAGTTCTTCCTTGCGGGTGCCCGAGCGGGTGATGTCGATGGCCGGGAAGATGCGCTTGTCGGAGACCTTGCGGTCGAGAATGATCTCGGAGTTGCCGGTGCCCTTGAACTCCTCGAAGATCACCTCGTCCATGCGCGAACCGGTGTCGATGAGGGCGGTGGCGATGATCGAGAGCGAGCCGCCTTCCTCGATGTTGCGCGCCGCGCCGAAGAAGCGCTTGGGGCGCTGAAGCGCGTTGGCGTCGACACCGCCGGTGAGCACCTTGCCGGAGGACGGCACCACGGTGTTGTAGGCGCGGCCGAGGCGGGTGATCGAATCGAGCAGGATGACTACGTCCCGGCCATGCTCCACGAGGCGCTTGGCCTTCTCGATCACCATTTCGGCGACTTGAACGTGGCGGGTGGCGGGCTCGTCGAAGGTGGAGGCGATGACCTCGCCCTTCACCGAGCGGATCATGTCGGTGACTTCCTCGGGGCGCTCGTCGATGAGCAGCACGATGAGGTAGCATTCCGGGTGGTTGATGGTGATCGACTGCGCGATGTTCTGCATCAGCACGGTCTTGCCGGTGCGCGGCGGTGCCACGATCAGGGCGCGCTGGCCCTTACCGATGGGGGCCACGATGTCGATGATGCGGGGGCTGAAATCCTTCTTCGGCGGCGCATCGAGTTCGAGTTTGAAGCGCTGGGTCGGGAACAGCGGCGTCAGGTTGTCGAAATGGACCTTGTGCTTGATCTTCTCCGGGTTCTCGAAGTTGATCGTGTTGACCTTCAGCAGGGCGAAGTAGCGCTCGCCGTCCTTCGGCCCGCGGATGGGCCCCTCGACGGTATCACCGGTCCGCAGGCCGAAACGGCGGATCTGAGTGGGCGAAATGTAGATGTCGTCGGGGCCCGGCAGGTAGTTCGATTCCGACGAGCGAAGGAAGCCGAACCCATCCTGCAGCACCTCCACCGTGCCGGCACCGATGATCTCGACCTCCTTGGCAGCGAGCTGCTTCAGGATGGAGAACATCAGCTCCTGCTTGCGCATGGTGGAGGCGTTCTCGACCTCGACCTCCTCGGCGAAGGCGATCAGGTCAGTGGGGGTCTTCGACTTCAGATCCTGAAGCTTGACCTCGCGATGCTGACCTAGATCGGCCGCGACCAGTCCGACCTCGGCCGGCGGATCAACGGGAATGAGGGAGTCGTTCTGTGACGTCATGGGAGAATGAGAACCGACGATGGACGAGGGTTGATCGGGCGGAACAGTCGGAAAAGCGCCGGATGCCTTGTCGGCACCTATGTCGAAGCGTCGGTAAAGACCGGCTCCGCGCATCGTCTTGAGGGAGCCTGTGGCTCTCGGATGCAACACGGCGTAAAAGGAGGGACTTCTCGCATATCGCGTTTCCGCATCCGGCTCAAGTCCCACTCGCGCGAGCGCAGGGCGAGCCGGCCGTGGCCTTCGCGAGACGCGGTGGGGACCGACGCTTCAGCGACGTCTCAAGCGGACATAGAGCGCGCCCGCGCCGCCGTGGTGGCGCGCCGCTTCCTCGAAGCCGATGACGATGCTGCGCAGTTCCGGCGAGCGCAGCCAATGGGGAACCTGACGGCGCAGGACGCCGCGCTCCGAGAACGCCTCGTCATAGCCCGACCCGCCCCCCTTGCCGGTGACGACGAGGACATGGGCGTGGCCCGCCGAGCGGCAGCGCATGAGGAAGCCGACCAGGGCGCCGTGAGCCTCGGCCTGATACAATCCGTGAAGGTCGATCCGCGCCTCAACCTTGAGCGATCCGCGCCGCAAGGCGAGGCGCGCCTTGCGTTCGAGACCGGGCAGAGGCGGCGCGGTGACGACGGTCGCCGGGGCCGCGACGGGGGAGGGCGCGGGGATCGGCTTCACGATGCGTTTCGCCGGGGCCTTCCGGCCGCCGGGCGAGGCCGTCCTTTCCGTGACCGGCTTCGTCACGGGTTTGGCGACGAGCCCCGGTGCTTCCGGCTTCTTCCTCGGAGGAGGCGGATCTCCCGCGGCCGGAGCCTTGGCTATCGGAGTCTTAGGGGGCGGCGTCTTCGCCATCGGCACGGCACGGCCGCGCAGCGGGGTGATCAGCCGCGCGATCTCGCCCCAGAGGAATGCATCCTCGCCCGACAGGCCACGGGGTCTGCGCGGCAACCTCATGGAACGGGCGCCATACGCGGCTTGGGCAGCAGGACGACGAAGCCGACCGCATCGCGCAGGTTGCCGGCTGCGATCCCCGCCGCTTCGCCCGTGCCGAGATAGAGGTCTCCCCGCGCCGGACCGACGATGGCCGAGCCGGTATCCGCGGCGACCACGAGACGCCCCGGCGCGTCCTCCCCCGCGATCCGTCCTTCGAGCCAGAACGGCGTTCCATAGCGCCACAGGGCGGAATCGACCGCGAGGCTGCGGCCCGGAGTCAAAGGTACGCCGGCCGCTCCGGGAGGACCGAGGCCGGGATCCTCTACCTCGGCGAGGCGGAAGAAGATGTAGGAGGCATTGGCCTGCATCAGCGGCTTGGCGAGGGCCGGATTGGCGCGGAGCCAGCCGGTCCAGCGAGCCAGCGTCAGGCCCTCGAGGGGCAGGTGTCCCGCCTGGACGATGAGCTTGGCCACCGAGGTGTAGGGGCGGCCGTTGCGGCCGTCATAGAGCACGCGCACGGCTCGCCCATCGGGAAGGCGCACGCGTCCCGAACCCTGGACCTGGAGCACGAAGAGGTCGACCGGATCGCGCAGGTAGAGGAGCGGCCGGGCTCGCTCCCCGATCCCGCCCTCCTCGATGGACGCACGATCGGGATAGGGCTCGAACCCGGTCCCCGTCGCCCGTGCCGCCCGCACGGCCGGGTCGAGGCCGGGCTTCGTCTCGCCGGGGGCGAGGCTCACGAGATCGTCCGGCCGGGCAAGGACAGGGGTGGTGAAGCCGGAGCCGGCGACGAGGGCGCCGGTGAGTTCAGGCTCGAAATAGCCGGTGAGGAAGCCCGTCCGGCGCGGCGGACCACCCGCCTCGCCCGGCCTGACGATGCGATAGGCATCGAAATTCCGTGTGAAGAAGGCCCCGGCCTCCTGAGGCTCTACCGACGCGGCACGGCTGCAGGCGGCGGCGAGATCTTCCGCCGAGCCAGCGACGGTCGAGGCGACTTCCACCGGAGGGGAGGCGCAGGTCCGGCGGAACGCGTCGAGGGAGGCGACCGGGTCGGGGCCGGGAAATCCCGGCAGCGTCGCGAGGTCCACCGGCTCCAGAATCGCCTCTCCCACGCGAAGCGGCCCGGCCGCGACAGCGACCGGGCCGGGGAGACAGCCAGCGACGAGAGCCAGGGCGACGACGGACGCCCGATTGAAAAACCCACTCACGACAAACCCTGGATCCTCAGGCGCCGGCTTCCGTGGCCACCAGCTGCCAGTTCGGATCGCGGCTGCCCAGCGTACGGGCGAAGGTCCAGACATCCGGCACTTCGGCCACGGCCTCGGCATTACCGTCGATGACCTGACCTTCGGCGTTGCGGGTCGCGGTGATGAGGTGTGAGAGGAACCGCACCGTCACCTGCGCCACCTTGTTGCGGACGTCCACGGCGACGATCTCCGCTTTGTCGAGGGAGACGAAGGTGGTCTCCACCGTCTCGCGGCGCGATTCGCGGGCGGTGATCTCGCGCTCGAACCCCTCGCAGACCTCCCGCGAGAGCAGGCTGCGGAGGGTCTTGCGGTCGCCCTTGGCGAAGGCGATCACGATGGCTTCATAGGCGCCCTTGGCGCCTTCCACGAAGGCCCGGGGGTCGAAGCCCGGCTCCGCCTGGACGATGGCTTCGAGCCCATGGGCGACGGCCGAGCCGGGCTCGGCGATGCCACGCCAGTCACGGACCTCGGCAATCGCGGCGGGTGCCGAATCGGTCTGCGGCTGGCCGCGGTCCGCGCCCGGCAGGCGCACCACGTTGTCGCCATCCGACCGCGCCGGCGGCGGATTGCGGCTCCGGTCCACCGGTTTGAACGGCGAGCGCTCGGTTCCGGTCTTCTGCCCGAGCACCGACCGGAGCCGCCAGATGACGAACACCGCGAGCGCCAAGAAGATCAGGGTCGTCAAATCGAAGGAATCCTGCATCACCGATCCGATCGTGGCCGTCGCACGATATGTGTGTTCGAGGGGGGCTCCCGAAAATCCCACCGCTACGCCCTTTACCGGAGCGCCGCGCAAGGATCGAGCCGGAGAATCCAAGGATCCCGCCCTGGATGAGGAGGACGCGACCCACGATCTCAGCCCGCATATGGGACTCGCCGCGCGCCGTATCCAGCCAAGGAGTGGCCATGCCGGAGGGTTCAGGGTCAAGTGCGGATCGCCGAGTCCGGAGACGGCTTCGTTTCATGGGCCGAACTCCCGGCTCTCGCGCCTCGCCTGCTCCCGCCGCTCGTCTTGTCCGAGGTGGCCCATCGTGTTAGCGCGCTGTCGCTCGGACCCGGCCCTGCGACGATCAGACGATACGCCGCGCAGCGGATCGCCGAGGTGCCCCGACAGACCCCGAGAAAGAGGACGAGAACGCCATGGCCGACACCCCGGCACCGAACGGCAACGGCGCGGCTCCCGCCGAAGACCAGTCGCCCGCCATCAACGCCCTGGCGCAATACGCCAAGGATCTCTCCTTCGAGAACCCCAACGCGCCGCGCTCGCTCCAGCCGCAGGAAAGCGGTCCGCAGATCAACATTCAGGTCAACGTCAATGCCAAGCAGTTGGCCGAGGCCGATTTCGAGGTCGAGCTGACCCTGGAAGGCGATGCCAAGATCAACAACGAAGTGCTGTTCGCCTTCGAGCTGAACTATGCCGGCATCTTCCGCATGCGCAACATCCCGCAGGACCAGCTGCATCCGGCCGTGATGATCGAATGCCCGCGCCTGCTCTTCCCCTTCGCGCGCCAGATCATCGCCGAGGCCGTGCGCAACGGCGGCTTCCCGCCCCTGTATATCGACCCGATCGATTTCGTCGGCCTCTACCGTCAGAAGGCCTTCGAGGCCCAGAACCAGCAGGCAGCCGAGACCGGACCGCTGGCTTCCTGATTCGGCGAAACATTTCACATTCTGGAAACGCCTCGGCCGCTCTGCGCGCGCCGGGGCGTTTTCGTCTCGGGATGCAAGCAGCGTGTTGCACGTGAAAACAGCCGTGCTTGGCCTCCGACGCCGATCGATGGCTCACCGCATGCCGGAACCCCGCTCCGGCGGGAGGGTTGCCCGGCGAAGCACAGCGAGAAGCGGTGACGGAATGGGTCAGGACGACAAGCGTACGCTCACCGTAAGCGAACCCCGCGCGGTGCCCTGGCTCGGCATCGTCTTCGGCTACGGCCCGATGCTGCCCTTTGCCATCGGCGCGGCCTTGGCCTGGTGGCGGCGCGACGATCTCGGGGATGCGATCCTCTACCTCACCATCCTTTGGGGCTGCGCCATCCTGCTGTTCCTGTCGGGCGTGCGGCGCGGCGTTAGCTTCCGCACCGAGGGCGGCCCTACCGTCATTCAGATCGCCACCATGCTCGGCCTGTTCGGACTCGGCTTCGTCGCCCTGGTCTCCGCTTCCCTCGGCCTGACGGTGGTGGCCCTCGCCCTTCTGATCGCCGGCTTCACCACCGTGGCGATCCTCGATCCCATCGCCGCCCGCACCGGGGAGGCCCCGCTCTTCTTCGCACACCTGCGCCCGACGCAGATTCCCATCGCCATCCTCAGCCTGTGCGCCCTGCTGGCCCTGAAACTCTGACGACGACTTCCGTTGCCACGCCCCATGCCCGACGCGCTTGCCGCTCGGGAGCGCGCGGGATAGAGCCCGCCTGAGACCGACAGACCGAACGCAAAGCGAAGACACCATGGCCAAGGCCGATCCCAAAAAGGCCGATTCACCGAAGGCCGACACGCTGAAGGCGCGCCTGCCGCGCGGTTTCGTGGACCGTCGCGCCGACGAGATCGCCGCGCAGCACCGGATGCTGGAGACGATCCGCCAGAGTTTCGAGCTCTACGGGTTCGAGGCGCTGGAGACCCCCTTCGTCGAGTACACCGAGTCCCTCGGCAAGTTCCTGCCCGATCTCGACCGGCCGAACGAGGGCGTGTTCTCGTTCCAGGACGACGACGAATCCTGGCTGTCCCTTCGCTACGATCTCACCGCGCCGCTCGCCCGCCACGTGGCCGAGCATTTCGACGCGATCCCCAAACCCTATCGCAGCTTCCGCGCCGGCTACGTCTTCCGCAACGAGAAGCCGGGCCCGGGCCGGTTCCGCCAGTTCATGCAATGCGATGCCGACATCGTCGGCGCGGGCTCCGTCGCGGCGGATGCCGAGATCTGCATGCTGATGGCCGACACGCTCGAAAAACTCGGCCTGTCGGGCCAGTACGTCATCAAGGTCAACAATCGGAAGGTGCTCGACGGCGTCATGGAGGCGATCGGCCTGTCGGGCGAGGACAAGGCCGGGCAGCGCCTCACCGTACTACGCGCCATCGACAAGCTCGACCGCCTCGGCGTCGACGGCGTGCGCCAGCTCCTCGGCGAGGGCCGCAAGGACGAGAGCGGCGATTTCGCCAAGGGCGCGGGCCTCGCGCCGGACGCCATCGAGCGGATCCTCGCCTACGTCTCGTTCCAGGCTGCTCCTGACGCCGAGGGCGACCGTATGGCGTTCTGGGAGCAGTTCTTCGGCTCCTGGAGCGATGTCGTCGGCTCGTCCGAGACCGGCCGCGAGGGCATCGCCGAACTGCACGCGATCATGCGGCTCTGCGCGGCGGCGGGCTATGGCCACGACCGCATCCGGGCCGACCCCTCGGTGGTGCGCGGCCTCGAATACTATACCGGCCCGGTCTACGAGGCCGAGCTGACCTTCCCCGTCACCAACGAGGACGGCCAGACCGTGCGCTTCGGGTCGGTGGCGGGCGGCGGCCGCTATGACGGCCTCGTCGGGCGCTTCCGCGCCGAACCCGTGCCGGCCACCGGCTTCTCCATCGGCGTGTCGCGGCTGTTCTCGGCGCTGCAGCTGACCGGGAGCCCGCTTCTCGAAGGGACCGCGAAGCCCGGCCCGGTGGTGGTGCTGGTCCTCGACCGCGACAACATCGCCGATTACCAGCGCCTCGTGGCGCGCCTGCGTGAGGCCGGCATCCGCGCCGAACTCTATCTCGGCGGATCGGGCATGAAGGCGCAGATGAAATACGCCGACAGGCGCGGTTCGCCCTGCGCCATCATCCAGGGGTCCAACGAGCGCGAGGCCGGCGAGGTTCAGGTCAAGGACCTGATCGAGGGTGCCAAGGCGGCGGGCGCCATCGCCAGCAACGCCGAATGGAAAGCCGCCCGCCCGGCGCAGTTCTCGGTGAAGGAAGACGAGATGGTCGAGCGCGTCCGCGAGGTGCTGGCGCGGCATTTCTGAGGGCGGCTTCGCCCGATCTTTACGCTCGATCCCGGCCATCTTCCGCTTTGCTGCAGGTGGCCGGGAAAGGGGCGGGGTTATCCGCCCCGTCTCTGCGATGGGAGAGGCCGTGCCGGGCTGGCTATCCCTTGGCCCTCTGTCTTTCCTGTCCGCTTGGACCGGAACGGAAGGCGAGCCGACATCCACGGACGAAGGGCCTCGCCATCGTCGGCACGACCATTGCCAGGAACCGTTGCCAGGACCGGTCACGTCCGGCATTCAGGGCGGGTGACGGCCTCTAGGGCTTCGGGGAGAGCGGGAATGAGAAGCTGCGTTCGAATTCTGCCGGGTCTGGCACTCGGTCTCATGGCCGGTCCTGCCCTCGCCCATACCGGGCAGGGCGATGCGTCGGGCCTCGCCCATGGGTTCCTGCATCCCCTGACCGGTCTCGACCACATGCTCGCCATGGTGGCGGTGGGCCTCGTCGCCGCCCAGGTCGGCGGCCGGGCGATACTCCTCGTCCCGTTGTCGTTCATTGGCATGATGGTGGTGGGCGGCGCTCTCGGCGTGGCCGGCGTGGGGCTCCCGCATGTGGAGACCGCCATCGCCCTGTCCGTGGCCGTGCTCGGCGCCGCCGTCGCCCTGCGGCTGACGATGCCGGTCGCAGCGGCCATGGCCCTCGTAGGCGTCTTCGCGGTGTTCCACGGCCATGCGCACGGTGCCGAGATGCCGGAGGCGGCCTCCGGACTCGCCTATGGCGCCGGCTTCGTGGCCGCCACCGCCCTGCTCCACGCCGCGGGCCTCGGTCTCGGCCTCGGCATGGGGCGTCTCGGTGAGGGGAATGGGCGTCCGGTCCTGCGTGTCGCCGGCGCCGCTTTCGCCGCCGCCGGCCTCGGTCTCCTGGCCGGCGCTTTCTGAAGCCGGCGCCCTAAAGCGTTCGCGCCAGGGCTCCGGCCTCGGCGCGGGCCTGCTCGCGGGATTTTCGGTCGAGATCGGCTCCCATCAGACCCTTCTCCATCGCGATCTGGTGGACATCGGTGACGCCGACCATGCGCAGCCAGGTCGCCATGTAGGTCGATTGGTGATCGTAGATCTCGGCGGGGAAATCCTCGCCGATGGCGACGCCCCGCGCATTGACGACGACCGCCGTCGCCTCCAGCATTCCGTTCTGGCCGCGCTCGTCGAAGGTGAAGAGCAGATCCTTCTGGGAGACCAGATCGAACAGGTGCTTGAGCTTGTAGGGGATGGTGTAGTTCCACATCGGCACCGCGAACAGGATCAGGTCGGCAGCCTGGAACCGGGCCGCCAGGGCGCGGATCGCGACCCAGGCCTCCTCCTGCGCCGGGCTTAGGGCGTCACCCGCCAGCGCCGCGTATTTGCCGGCCAGCGCCTCCCCGTCGAAATCCGGAAGCGGTGTGTTCCAGACGTCGAGCACGTCCACCGTGCCCTCCGGATGCGTCTCTCCCCAGGCGTCCAGGAAGGCGCGGGCGACTTCGATCGACGCCGAGCGCTCCTTGCGCGGTGACGCTTCGACGTAGAGCAGATGGGGCATGCGCAGGGCTCCAATGGCGGTGAGCAGAGGGATGTATCGCGCATCCCGCTCCGGTCCAGCGTCGGGCCGCTTTCCTGGATGATCGGGGGGGCATCGCATTCCGTGGACCGACGACCCATTTCAGCGGGACATCGTCATTCGCAAGGACAGGCCGATGCACCTCACCGGACTTCACCACCTCACCGCCATCACCGCGCGCGCCGCCGACAACGCGGCCTTCTACACGCGGATTCTCGGGCTGAGGCTCGTGAAGAAGACGGTGAACCAGGACGACGTCTCGGCCTACCACCTGTTCTACGCAGACGGCATCGCCGCGCCCGGCACCGACATGACGTTCTTCGACTGGCCGGCGCCCCCCGAGCGCCGCGGCACCGACAGTATCGTCCGGACGGCGTTCCGCGTCTCGGGAGAGGGCACGATCGCCTGGTGGCGTGAACATCTGGCCCGCGAGGGTGTGACGCATGGAGAGCCGGTCCTGCGCGACGGCCGCCTCACCCTGGATTTCGAGGATGCGGAGGGCCAGCGCCTGATGCTGGTGGATGATGGCGGCGCCGGAGACGCCCATCCCTGGCCCGCCGGCCCGGTGCCGGTGGAGCGCCAGATCCGGGGTCTGGGACCGATCCGCCTCAGCCTTGCGCGGATCGGGGCGACGGAGGCCGTGCTCGCCGAGGTGCTCGGCATGAGCCACGCCCGGAGCTATGACGTGCCGGAGGGCGAGGTTCGCGTCTGGCAAATGGGCGAGGGAGGCGCGGGGGCCGAGCTTCATCTCTTGGAAGAGCCCGGCCTGCCGCCGGCGCGGCAGGGAGCGGGGGCGGTCCACCACGTCGCCTTCCGCATCCCCGATGCGGATTACGGCAGTTGGGCCGACCGGCTGAAGCAGCGCCGCATGCCTTCCAGCGGGCCGGTGGACCGCTATTACTTCCGCAGCCTCTACTTTCGCGAACCCAACGGCATCCTGTTCGAGATTGCCACCGACGGTCCCGGCTTCACCGCCGACGAACCATTGGAGACTTTGGGCGAGCGCTTGTCCCTGCCGCCCTTCCTCGAAGGTCGTCGGGCCGAGATCGAAGCGGGTCTGAAGCCCCTGTGATCGTAAGGTCACCGGACCAAGCAGGTTTCGCAAGAGACGAGCACTGACCCGGATCGGCTGCGGCCGAGCGGCCGATGGAACCGGAGGCGGGCGCTCGGGCCGCCATCCCCTGCCTCGCCGGCGCGATGTTGCTCGAACGACGCGGCGAACGGACCATTCGACGCGCCGGCTGTATCCCCCACGCAAGCATCGCCCCGATTGGCGATGATCCCCTCGTCTGCATACAGCCCTCGGCAGGTAGATCGGACCGGCTCTGCCGATGATAGTGCCCCCTCCCAGACAACTACACCACGCCAGGGATACGATCTTCCTCACCTGAAGGGGCTGCTTCTGGAGTAAGTGGAGCCGGGACACGGGCTGAAAGAGGATCGGGATAGAAAATAGCCTGAATTTCGCGGAATATACCATTGAATGTAGTTTTCATTCGAAATCGTTTCCAATTAACGAATGTTTAGTTCGTATTCGCGACAATGGACACCGGAGGCGAAACCTCCCGTCGGCAAGAGCCGCGAACAGGCCCCCGACACCCTCCCGTCCTATCGAAATTCAGGCTGAACGATGTCGAAGTTATCGATCGCAAAGAAGTTGGGATTGTTCTCAGGTCTCGGCATTCTCCTGGCGGTTGGATTGGTCGCCAACCAGTGGATGGGCAACCAAAGGATCACTCAGTCGATCGAAGCCGTCAGTCGCGAGCAGACGATCCTCGACGGCATCAAGAACGCGCAGCTCGCCCTGTCCCAGATCCAGGTCGCCTTCCGCGACGCCCGCCTGTCGGACACGGAGGAGGCCTACAAGGACGCCGTCGGTCGGATCAGGACGAGCTTCGATTCAGCCCATGAGGGACTCAAGGCACCGATCCGTATCGCCCTGAAGCCCGACGTCCTCAAAGACATCGATGCCGGGCTGGCGCAGTTCACGGAACTCGCCCTCAAGTCGGCGTCCACCATCACCTACGACCAGGGTCGCAAGAGGGTCGACGAGGCGGCCCTGGCGGCGTCTGGGGAACAGCGGAATGGCGCCCGCAGGAAGGCCATCGTCGCCATCGAGCAATCGTTGTCCAATGCGCAGCGCTTCACGGACGAGGCGCGGCTGTCGTCGATGGGCGCCGTGGAAACCGCCACCCTGCTGGGCCTCGTGATCGGAGCCGTGGCAATCCTCCTTCAGGGCGGGTCGGCCCTCTTCTCCATGATGACGGTCGCCCGCCCGATCCGCGGAATGACGGAAGCGATGAACCGGCTTGCCGCTGGCGATGTCGAGGTCGCGATCCCGGACCGGACACGCACGGACGAACTCGGTGCCATGGCGGGCGCGGTGCAGGTGTTCAAGGATGGCATGATCCGCAACCGCGCCCTCGAGATCGAAACCGAGCGCCTGCGCCTCGCCGCGGAGACGGAACGCAAGGTCGGCATGCATACCCTGGCCGACGAGTTCGAGGCGGCGGTCGGCGGGATCGTGAGCATGGTGTCCGCGGCGGCAACCGAGATGCAGGCCACGGCCTCGCAGCTGACGGCTTCCGCCGAGGAGACGTCGGCGCAGTCCAGCGCAGTCCTGACGGCCGCGGAGGAAGCCTCGGCCAACGTCACCGCCGTGGCCGGCTCGGCCGAGGAACTCGGGGCTTCGGTGGCGGAGATCGGCCGACAGGTCGCTCGTTCGGCGGAGATGACGGCCGCCGCCGTCCGCGAGGCGGAGCAGACCGCACTGGCGGTCGCGGAACTCCGTGAGGTCGCCGCCAGCATCGGCGACGTCGTGAACCTGATCTCCAACCTCGCCGGCCAGACAAACCTCCTCGCCCTCAATGCGACGATCGAGGCGGCGCGGGCCGGAGAGGCGGGCCGGGGCTTCGCGGTGGTCGCCTCGGAGGTGAAGGAACTCGCCAACCAGACCGCCAAGGCGACGACGGAGATCTCCGCGAAGATCGCGGCGATCCAATCCTCGACCCGCCAGGCGACCAGCGCCATCGACGGGATCTCCTCGACGATCCACGGGATCGACGAGACGGCCGCCGTCATCTCCGCATCGGTCTCGCAGCAGGATGCCGCGACCCGGGAGATCGCGGGTTCGGTGGCGCAAGCCTCCATCGGCACCGGCGAGGTCAGCGCCAACATCACCGGCGTCGCCCGAGCGGCGCAGGAGACCGGCGCCAGCGCCGGCCAGGTGTTCACCGCCTCGTCGGAACTGGCGCGGCAGGCCGAACGGCTGAGCTTGGAGGTGCAGAAGTTCCTCCACACGGTCCGCGCCGCCTGAGCCGAAGCCCATCGCACCTGTCCCCTCCGGGGCCATATGCGCCGCCCGCCTCGCATTGAGGCGGGCGGCGTCACCTTGGCCGGCCTCCGACCGTTCCATCCCGGCGACGGCGACCGGAATGCGCGCCGAACTTCACTTCCTGCGTTTCCTTCCGCATCGTCACGAGCCGGAATCGGCACGAGGTCGCATCCCCCGTGGCGGCGATGCCTCAACTCAGAGCGATTCCAGACGGTTGGCGGTTTCGCTGCCTGCGCGCCTGCTATGCCTTGACGGGCGCGCCGCAGGTGCGAGAAGACCCGGCTGAAAGCCGAGATTCGCAAGCGAAGTTTGAGACGGACCCGTCGATGAGCAAGTTCAACGAGGAGCGTGTGCTGAGCGTCCACCATTGGACCGACACGCTGTTCTCCTTCCGCACGACCCGCGATCCCGCGTTCCGCTTCCGCAACGGCGAGTTCGTGATGATGGGCATCGAAGTCGAGGGCCGGCCCCTCCTTCGCGCCTACAGCGTGGTCTCGGCCAATTACGAGGAGGAACTCGAGTTCTTCTCGATCAAGGTCGAGAACGGCCCGCTCACCTCGCGGCTGCAGCACCTCAAGGTCGGCGATCCGATCATGGTCGGCAAGAAGCCCACCGGCACTCTGGTGCTCGACAACCTGCTGCCGGGCAAGAACCTCTACCTTCTCGGCACCGGCACGGGCCTGGCCCCGTTCATGTCGATCATCAAGGACCCGGAGACCTACGAGCGTTTCGAGAAGGTCGTCCTCGTCCATGGCTGCCGCCAAGTCTCCGAGCTTGCCTATGGCGAGACGATCACGCAGGACCTGCCCAACCATGAGTTCCTCGGCGAGGTCATCACCGCCGGACTGATCTACTATCCCACCGTCACCCGCGAGCCCTTTCGCAACCGGGGCCGGATCACCGACCTGATGACCTCCGGCAAGTTGTTCGAGGATATCGGTCTGCCGCCGATGTCCATCGAGAACGACCGCTTCATGCTCTGCGGCTCGCCGGACATGATCCGCGACACCCGCCAGCTCCTCACCGATGGGGGCTACGAGGAGGGCAATCACGGCGAGGCCGGCCACTACGTCATCGAGAAGGCCTTCGTCGAGAAGTGAGCACGCGTGCCCGCGCCGTCTTCGTCGCCGGCGCCGGGACCGAGATCGGCAAGACCTACGTCACCGCTTCCCTGACGCGCGCCCTGCGCCGCCGGGGAAGCGGCGTGTCGACCCTGAAGCCGCTGGCGAGCGGTGTCCCCCCCTTCGGCGATCCGTCGTTTCGCGAGAGCGACACGGCGATCCTTCTGGAAGCCCAGGGATTGCCGGTGACGCCCGAGACGGTGGAGGCCTGCTCGCCCTGGCGCTTTCTCGCACCGCTCGGCCCCGATCTCGCCGCCGCTCGCGAGAGGCGGAGCCTGCACCTCTGCGACCTCGTCGGCTGGTGCGAGGACCGGCTCCAGGGAGCGGATCCGGGGACAATCCTCGTCTTCGAGGGCGTCGGCGGCCTGATGAGCCCGGTGACGACGGCGGCGACCGGTCTCGACTGGCTCAAGGCACTGGCTCTGCCGACGATCCTCGTCTCCGGCAGCTATCTCGGAGCGATCAGCCACGCGCTCACCGCGGCGGAGACCCTGCGCTGCAACGGACAGACGCTGCTCGGTGTCGTCGTTTGTGAAAGCCTCGGCGCGCCGACGTCGCCCGAGACGGTCGCCGCCGCCATCGCCCGCCATGTGCCGGCTCCGGTCCTCTGCATCGCCCGCGACGGCGAATGCCCGGAGGCCTTGGTGCGGCTGGTCTAGGCCTCACGACAGGACGTAGCGAGAGAAACCTCGATGACGAAGTCCGCCATCGACGTCTCCAGAAAGTCCGTCATTCCTGCCGATCGCGATAGTCGAATAAGACGTTCATCGACAATAAGTTGTGCGGGTTTTGATCTCAAGTTTGCCGATCTCGGCTGCCGATGTGGCAGTCGAGCGGACAGGCGTCCTCAATGCGAGGAGGTGCATGGCTTCCTCACCTCTCCGTTACTCATGAAATCCCTCCCTGGACGGTGGAGCCGCCACCGCTAGGTTCGGTCAGGCGGCGACCCGAGCGCATCCGGTCTGCCCGCGAAAGGAAACGCCCCTTTGGCCCAACACCTATCCGCCCATGGGGCTTCGGCGGAGAGCGCAGGTTCGAAGAGCGCTGATCTTCCGCGCGCCGGCCTGCCTCTTCTCCTCGGGGCGCTCGGCATCGTCTATGGCGATATCGGCACCAGCCCGCTCTACGCTTTCAAGGAAGCCGTACGAGCGGCTTCCGGCGGCGGCCCGCCCCAGGCCATCGCCGTGGTCGGTGCGGTATCGCTGATCTTCTGGGCCCTGATCCTCATCGTTTCGCTGAAATACGCGGTGCTGATCCTGCGCGCCGACAACAGGGGCGAGGGTGGCATCGTCGCCATGCTAGCACTGCTCGGCGCTCGCCATGCCAAGCCCGGCACGCGTCAGGCCGTGCTCCTCGTGGTCGGCCTCGTCGGCGCGGCGCTGCTCTACGGCGACGGCGCGATCACCCCGGCGATTTCGGTGCTGAGCGCGGTGGAGGGGCTCAAGGTGGCGGCCCCCGGCCTCGACCATGCCGTCCTGCCCATCACCATCGCCATCCTCGTCGGGCTGTTCCTGGTGCAGAGCAAGGGTGTCGCCTTCATCGGCCGCATCTTCGGCCCGGTGATGGTGGTGTGGTTCGTCGTCCTGGCGCTCCTGGGCCTCGGCGGCATCTGGCACGCGCCGCAGATCCTCGGTGCCCTCAACCCCTGGCGCGCGGTGGATTTCCTGGTCCATGCCGGCTGGCACGTGAGCTTCGCCATGCTGGGCGCGGCCTTCCTCGCAGTCACCGGTGGCGAGGCGATGTATGCCGATCTCGGCCATTTCGGCGCGAGGCCCATCCGCCTCGCCTGGTTCGGCCTCGTCCTGCCGGCCCTCGTCATCCATTATTTCGGTCAGGGCGGCCTGCTGCTGGTCTCACCCGACGCCATCGAGAACCCGTTCTACCGCCTCAGCCCGGACTGGGCCTATTACCCGCTGATCGCTCTTGCGACGCTGGCCACCGTCATTGCCTCGCAGGCCATCGTCTCGGGCGTGTTCTCGCTTACCCAGCAATCGATCCAGCTCGGCTTCCTGCCACCCATGCGGGTGATCCACACGGCGCGCGAGGAGCGCGGGCAGATCTACGTGCCGGTGATCAATTGGCTGATGGCGGCCGCAACCCTGACGGCCGTCCTCACTTTCGGCTCCTCCGACAAGCTGGCCGGCGCCTACGGCATCGCCGTGTCGTCGCTCATGGCCATCACCACCCTGCTCGCCGCTCTGGTGGCGCTGAAATGGGGCTACACCCCCATCGCGGTCTTCGCGGTCAACGGCTTCTTCCTCGCCATCGATCTCGTCTTCCTCGGCGCCAACAGCGTGAAGCTGTTCGAGGGCGGCTGGTTTCCCCTGGTGCTGGCCGGCTTCGTCGCCTTCCTGATGCTCACCTGGCGCAAGGGAAACATCCTGGTGGAGGAGGTCCGCGCGACGTTGCGGCAGCCCGAGGCGGAGTTCATCGAGCAACTTCGCCGCGCGCCGCCGATCACCCTGCCGGGCAATGCGGCCTTCCTGTCCTCGGCCACAAGCGGGATCCCGCTCCACCTGTCGCGCTTCGTCGAGCGCAGCCATGCCCTGCACAAGCGCATCCTGCTCGTCACCGCCCTCTACGAGGAGGCGCCGAGCGTGCCGCGGACCGAGCGCGCCGAGGTGACGGAGATCACCCCGGACATATTCCGCCTCGTCCTGCATTACGGCTTCATGGAAGACGCCTCGATTCCCGACGGGCTTCGATGCGCCGTCGAATGCGGGACCCTGCCGAAGGAGTTCCTCGACGACCTGACGATCTTCATCGGCCACGAGACCATCATCCCGAAGAGCGACGACCGGGGCATGGCGACATGGCGCGAAACGGTCTTCGCCTTCCTCCTGCGCAACGCCGAGACCACCGGCGCGCAATTCTGCATCCCCACTCGCCAACTCGTGGAGGTCGGCACCGAGATCGAGATCTGACTATTCGGCGTCCGGGCTGCGCGGCATCCGCGCGGCCAGGCATTCGCGCATGGCGTCCTCGATCCTGGCCGCCTTGGCGTTGCCGTAGGAGGCGACGTCATCAATGCATTTCAGGAAGTAGCCCGCGGTGAAGCTCTCGCTGACGCCGTTGAACGACTTGCCGAGACGCGAGGCGATCTGCATGCGGTCCATGGCCGTACCCTTGCTCCATTCCGTGAGCGGGTCGTTCATCGACAAGGCTTGTGCCGGGGTGGATGTCAGGAGCGTCGTCGCCACGAGGACGGCACCGGCAGCTCTCTCGTCGATCATCTCGTATCCTCCCCCCGATCACGCCGGTTGATCCGTAGTTCCTTCGACACAGGCTTTCCGGGGAATAGCGAAACCTTCTCGCCTAGACAATAATCTCCAGTCATCGACGCGTATTGTGGCATTTCTCATTATAAGTAATTATTATGTAATCTGCCGTCCGACTCTGATGGTCTTCTCCCGTGCGGACTGTTGCTAAAGCGTTGCCGCCGATCCGGTCCTCCCCGCGCAGTCCTCACGCAAGTTGCGCCGGTCACCCTTGCATCCGGCCCCCCGGCACCGCACAGACCGGACGGCGTTCTTCTCATCTATCCAGCCGGTCGCAGGACCATTTTCCATGACCGACGTCTCACCCGCCCTGGCCTTGCGTCTGCGTCAGCAGGCCCTGCTCTCGGATTTCGGCGTCGAGGCCCTGCGTGCCACCGAGCTGCTGCCCCTGCTGCATCGCGCCGTCGAGCTCTGCGCGGAAGGCATGAAGGCCGAGTTCTGCAAGGCGCTGGAATATTCCAGAGAGCAGGATTGCCTGCTGATCTGCGCCGGCGTGGGCTGGAAAGACGATGTCGTCGGCAAGGCCATCATAGGGGCCGATCTCGCGTCCCCGGCAGGCTTTGCCCTCAAGACCGGTCAGCCGGTGATCTCCAATCACCTTCAGGTGGAAACTCGGTTTCGCACACCGCAGATCATGGCCGACCACGGCATCAAGCGGGCGATCAATGTGCTCATCGCCAACCGCGACGGGCATTATGGGGTGCTCGAAGTGGACGACACCCGCGAGGGCAAGTTCGAGGAGGCGGACATCGCCTTCATGCAAGGCTTCGCCAATCTCCTCGGCGGCGCCATCGAGCGCCAACGCGGCGAGGCGCGGCTGAAGGCGGCCCTGGAGCGGCAGGACCTCCTCTCCCGCGAGATGAGTCACCGGGTCAAGAACAGCCTCGCGGTGGTCGCCGGGTTCCTGGCCCTCCAGGCTCGCGGCTCGGACGATGAGAAGGTGAAGGAAGCCCTGGTCGATGCACGCACCCGCGTCGAGGCCGTGGCCGCGGTCCACGATCAGCTCTGGCGCCAGCCGACCCTCGGCGCCATCGATGCCTCGGGCTTCCTGGAAGCGCTCTGCGGCAAGCTCCAGGAGAGCGCCCGGCGCCACGTCATTCGCTGCGAGGCGGTCCGTCTCGACATTCCGGCCGATCTCGCGATTCCGCTCGGGCTCTTCGTCAACGAGCTCGTCACCAACGCGATCAAATACGCCTATCCCGACGGCGAGGGCGAAATCCGGGTCACCGCCCGTCCGGATGAGGAGGGGGGGCTCCTCATCGGCGTCGCCGACGATGGCGCCGGCCTGCCGGACGGGTTCGACCCCACCCAGGCCCGGAGCACGAGCCTCGGCATGCGCATCATCAACAATCTCGGCCGCCAACTCGGCGGCCCGCTCACCGTGGCGCCCGACGTGAAGGGCGCGCATTTCTCGCTGAGGATGCTCCTGCCCTCATAGCGGAACGCGAACGACGCCCGTTCCCTCGAAGCGCCGTTACGATCAATCGAAACGGGCCATGTGAGGCAAGTCCGTCCCCGGACCGTTTTCCGAGGACGTCTTTCCAAGTGCGGGCGGGAATGCCCCCGCCTTTACGCCAGGCCGAGTTTCTGAGCGAGGCCGATGCGCTGGAGCTTGCCGGTGGCGCCCTTGGGGATCTCCTCGAGGAAGATGATCTTGGCCGGCACCTTGAACGGTGCGAGGCGCTCGGAAGCGAAGCCCCGCAGGTCCTTTTCCGAGAGAGCGTCGTGGCCCTCGCGCAGGACGATGGCCGCCACCACGTCCTCACCGAGCTTGTCGTGCGGCATCGCGAAGGTGATGCACTGGGACACCGCCGGGTGATCCATCAGGATCTCGTCCACCTCGCGCGGGGAGATCTTCTCGCCGCCGCGGTTGATGATCTCCTTCAGGCGCCCGGTGATCGAGAGGTAGCCCTCCGGGGTCAGCGTGCCCTGGTCGCCGGTGCGGAACCAACCCTGCTTGGTGAAGGCTTCGGCATTGGCCTTCTCGTTGTTCTCATAGCCGGTCATCACGTTGTCGCCGCGGATCACGATCTCGCCGGTCTCGCCGGCGGGCAGGGGCTCGCCGTCATGGTCGACGATGGCGATCTCGGGGCCGGCGGCGAGGCCCACCGAGCCGGCGTAATGCGGCCGGGGCGGCAGCGGGTTCGAGGCCATCTGGTGGGCGGCCTCGGTCATGCCGTAGGCTTCCAGCAGGGGCGCGCCGAACACCTCCTCGATCTCCTTCATCACCTGCGGCGGCATGGAGGACGAGGAGGAGCGGATGAAGCGCAGCGGGTTGGCCGCGATGATGTCCTTGTTGCGGGCGGCGCGGCCCAGGATCGCCTGATGCATCGTCGGCACCGCCGTGTACCAGGTCGGGCGGACCTCTCCCATCCAGCCGAAGAACTTCAGGGCGTTGAAGCCCGGCGTGCAGCAGACCTGCCCGCCCGCCGAGAGCGGTGCCAGGATGCCGGCGATGAGGCCGTGGATGTGGAACAGCGGCATGATGTTGAGGCCGCGATCCTCGGCCGTGAAGGCGAGGGTGGTGCGGATGTTGCGGGCCGAGGCGCAGACGTTCGACTGTTTCAGCGGGACGATCTTCGGACGCGACGTGGTGCCCGACGTGTGGAGCACGAGGCCGATATCGTCGGGATGGGCCGGGCCGGAATTGGCGGCCGGCGTCACGGTTCCAGCCGGGAAGGCGAGGGTGAAGCTGCCCGCGCCCTGCTCAGGCGTCGGGGTCAGGCGCACCACCGGCACGCCGAGCTTCTCGGCCACCGCCACCGCCGGGCTCTGCGAGCCTTCCGCCGCCACCAGCAGCTTGGCGTTGAGGTCGGTCAGGTAGAACTCGAACTCGTCGGCCTTGTAGGCGGGGTTCAGCGGCGCCGAGGTGGTGCCCGCCGCGATGGCGATGAAGGCGGCGGCCATTTCCGGGCCGTTGTCGAGCACGATGGCGACCCGGTCGCCACGGCCGATGCCCTGCGCGTTGAGGGACGCGATGGTGCTCTCCGTGAGCGCCCGCAGGGCCCCGAAGGTCAGGGGAACGCCGCCGGGGCTCGACAGGGCGGTGGCCTCGTCGGCGCCCGCCTGGATCAGGGCGTGCAGGGTGGTTGCGGTCTCGGCCATGGTAGCTGTGTCCTCATCGTCAGTTGCCTTCGGGGAGGAGAAGGCGGTCCGCCGCATGGGGAGCGGCACATGTTCACGCGGATCGGCGGTCGCGGGCGACCGCCGGGGAAACGGTGGTCAGGCCGTCGCGATGGACAGGCGCCCCTGCGCCCGTTCGAGGCTCTGGGACAGCAGCCGCATCAGGGCATAGACGGTGCCGATATGCGGGGTCGGGGTGTCGGTGAGGCGTCCGAGTTCGATGATCGAGCCGACGAGGGCTTCGAGTTCGATCGGCCGTCCGGCCTCCACGTCCTGCAGCATTGAGGTCTTGTGCGCGCCGACCTTCTCGGCCCCGGCGATGCGCCGCTCGATCCCGAGCTTAAACGTGATGCCGAGCTTGTTCGCGATGGTCTCCGCCTCGCGCATCATGTCGGCGGCGAGCGCCCGCGTCTCCGGGAACTGGCAGATGTCCACCAGGGTCGCGTGCGAGAGTGCCGAGATCGGGTTGAAGCTGAGATTGCCCCAGAGCTTGAGCCAGATCTCCGCCCGGATGTCGCTGGTGACGGGCGCGCGGAAGCCCGCCTTGATCAGGAGCTGGGCCAGGGCCTGGACCCGCGGGCTCATGGAGCCGTCGAGTTCGCCGAGACCGAAGCGGTGGCCCTCGATCACCTGGACCACGCCGGGTTCGGTGAGGACGGCCGCCGGATAGACCACCGAGCCGATCACATGCTTGGGGTCGAGATACTCGGCGATGAGCCGGCCCGGATCGGCGGTTTCCAGGTGCGTCCCGGCGAGTTCGCCGCCATGGCCACCCGAAAAATACCACCACGGGATGCCGTTCTGCATGGTCACGACGATGGTATCGGGGCCGATGAGGTGGTGCAGCTCGGCCGCGATCGGCCCGACCTGATGCGCCTTCACGGTGAGGAGCACCACGTCGTGGACGCCGGCCTCCTCCATGGACTTGGTGGCTTTGAGGTTCTTCACGTGGATCTCGGAGCCGTTCTCCTCGATCAGGCGCATGCCGTTGGAGCGGATGGCATCGAGATTGGCCCCGCGTGCGATGAAGGTGACGTCCTCGCCGATATTCGCGAGGCGAACCCCCAGAAATCCGCCGATGGCGCCTGCGCCGACGATCGCGATGCTCATGCTGGTATCCTCATTGTCCGGATGTCGTGTCGGTCTGGTCTGTGCGGCTCAGGAGAAGCGGTTCGACAGGATTCCGATCCCCTCGATCTCCACCTCGACGGTGGCGCCTTTCGGGATCGGGCCGGAACCGTTGGAGGTGCCGCAGGCGATGACGTCGCCGGGCTCCAGCGTCATGCCCCGCGAGATCATGGCGACGATCTCGCGCGGGCGGAAGATCATGTCCGAGAGGGGATAGGTCTGGCGCTCGCGCCCGTTCACCCGCACCTTCACCGAGAGCGCCTCGGGGTCGAGATCGGTGGCGATGGCCGGGCCGAAGGGACCGAACCCGTCGAGCCCCTTGGAGCGCGTCCATTGGGCGAAGCTCGGATCGGACTTGAGGATTTCCAGCGCGGTCACGTCGTTGACGCAGGTGTAACCGAAGATGTGGTCGACCGCCTCGTCCGGCGTGAGGTCGCGCGCGCTCCGGCCGGCGACCTTGCCGATGACGATGCCGAGCTCGCCTTCGAACAGGATACGGCCGGCGCAATCCGGCACCGCGATCTCGGCGCCGCTCGGGCGATAGGTGTTGGCCGGCTTCAACAGGAACAGCGGGGCGACGGGCGGGGTCAGACCCTGCTTCTCAGCCATGGCGGAGAAGTTGTTCCACAGGGCGATGACCTTGCTCGGCCGGCACGGCAGGTCGATGACCACCTCGGCGAGAGGCAGGATCTCTCCCGTGGCCCGGGGCGCGTCGAACAGGTCGCCCTCGTGGACAATGACTTGCTCTCCGTCGAGGCGGCCGAAACCGGCGCGCCCGTCGTGACGATATCCGATCCAGCGGGCCATGGTTCAGATGCTCCGGGCAACGATACGGGCACGCCAGGGCTTCAGCAGCACGATGGCGAGGAGGGATGCGAGGATGTTGGCGCCTGCGGCGACGAGGAAGACGCCGTCCCAGCTGTTGGTGGCCTGCTGGAGGTAGTTGGCGACCGGGACCAGGAGGGCGGCGGTGCCCTTGGCGGTGTAGAGCAGGCCGGCATTGGTGGCGGCGAACTTGGTGCCGAACGTGTCGGTGCAGGTGGAGGGGAAGAGGGAGTAGATCTCGCCCCAGGCGAAGAACACGAAGCCGGAGAGCAGCACGAACCACAGCGGGTCGTGGCCCCAGAGGTAGAGCATGTAGATGCCGAAGCCTTCCATGGCGAAGGCGATGAACATGGTGTTCTCGCGGCCGATCTTGTCGGAGACCCAACCGAAGAACGGGCGAGTGAGGCCGTTGAGGACGCGGTCGATGGTGGCCGCGAAGGTGATGGCGACCATGGTGATGCCCATGATGGTGACCGGCACCTTGTCGACGCCGATATCGGAGGCGATGGGCTTGAGGTTGGCGGTGATCATCAGGCCGCCGGCGCCGACGATGACGAACATGAAGTACATGAGCCAGAAGATCGGCTGGCGGGCGACTTCGCCGGGGGTGTAGTTGCGCCGGGTCTGGATGATGTTGGCGTTGGCCACGACCTCGGGCACCTGGCCCTTCTTGGGCGAGGTGAAGAAGAAGGCCAGCGCGCAGACGACGAGGCCCTGGCCGATGCCGAAGTTGAAGAAGGCGGCCTGGAAGCCGTGGTCGGCGATCATCCACTGGATCGGGGCGACGGTCAGCGCCGAGCCGGCGCCGAAGCCGGCGGCGATGATGCCGGCGGCCAGCCCGCGCTTGTCGGGGAACCATTTCAGGGCCGAGCCGACGCAGGTGCCGTAGACGGCGCCGGCACCGATGCCGGCCACGACCTGTCCGAGATAGAACATGTTGAGCGAGGCGGCGTAGGAGTTGATGACCCAGCCGATGCCGCACAGCGCGCCGCCGAACAGCACGACCACGCGCGGGCCGTACTTGTCCACGAACCAGCCCTCGATCGGGACCAGCCAGGTCTCGAACAGCACGAACAGGGTGAAGGCCCACTGGATCGCCGCCCGGTCGAAGCCGAACTTCTTCTGGATGTCGGGGACGAAGAACGTCCAGCCGTATTGCAGGTTGGCGATCATCACCATGCAGATCACGCCGATCACCAGCTGACCCCAGCGCCCGAAGGGCGGTGCGGACGCCGTGCCCAGGGTCGGATGGGTGGTCCCGCCCGAACGTGGGGTGGCGGCGCGAACGGTCATGACCGTCTTCCTCGGTGTCTCGTCTGTTGTTTGCCGAGTTCTAGTCAGGAATATTTTGAATTCAAGAAACTTTGCTGGCAATGGCGCCACAAGCCGAAACAAAAAATTTGGATCACGCGTATAAAAAATTCAAACTCTTGCTGCCAAGGCCTTTAACTTCACGGTAGTGCTGCGACGCGGAGCTCCTCACCCGGATCGGTCGGGAATCGTACAATTCCACGGCCTCGGATCGGAACATTTCAGCAATTGTTACCGTTCGGCTTTCGACTTCGCGGTGCCCGGCGCGTGCCGCGTCCCGGCTTCCCCAAGCGATCATGAGGATCATTTCGATGAGCAGCACCACCGACAAGATCAAGGGTCTCGTCAACGAAGCCGTCGGCAACATCAAGCAGGGTGTCGGCTCGGCCACCGGCAACGAGAAGCTGCAGGCGGAAGGCAAGGCGCAGGAGCTGAAGGGCGAGGCCCAGAAGACCGTTGGCGACGCCAAGGACGGGATCAAGGGCGCGGCTCAGAGCGCCGCCGACGCCGTCAAGAAGATCTGACGAACCGGCCCGAAGGCCAGTCCGGTGGGGGGAATATTCGTCCCCTCACCGTAGACCGACGTCCATGCGACGTCCGGCTGAGACAGAAGCAAAGACCGAACAACGATTCCGAGAGCCGGGACCGGAATTATGATCCAGGGCCAACGCTCGGATCGGTGCAATGGCAAGTTGGATCGGGCTCACGCCCATCCATCGGCTCGTGAATGGAGATGTGTCCATGAACAGAGATCATTTCGACGGTGGCGTGCGCAACCTGCAAGGTCGTGGCAAGACGGCTCTGGGCGCGGTGACCGGCCGCGCTCGTCAGCAGGTCGAAGGCGCATACGATCAGGCCGCCGGCGCAGCGCAATACGCGTATGGCGAAGCGCGCGACACGGTGAACGACCTGCGCCGCGATGGCGAGCGCTTCATCGACGAGGCGCGTTCGCGTGCCCATGCCCTAGCCGACGAAGCAGAGCAGCGTCGCCAAGCGATCGCCGACCGTGGGTACGCCCTGGCCGACGAAGCGCAGCGCCGCGGCCGTCACTACCGGGGTGAAGCCGTGCGGCACGGCCGGGCGGTGGCGGCTCGGGCAGACGAGAACAAGGCCGTCACTCTCGCCCTCGTGGCGGCGGCGGCCTTCGGGCTCGGATGGCTGCTGCGCCCCTCGCGCTGAGACCGAGATCCGGCCACCCTTCTTGTAAGGGCCCATTCGGCCTAGAAGACCACCCTGGCGGCGTAGGGCCGCGAGGGGAATGACGGCCATGGCGGTGCGGAACTGGTTCGATCTCACGACCGGCGAGATCGCGTCCGCCATGGGCCGCTCCATCGCCATCCTCCCCGTGGCGGCAGTGGAGCAGCATGGCCCGCATCTGCCATTGTCCACGGACGTCACCATCGCCGAAGGTTATCTCGCCAAGCTGGCCGAACTCGATGCGGGCGACCTCGATATCCTGGTCCTGCCGGTCCAGAGCATCGGCAAATCGGACGAGCACGATGCGTTTCCCGGCACGCTGACTCTCACGGCCGAGACGGCCCTGCGGGCGTGGGGCGAGATCGGCCGCAGCCTTCATCGCGCCGGATGCGGCAAGCTCGTCATCGTCACCTCGCATGGTGGCAACAGTGGCCTCATCGATCTCGTGGCGAGCGACCTGCGCAATCTCGGCATGCTCGCCGTCACCACGGCCTGGAGCCGGTTCGGCTATCCGCCGGGCCTCTTTCCCGACGACGAGATCAGACATGGCATCCATGCCGGCGCCGTCGAGACGGCGCTGATGCTGGCGCTGAAGCCGGGTTCGGTGCGCCGGCAGGCCATCGCCGATTTCGAGCCTCGCTCGGTCGCGATGGAGCGCGACTTCACCCATCTGCGTGCCGGCCGCCCGGCCGCCTTCGCCTGGAAGGCGCAGGACCTTCATCCTTCGGGCGCCATTGGCAACGCGACGCTGGGCACGCGCGAAGCCGGTCTCGCGGCCCTCGATCACGGTGCGCGAGCCTTCCTCGATCTCCTGCGCGACCTGGATCGTTTCCACCTCGATCCCCCGGCGCCCGTCCGCTCCTAATCCTCGTCCTCGGTCTCCGGCGTGCGGCCGGGCCAGGTGACGATCTGGTCGAGGAGTTCGTCGGTGGTGAACTCCTCCTCGTTGCCCGAGATCCGGCCGCGCACCGAGATGCCGGCTTCGTGGACGCTGGCCTGACGACCTGAGACGAGGGGATGCCACGGATAGAGGTCCTGCCCGTCGCGCACGAGGCGGTAGGCGCAGGTCGGCGGCAGCCAGGGAATGGTCCGGACCGCCTCCGGCGTCAGGCGGACACAATCGGGCACCCGTCTCTGGCGGTTGACGTAATCGCGACAGTTGCAGGCGAGCCCGTCGAGGAGGGTGCAGCCGACATCGGTGTGGTAGACCTCGCCGGTATCGTCATCCTCGAGCTTCAGCAGGCAGCACCGGCCGCAGCCGTCGCACAGGCTTTCCCACTCGGACGACGACATTTCGTCGAGGGTCTTCTCCCGCCAGAACGGCTTCGATGGCTCGGGCGCCATCGGGTCCGGGGCAAGGAGGGGGGATGTGCGGTCCCTCATCGGGAGCACCTTCGGGGTTCGAAACGGAGGGCGGAGCGCGCAGGCTCCTTGACGCATGTGGGCCTGATCGGCAAGCCGCGCCACCTCCGCGCCCCATTCCTGGATCAAGGTTGACGAAGGGTTATTCTCGCCGACGTCGCGACGTTTTCGCTTTCCGACGCATTATGGTGCGGGCCGTTCGCGTTCTTCCCCTGCCGAAGCGCGGGTGGTGTGGATTGCCGGGCCTCGCGAAGACGCGCGGAGCTTGGTAGTGCTTGACCTGCGGCATCGGTGAGCGGTGCCGGCCGTGCGTTGAGGGACAGAGATCACGTCGTGCGCCTGCCCAAAGCCACCTCGCTTCTGACGCGCCTGAAACACGCCGCCCTCGGCTTCGATGCCTGGGTGAATGCGAGCCTGTACGACAGCGGCCGCTCCACCGCCGAGACCTACGAGCGTTTCCAGGAACGCATGCAGATCTTCTCGGTGCGTGGCTGGAAGCGTGTCGCCCTCGATCTCACCAGCGAAGCCGTGACGCTCGGGACCGGCGGCGCCGTTCTGATGCTGGCCCTCGCGCAACCCGCCTTCAACCTCACCAGCGAGAACTGGTTGAAGCAGCAGGATCTCGCCGTCACTTTCCTCGACCGCTACGGCGTCGAGGTGGGGCGGCGCGGGATCAAGCACGACGATTCGCTCAAGCTCGACGATTTTCCCGACAGCATGATCAAGGCGCTGGTCTCCACCGAGGACCGGCGCTTCTACGAGCATTGGGGCATCGACCCGATCGGCACCGCGCGCGCCCTCGTGTCGAACTCGCGCGGCGGCGGCAACACGCAGGGCGGCTCCTCCATCACCCAGCAGCTCGCCAAGAACCTGTTCCTCACCAACGAGCGCTCCCTGGAGCGCAAGGTCAACGAGGCGTTCCTGGCGCTCTGGCTGGAGAGCCATCTCAGCAAGAACGACATCCTCAAGCTCTATCTCGACCGCGCCTATATGGGCGGCGGCACCTTCGGCGCGGTGGCGGCGGCCGATTACTATTTCGGCAAGCCCCTGAAGGACGTGAGCCTCGCCGAGGCCGCGATGCTGGCCGGCTTGTTCAAGGCGCCGACGAAATACGCGCCGCACGTCAACCTGCCGGCGGCCCGCGCCCGCGCGGTGGACGTGCTCCACAACATGGTGGAAGCCGGCTTCGTCACCGAAGGCCAGATCCAGACGGCGTTGCGCAACCCGGCGACGCCGGTGACCCGCACCCGCGACATCACCGCCGATTACTACCTCGACTGGGCCTTCGGCGAGATCAAGGGCATGGCGGATGCCGGCAAGCTGCGCGGCGACCGCGTGCTGATCGTGAAGACCCCCCTCGACATCGGTATCCAGAAACGTGCCGACCAGGCGGTGGAGAACATCCTGCGCCAGTACGGCGACCAGTACGACGTGGACGAGGCCGCCATGGTCATCCTCGATCCGGACGGGGCGTTGCGCGCCATGGTCGGCGGGGCCGATTACGGCGAGAGCCAGTTCAACCGGGCCACCGATTCACTGCGCCAGCCGGGCTCGTCGTTCAAACCCTACGTCTATGCGGCGGGGCTCGCTGCCGGCCTCTACCGACCCGACACCCGGGTGGTGGACCGGCCGATCTGCCTCGGCAATTGGTGCCCGCAAAATTACGGCCGCTCGTTCTCCGGCGCCACCAACCTCACCGTGGCGGTGGCGAAATCCATCAACACGATCCCGATCCAGATCTCGGTCGCCCTCGGCAAGGCCATCGGCATCAAGGGCGATTACCCCGCCGCCAAGGCCGGACGCGCCAAGATCATCGACATGGCCCACCGCATGGGCATCACCACCCCGCTCACCGATTCCGTCTCGCTTCCCATCGGCTCGGCGGAGGTGAACGTCATCGATCAGGCGGCGGCCTATGCGGTCTTCGCCAATGGCGGCCGCAAGGCCAAGCCCTATGCGGCCATGGAGGTGAAGAACTCCTCGGGCGAGGTGATCTACCGCCATGCCGACGAGAAGCCCGAGCAGATCCTCTCGCCCCAGGTCGTGGCCGACATGAACTTCATGTTGAACAAGGTGGTGGAGGAGGGGACCGGCCGTCGCGCGCAGCTCGACGGCATCAAGGTCGCGGGTAAATCCGGGACGACCAACGCCTACAAGGATGCCTGGTTCGTGGCCTATACCGGCAATTACGTGGGCGCCGTCTGGTTCGGAAACGACGATTCCACCTCCACCAACAAGATGACCGGCGGCTCGCTTCCCGCCATGGCCTGGCACGACGTGATGGAAACGGCCCACCAGGGCATCGAGTTGAAGGCGATGCCGGGCCTCAAGGAGAACACCCGTCCGATCGCGCAGGCCGGGTCGTCCTCGCCGCCCAACGCTGCCGCCAGCGCGGCCGGCAAGCTCTCGCGGCGCTCGTTCGAGGTCATCGGCAGCATGAACGGCCTGTTCCGCACCGTGGAGGCGGGGACGCCCGCCGGTGCCCGCGCCGCCGCCGGGGAGACCACGGGCGCCGTCGCCGATGGCGCCCGCCCGGTCGGCCGCATCGGCATTCCGTAGCGACGGTGTCCACACGGCCCCAGGATGTCAGCCGCCGCATGAGCACCACAGATCACCCTGCCCGGTCCGGCGCGATGCCGGCCATCGCGGGCGTCGCCGGCCGGGGAAGCCGCGCCTTTCGCGCCGTCCTGCGCCGGACATCCCGCGTCGGGCTCGTCTTCTACAGCCTCGCCCTCGGCGCCGGCCTGGGGTTGGCGACGGCGGATTACTCCACGCGGGGCGGCTATCCGTTCGGTGGCGTTTCAGTGGGGAGCTGGATCGCGTGGCCGCGCACGGGCTCGCTCGGCGCCGACCCCTATGCCCGCGCGGTGAATGCCCGGCGCGGTGAGATTCCCCTGGCGGTGGGAGAGGGGCTGCTTCTCACCGCGTCCCAGGACGACGAGGGCCGCGCCCTCAATGCCGCCTGCACCTACCGGATCGCCGGTGCGACGCCTCCTGCAAGGGCCTGGACCATCACTGTCGCCGGGCGCGGCAAGCGTGACCCCGACCGGCCTGTGCTGCGCGAGGGCTTCACCTCCACGGAGGTGCTGCGCGACGTGGACGGGCGCTTCGCCATCGTCCTCGCCCCGGACGTCCAGCCCGGCAACTGGCTGCCCATGCCGCGCGCTGCCGGGCCGGTGCGGCTCGCGCTCCGTCTCTATGACACACCGGTGGCGGCCAGCGCCGGTACGGTGGAGCGGTCCGCGGTTCCCACGATCTCCCGCACGGAATGCGCGGAATGAACCCGACCGGGCGTTTCCTCCTCGCGACCCTCGCCGGCCTCGTCCTGGCAGGGCTGGTCCATATCGCCGTGGTGCTGGCGATCCCGAGCCTGTCGGAATCCGACGCCCTGACGAAGGCCCGCACCAGTGAGGCCCTCGACCATGCGATGCAGGTCTATACGCTCTCCACCGGCATCACCCCGGCCCCCACCGAGGCGTGGCTGCCGATTCCCGATCCCGCCGTCGCGGTGGGTATCTGCGCCTACAACCTCGCCGATGGCCCGATGCGGGTCTCCGCCCGGACCGGCGCGCTGATGCTGTCCCTGGCCGTCCATGGGCGGCGGGGGGCCTTCTATGCCGTCACCGACCAGGCGGCGGTGCGCGGCGCCCTCGACCTCGTGATCCTCACCCGCGCCCAATACGACGAGGCCCTGGCCAACGAGGACGAGAACGACGTGAGCCGCGACGTGCGCATCGTCGCCACCGAGCGGGAGGGCTTCGTGGTGGTGCGCGTGGTCGCGGCCCTTCCGAGCCAGAGGCAGGCGGCGAACGAGGCGGTCCAGGCCGTCTCCTGCACCATCGACAGTCCGACCGAGGACGCCGCGAAATCCGGCGGCTGACGGCCGACCGACGCCCTGTCCGGGCGGGCGGCCCGTTTCATACCAAGTCTCACTGACCCTGCCCCATAGGTCGGGGTCAGTGAGGTCCGGCGGACGACCGCCGCCGCGCAGTCGCGCGGGCAGACCTCGATGAGTCAGACTCATCGAGGTCTGGTATCAGTATTTCGCGACGATGGGTCGGGCGGCCTGGGGGGCGGGTGCCTCCACCAATCCGCAGCGGGCCTCGGCCGCCGCCGGAAGCAGCGGGTCGAGCATCACCCGGCGCCCGTCGAGACCGGCGAGACTGCGCTCCACCGATACGGCCTCGACCGAGGGAACCTCGACGAGGAGATGCTGCAGGGCGTAGCGGTAGCGCTCCGCGCGAACCCCCGTCTCCAGCCGGACCCAGGCCACGAGGCAGCGGTTCTCGGCCACCCGCATGGCGGCCTGCCGGATGCTCTCGTCGTCGAGGCTCTTCACGAAGGGCAGGCTGCGCAGGCGCAGGGTATCGGCATTCGCCACCCGCGCCGCCGTGGCCACGAAGAGCGGGATCAGGCGCGCATCCGCCGTGATGTCGTCCGCCAGGCGGCGATAGCGCGAAACGGGCGAGCGAAAGGGTTCTGCGATCAGGGCGGCATGGTAGCTGGTGACGTCGTCCTCGCGCCAGCTCGGCGGCAGCACGCGGGTGCGGGTGAGGTTGGCCAGGGCGTCGGTGAAGGTCTCGCTCTCGGCCGCCGGCATCAGGAAGCGCCAGGCCCGGTCGCGCAGGGTGCGCTCGTCGTCGGTGAGGGGAAAATCCGAGGCTGGCTCGTTGCGGTATTGCGCGGCCAGGGTGCCGGTGGTCGCCACGAGGCTGTTCCAGGCGCTTGGGGCCGGGCGGCCGAAATCGCCCTTCTGGGCGCAGCCTCCCACCAGCATCATCGCGGCGGCGGATGCGGTCCGGATCAGGCGCCCGGTGGGGCTGACGGAATGGGATGCCGGCATCGCGCTTCCTCGGGTTGACGGTGCCTCCTCGAGCCTCACGGTGGAGCGGAGGGGGATCTCAGGAGCGCCGGCGCTGGAGGGGAGCGGGCATGGCCGGTTCGGGCATGCGCTCGTAGCGGACGCCGGTGAACAGCAGGATCTCGCCGCGCGTGGCTCTGTCGTTCTCGTCATCCCGGCGGAACCGGCGACCGGAGCCCTGGCGGAACGCCACGACGCTGGCCGCCGGCAGCGGCGGCGAACGGTCTCCCAGACGGCCCGACGGTTCACCGGGGTGTGTTTTGGCACTCTGGGACTTGCGGTCAGACGTCATCGCTGGCGATCCCATCGATCTTCGATACGCACCACCCGAACCCGTCGGAAACGTCCCTTCGAACTCTCCCGGGGCGGATCCCATCGACTTCTCAATCGATCGTGATGCAGAGCGGAGAGCATCACGAGGTGGTTAACGAAAAGTTTCTGCTCTCCATCGAATCGTGGGAGAGCGCAGGGCGGCGGCGGCAGGGACCGAATCTCCGTGGCAATATCGTCGCAGCCTCGATGCCTGTCGGAACTGAAGTCCCGAAATCTACTCTGGCTTGCAACTTGCTTTGAATTTTACTGCCCATGGCGGGCGTTTCCTCCCTTGCACTCGGCCCCGCTCCCCAATGAGCGGGGCCTTTTTGTCGAGGGATCTCGAAAAACTGTGACCGGGGCGACACGCCCATGGTTCCCCCCATACCCAGCCGGAACCGGGACGGTGTCCCGCGCGCTTGCTAAGCCATGGCTGCGCCCGATATGCCGCCACATCCCGATCCGAGCGAAGGACAACGCAGAATGCGCGTGGCGACCACACGATCCTCCAGCCCCTCGAAGGGCCGGTCCCTGGCCCTGAAGGCTGCACCCTTCGCCCTTCTGCTTCTAGCCGCCGGCCCAGCCCAGGCCCAGCGCGAAGACCAGGGCCTGCAACTCGGCTGCGCCAACGATTATTTCCGCCTCTGCGCCGGCGTCGATCCCAACAGCAACGAGGCGGAGAAGTGCATGGAGCGCAACCGTCCCCGCCTGTCGGCCGAATGCCGCAACGCCATCGGCGATTACGACCGTCGCAGCGGTGGCAAGTCCCGCTAGCGGCAAATCCCCGCAAGAAGCCTGTCGACGGAAGTCAGGCCATCGAATAGGCCTGCGGCTCCGGTCGAAGACCGGGGGCGGCTCCCCCCGACCTTCGACCATGCTCGATCGTGAATGAGGCTCGTGCGCCATGGCCCTGACCGTCGCGGTTCAGATGGACCCGATCCAGGCGATCAGGATCGCCGGTGACACCACCTTCGCCCTGCTCCTCGAAGCGCAGGCGCGGGGGCACGATCTGCTGTTCTATACGCCGGACCGGCTTTCCATGCAGGGGCAGGTGGTGACGGCGCGGGTCGAGCCGCTCCGGGTCCAGGATGTGGAGGGCGCCCACGCGACCCTCGGCGCCGTGGAGCGTGTCGACCTCGCCGATGTGGATGTGGTCCTGATGCGCCAGGACCCGCCCTTCGACATGGCCTACATCACCGCGACCCACATGCTGGAGCGAATTCATCCTCGGACCCTGGTGGTCAACAACCCGGCCGAGGTGCGCAACGCGCCCGAGAAGCTGTTCGTCCTCGATTTCCCGCAGCTCATGCCGCCGACCCTGATCACCCGCGACAAGGCGGAGATCGAGGCGTTCCGGGCCGAGCACGGCGCCATCGTCATGAAGCCCCTGCACGGACATGGCGGCGCGGCGGTGTTCCGGGTGTTGCCGGAGGACGCCAATTTCGGTTCGATGTTCGACCTGTTCTCGGTGACGTTCCGCGAGCCCTGGGTGGTCCAGCGCTTCCTTCCCAAGATCACCGAGGGTGACAAGCGCATCATCCTGGTGGACGGCGAGCCGCTGGGCGCCATCAACCGCGTCCCGGCGCTTAACGACATCCGCTCCAACATGGTGCGAGGCGGGGCGGCCGCCGCCTCCGACCTCACCGACCGCGAGCGGGAAATCTGTGCCACTATCGGGCCGGAGCTTCGTCGGCGCGGCCTCATCCTCGTCGGCATCGACGTGATCGACGGCAACCTCACCGAGATCAACGTCACCTCTCCCACCGGGATCCGCGCGATCAAGCGGCTCGGGGGACCGGATCTGGCGGTCTCGGTCTGGGATGCGATCGAAGGGCGGCTGTCCGCCTCGGTCTGACGGGATTAAGCCGGTTTTAAGCGCGGCAGCCTAACGCTCGGTGCCGGTTTCAAACCCTCCGGCTCGATCGATGCACCCCATCACGCAAAACCATTCTTCCGGCCGGTTCTCCGGCACGGGCCGGTGAGTGGCCGCGCCCTGCCCATACGGCTCGCCCGGATGTTCCTGGTCGGCGGCATCGCGACCCTGCTCTATGCCTGCCTGAGCATGGCGGGGACGACGGTCGTCGGGCTTCCGCTTCCCCTGGCCTCGCCCCTGTCTTACGGCCTCGCCTCGCTTTGGTCCTATGCCGGTCATCGCTGGCTGACATTCGGTGACCGGCGTCCGGCGCCTCGCGCGGCGTTGCGGTTTTCCTTTCTGACGATGGCCGGCTATGGCGCGGCCGCAGCGATCCCCGCCATCGTCGGCGGGATATTCGAGGGGCCTTCCTGGCTCTCGATCCTCGCCGTCTGCATCGGGATTCCCGCTGCGAATTACGTGATCCTGAGCCGGCACATCTTTTCCGAGATGCCACAGGATCCTCGACCCCGGATAGGGCATACGGGATGAGATCCGATCCGGCCTCCCTCCCGGTCTTGACGCAGTCCCCCGGCGCGGCGTCACGACCGTTCGGGCCTGGGGCGTGGGGAGCCTCGTCGATTCTCGTCGTTCTGGTCGTGGTCATCCTGCTTTCCACGCGCGCCGGCCAGTTGCTCAACGATCCGGACAGCCAGTGGCACATGGCGATCGGCCGTTGGATCGTCGCTCACGGCACCGTGCCCTGGACGGACCTGTTCTCCCACACCTTCGCCGGATCGCCCTGGATCGCGAAGGAATGGGCCTCGCAGGTGCTGTTCTATGGGGCCTACGCGCTCGCCGGCTGGTGGGGCGTCTGCATGCTCACCATCCTGGTCGTTGCCGGCTCGCTCGCCGGCCTGCACCTGTGGCTGCAGTGCCGTGTCTCCACCCTTGCCGCATTGACGACTGTCACGGCCGTGTTCGTGGTCCTCGCGCCGCATCTGCTCGCACGCCCGCACATCCTCACGGTGCCGATCCTCCTCGTCTGGATGACGGGCCTTGTGGCGGCGCTGGAACGGGGGAGGGCACCGTCCTTCTGGCTCATCCCGGTGATGGTGGCCTGGGCCAATCTGCACGGCAGCTACCCGATCGGCCTCGTCATCGCCGCCCTCCTGGCGGGGGAGGGCGTGTTCTCCGGGCCCCACTCCGAATGGATCGGCAGGGCTTCGCGATGGGCGCGCTTCCTCACCCTCGCCACGGTCGCCTCCTGCCTGACGCCCTATGGCTATGCGCCGTTTCTCGTGAATCTCGGCCTGTTCAACAGCGGTGAATCCCTGCCCTTCATCCAGGAATGGCAGCCCCTCGGGCTCGATGGGGCGGGCGTCGTTGCCGTCGCGATGTTCATCAGCAGTATCGCGGTGCTGCTGACAGCCCCCCGAAAAACCCTGTTCCGGCTCGGCGTGGTCACGCTCCTCGGGGTGATGATGGTCCGGCACGCACGGTTCGCGGACCTGTTCGTCCTGGCAGCACCCATCCTCGTGGCGGGGCCTGCCCTGGCGCGTTTCCCGAAGTTGCGCGCCGGGCCGGCGGTCGCCGCCCCGCGGCGTCTCGGCCTCGTCATCCTGGCCTGTGGTATCCTGGCGATCGCGACGGCGACCCTGGTCACACCACGTCTCAGCGCCGCGATGACGCCACAGGCTGCACTCGACGCGGCGCGCGCACGGGGCCTCACCGGCCCGGTCTACAACGACTACGATTTCGGCGGTTTCCTGATCCGCTCCGGCGTGCCGACCTTCATCGACGGGCGCAGTGACCAGCTCTTCCTCGGCGGCTTCATGAACGGCCTCGACCGGGCGCTCGCCGCCTCGGAGCCCGACCGCTTCGCCGCCCTGCTGGCGCATTACCGCGTCACCTGGGCGATCGTGCGAAGGGAGGGGCGAAGCGCCGATCGGCTGCGCCGCCTGGAAGGCTGGCGCCTCCTCCATGAGGACGAGACCGCTGCGGTGTATCATGAGGCCGGCGACGCGCCCGCCGCTCGGTAGGTGCTCGTATGTCCCCGGCCGGAGCGGATGCCCGCCGGGATCCGCCGAACATCGGATCCAGCGCCGCTCCACCTTGGACGGAGCGGCCTCGTCCCCTCAGCCCTTCGAGGCGTGGACCGCGAGTTCCGGCTTGTGGTTCAGGGTCTGGAACACGACGCAATAGCGCTCGGTCAGCTTGAGGAGCTGGTCGAGCTTTTCCTGCGGCGCATCGGTGTCGAGGGCGAAGTTCAGGCGGATCGCGCGAAAGCCCACCGGGGCTTCCTTGTCGACGCCCAGGGTGCCGCGGAAATCGAGGTCGCCCTCGGCGCTCACCGTACCGGCGCGCAAGTCGATCTCGAGGGCGGTCGCCACGGCCTTGATCGTGACGCCGGCACAGGCCACCAGCGCCTCGAGCAGCATGTCGCCCGAGCAGAGTTCGAGGCCCGAACCGCCGGTGGCGGGGTGCAACCCGGCGACGGCGAGCGCCCGCCCGGTCTCGACCTTGCAGGCGATGGAGGTGTCGTCCAGCGTGCCCTTGGCCTCCAGGGTGATGACGGCGGATTCCGGCGCGCTGCGGTACTGGTCCTTGAGCGGGGCCTGGAGCGAGCGCAGGGTGGTGGCGTCCATCGGTTGCTTCCTCGATCGTTGTCGTGGTTGCGTCCGCGTCTAGCGTGGCCCGGGCCGGGACGCCAGGGTAGGCTTCACCACCATTGTGCTGCCTCGATGGGCGCCGCCGCCTGAGCCGGCTTCAGCGAGCGGTCCAGGGCGGCGAGGATGCGCCGGGTGGCGGCCTCGCTATGGGGCGAGGCCGGATCGCGCGGGCGGGCCAGCGCCAGGGGGATGGCATCGTCGAGGCGGCCGGGTTTGGGGCGCATCACCACCGCCCGGTCGGCCAGAGCCACCGCCTCTCCCACATCGTGGGTGACGATGAGGATCGTCGGCTTCGTCTCCTGCCAGAGGGCGAGGAGATGGCCGTGCAGGTCCTTTCGGGTGAAGGCGTCCAGCGCCGAGAACGGTTCGTCGAGGAGGAGCACGCGGGGGTTCGCCACGAAGGCGCGGGCGATGGACACGCGTTGCTGCTGCCCGCCCGAGAGTTCCCTCGGCCAGCGGCGGGCATGTTCGCCGAGCCCGACCATCTCCAGGGCATGGGCGACGCGGGCCCTGCGCTCGGCCTTGGCGAGGTGGCTCAGTCCGAAGCCCACATTGTCGGCCACATCGAGCCAGGGCAGCAGGCGCGGTTCCTGGAAGACGAGGCCGACGCCCGGATGCGGCTCTGCGATCCGCTCCCCGTCGAGGGCGATGCTGCCCTCGCTCGCCCGGTCGAGCCCGGCGACGAGCCGCAGCAAGGTGGTCTTGCCACAGCCCGAGCCGCCGATGAGCGCCACGATCTCGCCCTGCGGCACGGCGAGGTCGATGCGCTCCAGCGCCCGCGTGCCGTCGGAATAGGTCTTGGACAGGCTATCGAGGGTGAGCATCGCGGGGCGCCAGCCTTCTTCGAACCGGGGGAGGGCCTACAAGGTCTCGCGCGCCGTGTCCTGCCAGCGCGTGAGAGGCCGGGTCACGGCGACGAGGACGGCATCGGCCAGCTTGCCGAGGATGGCGAAGGCGATGATCGCCGCCAGGATCTGGTCGGCCTTGCTGAATTGCTGCCCGTCGATGAGGAGATAGCCGAGCCCTTCGGAGGCGCCCATCAGCTCGGCGGCCACCACGAACAGGAAGCCGAGGCCGAGGCCGGTGCGGAGCGCAGTGAGGGTCGCCGGAAGCACGGCGGGGAGCAGGATGCGCCGGGCGAGCTGCAGGGTCGAGAGCCGGAAGATGCGGCCCACCTCGATCAGCTTGCGGTCGACAGAGGCGATGGCCCCCGCCACCCCAATATAGACCGGGAAGAACACCCCCACCGCGATCAGCGCCACCTTCGGCGTCTCGAGGATGCCGAGCCAGAGGATGAAGAGCGGAACCCAGGCCAGCGATGGCACGGCGCGCAACGCCTGAAGCGTCGGGTCGAGGATATGGCGGGCGGTGGGAAGCGCCCCGGTGAGGGCGCCCGCCGCGATGCCGGCCACCGCGCCGAAGGCGAAGCCGAGGGCGACGCGCACCAGCGTCGCCTGAACGTGCATCCAGAGGTCGCCGGAAGCGGCGAGGTCGTAGAGGGTCACCGCGATCCGGCTCGGCGGGGGCATCAGCCGCCCCTGGGCGAGTCCGGTATGGACGGCGGATTCCCAGCCGATCACCAGGGCGAGGGGCAGGATCAGGCCGAGCGCGAGACGACCGCCCCGATGCCAGGCCGTGTCTCCCCGTGGCTTGGGCGAAACCGTCCCGTCAGCCGTGTCGCGCGCGGCTGACATCGAGGACTCGGTCGCAGCGGGCTCCTGCACGGATCAGCGGGCGGCAGGCGCGAATTGCGGATCGATCAGCCCATCCACCGCCGCCTTCACGTCGGTACCGGCAGGGATCACTCCGGCCTGCTGCAGGGCGATGCCGGCGGCGGCGATCGATTCGGCCTGGGCCTTGCCGATGGCGGGCTGGGTCAGGTCGGTGCGCTCGATCTGCCGGGCGATCACCGGTTCGGGCAGCTTCGTCACGGCCACGAGCGCGCTCTTCAGGGCGTCGGGATTCTTGATCGCGTAGTTCCGGGCGGTCTCGTAGGCGGCGATCACGGTGCGCACGAGGTCCGGGTTGGCCTTCGCGAAATCCTCCCGCACGTCGAGGACGCCCCAGGTGTTGGCGGCGGCGTCCCGGTAAAACAGCACGTCGTCGTTCTCGATCTCGGAGGCCGCCATCATCGGGTCGAGGCCGGCCCAGGCATCGACGTCGCCCCGGTCGAGGGCGGTACGCCCGTCGGCATGCTGGAGCAGGACGAGCTTGGCGTCCTTCTCGGTCAGGCCGGCGCCCTGGAGCGCCCGGATGAGGAAGATGTGCGGATCGGTGCCGCGGGTCACCGCGATGCGCTTGCCCTTGAGGTCGGCGGGCTTGGTGATGCCGCTGTCCTTGCGGGTGACCAGCGCCGTCCATTCCGGCCGCGAGAAGACGTAGACCGCCTTGATCGGATTGCCGTTGATCCGGGCGAGCAGGGCCGCGGCCCCGGCCGAGGACCCAAAATCGATGGCGCCGCCATTGAGGAATTCCAGCGCCTTGTTGGAGCCCAGTGACTGGGTCCAGCGGACCGTGATGCCCTTTTCCTTCAGGGCCTCTTCCAGGATGCCCTTCTCCTTGAGGATCAGGCTCACCGGGTTGTAGGTCGCCCAATCGAGGCGGATCTCCTTGACCTCCGCTGCCTCACCGGAGCGCGGCATCAGCAGAAGCGACGCGGCGCCGCAGATGGCACTCAGGATGGCGCGACGGGACAGAGTCATCGGTCAATCGTCTCCATGGTCCCGGCAGTGACGCGGGGCATCCGGGGTAGCCAGGACCGTTCGTTTCGTCAAACGATATTTCCGGCAGAGAGAACGATATTCTACGGATTGCCTATCACATCTACGCAGCTGCCTAGCGATGTCTCTGGTGTCCCTCCGGGAACATGATAACGGGTTTGCGCATGTTCGATGCTGGCGCCGCCCTCAAAACGGTCCTCACTACTCTCGACCGCGACGTGCGCGAGGCGACGCAGCTGCGCGCGCTTCTCGTTCCGGAGCTTCGGCGCATCATCGAGCTCGGCCATGCCGATGCCGAAGCCCGCTTGATGGAGGAGCGCGACGGCACCGCCTGCGCCCAGCGGATCAGCAACCTCACCGATGCGGTGATCCGCACGATCCACGATGCGGTGGTGTGGCGGCTCTACCCCAACGACAATCCCTCCACCGGCGAGCAGCTCGCCGTAGTGGCCACCGGCGGTTACGGTCGCGGGACGATGGCGCCGGGGTCGGACATCGATCTCCTGTTCCTGCTGCCCTACAAGCAGACCGCCTGGTCCGAGAGCGTCGTCGAGGCGATGCTCTACGTGTTGTGGGACCTCAAGCTGAAGGTCGGCCACGCCACGCGCTCGGTGGAGGAGTGCCTGCGTGAGGGGCGGGCCGACATGACGATCCGCACCTCCCTCCTCGAGGCGCGCTACCTCTTCGGCGCGAGGGCCCTGTACGAGGAACTGGTGACCCGGTTCGACACCGAACTCGTCATGTGGACGGCGCCGGAATTCGTCGAGGCCAAGCTGCGCGAGCGCGACACCCGCGTCTCGAAGGCGGGCGCCTCGCGCTACCTCGTCGAGCCCAACGTCAAGGACGGGAAGGGCGGCCTGCGCGACCTCAACACCCTGTTCTGGATCGCGAAATACACCTACCGCGTCCGCGACCAGAGCGAACTCGTCCCCGCCGGCCTGTTCACGCCGGAGGAGTATCGGGTGTTCGAGCGCTGCGAGGAGCTGCTCTGGCGCGTCCGCTGCCACATGCATTTCGTCACCGGCCGGTCCGAGGAGCGCCTGTCCTTCGGCTTGCAGCCGAGGATCGCCGAGCGCTTCGGCTACGAGCCGCGCGGTGGCCTGTCGGGCGTCGAGCGCTTCATGAAGGCGTATTTCCTGATCGCGAAGGAAGTGGGCGATCTCACCGCCATCGTCTGCGCCGCCCTCGAGGCGCGGCATGCCAAGCGCACTCCGGTCCTCGACCGCTGGATCGGCCGCTTCCGCGATCGCTTCCGCGCCACCGCCATCGAGGCAGAGGATTTCATCGACGATCACGGCCGGATCAACCTGCGCACGGCGGATGCGTTCTCGCGCGATCCCGTGAACCTGATCCGCCTGTTCTGGCTCGCCGACCGCCACAACCTGCCGATCCATCCGGATGCGACACGGGCCGCCACCCGCTCGCTCCGACTCATCGGGCATTCCCTGCGCTCGGACACGGAAGCCAACGGGCTCTTCCTCGATGTGCTGACGTCGAAGAACTCACCGGAGACGATCCTGCGGATGATGAACGAGGTCGGCGTGCTCGGCCGGTTCATCCCCGATTTCGGCCGCATCGTCGCGCTGATGCAGTTCAACATGTACCACCACTATACGGTGGACGAGCACCTGCTGCGGTCCATCGGCGTCCTGGCGGCCATCGATTCCGGTACGGTCTCCGAGGACCACCCCATCGCCACGCGGCTCATCGACACGATCAGCCACCGGCGCGCCCTCTACGTCGCGGTGCTCCTGCACGACATCGCCAAGGGGCGTCCGGAAGACCATTCGATCGCCGGCGCGGCCATCGCGGAAAAGATCGGCCCGCGCTTCGGCCTCACCCAAGCCGAGACCGAGATCGTGGCCTGGCTGGTCGAGCACCACCTGCTGATGTCGATGACGGCCCAGAGCCGCGACCTCTCCGACCCGAAGACGATCCAGAAATTCGCCTCCGTGGTGCAAACCATGGAGCGGCTGAAGCTCCTGATGATCCTTACCGTCGCGGACATCAAGGCGGTGGGACCGGGCGTGTGGACCGCCTGGAAGGGGACGCTGCTGCGTACCCTCTACGACGAGACCGAGGTGCTCCTGTCGGGCGGTCATTCCGAGATCGCCCGGACCGACCGGGTCCGCCTCATCCAGATGGGCTTGAGGGAGCAGCTGGCGGATTGGGATCCGGCTTTCTTCGACGCCTATTCCGCCCGGCACAATCAGGCTTACTGGCTGAAGGTCGACGCTGTCCGCCAGTTCAAGAATGCGGGGTTCGTGCGCGGTGTCATGGAGGACGGCCGCACCGTCGCCACCGCCTACGAGACCGATCCGACCCGGGGCGTGACCGAGATCACGATCTACTCGCCCGACCACCCGCGCCTTCTCGCCATCGTCACCGGGGCCTGCGCGGCGCTGGGCGGCAACATCGTCGACGCGCAGATCTTCACCACCACCGACGGCTTCGCCCTCGACTCGATCTTCATCTCCCGCGCCTTCGAGCGGGACGACGACGAACTGCGCCGCGCCAAGCGCATCACCACGGCGATCGAGCGGGCGCTGAGGGGCGAGATCCGCATCGCCGATCTCGTGGCGGACCGGCACCCGCCGAGCGACCGTTCCAACACCTTCCTGATCCCCCCGGACATGGCGATCGACAACGCCCTGTCGAGCCGGGAGACGGTGGTGGAGATCACCGGCCTCGACCGGCCGGGTCTGCTCTACGAGCTGACCACCGCCCTCGGGCGCCTCAGCCTCAACATCACGTCGGCCCATGTGGCGACCTTCGGCGAGCGGGCGGTGGACGTCTTCTACGTCACCGATCTCACCGGGACCCGCGTCACCCAGCCCGACCGGCAGGCGGCGATCCGCAACGCGGTGATGGAGATCTTCGCCAGCGACGTTGCCGCTTTGAGGGCGGAGGGGCTGGAAGCCCTCGTGGAGTCCCCGCCTCCGCGGGAAGCCTGAGCCCCCTGCAGGCTTGAATCTCGCGGGGGGCTGAGGCGGAGAAGAGGGGCGGGACGGCGCTCGGCTTGATTTCATCCCGCGCGCGTCTGATATCAGCTGCGATCCCGGAGCATGGTGCCGAACCCCGTCGAGCGGGTTCTCGGCGCCGTGGCCCGGCCCCATTCCGATCGACCGCGTGCCGACGGTCTCCGGCGAACGAGACCGGCGACTGGCGCGGGGCGAGCAACCTTGCGATCGACGAAGAGCGATGATGGCGAACGACATGGAGCATGACGGGCAGCGCGCCGAGACGGCGACGGAGACCGACGTGAAGCCCGAGGCGCGCGCGGAGGACAACGCCGTCGCCTTGGCGAGCCTGATCACCGAGCGCGACGAGCTGAAGGATCGCGTCCTGCGCACCTTGGCCGAAATGGAGAACCTGCGCCGGCGCACCGAGCGCGAGGTCGCCGATGCGCGGACCTATGCGGTGACGAATTTTGCGCGCGACATGCTGAACGCCGCCGACAACATCCGTCGTGCGCTCGAGAGCGTGCCGGCGGAGGCCGCCTCCACCGCCGAGGGTCCGCTCAAGGCGCTGATCGACGGGATCGAGCTCACCGAGCGCGATCTTGCCAAGACTTTGGAGCGGCACGGGGTGAAGCTCATCGAGCCTCAGGGCCAGCGATTCGATCCCAACCGGCATCAGGCGATGTTCGAAGTCCCCAATGCCGAGGTCCCGAACGGGACGGTGGTGCAGGTGATGCAGTCCGGCTACGTCATCGGCGACCGGGTCCTGCGCCCCGCCCTGGTGGGTGTCGCCAAGGGCGGCCCCAAGGCGGCGGCCAATCCGGCGGATGCCGCCTGAGGCATCCGCCCGAACGAATGGCCTCGTCCCGGATGATGTGTCCGCGGCGAGGCCGCGAGGCCGTTACTTCACCTCGACGCTGTCGATGACCTCCCGGAACTTCGACAGCATAGCGCTGCGCTGGTCGGCTCGCACCACGCCCAGCGCGCGGAGGTAGCCGTCCGGCGCGAAGCGGATGGTCTGGGACACCACCACCGGCGTGTTCGAAGGGCCGTCCACCGCGCGGGCGACGATCTCGTGCCAGTCGACCCCGTTCTGGCGGTAGGTCTGTGAACGCTCGACCGCGAAATCCTTCATCGTCTGGTTCGAATAGAGTGCGGCGCGGGCGAAGGCATCGCGCTGTTCCGGCTGCGGCGGCTGCTGGACGGCCTGGGCCAGGACCAGGATGGGCTGTTCGAGATTTAGCATCTGGTCCTTCGGGCCTTGCGTCATCAGGACCGAATTGCCCGCGAGCACCCGGACGGGCCGGAACCCAGCCGATTCGCGGATGCGGAACGGCAGGGCCGCCACCTGCTCGTCCAAGGTCAGTTCCGGCCGGATCTTCACGCTGGTAAGCATGTTACGCATGGTTTCCGGCGTCTCGGCATCCGGCACGGTCTGGGCGATGATGATGCCCGTGACCGTGGTGTCGCCGACGAGCAGGAGCCACTTCTTGATGGCCGGGGTGGCCGCGCCCTCCGGGGCCGGCTGCTCCCCCGTGAAGAGTACGGCATCCACGTCGCCCGCGACCTTGATGGCCTCCCGCGTCGCGACGACGAACCCTTGCGTGCGCAGGTTCTCGTCGGTGAAACTCTTCTCCAGGTCGACGAAGGCCGTCGGCGGCAACTCGACGATGGAGAGCGTCGCGCCGCCTTCCAGCCGCTCGAATCCCGAGAACCGCTTGGACAGCGCCATGTCCGAGGCCGGCGTGAAGCCGAAGCGCGAGCTCGGCGGGAAGATCGCATCGGCAGCCCGAGCCACGGAGATGGCGCCTGACGAGAGCCCGGCGATCAGGGCCAGTGCCACGACCGGACGGACGAGGTTGCGCAGACGCATCGGATCGGTTCTCCGCGACGGAGCCGCCTCTCGCGGCTCCGGGCCATGTGTTCGAACGCGAGACGTCTCCGTTCAAGGCGAAGGGCTCGCGCGGCCTTCGTGAGGAAGGCTCGCCGACGATGGGTCGGCCCACGCCTTCCCGCTGTCAAGCGTTCCGGTCCTCCCGCGGCGGGGCCGTGGCTCCACGCCGCTGGCCGCGCATCTCCCGTACGGGGGAGGGCACAGAGACGTTCCGGAACTACGCACCGATGCCCGGCGCAGCCTTCGCCGCGCTTTGCATTCAGGCGTCGTGATCGATGTCCCGCTCGAGCACGGCCTTGCTCTCCACCGTGGTGTCGGATTTGAGCTGGTAGACGAGGGGGATACCGGTGGCGATTTCGAGGCTGGCGATGGTCTTCGTGGTCATGCCGTCGAGCACCATCACGAGCGCACGCAGCGAATTGCCGTGGGCGGCCACCAGGACGCGCTCGCCGGCCATGACGCGCGGCAGGATGGTCTGGATGTAATAGGGCAGCACGCGCGCCGCGGTGTCCTTCAGGCTTTCCCCGCCGGGGGGCGGAATGTCGTAGGACCGGCGCCACTGGTGGACCTGTGCGTCGCCCCAGCGCTCACGGGCATCGTCCTTGTTGAGGCCCGACAGGTCGCCGTAATCGCGCTCGTTGAGCGCCTCGGACCGGACCGTCTCGATGCCGCCCTGGCCCATCTCCTCCAGGATCAGCGCGCAGGTGTGCTGCGCCCGCTGCAGGTTGGAGGTGAAGGCGACATCGAACGCATAGCCCTGCTGCTTCAGCCAGCGGCCGGCGGTCCTGGCCTCGGTGATGCCGAGCTCGGTGAGTTGCGGATCGCGCCAGCCGGTGAAAAGCTTCTTGAGGTTCCAATCGCTCTGGCCGTGGCGAGCGAGGACGAGCAGGCGCTCCATCAGACGTCCATCCTATTTCTCGGTGAATGGTGCGACGCAACAGAATCTGCGCCTGCGGGGCTGGTGTACCGGCCGACCTGAACAGTCAATGACCGGGCGCTCGTATCAGAGGCCGAGGACGTCGGCCATGCCATAGAGACCCGGAGGTTTGGCATGGGCCCACAACGCCGCCCGCACGGCGCCACGGGCGAAGATCGCGCGGTCCTCGGCATGGTGGCTGATGGTGATGCGCTCGCCCGGCCCGGCGAAGGTCACGCTGTGGTCGCCCACCACCGTGCCGCCGCGCAGGGTGGCAAAGCCGATATCGCCGGGACGCCGCGCGCTGGTATGGCCGTCACGGGTGGAGACGCGGGTCTCGGCGAGGCTGACGCCGCGCCCCTCCGCGGCCGCCTCCCCGAGGAGGAGCGCCGTGCCGGAGGGCGCGTCCACCTTCATGCGGTGATGCATTTCGACGATCTCGATGTCGAAATCCTCGTCGAGCGCGGCGGCGACCTTGCGCACCAGCCCGGCGAGCAGGTTCACGCCCAGGGACATGTTGCCCGAGCGCACGATGCGGGCATGGTGCGCCGCCGCAATGAGCTTGGTGATGTCCGCCTCCGCGAGGCCGGTGGTGCCGACCACGTGGACGATGCGGGCCTGGGCGGCGAGTTCGGCGAAGAACGTCGTAGCCGCCGGGGCGGTGAAGTCGAGGACGCCGTCGGTGGCGGCGAAGACGGTGAGCGGATCGTCGGTGACGGTGACACCGAGAGGCGGCAGGCCGGCCAGCGCCCCCGCATCCTGGCCGAGGGACGGCGAGCCTTCACGCTCGACAGCGCCGCTCAGGGTGCATCCCTCGGCCTCCGCCACCGCCCGGATCAGCATCCGCCCCATGCGCCCCTCGGCGCCGACCACTGCGAGCCGCATCCTGTCGCCCTTCCTCGAAACGTCGCGCCTGCGGTACAGCCTCGGCCCGCCGATGCCAAGGCGAGGGGGAGGAGGGGTGAAAGCTCAGTGTCTCGTGGCGAGGATCGGTCCGAGCACGTCGCCGACGCCGTTCACGGTGATCTGAGTGCCGATGCACAGTAGCAGGAAGGCGAAGAGCCGGCCGAGGACCCGCGCTCCCACCGGACCGATGGCCGTCACCACCCGGTCGGCCGAGCCGTAGGTGAATCTCACCAGGATCGCGATGGCCAGCGCCGCCAGCGACATGCCGAGGTAGAAGCCGATGCGGTCGGGGCCGGGAGCCGGCCGGTTCGACCCCAGGGCGATCGCCACCGCGATGGTGCCGGGGCCGGTGGTGAAGGGCAGGGTCAGGGGGAAGAACGCCACGTCGGCGACGCTATCGCTCGTGTCATGGGTCGCCTCGGCATGTTTGCGGGCCTCGCGGACCTCGGGTGCGCTGAGCAGCGTCCAGGCGGAGGCCGCGACCACGAGGCCGCCGGCGATCCGCAGCGCACCCAGGGACACCCCGAAGAAGTTCAGGATCGGCGCCCCCGCCCACAAGGCCGCGAGCATGATCAGCGCGGAGTAGAAGCCGATGCGCTTGGCGATCTCCACCCGCTCCGGATGCGAGTTCTGTGCGGTGATCTGCGAGAAGATCAGCGCCGAGCCCACCGGATTGACGATCGAGAACAGGCTGGAGAAGGCGAAGACGAAGCTGTGGAGCGCCGCCTCCGGGTCGATGAGGCTGAACATGGAAGCGGATGCCTTCTGGGTTCAACCCGGAGAGGGGGTGGGAACGAGGACCCTCGCCGGAGCGAAGCGGGCGGCCCGTTGCACCTGACGGACCGCCACCGGACGGTAGAGCTGCTTGGTGGCGTCGATCACGTGGAGGCCCGCGAAGGGAAGGGAGAGGCCGGTGCCGACCTTCTCCCAGGCGCCGGCCGTCCTCAGCCAGAGCCGGCTGTTCACCGGAGGCATGTAGAGGGCCTCGGCCCAGCCTTCCGGCGAGAACTGGGTGGTCCGCATCAGCCGGCCGAGCTGCGAGCGGCTGTAGGGCTGGCCGTGGCCGAATGGAGTCGCGTCACGACGGGCCCAGACGCCGCGCCGATTCGGCACGACGAGGATCATCCGCCCGCCGGGCGTCAGCACCCGCCAGACGTCCTGGAGCAACTCGGTGGGGCTCTCCACCGATTCGAGGGCGTGGACTAGGATCACCCTGTCCACCGCCGCTTCCGGCAGGGGCATCATGGTCGGGTCAGCCAGCGCCGAGCAGGAGCGTCCGCCGCCGGGCCAGTTCACGACGCCCTGGGTCGCCGGCATGAAGGCGAGGGTGCGCTCGGCGATCACGTGGACCGGCCCGAGATAGGGCGTCGCATAGCCGAGGCCGAGGACCCTCAAGCCGGAGACGGAGCCGAGGAAGCCGTGGATTGCCCGCCCGACGATGCGATGGGTCACGCCGCCCAGGGGGCTGGCATAGAAGGCGCGCAGATCGGTCACGTCGAGGCGCATGGGGCGGCTTGCTCCGGCGCGGCCGGACGTTGTCGAGGTTGCAGGGTTCTTTGACGCAGGGTCGGAATCGGATCAATGGGGACGAGACCGCTCGCCCACAAGCCGGCACGCCGCGGAGGGCGGAACTCCTCGCCGCCGCGTCCGGTTCTGCCTCGAGCGACCCGTGCCATAGACAGGAACGCCTCGTGACCGTCTCCCGCCCCGAGATCCGCACCTTCCTCTGCCGCAGCGACAATATCGGCGTTCTGATCCGCGACCCCGCGACGGGCGCCTGCGCCGCCATCGACGTGCCCGAGGCGGCTCCCGTGCTGAAAGCCCTCGACGAGGCGGGCTGGACGCTCACGGACATCCTCGTGACCCACCGGCATCTGGACCATGTCGAGGGGATCCCGGAGGTGAAGCGGCGCACGGGCGCGAGGGTGACCGCCCCGCGCAAGGCCGGCCCGGACGTGCCGGAGGTGGACGTCTCCGTCGCCGAGGGGGATCTCGTCCGGGTGGGCGACCTCGAGGCCGAGGTCTGGGAGACGCCGGGCCATTGCCTCGACCACGTCACCTACTGGTTCGCGGAGGCGGGGGTCGTCTGCGCCGGCGATACCCTGTTCACCCTGGGCTGCGGACGGGTGGTGGAGGGCCGGCCCGAATCGCTGTGGCGGTCGCTGCAGCGGTTTCTTCCCCTGCCCGACGACACCCAGGTCTTCAGCGGCCACGATTACGTACTCGCCAACGCCCGTTTCGCCCTGGCCGCCGATCCCCACAACCAGCCATTGAGGGATCGCTTGGCTCAGGCGGAGGAGGCCAGAGCCGCGGGCCGTTTCTTGATCCCGACGACCATGAAACACGAGCGCGCGACCAATCCATTCCTCCGTTCCACGGAGCCCGCTTTGGCTAAAGCAGTGAATCTCGCTCCTAATTCACCATCGGAGGTAGTGTTCACTGCATTAAGGGCCTGGAAGAACAGCTTCTGACCGGCTATGGCCCTCTGGCTGTCTCGGACTCAGCGAGACAAGCGGGGACGACGCCGACTCCGGATACGGCCCGCCCTCCTTATCAGCGCCGGCTGGAGTATCGATGGAGACGGCAGGTACGTCCTTTGTGGTCGGCTATGATTCGGCCGGCAGCGATGATGCTTCACCCATGATGGGTCTTCGTCCGCCCGACAGGTCCAAGGCTCGAATCGGCCGGACCAGCCCCGCACCGCTCTCGGTGGATGCGCGCCTCCTCGCGATTGCGACGGAACATCTGGCGCGCCTCGGGCACAAACGGGTGACGGTCGTGGCTGTGGCCGCCGAAGCGGGCATGACCCATGCCAACGTCTACCGATATTTTCCTTCCAAGGACGCCCTGCTCGACGCCGTCGCAGGGCGCTGGCTCCGGGATGTGGAGGCGGAACTCGCCCGCATCGCCGATGCGCCCGATCCAGCCGACGACAAGATCGAACGCCTGCTGATGGCCCTGGCGAGCGCCCAGCGCGAGGTGCTGGCGCGGGAGCCTCACCTGTTCGCGGTCCATCTCGACGCGACCGTTGCGGCACGGCCCATCGCCCGGCGTCATCGGGTGCGCCTGCGCAGCCTTGTCGAACGGGTTGTGGAGGAGGGAATCGCGGCGGGCGCCTTTGTCGCCAGGGACCGCGAACGGGCGATCGCCTACATCTTCGATGCGAGCTACCGATTCACCCATCCGCTGGCGATGCAGCACGATTCTGATCTGCCCGTCGACCTGATCCAGGCCCGCTTCGGTGCCGTGATCCAGGCCATCCAGAAAGTGCTGCGGATGGGCGCACTTTAGGCAAAGTGACAATTATCACAGCCTGTCACCGAAGCTTTGCCGTCGAACCGGCGAAAGCTTCGGCCGCCTAAATCCTTCGACCGACTGGCTTTTATCTCAGCCGTCTTCTTTCGGCCCGATCTGCCTCTGGCCCGAACTCTGCTTGGCGCCGACCACGTCGGGTTGAAGCATGGGGACTTTTCCGCCACACCGTCGCGGCGAAATCAACGTGCGATCGCGACCTCGACAATGAGCCCGTCCGTTCGGACGGAGCATCGCGGATCGGCACTGATACTGGAGGTTCGTTTTCCATGGCACGCAGCAAGATCGCGCTCATCGGCGCCGGACAGATCGGCGGAACCCTCGCGCATCTGGCGGGCCTGAAGGAACTCGGCGACGTCGTCCTGTTCGACATCGTCGACGGCGTTCCCCAGGGCAAATCCCTCGACATCGCGGAATCCGCCCCGGTCGACGGGTTCGATGCCACCTATACGGGCGCCAGCGATTATTCGGCCATCGCCGGGGCCGACGTGGTGATCGTCACCGCCGGCGTGCCGCGTAAGCCCGGCATGAGCCGGGACGACCTCATCGGCATCAACCTCAAGGTGATGGAGGCCGTCGGCACCGGCATCAAGGAGCACGCTCCGGACGCGTTCGTGATCTGCATCACCAACCCGCTTGATGCCATGGTCTGGGCCCTGCAGAAGTTCTCGGGCCTGCCCACCAACAAGGTTGTCGGCATGGCCGGCGTGCTCGATTCGGCGCGGTTCCGCCACTTCCTGGCCGACGAGTTCAAGGTCTCGGTGGAGGATGTCACCGCCTTCGTGCTCGGCGGGCATGGCGACGACATGGTTCCGCTGGTGCGCTACTCCACCGTTGCCGGTGTGCCGCTGCCCGACCTCGTCAAGCTCGGCTGGACCACCCAGGAGAAGCTCGACGCCATGGTCGAGCGCACCCGGAAGGGCGGCGGCGAGATCGTGAACCTGCTCAAGACCGGCTCGGCCTTCTACGCTCCGGCCGCCTCCGCCATCGCCATGGCCGAGAGCTACCTGCGCGACAAGCGCCGGGTGCTGCCCTGCGCCGCCTATCTCAGCGGCGAATACGGCATCGACGGCATGTATGTCGGCGTCCCGATCGTGATCGGTGCCGGTGGTGTCGAGCGCGTCCTCGAGGTGGAATTCAACGCCGACGAGAAGGCCATGTTCGACAAGTCGGTGGGCGCCGTGAAGACGCTGCTCGAAGCCTGCAAGACCGTGAACCCGGCGCTGGCCTGAAATCTCACAAGAAGCGTCGCGCGCCGGCGGGTTTCCCGCCGGCATGAACGAGGCCGGTGTGTCGTGTCTTCCAATCCCGCGCGCTGCCGCGGGACGAGGCGAGGAAATGTCCTAATGAACATCCATGAGTATCAGGCGAAGGCGGTGCTGAAGGAGTTCGGCCTGCCCGTCTCCCGGGGCGTGCCGATCTTCAAGCCGGAAGAGGCCGAGGCAGCCGCCAGGGAACTGGGCGGCCCGGTCTGGGTGGTGAAGTCGCAGATCCATGCCGGTGGACGCGGCAAGGGCACGTTCAAGGGCGCGCCCGCCGGCGCCAAGGGCGGCGTGCGCGTCACCAAGTCCATCGACGAGGTCAAGCAGTTCGCCGGGGAAATGCTGGGCCAGACGTTGGTCACTATCCAGACCGGCGAGGCCGGCAAGCAGGTCAACCGCCTCTATATCGAGGAAGGCGCGCAGATCGCCGCCGAGTTCTACCTGTCGATGCTCGTCGACCGCGAGACCGGGCGGGTCGCCTTCGTCGTCTCCACGGAAGGCGGCATGGATATCGAGACCGTGGCGCACGACACGCCCGAGAAGATCATCACCTTCTCGGTCGATCCCGCCACCGGAATCATGCCGCATCACGGCCGGGCCGTCGCCAAGGCGCTTGGCCTCACCGGTGCGCAGGCCAAGGAAGCCGGCGAACTCACCACCAAGCTCTACGCGGCGTTCACCGCCAAGGACATGAGCATGCTGGAGATCAACCCGCTGGTGCTCACCGGCGACGGCCATCTCAAATGCCTCGACGCCAAGATCTCGTTCGATTCGAACGCGCTGTACCGTCATCCGGACATCGTGGCGCTCCGCGACGAGACCGAGGAGGACGCCAAGGAGATCGAGGCGTCGAAATACGACCTCGCCTATATCGCGCTGGATGGCACCATCGGCTGCATGGTCAATGGCGCCGGCCTCGCCATGGCGACGCTGGACATCATCAAGCTCTACGGTGAAGAGCCGGCGAACTTCCTCGATGTCGGCGGCGGCGCGAGCGAGGAGAAAGTGACGGCGGCGTTCAAGATCATCACCGCAGATCCGCAGGTAAAGGGCATCCTCGTCAACATCTTCGGCGGGATCATGAAGTGTGACGTGATCGCCAACGGCGTGATCGCCGCGGTGAAGACGGTGGGCCTTGAAGTACCCCTAGTGGTGCGACTGGAGGGCACCAACGTCGAGAAGGGCAAGGAGATCATCCGGAATTCCGGCCTCAACGTGATCCCCGCCGACGACCTCGACGATGCCGCGCAGAAGATCGTCGCCGCCGTGAAGAAGGGCTGAGAGTACCCCATGTCCATCCTGATCGACGCGAATACCAAGGTCATCTGCCAGGGCTTCACCGGCAAGAACGGGACCTTCCATTCCGAGCAGGCCATCGCCTACGGCACGAAGATGGTCGGCGGCACATCACCGGGTAAGGGCGGCGCGAGCCATCTCGGCCTGCCGGTCTTCGACACCGTGGCCGAAGCCCGAGAGGCGACCGGCGCGACCGCATCGGTCGTCTACGTGCCGCCGCCCGGTGCTGCCGATGCCATCTGCGAGGCGATCCAGGCGGAAATCCCGCTCATCGTCTGCATCACGGAGGGGATTCCGGTCCTCGACATGGTGCGGGTGAAGCGGTCGCTGGAGGGCTCGAAGTCGCGCCTCATCGGGCCGAACTGCCCCGGCGTCGTCACCGCCGGCGAGTGCAAGATCGGCATCATGCCGGCCAACATTTTCAAGCGCGGCTCGGTGGGCATCGTCTCGCGCTCCGGCACGCTGACCTACGAGGCCGTGTTCCAGACCACGAATGCCGGTCTCGGCCAGACCACGGCGGTGGGCATCGGCGGCGATCCGGTGAAGGGCACCGAGTTCATCTCGATGCTCGAACTGTTCCTGGCCGATGACAAGACCGAATCGATCGTCATGATCGGCGAGATCGGCGGTTCCGCCGAGGAAGAGGCGGCGCAGTTCATCGCCGACGAAGCCCGGCGCGGCCGCAAGAAACCCATGGTCGGCTTCATCGCCGGCCGCACGGCCCCGCCGGGCCGCCGCATGGGCCATGCGGGCGCCATCATCTCCGGTGGCAAGGGCGGCGCCGAGGACAAGATCGCGGCGATGGAAGCCGCCGGCATCCGGGTTTCGCCCTCGCCGGCGCGCCTCGGCAGCACCCTCGTCGACGTCCTCAAGGGTTGAGGCCGACGAGAATCTGTCACCTGTGTTGCGGTGCAAAATGGTCCCGCAGCATCTATCTAGAAATCGACGCGGCCTGATCGCCGCGTCGACTCGGACATCCCCATCGAAGCGCCCATCGGTGCGACGGGGGGAGCAGGGGCGGGCCGCAGGGGCGGCTTCCCCGCCAAAAGCGGTAGGATGATCGACGATGGCTCGCCAGGACGCGCTTCTCGAAACCTCGTTCCTCACCGGCGGCAACGCCGCCTATCTCGAGGAATTGCAGGCGGCCTATGCCCGCGATCCGCATTCGGTCGATCAGCAGTGGCAGGATTTCTTCAAATCCCTCGGTGATGAGAGCGGCCTTGCCGAGAAGAACGCAGCGGGCGCCTCGTGGCAGAAGCCGAACTGGCCGGTCCATGCCAATGGCGAGATGGTCTCGGCCCTGGACGGCAACTGGGCCACCGTCGAGAAGGCGGTGGGCGAGAAGATCCGCGCGAAGTCGGACACTGCCAAGCTCGATGGGGCCAAGGTCGCCAACGGCGCTGCCGTCGTTGCCGCCAGCGGCGTCTCGGTGGAGCAGGCGACCAAGGATTCCGTCCGCGCGATCATGCTGATCCGCGCCTACCGCATGCGCGGCCATCTTCACGCCAAGCTCGATCCCCTCGGCCTCGCCCCGCGCGGCGACCACGAGGAGCTGCACCCGCAGCATTACGGGTTCGAGGAGAAGGATTGGGATCGTCCGATCTTCCTCGATAACGTGCTCGGCCTGCAATATTCGACCATCCGCGAGATCGTCGAGATCCTGGAGCGCACCTACTGCCAGACGCTGGGCGTCGAATTCATGCACATCTCCAATCCGGAGGAGAAGGCCTGGATTCAGGAGCGCATCGAGGGCAAGGGCAAGGAAATCTCCTTCACGCCCGAGGGCCGGCGCGCGATCCTGAACAAGCTGGTGGAAGCGGAGGGCTTCGAGAAGTTCCTCGACCTCAAATACACCGGCACCAAGCGCTTCGGTCTCGACGGGTCGGAATCGATGATCCCGGCCCTGGAGCAGATCATCAAGCGCGGCGGCGCCCTGGGCGCCAAGGAGATCGTGCTCGGCATGGCCCATCGCGGCCGGCTCAACGTGCTCTCGAACGTCATGTCGAAGCCGTTCCGCGCGATCTTCAACGAGTTCAAGGGCGGCTCGGCCTCGCCCGCCGAGGTCGAGGGCTCGGGCGACGTGAAGTACCATCTCGGTGCCTCGTCGGACCGCACGTTCGACGACAACAACGTCCACCTCTCGCTGACCGCCAACCCGTCCCATCTCGAGATCGTCGATCCGGTGGTGCTGGGTAAGGTCCGTGCCAAGCAGGACCAGCGGGCCAAGCCGAACGTGCAGCGCACCAGCGTCGTGCCGCTTCTCATCCATGGCGACGCGGCTTTCGCCGGCCAGGGCGTGGTCGCGGAGTGCCTCGGGCTGTCGGGCCTGAAAGGACACCGCACCGGCGGTTCGATCCACTTCATCATCAACAACCAGATCGGCTTCACCACCGATCCGCGCTTCTCGCGTTCGTCGCCCTATCCGTCGGACGTCGCCAAGATGGTGGAGGCGCCGATCTTCCACTGCAACGGCGACGACCCGGAGGCCGTGACCTTCGCGGCCAAGATCGCCATCGAGTACCGCCAGAAGTTCGGCAAGCCCGTCGTCATCGACATGCTGTGCTACCGCCGCTTCGGCCATAACGAGGGCGACGAGCCGGCTTTCACCCAGCCGAAGATGTACCAACGCATCCGCAAGCACCCGACGGCGCTGGAGACCTACGCCAAGAAGCTCATCGCCGAGGGCGTGCTGACGCAGGAGCAGTTCGACACGCGCAAGGCCGAATTCCGCGCCATGCTCGACGGGGAACTGGAGGTCGCCGGCACCTACAAGGCCAACAAGGCCGATTGGCTCGACGGTCGCTGGTCCGGCTTCAAGGCCGTGCGCGAGGATGTGGACGATCCGCGCCGCGGCAAGACCGGCGTGCCCGCCGACACGCTGCGTGAGATCGCCCAGCGCATCACCACGCCACCGCCGGGCTTCCATCTCCACCGCACCATCCAGCGCTTCTTCGACAACCGCGCCAAGGCGGTCGAGACGGGCAAGGGCATCGATTGGGCGACTGCCGAGGCTTTGGCCATCGGTTCGCTTCTCATCGACGGTCACCGGGTCCGGCTGTCCGGCCAGGACGTGGAGCGCGGGACGTTCTCGCAGCGCCACGCCGTGGTGATCGATCAGGAGAACGAGCAGCGTTACACCTCGCTGAACTCGATCCGCGAGGGACAGGCGAGCCTCGAGGTCATCAACTCGATGCTTTCCGAGGAGGCCGTGCTCGGCTTCGAGTACGGCTACTCCCTGGCCGAGCCCAACGCCCTGGTGCTGTGGGAGGCGCAGTTCGGCGACTTCGCCAACGGCGCGCAGGTTGTCATCGACCAGTTCATCTCGTCCGGTGAGCGCAAGTGGCTGCGCATGTCCGGCCTGACGCTGTTGCTGCCGCATGGCTATGAGGGCCAGGGGCCGGAGCATTCCTCCGCGCGTCTCGAGCGCTTCCTGCAGATGTGCGCCGAGGACAACATGCAGGTCGCCAACTGCACCACACCCTCGAACTACTTCCACATCCTGCGCCGGCAGCTGAACCGCGAGTTCCGCAAGCCGCTGGTGCTGATGACCCCGAAATCGCTTCTGCGCCACAAGCGTGCGGTGTCGAACCTCGACATGCTGGCCGAAGGATCGACTTTCCACCGCGTGCTCTGGGACGATGCCGAACACGAGGAGGACGGCATCCGGTTGGTGAAGGACGACAAGGTCCGCCGCGTCGTGCTCTGCTCGGGCAAGGTCTATTACGACCTCTACGACGAGCGCGAGAAGCGCGGCGTCAACGACGTCTACCTGATGCGCGTGGAGCAGCTCTATCCGTTCCCGCTCAAGGCGCTGGCCAACGAGATGGCGCGGTTCCGCAACGCCGAGGTGGTGTGGTGCCAGGAGGAACCCAAGAACATGGGCGCCTGGTCCTTCGTCGATCCGTATCTCGAATGGGTGCTCGGCCAGGCCCAGTCCCAGGTGAAGCGGGCCCGCTATGTCGGTCGCCCGGCCTCGGCTTCGACGGCGGTCGGCCTTCTCTCGAAACACCAAGCCCAACTCCAGGCCTTCCTCAACGAGGCGCTGGCGGCCTGAGGCCTCCGGCACTTCCCTTCATCCGACACGACCAACAATTCGGGCGGACTACACACTATGGCAACCGACATCATCGTCCCCACGCTTGGCGAATCCGTGAGCGAGGCCACCATCGGCCGCTGGTTCAAGAAGCCGGGCGACGCGGTGGCGGCGGACGAGCCCCTGGTGGAGCTGGAGACCGACAAGGTTACCCTCGAAGTCAACGCTCCCGCCGCCGGCGAACTCGGTGAGATCCTGGCGAAGGACGGCGAGACCGTGGAGCCCGGCGCCCTGCTGGGGTCCATCGTCGAGGCCGGTGCCGGCAGCGGCGCCAAGGCTCCTGCCGCCAAGAAGACGGAGACCAAGGCCGACACCCGCACGGAAGAGGCGGCGGCGCCGAAATCGGACGGTGCCGAGAAGGCACCGGCGGAGGAATCTTCGGCGGCCTACGGCAATCACGGCGACGCCGGGGCGCCGGCATCCGATCGCCCGGTCGGAGACAACGGCCCTGCCGTCGCCAAGATGGCGCGGGAATCCGGCATCGACCCATCGACGGTGAATGGCACCGGCAAGGACGGCCGCGTCACCAAGGGGGACATGATCGAGGCGACCTCCCGGGCGCCGTCCGCTCCGGCCGAGGCTCCGGCCCGTCAGGCCAAGGCGCCCTCGCCCCCGCGCCCGACCTCGAAGCCCGACGATGCCGCGCGCGAAGAGCGCGTGAAGATGACGAAACTGCGCCAGACCATCGCGCGCCGCCTGAAGGACGCCCAGGACACGGCGGCGATGCTGACGACGTTCAATGACGTCGACATGTCCGCCGTCATGGCCCTCCGCTCCCAGTACAAGGACATCTTCGAGAAGAAGCACGGCACCAAACTCGGCTTCATGGGCTTCTTTACCAAGGCGGTGATCGGCGCCCTCAAGGACGTGCCGGCGGTCAATGCCGAGATCGACGGGACCGACCTCGTCTACAAGAACTATTATCATATCGGCATCGCTGTCGGCACCGATAAGGGCCTCGTCGTGCCGGTGGTGCGCAATGCCGACGACCTCTCCATCGCCGGCATCGAGAAGACGATCTCCGGTTTCGGCAAGAAGGCGCGGGACGGCAAGCTCTCCATCGAGGAGATGCAGGGCGGCACCTTCACCATCACCAATGGCGGCATCTACGGTTCGCTGATGTCGACCCCGATCCTCAACGCGCCGCAATCGGGCATCCTCGGCATGCACCGGATCGAAGAACGGCCTGTCGTGCGTGGCGGAAAAATCGAGGCACGGCCGATGATGTATCTCGCGCTCTCCTACGATCACCGCATCGTCGACGGGAAGGAGGCGGTGACCTTCCTGGTCCGTGTGAAGGAGGCCCTGGAGGATCCGGCACGCCTCGTGCTGGATCTGTGACGGGAGCCAGTCATCGCCATGTCCAAGCCGACCGGCATCGTTCCCATCCTGGTAATCGTCTGAAGCGATGCCGGTCGTCGCGATCATCGATGGAATCAAGATTTGGTTCTATAACGATGATCATCCGCCACCTCACTTTCATGCAGAGTACGCCGAGCACGAAGCCCTGATCGACCTCGACACCCTGAAGATCATCGTCGGTTTCCTGCCGAAAGCGCAGTACCGAAAGGTGTTGGCCTGGGCTGAGACGCGCAAACCAGCGCTCCGGATCGCGTGGATCACCGCTCAGTCCGACATCAATCCCGGGAAGATCCCATGAAACGTCTCCCACGCATCGAGCAGGCCGAATACGTCATTCATGGCGTCCTCAAGATCGTCTGGGACGACGGTTACGAAGGTATCGTGGACCTTCGTCCGACGATCGATCGCGGCAAGATCTTCACGTACCTGCAGACCCCCGAGAACTTCCGCAACTTCACGATCGCAGAATACGGCCATTCGATTGGCTGGGTCGGCCATGCCGGTGAAGAAATCGATCTCGATGCGCACAATCTGCGCACGAAATCTGAGAATCAGGCCAAGCTTCAGAAGCTGGTCGCTACCATGCACTACTAGAATCGGACCACATTCACATGTCCTACGATCTCGTCGTCATCGGCACCGGCCCCGGCGGCTATGTCTGCGCCATTCGCGCCGCTCAGCTCGGCCTCAAGACCGCCGTGGTGGAGAAGCGGGCGACCCATGGCGGCACCTGCCTCAATGTCGGCTGCATTCCGTCGAAGGCCCTGCTTCACGCCTCCGAGGCGTTCGAGGAGGCCTCGAAACACTTCGCCGACATGGGCGTCATCGTCAGCGCGCCCGAGCTCGACCTCAAGAAGATGATGTCGTTCAAGCAGGACGGCGTCGACGGTAACACCAAGGGCGTCGAGTTCCTGCTGAAGAAGAACGGGATCGACGCCTATCACGGCCTCGGCCGGGTCGCCGGTGCCGGCCGCGTCGAGGTGCTGTCCGAGGATGGGGGCAACCAGATGCTGGAGACGAAGAACATCGTCATCGCCACCGGCTCCGACGTGACGAAGCTGCCCGGCGTGACGATCGACGAGACGATCGTCGTCTCCTCCACCGGCGCCCTCGAGCTTCAGGCCGTGCCGAAGAAGCTCCTCATCATCGGCGCGGGCGTGATCGGCTTGGAGCTCGGCTCCGTCTGGCGTCGCCTCGGCGCGCAAGTCACCGTGGTGGAATATCTCGACCGCGTCCTCCCGGGCATGGACGGTGAGGTCGGCAAGCAGTTCCAGCGCATCCTCGGCAAGCAGGGCATCGTCTTCAAGCTGTCCTCGAAGGTCACCGGCGTCGAGGTCAAGGACGGTGCCGCCACCGTCTCTGTGGAGCCGGCCGCCGGCGGCGAGACCGAGAAGCTCGAGGCCGACGTGGTGCTCGTCGCCATCGGCCGCGTACCCTACACCGAGAAGCTGGGTCTCGAGACCGTGGGCGTGCAGCTCGACAACAAGGGCCGCATCCAGACCGACAGCCATTACGCCACCAACGTCACCGGCATCTACGCCATCGGCGACGTGATCGCGGGGCCGATGCTCGCTCATAAGGCCGAGGACGAGGGCGTTGCTGTCGCCGAATTGCTGGCCGGACAGTCCGGCCACGTGAATTACGGGGTGATCCCGAACGTGGTCTACACCTATCCGGAGGTCGCCTCCGTCGGAAAGACGGAGGAAGAACTCAAGAAGGACGGGGTCAGTTACAATTCCGGAAAATTCCCCTTCACCGCCAATGGCCGCGCCAAGGTGAACCACACCACCGATGGCTTCGTGAAGATCCTGGCGGATGCCAAGACCGACCGGGTGCTCGGCGTCCATATCGTCGGCGCGGATGCAGGCAACCTCATCGCGGAACTCGCCGTCGCCATGGAGTTCGGTGCGAGCGCCGAGGACGTGGCCCGGACCTGCCACGCTCACCCGACCCTGACCGAGGCGGTCAAGGAAGCCGCCCTCGCTGTCGGCAAGCGGGCCATCCACATCTGAGAGGTAGCGAGTACCGGCCTCTGCCCCACTCGCCTCATTCTGGGTGTGGCGACAGCCGACTTGAAGGAGGCTTCCGGGAACCGCTGAGCGAACCGGAGGCCTCCTTCGAGGCTACCGCTCCGCTCCGGCACTTCAGACGGGGTGCACATGTTGGAACAGGTGTCTCACACCTTCTGCAGCGGAGCGCCGGTTGCCTTACGAGCTCTATTATTGGCCGACGATCCAGGGTCGGGGCGAGTTCGTCCGCCTCGCCCTGGAGGATGCCGGCGCCGAATATCGGGATGTCGCCCGGGGGCGGGACGAGGACGGGCAAGGCCTCGGCGCCATGACCGCGCTGATGGAAGATCCGTCGATCGCCCGGCCCGCCTTCGCGCCGCCCTTCCTGCGGGACGGCGCCCTCGTTATCGGCCAGACCGCGGCGATCCTGCTCTATCTCGGTCCCCGGCTAGGCCTTGCGCCCGCCAGCGAAGCCGACCGCCTTTGGATCCATCAGATCCAGCTGACCATCGCCGATATCGTGGCCGAGGCGCACGATACCCACCACCCCATCGCGGTGAGCCTCACCTACGAGGACCAGAAGCCCGAAGCGCTACGGCGCGCGAAGGACTTTCAGGCGAACCGGATTCCGGAATATCTCGCCTGGTTCAACCATGTGCTCGGCCGTAACGACGGCCACCATCTCGTCGGCGAGGCCACGACCTACGCCGATCTGTCCCTGTTTCAACTCGTGGACGGGTTGCTCTACGCCTTCCCACGCGCGACGGAACGGACCCTGGCGCAGAACCGCCACGTCGCCGCCTTGCACGACGCCGTCCGGCAACGGCCGAGGATCGCCGCCTATCTGGCGAGCCCGCGCCGTATTCCCTTCACCCAGCAGGGGATCTTCCGGCACTATCCAGAACTCGATCCGTAGCGCGCGTCCCCGCACGGGGATGCGCCTGATCGAACGCATCCATCAGGCGTGCGGCGTCGACCTTGGTGTAAAGCTGTGTCGTCGAGAGCGAGGCATGGCCGAGCAGTTCCTGGATCGCGCGCAACTCTCCCTGCCGGGCCAGGAGGTGCGTGGCGAAGGAATGCCGCAAGGCATGGGGCGTGGCGCTGTCCGGCAGGCCGAGGGCACCGCGCAGGGAGGCCACCGCATATTGGATGATCCGTGGCGAAAGCTTGCCGCCTTTCACGCCCACGAAAAGAGGCCCTCCCGGATCGAGCGCATGGGGGCAGGCGGCGAGATAGGCCGCCACCGCCTCGGCCACCACGGGGAGGATCGGCACCATCCGCTCCTTGCCGCCCTTGCCCATCACCGTCACCGACTCCACTCCCGGAACAGGGGCATCGCGGCGGGTGAGACCGAGGGCTTCGGAGATGCGCAGGCCGGACCCGTAGAGCAGAGCAAGGACGGCCGCGTCCCGTGCCAGAACCCAGGGCTCGCGCGTCTCCCCGGCGCGGATGTCGATGTCGGTCAGGGCGCGGGCGGCGGCGATGGGGATCGGGCGCGGCAAGCGCCGCTCGACCTTGGGCGAGCGGATCGCGCCGAGGGCGGACACGCTGCCGTGGCCGTCCCGTTCGAGGTGGCGCGCGAAGGAGCGCAGGCCGGCCAGGGCCCGCATCAGCGACCGACCGCTCACGCCCTCCGCTCTGCGCGCGGCCATGAACCCACGGATGTCGCGCGGCTTGAGGGCGACGAGCCCGGCGATGCGCACGGTACCGGTGCGGCTTTGCAGATGGCAGAGAAACTGCCTTAGGTCGCGGGCATAGGCCTCCACCGTGTTCGCGGCCATCCGGCGCTCGCGCAGCAGAGAGTCCTGCCACGCCATCGCGGCGGACCGGACCGCATCGTCGCCGGGGAAGGCGACGGCGCAGGCTTCCGGAAACGGGGGAGGGACACGGAGCATCGCGCGGTGATCCGGGGGCGAAAAGCCCACTCAACGCCACGGAGGTTGACGGAGCGTTGCCGACGGGGCGGGTCCGTCACGGCGATGGCCGGCCTTTTCGCGGAACGGCACGCAGGCTAGGCGCTTGTCCAACGCACCCGACCCCTGTCGTTCCTCCCGATCCGAGCCCGCATGCCCGAGACACGCATCGTCTGCATCCGCCATGGCGAATCCACCTTCAACGCAGCCCACCGCCTCACCGGGCGCGATCCCGGCCATATCGACGCCCGGCTGACGGACCGAGGCCTCACTCAGGTCGCTGCGGCACGGGAGAGGCTGCGGGACATCCCGTTCGATCTGGTGGTGACGTCTCCGCTCACCCGCGCCATCCAGACCACCGCCGGCATTTTCGGCGATCATCCGGCCAAGCCCGAGATCCTGGTGGAAGTGCTCCATCGCGAATGCCAGGAGAGCAGTTGCGATGTCGGGCGCGCCGCCTCAGTGTTGAAGGCGGAATTCCCGCATCTCGATATCGACCACCTGCCGGAGATCTGGTGGCATGCCGAGGGCGAGCCGATCGCGGAGGGTGTGCATGTGGAGCCGCGCCACCTCTTCGATCGTCGCGTGGCGACGTTCCGCGACTGGCTGACCGAACGGCGAGAGCGCACCATCGCCGTCGTCGGCCACGGCACGTTCTTCTTCCACCTCACCGGCATCTGGCTCGACAACTGCGCCACCACCGAACTCGATCTGGCATCGGGGCCGGTGGCGGGCTGACTCATCTGCCGGAGGCGGCAGGCGTTCGCGCCGCGCCTGCCCGCGCCGCATCCAGCCGATCCCGCGCCTGAACGAGATCGATGTCGGGCGCCTGCCTCCCGATGGCCAGGGCCTCGTCGAGGATGGTTGCGGCGCTGTCCCAGACGCCCTCGAAGAAAGGCGCCGCACTTTCCGCGACCTCGGCGGCGCAACGGGCATCGCCGGCCGATTTCACCGCGGCCGCCGCGCTGCGAGCGACGGAAGAGGCGAGGGCGCCCCGTCTCCAATCCCTCTGCCGGGAGGCGGCCTGCGCGATAGCGCCTCCGCGCCACGCGGCCTCATGGGCCGCCGAGACACCGGCATCGAGATCCCGCGCTTCGTCGCAAAGGGCGGCGAGATCCGCGAAACCCGCGCGGTCGAGGAGAGGAGGCAGGATGCGGCGGATGCTCTCGAGGGCGAGACAGCGGACGCGCTGCGTCTCTACCTCCGGGGTATCGGCTGAGCCTGACAGGCGAAGGACGAAGGCCATCAATCGGGGGCGCTGGTCGTCCGGCATCGCATCGTTGAGGCCGAGCGCGTAGGCGGCGAGCGGTGCCGAGAAGCACGGCGGGCAATCCGACGAGGAACGGATCGTCCGGTAGGGCAAGCCCGCGGCGACGATTGCCGCCTCGTTGATGCAGGTGCCGCCATCGGGACCGGGGAAAGGGTGCGAGCCAGCCAACAGACGCCAATGGAGGATGTGCTCGAAACCCGTTGCCATGCGTGCCGGCTCCCTCTGGTTTCACGGGAAAACCCCAGCTCGAACCGGCGGGGCATCCGGAACCTGCCACGGGATCGCGTGCCGTGACGAGGAAAATCTCAGCCGCCCACGCCCACGGCGAGCCCCGCCAGCATGGCGATGCCCAGCACGAGGACGAAGGCCCCGGCCAGGAGTTCGAGCCCTCCCACCGCAACGGCGCCGGTCGCGCCGCGCCCGCCCGCGAGACGCAGGGCCAGGGCCTTGGCGAAGACCGCCAGGCTCGCCAGCAATCCGGTGGTCAGGGCGGTGCCCAGAGCCATGGCGAAGGTCGCCGCGATGCCTGCCGCCAGGATACCCTGTGAGGCGGAGAAGACGAGGATGAGGATGGCGCCGGCGCAGGGGCGTGAGCCGGCCGCGAGCACCACACCGGCCCGCTCGCGCCAGGAATCTAGGCGTCCGATGGCGGAGGCGTCGGTGAGGTGGACATGGCCGCAACCGGGGGAGCAGGCGGCCGGGCCGCTGCCGTGGACGAGTCCCGCCAGTCGTCCGGCCTTCCGCCACGTCACTATGAGGCCGAGGAGGACGACGAGGGCGAAGCTCACCGTCTCGATCACCGTGCCGGCCCGCGTCATACCGGCGGCGGTGGCGTTGAGAAGAAGATTGCCGATGGCGACGATGGCGATGGCGACGAGAGCCTGGAGCAAGGCCGCGGCGGCGCTGAGGGAGAAGCCGCGCACCAGCGCCCGCTCCCCGGCCACGATGTAGCCGGCGATCACCGCCTTGCCATGGCCCGGTCCGGCGGCATGGAACACGCCATAGCTGAAGCCGATGAGGACCATCGGCCCCCAGCTTCCGCCCTGCTTGATCGCGGCGACGGTGGCTTGCAGGCTGCGTGAAAAACTCGATTGCATGGCGAGCAGCCAGCCGCCGATGCCGGTTGCGGAGGGGGCGGCTTCGCGCAAGCCCATGCCGAAGGGCGAGCGCGGCGGCGGAGCCACGCCGGAGCCGATGAGCAGCGACAGCGACGTGAAAGCGAGGGCGACGAGGGCGATGGCCGCCAGCGCCAGGGCGAACTGGAGGGCGAGCCTGCTGCGGGACGTCGCCGGCGCGGTGATGGCGGTGCCTACGGACATGCGACGATGATCCGGTTGGCGAACTGGACGCCGTAGCTGGAGGCGTTCGTGAGGGCTTCGAAAAAGGCCTCCGACATGCCCGGCTTGGCATCGGCGGTCTTCGGCGCCTCCTTCTTGGGGCGGGTCATCGTCGCGGCGCAGCCGGAGGGAGCCCCAACGAGGCGGGCGGTGTCGGCATCCTCCGAGAGGCTGAACGCGACGAAATAGGTCGGGTCGAAGACTTCCAAGGCGGCGACTCCGCGCCCCTGCGCCACGGGCGATTTCAGCGGGAGAAGAAAGCTGAGGGTCAGCTTGTCGCCGTCCATTCTCATGCGCGGCTCCACCGGGTCGCCGAAGGCCTGATCCTTGCCGCCGATCTTGAGCTTGGTGAAGTAGGCGAATTCCGCGAGATTGGCGGTGTTGTCGGTGGCGAGGCCCGCGAGTTCGTCCGGGGAGACCGTCCCGTCGCCATTGGCGTCCAGGCCCTGTATTGCCGAGGCCGAGTAGCTGGCATCGAAGGTCCAGGCATGGCGGATGCCGGTCACCTTGCCGCCCTCGCCGTAATCGATCTCCGCCTTCGACGTGACCCAGACATGCGGATGAGCCGATGCCGGAGCGGCAAGGCCGAGGCTGAGGACAAGCGCCGCCATGGAGGAGGCGACGAAGCAGCGGGCGGATTGGGGAGCGATCGGCGAAGCCATGCTGGACGCTCGCGAGTCAAAGTAAACAAAATCTCAACGCGCGGTGCGTCAGCGACCGGCGGCCTTGACGATCTCCTCCGATTTCACTGGGGCAAAAGCGAGGCGCGGCCTCACGTCAGGCGGCCCTGACACTGGCGAGAAACCCCGCGATGCTCTCGTCGAGGGCGAGGCTCGCCGCCGCCACGCGGCCGGCGACGGCCCTCACCGATTCCGCAGCCTGTGCGCTGGATGCCGCAGCATCCTCGACGGTGGCGATGCCACCCGACACGGCGTCCGCGCTGGCCTCGGCATCGGCGACACTGTCTGCGACGCGCGCGCCCGCGATCCGCTGAGCCTCGAGAGCAAGGGCCACGGCCGCATCCGCGCCTGCCATCTGATCCATCGTTCCACCGATGGCCTCCACCGCCCGGAGGGTGTCCTGCGCGGCGCCACGCATCGCCTCGATCTGTCCCTTGATCGCCTCGGTGGCGCCCGCCGTCTGGGCGGCGAGCGCCTTCACCTCGCCGGCGACAACCGCGAAGCCGCGTCCGGCTTCGCCCGCCCGCGCCGCCTCGATCGTGGCATTGAGGGCCAGGAGATTCGTCTGCGCGGCGACGGTGGCGATGGTCTCGACCACCGTGCCGATCTCGCGGCCCGCCTCGGTGAGGAGGGCGGCGGCCCGGCGCGTCGCGGTGACCTCGCGGTGTGCCAGTTCGCCCAAGCCGTCGCGGATCCGCGATTGCCGGTCGATGGCCTCGCTGCTTCCTGCGACATCCGCGCTGGCTGCCGCGGCCCTGCGCACCTGCTGCCCCGCGCCGACCGCACCTTCCGAAACGATGGTGGTCTGATCCCGCGTGAGGCGCACGGCGTCCGACACCGCCTCCGCCGCGCCGGCCATGGCTCGGGCGGCGCTCGACAGATCCTGCGCCACCGATTGAGCCTCCTGCTCGAAGGCCTGGGCGGCTGCCTCCAGGCGCGCGGCCCGCTCGGCTTCGAGAGCGGAACGAGCGAGTGCGCGCGCATCGCCTTCCACCTTGTCGACGATGACGGTCCGCAGCACCGCAATGGAGCGGGCCATGGTTCCGATCTCGTCGCGTCGTTCCATCAATGGAATGGCCCGGGTGAGATCCATGGCGGCAAGGGCATCGATCGCCGATCCGAGGCGGGCTAGCGGCTGGCGGATCTCCTTGAGGACGAGCCAGAGAGCGAAGCCGAAGGTGAAGAGGATCACCGCCCCGGAGGCCACGAGGCTGATGATGCGGGTCTGCTCGATCTCCGCCACGGTCTCCGCACGTTCGTTGCCGAGGCGCCTGAGCGTGTCCTTGCCGATGCGCGTGATCGCGGACACCATCCTGGCGCGGCTCGCCACGGTGGCCTCGTCGGTGCCCTGGATGAGCGCGGCCTTCGGTGAGATGGTGAGGCCGAGTTCCGCCGTATCGGTCTGATAGGCGAGGAACTCCTTCAGCATCAGATCGAGCTTGAGGCGATCCGCATCGGGAACCTGCCCGACGATCCGGCTCAGGAACACGTCCTTCTGCTGGCCGACCTCGGCGAGGGCGGTTTTCAGGGCACCGAACTTGGCCTTGGCGTCATCGGTATCGTCCGCCGTGTAGACCGCGCCCGCCGCCACCACCGTCCGTTCGATGGCGAGGGCGAGGCTTTGCGCCGACAGGGCCTGTTCCCAGACCGAATCCATGTCGGCCGCCCGCGCCTGCTGATGCAGCACCACGCGGTCGTTGAACAGCGACAGGGCGCAGGCACCGAGTGCCAGAAGCCCCATCACCGCCGCGAGTTTGTTGCCGAGGGAAAGGCGCATCGATGTGTTCCGTCATCTAAAGCTATCGTGAAGCTGATGACGCCCGAACCTTGCCGGGAGTTTAAATCGAGGCGGCTAACAAATTGAAATTATTGGATTAAACGCCTGGGGCCGTCCGTGAGGGAGCGACCCCAGGCATCGATGGATACGGATGACCGAGGAAAGAGCAGTTCAGTAGGCCGTCGAATCGGCCGAGGCGACATCGACCCTGTCGCCGGTACGCGAGAAGGCGATGGTGGTCTCGCGTCCGTCGGAGCCAAGCGTGCCCGGCACCGAAAGGTGGACGGTCTGTTCGGGATTCAAGGTCGTCACGAGGCGGATGACCTGGGGCAGATCATGGCCGGAATTGACGCTGGCGAGGGTGGCGACCACGCGGTAGCGGCCATTCTCGACGGTGTAATAGGCCGAACCACGATAGGTGCCGAGGTCGACGCTCTGGGCACTCGCGGGCGAAAGTTCGGTCGCCAGGGAGGCCGTGACGGAGGCGAGGGTGAGCGCGGCGGCGAGGAGGGCTTTGGACGAGATGCGCATGATGAGGGAACCTGTGCGGTTACTGTCCGCCGGGAGTGCCCGTTCGGAGAGCCGGTTGCACCGGGAGACCGACATATGCCGATTCTATGCTGCGCTGCGAAGGGACGAATGTTGCAATGCGTCAATGCTTGGGATGCATGACTTGGCAAAAAAATATCTCAATGCATGTCAAGAATACATAGGTTGACAGCGTGAGGCACCGAAACTGGTGCGTCCGACCCCGAAAGTGCTCCTGGGAAGGATGCGATTCCATCTAGCATCGTGCCGGGAACCGAGCATGCTGCGGCGCAGCATGAGGGCTTCGTCAGTCGCGCCGCGTCAGCGCAGCGATCTCGGCTTCTTCCGCCGGGCTCAGCTTGGTCTCGTGATCCGCGCGTCGACGCGACAGGCGCCAGAGGCCGAAGACACCGAGGCCGAGGGCCATGAGGGGCGTCAGCCAGAGCAGCAGCGTGTGCAGGGCGAGGACCGGGCGCAGCAGGACGTATTCCCCGTAGCGGCCGACCACGTAATCCTGCACCTGCCGGTCGTCGTCCCCCGCCTTCAGGCGCTCCCGCACGATGAGCCGTAGATCGCGCGCCAGGGGCGCATCGGAATCGTCGATGGACTGGTTCTGGCAGACGAGGCAGCGCAGCCCGGAGGAGATGTCGCGCGCCCGCGCTTCGAGCTTGGCGTCCGGCAGGACCTCGTCCGGCTGGACGGCCAGGGTGGTACCCGTCGAGCCGGCGAGAAGCGCCAGCGCGACGAGCAGGCGGGGAAGACGGGCCGCGCTCATTCGGCGGGCGCCATGGTGCCGGGCATGGTCTTGGCCTTCTCCTTCGCCCTTGCGGGTGCGCCCACCCGCATCCTGCGGTCGGTGAGGGACACCGCCCCGCCCAGCGCCATGACGACGGAGCCGAGCCAGATCAGCAGCACCAGGGGCTTGTAGTAGAGCCGCAGGCCGATGGCCCCGCCGGGGACCATCTCGCCGAGGCTGGCATAGACCTGACTGACCCCGACGGTGAGCAACCCGGATTCCGTCACGTTCATCTTGCGGCTGGGATAGAAGCGCTTGCCCGTCTCAACCGTGCCGATGAAGTCACCGGCCGTATTGCGGATGGTCAGGAAGGCCGTCGTCTCCTCGTAATTCTCGCCCGTGCGCGGGCCGACCCGGTCGAGGGTCGCCACGTAGGGGCCGGAGGTGAGGGACTCGCCCGGCTTCACCGTGCTCAGGGCCTCCGTGGCCCAACCCTGCGCGGCGATGCCGAGAACCACGATTCCGACGCCCGCATGGGCGAGCGCCGTGCCCCAGGCCGAGCGGGGCAGGCCCAGCGCCCGTCGCATGACGCCGCTCACCGTCCGTGCCCGGCTGTTGCCGTAGCCACGGGCCCGCGACACGATCTCCATGGCCGAGCCGACGACGAGATAGGCGCCGAGGCCGATGCCGATGGGCGCCATCATCGGGCCACCCCAGGTCCAGGCGAGCACGGCGAGGCCCACCGCGAGGGCGACACCCATGGCGGCGAACAGGCGCTGCGAGGCCGCGTGCACGTCGCCGCGCTTCCAGGCCAGGGTCTGGCCGAAGGGAACGATGAGGAGGAGCGGGATCGCCAGGGGGATGAAGGTGTAGTTGAAGAAAGGCGGCCCCACCGAGATCTTCTCGGAGGTCAGGGATTCGAGGAGCAGCGGGTAGAGCGTGCCGACGAAGACCGTGGTGCAGGCGGCGGCGAGGAACAGGTTGTTCATCACCAGGGCGCCCTCGCGCGAGATCGGCGCGAACAGGCCGCCCTGCCGCAGCATGGGCGCGCGCCAGGCGAAGAGGCTGAGCGAGCCGCCGATGAACAGGATCAGGATGGCGAGGATGAAGACGCCGCGCGTCGGGTCGGTGGCGAAGGAATGCACCGAGGTGAGCACGCCTGAGCGGACGATGAAGGTGCCCAGCAGCGACAGCGAGAAGGTGAGGATGGCGAGCAGCACCGTCCAGACCTTGAGCGCGTCGCGCTTCTCCATGACCACGGTGGAATGAAGCAGCGCCGTGCCTGCGAGCCAGGGCATCAGCGAGGCGTTCTCGACGGGATCCCAGAACCACCAGCCGCCCCAGCCGAGCTCGTAATAGGCCCAGTACGAGCCCATCGCGATGCCCAGCGTCAGGAAGCTCCAGGCAATCAGCGTCCAGGGGCGGACGGCGCGCGCCCAGACCGCGTCGATACGGCCGTCGATGAGCGCCGCGATGGCGAAGGCGAAGGTGATCGAGAAGCCGACATAGCCGACGTAGAGGAGCGGCGGATGGATCGCGAGGCCGAAATCCTGCAGCAACGGATTGAGGTCGTTGCCCTCGATCGGCGCCGGGCTCACCCGCATGAACGGGTTCGACGTCGTGATGATGAACAGCACGAAGACGAAGGTGACGAGACCCTGGACCGCCAGGGTGTTGGCGCGGAGCACCGGCGGAACCGAGTTCCGGGACACCGCGACCAGGGCGCCGAACAGGGCCAGGATGAGGACCCAGAGCAGCATCGAGCCCTCATGGTTCCCCCACACGCCCGAGAGCTTGTAGAGGAAGGGCTTGGCCGTGTGCGAATTCTCGATCACGTTCTGGACCGAGAAGTCCGACGTGGCATGGGCGTAGGTGAGCGCCCCGAACGAGAACAGGATGCAGGCGAAGGTGCCGAGCGCCGCCGGAGTGGCCACGGCGCGCAGGGCCGCGTCCCCCGAGCGGGCGGCCCAGACCGGCATCACCGCCTGGACCAGGGAAAGCGCCAGCGCCAATGCCAGCGCGAAATGTCCGACTTCGATCAGCACGTCGGATTGTCCTTCCTCATCGTCATACCGGTCATCGTTCGCTGCGCCGTCCGAGCGTCGGCTCGCCGTCGGCGGTCTTCACGCCCTCGGCGGCTTTCCCGGCGGGGGCTCCCTTGGAGCCGCCCTCCTGCCACCGTCCCTGCGCCTTGAGCGCATCGGCGACTTCGCGGGGCATGTAGGATTCGTCGTGCTTGGCCAGCACGGTGTCGGCGCGGAAGATGCCGCCCGGTTCAAGCCGCCCCTCGGCGACGATGCCCTGGCCCTCGCGGAACAGGTCGGGAAGCAATCCGCGATACTGGACCTGGACCGTTGCGTTGGTGTCGGTCACGGCAAAATCGATGTTCTGGTCGGGGCCGCGCTGGAGCGAGCCTTCCTTCACCAGTCCGCCGAGGCGGAAGCGGGTGCCCGGCGCCACACCCTGCGCGGTCACCTCGGTCGGTGACCGGAAGAACACGATCGACCCGCTCATGGCAGACAGGATCAGGCCGAGGGCCAGGGCGAGCACGGCACCGCAGGCGGCGATCAGGATCAGGCGGCGGCTCTTGCGAGTCACGAGTTTCGTCCCGTTTCTGTTCCGGCGCCTCATCGATGGGCGCTGAGGAGACCCGGAATGGCAGATCCGGTTGTCCTGTCGTCTGGCGTGTATCGGGTTTCGGCCCCATGGCACTCCGGGTCAAGGGCCGTGGCCGGGGCGGATTGTCAGGGGGCGTCCTGCGGCGCGGCCCGGATCACGGCTTGTCGTTGCCGCCGCGCAGGCCGAGTTCCTGGGCGAGGATGTCGAGCTTCTCCATGGCGCGGGCATCCGGGCTGAGGGCCATGCGGCCGCGGTCGAGGGCATGGCTCGCCTGCTGGCGCTCGCCCAATACGCTGTACGAACGCACGAGACGCAGCCAATCATCCACCGTGCCGCCCTTCGAGGCGAGGCGCCGGTCGAGGCCGGCGACCATGCCGCGGATGGCCGCGTCCCGCTCGGGCGCCGGCATCGCCTTCACGGCGGCCACGGCGGCATCCGTCCCGGCGCGCTCGGCCGCATCGGCGGCGGTCACCGGCGGAGCCGCTGGCGCCGAGGCGAGGCCGAACTCGCGGGCGAGTTCGTCGAGCTTGGCTCCAGCCTCCGCATCGGTCCCGATCGCAGTCCGCGCTCGGTCGAGGGTCGCCTTCATTTTCTCGCGATCACCGAGCACGCCGTAGGATCTGACGAGCCGCACCCATTCGTCGGTGGTGCCTCCCTTCTCGGACAGGCGACGGTCGAGACCCTCCACCATGCTCCTGATCGCCGCGTCGCGATTGGCGGCGGGCATCGCCTGCAACGCGGCCGCGGGGCCGGCCTCGGGGGGCTTAGCCTGGGAGGCTTCCGGGCCGGGCTTGGTCGTCGCGGCCGGCGCCTCGCCTTGCAGGCGGGTCAGGGTCTCGCGCACGAGGGGCAGCCAGGGCGCATCGGCCGGAGCGTTCTCCATCAGGGCGGTCAGCTGGCGGACCGCGCCGGGGATGTTGCCCTCGAGTTCGGCGGCGCGCGCCAGGTAGAAACGCGGCTTGGCGGCGCCGGCATCAAGGCTCGCCGCCCGTTCGAAGATCTCCTTCGCCCGGGGCGTCACGGTCCCGTTGGCGCCGGCGACCAGGGCCTCGCCCCAATCGGAGAGGCGCTGCGGCGACTCGCCGAGCAGGCGGGTCGCGGCCTCATAGGCATGGGCCGCATCGTCGAACCGTCCGAGGCGGACATAGACCGGGGCGAGAACCGACCAGCCGCGACCGTCGCTCGGATCGCTGGCGAGCCGTGCCTCGATCTGGCCGATGGCCTTGAGCATGTCCTGCCCGCCGGATTGCACCGCCTGCCGGTCGGCGGCCGTCTGGGACGGCATGTGCGGCGAGCCGTAGAGCCCGTAGGCAATGAGCGCCACGAGGGGGATCGTCGACAGCGCGAAAGCCGAGGCCGCCCGACGCTGGCGCAGGGCCGGCTCGGCGATCCCATCGGAGACGGCTTCGGGGTTCTCGCGGCTCGCACGCAGAAGACGGCGGGCCGCCTCGGTACGGGCGGCCTCGGCCTCACCGGGGGCGATCAGCCCCCGCGTCAGGTCGCGCTCGATTTCGCGGAGCTGATCCTCGTAGAAGCCGGTCTCGGTGACGAGCGCCCCGGCCGGTGGCGGGGAAGCGGCGTCCGCCCGCCGGGTCTTGGACCACAGCGACATCGGCCAGAGCAGGGCCAGCACGGTGCCGCCCGTCATCACCGCCAGTATGAACCAGATCGCCGTCATCTCACCCCGAACTCATGCCACACCATGTAAGCGCCGGACGGGTCCGAGCGCAGGGACCGGTCCGGCGACACGGTGTCACGCGAACCTGTGCCGTTTCAGACGGGCCGGCCTCGGCGGCATCCCCGCCTGAAACACCATTCGGCGCGTTTCGCATAGCCCGGCGCTCATCCCGCGCTGGCATTCGGCGCGTCTCCGGGCACCTCGATGACGGCCCGCACACCGCCGAGTGTCGCCTCTTCCAGGCGGAAGCGGCCGCGATAGAGCGCCGCCAGATCGGCGACGATGGAGAGACCGAGCCCTGAGCCCGGCTTGGTCTCGTCGAGCCTCCGTCCGCGGCCGAGCACCGCCGCGCGGTCTTCCGGTTGCAGGCCCGGCCCGTCATCCTCGATGGAGACGAGAAGGTGGGGATAATGGTGCTCGCTCACCGTCTCCGCCCGGATCGCGACGCGGCTGCGCGCCCATTTCGAGGCGTTGTCCACGAGGTTGCCGATCATCTCCTCGAAATCCTGGCGCTCTCCGCGAAAGCGCAGGCCCGGCGGGACATGGACCTCGTAGGCGATGTCCTTGTCGCGGTAGATCTTGCCGAAGGTGCGCACGAGGCCCGCGAGGGCCGGCTCCACCTCGGTGGAGGTGCCGAGGGTGCCGGCCAGAGCCGCCGCCCGCGCCCGGTCGAGATGGTAATTCACCTGGTCGCGCATCACCGCCGCCTGCTCGCGGATCTTCGCGGCGAGGTCGTCCGACGCGTCGCTGGCGCCGACCTCGTTGACGATGATCGACAGCGGCGTCTTCAGGGCATGGGCGAGGTTGCCCACCTGCGTGCGTGCGCGCTCCAGGATCTCGCGGTTGGTCTCGATCAGCAGGTTCACCTCGCCGGCGAGCGGCGCGATGTCGCGCGGATACTCGCCGTCGATCCGGTCGGCCTCGCCCCGGCGGATCGCGCCGAGCGCCGTGCGGAGCTTGGCCAGGGGCGCCAGGCCGAAGCGGATCTGCAGCAGGGTCGTCAGCGCCAGGAACAGGCCGAGCAGGCCGAACGTCACCATCAGCGAGAAGCGGAAGCGGCCGACATCGTTCTCGATCTCGTCGGCCGGGCCGGCGACACGAACGGTGTAGCGTCCCTCCTCGCCGAGATCGACGTCGCGCTCGATGATGCGCAGGGGCCGGTCGTCCTGGGCCTTGCCGTAGCCCTGGCGGATCTGGCCGATCCCGGCATTGTTGTCCGGGGTGCCGGCCGGCTTCAGGGGCACGCCCACGAGGGAGCGCGAGGTGCGCAGGTCGCGCGGGCGCGCATCCGGCCGCCCCACCTGCCAGTACCAGCCCGAGAGCGGCAGGTCGAAGCGCGGGTCGCTGAGGTTGAAGGAGCGGCTCTCGGGATCGTTGGGCGAGACGAGGTCGGTGGCGAGGTTGTTGGCGTAGACGAGGAGCCGGCTGTCGAAGGAGCGCTCGGTGTTCTCGCGATAGAGAGTGGTGAGGATCCAGGCCGCGATGAGCAGGATCGCCGAACTCGCGATCAGAGCGGAGCCCGCCAGGCGCACGGCGATGGAGCGGCGCCGGAACGGCAGCCAGGAGGGGAAGGCGATCACACTCGTCTCGTCGTCATGATGGTGCGGCGGTCTCGCTCTGGCTGAAAGACGTGTCGTACCGTCTGTACCATCATCCGAATGGAGATGCGGCGATGGCCTTCGACATCGATGATCCCGAGACCGAACTGCTGGTGAAAGCCCTGGCGGAGCGCTGGGGCGTTTCGTCCGACGAGGCGATCAGGCGTGCGGTTGCCCGCGAGTTGCAAGAGACGTCACGGCAAGAGACGTCACGGCTCCATGGGCCGAGCCTCACCGGGCTCGCCGATACCGGAAGGGGTGTCGAGCGGCCGGGCGGCGTGGACCGGCGGCGATGAGGCGGGGCTGCCCGGCCGCTCGAACAGGCGGTTGTCCCACCAGCATGGCTGATGAAGCCCCACCGTGATCCTGCCGAAATCCGGATGGTCCGGGTTGATGAGGATATTGGTGCTCACGCGCGCCACGACGCTCGGGACGAACAGAAGCAGCGACCGGCGAGAGCGGTGCCAAGTTTCGCCGAAGGTCCGCGACGCGTTGCAATCGGGATGATCCCATCCCGGCACCGCAGGTTGGGACAGCACCTCGTAGGAGAGACCGGCCGACAGGAGGATCTCGACGTAGTGCTGGTTGGGTGGAAGCCGTCCGCTGCCGTGGACGAGCTTTTCGAGCATGGATGTGGAGTAGTCGGCCGACGCATAGATCATCGGGCTTGCCGGTGTGTTCCATCGGCCGGGGAAAAGACGTGACCCCGTCGGATCGAAGATTGCGTACTCGCCGTCGGGATCCCCGATTCGATAGGCCTTCTGTGCCTGCGCGAGCGTCTGACCGCTCACGCAGCGGAGCCATATTTGAGCCGGCCGAGGACGGACTCCACGCGTGGTCCGCCGAACTCGGATTCCAGCGCGACTTCGAGGGGCGGCCGGTTCTCGAGGAGAGGATGAGGGCGGTGAAGGAAGTCCCGGGCGGCGTCATCCGATTTCCAGACATCACGGGCCATCGCCCACACCTTCGCCAGACGCACCACCTTCGCACTCTCATGCGGGGTCAGCCTCGCCTTCGCCTCGGCGCGGCGGCGGTTGAGCGTAGCGCGTGCCACGAAATTGAAGGCGAATGTCCGATCGTCGGGAGCGACGGCGGAGGCGAGCCGGTCAACGGAGGCCACCGGCAGTCCCGCCGTGACCTGCGCGATGACATTCGCGTCCGTGCTTTCGCCGGACCTCGGCCCTTCGAATCCCAGAACGTCGGCAACGGCCACCCCGCTGGGCATGTCGTAGCTCGCCATGTCGCACTCCCGTCTCATCTGAGCCGATTATGGGGCTCAGATGAGACGGGAGCAAGACCCGCCGAAGTTCTACCCCCTACACCCGCGGCGCGGGCTGGTTCGGATCGACGAGGTAGCCGAGGCCGCGCACGGTCTGGATAAGGTCCACCGCGAGCTTCTTGCGGAGACGCCCGACGAAGACCTCGATCGTGTTGGAATCCCGGTCGAAATCCTGGTCGTAGAGATGCTCCGTCAGCTCGGCCCGCGAGACCACGCGGCCGGTATGGTGCATCAGGTAGGCGAGCAGGCGGTATTCGTGGCTCGTGAGTTTGATCGGGTTGCCGTCCACATAGACGCGGCCCGACCGGGTATCGAGCACGACCGGCCCGCAGGAGATCTGGCTGGTGGCATGGCCGGTGGCACGGCGCAGCAACGCGCGCACGCGGGCCATCAGCTCTTCCATGTGGAAGGGCTTGGTCACGTAATCGTCGGCCCCGGCATCGAACCCGTCGACCTTGTCCGACCAGCGGTCGCGGGCCGTGAGGATGATGACCGGCGTCTTGATGCCGGCGCGGCGCCATTTCTGCAGCACGGTGACGCCGTCCGCCTTCGGCAGGCCCATGTCGAGGATGATCGCGTCGTAGGGCTCGCTCTCGCCGAGATAGGCGCCCTCTTCGCCGTCGAAGGCCTTGTCGGCGACGTAGCCGGCCTCCTCGAGCGCGCTGACCACTTGCCGGTTGATGTCCCGGTCATCCTCGACGACGAGCAGACGCACTGCGATTCACTCCCAAGATGAGGCGGCGGTGAAGCCCCCGTCGCGGAGAACGATAGGCGCTCCCGCCTTTATCTGCCGATAACCCGTCCGGTGGTGGCATCCACCAGCACGTGGACGAACTGTCCGTCCCGGCGCAAGGCCGTCAGGAGATAGGCGAGGCCCTCCCCGTGCCGGCAGAGCCGGGCACGCTGGATCTCGGCCCGGGAGATCACCGTCCGGGCGGCGCGGATCGCGGCCACCGGCTCGATCACCCGCTTGTCCGCCACCGCCTCGCGCAGATCCGCCGGGCTGAGACAGCTCTCGCTCGGCGGGACCGCGTGCATCGGCGCCGAGACCTCGGACGTCCCGGGCGTCATCGTCTCCTCCGCCAGCGTGCGAATCGGCCCCGTCGCGAAGGCCGCGACGGTCAGGCCGATAAACAGCAGGGCGAGAAGGATACGCATGGATTGAGTCAATGGTCTTCGGGCACTGAATGCCCCCTGAATGCGGGTTCGGCCGGACCCCGTTTCCGAGCGGTCGGAACGTGTCGCCACGAGCGGTGAGCGGGCAAGCCGATGGCGGGCACTCCGGTTCCCGGATTGCGGCGTCACGAGGGGCCGACGCGCTGCGCGACGAGGCGCTGCAGGGCGAGGCCGAGGAGGTGCTGGCGGTCGATATGGTCGAGGGCCGCCCGGCACAGGTCGGTCATCGAGCTCTCGAAGCGGGTCTCGGCGGCCCGGAGGCGGCCGGAGGCGGCGCGCAGGCGCGAGGAGGGCGGGAAGAGACGGGTCATCGGGCGTTCTCCGAAAAAGGGGGCACGGGAAAGGGGCAGGGCCATCGCTTCGAGCGACGGCCTTTCGCGTCATCGGCCCTCGTGGCGGGTGTCCGACAGGCGGCGCAGGATCTCGTCGAACTTCTCCCGCGCCCGCTCGTCGCTGCGGTCGACACCGCGCGAGATCTCGCTCGCGAGACGGGAGAGGTCTTCGAGCACCCGCGTCCGGCTCTCGATGGCCAGTGCCACGGCGGAATTCGCCTGGGAGGCCCGTTCCAAAGCCGTCGCGGTGGCGCCGGCATCGCCGATGCGGGCCTCCTGAGAGCGGCCCACCTCCCGGTAGAGATGCAGGCAGGCGAAGCCGAGAAGGGCGGCGACGATCCAGCCCGCGCCCTCCTCCGAGAACAGCAGGCGGGCGGCTTCGAGCGCGATCCTGTCCATGGGAACCCTCTCTCTGCCGCTGCCCGCGGAACGCGGCTCAGGTCGGCGATGCCCGGTCCTGGCCCGCGCGCAGGGCGTCGAGGGCAGGGGGCAGGGTGTTGCCCGTCGTGGCCTCCTCGTCGAGGGGCAGGCTGCGGAAGACCTTCTCGGCGAGGCCCTCCGCCCCGCCCGCCGCCGTCACCAGCCAGGCCGGTGCCTGATCCAGCGCTCGCTGGACCGCCTGCGCGATCACGGCCGAGCCCACCGGCACCGACAAGGTCCGCCCGCGGACCGCGCCGGCGACTGCGTTGACCGCGTAATCGCCGACGTTGCGCACGAGGCGCTCCACGAGGGAGGTCGTGATCAGGACCTGTAACGGGCCGGCGATCCGCGCCACGGCAGCGGTCGCGGCGGTGATTGCCAGGGGCACCAGGCAGGCGGTGATCACTTGGGCAAGGGCGATCGCGCCGTCGCCCCAGGGCAGGAGGATGGCGGTCTCCATGGGCGAGGCCATGCAGGGCGAGGCGGCGCAGGAAGTGAGGAGCGCGGCAAGGCCGCCGAGGACGAGGGGCGAGGGTCTCATGGCGATCTCCGGGATGCGGCGGGGGAGGGAGAACCGGGTGCTCCGGGCTCAGGCGCGCGCGCCGAACAGAGCCCGGAGCGAGGCCTTGAGGCGCGCCCAGGCACTCACGGGCGCGGTGCTCCGGTGGGGCGGTGCGGTTCGCACGGTCGGCGTGCGGGGGAGGGGGCGGCGCTCGGAGCCGATGGCCGGGTTCGGAACGATCCCCGGCCGCTCCTCCGGTCGCTCCACCGCCGGGCCGGTCGGGAGCTGGGCCGCCTCGGCGGGGCGTGGGATCGCCGTGGGATCGGTGGAGCGGGCGCGCGGCAGGGAGGTCGCATAGGGCGTGCGGAACTGGTCGTACTCGGCCCGCCGACGCGGGATCAGGGCGGCGGGCCGGTTCCACATCAGGATCGCCTCGGCGGCGCCCGGGCGGTCCCCGGCATTCAGGCGGCGCACGACGGTCGAGCGCCGGAACGCGCCCTCGCCGATGTTGAAGCAGAGGGAGACCAGGGCATCGAAGGCGTGGTTGGGCAGATCGTTTGGCGCCACCGCCGCGACGGTGCGCACGAAGCGGCCGACATCGCGGGCGAAGAGGGCGTCGCATTCCGCCGCCGTCAGACGCAGGCCCGGCGTCACCGCGGGCGGACCCGCCGCGCCGGTATGGCCGATGCCGATGGTCCAGATGCCGACGGAATCGCGGTAGGCGTCAAGGCGTCGTCCCTCGCGGGCGACGAGCACGGCATGGCCGATGGCGCTGAGGTCCATGGTTCACTCCGGGGTTTGGGAACGGGGGGAGGCGCGTCGTGCTGCGACGCGCGATCGGGGAGGACGCTTCCTCCCGGGCGGTTCAGGGCATTGCGAGGCCCCAGAACGCCGTGTCGGCGGCGAGGATGCCGCCCTCGGCGCCGGTGAAATGCGCGAACACCTCCACCGTGTCGCCGGCGGCCAGAGCGAGGGTCGCCGTGAGGGCGAGAGTCGAGACGCCGTCCACGAGGCCGGTCACGCCCGCCCGGTGGTGGGGGGACGCCGCGCCGTTGCGGTAGAACCGGGCCTGGAGCGCGGTGGGCGAGGCGCTGCCGCTCCGGCGGAAGGCGAGGCCCATTCCGAACGCGTAGGTGCCGGCCTCCGGGGCGACGAACCGGTTCGTCGCGGGCACGAAGGCGCCCTGGTCGTTCACCTCGGCGGTGTTGAACGCCACCTTGGTCCAGGCGCCCGCCGGAATCGTCATGTCCGCACTCATGGCGGCGGAGAACCGGGGCAGGTTCGTGAGGCGGGACCAGCGCGTCCCGTTATAGCCTTTGAATGCGGCGGCGGTGCCGTCGAACAGGATCTGCCCGGGTGCGAGCCCCGTGCCGGGCGTGCCGGCGCGGGCGACGAGTTCGAGGGCGCCGTTGCCCCTGAACTTGACCACGGACCTGCGCGTGCTCGTGCCGATCTCCGTCGTCTGGAAATCGACCATCGTGCCCTGTGCCGTGGCGGTGAAATCCTCCTCGGCGAGGCCGTTGAAGGTGACCATGTTGCCGGAGAAGCCGCCCGTCGCCTGGTAGCCCCGGCCGAAGAAACCGAAGAACCGGTCTCCGGCGAGGATGCCGGTGGGGGCGGCCGGGGTGCCACGGGCGATGCGCGCGGTGATGTTGGCCACCGGCGAGCCGGCGCTGTAGCATTCGAGCTGGAGCAGGGCGGAACTCGACGAGCCCGAGACGAAGAGCGGGGCCGCCGGCACCGGGCCGCCCGGTGAAGCGGCCGACCCGAATCCGACGAAGCCGTTATTCCCCAGCGCCCGCCAGGCATGGGACCAGTTGTTGCCGTCCGCCGAGACCTTCGCCGTCAGGCTGTCGTCGCCCACGAGACCGATCTCGGCGCGGCCTGAGAAGCCCGTCTGCATGAGAAGCGACAGGACGTTGCCCGTGGCCGCCTTGTTCAGGGCCAATCGCAGGTCGCCCGTGCCGCCCTCCGCCGTGGCGCGTGCCGTCCAGAGGGCCTTGTTGAGCTTGGCCGAGAACGGGTTCTCCGCATCCGCCTGGGTGCCGAGGCCGAGAAGGACGAGGTTCTGCAACGCGGAGATCGTCGCGGCGAGGCCGGTCCAGGCGGTGCCGTCGAAACGGTAGAAGGCGTCCTCGTCGGCCAAATAGGCGAGCCACCCGGCCCTCGGCGCGAGCCCGTTCCAGACCCCGTCATGGAAATGGACGATGTGGCCGGAGAGGCCGGTCCAGGCGCCTGTGGGCGCGGCGGCGGCGACGAGGTAGCGGTCTCCCTCGGTGGGCGAGGGCGGTGGCGCCGTAAGGTCCTTGTCGAGGCAGGCGAGCTGCACGAGCCTGTCGAGAACGATCAGGGCCTCGTTGTGGGTGACGTGTTTTCCCGCCTGCGCCGCCGCGATCAGCGGCAAAGCGAGGCTGTCTGTCGTCAGCGACATGGGGGTGACTCCGGGTCGGTCGGGTCGCTCAGGCGGAGCGCACGGGCAGGAGGGCGCGGCGGCTCGGGCCGGGTCCGGCGACGGTCCCGACCTGGGCGACGCTCACGTCGAGGCGGGTCTGCTTCGCGCCGAAATCGGCGGCCTCGTCGGCGGTGGCGTAGAGAAAGACCGGCTCGTTCGTCCGGGCGGTCCGCAGGGTCGAGCCGCCCGCCGCATGGATTTCGACGAGATAGGTCTCGCCCGGTTCGTCCTGCGGGATGTCCACCGGCTCCCAGCCATCCGCGTCCCGCCGCGCCCGGCGGAGCCAGGACAGGCTGATCCCGCCGGCCTCGCGCCGCGCGACCGGATGCACCGGTGCGAGCGGAAGGAGGGGCAGGAGGCCGGCGCTCGCCTGCAGTTCCACATAAGTCGGATCGCCGGGGTCGCGGGCGGCCGGCCCGATCCGGTAGCGGAACGGCCGGCCGGCCTCGTCGAGCCGCTCCACCAGGGGCACCACCGCCCCGTCGTCGAGTCGCACCACGAGGCAACCGGCCGGGTTGGCGCGGCGGCTGAGATCCTCGCTTCCCATCAGGCCGCGCAGCAGGCGGCTGAGGCGGTAGGTGCCGGGGCCGATCAGTTCGGCGCCCGCCGCCGCGATGATCTCGACCCTGCCATCCTCGCCCACGAGGGCGAACAGGTTGCCGCCCGAGAGCGCCGCGCTCTCCGCGATGGAGGACAGGGCGCCGGCATGGCGCAGGCGCACATCGAGCCGGGTTCCCCGGTCGAAGCGCCAGAGCGGTCCGGGCGGCAGTGGGGTCAGCGTCTCGCCGAGGCAGGCGGGATAATCGACGATGCGGTGCAGGCCGAGGGGGCCGTCCGCGCCGGGCGAGCGCCAGACCGCCATCTCGCCGGGCCAGGGATCGGCCGAGACCGCGAGGTATTGCAGGATCGTCGGGCTGCCCCTGTCCACGGGCAGGTCGAAGACGCGGGCGAAGGGTCGCCCGGCCATGGACGGGGGCGGCCGGTATCCCCTCTCGTCGGGCCTTCGGTTCGCGCCGAGGCGAGAGCTATGGACCGGCACCGCGCGGGTCTCGATCCGCCTTGCGCCGGCGCTGTCGGCGATCCGCACGATCCGATGGGGCAGCGGCGCGCCGGGCAGGGTCAGGAGGTCGCCCGGCACCAAGTCGATCCGGCGCGGGCTCACCCCGAAACTCGCGCTGTCGCGCCCGGCGATGGCCGTGTCGAGGAGCGCCTCGGCGAGCGCTTCGGCGCTCCCCCGGCGGGTGACGATGGGGGCGTCGGCGCTGCTCTCGCGCCGCCTCATGCCGGTGGGACGGATCGCCGAGGCGGTGGCGGTCCGGTAATCGGCGCTTTGCCCGTCGCAGAAGCTGAGGGTGAGCGCGCGGGGCAGTTCGGATTCCTCGGCGCGGACGAAGCTCAGGGGCGCCCGGTCCCGCTCCGCAAGCACGAGGTCGGCGGCCGCCAGGACGATCGGGCTCTCGCGGCGGGGGCCGCGAATGTCGAGCCTGCCGCCCACCGCCGAGACGTCGAGGCCATAGGCCTGGGCCAGCGGCTCCAGGGCGCCGCGCGCGGACATCGGCCGGTCGATGACGTAGCCGTCGAGCCAGGCATCGGCGGCAATTCGGGCCGGTGCCGCGATGCCGAGATCGGCGAGGATCGCGCCGATCAGGCGGTCGAGCTCCAGCCCTTCGATCCGTCCTGTGATCCAATGACCCAGGGACCAGTTCTCCGCATCCGCCCAGACCGTGTCGAAATCCGGGAAGGCCGGGAAGGGCCGCGCATCCCAGCACCAGACGAAGATCGACTCGGCGGCGACCATCGGCCCGCCATAGACGGGCGAGATCGGGTTGTGAGCCGGCTCGAAACCCGGCAGCGCCGCATCGAAGCGGGTCAGGATGGCGGTGAGGCCACGCGCCTGGATCAGGTCGTCGCGAACATTTGCGGAGAAGGGCGGCGCGGCGTTCTCGGAGGATTTCGCGTCGGGGAAAACGTTCGGGCCGTTGGTGCCCCTGTCCACGGCGGGCACGCCGATCTCGGTGAGCCAGATCGGCTTGGATCGGGGAATCCAGGCCGTGGTGCCGGTCTCGATCCCGCCATCGCGCTCCCGATGCGGGTTCGACCACCAGGAGACGAGGTCCTTGGCCCGGTAGATCCAGGGCTTGGCGGCAGCGCCGTCGGTGATGGGGGTGCGAACCTGCGCCCGCCGGTCGGCGTCATCGGCATAGTACCAGTCGAAGGCCTCGCCGGCCCCGAGGCGGCGCTTGAGATAGGCCGTGTCGTAGAGGCTGTCGGTCTCGGCGAGGTCGGCATGGTCCGCGCCGTCGCGCCAGTCGCTGATCGGCGGGTAGTAATCGATGCCTACCGCCGCGATGGCGGGATCGGCGAAGAGCGCGTCGAGGGGGAATCGTACCGTCGCCCCGCCGTCGCGGACATGGGCGCCGTACTCGGTCCAGTCGGCGGCGTAGACCAGGGCGACGCCGGCCCCGAGGCGGGCGCGCACCTCCTGGGCGAGCGCTGTGAACGCCTCCACCGCCGGATAGCGTCCGCCCTCGCCCCGCACGCGGGTGAGGCTCGGGAACTCGCTGCCGATGATGAAGCCGGAGAGTGACACGCCGTCGGCCGCCCAGCCCGCGGCGAGATCGGCGTAATGCAGGAGGAAGCGGCGATAGCCGTCGGGATTGTGGAAGAAGGCCGCCACCTGCGTCGCCGCGGCGGCGGTCCCGTCCGGGCTGCCGGCCTGGCCGGGGGCCGGCGCGCAGGTGATGCGCCCGCGCCAGGGATAGGGCGGCTGATGGAGCGCGCCCGCGTCGCGTGGATCGGGCAGCGTGTTGCCGACGGGCACGTCCATCATCACGAACGGGTAGAGCACGACCTCGAGACCGCGACGGCGCAGCTCGGCGACGAGGCGGCCGAGCCCGGCATCGGAGGGCGTGCCGCCATAGGCAGCACCTCCCGTGGGCGCGGTCGAGACCGTCTCCACCTCGTCGCGGGTCAGGCCGGCGACGCTCCATGTGTCGCCGAGGGTCGCCTTGTCCGGCCGGTCGACCTTGGGCGTCACCGTGCAGTGGCCGGCACGCAGGTCGCTCCCGAACCAGCTCGCCACCACCGATATGCGGGCGAGACGCGGGCACAGGGCTTGGAGGGCGTCGAGGGAGGCGGTGACGTCGCTCGCCTCCTGGAACTGGAACCGGTTGGCCGCCCGTGTGGCGCCGAAACCCGCATCCTCGGTGACCGGGCGGGGGTCGAGGCCGAATTCCGTCGAGCCGGGAATGAGGCAGACCGCGCGGACCATCCCGGCGAGCCCCTCCACGGGGCGGATCACCTCGAAGGAGAGCTGCGGCACGCGGTTGCCGAACTCGGCGAGCGCCAGCCGCTCGAACACGATGTAGGCGAGGCCGCGATAGGCCGGTGCCCGGTCGGTGCCCTCCTTGGCGACGATGAGCGGATCGGGCGCCTGGTCGGCCCCGCCCCGGTGCAGGCGGTAATTCAGGGTGGTGAGGTCGATCTCGCGGCCATCGGCCCAAACCCGGCGGACATGGGCGATCTCGCCCTCGCACAAACCCACCGCGAGGTCGGCGAAATAGGCATAGGTGGTGGTCACGGTCTTCTGGCCGGCGCCCCCCTTGCCCCCGGACGCGGCGCGCTGGACGCTGGTATTGGCCACCTCCAGCGGGCGCGTCGCCCAGATCAGGGTGCCGCCCACCTTGGCGCGGCCATAGACCCGCTTGATCGGCTCGCCCTCCGTGGAGGCGAGCCCGGCCACATCGGTGAGGCGCGGCCCCTCCACGATGCGCGGCCCGGCCCGCGACCCGAACAGGGCGCTGTCGATCGCGCCGCCAGCCACGGCGCCGAGCGTGCTCAGCACCGCCCCGCCGATCGGGCCGCCGAGCGCGGTCCCCAAGGCCGCCCCGGCCGTCTGCAGGATGAGCGTGGCCATGCGGGAGGGCTCCGGGAGGGAAACGGGAGGCAATGTTAGGGGCACTCGGTGCGCATCCCCTCTCCCCGCGCGCGGGGAGAGGGGCGTGTCTCCCCCTCGTCGGGGAGCACGTCGAGGCGGCAGCCGACGGTGAGGGGGCTTCTTCGGACGAGCCTCACTCGGAGCCGCCCCCTCACCCTCGCTCCGCTCGTCGCAGGCACGACGAGGTGCCTGCGACCCTCTCCCCGCGTGCGGGGAGAGGGGGGAAGCGCGCATCCTGTACGGGGGCGAGACGCATACCGTCGTTGCCCGAGGTTGGTGGTTACGCCGGTCGGTACGCATCGCCTCGCCCCGCCTGCGGGGAGAGGGGCGTGTCTCCCCCTCGCTGGGGAGCACGTCGAGGCGGCAGCCGACGGTGAGGGGGCTTCTTCGGACGAGCCTCACTCGGAGCCGCCCCCTCACCCTCGCTCCGCTCGTCACAGGCACGACGGGGTGCCTGTGCCCCTCTCCCCGCGTGCGGGGAGAGGGGGAAGCGCGCCTGCCGTCTCGGCTTCCCGATATCAGGCCCCCGGAAACCGGAACACATGCGCCAGGTGACGGCGCCACCATCGCGTTAGGGTGACTTCCGTCACCGCCGCGCCGTCATGGGCGTGGATCATCGTCCCATCCCCGCTCGCGATCGCACAGTGCTTTGCCGGCAAATGAGAGCGGAAGGCGAAGAGCAGGACGTCGCCTGCGTTCGGTGTGTAGGCGTTCAGAGGATCGCGCACGGCGGCGAGATGCCGGCGGGCGGCCTCCGCCATCGGGTCGCTGCCGGGGAGGGCGGATTCCGCCCATGACGCCGAATAGGGCGGTGCGGTTTCGGGCTCCGGCCCGAGGAGCCCGCGCCAGACCCCCCGGACGAGGCCGAGGCAGTCGCAGCCGACGCCCTTGAGGGAGGCCTGGTGGCGATAGGGCGTGCCGATCCAGCCCCGTGCCTCGGCGACGATCCGGTCGGAGCTTGGCATGACCGTCTCCTTTGCCGGCTCAGCGGAACAGGCTGCCACCGTCGAGGGGGGCACCGGCATTGCCGATGCCGCGGATGACGAAGTCGTTGCCGGGCATGTGCGGAAAACCCTGGAAGTTCAACGCGTTGGCAAAGGTGCCGGCGCAGGTGGAGAGGCGCTTGTCGCATCCGGCCGTGAGTGTGAAGGCGTCTCCCGCCATGACGGCGCGGGGCGGCTCCTGCCAGAGCGTGATCCGGGCGCTGGCATCGGCCGCAGCGTGAGACCGGACGTCGTTGGCGAGACCTGTATTCCCGCCCGAGGTCCAAGTGAGCCGCCCGCCCGTGAAGCGGCCGGTGGGGAAGGACCCCGCCAGGGCGGCCGGCATGTCGCCCGGTGTTGCCGGCGCGAGAACGGTCCCGCTGGTGCGGTAGCGCGGGTCGGCGAGATCGACCCGGCAGCGCCCATCGCCGAGATCGGCGCCGCAGGTGGCGCGGAAGGTCCGGCCGCGCTCCTCGTCGAGGCGGTCCATCAGCCCGCGCAATTCCGCCACGAAGGCGGTGCCCGCCCGGCGGATCTCGCCGATCGTCCCGACATCGAGGAGGAGCCGCGTTCCCGGATCGGTCCAGTCCACGAGCCAGGTCTCGATGCCGGCCGCGTCATAGAGCCCACCCGCCACGTCCGCGTCGGCGATGCCGAGGGACGTCAGCGCTCCCGCCACCTCGCCGCCGCCCACCGCGAAGCCGAGCTCCGCGCTCGCCTCGGCGGCCTCTAACCCCGAACGCGCCGCGAAGGTGATGCCGGAGAAGGCGAGGTCGCGGTCATGGTCGGTGAAGCCGAGGGTGAGGCCGTCGCGCCGGGTCAGCGACCAGCAATGGCACAGGGTGGTGGACCCGCCGGCGAGATGCGCGGCGAGGGCGGCGGGGATGTCGCGCATGAATCCAAGCTCCGGTCAGGGCACGATCTCGACGAGCGGCACGTTCGGGATCTCGCCGGCGGTGAAGGCCTGGAGGTCCACGCTGAGGTCGTCGGTGTCGAAGCGGACGGGCACGTCGAACCAGAACCCCGCCGTCACCGCCGCTCCGGGGGCGGGGGCCGTCACCAGGGTGACGAGGCCTGTGGCGGCGTCGCAGGTGAAGGCCGATGCCGGGCGTTCCACGCCGGCCACCGCCACCCGCACGGTCTCCGCCACCGGCTTGGCGATGAGGCGGCGATAGGGCAGCGGCCCGGCGCCGTAGGTCTTGGCGAGGGGAAACACCCGCGTCGCGCCGTCGCCGAGGCCGAGAGGCTGGTCGCCCGGTCCCACCGCCTGGGACGGCGGCCCCGAGCGATGGTCGATCCTGTCGCGGTAGCGGAAGCCGTAGAGGCGCCCGCGCCGTTCCTCGAAGAAGGCGAGGACCGCATGCAGGGCGTCGAGGGTGCGGATGCCCAGACCCGCATCGTAGCGCCGCCGCGAATCGGCCCAGCGGCTGTTGCGGTGCTCGCGCCCCGAGGCCAGCGTCACGATCTCGGTGAGCCGGCTCGGGCCCCCGCTGCCGCGCAGGGCCACGTCGAGGGGAAAGCGGACCTCGTGGAAATCTCCGGCCATGGCAGGCCTCCCTGGATGATGGTCAGGACGCGCGTCTGCCGCGCGCGACGGCCCGGGCGAGGGCGGCGGCCACCTGGGCCTCGGAGCGGCGGAAGCTCTCCGCATCCGGCGTCGCGATGTGGACGGTGACGGAGACCGGCTGCCCGGAGGCCCCACCGGCGACCCCGAGCCGCCCGTCGCTGCCCCGCGCGAGGGGCAGGATCGCCTCCGGGCCGGCCTCGCCCATCAGGCCCGTCCCGTCGCGCATCGGGAAGTAGGTGGGGGCGGCCACCACGCCGCCGCTGGCGAAGGGGCGAACCCGGCCGCCGGTGATCACGCCACCCTTCGCGAAGGCCGCGCTCGATGCGCCGGAATTGATGAGACTCTTCACCAGGGATTCGATGCCCCCCTTCACCGGGTCGAGGACGGCCTTGCCGGCCATGCCGGCGAGCTTGGTGACGAGGGAGCTCAAGGCTCCATCGAGCTGCTTGGCCGGGCCGACCGTGCCGGTGAAGGCCTTGCTCAGGCTGTCGCCGAACTTCTGGGCCAGATTTTCCAGGCTGCTCAACTGCTTGGCCCGCGCGGCGAGGGTGCGGTCGATCTCGGTCTCGGCCATTGTCGGCTCCTGTCATCTGCGTCTCAGGGCTCGGTTCTCCCCGTCCCCATCCTATCCACCGACCTCATCCTGAGGTGCCGCAGCGCAGCGAAGGCCTCGAAGGAGGGCTCCAGAAGCCGCGGAGGGTCCTGGAGTCCTCCTTCGAGGCGGCTGTCGCCGCACCTCAGGATGAGATGGTTTTTTGGGAAGGAATTCTGTTCGTGGGCGGGGTGCGGCTCGTGTTGGGAGCCGGGCTTCATCGAAGGCCAAACCCCGTCACGACGGGTCGGGATAGGCCTCCATCAGCCGGCGCAGGTCGGCGGCGGTGGCGGCGTCGCGCCGGCCGCCGCGACCGGCGGCGGCGATCAGTTCGCGGGGCGTCGCCGCCCAGAAGTCGCGCGGGCTCCAGCGCAGGGCGTTCAGGCCCAGGGCCATGGCCTCGTCCCACGGGAAGGCGGAGGGAGCCTCCGGCGCGATTCCGCCCGTGGGGCTCAAGGGCCCGGAGGTGATGGGTCCGGCGTCTCGGCCCCGAAGGCGGCGGCGAGCGCCTCGCCGAGGGCCGTGGCGATGGGCTCGATCCCGCCCGAGAGCGGCAGCCGCGCCACCGCCTCGTCGTCGAGGTCGTGGCCGCCGCCGCGCAGGGTCGCGCCGAGGAGCGCGATGAGGTCGCGGCTGGCGAGACGGCCTTCGGCGAACCGCGCGGCGAGGCCGGTGAGATCGGAGGCGCCGAGCGCCGCCTCCAGTTCGGCCAAGGCTCCCAGGGTGAGGCACAGGGTGTAGCGCCGGTCCCCAATCGCGACGGAGACCTCTCCGCGTCTGCGGTTCGCCATCACAGGCTCGTAAAGGTGAGGGGGCCTGCCGAATCGAGGGCCATGTCGAAGGTCACCTCGCCCGCATGGTCGCCGCGATATTCCAGACTGGTGATCTGGAACAGGCCCTGGATCGTGCCGAAGGCCGGCACCACGACCTGCAGCGTGTCGATGGTGCCGTCGAAGAACATCCGTCGCAGGCGCTCGTCGGAGGCCTCATCGCGAAAGACGCCCGAGCCCGAGACCGCCGCGCGACGCACCCCCGCCCCGGCCAGCAGCTCGCGCCAGCGCCCGACGGATTCGGCGCTCGTCACGTCCACGGTCTCGGCGTTGAAGGCGAGCTGCCGGGCGCGCAGGCCGGCCACCGCCGTGAACCCCGTTCCCTCGCTGATCCGGATGAGGAGGTCCTTGCCTTTCTGGGCCGTCATGGGGTCGCTCCGCTTCCGGTGGAAAGCCGCTCGGTGACGGCCTGGAGGGTGAGGGTGGCGCGGGTCTCGCCGCTGCGCTCGTCACGGGCGCAGGCAAGGGATTCGACCCGCAGGACCGACAGCGAATGGCCGGCGGGGGAGAGCAGCGCCTCGTGCAGGAGGGCGGCGGCGCGGCCGGCGGCTTCGATGGCGCCGCGGCTGGAGCCGGGCCTGGCGAACAGGATCAGTCCCAGCCGATGGGTATGGCGCAGCGCGCCGTCGACGGAATCGTCCCGCATCTCGGCGGGGCCGAACAGCGCGTAGACCGGCGCCGCGCCGCGCGGCGGCTCGTCGTGGATACGGACCTGGCCGCCCATGAGCCGGCCGAGCTCGGCGTCGCCGCCGAGGACGGTGAGGATGGCGGCCCGCAGGGCGAGGAGCGGGTTGACGGGAAGGGACAGGGCATCGCTCACGGCAGGGCTCCCGTCGCTTCGATCAGCTCCTCGACCTCGCAGACGAGGTCGCGCCCGCGCCCGTCGGGGTCTCCCGCCGCGCGGATGGCGAAGCGGCGCGGGCCGGAGGTGAGCCGCATGGCGGGCGTCACGTCCGCGCGGTAGGCGATGCGGATGCGGTGGGTCGCCACCGCATCCGAGCGGCCGCCGCGCGTGCGCTCGGCATGGCCGGTGGAATCCAGCGTGCCCCAGAGGAGCGGGCCGGCCACGAACCGGCGAAGATGCCCGCCGAACCCGTCCGGGTCGTCGACGAAGCGCTCGAGCACGTAGCGGCGTCGCCGCGCGCCGATGGGCGGGTGCGTCATGGCAGAGCTCCGGACGGTACGGTTAGAGGCGCATCCGGCGGTGGGGGACGATCAGCGCCTCCACCATCGGGGCGAGGGTCACCGGAAGGTCGCCGCGATGCTCGAACCCGTGCGCCGCCACGAGCCGGATCGCCTGGATCAAGGCAGGAGGGATCGGCGGACCCGCCCCTCCGTACCCGGCATCGACCTCGATCAAGGCGGCGGCCCGGGCGAGCGAGGGAAGGGCGGGGGAGACGATCAGCCCCGGCGCCTCCACCGTATCCGGCGCGAGGCGGACGAGGCCGGGGGCGAAGTCCGTAACGGTGCCCGTCGCATCCACCGAGCCAGCGCTCGCCAGGGCGACGAGGGGACTCAGGGGCAGGGGCACGAACCCGTCCCGGGGCCAGGCCGTGAGCATCACCCGGTAGCGGCCCGGCGCCAGGATGCGCCGCGTCGCCAGCTCGACCATGGCACGGGCCGAGGCGATCAGGCTCTCCACCAAGCCGTCCTCGGCGGTGTTGTCCGGGTCGAGGCGCAGGTGGGCGCGCATGTCGGCCAGGGTGACCGGCTCGACGATGGCGGCATCGACGCGTATCGGGATCATCGTCGTCTCCGGGTGGGGCGATGCAGGGGATGGGCGGAATGGATCTCGACATGCGGTCTGCGGGCATCGCGCTGCTGCTCGGCCTCGCCGCCGGCCCGGCCGGCGCCGTGGTCGGCGGCCGCGAGGCGCCGGAGGCGGCGAGCTCGGCCGTGATGGTGCTGTCCTCGAACGGCGGCGTGTGCACCGGCATCGTCGTGGCGCAGGACGCGGTGCTCACCGCCGGCCATTGCGTGGCATCAGCCTCCCGCCAGGGCGGCGCCGAGCACCGGGTGCATTTTCGCGACGAGGCGGGCCAGCCGGTGCTGCTCGATCTTGCGGCCCGCGCGCTCCATCCCGGCTACGATGCCGGCGCCATCGCCGGGCGCCGGCGCTCCGTCGATTTGGCCCTCATCCGCACCGTCACGCCGTTGCCCGGCCGCTTCCGCCCGACCCCGCTGAGCGCCGCCATGCCGCGCGCCGGCGAGAGCCTCGTCCTCTCCGGGTACGGTGTTTCGAAACCGGGCGAGCCGCGCACCACCGGCACCTTCCGCAGCGCCGTGCTGCCCGTGGTCGAGCCCTATGGGCAGAGCCGTATCCTGGTCTGGATGAAGCCGTCCGGCGGCGCATCCGGCGCCTGCCAGGGCGATTCCGGCGGCCCGATCGCGGATGCGCCCGGCGCGCCGCCGCTGGCCGTCTCCGCCTGGGTCGGGGGCGGCGCCTGCGGCTCCATCTCGCAGGGCGTCCTCCTGGGGCCGCAGCGCGACTGGATCGATCGGACGCTGACGGGTTGGGGGCGCTCCGCCGGCTGGACCGCGCCCTGACGCCGCTCCACCCCCGCGACGGAACCCGGAGCTTGGCCGAGGGATTGCGTTAGGCTAGGCTTCAATCCAGGGACGTCCGGGGCTTTCGGCCGGGCGCGGGAGAGACACGATGTTCGCGACCGCGCTCCGCAGGGCCGTCGTCACGGCGCTGGTCGGGCTGATTCCGGCCCCGGCCTTCGCCGTGATCAACGGCGAAGTCTCCCGTGATCCCAATGGGTTGCGCGCCTCGGTGGTGCGCATCGAGAGCACCCAGGGCGAGATCTGCTCGGGCACGCTCATCGGTCCCGATCTCGTCCTCACCGCCGCGCATTGCGTCATGCATCAGGCCGGCTACAGCGTCGTCGCCGTCGACCGGTCGTTCCGCCAGCGCCGCATCTCCGCCATCGCGGCGTCGATGCACCCCGATTTCGTGCCCGGCACCACGCCGGAGGATCAGCCGGGCATCGACCTCGCCCTGATCAAACTGTCCGAGCCCCTGGGGGCCGATTTCCAGCCCCTCGATCCGCGGGGCGGCGGCGCCATCAACAGCGGCGACGCCGTGGACATCGCCGGCTTCGGCGTCGTGGCGGAGAACCGCCGCAACACCGCCCGCACCCTGCGCCAGGCGCATCTGGTCTCCATCGGCTCCCTCAAGGTCGCCAACACGGTCACGGTGGTGACGGACCGGCGCCGCCTCGCCGAAACAGCGGGAGCGGGGGCGTGCCTCGGCGATTCCGGCGGGCCGATCCTGCGCGGCGGCCCCGGCGGCTATCAAGTGGTCGGAGTGGTCAGCTGGTCGAGCGGCGCCATGCGCCAGGACAAGCGCGCCCGCACCGCCTGCGGCGGCTTCACGGCGGTGACCCCCACCGGCGAGCATGCCGGCTGGATCACGTCGCGCGCCGCCGAAATGGCGCAGCTCACCGCCAGCGAGGCGCCCGCCAGCTTCCGCCGCTCCAACCGCTCGGATTGGATGGCGCGGCCGGGACGGCGGTAGGACTTCGACGCGGGCGATGGATGTCATCGTCGCGTGAATGTCGTGCGCATGCAGCCAGAATGCCGTGCGCCGAGATCAGGACGCCGACGTCGTCGAACGGCCGAAGCTCCCGCTCCGGCGCCTGAATTTCCCGTGTCTCAGGCCGCCGTTGCCGGACCGGTGATCTGAACTTCCACGGCGAATTCCCCGAAATGATCGGGCAATTCCCTGGCGGCGGAGGGGGATTGCGCGAAGACTTTCATCGCCCAGTCGTCGCCCGTCCGGTTCAGGCCGAGGCCGACGGAACGGTCGGGATGGCCGGCTACGTAACGCGAGGTGAATGCGTCCTTTGCCGCCAAGGCGGCCGGCTTCGACGCTACCAACTTCTCCCGCCGGTCCATCATGTCATGCTCCTGCCGCACCAGTGTAGAGGTCGATATCGAGCGCTTCAAGGACGCTGCGGATCGGGTTCGCATAAGTGATGCCGAATCCGTTTCGGCCCCCCGTCTCAGTTCCCGCGAACAGGAGCGCGACCGGGCGTCCCTCAGCCGTGCAGATTAGTGAGCCGCTATCGCCTCCCTTGGAGAAGGGCTTTGTCGTTCCACTAATGGCGACTTGACGGTTGAAGACCGCATATCGGGGGCGTGGACCGCTGATCATCTGGACACGAACGTTGTCGACGTCGATCGCCTCGACCATTCCTTCCGTGTACCGCGTGGTGCGTCCGACCTTCTTCACCGGGCTTTGATCCAGGATCAAATCCTCAATGTCGCCGAGATTCCATCTGTCCGGGTCGATATCCGTCTGGCCGACCATGCGGGTTTCGCAATTCGCCGGGTCGTCGAGCGACGCAAAGGCGCAATCGACAAAGTTGGACGCGCTCGGGTCGAAATCTATGGGGACGAAGGCTCGTAACTTTGCGATCCTGTGCGCGGCATTCCCGACATCTCCGTGATCCAGCCGTCCCGGCTGAACGATGATGTCGCCGAGCTTCGCGCGGTTCGTATGAGCGAGGACATGGTTGTTGGAGATCATCCCAACTTTGCCGTCCTGATCGATGCCGAAGAATCCGAGCGTACCGGCCGTGACACGATGGTGGCCGATGGATTCGCCCATCAGCAGCGGTCGGCAGAGTTTTGCCCTGGCCGGGACCTGACGACGGACGCGTCCGGTGACGATGACCTTTGCTTCGCCCTTGGCAATGCGCTGTGCGGCTTCCACAACAGGATGGTGGAGCAGCTTCTTGTGCTGAACGAACAATCCAAGTCTCAGGTTCGATGTCCGGTTGCGGTCGCCGGATCGCCGAAGCACCCCGACCGCGATCTTTTCCTTCGGATCGAACTCTCCCCCATGTCGGGCCCTGACGATGTCGTCATGGGCCGCTGTCCCCGGCAGTGGGGAGAATGTCGGCGAAGCACCGATGTCCATGGCTGCGGTGAGAACCTCCGAGTACTTGAAAGCCCGGAGGAACACCTCCGCCTTGGCGTTCGTCACTCCATCCAGATTCATGCTCGATATCCCGGAAAATCAACCTGAGATTGGTTATTCAACCCGACAAGCCCGAAGGAAAGGCCTTCGTTCCGCAATCTTGGGTAGGAAAGTCACAAATCTTTCGGTTGTACCGGGAAATCCACAACACGGGGGTGCAGCGCCCATATCGAGGGTTCTGCGCTGCGACCGAAGGCCGTCTCCGGGACCGAGATCCCGGAGACGGCGAGACTCACGCGAACTTCAACAGCTTGATCGCGTCGAAATCCTGCACGCCGCCGCCCACGCGCTTGGTGGTGTAGAACAGCACGTAGGGCTTTGCCGAATAGGGGTCGCGCAGGACGCGCAGGCCGGCGCGGTCCACCACGAGATAGCCGCGCTTGAAGTCGCCGAAGGCGATGGACAGGCTGTTGGCCGCCACATCCGGCATCGCCTCGGCCTCGGCCACGGGGAAGCCGAGGAGGGTCGCGATCCTGTCGGCCGAGACCGGCGGCTGCCACAGGTAGTTGCCGTCGGCATCCTTCATCTTGCGGATCGTGCTCTGGACCTTGCGGTTCATCACGAAGCTGGCGTTCTGGCGGTAGCCGGCCCGCAGGGCATAGACGAGGTCGAACAGCACGTCGGATGGGTTGGCGCTGGGGAAGGCTCCGGCCGCGCCCGTGGCGACGAAGCCGAGCTTGCCTGGGCTCCAGGCGGAATTCTCGACGTTGTCCACGCTGAGGAAGCCGCGCGGGCGGCTGACCCCGTTGCCGGTGACGAAGGCGACGCTTTCCTGTTCGGCGAAGGCGGTTTCCACCTCGTCGGCGAGCCAGGCGTCGATATCGACGATGGCATCGTCGAGGAGCGTCTGGGTCGCCGCCGGCATGGCGTAGAGTTCCATGGCCGGGAAGCTCAGTTCCGAGAGGGAGGGAGCGTCCGTCTGCGGCCGGGCGGCGGTCTCGGCGACCCAGCCCGAGACCGCGTCGGTGGTGGAGACGGCGCGCTTGTAGAGGCCGCCGGAGATGGTGCGCACCGTGGCGAGCGCCCGGACCGGCGAGAGGTTGGCGAGCCGCCGCAACACGTCGCGCTCGATGGCCTGCGGCACGAGATAGCCGCCATCGGGGCCGGAGCCGGCCGAGAGCGCCTTCTCCTCCAGGCGCTTGAGGCCGCCGCTCTCGCCCGCCCGGACATAGAGGTCGAAGGCGGCCTTGTGCTCGATGGACGCCGGGTCCGGACGGCTCGGCCCGTCACCGCCCAGGGGCGGACGACGGCCGTCCAGGGTCAGGCGGTCGAGGCGGGTGCGCGCCGAGTCGAGGGCCGCGTCGATGCGGGCGAGCTTCTCCTCGGTGAGGACATCGCCCGGGCGGCGACCCTCCAGTTCGGCGAGCCGGCTGTCGTTGGTCTCCTTGAAGGCCTCGAAGGCGCGGGAGAGTTCGCCCATGGCGGCGCCGATTTCGGCGTCGGAGCCAGGGCGCGCCGCTTTGTTTTCCAGAAAGCCGTGCGGATCGGCCTTGGTCTCCGGGGCGCTCGGCGAAACGTGAACACTCATGCGAACCTCGTCTGCTGGGTGAAGGGGCAGGGGGCGGCCGCCGTCCTGGGGGACGGCGCACCACGCGGCGCGAGCCGGCGGGCGAAGGCGCGCAGCTCCATGGCGAGGGGCGCCGCCGTCCCGCCCGGCACAGCGGCGCGGGCGCCGGGCAGGAGGGGGAAGGTGACGAGGGAGATCTCCCAGAGATCGACCGCCAGGAGGCGGCGCAGGCCGCCGCGCTGCGGGCTCGAACGCAGGGTGCGAAAGCCGATGGACAAGCCGTCGAGGCCGCCCTCGCGCATCAGCGCGTCGACCTCGCGCCCACGCTGGACGGCGAGGTTGATCAGCCCCTCCACCCGCAGGCCGCGCGCATCCTCGCGCAGGGAGAGCCACCGCCCGATTGGCTCGGCCGGATCGTGCTGGAACAGCATCCGCACGCCCGCGGCCCCGCGCTCGCCGAGGCTCGCCGCGAAGGCTCCGGCGGACACGACGTCGTTGCCGAGATCGGGCACGCCGAACAGGCTGGCATAGCCGGTGAAATGGCCGTCCATGGGGGGCTCCCGAAAGGATGTGGCCTCGGAACGTCGAGGCGTCGGGCGGCACTCGCCTGCCCCGGGGGAATCAGCCGAAAGGGTTACGCCTATGGAGATCTCGTCTGTCGTTGCGGCGGAAGCATAAGATTTCGCTTTTCAGAAAGTTTAGATACGGCAATATTCACGTCCGATCGTACATTGATCGCGAAGTGGAGGGCGACATGATGTTCAAGAACATGGTGTTCGGCGCGGCCATGACGCTGTGCCTGCTTGGACCGATCCCGGCATCGGCCGCGGATCCCACCGCCGATGCCCAGGCCGCGGCGGCCCGCTGGGACAAGACCTACAATTCCGGCGACATGGACGGCCTCAAGGCCCTCTACGCGACCGATGCGATGGTGATCCCGAAGGGCGCTCCCGTATCCGGTGCCGACAAGATCGGCGCCTTCTTCGCCGGGCTGAAGGCCAAGGGGTTCGAGGAGCACGCGATCAAGGTCAACTCGGCACAGATGAAGGGGGACGTTCTCCTCGTCACCGGGCGCTGGTCCATGTCCGGCCCCGGCGAGGGGGGCGCGAAGAAGACGTTCGAGGGCAACTGGGTCAACGTCCTGGAGCGCGAGGGCAAGGACTGGCGCACGGTGCTGCACACCTGGAACTGAGTCCATCACGGCGCCGCTCCGTAGCCCACCGCCTCGCGTTTTTCCGCCTCGGTGAGGAAATCCGCCGCCTGGACCCGGCGCCAGAGCGATTCCCGCTCCGGCGCCAGGGCCTCGATGGCGTCGAGATCGGGCTCCAGCCGGGCGGGGCCGAAGGCGGGTTCCAGCCATTGGGCGAGGCTCTCGGCGGTGCGGCGCGCCAACGGGATCACCGTCTGCCGGTAGAAGGCGCGGTTGGCCTCGGCATAGTTGGCGTGGGTGTTGTCGCCCGCGAGGCCGAGCAGCAGGGGCGGCACGCCGAAGGCCAGCGCGATCTCGCGGGCGGCCGCCGCCTTCGCCTCCACGAAATCCATGTCCTTGGGCGAGAGCGAGAGCGGCTTCCAGTCGAGGCCCCCCTCGAGCAGCAGGGGCCGGCCGGCATTGGCGGCACCCTGGTAATTCGCCTCCAGCTCGCCCTTGAGGCGGGTGAACTGCGCGTCGCTCAGGGTCGCGCCGGTGGAGGTGGCGTAGACCAGCGCCCCGGAGGGCCGGGCGGCGTTGTCGAGCAGCGCCTTGTTCCAGGCCCCGGCGGCGTTGTGTATGTCCAGCGCCACCGCCGCCGCTTCCATCGGCGACAGGCCGTAATGGTCGTCGGCCGGGTGGAACAGGGTGAGGTGGAGGATCGGCGGCACGCCCTCGCGGGTCTGGTCGTGCCGCAGCACCCGCCCGCCGACGGTATGGTCGTAGGCGATGGGCCATCCGTCGGGGCCGGGCACCACCCGCATCCTGTCCGGGCGCAGGGCGTGGAGTTCGCGCGGGGTGCCGTCGAGGCTCAAAGCTTCGAGATACGCGTTCCCGGAGACCATCAGGTGGCCATAGAGCGTCTCCAGCAGACGCGCGCCGCCCTCGCGGGCATTCGGCCGGGCGAGGAGGGCGAGGAGCGGATGCGGCCCCGCCCGGTCCGTCAGCACCAGGGGCAGGGCGGCCGCAGCCTCGGCCACCAGCCGCACCGCCCGGTGGACGATGGCATTGCGCTGGAACCCCTCCCGCGCCAGGGCCCCGTAATCCCGCGCGGTCCAGACCGCCCGGCCCTCGCCATAGAAGGCGATGCCGAGGCCGGAAACCGGCGCCGCCTTGGTCTCGGCCACGGGAAAGGCGGCCCGCGCGAGGCGGGCGAGGAGGTTCGGCATGGGAATGTCCTCGACGGGGAAACACCCCTCCCCCCTCTGCGGGGGAGGGTGGTCGCGGAGCGACCGGGTGAGGGGCGGCGCAGGTCTATTCTGAGAAGGCGGCAGCCGACGGTGAGGGGGCTTGGCCGAAGGAGCCCCACCCGGAGATACCCCCTCACCCTCGCCCTGGCGGGCTCACGTCGCCTCCCGGCAAGGGGAGGACGACGTCCTCTCCCCGCCCGGCGGGGAGAGGGGGACGCCGCCTCTTCCGAAGTGGGACGCGCGGCGTACGCCGCTCACATCCGCCGGATCCGCGGCTCGGCCCTCAGGCCCAGCATCAGGTGGGTCAGCGCCCAGACGAGGGCGTCGAGGCGGTCGGGTGAGGCGCCGCTGGAGAGGCCGCCCGGCCCGAAATCGCAGAGCTCGTCCTCCAGGGCCGGCAGGCTGCCCACATGGTGGACGCGGCCCTGCGCGTAGAGCACCGAGACCGGCTCGGCCCGCAGATACTTGCCCCGCGTCGCCCGCACCGGGATCACCGGCACCGAGGCGTCGACCTCGGCGATGACCGCGATGGCCATCTCGCCGCCCTGGTTGACCTCGACCACGAGGCTGTCCGCCTCCAGGCGGTGATAGAGCGCCAGGGCCGCGCCGGCCCAGGCCTGCGGGCTCGCCCGGCCCAACGTGGCGTCGGCGACCACATAGGCATGCCCGTCCGGCCCGAGCCCGGCGGCGACGATCCCGCAGGCATCGGCCCCGGCTTTCGAGGAGGCGGGCGGGTCCACCGCCACGACGATCCGCCGAAGCTCCGGCATCCCGTCCCGGCGCGCGGCCTCGATCCCCTCCCGCGTCCAGAGCGCGTCGGGCCGGTCCTCGATCAGCTCGCCGTCGAGCTCCTGCCGCCCGAGCCGCGTGCCGGCATAGCGCCCCACCACGGCGTCGAGGAAGGACGGCGCGAGGTTGGCGGCGTTGTCGGCGGTGCGCGAGCGGCTCACCACGGTGAGCGGGTCGGCGAGGATGCGGCGGATCAGCGGGATCGGCCGGGGCGTGGTGGTGACGAGGTTGCGCGGCCGCTCACCGAGGCGCAGGCCGAACTGGATCATGTCGTAGGTGGCGTCCGGCCGGCGCCATTTGGCGATCTCGTCGGACCAGGCGGCGCCGAATTGCGGCCCGCGCAGGGAATCCGGCTCCTCGGCGGAGAAGGCCATCGCCACCGCGCCGTTGGCCCATTCGAGCCGCCGCCGCGAGGGCGCCCAATGCGGCCGCGCCCCGGAGAGCGCCAGCAGGCCGGACGGCCCCTCGATCATCACGTCGCGCACGTCGGCATAGGTCTCGCCGATGAGGGCGATGCGGCTCACCGCCCGGGCGCAGAAGGAGGGGTCGCCCGTGGCCAGCGCCCGCACCCATTCGGCCCCCGTGCGGGTCTTGCCCGAGCCGCGCCCGCCGATCACCGCCCAGGTCGTCCAGTCCTCTCGCGACGGGCAGGGCGGAAGCTGGTCGGTCCGGGCGTTATGGAGCCAGTCCGAGGCCAGCGCCCGGATCAGGTGTGGCGGCAGGCTCGCCAGGAAGCCCGGCATCCGGCCGCTCGCCGAGGCATGCCGCATAGCGCGCCGCGATTGCCGCGCGCAGGGCGGGCAGGTCGCTGTCATCGGCCGGGGGGCGGGACGTCTCAGAAGCCCCGTCCGCAAGGTTGCGCTGCGCATCGCTCCGCTCCCGGTCTTCGCTGGAGAGGTCGTCGAGCAGCCGTTTCAGGCCGCCGAGGTCGCGCAGCACCTTCGCGGAATCGAGCGCGGGCGGCGTCTCGCCGCTCAAGGCCGCGTCGAATCGCGCGATCTGGCGGCCGATATGGGCGCGCAGGGCCTCGCCCAGATTGTCCATCACCCGCGCCGCCGGAGGGGCCGCCCCGGCCTTCGGCGGACGCGGCGCCGGGCGGGCGCGCGGCCTGCGCTCGAAGCCGCAGGCGCGGAACAGGGCCGGCGCGCCGGCGACGGTGCCGCCCAGCGCTAGAGCCAGCGTCGCGGGCTCGACCTCCATCATCCCGTAGAGCGTCTCCACGGCGCGCCGCCGCGCGGGCGCCCAGGCTCCGGGGTCGAGCCGACGCTGCGCGTCGCTCACCCCCTCGCGCCAGCCATAGTGTCGGTTCCACGTGCTGATCGTCTGGGCGCGGACCCCCGTCCGCTCCGCGATCTCGCGGCTCGTCATGCTTGTCGTCCGCATCAGTTGCTCGACGAGCCGGCGTGTCTCCAAGGGAAGCTCCATCTCGCTGCCCCTCTCGTCACAGTTCTTGAGCGTTCCTCATTGATACCCGAGGAGCGTCACGCTGTCAATCATAAATTCCTATTATAGGATTTATAGGATTGAATTCCGTGGGCCGTATGGCGTGGCGGTGAAACGCCTCCCGCTTCGTCGCGGTGGCTCTCGATCCTGAGAAGCCTCCAGCGAGGCCACGCTCCGGAGAGCCTCGCCGGTCCGATCCGGGATGGATCGCACCGGGTGCCGACCTGCTGTCGTAGCGCCCCCGGCCCACCGAACGGTGGAACGGGGGCACGGGTAGCGCGTCGCCGAGACGATCAGGCCGCCATGGCGCCGTAGCGCCGGTGACCCTTCACATCGAACCGGTCCAGCATCATCACCTTGTCCCAGACCCGGACGAAATCCGCCACGAACCGAGTCTGCCCATCGCTGCCGGCATAGGCATCGGCGATGTTGCGTAGCTGCGCGTTCGATCCGAAGACGAGATCGTTGCGCGTGGCCTCGAACTTCGTCTGCCCGCTGTCCCGGTCCTTGAGGGCGAAGGACGTCCCGGCCGCGTCGGCCTTCTCCCAGACCAGATCGGTGTCGGTCAGGTTCCGGAAGAAGTCCGTCGTCAGCACGCCGACCCGGTCGGTGAAGATGCCCCGGTTCGACCCGTCGTGGTTGGCGTTGAGGGCGCGCAGGCCGCCGGTCAGCACCACCCATTCCGGCGCGGTCAGCGTCAGCAGGTTGGCCTTGTCGAGGAACATCTCCTCCGGCGCCAGGCGCTGCGCCATCTGCTCGAACCCGTCATCGACGTAGTTGCGGAAGCCGTCGACGACGGGTTTCAGCCACTGGAACATCTCGATGTCGGTCAGGTCCTGAGTGGTGTCGACCCGGCCGGGCGTGAACGGCACCTGCGTCTCGACCCCGGCATCCCCGGCGGCCTTCTCCACGGCGGTACAGCCGGCGAGCACGATGAGATCGGCCAGAGAGACCTGCTTGCCGTCGGTGCGGCCGCCGTTGAACTCGGCCATGACCCCGCGGAGCGCCTCGACCACGGGCGCGGCCCGGCGGTTGACCGCCCAGTCCTTCTGCGGGGCGAGAGCGAGACGGCCACCGTTGGCGCCGCCGCGCTTGTCACTGTCGCGGTAGGTCGAGGCGGCCGAGAAGGCCGTGAAGGCGAGATCCGAGACCGAAAGGCCCTTGGCCAGGATCGCCTGTTTGAGGGCCGCGACCTCGGCCTCGCCGACCGGGGCGTAGGCGGCATCGGGGATCGGGTCCTGCCACAGCAGGCCGTCCTCGATCGTCGCCTCCGGACCCAGGTAGCGGTGCTTGGGACCCATGTCGCGGTGGGTGAGCTTGTACCACGCCTTGGAGAAGGCCTGCGTGAAGGCGTCGAAATCGTTGAGGAACTTCTCGCAGACCTTGCGGTATTCCGGATCGACCTTGAGGGCGATGTCGGAGGTCATCATCATGAGCGGATGCATCTGGCCGGCCACATGGGCGTCGGGGGTCCTCGGCGCGTTCGGATCCTTCGGGGTCCATTGCAGGGCGCCGGCCGGGCTCTTGGTCTGCTCCCACTCGAACTTGAACAGGTTCTCCAAGTAGGCATTGTCCCATTTCGTCGGGTCGGGGGTCCAGCTGCCCTCGATGCCGTTGGTCATCGTGTCCTTGCCGGCGCCCTTCGGGTTGTGCCAGCCGAGCCCCATCGCCTCCATCGGCGCCATTTCCGGCGGCGGCCCGATCTCCTTGGCCGGGACCATGCCGTGGCTCTTGCCGAAGGCGTGGCCGCCGGCGATGAGCGCCACGGTCTCCTCGTCGTTCATGGCCATGCGGGTGAACGTCGTCCGGATGTCGTTGGCCGAGCCCTGCGGATCGCCGTTGGCGTAGGGACCCTCCGGATTCACGTAGATCAGCGCCTGGTGGGAGGCGGCGAGGGGGTTCTCCAGGTCGTAATCGGCGTTGCCATTCTTGCCGCGCCAGCGCTTGTCCCGGTTGACCATCTCGTCGAAGCTCGACACCGAGCCCATTTCGACGACCTCCGGACCCCAGTAAGTGGCGTTGTCCGCCTCCCAGGCGTCGAGGCGCCCGCCGGCGAACCCGTAGGTCGGCAGGCCCATGATCTCCAGGGCGCAATTGCCGGTGAGCACCATCAGGTCGGCCCAGGAAAGGGCGTTGCCGTATTTGTGCTTGATCGGCTGCAAGAGGCGGCGCGACTTGTCGGTGTTGCCGTTGTCCCACCAGCTCGAGATCGGCGCGAAGCGCTGCATCCCGGTGCCGGCGCCGCCCCGCCCGTCCGCGATGCGGTAGGTGCCGGCCGAGTGCCAGGCCATGCGGATCATCTGCGGGCCGTAATTGTTGTAATCGGACGGCCACCACGCCACCGACGAGGTGAGGAACTGCTTGATGTCGCTCTTGAGGGCGTCGAGGTCGATGGTCTCGAAGGCTTTGGCGTAGTCGAAATCCGGCCCGAGCGGATCGGCCGCGAGGCCGTTCTGATGCAGCAGTTCGACCCTCAGGCGGTGCGGGTACCAGTTCTCCAGCGCCGGGCGGCTGCCGAGGGCTCCGCCGATGCGGTCGCCTCCGAACGGGCATTTGCCTGCCATCGGGTACGATTCGGTGTTGGTCTTGTCGGTCTTCAATTCGGTCATCAATGTTTCCCTTGGCGCGGGGCGGGGGCCATCGAAAGGATCGGGTCGCGTGTCTGTCGCCCGAGGCGGCGCAAGGCGTGCAGCGCCCCGAGCGACAGCAACTTTCGCGCGACCCAGCGCTGCGAGCGAAATCAGGCGCGCCTAACAAAAATCAAGGTGCCGTCGCCGCCGATCTTTGCCGCAGGACGTCCCAAATGCCCGGCGCGAAGCCGTCTCACATTCGCGCGAGGTTCCGGCGCGTACCCCGCTTCCGGGCGACGGCGATCCTGCGCGCGGCAGGACGGGCGCAACGGTTCACTCGGGCTTCGGCGGACGCGGCGCCGGGCCGGCGCGCGGCTTCCGGTCAAAGCCGCAGCCGTGGAACAGGGCCGTCGCGCGGCCACCCCGGCCGCGAGGCAGATTGAGGAGCGGGCACGCGACCGCCGCCCTTCGGAGGCGGAGCGCATCACGTTTCCCCCGCTCAGGCCGGAATCGCATCTACACTCGGCGGCGTCCGGGGCGGGGCATGATCGTCGCCGGGCAGGGCGGCGGGTCGTCGTCGTCGTCGTTTCGACGGCGCGGGCGGAGATAGCGGTGCAGGTTCGCGAAGCGCGGCCGGCGGCGTGGGGCGGGGCGATGGGTGCCGGGGGCGGCCGTCTCCGGTGGCGAATCCCCGTCGATCTCGGCGAGCGCCACGAGCAGGGCATCGACGGTGACCGGTTCGGCGCGGGATCCCGTCAGGCAGCGCAGGCCCGGCGCGTTCTCGAGGGCGCAGGCGTCCGAGACCCAGGAGGCCAGGATCGTCCGCTTCTCCTCGCGGGACAGGAGCGGGTGCGCCAGCACCTCCCGCGGATGGCGGAACACGTCCCCGGGCGCCACGAGCGCCTGCCACGCCTCGAACGAGGCGGACTGGGTCGCTGCGGGGTTCATGGGGCCGTTCATGAGACCGGACGTTCCGAGGCCGGAACGGGACAAGTGCGTCTCCCTCATCGACATGATCGATCCTCCCTGATGGCTGTGAGGCAGGACTAAAACGATGCGGCCCTCGCGGGCCCGAAGGCCCCCGAGGTTCGACTCTCATGGCTCATACCAGACCTCGATGAGTCTGACTCATCGAGGTCTGCCCGCGCGACGGCGCGGCGGCGGTCGTCCGCCGGACCTCACCGACCCTGACCGATGGGCCAGGGTCGGTGAGACTTGGTACAAGGGCGGGTTCAGGCCGCCTTGGCGTGGTCCTCGACCTGCGCGTGCGCGTTGTCCTGACCGATGGGGCTCGTCGCGCCGGCGATGGCGATGCGGCGGGGCTTGAGGGCCTCCGGCACTTCGCGCTTGAGGTCCACGGTCAGCAGCCCGTTGTCGAGGCTGGCGCCCGTGACCCTCACGTGGTCGGCCAGGTTGAACGTCTGCCGGAACGGCCGCGTCGCGATCCCGCGATGCAGATAGGCGCGCTCCCCGTCCTGGTCGGTGGTCCGGTCGCTTCTCCGGCCGGCCTTCTGGCCCGTGACCTCGAGAACGGTGTCGTGCTGCGTCAGGCCGATCTCATCCGGCATGAAGCCGGCGACCGCCATGGTGATGCGATAGGCATCGTCGGCCACCTTCTCGATGTCGTAGGGCGGCCAGGTCGTCGAGGGTTCGACGCGGGCTGCCTGGTCGAGCAGCGAGATCATGCGGTCGAAGCCGACGGTCGAGCGATAGAGCGGTGCGAAATCCAAGGTCCTCATGACCACATCCTCCTAAGAGCAACGTGATGATAAAGGCCGCCGGACACCGTGTCCGGCGCCAAGGTGCGAGCGGTTCGTGGCCTCGCACGCGTGAAACGCAGAGGGCGGGATGCGGTTCCGGGCCGATATGGATTTTTTCACGGTGTGGGGGGCGGGCTTCGGACCCGCCTTCCCGCGCGAGGGGGTGCTGGAGCCACCCTTCTTCGCTTCGAAGCAGAGCGCGTCCCTCTCCCCGCAAGGGCTTCTGCGTTGTCGGTTTTTCCGGTTTGAAGGGACGGATGGCGGAGGAATTTGGGGGGCGGGAACGCGCTGACGCTGGCACGGGAGGCTTGGCTGTTTGAGCGGATCGTGGAGATGGGGAGCATCGTGCTGAGCCCGGTCGGGGACGATCACCCCGGCACAGCGGCGCCCATCGTTGCCTCGCCTCGCCCCAGAGCGACGTCCCGACGATCCTGCCGGCTCTGCGCAGGCGGACGGTGGCGGTGTGCCGGGGCCGGCGGGTGGTCGCGGTGCGGGATACCACGGCGCTGAGCTTCGCCGGCGTGGCCGGACGCCATGGCGTGGGTTCAGGGAGGAGATCCTTCCGCCTTTGGTAGGAAGGACGTTTCGGGGCGGGAAACCGGAAGCGGAAATGTGCGCGTCCGCACGCTCCTTCGCTCCGTACCCGAGACCGGCCCTGACGATTGTTGACATTCATCAGGCGTAACGTAGGTTCTGGTCATGGCCGGAGCGGTCGCCGCCCGACAGGAACACCGCCCCCTCGTTTCGGTCGGGTGGCGTACCGCTCCGGTCCTTTTTCTGAAGCTGATCCTCCCCGAGAAGACAGTCGTCACGCCCTCTTGGCGTGGCGGCTTTCTCGCGTTCTGCTTGTGCTTCGATGGTCTTCCGGGGTAGCGACCTCGCATCGGATCACGAGGACGCCCCCGTTGAGCACCCGCGCCTGCTGCGCCCTCGCCCTCCTCATCGCCCTGGTGGGGGCGGGATTGCGCCTCGCCGTGCCGGTGACGCCGCCGGACGCGGCCTATCGCGCGGTGGTGGAGGCCTATCCTTCGAAACCGCTGCCCTGACGGCGTCCGGCGGTCCGGAAACAGGCCGGAAACCTCCGCGCCGCACTGGCGTCGCAATAATCCGGCATGTGCGACCGCGATGCTGAGCGAACGATCGACGGGCACGGCCTTCCGGCAAACTTGCACGACTTCTTGCGCGGCGCTGGATCGTCGCCCCGCTGCGCGGTGGTCGCGCCCCCTGTTCCGTCGGGACTCCCGTCTCCATTTCGGTCACACTGCGTGGCGCCGGTCGGAAACGAGCGGCCGGATTGTCGAGGCATGAACGAACAATCGCCCATCCGGACCGAGACGGCCCGGCACATCGCACCCGAGACACCGGCGCCCACGCGCCGGCGAAGCCGCGCGGGGACGTGGCTCATCCTGCTCCTCCTCCTCGCGGGGGGCGGCGCGGCCGTCTACCGGTTCTATCTCGCGCCCAAACCTGCGACGGAGACCGCCGCCGACGGCGCGCCCGCGCGCGGCAAGGGCGCCCGTGGACGCCCCGGCGACATGGCCCAGGCGGTGGGCGTCGCCACGGTCTCGGCCGGAGAGATCCCGGTGGTGCTGTCTGGCCTCGGAACGGTGACGCCGCTCGCCACCGTGACGATCCAGTCGCAGATCAGCGGCTACCTCATGGAGATCGGCTTTCGCGAGGGCCAGACCGTGAAGAAGGGCGATTTCCTCGCCCAGATCGATCCGCGCATCTACGAGGCCCAGCTCGCGCAGTACCAGGGCCAGCTCGCCCGCGATCAGGCGCTGCTGCAGAATTCGAAGCTCGACCTCGCCCGTTTCCAGCGCCTCAGCCTGCAGGATTCGATCTCCAAGCAGAACGTGGACACGCAAGCGGCCCTGGTGAAGCAGAACGAGGGCACCGTCGCCATCGACCAGGCCCAGGTCGACCAGCAGAAGCTCAACATCGCCTATACGCGCATCGTCTCGCCCGTGGAGGGCCGCGTCGGCCTGCGCCAGATCGACCAGGGCAATTACGTCACCGCCGCCTCCACCAACATCGTGGTGGTGACGCAGCTGCATCCGATCTCGGTGGTGTTCACCCTGCCCGAGGACGACGTGGCGCGGGTGATGCGGCGCCTGCGCTCGGGCGCGAAACTCGCGGTGACCGCCTACGACCGGGGCGATGCCAACGTGCTCGCCACCGGCACCCTCGACACGGTGGACAACCAGATCGACACCACCACCGGCACGGTGAAGCTGCGCGCGCTGTTCGACAACAAGGACGAGAGCCTGTTCCCGAACCAGTTCGTCAACGCCAAGCTCACCGTGGACATCGTGCGGGACACGCCCATCGTCCCCACTGCCGCGATCCTGCGCGGCACGCCGGGCGCCTACGTCTACCTCCTCGACGGCGACGACAAGGTCGTGGTCCGGCCGATCACCGTGGGTGAGGCGGAGGGTGCGCGCACCGCCGTCACCAAGGGGCTGGCGGTGGGCGACCGGGTCGTGGTCGACGGGACCGACCGCCTGCGCGACGGCGCCAAGGTCCGCGTCACCGAGGGCGGCAGGGGGCAGCCGGCGCCGCCCGGAGAAGCCGCTTCCCCCGGCCAGCCGGCGCCCGCAACGGACGCCACGGCCACGACATCGACGCCCGCCGCCGGGACACCTCCCGAAAACCCGCCCCAGAAGCGCGAGCGCCGCAGAGAGCGGCCGGCGGCGCAGCCGTGATGGTCACTCTCGACGCCGTTTCTCCCTCCCCCCTCTGCGGGGGGGGAGGGGAGGGGCGCCGTGCCCGTCATGGCCCTCGCCCCATGAACCCGTCCCGCATCTTCATCCTGCGCCCCGTCGCCACCACGCTGTTCATGCTGGCGATCCTGCTGGTTGGCATGGTGTCGTACCTGAACCTGCCGGTCTCGGCCCTGCCGTCGGTGGATTACCCGACGATCCAGGTCCAGACCTTCTATCCCGGCGCCAGCCCGGAGGTGATGACCTCGGCCGTGACGGCACCGCTGGAGCGGCAGTTCGGCCAGCTCGCCAACCTCAACCAGATGACCTCGCAGAGTTCTGCGGGCGCCTCGGTCATCACGCTTCAGTTCAGCCTCGATCTCGGCCTCGACATCGCCGAGCAGCAGGTCCAGGCGGCGATCAACGCGGCGGGCAACCTGCTGCCCTCCGACCTGCCGGCGCCGCCGGTCTACGCCAAGGTCAACCCGGCCGACGCGCCGATCCTGACCCTGGCCCTGACCTCCACGACGATGCCGCTCACCGAGGTGAGGGATCTCGCCGAGACGCGGCTCGCACAGAAGATCAGCCAGGTCTCCGGCGTCGGCCTCGTCAGCATGGGCGGCGGCCAGCGCCCCGCCGTGCGCGTGCGCTTCAATTCGCGGGCGCTGGCCGCCTACGGCCTCAACATCGACGACCTTCGCACCACCATCACCAATCTCAACGTCAACACGCCCAAGGGCACGATCGACGGGCCGACCCAGTCCTACGCCATCAACGCCAACGACCAGATCCGCGACCCGAAGGCCTACGAACAGGCGATCATCGCCTACAAGAACGGCTCGGCGGTGCGGCTCTCGGATGTGGCCGACGTGGTCAACGGCCCGGAGAACACCAAGCTCGGCGCCTGGATGGACGAGACGCCCGCCGTCATCCTCAACATCCAGCGCCAGCCCGGCGCCAACGTCATCGCCACCGTCGACAAGATCAAGGCGCTGCTGCCCCAGCTCCAGGGGACGCTGCCCGCCGCCGTCACGGTGACGCCGCTCACCGACCGCACCACCACCATCCGTGCCTCGGTGCACGACGTGCAGGTGGAACTGGCGCTGGCCATCGGCCTCGTTGTGCTGGTGATCTTCCTCTTCCTGCGCAGCCTGTCCGCGACCCTGATCCCGAGCCTGTCGGTGCCGCTCTCGCTGATCGGCGCGCTCTCGATCATGGACCTCTACGGGTTCTCCCTCGACAACCTGTCGCTGATGGCGCTCACCATCGCCACCGGCTTCGTCGTCGACGACGCCATCGTCGTCATCGAGAACATCGCCCGCCACGTGGAGGAGGGCGATTCGCCCATGGAGGCGGCCCTCAAGGGCAGCCGCGAGATCGGCTTCACCATCATCTCGCTCACGGTCTCGCTCATTGCGGTGCTGATCCCGCTTCTGTTCATGGGCGACGTGGTCGGCCGCCTGTTCCACGAATTCGCGATCACGCTGGCGGCCACCATCGTGATCTCGGCGGTGGTGTCGCTGACCCTGGTTCCGATGCTGTGCGCGCGCCTGCTCAAGCACGCGCCGGAGGCCAAGCGCCGGGAAGGATTCATCGGGCGGGCCGGCCGGAGGGCCATGGACGGGGTGATCTCCGGCTACGGGCGGATGCTGCGCGTGGTGCTCAACCACCAGGGCCTGACCCTGTTGGTCACCCTGGCCACCATTGCGCTCACCGCCTACCTGTTCGTGGTGATCCCCAAGGGGTTCTTCCCGGTCCAGGATACCGGCGTGATCCAGGGCGTGACGCAGGCCGACCAGACCGTCTCCTATGCCGAGATGGCAGACCGCCAGCAGAAGCTCGCCCGCATCGTCCTGCAGGATCCGGATGTGGCGAGCCTGTCCTCGTTCATCGGCGTCGATGGGCAGAACGTGACGCTCAATTCCGGCCGCTTCCTCATCAACCTGAAGCCGCATGAGGGCCGCGCCACCGATGCCGGCGCCATCATCCGCCGCCTCAAGGAAGCGACGCGCGGGGTCGCCGGCATCCGGCTCTACATGCAGCCGGTGCAGGACCTCACCATCGACACGGCGGTGAGCGCGACGCAGTACCAGGTGATCCTGGAGAACCCGAACCTGTCCGAGTTCGAGACCTGGGTGCCGCGCTTCGTCCAGGCGCTGCAGCGCTCGCCGCTGCTGTCGGACGTGGCCAGCGACCTGCAGGGCAACGGGCTGGCGGCCTACGTCACCATCGACCGGCCCACCGCCGGCCGCTACGGCATCACCCCGGCCACCGTGGACAACGCCCTCTACGACGCCTTCGGCCAGCGCATCGTCTCGACGATCTTTACCCAGTCGAACCAGTACCGGGTGATCCTCGAAGCCGATCCCGACCTGCACAAGACCCTCGACAGCCTCAACGGCATCTTCCTGCCCTCCTCCACCGCCGCTTCGGGGCAGGTGCCGCTTTCGGCGGTGGCGCGGATCAGCGAACGCCGGGCGCCCCTCCTCATCAGCCATCTCGGCCAGTTCCCGGCCACCACCGTCTCGTTCAACCTCGCCGAGGGGGTGGCGCTGGGCGAGGCCGTCAACGCGGTCGAGGCGGCGCGCAAGGAGATCGACCTGCCGCCGAGCTTCCGCGTGGTGCCGCAGGGCTCGGTCTTCGCCTTCCAGTCGGCGCTCTCGAACCAGCTCTTCCTGGTGATCGCGGCCATCGTCACCGTCTACATCGTGCTCGGCGTGCTCTACGAGAGCTTCGTCCACCCGATCACGATCCTCTCGACCCTGCCCTCGGCGGGGATCGGCGCGCTGGTCGGCCTGATGCTCTACGGGCTGCCGCTCGACATCATCGGCGTCATTGGCATCGTGCTCCTCATCGGCATCGTGAAGAAGAACGCGATCATGATGATCGACTTCGCGCTCCAGGCCGAGCGCGAGGAGGGCATGGCCCCGCGCGACGCGATCTACGAGGCCTGCCTGCTGCGCTTCCGCCCGATCCTGATGACGACGCTCGCCGCCCTGTTCGCGGCGGTGCCCCTCATCCTCGGCACCGGCGTCGGTTCCGAACTGCGCCAGCCGCTCGGCATCGTCATCGCCGGCGGCCTCATCGTCTCGCAGGTGCTGACCCTGTTCACCACCCCGGTGATCTACCTCGCCTTCGACCGGCTGGAGCGGCGGTTCAAGCGCGGCGGCGGGGCGAAGGCGGCGGGGGTGACGCCGTGAGCCGGGAGTTCGCCGCCGCTCTCCCTCCCCCCTCTGCGGGGGAGGGTGGCCCCCGGAGGGGGTCGGGAGAGGGGAACCCGGTTTCCGTATTGGGCGCGCAGAGCGACGAGGGGCGCAACCTCGTCAGACCCACTCCGCATCTGCGTGCGTTCGCCCGCGAACAACGTCGGCTCCGTACGCTTGCCGAGGATGCGTTCTGGCAGCAGGTGCGCGGTAGCCGCTTCCGTGGGCTCAAATTCAGACGCCAGGTTCCCCTGCCGCCCTACATCGCCGATTTCCTCTGCGCGTCCGCCCGTCTGATCGTCGAACTCGACGGAGCCCCGCATGATGAGGCCGAACGCCGTGATTGCGATGCCGCCCGCGATGTCTGGCTGCGGGAGCAGGGATTTGAGGTTCTGCGCTTCCGGAATGACCGTGTCCTGAGCGATCTCGCCTCGGTCCTTGAGACGGTCGGCGCGACCGTCGAGGCGCGGCTGGCTCGCGCCACCTCCAACAGCGTCGCTCCCCTCTCCCGACCCGGCCTCACGGCCGGGCCACCCTCCCCCGCAGAGGGGGGAGGGAGCAGGCGCACACCCCCGGCCCCCCACCCATGAACGTCTCCGAGCCGTTCATCCGCCGTCCGGTCGCCACGACGCTGCTCACCATCGGGGTGCTGCTGGCGGGGATCTTCGCGTTCTTCAAGCTGCCGGTGGCGCCGCTGCCGCAGGTGGATTTCCCCGTCATCCTGGTCCAGGCTCAGATGGCCGGGGCCTCGCCCGAGACCATGGCGACGACGGTGGCGGCGCCCCTGGAGCGGCGGCTCGGCATCATCGCCGATGTGGGCGAGATGACCTCCACCAGTTCCGTCGGGACGGTGCGGATCGTCCTGATGTTCAATCTCAACCGCGACATCGACGGGGCCGCCCGCGACGTGCAGGCGGCGATCAACGCCGCGCGGGCCGACCTGCCCACCGCCCTGCGCTCGAACCCGACCTACCGCAAGTTCAACCCGGCCGACGCGCCGATCCTGATCCTCGGGCTGACCTCGAACACCCTGTCGCCGGGCCAGCTCTACGATTCCGCCGCCACGGTGGTGCAGCAGAAGATGTCCCAGCTCCCCGGGGTGGGGAATGTCGATATCGGCGGCTCGTCGTTGCCGGCGGTGCGGGTCGAGCTCGATCCCACCGCCCTCTACAATTACGGGATCGGCCTCGAAGGGGTGCGCGCGGCGATCGCCTCGGCCAATGCCAATTCCCCCAAAGGGGCGATCGAGACCAATACCCGCCATTACCAGCTCTACGCCAACGACCAGGGCCGGGTGGCGGCGGATTATCGCGACATCATCGTGGCCTACCGCAACGGGGCGGGGGTGCGCCTCACCGATGTGGGCAAGGTCGAGGATTCGGTGGAGGACAAACGCAACCTCGGCCTCGTCAACGGCCGGCCGGGCGTGATCCTGTTCATCTACAAGCAGCCCGGCTCCAACGTGGTCGATACGATCAAGGCGGTGGAGGCGGCGCTGCCGCAGGTGAAGGCGGCTTTGCCCGGCGACATCGACCTCACCGTCACCGGCGACCGCAGCGCCACCATCCGCGCCTCCCTCGCCGAGACCGAGGAGACCCTGGTCATCGCGGTCGTCCTCGTCATCGGCGTGGTCTTCGCCTTCCTGCGCTCCGGCCGGGCGACCCTGATCCCGGCCGTGGCCGTGCCGATCTCTATCATCGGCACCTTCTCGGCCATGTACCTGCTGGATTACAGCCTCGACATCCTGTCGCTGATGGCCCTCATCATCGCCACCGGCTTCGTGGTGGACGACGCCATCGTCGTCCTGGAGAACATCCAGCGCCATATCGAGCTCGGCAAGCCGAGGCTGGAGGCCGCCCTCGTCGGGGCGAAGGAGGTCGGCTTCACCGTCATCTCCATGAGCCTGTCGCTGATCGCGGTGTTCATCCCGATCCTGCTCATGGGGGGGATCGTCGGGCGGCTGTTCGAGGAATTCGCCGTCACCCTGTCCCTGGCGATCCTGATCTCCCTGGTGCTCTCGCTCACCACCACGCCGATGATGTGCGCGCTGCTGCTCAAACGCGAAAGCGTGCCGGAGGGAGAAGCGCCGCGCCGCCCCAACCTCCTGATCAGGGGGCTGGAAGGCGCCTTCGAGGGAACGCTGCGCGCGTATGAGCGGACCCTGCGGATCGCCCTCGCTCACCGCCGCCTGGTGCTGCTCACGCTGTTCGCGACGATCGGGCTCAACGTCTATCTCTACGTCATCGTCCCCAAGGGCTTCTTCCCCGAGCAGGACACGGGCCAGATGATGGGCGGCATCCAGGCCGACCAGCGCATCTCGTTCCAGGCGATGAAGCAGAAGCTGGAACAGGCCACCGCCATCGTGCAGGCCGATCCGGCGGTGGACAGCGTCGTCGGCTTCACCGGCGGGCGTGCCACCAACTCGGCCAACGTCTTCGTCGGCCTCAAACCCCGGGGCGAGCGCGCATCGATCACCGAGGTGATGACCCGCCTGCGCCCCAAGCTCGCGCAGGTGGCGGGCGCCCGGCTGTTCCTGTTCCCGCGCCAGGACCTGCGCATGGGCGGGCGCCAGAGCTTCGCGCAGTACCAGTACACCCTACAGGGCGACACCGCCGACGAGCTCTACGCGGCGGCCCCCCGGCTCGTGGAGGCGCTGCAGAAGAACCCGGTCTTCTCGGACGTGACCTCGGACCAGCAGGAGGGCGGGCTCGAGAGCCGCCTCGTCATCGACCGGGCGACCGCCTACCGCTACGGCATCACGCCGGACAAGATCGACAACACCCTCTACGACGCCTTCGGCCAGCGGCAGGTCTCGACGATCTACAACCCGCTCAACCAGTACCATGTCGTGATGGAGATCGCGCCGCGCTACCTGCAGAGCCCGGAGACGTTGAAGACCGTCTTCGTCTCGACCTCCGGCGGCAAGGCGCGGGGTTCGGCCATCACCAACGCCGTGGCCGGGACGGTGGCGGGGGCCGCGACGACGGCGACGACGGCCTCCAGCATCGCCGCCGATTCCGCCCGCAACGCCGCCTCCAACGCCATCGCGGGCGGGGCGGGGGCCTCGTCCAGCGCGCCGGTTTCCAGCGCCAAGGAGACGATGATCCCGCTCTCGGCCTTCGCCCGGGTGGAGACCGGCAACGCCCCGGTCCAGGTGAGCCACCAGGGCCTGTTCGTGGCGACCACGCTCTCGTTCAACCTGGCGCCGGGAAAGAGCCTGTCGGACGCCACCGCCGCCATCGAGGAGGCCGAGGCGGCCTTACGCCTGCCGGCCACGATCCACGGCGAATTCGCGGGTGCGGCCAAGACCTTCCAGGCCTCGTCTTCCCGCCAGCCGTTGCTGATCCTGGCGGCGCTGGTGGCCGTCTACACCATCCTGGGGATCCTCTACGAGAGCTTCGTCCATCCGGTGACGATCCTCTCGACCCTGCCCTCGGCCGGCATCGGCGCGCTGCTGGCGCTCCTCGTCTCGGGCACGGAATTCACCATCATCGCGCTCATCGCGGTGTTCCTGCTCATCGGCATCGTCAAGAAGAACGCGATCATGATGATCGACGTGGCGCTGGACGCCGAGCGAACGCGCGGGGCCACGCCGAAGGATGCGATCTTCGAGGCCTGCCTCTTGCGCTTCCGGCCGATCATGATGACAACGCTGGCGGCCCTGCTCGGCGCCCTGCCTCTCATCCTCGCCGGGGGCGAAGGCTCGGAAATGCGCCGCCCCCTGGGCATCGCCATCGCCGGCGGCCTGATCGTGAGCCAGATCCTGACCCTCTACACCACGCCCGTCGTCTACCTCTATCTCGACCGCCTCCGTCGGCGGCCCAAAGCCGCCAGCGGCACCGCGCCGTTGCCGGCGGGGGAGTGATGATGTCGATGGCTCGTCGCGCATGCGCGACCCTCCCCCCTCCGCGGGGGAGGGTGCCTGCGGAGCAGGCGGGAGAGGGGGCGACCTCTCCGGACACGGCGCTCCCCTCTCCCGACCCTCGCTTACGCGAGGGCCACCCTCCCCCGCAGAGGGGGGAGGGTAACCGCCTCATTCGTAGAACGATCGCCCTCCTCCTCCTCGCAACAACCGTCTCCGGCTGCATGGTCGGGCCCGATTACGCGCGGCCCTCCGTGGAGACGCCGCTGGCGTTCAAGCAGGGGGGGATGCGCGAGGACAGCGTGGCCCATGTCGCCACGCGGAAGGGGTGGCGCGCGGCGCAGCCCAATGACGGGGCCGAGCGCGGCGATTGGTGGCGCGTGTTCCGCGACCCCGCCCTCGACCGGCTGATCCGCCTCGTCGACGTGGACAACCAGAACCTGCGCGTCTCCCTCGCCTCCTACGACCAGGCGCGCGGCCTCGTCGCCCAGGCGCGCTCGGCGCTCTACCCCACCGTCATCGGCGCACCGACGATCACGCGCTCGCGCACCCTCGGCACCGAGCGCACCTCGGTCTCGCTCCAGGCCCAGGCCTCGTGGGAACTCGACCTGTTCGGCCGCATCCGGCGCAACATCGAGAGCGAGGTCGCCAATGCCCAGGCGAGCGCGGCGGACCTGGCCGCCGTGCGCCTCGCGATCCAGTCCGAGGTCGCCACGAACTATTACAGCCTGCGCTACCAGGACTCGCTCCAGCGCCTGCTGAACGAGACGGTGGAGGCCTACAAGAAGAGCCTCGCCATCACCGAGAACCAGTACAATGCCGGCGTGGCGGCCCGCTCCGACGTGATCACGGCGCAGACGCAGGTGCAGTCGACCCAGGCCCAGGCCATCGCGGTGGGCCTGCAGCGCGCGACCTTCGAACACGCCATCGCGACGCTGATCGGGCGGCCGCCCTCCGAACTCTCCCTGCCGAAGGGGAGCCTGCCGAAGACGCCGCCGGCGGTTCCGGTGGGCATTCCCTCCGCCCTGCTGGAGCGGCGGCCGGACATCGCGCAGGCCGAGCGCAGTGTCCAATCCCAGAGCGAGCAGATCGGCGTCGCCGTGGCGGCCTTCTACCCGACCCTGGTTCTCTCGGGCTCCGGCGGCGTCTCGGGCCTGACCAGCAACGGCGTGTTCTCGGCGGCGAACCAGGTCTGGTCGGTGGCCGCCGCCGGCAGCGAGACGCTCCTCGACGGCGGCGCCCGCACCGCCGCCGTGCAGATCGCGAGAGCCGCCTACGACGCCACGGTGGCGACCTATCGCCAGACCGTTCTCACCGCCTTCGCCGAGGTGGAGAACGGGCTTGCCGGCGTGCGCATCCTCGCCCGCCAGCAGGCGGCGCAGGAGGAGGCGGTGGCCTCCGCCCGCCGCGCCGTGGAGATCACCCTCAACGAGTACCGCGCCGGCACGCAGAACTTCACCACGGTCATCACGGCCCAGGCGTTGGAACTGAACAACGAGGTGACCGCGTTGCAGGTGCGGCTCAACCGCTTCACCACGGCGGTGACCCTCATCCGGGCGCTGGGCGGCGGCTGGGACGTCCGCAGCCTGCCGACCCCCGACGAATTGAAGGGCGACCGCCTGCCGATCGACCGGGGCCAAGCCGTCCGCACGGACGAATAAGTCCGTCCGCACGGACGAGTGATCGCTGCCTTGCACCATCCGTCGGAACGGCGCAGGGCATCGGGGGTTTGACCGGCGTCGCCGCCGATGCCCGGAGTGTCCCGTCCCATGACCCTTCCCTTTACCGATCCCGATGCTCCGGCGAACGGCGACAGGCAGCCCCGCGCCAACGACGAGGTCGGGACGGCGCCGGCCTGCACCCTCGTCATCTTCGGGGCGGCCGGCGACCTGACGAAGCGCCTGCTGATGCCGGCCCTCTACAACCTCGCCTCGGACGGCCTGCTCGCGGAGGGGCTCAGAATCGTCGGCGTCGATCATAACGACCGCACGAGCGAGCAATGGCGCGACGACCTCTCGCAGACCATGCAGTCTTTCACCGAGGACCACACCTCCGAATTCCACCCGGACTCCATCGATCCCGGTCATTGGGGCTTCATCCGTGAGCGCCTGACCTTCACCAAGGGGGATTTCGAGGCGGCGGAGACCTATCGGCGGCTTGGCCAGGACATCGGCGGCAACGCGATCTTCTACCTCGCCGTCTCCGCCCGCTTCTTCGGCCCGGTGGTAGACCAACTCGGCGCCGCCGGCCTGCTGAAGGAGGGGGAGGGCGCCTTCCGCCGCGTGGTCATCGAGAAGCCGTTCGGCACCGACCTCGCCTCGGCGCGCGCCCTCAACGCCCGCATCCTGAAGCAGGCCGACGAGAGTCAGGTGTTCCGCATCGATCACTTCCTCGGCAAGGAGACGGTGCAGAGCATTCTGGCGCTGCGCTTCGCCAACGCCATGCTGGAGCCAATCTGGAACGCCGGCCATATCGACCACGTGCAGATCACCGCCGCCGAGACCATCGGCGTGGAGCAGCGCGGCGGCTTCTACGAGCCCACCGGCGCGCTGCGCGACATGGTGCCGAACCACCTCTTCCAGCTCCTGTCCATGGTGGCGATGGAGCCGCCCGGCAGCTTCGATGCGGAGGACATCCGCAACGAGAAGGCGCGGATCCTGGAGGCCGTGCGGCCAGCGACGCCGGACCGGGCGGTGCGCGGCCAGTATGCGCCCGGCGAAGAGCAGGGCCATACCGTGCGGGGCTACCGCGAGGAGGCCGACGTCTCGGCCGATTCCCGCACCGAGACCTACGCGGCCCTGACGCTCACCATCGACAACCCGCGCTGGGCCGGCGTGCCGTTCTACCTGCGCACCGGCAAACGCCTGGCGGGGCGCCTCACCGAGATCGCCGTGCATTTCAAGCCGCCGAGCCATGGCCTGTTCGCGGGCACCGCTCTCGCGTCGAACGTCATGCACCTCCACATCGACCCGGACCAGGGGCTGAGCACCCAGTGGAACGCCAAGCGGCCGGGGCCGGACATGCGCCTCGGCGCGGTCACCTCCTCCGTGCGGTTCGGGGATTTCTTCGCCGAGGCGCCGAGCGTCGGCTACGAGACCTTGATCTACGATTGCATGATCGGAGACCCGACCCTGTTCCAGCGGGCCGACGCCATCGAGGCGGGCTGGGCCGCCGTCGATCCCCTCATCCAGGCCTGGAGGGATGCCCCGGTGGAAACCTATGCGGCGGGCAGCGACGGACCGACGGGGGCGGATGCCCTGCTCGCCCGCGACGGGCGGGCCTGGCTTCCCCTCGCGGAGGGGTGAGGCTCCAGTTCGAGAGCCGGTTCGAGTTGTTTTCCAAGGCTTCACCTCATCCTGAGGTGCCGAAGCGTAGCGGAGGCCTCGAAGGAGGTTTCCAGGGATCGCTTTGGTGTCTGGAGGGCTCCTTCGGGGCCCGCTGATGCGGGCACCTCAGGATGAGGTGGTCTGATGGGATGATCGACTTTGGCAGATGACCTGCTTCGTCATGAGCCGCCGCTGAGGCGTCCGCTCGAATGGCTCTCAGGCGGGCTCGGCGTCGAGCCGCCGGGATCTGCGGATGGGCGCGAGCGTGCGCAGCGCGTCGTGATGGAGGAGAAGGACGCCGGTGGCGCCCGACAGCCTGCGCGCGGCGGGGGTGAAGCCGGCATTGGAGACGACGGCCGCCATGTCCGCCTGCCAGTAGCGCGCTGCCGCCGAGGCCTCCTGCACCGCTGCGTTGCCCACGGGCTTCGTGTACCGCTTGCACTGGAGGACGAGGCGGATGCCTGAACGCTCGGCGACCACGTCGGCCCCCTGGTCGCCGCTGGCCTTCGTCGGGCGCGCCGACCAGCCCGCCTCGCGCAGGGCCTCGGCGCAGAAGCGCTCGTAGGCGATGCCGTCCTCCGGCGCCTCGTCCTCGTCCGGCAGATCGACGGAGAGAGCGACATCGTCCACGATGTCGAGGACCATCTGCCAGCGGGTATCGGCGAGATCGGTGAAGCCCTTGGCGTCGAGATGCGGCAGGATCGACCGCTCGGCGAAGTAATCCCGCTCGCGCAGCCAGCCATCGTCGATCCGGTTGCCGTAGGCGTCCTCGAAACATTCCTGGCGGCGGCGCAGGGCAAGGGTCTCGGCATGGGCGCGCGCGAGCCGGCGCACCGTCCGCCTGAAGCGCCGGGGCCTGTCGAGGCGATGCAGCAGGATCAGGCCAAGGCAGAGGCCGGTGGCGGCCAGGGCGGGTAGACCGAACCAGAAGGCGAAGCCGCCGCCGACGATCGTGGTCCAGAACAGGCGCGCGACGAGGCTCGATCGACCGGACATGCGCATCCCTTCCCGCCTTCGGGGCGTCCGCATCGGCCGCCTGTTTTCTCAGAATGCAGGGAGGGCCTTGCGACTGGCCTAACGGCACGGCGGCGAAAGATCGCCGGACGGCCCATGATCGTCTCGTGGCATGAACAGGGACGGCGCGTCCTCAGTCTCCGTCCAGGAGATCCGGTGTCATTCCCGGTCAGATCGGGCACGGATCGTGTCGTCCTGCCGGCGTTCGACGGACATCATGTCCGGATCCTGGAATTATTTCGCAAATATGCTGGATGGGACTGGTTTTAATTCAAATGTATCGTGAAATTAGGTTCGTTTTTTCCGATAAATTGAACAACGGGCATGGCTATGGCTGGTTGTCGTGACGAGCCGAACAGTCACCAACCCCATAACTCTCCTGTGGATAGGTTTGCGGCCCGGGGGCTGCTTCGCACCGGAAGTGCTCTGGGCACCTTCGTTCGACGCCTGTCCGAGAAGGTCCCGATCGTCGCGAGACAGGTCAAGCAGCCTGGGATCGATGATCGAGCGAGAATGGGTCATCCCATCCGCTCGTCACACGCTCTGCTTTGCTTTCAGCTGGCCTGGACGAAGCGCTCTGGAAACCGAACCGTGTCCCGGTGGCTCCGTCGTGGCCGTCGCCTCGCACCTCGAAGTCTTCGACTCGAAGTCTTCGACTCGAAGTCTCGCACCTCGAAGTCTCGCACCTCGAAGTCTCGCACCTCGGGGTGAGCTTGCGCCTCGGTGAGGCGAGCCACGGACTCGTCGGGCTCAGGAGGCGGTCGTGGTCGTGCGAGGGCGACGACCACGCGGCGCGGGTGTCGACGGTGCCTCGACGACGGGGGCCTTCAAGCGGGATTTCCTGCGCTGCTGGCCGAGTCCCATGTTCTTCGCCAGTTCCGACCGTGCGGCCGCATAATTCGGCGCAACCATCGGATAGTCGCTCGGAAGGCTCCATTTCGCCCGATATTCTTCCGGCGTCATGGAATAGCGCGTCCGAAGGTGGCGCTTCAGGGATTTGAACTTCTTGCCGTCTTCGAGGCAGATGACGAAATCCGGCGTGATCGAGCGTTTGATCGACACGGCCGGGGTCAGCGGCTCGGCCTTTTCCGGTGTCTTCGCCGTCGTCAGGCTGCCCAGGGTCGCATGAACCGATGCGATAAGGGCCGGGATATCCGAAACCGGCACGGAATTGTTGCTGACGAATGCCGAGACGATATCCGCCGTAAGCTCAATATAATCCGCCGCGAAGTCGTTTTCGATTTCCACGCTCACCCCCGAAAGTAGGACAGCCTTAGACCGCAGCGAGGCGCCGATGGAGCCCTGCCGAAAGGTCTTGTCTTCAGATTGCATTGACTAGGCAGTTAGTATGATAGCCATTAACAAACCGCAAGAGGCTTTGGCAAGACCAGGGTAACCGCAACAATTTGAAGGAAGCTTTTGGCGTGCTGCGGGAGATTTCGGCATCTGAGAAATGGCCGACGGTCCTGGCGTAAGGGGAGATTTTTTAACTCCCTAGGCTTGAAAAAAAATCCAACCGAACAGCAAATTCAAAAGTTATTTGCGAAACTGGAACCTTTATGCTGGTTGGTGAGCGCTTTTAGCTCACGCTCGCAACGTCAGATGTGCGATACGGTAAAAAACTACACGGGGCACTGGCTCGCACATGCGGTGCGCGACGCGGCCGGCGGGGCGGCCGAACGACCGCGCCGGGACGGAAATTTTTTTGCAAAACCCGATGTCGGGAGGCCGGTCCCTGCCTCCGACGGCGTGTGCCGAGCAACCCCTACGTAATCATCGCGGCCTGAGTCCTCGGGACGTAGGGGCGACCTCAAGGCGTTTCTGTTCGGCTCCGTGGCCCATAGTTTTCGAAGCGCCTGATCGTTCGCGCAATCTCGGCGTCGGACAGTATGACCGGCTTCCCCACCTGGAGGGCGACGGCGTATTGGCGGCACAGGGCCTCCATCTCTACCGCCAGCCACAAGGCCTTGCCGAGATTACTGCCGATCGCGATCATGCCATGGTTGGCCAGGAGGCAGCCGAGGCGGCCGTCGAGGGCGGCCACCGCCGCCACCGACAGCTCCTCCGTTCCATAGGGAGCATAGGGCGCGCAGCGTATTGTCGGGCCGCCGGCGGCCGCGATCATGTAATGGACGGCGGGAATCTCGGCGCCGCACATGGCGAAGGCGGTGCAATAGGTCGGGTGGGCGTGCACGACGGCGTCAATCTCGGGCCGCTGCCGCAGGATGTCGCGATGGAAGCGCCATTCGGAGGAGGGGGCGAGGGCATGGCCGTGCTCCCCCTCCATGCTCATCGGCACGATGTCCTCCGGGCGCAGCGCATCGGCCGGGATGCCGGAGGGTGTCATGAGAAAGCCGTCGCCGTGGCGTACCGAGACGTTCCCGGCGGTGCCCTGGCTCAGACCCAGGGTGATGAGGGAGCGCATCGCCTCGACGATCGCGCAGGAAATCTCGTAAGCTGTGGGTTCTGACATGTGGTTCCCCCGGTCGAGAGTGATCCGCGCCCTATACCTTGCCGTCCGGCGCGATGTCGCACGCCGTCGCCCCGGTCTGATCGAAGGTCACGCCAGTTCATGAGCACCTATCGCTTCGAGGCGTTGCTCGCCCCGCGGGCGATCGCGGTCGTCGGCCTCGGTCAGGGCGCGCTCGGCCAAGGCACACTCGGCCAAGGCGCGCTCGGTCAGGCCGTGGTCGGCAACCTGGGGAAGGCCGGCTTCGCCGGCTCCGTTCATCTGGTCGGCGAGGCGGGCCTTCCCACCCTCGACGACCTGCCCGAAACGCCGGACCTCGTGGTGATCGTGGCGGAGGCCGCGGAGGTGGAGGGCTGGGTGGAGAAGGCGGGGCTGAGGGGTGCCGCCGTGGCCGTCATCCTCACCTCCGATCTGCCGGACGACCTCTGCGAGGCGGTTCGCAACCGGGCGCGGCAATGGGGCATGCGCCTCCTCGGCCCCAACAGCATGGGCCTGACCGTGCCGCGCGCGCGGCTCGACGCCAGCCTGTTCGCGGCGGCGCCGAAAGCCGGCGATCTCGCCCTCATCTCTCAATCGGGCACGGTGGCGGCGGGCATCGTCGCCTGGGCGGCGCATCGCGACGTGGGATTCTCGGCCATCCTCTCCCTCGGCACCGCCTGCGACATCGACATCGCCGATTGCCTCGACCATTTCGCCGCCGACATCCACACCCGTGCGATCCTGCTGTCGCTGAACGTGATTCCCAACGCGCGCAAGTTCATGTCGGCGGCCCGCGCCGCCGCCCGCGCCAAGCCCGTCCTGGTGCTGCGCACGGGGCGCCACGCGGCTCCCCTGCGCCACACCGTCACCCATACCGGCGCCCTCGCCCGGCCGGATGCGGTCTACGAGGCGGCGTTCCGGCGGGCGGGCTTGCTGAGCGTCGACGGGCTCGACGCCATGTTCTCGGCTGTGGAGACGCTGGGCCGGCAGCGCCCCTTTCCCGGCCAGCGCCTCGCCATCCTGGGGAACGGCGAGGGCATCGGCGCGCTCGCCGCCGACAGGCTCGCGGATCGGGGCGGCACGCTGGCCGCGGCGGGGCTCGGCGGCAACCCAGCCGATCTCGGCGTCGAGGCCGATGGAAAAGCCTATGCCGACGCCCTCGGGCCCCTCCTCGCCGATCCCGCCAACGACGCCGTGCTGGCCATCCACGTGCCGACCGCCCGTTCCGACAGCGCCGGCGTCGCCGCGGCCATCGCCGACACGGTGAGCGCGGCCCGGCGCAGGGGCGGACGGCGCAAGCCCGTCTTCGCGGTGACGGTGGGCGATGACGGAGAGGCCGGCGCGGTGCTCGCCGCCGCCGGCATCCCGCGCTTCGCCACGGACGCCGACGCCGTGGAAGGCTTCATGCACCTCGTCCGTTACCGCGAGGCGCAGGACGACCTGATGCGCACGCCGGATTCCCTGCCGCGCGAATTCTCCCCCGACGTGGAGGCCGCCCGCGCCATCGTGGCGGCGGCCCTCGAGGCGGGGGAGACCTGGCTCGATCCCCATGCCGTGGCGGGCCTCCTGGCGGCCTACCGCATCGACAGCGTGCCGCTGACGCTCGCCCCCGACATCGATGCCGCCGCGGCGGCCGCCTGGCCCATCATCGCCGAGGGCGGCGCGGTGGCGCTGAAGGTGGTCTCGCCGGACATCGTCCACAAATCCGATGTCGGCGGGGTGCGCCTGGACCTCACCAGCGAGGCCGATGTGCGCGCCGCCGCCGCCGACATCCTCACCCGAGCCCGGCGCCAGCGGCCGGATGCGCGGATCATGGGGTTCGCGGTCCAGCCCATGGTACGCAAGGGCAAGCGCCGCGAACTCATCGCCGGCCTCGCCGAGGATCCCGTCTTCGGTCCCGTGGTGGTGTTCGGCCGGGGCGGCGTCGCCGTGGAGGTCATCGACGACCGGGCGCTCAGCCTGCCTCCCCTCGACCTCCGGCTCGCCAGCGAACTCATCGACCGCACCCGCGTGGCGCGGCGGCTGGCCGCCTATCGCGACGTCCCGGCGGTGGACCGGAGGGCGCTCGGCCTCGTCCTCGTCAAGCTCGCCCAGATCTCGGCCGACCTGCCGGAGGTGCGCGAACTCGACATCAATCCCCTGCTCGCCGATGCCAACGGCGTGCTGGCCCTGGACGCCCGCGTGATGGTCGGCCCGGCCCCGGAGCGGCGCGGCGGCACCCGCAATCCGCGCTTCGCCATCCGCCCCTACCCGGTGGAATGGGAGCGCAACCTCGTCCTGAAGCGCGAGAAGGTCACCGTGCGCCCGGTGCGGCCGGAGGACGAGGGGCTGTTCAAGAGCTTCTTCGAACAGGTCAGCGCCGAGGATCTGCGCCTGCGCTTCTTCATGCCGGTCCGCGATTTCAACCACGCCTTCCTGGCGCGGCTGACTCAGCTCGATTACGCCCGCGCCATCGCCTTCGTCGCCATCGACGCGCAGACGGCGTCGATGCTCGGCGCGGTCCGTCTCCATGCGGATGCCAACCACGAGAGCGGCGAATACGCCATCCTCATCCGCAGCGACCGCAAGGGCACCGGCCTCGGCTTCGCCCTGATGCAGCTGATGATCGACTGGGCGAGGGCGGAGGGGCTCCAGCGCATCGAGGGCACGGTCCTCCGGGAGAACCGCCCCATGCTGGCCGTGTGCCGCAGCCTCGGCTTTTCGGTCCATCCGGACAAGGAGGACGGCGCGGTGATGAAGGTCGGGCTGACGCTCGGCGAGCCGTAGGCGGAGACGGGCGAGGCTCTGTGCCTCTCATGGACCTTCCGGTGCCTCGCCCCGCCCCGCGCGAGAACCGCGGCTGGCGGAGGTTTCGCGAACCCTCTCAGTCCGTGGCCTTGTTGTTGTACAGCAGGATCCCGACGAAGATGGTGCCGATGCACCATTTGGTGAGATAGACCGCGTCGAAGCTGGCATGCGGATAGTTCGGGTAGAATCCCAGTCGGAAAAGCTCGATGACATGCGAAAGCGGATTCCAAGAATAGATCGTTCGCATGGGCTCTGGGGATAGATCGACGGTTTTGAAGGCGCCGCTGAACATCATCATCGGTCTGCTCAAGAATGCGTAGATTTTGCTCCAACCGGGAAAATACGACTGAATGCTCGAGTTGATGAGCGCCATCCCTAGGGATAGGCAAGTGATAGCGAAGAGACTGATGAGGCACATATCCGGAGACCAAGGTGCGGCCTCTCGGATGCCGTAGATGTAGAGCCCAATAAAGAAAATAGTCATCAAAACGAAGTTTTGTATGACTTGAATCAGGAAGCGAGACAGAAGAAAATCGAAGGGTTTGACGAAGTGATACTCTGCGGCTCGCGACTTCAGGCTGCGAACACCGCGAGCGCAACGTCGGAAGACATAAAAGGGGAATACACCGGTTCCCATGAAGAGAAGTACAGACGGTCCAAAAGGAGGTTCTTTTCCAAATAGAAAGATTCGCAATCCTGCTACGGTCGCGATGACGACGATCGGTTCGATGAAAAGCAGAATGCCGATGGCAGGATGGAAGTTACGAAAGCGAACTCCGAAATCACGGACGATCAACGCCGTCATGATCGTCAGCCACGGTCGTGCCCTCTGCTTCGAGGAAGCGGCCGGAAGGACGATCGAGGAGTTTGCCATCGTTCAGTCGCGATCCAATGATGCCGGGTGACGCGGAGTGGCGGGTTGCGGAACCGGCCCCTTACCGCGTGTTAACGCGTCTAGACGCCGGAATTTTGGCCGAGGCCGCGCCGGCAGCCGTGACGACCGAAGGCCGACCCCACTCAGGCGCGGCTGTTCACGATCGAGCGCACGGCGAGCAGGCCGATGAACCAGATCGCCGCCAGGATGAAGGCTCCGAGCACCATAGACAGCAACACGCGCGGGCCGCCCGCGCTTTCGGGCAGGGCCGGGCGAACGTAGGGGGTGAGATAGAGGTGCTGGGCGGCCGCGCTGGCCCGTGCGCGGTCGAGGGATTGCAGCGAGGTGAGCAGGATCGCCTGCGCATATTGCCGGTCCATGTCGAGGGCCTCGAACCGGGCGACGACGCCGGCCAGGACGTTGCGGCCGGAGCGGCTGCCCGAAACCTCGCGCTCGACGGAAGCCAGCTGCTCGCGCGCGGCCTGGACGCGGGACTTGAGGGCCACGACCGACGGCGCCGACTCGCTGAGGTTCTGCCTCCGGATCGTGTCGTAATCGGCCTCCAGCTGCGACACCGATCCGCGCAGGGTGCCGATGAGCTGGGTGTTGCCCGAGACGACGCTGGGTATCGGATCGATCACCCCCTCCTTCTCACGGAACTCAGCCATGGCGGCGCGGGCCTTGTCGAGGCCGGCTTTGGCCCGGACGACCTCCTGCTCGGCGAACTTGACGGCATCCTCCTCGGCGCGTTTGGCGATCTTGTTGACGAGGTTTTCCGACAAGGTGACCAGCTGGTTGGCGATGGTCAGGGCGTCGTCGGGCCGGAACGCCTTGATCTCGACGGAAGCGAGCCCGGTGAGCGGGTCGTAATTCGCCCAGATCATCTTGTTCCAGTATCGCACCAAGTGCTCCGTCGACCGGCTCCTGTCGAACCGGTTCGGCCAATCGATCTCGGGACGGCTGTAGATCCCTCGGACATCGACGGTCTGGGACAGCTCGTCGACCACCTGACGGCTCTTGAGATAATCGATCACGACGAAATTCTGCGCGGTGCCGCCGCCGGCTGCCGCGCTGTGACCGCCCATGGCGCTGGCGACCGCCGCCGCGGTCGTGCCCCCACTGCCCCCTCCGCCGAGGGGGCCGGCGGACGGGGTCACTTCGGTCACGGAGAACCGGAATTCGGCGAAGTATTGCGGCGTGGCTAGGAACAGGAAGTACAAACCGAGCAGGCACAGCGGCAGGATCACAACGATGCCGAAACTGAGCAGCGTGCGGCTCCAGTTATGTTCGGGTTGCGGCAGGGGGACGAGGGAAAACGTCTCGTCTTCCCCGGCATCGAGCGCCAGCTCCCGCCTCGCGTCCTCGTCTCGCCGGGGAACCATCTCGCGATCGTCGTTCACCGCCAGTTCGCTGGACCGGGCCCGCTCGTCCTTGGCCAGCGCCTCCTTGGAATCGAGTGCGGTGGCCCTGGCGGTCGGCAGGCGCGTGATGTTGTTGGGCGCTGAGCTCATGCGTCGCGGGGCCTGTCACCGAAATTCCGTCGCTCCCGACACTAGGAGATTTCCCGGCCCTTTTATGGCAACGCAGCAAGGACATGGTCGGTGTGGCTTTTCAGTCGCCGATCGAAGCCTCGCCAATGATCGTCGAGAAGGCGGAGGCATTGCTGCGATCCTCCGCAAGGATTCGTGAGATAAACCGGATCTCGCCTGCGTTCTTTGCCGTCGCATGAACCGGCCCCATTCGCGGCAGGGCGGGGTCACACTTTCGTGTGGGGGGCGAGTGCTCCGGCGCCGCCCGTGCCGTGGGTCCGGGTCGGGTCGCCTGCTGCATGAGGAGCGGCGATCCCGAACGAATACCCGCGCCTACGGGTAGCCGTAGCGTGACTTGGCGGCGGCGAGCAGGCCGATCGCCTCACGCTCACGGCCGGCGGCGCAGGCTTCCGCGGCGCGCGCGAGGTCGGAGGAGAATCGTGCGCCCACCGGCGCGTTCAGGTTGCCGGTCGCCACATCGCTGTCCACCACGGCCTGTGTGCGGGCGATGCTCGGACCGCAGCCGGAACCTGCCGGCAACGGGGCCGGGGCGGCAGCGACCGGTGCGGCGGCCGGCGCCACCGCCGTCTTCGGCGAGGGGCCGGACGAGGTGCAGGCGCCGAGCCCTGCGGCGAGGCAGCCGACCAGTATCAGGCTGGCCCGTTGCGGCGACACGATGTTCCTGGTCACGGGGGCTCTCCTTCACGCTCCGGCGCGCCGGCCGGCACGGCATGGACGCCGCGCCGGGTTCTTGCCGTCAAGGTGAGGGGCCGGTCAATCACCGGTATCGAGCCTTCGGCGACGATTCCGAGCCCCGTGTCAGCGCCTCGCTTCAGCGAGAGCGAGTCATTTGGCCTTCTCGGCGATGGCCGCGAGGCCGGACACGTAGATCCCCGTGATGGCATCGGTCGCCACCGTGTCCGGGACTCCCTTGGCCTTGAAGGTCCCCGTCCACGTCACCGTCGATCCTGAGCCTTTCGGGCTCACCGCGAGGGTGGAGGAATAGTCGGAGACCGGCAGCGGGCTCTCGACGATGGCGTAGGTGTAGCTCATCGCCGTGTCGTCGCGCGCCGTCTGCGATTCGACGATGGCGCCGCCGCCCTTGAGGCTGAGTTTGCGCAGCATCGTGCCGTCCTTGGTCGAGGATTCGCATTTCGCGATGGCCGGGTGCCAATTGCCGATGCCACAGAAATCGCCGATCGTCGCCCAAACCTTGGCCGGGGGCGCGGCGACATCGATGGTCTTGGTCAGGTCGATGGCAAAGCCGGGGGCGGTGCCGGCAAGCAGAACGAGGCCGGGGAGCACGATTCGACGCAGGAAAGTGCGCGACATGGAGGGGTGTTTCCTTCCGATATTGTTATGTCGGCGCGGGACGAGGCCCGTGCCGTGCCGTTGAACGGACGGATGTCAAGCTAGTCGCGAACATGCACGCGACAATGGCCTGGATCCTGCCCACGAAGATGTGATGGACGGCGGCGCGTGCAGGGCGATCCTTGTCAACGCGGGCGGCGAGGGGTACGAAGCCGTTCGGTCGCATCGTTCGCGCGTCCGCACCGCCATTCGGGAGAGACGAGCCTTGGCCAGCGCCGGCTCCACGCAGGGAACCGCAGACACCGCCTTCGCGGCGGTGCGCGGTCATGCGCGTCCCCGGGCGCTCCTCGCCGGCCTTCTCCTCCTTATCCGCCCCTGAGGGCCGTCCGGGCGCGTGCGCCTGGGCTCTCAGGGGATCGTTTCGCGACCGGGGCTCCCGATGGGCCTCGTCGAGCCGATCGATGGATCAAGGCGCCGCGTCCATGAGCCGACCGCGCCTCCGACAGGACGACACGCCATGACCGACATCACCGCCCAGCCCAACGCCTCCCCGAAGGACCGGGTCCTCATCTTCGACACCACCCTGCGCGACGGCGAGCAATGCCCGGGCGCCACCATGACCCTCGACGAGAAGCTGGCGGTGGCCGAACTCCTCGACACGATGGGCGTCGACATCATCGAGGCGGGTTTCCCCATCGCCTCCATCGGCGATTTCGAGGCCGTCTCCGAGATCGCCCGCCGCTCGAAGCGCGCCGTCATCGCCGGCCTCGCCCGCGCCATCCCCGCCGATATCGCGCGGGCAGGGGAGGCCGTGCGCCTCGCCCGGCGGGGGCGCATCCACACCTTCGTCTCGACCTCGCCGATCCACCTCGCCCACCAGATGCGCAAGTCCCAGGACGAGGTGGTCGAGATCATCCTCAAGACCGTGGCCCAGGCCCGCGACCTCGTGGAGGACGTGGAATGGTCGGCCATGGACGCGACGCGCACGCCGATCGACTATCTGTGCCGCTGCGTCGAGGCCGCGATCCGGGCCGGCGCGACGACGATCAACCTGCCCGACACGGTGGGCTACGCCACGCCCGACGAATACCGCAGCATGTTCCGCCAGGTGCGCGAGCGGGTGCCGAATTCCGACAAGGCGATCTTCTCGGTGCATTGCCACGACGATCTCGGTCTGGCCATCGCCAACTCCCTGGCCGGCGTGGAAGGCGGCGCCCGGCAGGTGGAGTGCACGGTGAACGGCATCGGCGAGCGTGCCGGCAACGCGGCCCTGGAGGAGATCGTCATGGCGATCCGCACCCGCGGCGACGTGATGCCCTACGAGACCGGCATCGAGACCACGATGCTCACCCGCGCCTCGAAGCTCGTCTCCCACGCGACGAACTTCCCCGTGCAGTACAACAAGGCCATCGTCGGCCGGAACGCCTTCGCGCATGAGAGCGGCATCCACCAGGACGGCATGCTCAAGCATACCGAGACCTACGAGATCATGACCCCGGCCTCCGTCGGTGTCGCCAAGACCTCGCTGGTGATGGGCAAGCATTCGGGCCGCGCGGCCTTCCGCTCGAAGCTGGAGGAACTCGGCCTGCATCTCGCCGACAATCAGCTGCAGGATGTGTTCGAGCGGTTCAAGGCGCTCGCCGACCGCAAGAAGCACGTCTACGACGAGGATATCGAAGCTCTGGTCGACCAGGGGCTCGCCACGGCGCATGACCGCATCCGCCTCGTCTCGCTCTCGGTCATCGCCGGCACGCGCGGCCCCCAGCGCGCCACGATGAAGCTCGCCATCGACGACCGCATCGTCACGGAGGAGGCCGATGGCAACGGCCCGGTGGACGCCGTGTTCAACGCGATCCAGGCCCTGGTCCCGCACGAGGCGCAGCTCGAACTCTACAAGGTCGACGCCGTGACGCAGGGCACCGACGCCCAGGCCGAGGTCTCCGTCCGATTGAAGGCCGGCGACCGCAGCGTGACGGCGCGGGGCGCCGATCCCGACACGCTGGTGGCCTCGGCCCGCGCCTATCTCTCCGCCCTGAACAAGCTCTCGGCCACGGCGGTGCGCCTGCACGCCCAGCACGCCGCGTCGGTTTAGCCGGAAAAATGAAGCCCCGGGGGTGGACACCCCCCGGGGCCTTTGCTATCAGCCCCCTCGTCGCAGCGGGTTTGGTGGCTGCCGCGACTGCCGCAAGGCAATGGGTGCATAGCTCAGTTGGTAGAGCAGCTGACTCTTAATCAGCGGGTCCAAGGTTCGAACCCTTGTGCACCCACCAAATAAACCGCTGCTTCGATCGCGGTTTTCCAAAACAGTCCAAAGCAGTCAGCCTCGGTCGGGAATGCCGTCGGGGCTTTTCGCTGTCTTTTCCTGCATCTCTGGTGCGACCCGTCGAAGGGGCGGTCTCCGCTTCCTTGCAGTTCACCAGCGTTGGGAGCAACGAGGCGTTCGAGCCTTCCGCGCGGGCGCTCTCCCTTGCGGCTGTCCTCCACCTCCACAGCCACCTCGCCATGCCGTTCACCGTGGCACGCAGGGTATCGAGGGTGGCCAATCCTGCGCGCTTCCGCCAGGGCCGCTGTCCGGCCTCAGGCCTCAGTCGCGGTGCCGTGGCGGGGTGGGCCTCACCGATCCCGTCGTGACCGCAGCGTCCACATCGATCCGGGTGCGGATGGGGCGGGAGACGCGGCTGTCGTACGCGCCGATGTTGCGGGCGGCGGCCTGACCCTCGAGACCGCCGGGGGCGGTCGCGGCCGGGATGCCGGCCGGTGCGGTGTAACTTTGCGCGAAAGCGGTGCCGGACAAGGCAAGACCGAGGGCGGCTCCTAGAATGAGGCGTGTAGTCATGGATGTCGTCCCAGGTTCGGGCCGGACTGCCTGAGGAGACGCGACAGTCCCGGCCAACAACCTAGAATTTGTGCAACAAAGCCTCGCAAATCAACACGGAATGGTCAGTGCGTGTGCATTATGTTCATGCACCGAGCGTGCGAGCCATATCCTCCGGATCGATGGCCACAGGAATAAGCCGTTTCATTTCATGGGCTTGGTTCGGGCTGCGACATTTTTTGCCAGTCATGGCCGGCATGGCATGCCTCTTCCACCGCCCGCGCGTCCTCGCTCCATCGACGCGTTTGCCGGACGTTCGGGGACGACGGGGCACCGGGCCGGGCGCCCGTGGTCGCTGCCTCTCGGAAGGCCATTCGGAAGGCGGCGATCCCCCCACGTTCCGAGGAGCGGGGATCGTGCGGCTCAGCCTCGTCCGATCGTCGCCTCGATCTGACCGTGGGGCTCGTCGGTGGGCAGGAACACGGTGTTGGGGTTCTCCAGGCCGAACGGTGTCAGGTTGATCGGGATGTAGTGCTTGTTCGGCATGGCGAACCCGATCTCGGCGATCTCGGGAATGGCCGCCAGGACCGCCTCGCCCATGCGGTACATGCTGTCCTGCACGCTGGCGCTGTAGGTCGTCCCGAAGACCTCGATCAGGATGTCGAGCACACGGGCATTGGTCGCCGTGTAGTCGGCGGGCGTGCTGGCCCAGGTCCAGGTGGCGTCCATGGCGGTCGCGGCGATGCGGTCGGTGGCGTCGGCCAGAGTGCGGTACGCGTCATCGACGAAGTCGGCCCAGCCCGATTGCGTGGTCTTCATGAAGGTGAAGCCCCGCAGCCCGGACTGCATCACGGCGCCGTCGCGGCTCGCCACGAGCTTGACGTAGCCCGTCCCGTTGCCGTCGAGGGTGAAGACGTGGCCGTGCGGCCGGCCGCCGATGGCCTGGCGCAGCCAGCGCGTCTCCTTGCCCTCGATCCCGATCTCCTCGACCTGCGGATACGTGTCGAGGAAGGTCGCGGCGACGGCCTCGGCGAAGGCTTCCTTGTCGAGGGACAGGTTTTTGGCCGCGACCACGTTGACGATGTTCTTCACGCTGTCGGTGGCGACGCAGGCCCGGTTGTCACCATCGGTCCAGGCGGCATCGAAGCCGCCCTTCATCAGGACCGTGAGGGACAGTTCGCGCGGGGTGTGGTCGTCGCCGTCGCGGGTGAGGCGCATCACCCGCACGCGGCCCTTGCCGTATCTGGAGGCGATCAGGGGCATGCTTGTCTCCCAGGAGGGGCGGTGAAGGAAGACGGCCGTCCTCAATGCTCGGAGGAGGCCGCCTGATGCCGGGCCGCGGCGCGGGCGGCCTCGTCGCCGGTCAGGCCGTTGAAGAACAGGTTCAGGCTCACCGCCGCGATCGCGCAGAGCAGGATTCCGGATTCGAGGAGCGGGTGCAGCGCGTGCGGCATCTGCTTGAAGAAGGCCGGGGCGACGAGGGGGATCATGCCGAAACCGACGGAGACCGCAACAACGAACAGGTTGTTGCGATTGCGGGCGAAGTCCACGGCGCCGAGGATGCGCACGCCCGTCGCGCCGACCATCCCGAACATCACCAGCCCGGCCCCGCCGAGCACGCATTGCGGCACCGCCTCGACGAGGGCCGCGAGCTTGGGGATCAGGCCGAGCCCGAGCATGATGAACCCGCCGACCACCGCCACATACCGGGTGCGCACCCCGGTGACGCCGACGAGCCCGATATTCTGTGAGAACGAGGTGTAGGGGAAGGTGTTGAAAATGCCCCCGATGATGGTGCCGAGTCCGTCGCCGCGCAGGCCCCTGGTTAGGCGCTTCTCGTCGACGGGGTCGGCGCAGATCTCGGCGAGCGCCAGGAACATGCCGGTGGATTCGATCATCACCACGATCATCACGATGCAGAGGGTGACGATGGAGACCGGATCGAAGGTCGGGGCGCCGAACGCGAAGGGCCGCACCACGTCGAACCAGGACGCGGTGGCCACATGGCCGAGATCGACCAGCCCGAAGGCGGCGGCCACGAGCATCCCGGCGACGATGCCGATGAGCACCGAGGCGGAATTGACGAAGCCGGTGCCGTAGCGGGTGATCGCCAGGATCACGCCCAGCACGAAGGCGGCGATGGCGAGATGGAGCGGCGCCCCGTAATTCGGGTTGCCGATCCCTCCGGCGGCCCAGTTCACGCCCACCTTCATCAGCGACACGCCGATGACCAGGATGATCGTGCCGGTCACCACGGGGGGGAACAGCGGCAGCAGCCGTCCGATGAGGGGGGCCACGAGAAACGCGAACAGGCCGGCGGCGATCACGGCGCCGTAGATGCCGGTCAGCCCGATCTCGGGATTGGTCCCCATGGCGACCATGGGCGTGACGGCGGCGAAGGTGACGCCCATCATCACCGGCATGCGCACGCCGATCCCCGGCAAGCCCCAGCTCTGCAGCAGCGTCGCGAGCCCGCATGCGAACAGGTCGGCGCTCACCAGCATCGCCACCTGATCCGGCGGGAGTTGCAGGGCACGCCCCACGATCAGCGGCACCGCGACGGCGCCGGCATACATCACCAGAACGTGCTGCAGCCCGAGCAGGCCGAGGGCGAGGGGAGGCATTTTCGCCACGGGCGGCGCTGTCGACACGGGAGGCGTGGCCGGCCCGGCGGTATCGGGATGGACGGCACTGGTCGTGGCACTGGTCATGGGGTCGACGCCTCCGCCGCTCCGGGCCGATCCCTCACCGGGGACGCGGTGTCGGGGGCGCAAAGCGTGTGCCACCGGGCCGGCCCGGCGATGGCGCGCATGGCCCGTTGCCTGCACCGGCGGGGCCTGCGATGGGTCGTCATCGCCTGCTTGCAACGGGGACCCAGCCGCCATGGCGTCGACACTCGCAGCTCTGAACGAGGCCTCGGACGCGGAATTCGTGGGGGCGCTCGGTGCCGTGTTCGAACACGCGCCCTGGGTTGCCGAGGCGGCCCTGCCGCAGCGGCCCTTCGCCACCGTGGAGGCGCTGTTTTCCGCCATGCGCGATGCGGTCCAGGGCGCGCCGGAGGGGCGGCGTCTCGCCCTGCTCACCGGCCATCCCGAACTCGCCGGGCGCGCCGCCCGATCCGGGGCCATCGCCTCCGATTCCATCGCGGAGCAGGCCGCGGCCGGCCTCGACCGGATGTCGGAGGCGGAGTATGCCCGGTTCGAGGCGCTCAACGCGGCCTACCGCGAACAATTCGGCATCCCCTTCATCCTGTGCGTCAAGCGGCACGGTCGTGCCTCGCTGCTGAAGACCTTCGAGGCGCGGCTGGCATCCGCTCCCGAGGTGGAGCGGCGCACGGCCGAGGCCGAGGTGATGCGGATCGCCGCGATCCGCCTGAACGCCCTGGTGAGTGGCCCCGGTCCGCTCGCCACGACGGGCCGGATCTCCACCCATGTCCTCGACACCGTTCGGGGGAAGCCGGCCGCCGGGGTGGCCGTCGACCTCGTCGAGTTCGTCTCCGCGACGGAGACGGTGGTCGTCGCGCGCGCGGTGACCAACGCGGACGGTCGCACCGACATGCCCCTGATCCATGGTCGCCCCGTGCCGATCGCCACCTACGAACTGCGCTTCGGGCTCGGCGACCACTTCCGGCGGGTCGGAGCGGGTCCTGGCCCCGCTCTCCCCGAACCGCCCTTCCTCGACATCGTGCCCCTGCGCTTCGGGGTGGGCGACCCGGAAGGCCATTATCACGTGCCGCTGGTGGCGACCCCCTGGAGCTACCAGACCTATCGCGGGAGCTGACGCGGAACCTCTCCGACCCTGCATCGATCTTCGTCGAGCGGCCAAAGACTTGCTTCTCGTTTTACGGTTCCCTTGCTCTTCGCCTCTCCTGGAAGGTCTTCGACCATGCGTATGACGATGTCGGCCCTCGCTCTGTGCGGGCTCTTCGGGTTGACCGGCGCGGCCCTGGCCCAGGGGACCGGCGCGCCCGCCGGCCGCGACCCGGCGACGGCTCCCGGCGGGACCGAGGGTATCGCCGGCCCGCGGAACGAGCGCGAGGCGATCCGGAGCGGCGATGCCATCGCCGCGCCGCCCGGACTCGGTGTGCCGGCTCCCCCGCCCTCCGACGAGCCGAAGGCCGACCGGCCGGCGCGCCACCACAACCACTGATCGCAGGGACGCTCCCCTGAACGAAGAAGCCCCGCCGGGACGCTCCGGCGGGGCTTCTTTCCATGCGATGGCGTAGAGCCCGGGGTTATTGGGTCAGCTTGTCGTCGATCCCCTTCACGTACCAGTTCATGCCGAGGATCATCGGGTCGGGCGCGGTCTCGCCCTCCTTCACGGCGACGCTTCCGTCCTGCTTCAGCACCGGCCCCGCAAAGGGGTGGATCTTCCCGTCGGCGATGGCCTGCTTGGTCTCCTCGGCCATGGCCTTCACGTCGTCGGGCATGTTGGTGAAGGGCGCCAGCACGACCATGCCCTCCTTGATGCCGCCCCAGGTGTCGTGGCTCTTCCAGGTTCCGTCGAGGACCGCCTTGGCCTCCGCGATCACGTAGCCGTTCCAGTCGTCGGTGATGGAGGTGAGCTGGGCCTTGGGGGCGAAGCGGTACTGGTCCGAGGACTGGCCGAAGGCGAGCTTGCCCTGCTTCTCGGCCTCCTGGAGTGGAGCGGCCGAGTCGGTGTGCTGGGTCAGGATGTCGGCGCCCTGCGCGAGGAGCGCCTTGGCCGCCTCCGCCTCCTTGCCCGGATCGAACCAGGTGTTCACCCAGACCACCTTGATCTTGATGTTCGGGTTGACCGCCTGCGCCCCGAGCATGAAGGCGTTGATGCCGCTGACGACTTCCGGGATCGGGAAGGACGCGATGTAGCCCACCGTGCCGGATTTCGAGAGCGTGCCGGCGATCTTCCCGCAGACGTAGCGGCCTTCGTAGAAGCGGGCGGAATAGGTGGAGACGTTGTCGGAGCGCTTGTAGCCGGTGGCGTGCTCGAACTTCACCTTGGGAAACTTCCGCGCCACCTTCAGGGTCGGCTCCATGAAGCCGAAGGAGGTGGTGAAGATCAGGCCGGCGCCGGACCGGGCGAGCTTCTCGATGGAGCGCTCGCTGTCGGCCTCGGGCACATTCTCGAGGAAGGTGGTCTCGACCTTGTCGGGCAAGGCCTCCGCCAGGGCCTTGCGGCTGAGGTCGTGCTGGTAGGAATACCCGAAATCGGCCACCGGCCCGACATAGACGAAGCCGACCTTCAGCTTGTCGGCCGCGAGCGCCGGCCAGGCGGCGAGCATCGCGCACAGAACCGCACCGCCGAGCCTCATGGATCTTCTCCGCATCGTGGACCTGCCCCGCATCGTGTCGTCCCCCTCGATCCATTGCCGCGCGCTCGTCGACGCGGTTCACCGGCTCTGTACTTCACCGGCTCGGCGTGAAGACCCGCCCGAGCGAGGCGGGCGCCAGCGAGCCGCCGTGGCGCTGCCCGAGGGAGAGCAAGACCAGGGCCAGGATGGTGGCGAGATAGGGCAGGGCGGAGAGGAGCTGGCCCGGCAGGCCGAGGCCGGCGGCCTGGGCGTGGAGCTGCAGCACCGTCGCCCCGCCGAACAGCAGGGCACCCGCCGCGACCCGCAGGGGCCGCCACGAGGCGAAGACCACCAGGGCGAGGGCGATCCAGCCGCGGCCCGCCGTCATCCCCGGCGACCAGAACGGCGTGTAGGCGAGCGCGAGATAGGCCCCGCCGAGCCCGGCGCAGGCGCCCCCGAACAGCACCGAGAGGAAGCGGACCTTGCGCACCTTCAGCCCGAGGGCGTGGGTCGCCACGTGGTCGTCGCCGATGGCGCGCAGGGTCAGGCCCGCCCGCGTCCGCCACAGGAACCACGACACGGCCACCACGAGGGCGACCGCCGTATAGACGAAGGCGTCCTGGCCGAAGACGAGCCGGCCGATTCCGGGCAGGTCCGTGAGGCCGGGGAGGGACAGGTGCGGCGCCGGATCGCGCTTCATCCCGACATAGTTCGCGCCCACCAGCCCCGACAGGCCGAGCCCCAGGATGGTCAGCGAGAGGCCGGAGGCGACCTGGTTCGCCGCGAGCCCGACGGTGAGGATGCCGAACAGGGCGGCCAGGAGCAGGCCGGCTCCGGCCCCGCCCAGCGCCCCGAGGAAGGTCGAGCCGGTCTGCATCGCCACGGCGAAGCTGACGGCCGCGCCGAAGATCATCATCCCCTCCACGCCGAGGTTGAGCACGCCGGAGCGCTCGGCCACGAGTTCGCCGATGCCGGCGAGGATCAGGGGGGTCGCGGCCGCCAGGACCGTGACGAGGACCATCTGGACGATGTCGAGGGTCATGATCGGCTCCGATTTCCCTCGAAATGGCTCTACGACGCCGTGCGGCCGGACGGGCCGCCCGGCACGAGCCGCACGTGATAGCCGGCGAACACGTCGGCCCCGAGGACGAGGCCGAGAAGCAGGCCCTGGAAGGCGCGGGTCAGGTCGAGTGGCAGTTTCAGGTCGATCTGCGCGCCCTCGCCGCCGATGGTGGTCAGCGCGATGACGAGGGCGGCGATCAGGATGCCCGGCGGCGAGAGCCGCCCCAGGAAGGCGACGATGATCGCGGTGAAGCCGTAGCCCGGCGAGATCTCGGGCTGGAGCTGCCCGATCTTGCCCGCCACCTCGACGATGCCGGCCAAGCCCGCCGCGCCGCCGGAAATGGCGAAGACGGCCAGCGTCAGGCGGGCATCGGAGAAGCCGGCGAAGCGCGCCGCCCTCGGGCTCGCGCCCACGACCCGCACCTCGAACCCGAACAGGGTGCGGGCGAGCACGACGGTGGCCAGCACCACGGCGAGGAAGGCGACCACCACGCCCGCATGCAGCGTCTCGCCCTCCATGAGGTAGGGCAGCCGCGCCGCGGGATCGAAGCCGACGCTCTGGGGGAAGTTGTAGCCGGCCGGATCGCGCAACGGGCCGCGGACCATGTAGTCGAGGAGGAGCTGGGCCACGTAGACGAGCATCAGGCTCGTGAGGATCTCGGAGACGCCGAGGCGGACCTTCAGGACGGCCGGGATCATCGCGTAGGCGGCCCCGGCGAGCGTCCCGGCGATGAGCATCGCGGGCAGGATCCAGAGCGTGAACCCACCCATGCCGTGGGTGGCGACGCCGACCCAGCCGCCGGCCAGGCCGCCGATGACGAACTGGCCCTCGGCCCCGATGTTCCAGAGGTTGGCGCGGTAGCAGAACGCGAGACCGGTGGCGATCAGCGCCAGGGGCGCGGCCTTCAGGGCGATCTCCTGCAGCGACCAGACCTCGCTCAAGGGAGTGACGAAATAGGTGACGAAAGCCTCCCCCGGCGAGACGCCCAGGGCCGCCACGGCGAGGCCGCCGATCAGCACCGCCGCCACGAAGGCGAGCGCCGGAGAGAGGATGTCGAGCACCGGAGAGCGCCGGGTGCGGGGAACGAGGTCAAGACGCATGATGCCCTCCGCGTATCGTCGGACCCGGCGCGCGGTCCCGCTGCCGCCCGAGCGGGGCCGTCCGGCGATGGCTTTCGGGAAAGGCGCCGGTCCCCTCTCCCCGCGTGCGGGGAGAGGCCCGGTCGCACCTCGTCGTGCGGCCGGGGAGCGCAGGCGAAGCCGGAGCGGTGGTGAGGGGGCGGTTACGGATGAGGCTTCTTCGGACGAGCCCCCTCACCGTCGGCTGCCGCCTCGCTTCGGCGACGACGAGGTCGCCGAAGCCCTCTCCCCGCGTGCGGGGAGAGGGGATGCGCGGGCATCGGTCAGTGAGCATGGGTCACCGCCTTTGACGCGTCCTGGGGTTCGGCCGATGCGTCTGCCGATCCGCCCATGAGCAGGCCGATGGCCTCGCGGGTCGTCTCGCCGGAGGGCACCGCCGTCGACAGCGTCCCGTCGTGCAGCACCGCGATGGAGCCGGCGATCTCGAACAACTCGTCGAGGTCCTGGCTGATGACGAGGATCGCGGCGCCCCGCGCGGACAGATCGATCACCGCCTGCCGGATATGGGCGGCCGCCGCCGCATCGACGCCCCAGGTCGGCTGGTTGATGACGAGCACGCCGGGCTCGGCCAGGATCTCACGGCCGACCACGAATTTCTGGAGGTTGCCCCCCGACAGGGTGCCGGCGGCGGGGTCGGGCCCGGCCTTGCGCACGTCGAAGGCCTCGATCACCCGTTTGGCGAGATCGCGCGCGGCCCCGAGACGAAGCAGGCCGAAGCGGGTCAGCGGCGCGGTCGGGTAGCGCGAGAGGAGGGCGTTCTCGGAGAGGCTCATGAGCGGGGCCGCCGCGTGGCCGTTGCGCTCCTCCGGCACGAACCCCGCGCCGAGGCGCCGGCGCGCGTTGATGCCGAGCGCCCCCACGGCCGTCCCATCGATGCGCACGGAATTGGGATCCGGCGCGCGGGTCTCGCCGGACAGGGCGGCGAAGAGTTCGGCCTGGCCATTGCCGGCGATGCCCGCGATCCCGAGGATCTCGCCCCCGGAGACGGCGAGGGAGACGTCCCGCAGCGTTGTGGCGTGCAGGCCCGGAGCGGGGAGGGTGAGCCGGTCGAGGCGCAGGCGTTCCGTGCCCACCGTCCCGCCCGCGCGCCCCGTGACCTCGCGGACCGCGCTGCCCACCATCATGGCGGCGAGCGAGCGGGCCGTTTCCTCCTGGGGGTTGCAGGCCCCCACCACCTTGCCGCCGCGCAGGATGGTGGCGCGCACGCAGAGGCGGCGCACTTCGTCGAGGCGGTGCGAGATGTAGAGCAGCGCCCGGCCCTCCGCGCGCAGGCGCTCCAGCACGGAAAACAGCACCTCCGCCTCGCCGGGGGTGAGCACCGAGGTGGGCTCGTCGAGGATGACGAGGCTCGGGTCCTGGAGCAGGCAGCGGACGATCTCGATGCGCTGGCGCTCGCCCGCCGAGAGCGACCAGACCGGACGATCCGGTTCGAGGTGAAGGCCGTAATCGATGCCGAGCTTGGCGATGCGGTCGGCCAGCGCCCGGCCGGACAGGTCCTTGGGCATGACGAGGGCGATGTTCTCGGCCACCGTCAGGTTCTCGCAGAGGGAGAAATGCTGGAAGACCATGCCGATCCCGAGCCGGCGGGCGGCTTCCGGGTTGGGCAGCTGGACGATGTCGCCCTTGTGCGTGACGACGCCCTCCGTCGGCTCCAGCAGGCCGTAGAGGATCTTCATCAGGGTCGATTTGCCGGCGCCGTTCTCCCCCAGGAGGGCGTGGATCTCGCCGGCGCGGATCTCGAGATCGACGCCGTCATTCGCCGTGAAACTGCCGAAGCGCTTGACGATGCCGTAGGCGCCGAACAGCGGGGTCGGTCCCTGCCTCGGGCGGGGCGGCGGTGCGGAGGGAGAAGGCGCGGCAGCCATCGTCAATGCGTGCCGAACAGGTGTCGGGCCAAATGCGTATGCTCCTCGCGAAGCCGGTGGGTGTCGAGGCCCACCGGGTGCCCGTCGATCACCCGCCATCGCCCGGCGACCATCACCCGGTCGGCCCGGTGCGCCCCGCACAGGACCAGCGCCGCCAATGGGTCGTGGCTGCCGGAGAAACGCAGTTCGTCCAGGGTGAACAGGGCGAGGTCGGCCTCGCGGCCTTCCTCGATCCGCCCGATGTCGCTGCGCCCGAGACAGGCGGCGGAGCCCTCGGTGGCCCAGCGCAGGGCGTCGAGATGGGTGACCTTCTCCGCGCCGTAGGTGAGGCGATTGAGCATCAGGGCGTGGCGGACGCCCTCCATCAGGTTCGAATTGTCGTTCGAGGCCGAGCCGTCGACGCCGAGGCCGACGGGGCTGCCTGCCGCCTCGAGGTCGCAGGTCCGGCAGCAGCCGGACGCCAGGGTCATGTTCGAGGTCGGGCAGTGGCAGATTCCGACCCCCGCCTTGCCGAGGCGGGCGACCTCCGCGTCGTTGAAGTGGATGCCGTGGGCGAGCCACGCGCGCGGGCCCATCCAGCCGACCTCCTCCAAATAGTCGACCGGGCGCAGCCCGAAGGTCGACAGGCAATAGGCCTCCTCGTCGAGGGTCTCCCCGAGATGGGTGTGCAGGCGGCAATCGTGGCGCTCGGCCAGCGCCGCGCTCTCCCGCATCAGCCGCGTCGTCACGGCGAACGGCGAGCACGGCGCCAGCCCGATCTGCACCATCGCGCCGGGCGCGGTGTCGTGGAACAGGCCGAGCACCCGTTCGCTGTCGCACAGGATGGTGTCGTCGTCCTGAACCAGGGTGTCCGGCGGCAGGCCGCCGTCCCGCACCGAGACGCTCATCGAGCCACGGGTGACGAAGGCGCGGATGCCGAGGCTCCTCGCCTCCTCGACCTGGATGTCGACGGAGGCCTCGAGCCCCTTGGGGAACAGGTAGTGGTGGTCGCCCGCCGTGGTGCAGCCCGACAGCAGGAGTTCGGTATAGGCCAGCCGGGTGGCCAGGCGGAACGCATCCGGGGTGAGCTTGTCCCAGACCGTGTAGAGCGCCTTCAGCCAGGGAAACAGCGGCTTGTTGATCGCCAGGGGATGGGCGCGCGTCAGGGTCTGGAAGAAATGGTGATGGGTGTTGACGAGGCCGGGAATGACCACGTGGCGCGAGACGTCGAAGGTCTCGTGCACAGGCGCCGCCGGTGTCCCGCCCGACGCCACGCGCTCCACGATGCGCGATCCCTCGACGACGATGCCGCCGGCGGATTCCGCCGCGAGGATCGCCAGCGGGTTCCTGATCCAGAGGCGGTGGGCTCCGGCGTCTCGTTCGCTCATCCTGGCTCCCGATGTCAGGCGCCCCGGAGCGGAGCACATTTCAGGCCGTTCGGGTATCCGTGCGTCAGAAGATGTGAAAAGCGATGCCGGCGAGGAAGCTCTTCTCTTCGTTCCCCTTGAAGTTCGCGCGATCGACGTTGCCGAACTTGTTCAGCCAGTACTGGAACCCGATAAAGGCATCGAGCTTGTTGGGCTGGTTCCAGACCAGCTTGCCGACATCGAGGACGAGGTTCGTCCGCGACAGGAACTCGACGCCCGTCCCGGGATAATAGCCGCCCGGATAGTTGAACGGGTTCCGGATGCCCTTGCCCTTCGGCGTCACGATGTTGTTGAAGCCGGCGATGCTCAGCGGAAGGTTCGGGATGAAGGTCAGGGGGAAATTGTAGACGATCTCGAACTCGGGAACGGTGTCGAAGCTGACGTCACGATCGGGCTGAAAGTTGAAGCCGTTGCGGTTCCATTCCTTGTAGGCATGGGCGCTGATGTTGAGGAAGCCCGCCGGCACGTCCACCGAGAAGGTCAGCCCCCCGACGACGTCACGCTTCTTGGGACCGAAGGCGGTGTTCTTCGCGTTCGCATCGAAACCGAAGGAGAGCGAGACGTCCTTGACGATGCCCGGAATGGCGAAGGCCTTCGTCCCGGTGAGGGCGTTGAGGCTCAGGGTGCCGCGGTAGAGGCCGTAGGCTTCCGTGGCGCCGTAATCGTATTGCGCGAAGCCGCCCGGGACGTTGGTGCTCCCCGCCGGGTCCTGGGACGTCGATTGCAGGATGTCGATGGAGAAGAAGTTCGTGCCGTAAGCCCAGGCGTCGGCGTGGGAAATGTTGGTGATGTATTTCGGGATGTCGCGATTGCGGAAGCTGCCATCCGCGTTCTGGATCTGCACGCCCGGCTCCGCGGCCGGGAACTGGTAGCGAAAGCTGACCTGCGTATCGGAGAACAGGAAGAAGGACGGCGCTTTCACCGGTGCCGGCTCGGCGACCTTGAGCGTCTTCACCGGATCGAGATCGGCCGCGATGCTGCGTTCGATCATGCCGCATCCGATCATGCCGAGCGACAGAGCCGCGGCCGTGAACCCCCGTGCGACCATCGTGCTTCTCCTCATTCGCAGCCTGTGAGGGAGCGTCCGCAACCGATGTGCCATGGCGGGCCACCGGCCAACCACCGATGGATGGCGTCACATAATTGCAACTGATTCCCGACGCTGGGCCGCGATGCCGTCACGTTGCGGCACGTGGGAAACTCGTCGTACTCATGGCGCGCGCATGCTGACCCTGCGCCGATCGCGTGTCGTGAACCGAGACCACAGTGCCTGCGTCCCCGACCCGCTCCGAAAGCCTGTCCGACAGAATCGCCGACGCCATCCTGTCGGGTGAATTCCCGCCGGGCGCCCGGCTGGACGAACAGGTTCTGGCCACGCGCTTCGGCGTTTCGCGCACGCCGGTGCGCGATGCCCTGCGCCTCCTCAACGGCACCGGCCTGATCGACCTGCGCCCCCGCTTCGGCGCCACCGTGCGGACGATCACGCCGGATCAGCTCGACATGCTGTTCATCGCCATGGGCGAGATCGAGGCGACCTGTGCCCGCCTCGCGACCCTGAGCATGACGCCTGCGGAGCGCGCCCAGCTTCGAATGCTGCATGAGCGCATGGGCGTCCTCGCCGAGGCCGGGGACCACGACAGCTACGTCGTCGCCAACCAGGACTTTCACGGGCTCCTCTACGAGGGCGCCCACAATACGGTGGTGGACGAGATCGCCCGCAATCTGCGGCGGCGGCTGACGCCGTACCGCCGCGTCCAGTTCCAGGCACCGGGGCGCCTCGCCCGCTCGCATGCCGAGCACGGCCTCGTCGTCCGTGCCGTCCTCGCGCGGGACGCCGCCGCCGCGAATTCCGCGATGCTCGTCCACATGAGCGTCGTCGAGGACGCCTTCGAGACCCTCGACGCCGAGAGCGCCGCCGCCCGCCAAGCGGCCGGCGAACGGGCGCGGGACCGCCTGGAGCGGACGTCCGCGCCGGTTCGCGCGGGCAAGGCACGCCTGCCGCGCTGAAGACATCGATCCCCTTGGGGCGTGCATAGAAGCTCGCCAGGACGAGGCGAATCTTCGGGCATCGAAGTGTATGGTTTGGGCAAGGGTTTCCCCATCCTTGCATACATGATGAGGAGCAGTCAGCCCGATTCGCGATTGCGCGAGGCCTCTCATGCCCAACCTCCTCGACGCCCAGCCGTCCCCGCTCCCCTTCGATGCGTCGAGCACCGCCCTTCTCATCATCGACATGCAGCGCGACTTCCTCGAGCCCGGCGGCTTCGGGGAGAGCCTCGGCAACGACGTCTCGCTCCTCGCCTCCGCCGTGCCGCCGACGAGGGCCCTCCTCGACGCGGCCCGCGCGTCCGGGCTCCTGGTCGTGCATACACGGGAGGGCCACCGGCCGGACCTCTCCGATGCGCCGCCGGCCAAGCTTGAGCGGGGCGAGCCCACGGCGCGGATCGGTCAGCCCGGACCGATGGGCCGGATCCTGATCCGGGGCGAACCCGGTCACGACATCATTCCCGCGCTGGCGCCGCGGGAGGGCGAGCCGGTGATCGACAAGCCCGGCAAGGGCGCCTTCTACGCCACCGACCTCGCCGACGTGCTCGCGGCCCGCAGCATCGCGACCCTTCTCGTCTGCGGCGTGACCACCGAGGTCTGCGTGCACACGACGGTGCGCGAGGCCAACGACCGCGGCTATCGCTGCGTCGTCGTCGCCGATGCCTGCGGTTCGTACATCCCCGAGTTCCACGCCGCCGGCCTCGCGATGATCAAGGCGCAGGGCGGCATCTTCGGCTGGGTCTCGGATTCGGACAGCGTCATCGCTGCCCTCGGCCGGGACGGCTGAACCCCTTTTCCCCGGCGCGGCACCTTCGCCCCGCCTTGGCATGATGGAGGGCATGATGGCGAGCGGCATGACGAACACGGCCGGCGCATCCCGCCGCCCGGCCCTCTGGGTGCCCGGCGACTGGAACGCGTTCTTCGGTTTCGGCACCAACATCCTCGTCAACATGCTGGTGCTCACCGGCCTGCTGCGCTTCGTCCTCGGCATGCCCGACGCGATCACCTTCGGGCGCATCCTGCCCGCCGTCGGCCTAATGCTCTTCCTCTCCACCGCCTATTACGGCTGGCTCGGCTACCGGCTCGCCAAGGCCACCGGCCGCGACGACGTCTGCGCACTGCCCTCCGGCATCAGCGTGCCGCACATGTTCATCGTGGTCTTCGTGATCATGCTGCCGATCAAGCTCTCCACCGGCGATCCGGTGAAGGCCTGGGAGGCGGGGCTCGCCTGGGTGTTCATCCAGAGTTTCATGCTGATGATCGGCGGGTTCATCGCCCCCGTCATCCGGCGCATCACGCCGCGCGCGGCGCTCCTCGGGACCCTCGCCGGCGTCTCCGTCACCTTCATCGCCATGCGCCCGGCGCTGGAACTGATCCAGACCCCGGTGATCGGCGTCGTCGCCTTCGCCATCATCCTGCTCGCGTGGTTCGGCGGCGTGCGCTATCCGGGCCGGCTTCCGGCCGGTCTCGTGGCCATCCTGTTCGGCATGGCCGTCGCCTGGGGCGCCAAGCTGGTCGGGATCGACATCGGCGGGGTCAGCGGCCCCGGCCTGACGAGCGCGCTCTCCGGCATCGGATTCTCGGTGCCGCTGCCGGCCATCGGCCACGTCTTCGGGGGCTTCGAGTTCATCGGGATCATCCTGGTGACGGCGATCCCCTTCGGCATCTACGACCTCGTGGAGGCCATGGACAACGTCGAGAGTGCGGAAGTGGCGGGCGACGCCTACCCGACCACGCGGGTGCTCACCGCCGACGGGATCGTCAGCCTGATCGGGTGCCTCATGGGCAACCCGTTCATCAACGCCGTCTATATCGGCCATCCCGGCTGGAAGGCGATGGGCGGGCGGATCGGCTATTCCTTCGCCACCGGCATCGTCGTTCTGCTGCTCGCCTGGCTGAACCTGATCTCGCTGATCTCCAGCGTGGTGCCGATCGTCGCGATCTCGCCGATCCTGCTCTATATCGGCATGCTGATCGGGGCGCAGGCCTTCCAGGAGACGCCGCATTCGCACGCGCCCGCCATCGTTCTGGCCTTCGCGCCGCATCTCGCGGCCTGGGCCAAGACGCTGATCGACGGGGCGCTGGGGGCGGCGGGCACCAGCGCCGCCGTCGTGGGCATGGACAAGCTCGGGCAGGTCGGCGTGCTCTATCACGGCCTCGCCGTGCTCGGCGAAGGCGCGATCCTCGGCGGGCTGATCCTCGGCGCCATCGCGACCTTCATCATCGAGCGCGACTTCCCGAGGGCCTCGGCCTTCGCGGCGGCCGGGGGCGTCATGACCTTCTTCGGCTTCATGCACGGCCCCGCCGTGGGCTTCGCGGTGACCCCGACCCTGGCCCTCGCCTACATGCTGGTGGCCGGCCTGCTCTTCGCGGCGGCCCGGGGCGCGGTCCCGGTCCCGGCGATGGCGCCGACCGGGCACGCGCCGGCGGAATAGGGCGTCCGCCCGCCCTCCTCCGTCCGAGGGCGACGATGTTCACACATCTCGCGGGCAGCGCGGGTCCCCTCTCCTGGAAGGAGAGGGAGCCCGCGTCGCGTCTCGGGTCTAACCCTCTTGAAGAAAGCCATCGGCCTTCGGTTCGGCAAGTAATTGCTGTCCCGGCGCGTGCGCCTCCTGTCCAATGCCCTCCAGTCCGATGGACCCCTGGAATGGACAGCGACGTGATCCCGATCCCCGCCTCTCCGCCGATCGATCCCGAGGCCATCCCGGAGGAGGCCGCTCTCTCGCGCGACAAGCGCAGCCTGCGCCTCACCTGGCATGACGGCACGCGGGCCGTGCTCTCGGCGGCGACCCTGCGCCTGCGCTGCCGCTGCGGCTGGTGCACCCGCGACCGCCTGCAGGACCGCTTTCCGGCGGTGGACCGGGACATCGCCCTCACGCGCATCGAGCCCATGGGCGGCTTTGCGGTTCACCTCGCCTTCTCGGACGACCATGCGCGCGGAATCTACCCGTGGGCCTACCTGCGCGAGCTCGCGCGCGGGGCGGACGAGCCCGCCCGCGCCGCCTGATCCGCGCCGCACCCCTTCTCTCATCGCACCATCTGCACGCGTGCCGCGCCTTGCGGTCGCGCTCGGGAACCGAAAGACCGCCATGGCCGCGAGCGCCCACAGAATCGAGATCATCGAGACGGACATCCTCGTCATCGGCGGCGGCACCGGCGGTCCGATGGCGGCGATCAAGGCCAAAGAGGCCGATCCGTCCCTGCGCGTCATGGTGATGGAAAAGGCCAACGTGAAGCGCTCGGGCGCCATCAGCATGGGCATGGACGGGCTGAACAACGCCGTCGTGCCCGGCTACGCCACGCCCGAGCAATACGTGAAGGAGATCACCGTCGCCAATGACGGCATCGTCAACCAGGCGGCGGTGATGGCCTATGCGCGGGGCTCGTTCCCGATGATCCAGTATCTTGACAAGCTCGGGGTCAAGTTCGAGAAGGACGGGTCCGGCGAATACAACATGCGCAAGGTCCACCATCTGGGGACCTACGTGCTGCCCATGCCGGAGGGGCACAACGTCAAGAAGGTGCTCTACCGGCAGCTGCGCCGGCTCCAAGTGGCGGTGACCAACCGCTATATGGCGACGCGGCTGCTCAAGGGGCCGGACGGGCGCATCGCCGGCGCCATCGGCGTCAACACCCGCACCTCCGAATTCCTCGTGGTGAAGGCCAAGTCCGTGGTTCTGGCCTGCGGCGCGGCCGGGCGCCTCGGCCTGCCGGCCTCGGGCTACCTGTTCGGCACCTACGAGAACCCGGCCAATTGCGGCGACGGCTACGCCATGGCCTATCACGCCGGCGCGCAGCTCGCGAACCTCGAATGCTACCAGATCAACCCCCTCATCAAGGATTACAACGGCCCGTCCTGCGCCTATGTCACCGGCCCGTTCGGCGGATACACCGCGAACAATCGCGGTGAGCGCTTCATCGAGTGCGATTACTGGTCGGGCCAGATGATGCTCGAATTCTGGCGCGAGCTTCAGAGCGGCAACGGCCCGGTTTTCCTCAAGATGGACCACCTGCGCGAGGAGACGATCTCCGAGATCGAGACGATCCTCCATACCAACGAGCGGCCCTCGCGCGGGCGCTTCCACGACCGGCGCGGCACCGATTACCGCCACCGCCCCGTGGAGATGCACATCTCGGAGATCGGGTTCTGCTCGGGCCATTCGGCTTCCGGGGTCTGGGTCGACGAGCACGCCCGCACCACCGTTCCGGGCCTCTACGCCGTCGGCGACATGGCGGGCGTGCCGCACAACTACATGCTCGGCGCCTTCGTCAACGGCGGCATCGCCGGCGCGGACGCGGCGGCCTACTGCGCCTCGACTCCGCTCGGCCCCTACGACCAGGGCGACATCGAAGCCGAGACGGCGCGCGTCCTGGCGCCGACCCTGCGCAGTGACGGCCTCACCCCGCACGAGATGGAGTTCAAGACCCGCCGCCTCGTCAACGATTACCTCGACCCGCCCAAGGTGACGGCCAAGATGCAGCTCGGCCAGCGGCGCTTCGCCGAGATCCGCGAAGATCTCGACCTCCTCGTCGCCCGCGATCCGCACGAACTGCACCGGGCGCTGGAGATGCAGTCGATCCTCGACTGCGCCGACATGGCGGCGGCCGCTTCGCTCTACCGAACCGAGAGCCGCTGGGGCTTCTATCACCTGCGCGTCGATCACCCCGAGACCGACGACGTCAACTGGAACTGCCACACCGTGCTGTTCAAGGACGATCGGGGCCGCATGGCGCACGCCAAGCGCGAGGTCGATCCGTACATCGTTCCCGTCGCGGCCGAGGACATGTCCGCCTACCACCGGCTCCGCATCAAGACGCCGCAAGCGGCCGAGTGACCGTCACGCGATCCCGGAGACAACCATGCCGATCATCACCCAATCCTCCAGCGCTGCCGTCGTCGTCGACGATTCCAAGTGCATCGCCGAAAAAGGCTGCCGCGTCTGCGTCGACGTCTGTCCCCTCGACATCCTCGCCATCGACGAAGTGCGCCAGAAAGCTTACATGAAGTACGACGAATGCTGGTATTGCATGCCCTGCGAGGTCGATTGCCCGACCAATGCGGTGAAGGTCAACATCCCTTACCTTCTGCGCTGAGGCCTTCGACCATGTTCGATCCGTTCGACGACGATCTCGACGATGTGGCGCTGCGTTGCGCCGATGCCGATCCCGGCATCAGGCGCGTGGCGATGATGGAACTGGCCGAAGCCGTGGGCGCGCGCGCGCCTGTGCTGCTGCTCGACGGGCTCGGCGATGCCGACCCCGTCGTACGCGCCGCCGCCGCCAAGGCGCTGGACGAACACGACGGGCCGGCGGTCGTCGAGGGGCTCGTGCGCTCCCTGGAGGATGCCGATCCGGACGTGCGTCGCATCGCGGCCGACACTCTGGCCGAGAAGAAGGAGCCGTCCTGCGGTCCCCTCCTCATCGAGCGGGCCGGGCATCCCGACCCGTTCGTGCAGGCCGCCGCCCTCAGGGCCCTGCGCGAACTCGTCCTGCCCGATGCCTTGTCCGCGGCGCTGCGCGCGCTTCGGAGCCCGGCACCGGAGGTCCGTCGCGAGGGAATCGGCGTTATCGGCTATCTGAAGGCGGAGACCGCCCTACCGGCCCTGATGGCCACCGCCGCCGATCCCGACGAGACCGTGCGGCGCGCCACCATGGCGGCCCTGGTCTTCGTCCGCAGCGCCGGCCCCGGCGTCGCGATCCTCCTGGGGGGCTTGAGCGATGCCAACTGGCAGGTCCGCGAGGAGGCCGTGGTCTCCATCGGCAAGATCCGCCTGCCGGAGGCCGTCGATCCTCTCATCGCCACCATGGCGGACCCATTCTGGCAGGTGCGTAGCAAGGCCGCCAACGCTCTCGGCCGCATCAAGGCGACGGGAGCCATCCCGGCCCTCGGCGCCGCCCTCGGCTCCGACGTCAGCAACCTGCGAAAGGAGGCCGCCGCCGCTCTCGGCGAGATCGCCGATCCCCGCGCGCTGAGCGTCCTCGAAACTTCCGCCGACGACCCCGATCCCGACGTGCGCAAGCTGGTTCGCTGGGCGACCGACCGTTGCCGGGCGAGTGCCTGATCCGCCTCCTCCGCCGGCACCGACGCGCGGCTGCCGGCGGAGGCGATATGGTTCGGCTGGGCCTGATACTGTCGACAACGGAAAAAGGGGTTGCCTCATCGGCAACCCCTTCGCATTCCGGCCCGACGCGCCGCGCTATTCCGCGGTGCCCCATTCGTCCTTGGCCTGGGCCGTGGTCCGGTTCAGCTTGACCTTGCCGTCCTCCACCGCATCGATCGAGTCGATGTGGAGGAAGTGGTGCCGGCCCTCGGCTTCGGGATCGGTCCGGGTGAGCTTGATGCGCTGCCCGTCGAGGTGGTCCACCGTACCCACATGCCCGTCATCGGAACCGACGACCGGCATATGCTCCTGAATCTTGCTGGTATCGACCATGGTTCGATCTCCCTACTCGGTCTTGGGCTTGGCCTTGGACCCGGACTCGGCTTTGGCGCCCTTCTTCCGGGGAGCCGGCTCGTCTTCCGTGCCGGCCTCGTCTTCGGTCCCGGCCTCGTCGGAGCCCTCGACGTTGAGGCTCAGGGCGATCTGCGTGAGGAGTTCGTCGGTTTTCTTCTCTTCCTGAAGGGTCTCGTCGAGGAGCTTGGCGGCGTCCTCGTAGCCGAGCTGGCTCGCCCAGGTCTTGAGGGTGCCGTAGCGGGCGATCTCGTAATGCTCGACGGCCTGTGCGCAGCCGATCAGGACCGCATCGGCCGCCGGGCTGTCGCCGAAATCTTCCAGATCCTCTTCCATTTCGGCCGTCAGGCCCTGCATGGCCTCGCAGGTCTTGGCCCGCGCCGACTTGCCGATGATCTCGAACACCTGCTGGAGGCGCTCGACCTGGACGGCGCTCTCCTCCGCATGGGTCTCGAACGCCTGACGCAACTCGTCGTGCTCGGCGGATTTGGCCGACTTCTTCAACGCGCGAACGGACTGCTTCTCCGCGTAATAGACATCCTTCAAGGTCTCGTAGAAGGCGTCGTTCAAAGTCTTCTGCTTGGCAGCCATAGACATTATCCTACAAGAACGAGTGTATTATTTCGTACCGACGCGGCGCGGCGATGCCAGTCCTGTAATGAACGCTCGCTTTGCCTTGAGGCTCCCAAAAATTGGAGATCGATATTTGGGGGAAAACTATGGGGATTGCGCTCGGCCGTGGAACTTTTCGCCGTTGGGCCGCCATGCTTGGCGGTCGCTCCGACGTCAGGACGCGGCGGGAGGATGGAGCCGCAGGCGTCCGGCCTCCCCGCGGGCCGTGAACCAGTCCCGCTCGGCGTCCCAGGGGTGGCCGGACCAGCCGGCGAAGCCGAACCCATAGACGTCGATCGGGGGCAGGGACGGGCTCCGCCCCTCAAGGATGGCGAGCGCCACGAGGAAGCCCGTGCTCGGGTTCGGGGTGCCGGAGACGAGAGGGGCGAGTTGCTGGCGCGCGCGGTCATGCAGGGCGGAGGGCAGGACATGGACCGGGCGACGGGCGAGCTTGTCCCGCAGGGGAGCCGTCCAGCAGACGCGCTCATGGGCTCCCTCCTCGTCCGGCGAGAGTTCGGGGAAGGCCAGCAGGTAATGGTGGGCCTGCCGGATCACGGGGCGATCGAGGAACCCGTCATCTTCCACCCAGGCTCGGGCTTGGCCTCCGCGATTGACGAGGGCGAGGAGGGTCACGCGCGATCCCGCCGGGCCGCCGAAACCCGCCGCGTTGTTGAAGCGCACCACGCAGGACGCCCCATCGATGGCCCGGCCATGATCGCCGATCTCCGGCGCGTTGCCGACGAGGGCGAGGTGGGGATCGTCGAGGTCCGGCCAAGAGGACATGGGTTGAGCCGACACGGGTTGAATCGACATGGATTGATTTCCTGAGCGCCGGCCCCCGGTGGGGGACGGGTGTCCCAACGAGTTTGCCGGGATCGGCGGGCCGGCCGCGGCATCGTCACCGATCACGAGGATGGATAGGGTCGAGGCTCGGGGCGCGTGGACGTCGGTGGGATCTATGGCGGTCCGTCCGGCCGGGCCAGCGACGACCCGGGCGCCGTCCGCTCCATGGCGTTAAGGGCGTCCGCGATCGCGTGGGCGGCCTCCCGACCCAGGCCGACCTGCCGGACGTTCTTCACCAGCGCCGGCTCCAGCGTCTTGGTGTCGTAGACCGTCCATCCTCCGAGTTCTGGAGCGATGGCATAGACGGCATGCTCGTTGTCGTTCATGGCGCGCCTTCACATTCGAGGAGAGCGACTGTTCGGGGTCGATGGAACGGCAGGTTGAGATCCAGGCTCTCTTGCGGGTACTGCGGCCCTCGGGAACAACGGTCTCTCGCTTGCCGCCGCATGGGAAAGCTTACCAGATGCGGCGGGATTCGAGTTGCGAGGGCTTCCGTCGCGTTTCATGTCGAACTCTCTCGGATAAAGGGAGCGGCCGTCGAGCGGAGGGGCGGATCCCGTAGCCTCCCTGGGTGTGGCACGGACGCACCGGCCGCAGCCGGCATGAGCCGCCGCTGCTTGTCAGCCACTCTGGCAGGGGATAGAGCCGTGCGGAAATGACGGGCGGGGCGGTCGACGCGCCGTCCGCGAGGCGCGTGACACACGGACGCGTTAACGGAGCCGTGCGGGAGGCCGGTCTAGGATCGGGGCCAAAGCGGGCTCGGGTCTCGCGATCGACCCCACCACGGATAAGGCTGAAGGGCACATGACCTACGTCGTCACCGACAATTGCATCAAGTGCAAGTACATGGACTGCGTGGAAGTCTGCCCCGTGGATTGCTTCTACGAGGGCGAGAACATGCTCGTCATCCACCCCGACGAGTGCATCGATTGCGGCGTCTGCGAGCCGGAATGCCCCGCCGAGGCGATCAAGCCCGACACTGAGCCGAGCCTGGAGACCTGGCTGAAGCTCAACGCCGATTACGCGCGGAGCTGGCCCAACATCACGCAGAAGAAGGACGCCCCGTCCGACGCCAAGGACTGGGACGGCGTCGCCGGCAAGCTCGAGGCGCATTTCTCGGCCTCCCCCGGCACCGGCGACTGACCCCGTAGCCGGGCCGGTGGCCCGGAAGGTCCGGTTCGCCTCGAGGTCACGGGCACGCGATCCCCGCCCGGCCGACGGATAGGGGCGCTTCACGACGCCGCGGATGGCGGGCCGGCCTGTGGAAGCGTCGACCCGGCACGTCCTCAGAGATTCGCTCCCCGCCTGCATCGGGCGCCGTGCGGAGCCCGGCCCGACCGGTCGCTCACGCATGCCCTGCGTCGGCAATCCTTTGATTCGGCGCCCGGTTTGTGGTATGTAGGCTGCCTGCCGTCGTTCGTGCCTGACGTGCTGCCTTTGGCTACCTCACCGGTGGTTTTCAAACTTTTCGACAGAGTCGGCTTCCCACCTTCGTGGGACGCTACCTCGGCGAGACGAGGCGGCATGTGATCGACCGCTGGAGGCGCATGCGCCTTCCGCGACCCCGATCGCATGGTGTGGATGATCGGTTAGCCTGGGACCCGCTCGGCCGGTGCATGACGCATCGATGGCCGGCGGACAAGGGGCTCAAGCCGGGTCACCCACCCCGGGAATGAAGGTTCAGCGCGACTCGACCCGCGCGATGTTCTGGAGGCGCTTCTCGCATGACCACAGCCAAGAAGACGACGGCAGGCCGCCAAGGCTTCAAGACCGGCGAAGCGGTGGTGTACCCAGCTCATGGCGTCGGCCGCATCACTGCGATCGAGGAGCAGGAGATCGCCGGCTACAAGCTCGAACTGTTCGTCGTCTCGTTCGAGAAGGACAAGATGGTCCTGCGCGTGCCCACCGCCAAGGCCAACAGCGTCGGCATGCGCAAGCTCGCCGAGCCGGAACTCGTCAAGAAGGCCCTCGACGTGCTCACCGGCCGCGCCCGGATCAAGCGCACCATGTGGTCGCGCCGCGCCCAGGAATACGAGGCCAAGATCAATTCCGGCGACCTGCTGTCGGTGACCGAGGTGGTCCGCGACCTCTACCGTTCGGAGGCCCAGCCCGAGCAATCCTACAGCGAGCGTCAGCTCTATGAGGCCGCCCTCGACCGCGTGCTGCGCGAGATCTCGTCGGTGAACAAGATCACCGAGACGGAGGCGCTCAAGCTGATCGAGCAGAGCCTCGCCAAGTCGCCCCGCCGTGCCAAGGGTGAGGCGGAAGCCGAGGGCGATGCCGAGGCAGAAGGTGACGGCGACGAGATCCGGGAAGAGGCCGCCTGAGCGGGCCACGGATCTCGGACGAATCCGGTCGACGATCGGGCCCGGCGCACCAGCGCCGGGCCTTTTTCTTTGTCGGCACCGCATCGGCCGGTTCCGCCGGCGACCGTCGCCCAACTGCTCCGATGCGCCGCAGGGTCACGGCCCCCTGTCAGCCCGAGCCTGCGGAACTATCCACGCAACGGCTCCGTTGTTCGGTGCCTGGGCGATGCCCCCGGGCTGGTGCCCTCGCTCTCTGGACCATTCGGGTCGACCGACCCCGAACGTCCGTCGCGGCGCACGCACGCAACGGACGAAAGGCGGAGGCGGGAATGGCGGACATCGCGGGGATACGGCGACAGTTCATTCGTACGGCCATGGAGGCGCCTTTCCTGGCGCGAGACGAGGAACGTGGCCTCGCCGTTCGCTGGAAGGACGAGCGCGACGAACACGCGCTCCACCGCCTGATCTCCGCCCATATGCGCCTCGTCATCGCCATCGCGGGACGCTTCCGGCATTACGGCCTGCCCATGGCCGACCTCGTCCAAGAGGGGCATGTGGGCTTGATGGAAGCGGCGGCGCGGTTCGAGCCGGAGCGGGAAGTCCGCTTCTCCACCTATGCCACGTGGTGGATCAGGGCCTCGATCCAGGATTACATCCTGCGCAACTGGTCCATCGTCCGCGGCGGCACCAGTTCGGCCCAGAAGGCCCTGTTCTTCAACCTGCGTCGTCTTCGCGCCAAACTGATGCAATCCACCGAGGAGCATGTGGGCGACGAGATCCATCGCCGCATCGCCACCGCCATCGGCGTGTCGCGCGAGGACGTGGCCCTGATGGATGCGCGCCTGTCCGGACCGGACATGTCCCTGAACGCTCCCGTGGGCGAGGAGAGCGAGGCCTCCTCCGAGCGGATGGATTTCCTCGTGGACGGGTCCGACCTGCCCGACGAGACGGTCTCGGCCTCGGTGGATGGCGAGCGCCGGCTCACCTGGCTCAACGAGGCGCTCACCGTGCTGTCCGAGCGCGAATTGCGCATCCTGCGCGAGCGGAGACTCACGGAGGATCAGGCGACCTTGGAAGCGCTCGGCCGCCGCCTCGGCATCTCGAAGGAGCGGGTCCGGCAGATCGAGAACCGCGCCCTGGAAAAGCTCCGGCGTGCCCTGGCCGAGCGTTTCCCACAGACCGCCGGCAACGTGTACGTCTGATCGGCCGGTGCTTGCCGCCCGAGCCCGGCCCCGGCACATTAACGCTTCGGCATCCGACTTGTGAGATGACGGACGTTCATGTCGTCGAGGTGCGTGGTGCGGGAAGTCCATGACACGAACGGTGCTACCGGCAGGCCGTTGATGGCGCTCGCTTTCATCCTCGCCGCGTGCGTGACGATCACCGCCGCCGTCGCCGTCAAGCACGGTCTCTCCTGGCCCGCTTCCGTCGGCATGGTCTATGGCCTGTCCGCCTTCTGTCAGATCGCCTATCTCGGCCTCGTCGTCGCCCGAGAGTGGGACGGCGCCCCCGGCCGGTCGACCTGACGGGTGACCGCCGCTTGTCCGAGCGAGCCGATGGGCACCGGGACGCCGGATCGCGATTCTTACGTCACGGTCTGGGACGTCGATCTCACCCCGGCCCTCGACCATCGGTCGAAGTGCCGGGACCTTCTCTCCGACGACGAGATCGCGCGCGCCTCCCGGTTCGTCCGCGATGGGGATCGCTGGCGGTTCGAGGCGAGCCATGCGGCCCTGCGCCTCGTGCTCGGGGAACGGCTCGGATCGGACCCGCGCGGCCTCGTCTTCGGCGCGGCGCCCTCCGGCAAACCGTATCTCGCGGGGGAGCAGGCCGGATCGTGCCGCTTCAGCCTGTCCCATTCCGGCAGCCGCGCCCTGATCGGGCTTTCCTCCTCCGCGGAGATCGGCGTCGACGTGGAAGAGATACGCCCAATGCCCGATCTGCTGCGCATCGCGCGGGCGCATTTCGCCAGACGGGAAATCGCCGCCCTCGAAACCCTCCCGCCACGCGACCTCACGGCGGCGTTCTTCGCCTGCTGGACGCGCAAGGAGGCCGTGGCCAAGGCCACCGGCCAGGGCCTCTCCCTGCGCCTCGACAGCTTTGCCGTCTCCGTCACGCCGGACAGGGCGGAGTTGCTGACGATGCCGGCCGGGACGAAGGCCTGGAGCCTGCACGCCCTCTCCACGGCACCGGGCCATGCCGCCGCCGTTGCCGTCATGGCGACGGGGATCGCCTGCGTCCGCCGCACCCTCGCCCCCGATTGGGCCGCCCGTCCCGGCGCCATATCGCAACAAGGGCCATGATGGCGCTTGCGGCTCCGCGCCGGCCTCGCTATACGTCCGCTCGCCGGTGGAGACGCCGGCCGTCGGAGTGTAGCGCAGTCTGGTAGCGCACCACGTTCGGGACGTGGGGGTCGCAGGTTCAAATCCTGCCACTCCGACCAAATTTCCCGAGAGTTCGCAGTCTCTTACTGCTTCCCCAAAAATCCCGCCGCAAGGCGTAGACCGCATGGTGAGCCTTGGTCTCCGCATGATGGTGTCCGCCGCCTTCGCGAACGGCGTGCCGTTGGCGACCGGCCACGTCGCTGCGGTGTGGCGCGGAATCTGAGGTGTCACGTCGTCGAGGCGAGCCGGACATGGGCGGCGGGCCGCGCATCAGATCAGGTGCGCGAATTGGTTTCCCAGCCGTCTTGCTTCCGCCTGGAGGTCTTCCTCGTTCGGGGCGGCCTGCCCGGAGAGGCGGGCGACGATCATGGGCAGTCGCCAGGCGTCGATGTCCCGCCTGTCGAGGCCGCTCAATCGGCAATACGTCCAGACATAGAAATCGGCCAGTCTCGCGCGGACCTGCGCATCGGCCGCCTTCGCCCAAGCGTTGACGGCGCCGGTGCGTCCGGATCGAAGGATGAGCTCGGTGCGAGCGACGTCCGCTGCGGGATGCCCTGCCGTCGATTTCTCCCAATCGATGACGACCAGACCGTCCGGCGTGTAGAGCGCGTTCTCGGGGTGGAGATCTCCGTGGCAGAGGTTGTCCCCGTCGGGCAGGCGATCGAGCACGGCGAGTGTCGTCTGCTTCAACCAGGCGGGCACTCTCGCTCTGGAGACTTGAACACGGAGTGCGTCCTGCTGATTGGGAAGCGGGGCATTGACGATCGTGTGGATGCCGATCTGAATACGGGCGAGTTGCCTCAGGGCGCCCAGCAGGCCGACCGGGTTCCTCCTGAAATGTTCGAGAACGGTCTTGCCATCGATGTGCTCGAACAGCACGCCGGATCGTCCTTGCCGCTCGATGATTCCCAAAGGGGCCGGGACGCGCAGGCCCTGGGAATGAGCGAAGGACGTCGCGACGAACTCCTTTTCGGCGAGGGACTTTCCCCATTTCGCCTTGTAGAGTTTCAGTATCTGCCCCGATTTTTCGACGAAGACTTCGGCACTTCGTCCCTCACCGATGCGATGTGCCCGATCGAGCGCGACCTCTTGCTGCGATACCATATCGATCCATCGTCATGGCCCCCTGAATGCCATGCGCGAGAGTATGATCGCTGAAGATCAGCCGGCAATCCATTCCGGGACGGGATCGGTTCCGGCAGGGGGACGAGGTGCCGCTGCACACATCACGCAGCAAAAACCCCGCTCCGGCTTTCGCCGGGCGGGGTCTGAATGCACGGGCTCTTCACCCTGAAGTCTGCAGCCCGTCAGTAGCCGTAACGGTAAGCCCGCCGATAATTCCGGTCCTGGCGACGCAGGTGAGCGTCATAGCGGCGTTCATGGAGCATCTGGCGGCGAATGTGCTTCCGATAACGATACTGGGGCGAATGCCCGTAACGGGGCCGGTACCCGTACCCGTACTGGACGGTTTCGGTCGCTGCCGGCTGTCCGAGCGAGGTGGCATCCACGGCCAGGGGAGCGGCCTGGGCCGTTGACGTCAAGCCGGCACATACGAGCGCCGCGGCGAGCGCGAGGGAGCGCAGGTCTTTCATCGGATATCCTTCCTTGTGGGTAGGCCGGCGGAATCTAGGGCGGCGAAGCTTGGCTTCAACCGAAAAAATTCGCCTCGGCGCGAGCCCGGCAAGTCGGCTCGTTCAGAGGGAGGGCTCCTCGGAAGGACCGTGCCCCGTCATACCCTCTCAAAATCCGCGCATTCATGCCGATGATGCCCGGCGCGGCGAGGCCGGGCGCGATGAGGGAGAACCATGCGACGCTGTTTCGTCTGTGAGGCCGACATCCTCGCGCCGACGGACCGGCACATCGTCCACGAGGATGGGCGGCGGCGGGCGTTTCCCATCGCCTGTGCCTCGTGCGGCGTGCTTGTCCAAGACGGAGCGGACCCGGCCGCATGCTGGGCCGATCTCGCGCGGGCTCTGGCCGGGCGCGCGTTCCGCCTCGATCCGCAAGCGCCCTACGGTCTCGACATCTACACCCTGCGCCTTGCCGCCACCCGGCTGCGCCGTGGCGTGAGGCCGGTCGGCGAGGCCGACCGCGCGGCTCTGCTGCATCCCCATTCCGAGCGGGCCGCCGGCGGCGACCTGTTCGATCTCGACGCCGCGCTGCCCGCGACGGTCTCGCTCGGCCTCCTCTGCCGGCCGCAGGATCTTGATGCCGTGCTAGCCCGCCTTCCCGCCCACGCGGCCTGGACCAGCGACGTGGCGATCCTCGTCGACGCCCCCGACAGCCAGCCGGTTTCCGCCGCCATCGCCGGTTATCCCTCCGGCGCCGTACGGATCGCCGCCCGTCCCCTCGCCGGCGATTTCGCGGCCCAGCGCAACGCCCTGCAGGACCTGTCGCGGCGCGCCTGGATGCTCCAGCTCGACGCCGACGAGGCGCTCGCGCCCGCATTGGGCGAACTGCTTCCGGCGCTGGCCGCCCTGGCCGAGGAGGGAGACGTCCTCTCCATCGGCCTGCCCCGGCGCAACCGCGTCGACGGAATCCTGTCGGATGTCTATCCGGACGTTCAGTACCGCCTGAACCGCGCGCATGTCCGCTTCCGCGGGCGTGTTCATGAGCGGCCCGATCTCGGCGGCGCGTGGCGGCGGGGCTTCATCACCCTCCACGGTGCCATCGAGCACCGGCTCTCGCGCGCCCATGTGGAGGCGCGGTCCCGGCGCTACGAGGCGATGGACCCCGGCCGGGGGCGGCCGGAGGAGGAGACGGCGCTGCTGCGCCCCTACCGGCCCTGACCCGCCGACGCGATGGCGCGTTCGTAGAGCGCCAGGGTCTCGGCCCCGAGCCGCGCCCGGTCGAAGGCCCCGCTCGCCGCCAGGGCGCGGTCCCGCAGGCGCAGGCGGAAGGCGGAATCCAGGAGCAGCGGACGGATGGCCTCGGCCAGGGCCGCCCCCGTCGTTTCCCGCGCGAGAATGCCTGCGCCCGGCCCACCGATGAAGGCGCGGGCGCTGGCATCCTCGGCGCAGGCCACCACCGGGCGGCCATGGGCCAGGGCCTCCTGATAGACGAGGCCGAAACTCTCGTAGCGCGAGGGGGCGAGCACCGCATGCGCTCGCCCATAGGCGGCCTCCAGGGCCACCGCGTCGATCCGGCCGAGGGGGCGCAGGCGCCGTCGCGCGGCGGCGGGACAATCCGGCGGGAGATCGCCCTCGGGCACGCCGACGAGGGCGATCTCGAAGGAGGGAAGCGTCCTGGCTTCGCAATCGGCCCCGAGGATCGCGGCGGCGGCGAGCAGGAGATCGAACCCCTTGCGCGGCTCGGCCCGGCCGACGAACAGCAGGCGGACCGGACCGTCCGTGGCCTCCGGGTAGGGTGCGGCACGCGCGCGTTCCAGCATCTCCGGGGGCAGGCTCAGGCCGATCACCGCATGGGGCCGGACGATATGGGGCCAGGCCGGATGAAGGCCGTAGAGCGCCGTCATCCGCGCCGCGTGCTCGCCGGTATTCGAGATCAGGCCGGCGCTCGCCCTCGCCTGCCGGCGTTCCAGGCGGTCGGCGGCGAGACCGTCCAGGCGGTCGCGCAGGGAGGTGGCCGGTTCGCGCGAGAAGGCGGCGGGCGTCGAGTTGCGGGTCACCAGGGGCGGGGCCGCGCCGCCTCCGAGGAGGGCGGCCGGCCCGTACCAGTTCGTGGCCTCGATGCAATCGAAGGGATGCCGGGCATGGGCCCGCAGCACCGCCCGACGAAAGGCGATGGGCGCGGCGAGGTGCCCGGCCGATCCCCACAGGCGCAGCCGCGCGAGGGTTGAGCCCGGCGGGAGGCCGATCCCCTCGATTCCGACGCCCGCATGGTCGCCGGACCCGGTGCGGTCGAGGGTGAACACCGTGACGGCGATGCCGAGCGCGCTCAGGCTCTCGGCGATCTCGCGCGCCGCGGTGGAGAGGCCGCTCGGGGCGGGGGGATAGTCCCAGGCGAGGAGCGCCGTGCGCATGCGCCCGCTCACCGGCCGAGCAGGCGCCGGTAGATCGCGAGGTAGTCGGCGGCCATGCGCTCGGCGGTGAAGCGCGCCTCGAAGCGGCGGCGCACCTGCGCCCGGTCGAGCTCGCCCACCCGCGCCAGGGCCGCCACCGCCTCGGCCTCGGAGGAGACGACGAAGCCCGTGACCCCGTCCTCGACGATCTCGGGCACGGAGCCCCGGTTCCAGGCGATCACGGGAGTGCCGCAGGCCATCGCCTCGATCATCACGAGGCCGAAGGGTTCGGGCCAGTCGATGGGAAACAAGAGGGCGCGCGCGCCGCCGAGGAGCCGGCCCTTGGCGGAATCGTCCACCGGGCCGACATAGACGGCGTCGTCACCGAGCAGCGGGCGGACCGCCCGGTCGAAATAGTCCGGGTTGCCCACATCCACCGTCCCGGCGAGGCGGATCGGCAGGCCCGCCGCGCGGGCGACGCGGATGGCGACGTCGGGCCGTTTCTGGTCGGTCATCCGGCCGATGAAGGCGAGATAGCCCTCCGGCTCGCTCCGCAGGGCGTAACGGTCGCGGGCGATGCCGTGATGGACGATGCCGGCGCGGTTGGCCGCCGGGATGCCGGCTTCCTGCGCCGCCGAGATCGCCGCCACGGGCAGGTCGGGGAAGCCGGCGAAGAACAGCGCCCGGTCGCGCTCGTCCACGCGCCAATGCACGGTGGTCAGGCTGCGGCATCGCCGCGCGCCGAGCACGGGAGCGTGCGCGAACTCGCCGTGGCAATGGACGATGTCGAACGCGTCGAGGCGGCGGGCAAGCGCCTCCATCTGCAAGGCTTCCAGGGCCGCGGGCACTCCCGGAGCCACCCGGCCCTCACGGGCTTCCAGGGCGGCGAGACTGAGATGATCCCCGACCCTTGGTATATCTGTCACACTGTCCGCCGGGGCGAAGAGCGTTACCTCAACCTGCAAGTTTCGCAGTGCTATGCTGAGATCATGGATGACGCGCTCCGTCCCGCCATGATGCGTCGGAGGGGTCGGAAAGATGTTGGGTGCGACCTGCGCGATGCGGATCACGGGTTGTTCTTGCGTTTTAGGTATGAAAGTCGACATTTTATCCGTGGCTGACGCGCCGGCACCCCGCCGCTGATGTTCGTTCTTCATATCGCGCTTCAAGGATGTCTTCGCGGTGACGATGTCGCCTACGGCCTCACCGCCGATACGGGCGGCCATATCCGCTACCTGCTCGATCTCGTCCGGGCCTGTGACCGGGACCCGGCCTCGGACCGGATCGTCATCGCCACGCGCCTGTTCGAGAGTGCGCTCGGGGCCGACTACGCCGTGCCCGAGGAAGCCGTATCGGACAAGGTGACCATCGTGCGACTCGCCAGCGCGTCGCCGGATTACCTGCCCAAGGAAGCGCTGCACGGAGAGGTGGCGAGCTTCTCCGAAGCCCTCGTCGCCTGGATCGCCGCGCGGCCCGTGCGCCCCGCCATGATCCACGCGCATTATGCCGATGCTGCCGCCGTCGCCGCCCTGGTCGAGGACCGGCTCGGCATCCCCTTCGTGTTCACCGCGCATTCCCTCGGGCGGGTGAAGGCCCGCGCCATGGGCCGGCCGCCGGCCGATACCCCGTCCCTGGCCCACCGGATCGCGGCGGAGGAGACGGCCCTGGCCCGCGCCGCCCTGGTCATCGCCTCCTCGCGCGACGAGGCGGAAGTGCAATACGCGACCTATGCCGCCTACGATCCCGGCCGCATCCGCGTCCTGCCGCCGGGCAGCGACCTGGCACGCTTCCACGCGGCCCGGACCTGCCCGAGGGTGGACGCCTCCATCGACCGTTTCCTGCGCGATCCGGACAAGCCCGCGCTGCTCGCGCTGGCCCGGCCCGTGGCGAGGAAGAACCTCGCCGCCCTGGTCACCGCCTATGGCGAGAGCCCGGAACTGCAGGCGCGCGCCAACCTCGTCCTCGTGGCCGGCACCCGCGACGACCTCGCCGACCTCGACGGCGGCATGGCCGAGACCATGCGCGACCTCCTCGTGCTCATCGACCGCCACGATCTCTACGGGCGGGTGGCCTATCCGAAGACCCACCGCCCCGACGACGTGCCGGCCCTCTACGCCTATGCCCGCGAGCGCGGCGGGGTGTTCGTCAACCCGGCCCTCAACGAGCCCTTCGGCCTGACCCTGCTCGAGGCCTCCGCCGCCGGCCTGCCCCTGGTCGCCACCGACAGCGGCGGCCCCAACGACATCGTCGAGACCTGCGGCAACGGCCTCCTCGTCGATCCGCGTGATCCGGCCGGGATCGCGCGGGCCTGCCTGCGCATCCTCACCGAGCCCGGCCTGCGCGAACGCTACGTCGCCGGCGGCGAGCGGGCGGCGGCGGCCTACGATTGGGACCGGCACGCCTTGCGCTACCACGCCCTGCTGCGCGCCCTCGGGGCGGCCGAGGCGCCGTCGAGCCATCCGCGCCAGCTCCTGATCTGCGACATCGACAACACCCTGGTCGGGTGCGACGCCGGCCTCACCGCGTTCCGCCAATGGCGCAGCGAGCAGGAGGGCCTCGCCTTCGGCGTCGCCACCGGGCGGTCGTTCCACAGCGCCATGGCGATCCTGGAGCAGCAGGCGAGCCCGCGCCCCCAGGTGATGATCACGTCGGTGGGTTCGGAGATCTACCATCTCGACGCCAATGGGGTGAGCTACACCGCTGACCGGTCCTGGCGGGACACGGTCTCCCGTGGCTGGAGCCGGGAGGACGTGCGGGCGGTGCTCGGGCAGGTTCCCGACCTCGTTCCGCAAGGCCCCCTGGAACAGCGCCCGCACAAGCTCAGCTATTTCGGCGACGCCGCCACCGCCCGGCGCGTGCGCGGCAGGCTCGACGCCGCGGGCCTCGCCGCCTCCATCATCCACAGCCACGGCCGCTACCTCGACGTGCTGCCGCCCGCGGCCTCGAAGGGGACGGCGGTCGACCATGTCCGCGCCCTGTACGGCCTCGCCGAGGGCAACGTGTTCGTGGCGGGCGATTCCGGCAACGACGTGGAGATGCTGCGGGCGCGGCGACAGGCGATCATCGTCGCCAACTTCTCCGACGACCTCGCCACCCATGCGGCGCTCGGCCATTCCTACGTCGCCCGCGCCTCGCATGCGCGCGGCGTCATCGAGGGCGTGGCGCATTTCCGGAAGACGCCCGTCCATGCCGGCTAGAGCGCTCTCCGTCAGCGTTCTCACCCTGGTCCGCCACCGCGAGGAGCATCTGCGCAACCTGATGCGCGGGCTCGCCCGGCAGACGGTGGCGCCCCTGGAACTCGTGATCGCCTGGATGCAGCCGGAGCCGGCCGCCGACCTGCCGGATCCCGGCTGTCCCGTCCGGCACCTGCACGTGCCGGGGGAGCCGATGCCGCTCGCCGCCGCCCGCAACCGCGCCGCCGAGGCGGCGGAGGGCGAGCGCCTGATCTTCCTCGACGTGGATTGCATCCCCGGGCCGGGGCTCGTCGCGGCCTATGCCGGAGCCGAGGCCGAGGCGCTGCTGCTCGGCGAGGTGCTCTACCTGCCCGAGGGCGCCGTCGGGCCGGACCTCGATTGCGAGGCACTCGACCGCGCCGGGCGGGTGCATCCGGCCAAGCCCCCGATCCCGGAGACGGGCCTACGCGCGGAGCCCGAGGCGCGGGAGCTCTGGGGCCTGTCCTTCGCCCTCTCGGCCTCCGCCTACCGCAGCGTCGGCGGTATGGACGAGGGCTTCTCGGGCTATGGCGGCGAGGAAACCGACTTCGCCGTGCGCCTCGCGGCCTCCGGCCTGCCGACCTTCTGGATCGCCGGGGCGCGGGCCTACCACCAGCATCACCCGGTCCACGTGCCGCCCCTGCCGCATTTCGACTCGATCCTGCGCAACGCGTCCCGCTTCCATGCCCGGCACGGCAGCTGGTGCATGGAATACTGGCTCGGCCAGTTCCGCGATGCCGGCCTCATCGCCTGGGACGCGCAGGCCAGCTCCATCCGGCGCCTGCGCACCCCCGACCCCGCCGAGATTGCCGCCGCCCGGCAGCCCGGCACGCGCCTGTTTTCCTGAACCGTTCCGAGCCCCATGACGAAACCCATCGCCTTCTTCGTCCATCACCAGGGGCGCGGACATGCCAACCGCACCCGCGCCGTGGTGGCCGAGTTTTCCGCCACGCGGCCGGTCTCCGTCCTCACCGCCGATCCGAGCCTGTTCGACGGGTTCTCCCGCGACATCGAGATCGTCGCCCTGCCCAACATGATCGGCGCCAGGGTGCCCACCGCGCGGCTCTTCGCCGAACCGACGCCCCGCGTGATGCATTGCGTGCCGCTCGGCGTGAGCGAGACGCGCCGGACCATGCGCACCATCCTCGACCATCTCGACGACCGGGAGGTCGGGTTGTTCGTGGTGGACGTCTCGGCCGAGATCGCCCTGCTGGCGCGCGCTGCGAGCGTGCCGGCGGTGCAGATCCGCATGCACGGCGACCGCTCCGACATCGGCCATGTGGGCGCCTACGAGGCCTGTATCGGCATGCTCGCCCCCTTCGACGCGCGCCTCGAGCAGGACGATTACCCCGCGTATCTGCGAGAGAAGACCTTCTACAGCGGCGGCCTCTGCACCAGCGTCGATCCGGTGCTCCCGCGCGCCGAGGCCCGCGCCCGCCTGCGGCTCGATCCCGACCGGGAGATCGTCGTCGCCGTGACCGGCGGAGGGGGCAGCGGCACGCCCTACGCGCCCCTCACCGTGGCGGCGCGCGCGGTGCCCGACGCCCTCTGGCTGACCCTGGGGCCGACCCACCGCGAGGGCCACGAGACCGATTTCGGCAACCTGCGCGAACTCGGCTGGGTGCCGTCCGTGACCGATTACCTCGCCGCCGCCGACATCGTCATCGCCTCGGCCGGCGACAACACCGTCCACGAGGTGGCGCGGGTGGGCGGGCGCCTCGTGGTGATGCCCGAATGGCGCTATTTCGGCGAGCAGACGCGCAAGGCCGAGGCCTTGGTGCGCCTTGGCGTCGCCGTGCAGGCCCCGCACTGGCCCGGCGACCTCCAGGGCTGGCGCGATCTCCTCGAGCGGGCGCGCCGGCTCGACGGCGAGACCCTGCGCCCGCTCCACGCCCCGGACGCCGCCGCCCGCGCCGCCGGCTGGCTCGAAGACCTCACCGACGAACTCTGGGCCGGCGCGCCCGCCCCCTGAGCCCTTCCGCTTCCCAAAATCGGACTTCGAGAATGTCGACCGTTTCCGTCGTGACGCTGGCCAAGGGACGGCCTGCCCATCTGACCAACCTCGTCCTCGGCCTGATGCGTCAGACGCAAGCACCCGCCGAACTCGTCGTCGCCCGCATGCAGGACCAGCCCTACGACCTGCCGGAGGCGCCGTTCCCGATCCGCCAGATCCCGGTGGCGGGCGACCCGCTGCCGCTGGCCGCCGCGCGCAACCGCGCCGTGGCGGCCGCGTTAGGGGAGGCTGTGGTCTTCCTCGACGTGGACTGCATCCCCGCGCCCACCCTCGTGGCGGATTACGCCCGCCGCCTCGACGAATGCGACGGCTTGCTGATGGGCGAGGTGCTCTATCTCCCCGGCGGCGCCACCGCCGGCGCGTGGAACTACGACAGGTTCGCGGATGTCGCCGTCCGGCATTCGGACCGGCGCGGCCCGCCGGCCGAGGGGATCGAGATCTGCAACGATTATCGCTGCTTCTGGTCCCTGAACTTCGCCATGCGGAAGGCGACCTTCCTCGGCGTCGGCGGTTTCGACGAGCGCTATGTTGGCTATGGCGGCGAGGACACCGATTTCGGCAAGCTCCTCGACCAGCGCGGCATCGCCATCGCCTGGCTCGAAGGCGCGCGCGTCTATCACCAGTACCACCCGCACCACATGCCGCCGATCCACCATCTCGACAGCGTGGTGCGCAACGCCGAACTGTTCGAGGCGAAGTGGGGCTACCGGACCATGGGCCATTGGCTCCATGCGTTCCGCCTCATGGGCCTGATCGACGACACGCCCGGGCGGCCGATCCGCATCCTGCGCCGGCCGGACGCGGACGACCTGGCACTCACGGGCCAGCAGAGCCACCAGCCCTATTCCAACACCGCCTCGGTCATCCGCATCCTGGATGCGCGCAACGCGGCCCTCACCGAACGGGCCGGAACCCTCGCGGCGGAGCCCGAGCCGGCATGACAGCCATCCGATGAGGATCGCGCTCCTCGCCCATGTGCGCCAGCCCATCGCCCAGCCCTTCAAGGGCGGCATGGAGGCCCATAGCTGGCACCTCGCCCGGGGGCTGCAGGCCCGCGGCCACGAGGTCGTGCTGTTCGCCTCCGGCGACAGCGACCCGCGCTTCACCCTCGACCCGGTCCTGCCCGAGCACCAGGAGCGGACGTTCCCCGGCCAGGAGCATACCGGCAACCCGGCGCTGATCGCCCATCTCGATGCCGGCTACGCCGCCGCCTGCGACCGGATCGCCGCCGGGGGCTTCGACGTGGTCCACAACAACAGCCTCAGCCGCCTGCCCCTGGCGCGCGGGCGGACGGAGGCCGTGCCCACCGTCACCTCCCTCCACGTGCCGCCCTACGATGCCCTGCGCTGGTTCGTTCACGACGGTGTCGCCCCCTCGCACCGGATCACGGTGACGTCGCAAGGGCAGCTGCATGCCTGGTTCCCGGATGGGGCGCCGCCCGGAGTGTCGGTGCTCCATAACGGCATCGACCCGGCCGATTGGCCCTACCGCGACCGTGGCGACGGCAGCGCCGTCTGGTGCGGCCGGATCACGCCCTACAAGGGGACGCATCTCGCCATCGCGGCGGCGCGGAAGGCGGGCATCGCCCTCACCCTCTTCGGCTCGACGGAGGACGCCCCATACTGGGAAGAGGCGGTCAGGCCACGTCTCGGCGGCGCGATCCGCTATGGCGGCCATCTCGACGGGGCCTCCCTCGCGGCGGAGATCGGCCGGGCCTCGGTCTTCCTGTTCACCCCCTGCTGGGACGAGCCGTTCGGCCTCGTCGCCATCGAGGCCATGGCCTGCGGCCTGCCGGTGGCCAGCATTGACAGGGGAGCGGCCCGCGAGGTCATCGGCGAGGCGGGCGCCTTCGCCCCGCCCGGAGACGACGCCGCCCTCGCCGACGCGATCGGGCAGGCATTGGCCATCCCACGGCGGAGCGCCCACGACCGCGTCCGCCGCCATTTCACCCATGAGGTCTGGCTGGACGCGTGCGAGGCGCTCTACGCCGACGTCCGACACTCGCATCCCGCCGGCCGGGATCGATAGAGAGCCCGGCGTGCCGCGCCTCCCGCCGGGATGCGTGGTCCGCCTCGGGCGTCGTCGGGTGGCCGTCCCGACATTCCGAGGTTCCTGGCCGTCCCCGGCTTCCTCGGCCGGCCGGCCCCGACCGCCACCCCCGACATAAAGCCTGTGGCACCGCTCCGAGGCGGCATCCTCGACGCCCGGGCTTCGCGGGACGATCTCGCAACAGCGAAGCGAGTCGTCGATCTGCCCCGCCGGCGGCAGACGGCGGGGGGGGACGGCCCAACATGGGGGAGCCGGACCGGCGCGCTCGGCGCCGATGCCTTTCCGCTCTGCGCGGGCCCGACCCCACGACCCGAGCCAGCCCGAAAACAGAGAATTTAGCCTCACGCCATCGACGAATGCTGCATGGCACAAATTGAACATTCAAAGTGTCGGAATGAATACATAATCGGAAGCAAGTGAAAACTGTTGTTAAGTACTAATTCGTACAGAAGTGCTGGATTGATCGTAATCAAACCGAAATCCGGGAACTGTTCGAGCGGGCTGCGCCTTTGAAGGGCGGGCTAAGCGCCTACTTCCTGCCATGTGAACAGGCATGACACTGAAGTTATCCAATTAATCCCGCTTTGTGGGTTTGGAGAACACAATGGCCACTGTATCAATCCTGACCAATGCTGGCTTCGACGTTCGCGATTTCTTTGTTCCCAACCTGGGTGGTGCCGACCTCACATTCACAGGCCTCGTCGACAGCGTCGGGGACCTCCTTCTCGACGGCACCCGAACCGATACGTTCGAGGTTCTCACCATCGAGGCGAACGGCCTCACCTACAATTACAGTGGCAATTGGGAGATCGAGGCCTCGACGGGCCTGACGACCGGAACGGTCTCGGCCAGCGGCGGCTATGACGGGGTCGAGGTCAAGCTCGGCGATACGGTCCTGGCGACCCTCGACCTGCCGTTCCAGCCGGTCGACCTCGGAACGGAAACCAGCCCCGGCATTCTCGGGAGCGTCGGAACCCTCGTGACGGATCTCGTCGGCGGCACCGTGGACATCCTCCTCGGAACCCTCGATGAAACGGTATCCCTGGTCGGCCTCAATCTCGACGCCACCCCCGATCTCATCGACATCGTCATCGATGCCGGCGGCACCCAGACCGGCGGCGAAGGCGACGACACCCTGCGCGGCGGCAGCGGCGGCGATACTCTCGACGGCGGCGCCGGCAACGACACCATGATCGGCGGGGCGGGCGACGACACCTACATCGTCGATTCGGCCGGCGACACCGTGGTGGAGGATGCCGGCGAAGGCGACGACACCGTCCGCTCGTCGGTGACCTACACCCTTCCCGACAACGTGGAAAACCTTGTCCTCACCGGCACCGGCGACATCGACGGAACCGGCAACGCCCTCGACAACAGCATCGTCGGCAACGGCGGTGACAACCGCCTCGACGGCGGGGCGGGCAACGACCGCCTCACCGCACGTGGCGGCGATGATGTCCTCATCGGCGGCACCGGCAACGACATCATGCGCGGCGGCGCCGGCGACGACGTCTACGTGGTGGATTCCACGGGCGATCAGGTGATCGAGGCCGCAGACGAGGGCAACGATACCGTCCGCTCGTCGGTGACCTACAGCCTCGGTGCCAATGTCGAGAACGTCATCCTCATCGGAACCGGCGCTATCGACGCCACCGGAACCGGCGGCGCCAACAGCCTGACCGGCAATAACGGCGACAACCGCCTCGACGGGGGCGCCGGCAACGACACACTCTCCGGACGTGGGGGAAATGACACCCTTCTCGGCGGCACCGGTGCGGACACGATGCGCGGGGGCACCGGCGACGACACCTACGTGGTCGACGATGCCGGCGATCGGGTCATCGAGTTGGCCGGCGAGGGCACCGATACCGTGCGCTCCTCGATCGACTACACCCTCGGGGCCAATGTCGAGCGCCTCGTGCTGACCGGAGCCGGAGATCTCGACGGGACGGGCAACGCCTTGAACAACGCCATTTTCGGAACCGGCGGAGACAACACCCTCCGTGGCGAGGGCGGGAACGACATTCTGTTCGGCAAGGGCGGAGCCGACATCCTCGACGGCGGAACCGGCAACGACACCCTGCATGGCGGTCTCGGCGACGACACCTACTTCGTCGACAGGGCCGGCGACAAGATCGTGGAACTGCCGGGCGAGGGCAACGACACGGTCTATGCCGCGGCGACCTACGGCCTCTCTGCCAATGTCGAGAACCTCGTCCTGACGGGCACCCGCAACTTCAGCGGTATCGGCAACGACCTCGACAACGACATCACCGGCAACGACGGCAACAACCGTCTGAGCGGCGGTGCCGGCGACGATGTCATCACGGGCCGCGGCGGTAACGATACCCTGCTCGGCGGCAGCGGAGCCGATACGATGCGCGGGGGCACCGGCAACGACACCTATGTCATCGACAATGCCGGGGATCGCGCCATCGAACAGCCGGGCGAGGGCTTCGATACGATCCGCTCGACCGTCAGCCATACGATGGAAGCCAATACGGAAAAGATGGTCCTCAGCGGAAACGGGGATCTCGTCGCCAACGGCAATGCCGGCAACAACCAGATCTACGGCAATGCCGGTGACACCGAGATCTACAGCGGCGACGGCCGTGACCTGCTCTACGGCCGGGGCGGTGCCGACACCTTCGTCTTCAAGGACGTCACCGACAGCGACGTCGCCATCGGCGGACGCGACATCGTCAAGGACTTCGACTTCGCCGCGGGCGACCGCATCGACCTCAGCGCGATCGATGCGAATTCGGGACTAGCCGGGGACCAGGGCTTCCAGTTCGTCGGAACCGAGGCGTTCTCGGGTGAGGCCGGCGAGTTGCGGATGAAGTTCGGCGGCGGCAACACCCTCCTGCAGGGTGATACGAACGGCGATGGAGCGACCGACTTCGCCGTCCTCCTCCAGGGCCATCATGTCCTCGACAGCGGGTCGTTCCTCGTCTGACGCGGGCTCCCCCGGCGGTCGATCGCCCTCCGGCTCCGGATGGCCCGACCCGCCGACAAAGACCACACGAGGAGCGGGGGCCGGTGGCTCCCCGCTTTTTTTCCAAGGATCCCGGTTTCCAAGGATCCCGGCGCAGGGATGACGCGACGATTCTCCCGAGAGGCGCTGGAGCCGGCAACACGGCGGTTTCCGGTGATCCGGTGACGTTCCGGGCTTCGATTTCGGGTTGATGGGGGTGTCGACAAGACCACGAGCAGACTACGCCGTCATTCCGGGCTCGCCTTTGGCGCCCCGGAATGACGGGCTGAGTGTCAAAATCGATGTGAACTTTCCCGCAGATCGGATGGAATTAACCTGAGTTCGGAGCCCCGCCGGTGACGTTCCGGGCTTGACGCTGGTATACCAGAGGGAACATGATGTTGTCGCTCCTCTCGGGGAGCCTTCCTATGAGCAAAACTTTACCCGCCCGGCTTCGGCCGAGGCGGGCTTTTGCGTGTTGCAGACGTGCCCCGGAACCGGCCGCCGGCGGGACGGGGAGACGTGGTTCGAGCGCGAGGAGATGCCGCGCGAGGCCGGTCACGATCCCATCCTGAAAGCCTTCCGCGACAAGCGCGTGGTCGCCCCATCAACGGGGATCGGCAAACTGTTTGATCACCGTGAGCGGGGCGGACGGGGCGGGCCACAGGACGAGGCGGTAATGGTCCTCGCCGTCCAGGCGATCGTCGGTGAGGGTGGTAAGGCCGCCGAAACAGGCGCGGACGCGGTAGGTGCCGGGCGCCACCGACAGGATGTCCACCGACCCGCCGGTGCATTCGTGGATTTCGAGCCGGCCCGAGGGCAGGTCGAGGCTCGCCTCCACCACATGGTCCCAGAGGTCGAGGGCTTCGTCGGGTGGTGCGTCGACGATGTCGAGCTCCACCGGCACGGACATGTTGCGCTCGGGCTGGATGACCACGAGGAACGGCGCCGTCTTGACCCTCCGCCGGAGGTCGTCCTCGCTGTAATCCAGCGCCGCGTCGGGCATCGCGCCGTGATCCCAGAGATAGAATTGGTGGTAGTCGGCGAAAATCTCGTAGCGCTTCTGCATGGCATCGCTCCCGCTGGCGCGACCGGAATAGGACGTCCGCTCAGGTTTCGCGATGACCCCGTCCGATGGCGGTGCGAAGGCCGGTCGCGTGGCGGTTGGCCCCTCGTCATTCCGCCGGGGCGAGGGGGCGGGACCGGTCCTGTCCGGTGAGACCGAAGAAGCCGATCGCCGAGGCGACGATGACGCCGCCGCACGCCGCCGCGATCCCGAGCACGAGCCCGAACCCGCCCCTCTCGTGCAGCAGGGCGATCAGCGGCACCACGAACCCGCTCACGGTGAAACCGAGGAAATAGCGCACGCTGTAGGCCCGCGCGCGGTAGAGCGGCGGCACGTAGCGGGCCACCATCGCGTCGTTGATCACCACCTGCCCGTAGAGCGCCGCCATGGCCAGGACGAGCCCGGCGAGGAGCGGGACGCCGGTGCTCAGCGCGGCGATTCCGAGACCCAGGGGCTGCAGCACCGACAGGCCCAGGAACAACGCCGGCAGGCTGTAACGGTCGATCAGTCGCCCCATGACGAGTTGGGTGAGGGCCCCGACCATGAAGACCAGGGTGGCCACGGAGCCGATCAGCGCCAGGGGCAGCCCCTCTCCGACCCGCTCGTCCACCACCTTCGGCAGCGCGATGGTGGTGATGTTGAAGGTCATGCCCCCCGCCACGATGGCGCAGGCGAAGACCACAAGGAGGGGGATGGGGCGGGACACCGCGAGGACCGCCTTGCCCCCTTCCTTGCCCTGCGCGCCCTCGCCGTCGCCGGGGACCATCGCCAGGAAAGCCGCCCCGCAGGCGAGGCAGACCAGGCCCGGCACCACGAAGGCCGCTTGCCAGCCGAACCCCGTCGCCAGCAGGGCCGTGACACCCGAGGCCGTCGCGGCGCCGACATTGCCCCAGACGCCGTTGACGCCGAGGTCCCGCCCGAGGCGGCGCGAGTGGGAGACCAGCATGGTCGAGCCGACCGGGTGATAGATCGCCGAGGCCAGCCCGAGCACGCAGAGCCACAGGGCGAAGGCCGTCGGGCTCGCGGCGCTCGCGACACCGAGGCACGACAGGCCGTAGCCGAAGAAGAACACCGCCAGGAGGTTTCGCCGTCCGAACCGGTCGGCGAGCCAGCCCATCGGCAGCGCGCAGAGGCCGAAGGCCACGAAGGCGCCGGTGGCGAGCGCGATCAGCTCCCCATAGGAAAGCCCGGTCTGCGCCGCGATGGCGATCACGGCCGTCGGGTAGATCAGCAGGACGAAGTGATCCAGGGCATGCGCCACGCTGACGAAGCGCAGGGTGCGGCGGGACAGGGTTTCGGCGTCCATCGGCAAAGAATCTCCGCAGGCGGGCCCCCCTCTACCTGACCCGTTGAACGCCGTCGGGCCGAAGGTGTACGCAATCGGGCCAAGGAAGGCTTTGCCACGGCAAACCGCGCCGACGGGGAAACCATGCGCTCCATCAGGGCCGAGGATTATCAGGACGTGCCGCGCGCCGTCGCGGTGATGCCCAAGACCTTCGTGGCCGGCAGCCGCACGGAGCCGCACTCCCACAAGCGGGCGCAGCTCCTCTACGCTACCGCGGGGTTGATGATGGCGACTGCCGAGGACGGGACCTGGGTGGTACCGGAGGGCCATGCCCTGTGGATCCCTCCGCGCCTTCCCCACGCGGTCGTCATGCATGGCGACGTCGCGATGTGCTCGGCCTATCTCGCCGTCGAGGCCATCGCCGGCTTCTCCGAACGGGCGCGGGTCATCGAGGTCTCCCCGCTCCTCGCCGCGGCCCTGGTCGCCTTGACCCGCGAGCCCGTGCTCTATGACGAGACGGGTCGCGGCGGGCATCTGGCCGCCCTGGTGCTCGACGAGACGAGACGCGCCCCCGAAACCCGACTGACCCTGCCCTTGCCGCAGGATGCCCGCCTACGGCGGATCTGCCTCGGGTTGATCGACGATCCCGCCTTGGCGCTCGGTCTCGACGCCTGGGCCGATCAGGCCGGCGTGAGCCGCCGGACCCTGACGCGCGGGTTTCGCCGGGAAACGGGCCTCAGCTTCGGGCAGTGGCGTGCGAGGGCCAGGATCGTGCGGGCCCTGGCCCTCGCGGCCGATGGCCGGGCGGCACGCCACGTCGCCGCCTCGGTGGGCTATCGCAGCATCCAGGCCCTGAGGGGCAGGACCGAAGCGCTGATCGGGCCAGAGGGGGACACCCGGCCGGGCTCGGCGACCGTCGCTCCGCCGGGTTGAAGAGCCTCGTCCGTCACGGCAGGATCGGTCATGCTAAGCCCGAGGAGAAGGCACAATGTGTCGATATCCGCGACCTCCCCAGCGCCGTCTCGGACCCGTCCGGGGTGGATCGCGATGCTGATGCGTCTGCTCGCCCTGTCGCTCTCGATATCCTCGCCCGCCTGCGCCTTCGACGAACTCCTGGTTCAGCCGCCGACGAGTCTGGCGGACGAATGCGTGAACGGCCTCGTCGAGCATCGCATCGACCAGTGGAAACGTCGGGACCGCCCTCCCGCCTCCGGGGCGTTCGCGAACGTCGAGGAGATCGCGCGGGACGTCGATCCGCCGGCCCTGCGCGCGCTGGCGGAGCGCGGGTGCAGCCGGCGCTATCGTCATCTCTACCTCTCCTGCACACAGGTCGACTGGCCCGAGAATGCCAGTCCCGCCCTCCGGCCGATGGGCGTTTCGGCCGAAACGGAGGCTGAGATGCTGCGGGTCATGCGCGGATGCCTCGCGGATCTGAAGAAGGCGGGCGTGCCGCCGGCGGGCAAGCGATGAGCGCGCGGGCGGACGACTGAAAGCGCCTGCCGTTCGGTAAGCGGGAAGAGGCTATCAGAAGGTCGTGGTCCCCGACGATCCGGGTGGACATTTCCGGTCGGTCGTTCTCCGTCTATCCTTCGGGCGCGATGAGGAACGCGACGCGGCGGTTCCGCTGCCGTCCGGCGGGGTCGTCGCGTCCATCGGGATGGGCGTTGAACGCAACCGGCACGGTCTCGCCCTTGCCCGCCGCCGACAGGCGCCCGGCGGCGATGCCGCGCCCCACCAGCCAGGCCCGGACGGAGACCGCCCGCCGCTCCGACAGGGCCTGGTTGTAGGCGTCCGCGCCCATGGCGTCAGTGTGGCCGGCGATGGCCATACGGGCCTTGGGCATGGCCCGGAGAACCTCCGCGAGCCGGACCAGCGCCGGGCGGGCTTCGGCGCGGATCACGGATTTGTCGAAGTCGAACAGGACGTCGCTCGGCAGCTCTACGAGGATGCCCGCGCCCTCCCGCCGGGCGCCGAGGGCGGAGAGGTTGGCATCGGTCTTCAGGCGCGCCTCCGACGTCATGCCCTTCGCCCCGAAGGAGGAGGCGCCGCCAGCGCTGGCCGTTCCGCTCGGTTGGGGCCTCTCCTCCCACCGCGAGGAGGGCAGACCGATCTCGGTGAACCGGGAGGGAGCCTCGCCGATCGCGGCCCCGCCCACCGTCACGGTGTAGCTCGACGCATGTCCCTCTAGAGCGAGCCCGGCCAGTGCCAGGATCGCCGCAAAAAGGACCACCCCTCTCACGGGGTCAGAACCAGCGGAACGGTGATGCCGGGCGCGCTGGTGTCCTCGCCGGACCGCCCGGGGTTGAAGACCAGGGTCAGCCGGGTCGCGTCGGGGGGCAGGGCGCCGGGGAAGACGAGATCGCCCTCCATGGTCCGGCCGTTGACGACGCGCATCCACTTGTTGTCGGCGATCTGGCGCAGATGCAAGCGCTGCTCGGCCCCGTCGCCCCAGGCGAGATAGGCGTTCTGCCGGTCGTTCATGTTGACGAAGGTCGTCCTGTGGCTGTCGAAGCTCGCCAGCAGGCGGACCGTCGTGTCGTCCTCACCCAAGGTGATGGATTTCACCTGCACGATCAGGCCCACCGGCGCGCTGACCTGCCCTCCGGTGATCGTCACCGTCCGGTCCGCGGCATGCGCCGCGACGGGCAGGAGGGCCATCAACGCGAGGGCAGGCAGTCTCGAGACCAAAGCGGCGTTCCTTTCGAACGGAGACACGTGGGCTTACGGTCAAGCATATAGGGAACTCCGCCCCCGCCGGAAGATCTGGGTGCCAATGCGGCGGGGTGAGATAGGGGCTACACCCCGTCCGCAGGTCGAGGGGGGAGGCGACACGTTAGCCCCCAGCCGCTCCTGCCTGAGGAAATTCCCTCACACGATGCCGCTGGCTTCGAACGGCCAGGGCTTGCCGAGCCGTTCGGCGACCTTCGCCGGATCGTGGCCGACCTCCGCCACGGCGGCCTCGACCTCCTCGCTCGGGGTCTGGAAGTAGCGGGCCCAGTAGGCTTTGTCCCGGGGCTCCTTCAGCGTCACCGTGGCGGGCGCCTCGGGCGTGGATCCGTCCATGCTCATCGTGCGGCCTCCTCGGCTTCGGTGCCGGGCCGGTCGCTGGGATCGTCCGGCGTTTCCTGAATGGTCCCGCTCACGGTATCCTTCGGGCCGGTCGCGGCGCTGTTCTGTTCGGGCTTGCCGGAGCCGCCGCCGCGCGATCGGTCGTAGGAGGATGCGGCGAGATCCTCGTTCACCTTGGTCGGTTCGGGCGGTTTCGTTGTCTCGGACATGCGTCGCTCCCTGATCTGACGGGCCAACGCTTGAAGCGCGACGTGGGTTCGGGCCGGCCTCAGTCGAGGTAGCTCAGGGCCATGCCCGTCCGGGGATGCGGGAAGACCCCCATCCGCACCCCGTAGATCGCCTCCAGCCCCTCCGGCGTCACGATCTCGGCGGGCGTGCCGCGCGCGATGAGGCGGCCGCCATGGAGCGCGATGAGGTCGTCGCAGGTGCGGGCCGCCATGTTCACGTCGTGCAGGACCACGATGACGGTGAGGCCGCGCTCCCGCGACAGCTGGCGCACAAGGGAGAGCACCTCGATCTGGTGGGCGACGTCGAGGGCGGCGATGGGCTCGTCGAGAAGCAGGCAGCCGGCACTCTGCGCCACCAGCATGGCGAGCCAGACTCGCTGGCGCTCGCCGCCGGAGAGGCTGTCCACCATGCGCTCGGCGAAGGGCGTCACCGTGGTGAGCCGCATCGCTTCGGCGACGGCCTCGCGGTCGACCGCGCCCATCCGGCCCAGCGCGCCGTGCCAGGGATAGCGGCCCATGGCGACGAGTTCCCTGACCAGCATGCCGGGCGCCTGCGGCGTCGTCTGCGGAAGGTAGGCGACCTCGCGGGCGAAGGCGCGGTCCCCGAGCTGTTCGATCGGGGCGCCCTTGAACAGGACGCGTCCGGCGCTCGGAGCCTGCTGGCGGCCGAGCAGCTTGATCAGCGTCGACTTGCCCGAGCCGTTATGGCCGATGAGGCCGATGACCCGGCCGGCGGGGATGGTCAGGGTCAGCGGCTGCAGCAGCACGCGCCCGGGCACCGAGAACGTGACGCGGTCGAGGCTGTAGACCGCATCGTCCGGGCCGGAATCTCCCCTTGGTCCCGCATCGGCTCGGATCATGGATTTCGTTCGCCCGTTCGACGCTGCAACGCACGCCATGCTGGTGGACCGAGGGCCGCGTCAGGCCCGCGCGGCCGTCGTCTGCCGGTCGGCCAGTAGCGATTGGGCGATCTCATGCCCCCGCATGACCAGGATGGACAAGAGGGTATCGCTCAGGCCGTGGGTGGGTTCGCTGAAACCCTGGAGATAGATGCCCGGCTCGAAACCGGGGCGGGTGGCGAGACGGTAATCGCGGCCGATGGTGCCGTCGGTGAGATGCGGGGCGAGCGACGGCATGATGGTCTCGAGGCGGTCGCGGCGATAGCCCGTGGCCAGGATCACGGCGTCGTAGGGTTCCTGCGCGGTGAGCCCCCTGGCGGCGTCCAGGGTTTCGAGGAGGATGGCGCCGGCCTGCTCCACGGCCCCGACCACGGTGGTCCTCGGCCGCAGGGCATGGCGATGCTCGCCGCAGACCTTCTGCTGATAGAGGATGTCGAAGATGCGCGTCAGAAGGTCGGTGTCGATGACCGAGTAGTTGGTGCCGCGGAACTCGTCGATGATGGCCCGGCGCTGGGTCTCGGGCTGTCCGTAGACGAAGTCGGTGAAGTCTGGGTTGAAGATCTCGTTGACGAAGGGGCTGTCATCGGCGGGCTTCAGTGCCTGCCCGCGGAAGATCATGGAGATGTCCGCGGTAGGAATGCGGCTCTGCAGGTCGAGGAAGAGCTCGGCCGCCGTCTGGCCCGCGCCGATGACGGCGATGCGCGGGCGGCGTGTGGCGCTGCCCGGGAGGGGAACGCCGTCGATCCGCGACAGGTAGCGCGACGAGTGGAAGATCCGGGCGCTCCCCTGCAGCTCCTCGAAGACCGGCAGGATGCGCGGCTCGCCTCCGGTGGCGAGGATGACGGCGCGGGTGCGCCGTCTCCGCTCGCGGCCATCGGCCTTGCGCGAATGGACGAGCAGGTGGCGGATCGTGTCGCCGCGCCCCTCCGGCTCAACGGCCAGCACGGTATCGCCATAGTCGCAGCGATCGGTGAAATGCCCGGCGACCCAGCGCAGATAGGCGTTGAACTCGATCCGGCTCGGAAAGAACGACTTGCGGTTGATGTAGTCGATGAGCCGGCCGTGGACATGGAGATAGTTGATGAAGGTGTAGGGGCTCGTCGGATCGCGCAGGGTGACGAGATCCTTCAGGAAGGAGATCTGCATGCCGCTGTCGGGCAGGAGCATCCCGCCGTGCCAGACGAACTCGTCCTGGCGCTCGAGGAAGCGCACCCGTGGCTGGCGCCCCCGCCGCCGTCCCGCCTCGTCGAGGGCGATGGCGAGCGACAGGTTCGACGGGCCGAAGCCGATGCCGAGCGCATCGTAGATCGGTGACTCGTCATCGTCCCCGCGCCTCAGCCCCTCGTCCCGGAACACCCCGCGCAGGGGGAGGGACGTATCCGAGTGGTCGTAGGATTCCGTCATCACCGAACCTCCATTCCTGCGCCGAGCGACACGGATCACCGCGGCGATCCGCCGGCGGTCGTCAGGCAAAGGGACGTTCGGACAGGGGAGGGATTTAGGAGCCGCCCGGAAAAATTGTGCGCCGCCGCTTAAATTTCGGCGATCCGCCACCGTCTCTGGCTGCAAGACCGACCAATTTCGCGGAGCGCGACGCCATGGCCACCGACGACAGCGAAGCGACGTTCCTCGTCGTGATCAACGGGGAAGAGCAATATTCCGTCTGGCCCGCCCATCGCCCGGTGCCGGCCGGATGGAGCGCCACCGGCTTCTCCGGGCCCCGCGCTGCGTGCCTCGATCATATCGACACGGTCTGGACCGACATGCGGCCCCTGAGCCTGCGCCGCGCCCTTGCCGGCGACGCCCGCGCCTGAACCCCGGCGCCCGGTTTCGATGACATCCCCGTTCTAGACTTACCAGGACACATGATGACCGACGGTTTCCCGCGCGTGTCGTTGGCGGTCCCGCCCGCCACGGACTTCGTCAGTCACCTGCGCTGGCTGGCCGAGACCCATGGGGAGGTCTCTGCCCTTCGTTTCCTCGACGACCCGCAACGGGGCGAGGTCGCGGTGACCTACGCGGAGCTCCACCGTCGGGCGCGGGCCATCGCCGTGCGGCTTCGGCAATCGGCCAGCCCCGGCGACCGGGTCTGCCTCCTGCTCGATACCGGGCTCGACTACGTCGCGGGCTTCTTCGGTTGCCTCCAGGCCGGCCTCATCGCCGTCCCGGTGTTCCCGCCCGAGCCGCGCCGGGCGCAGCATCAGGCGCGCATCGCCGCGATCATCGATGACGCCGAGCCGGCCCTGATCCTCGTCCATCGCGATGACGCGGACTCCGTTCACGCCATGCTCGCCACGGCGGGAATCCGCAGCGCGGTCCTGCCGGTGGAGGACATCTCGGCGGACGAATCCGGCGACGCGGAGCCCGCCGGCCGGCTCGAGGCGGCGCCGTCGCCGGAGGACGTCGCCTTCCTGCAATACACGTCGGGCTCCACGGCCCTGCCGAAGGGCGTGATCGTCAGCCACGCCAACCTCGTCGCTAACGAGCGGCTGATCCGGGTCGGCTTCGATCTCCGCCCCGACGACGTCATGGTGAGCTGGCTTCCGCTCTATCACGACATGGGACTGATCGGCGGCATGCTACAGCCGATCTATGCGGGCATCCTGGGCGTTCTCATGTCGCCCAAGCATTTCCTCGGCCGCCCGGCGCGCTGGCTGGAAGCCATCCACCATCATCGCGGGACGGTGAGCGGCGGCCCCGATTTCGCGTTCCGCCTGTGCCAGGACAGGGTCGACGACGAGACCGTCGCGCGGCTCGACCTGTCCAGCTGGCAGATCGCCTTCTCGGGCTCGGAAATGGTCCGGGCCTCCACCATGGCGGATTTCGCCGAGCGCTTCGCTCCCGCCGGTTTCGACGCCCGCGCGTTGAGGCCGTCCTACGGCCTGGCGGAAGCGACGCTCTTCCTCACCGCCGGGACGCGCGGCGAGGGCATGCGGTCCCTCGACCTCGATCCCGCCACCCTCGCGGAGGGCCGCGCCGTCGCTGCGGCGGACGGCACCCGGCTGGTGGATTGCGGCTTCGAGCAGCCCGAGCATCCGATCCACATCGCCGGCTCCGATGGGGAATCGCTGCCGGACGGGACCATCGGAGAGGTCATCGTCTCCGGTCCGAGCCTCGCCCAGGGCTATTGGCGCAACCCGGACGCGACGGCGTCCGCCTTCGTCGAACGGCACGGTGTCCGCTGCCTGAGGACAGGCGATCTCGGCTTCCTGCACCAGGGTCGGCTCTTCCTCGTCGGGCGCGAAAAGGATCTCATCATCCTGCGTGGCCAGAACGTCTATCCGCAGGACGTGGAACGGGTCGTGGAGCAGGGCGTCGACATCCTGCGCCGAGGCCGGATCGCCGCCTTCGCCGTCGAGCGTGACGGCCGCGAGGGCATCGGCGTGGCGGTGGAGGTGTCGCGCACCGTCCAGAAGCTCGCCGCGCCCGAGGCGATCGCCTCGCTGGTATCGGAGGTCGTCGCCGACGCCTTCCTCGAGACCGCGCGCGCCGTGGTCCTGCTCAATCCCGGCGGCCTGCCGCGAACATCCAGCGGGAAGATCCAGCGCGGCGCCACGCGGCGCGGATGGGAGACTGGCTCCCTCGACGCCTACGCGGTGGTGGAGGACGGCCGGCGCATCGATGCGGAGGGCGCGCCGAAATCCGGTGAGACCATGGCCCTGGCCGGGGTGGACGCGCGCCTCGCCGCGATCTGGTCCGTCTTCCTCGACCGGCGCGACCTCACCCGCGACAGTCATTTCTTCGCCCTCGGCGGCAATTCCATCGCGGCCATCGGGATGCTCACCGAGCTACGCGCGGCCATCGGCATCGTGATCCCGCCGCAGACCCTGTTCGCGCATCCCCGGCTGGGGGCTTTCGCCGATGCGGTCGGGGCGGAGATCGCGGCCGGCACCACGGCTCTCGTGATCGCTCCGGCCTCCCGTGACGGAGCGCTTCCCCTGTCGCTGGCGCAGGAGCGGCTCTGGTTCGAGGCCGAATTCGGCGATGACGAGCGCCATCATATCGCCGGAGGGATTCACCTCCACGGCGCCCTCGACCGGAGCGCCCTGGACCGCAGCCTCGCCGTCCTCGTCGCACGGCACGAGGCCTTCCGCACCCGTCTGCACCGGCGGCCCGACGGCCGGGCCGAGCAGGTGATCGTGGCCGGCTGCGACGTCGCGTTGCCTGAGACCGATCTGACCGGGTTGGACGCGCATGAGCGCGAGGAGCGCTTCGCCGTTCTCTGCCGCGAGGCGGCGGAACGCCCGTTCACCCTCGCTGGCGGCCCGCTCGCGCGCTTTGCCCTGGTCCGCCTCGACGGGGCCCATCACGTCCTCCTGGTGACCCTGCACCACATCGTGTCCGATGGCTGGTCCATGGGCGTGATCCTGCGGGAATGGCCGGCGCTCTATCGGGCGGAGGTGGAGGGCCTGCCCGCCGATCTGCCCCCCCTCGCGATCCAGCCGGCCGATATCTCCGCCTGGCAGGCGAGCGAAACGCGCGCCGATGCGATGGAGGCCGACCTCGCCTGGTGGCGCGACCGCCTCGGCGGCCCCGAGCCCGACCTCTCCCTTACGGATCGCCAGCGGCCGGCCGGATCGCCCGACCGCGTCCTCCGGCACGGTTTCGCGATCGGCGAGGGGGCAGGCCGCCAGATCGCGGCTCTGGCCGCCGAGACGGGCACGTCGCCCTTCACGATCCTACTCGGCGCCTTCGCGCTCTTCCTGCATCGCTACGGCGACACGAGGAGCGTGCGCATCGCCATGCCCGTGGCGGGTCGCCACCTGCCGGGCGTCGAACACCTCGTCGGGGTGTTCGTGAACACCCTGGTCCTGCCTGTGTCGATCGACCTGGCATCGCCGGGACGCAGCGTCATTAGGCAGCTATGGACGATGCTGACCGACGCCCTGGCCCATCAGGATCTGCCCTTCGAGCGCCTGGTGGAGGCGCTCCAGCCGGAACGCGTTCCCGGCCGGGCACCCCTGGCCCGCGTGATGATGAGCCAGCAGCCGGCGACCCTGGGTGATCTCGGCACCGTCGCCGGCCTGAAGCTCGAAGCGTTCGGGCAGGATACCGGCACGCCCGCCTACGACCTCGTCCTGGAGGTGACGGAGAAGGACGGCGGCCTGTCCGCGACCTTCGCCTATTCCGAAGCCCTTTTCGACCCTGCCACCATCGCCCGGTTCGAGGAGGGCTACCTCACCCTGCTCGACGGACTGACCGGCACCCCGGCCCATCGCATCGACACGCTCGAACTGGTGTCGGCGGCTTCGCTCGCGGATCTGTCCTCGCCCTACGCGGACGGGATGCCTCTGTCGGAGGCGCTTGTGCCGGAGCTGATCGGGGCGGCGGCCCTGGCCGATCCCGAGGCGCCGGCGGTGATCTGCGGGCCGCGCACCACCACGTTCGGCGAGCTCGACCGGGCCGCCAACAGCCTCGCCCACCGGCTGATCCGCGCGGGCATCGGCCCCGGGCGGTGGTCGCCGTGGCCCTGCCGCGCGGGCCGGACCAGATCGCCGCCTTCCTCGCCATCCTGCGGGCCGGGGGCGCGTTCCTGCCCCTCGATCCAGGCCAGCCGCGGGCGCGTCTGGCCGCCCTCCTGCGCGATGCCGGCGCCCGCCTGCTGCTGGCGCAGGGCAGCGCTCTCGACGGGCTGGCGCAAGAGGCCGGGATGGGGGAGGGGGCGAGCCTGGACCTCTCTCGCCTCGACCTCGCCTCCGAGCCCGAGACCGCGCCGTCCCGTACGGCCCATCCGGAGCAACTCGCCTACGTGATCTACACGTCGGGCTCCACCGGGACCCCCAAAGGCGTCGCCGTGGCGCACGGGCCGCTGGCGATGCATGTCCGCGCCACGGGGGCCGTCTACGGTACGGGCCGGGAGACCCGCGAACTCCACGTCCTGTCGATGAGCTTCGACGGGGCGCAGGAGCGCTGGATGGTGCCCCTGGCCTTCGGCGGCTGCGTCGTGCTCAAGCCCGACGGGTTGTGGACCCCGCGCGAGGCGCTGGATGCCATGGAGCGTCATCGCGTGACCCATGCGGGCTTTCCCACCGCCTACATGCACCAACTGGCGCTGGAGGCCGCCTCCGGCCCGCGGCCGAGCCGGCGCTCCTACGCGTTCGGCGGCGAGGCCCTGTCGCGGGAGAGCTTCGCGCTGATCGGCCGGGCGCTCGACCCGACGCTGCTGATCAACGGCTACGGCCCCACCGAGACGGTGATCTCGCCCCTGGTCTGGCGGGCGCGGGCCGGGGACGCGGTGGAGGGGCCTACGCCCCGATCGGCCGGGCGGTGGGGAGCCGGCGGGCCTACATCCTCGACGCGGCGTTGCAGCCGGTGCCGGTGGGCGTCACCGGGAATTGCATCTGGGGGCGACGGTCTGGCGCGCGGCTATCTCGGCCGGGCCGGGCAGACGGCGGACCGGTTCATCCCCGACCCGTTCCCGGACCTGTCGGGCCGGGACGGCGGCCGGCTCTACCGCACCGGGGATCTGGCGCGCTGGCGGGCGGACGGGACGGTGGAGTATCTCGGCCGGGCGGACGCGCAGGTGAAGCTGCGCGGGTTCCGGATCGAACTCGGCGAGGTCGAGGCGGCGCTGCTGGCGCAGGAGACCGTGGCGGGCGCGGCGGCGGCGTTGCGCCAGGGCCCGGCGGGTCCGCTGCTGGTGGCCTACGCGGTGGTGGCGCCGGGGCGGTCCTCGATGCGAGCGCGCTCCGGGCGGACCTCGCCCGGCGGTTGCCGGACTACATGGTGCCGAGCCGGATCGTGGCACTGGAGCGGTTGCCGCTGACGCCCAACGGCAAGCTCGACCGGGCGGCCCTGCCGGAGCCAGCGCCGCTGGCGGAAGCCGCGAGCGGCCCCTCGCGCCCGCTCACCCCCACCGAGACGGTGGTGGCCGACATCTGGGCGAAGGCTCTCGGCCTCCCCGCCATCCCGCCCGACCAGAACTTCTTCGAGGCCGGCGGCGATTCCATCCTCAGCCTGCAGATCGTCGCCCGCCTGCGCGAAGCGGGTTTTGCCGCGACGCCGCGCCAGATCTTCGAGCATCAGACCGTTGCCGCCCTGGCCCGGGTCATCGCCCGGCCCGATGGGGCGGAGGCGATGGTATCCGTGCCGGAAGGACCCGCGCCCCTCACGCCCATCCAGCATTGGTTCTTCGAACAGCCGATGGCCCGCCGGGACCATTGGAACCAGTCCCTCGAACTCGATGCCCGCGCGAGGCTCGACGCCGATCGCCTCGGCGACGCGCTAGCCGCCCTGGTGGCCCATCACGAAGCGTTGCGCTACGCCTTCGGCCGCGATGCGACCGGAGCCTGGATCCAGAAGCCGGTATCGGCCGCGATGCTCGCCGAGCCCCTGACCATCGTCGATGTGGAGAGCGACGAAGAGGCGCAGGTCTGTTTCCTCGCCGCCGAGCGCAGCCTCAATCTCGCCGATGGCCGCGTCTTCGCCGCCATCCTGGCGAACTTCCCCGATGGGCGTCAGCGCCTGCTTCTCACGGCCCATCACCTCGTGGTGGATGCCGTGTCGTGGCGCATCCTCGTCTCCGACATCGACCTGCTCTATCGGGGCGAAACATCGGCGCCCGCCGCCGCGACGCCCTTCCGGGCCTGGGCTCACCGCCTGCGTGATTGGGCGGCGGAGATCGCAGTTCGGAGCGAGGCTTGGTTGCCCGCGCCGTCGGCCGCCCGCCTTCCCGTCGACCGACCCGACGGCGCCCGCGACCAGCATCACGTCGCGACGAGGACACTCGTCCTCGACCCATCCCTCATGTCGGGGCTCGACCGCCTGCGCACGGCCTACGGGATGCGGCTCGACGAGGTGCTTCTCGCCGGCCTTTCCCGCGCCGTCGCTGCCTGGTCGGGGCACTCGACGCTGGGCGTCACCCTGGAGCGCCACGGGCGCGACGGAGACGCCGCGAACCTTCCCCTCGATCGGACGGTCGGCTGGTTCACCACACTGGTTCCGATCACCCTGTCGGTATCGTGTCATGTCGGGCGCGATGCGAAGTCGACTAAGGAAGCGGTGCGAACCCTCCGCGGGGACGGCTCTGGCTACTCGGTCCTACGCTACCTCGGCTCGGAATCCGAGCGCGCGAAACTCTCGGCCCAGCCCTGGCCGGAGGTGACGTTCAATCACCTCGGCACCGTCGCCACCATCGATGCCGGTTCCCTGTTCTCCATCGATGCCGAATCGATGCGCCTGTCGGCGGATCCCGCCGCGCCCCTCGGCGCCGAGCTGATCGTCGACAGCTTCCTGCGGGACGGCGCGGTCACCCTGCGCCTGGGCTACAGCGCCGCCCGTTTCGACGGGGCCACCATGGACCGCCTCGCCGATAGGCTCGGTGCCGCGTTCTCCGCCCTCGCCGAGCACGGCCTCGACCCCATGGCCGGCGGCGCGACACCGTCCGATTTTCCGCTGGCCGCCCTGACGCAGGACCAGATCGACGGCCTCGACCTGCGGGACGTCACGGACATCTATCCGCTGACCCCGACGCAGGGCGGCATCCTGTTCCACGCGCTGGCCGCGCCGGAAGCGGGCCTCTACGTCAACCAGCTCGGCGTCACGATTCGCAACCTCGACCCCGACCGTTTTGCGGCCGCTTGGCGCGCGAGCGTCGCCCGTCATCCGATCCTGCGCACGAGCTTCCTCTGGACCGGCGACCTCGCCGCTCCGCTCCAGCTCGTGCATGCCACCGCCGAACTACCGATCACCCGGCTCGATCTGAGCAGCCGCGCCGACGCCGATCTCGATGAACTGGCGCGGGCCGAGCGCGCCCGCGGCTTCGACCTCGCGCAGGCACCGCTCATGCGCCTCCTTTTGGTCGATCTCGGCCAAAACCGGCACCGGCTGATCTGGACCTGCCATCATCTTCTCCTCGATGGATGGAGCAATGCGCGCCTGATCTCCGAGGTGCTGCGCCACTATGCCGGAGAGGGGGTCGAGGCACCGACCCGCCTGTTCCGCGAACACCTGACCCGGCTGTCGCAAAGCGACCGCGGCGCCGACGAGGCGTTCTGGCGTGAGGCCCTGGCCGGGCTGGACGAGCCGAGCCTCCTCGCCCCGGCTCTGTCCGGCGAGATGGGGGCAAGCGGGCACATCGCCATCGACACTGCCCTCGGCGAGGCGCGGACCGACCGCCTCCAGGCTTTCGCCCGGCGCGAGAAGGTGACGCTGAATACGGTGTTCGAGGCGGCCTGGGCGCTGACCCTGAGCCGCTTCACCGGGCGCTCCACCGTGGCCTTCGGCACGACCGGGTCGGGCCGCCCGCCGGACGACGGCGGAATGCATGGCGTGCTCGGCCTGTTCATCAACACGGTGCCACGCTGTATCGGCTTGCCCGGACATCTGAAGGTCGGGGACTGGCTGCGTCGGCTGCAAGGCGAGGCTGCGGCCCTGCGCGAGCACGACCTCGCTCCGCTCGCCGACATCCAGGCGTGGGTCGGGCGCGGCGGGCAGCCGCTGTTCGACAGCCTCCTCGTCGTCGAGAACTACCCCCTCGACGCCGTGGTCCGCGACCGCAGCCTCGGCGGGCTGGAATTCGGCCCGGTCGCGACCCTCGAAGCGACCGACGTTCCCCTCACCCTGTCGCTTCTCCTCGACGGTACGCCGCGCCTGAACTGGAGCATCGACCAGGCCCGCATCTCCTCCGCCGAGGTCCGGCGCCTGAACGCGCAGTTGCAGCACATCCTCGATGCCCTGATGGATGCGGCCGACACCCCCCTCGATGCCCTCTCCCTCGTCCCGCCCGACGAGATCGAGGCGGCACGGCATCGGGCCGCCGCCCTCCGGCCCTCGCCGGCCGAGCCCGCGATCCATCTCAGGATCGCCCGGCAGGCGAGTCTGCGCCCGCAGGCCGTGGCCGTCACTTGCGAGGGTGAACAGGCGACCTATGCCGAACTCGAGGCTAGGGCGGCGCGCCTCGCGCGGCATCTCGTCGTCGAAGGCGTGCGGCCGGGCGATCTCGTCGCCCTCTGCGCCGAGCGCTCGATCTCCCTCGTCGTCGGCATCCTGGCGATCCTGAAGAGCGGAGCCGGCTATGTTCCTCTCGATCCGGCCTATCCGGCCGACCGCCTCGCCTTCATGCTCGCCGATTGCGGAGCCCGGCACGTGCTCGCCACGACCGGCCTCGTCGACAGCCTGCCCGAGGGCGGCCCCAGGCCGATCCTCATGGACGGGCCGGCTGCGTCCGAGGACGACGACACGCCGTTGCCCACGGCACCCCACCCGGAGCAGCCGGCCTATGTGATCTATACGTCCGGCTCCACCGGCCGGCCGAAGGGCGTCGTGGTCACTCATGCCAACGCGGCGCGACTGCTGACCACCACGCAGGACGATTTCGCCTTCGCCGAAGAAGACGTCTGGACGCTGTTCCATTCCTACGGCTTCGATTTCTCGGTCTGGGAGATCTTCGGCGCGCTCTGTCACGGCGGGCGGCTGGTGGTGGTGCCGCGCGAGGTGGCGCGGGCGGCGGACGCGTTCCTCGACCTTCTCGTCCGCGAGGGCGTGACGGTGCTGAACCAGACCCCATCCGCCTTCCGTCCGCTCATGCAGGCCGCCCTCGCGCGGCCCCGCGGGCTGGCGCTGCGCCACGTCGTCTTCGGTGGGGAAGCCCTCGACGTGTCCGCCCTTCGGCCTTGGTTCGAGCGTTTCGGCGATGCCTCGCCCCGCCTCGTCAACATGTACGGCATCACCGAGACCACGGTTCACGTGACCTATCGTCCGCTCGTCGCCGACGACGCGGATCGGACCGACAGCCCCATCGGCGAGGCCCTGCCGGATCTCACCCTGCATCTCCTCGACGCAGCCCTCGACCCTGTGCCGGATGGGGTCGCGGGCGAGCTGCATGTCGGCGGCGCCGGTCTGGCGCAAGGTTATCTCGGGCGGCCCGCGCTTACCGCCGAGCGCTTCGTGCCGGACCCGTTCGGGCCGCCGGGCGCGCGCCTCTATCGCAGCGGTGACCTCGCCCTGCGGCGGCCCGACGGCACGCAGGCCTATCTCGGACGGGCCGACGGGCAGGTGAAGCTGCGCGGGTTTCGGATCGAGACGGGGGAGATCGCAGCGGTCCTGCGGGCGGAACCCGGCGTCATCGACGCCGCCGTCATCCTGCGCGACGCCGCCGGGGACAGGCACCTCGTCGCCTATGTGGTCGGCGACGGGATCGACGCGGATGCCCTCCGCGAGGGGATCGTTCGCCGGCTACCGGTGCATATGGTGCCGGCTCATATCCTGGTCGTCGCGTCCCTGCCGCTGACCCCGAACGGCAAGCTCGATCTGCGCGCCCTGCCGGTGCCCCTCGCGACCTCGCGAGGGTCGGACGCGCCCGAAGGGGCCATGGAGATCGCCCTGGCCGAGATCTGGCGCGAGGTGCTGGACGTCGAGAGTGTGGGTCGGGACGACGACTTCTTCGCCCTCGGCGGCCATTCCCTCACCGCCGCGCAGCTCGCCATGCGGGTGAAGCAGCGCCTCGGCCTCACCGTGCCGATCCGTGCCCTGTTCGAGGCACCGACCCTGCGCGGCTACGTCCTGGCCGTGGCGTCGGGCGAGGCGGCGGGCGGTGGCCGCGACGAGACCGCCGACCTGTCCGACATGGACGCCCTCCTCGCCGATCTGGAAGCCTGAATGACTGGCCAAGCCGCCGATCTCAGCCGCCGCTTCGCCCGGCTTGCCCCCGACAAGCGGCGTGTCTTCCTCGACGCACTGGCCGCACGCGGCATCGACTTCTCGCGCCTGCCGATCGTGGCGGGGGACGAGGATGCCGGTGGCGAGAGGGTCGCTCCCCTGTCCTATGCGCAGGAGCGGCTGTGGCTGATCGGGCGGATGGGGGGGGACGCGGCCCTGCTCCATATCGCCGGGGGGCTCGCTCTGTCCGGGCCGCTCGACCGGGACGCCCTGGCGCGGGCCCTCGACGCCCTCGTGGCGCGGCATCCGGCCCTGAGGACGGGGTTCCGGGCGAGCACGACCGACGGGGTCGAGGCGGTCACCACTCCATTCGTCGCGGCGAGCCTGCGGGAGATATCGCTGGAGGTCGAGGACCGGGCCTTCGCCGAGGAACGCCTCGCTGCCCTGTCCCGCGAGGAGGCACGGCGGCCCTTCGACCTGGCGGCACCGCCCCTGTTCAGGGCCGTGCTGGTGCGGATGGAGGCCGAGCGCCACGTCCTGCTCCTCACCATGCATCACCTCGTCTCCGACGGCCGCTCGGTGGAGATACTGCTCGCCGACCTGATGCGCCTCTATGCGGCGGGCGAGGATGCGGCTCCGCTGCCGCTGCCGATCGCCTATGCCGATTACGCGCGCTGGCAGCGCGACTGGCTGGAGGCCGGCGAACTCGAGCGCCAGCTCGGCTGGTGGCGGGACCGCCTCGGGGCGACGGAGACCGTGATCCCCCTGCCGGCCGATCGCCCGCGCCCGGCGGTCCAGAGCTTTCGCGGAGCGGCGGTGGATTTCGCGGTCGATGCCGATATCGCCGCCCGCCTCGAATCCCTCGCGCGGCAGGCCGGCGCCACGACGGCGATGGTCCTGCTGGCCATCCTGGCCCTGGTGCTCCGGCGCTATACCGGCGAAGCGGATCTGCGCATCGGCGTGCCGGTGGCCAACCGCAACCGGCCGGAGACGGAAGGGCTCGTCGGCCTGTTCGTCAACACCCTGGCGATCCGGGTCGTCGTCGATCCGGGTGCCAGCGTCCTCGACCATGTGCGGGCCGTGCGCGACGCCATGGTGGACGCTCAAGGACACCAGGATCTGCCCTTCGAGCGTCTGGTGGAGGCGCTCCAGACCCGCCGGACCGTGAGCCATACCCCCGTCGTCCAGGTCATGCACAGCCACCGGGTCGAGGGGCCGTCCAGGTTCACGGTGGGCGATCTCGTCGTGTCGCCCTTCGGGCGGGGAACCGGCAACGTCCAGTTCGATCTCGTTCTGGAGACGGTGGCGGAGGCCGGCGGCGCCTTGCGCGGCGCGTTCGGCTATGCCCGCGACCTGTTCCAGCGGGACACCATGGAGCGGATGCGCGACGGTTTCCTCACTCTGCTGCGCGGCGCGGTGGAGGAAACCGGCCGCCGCGTCGACGCCCTGCCGCTGGTCCCTGCCTCCTCTCTCGCGGATCTGTCCTCGCCCTACGCGGACGGGCTGCCGTTGTCGGATTCGCTGGTGCCGGAGCTGATCGGTGAGGCGGCCTTGGCCGATCCCGATGCTCCGGCGGTGATCAGCGGGCCGCGCACCACCACGTTCGGCGAGCTCGACCGGGCCGCCAACCGCCTCGCCCACCGGCTGATCCGGGAGAGCGTCGGCCCCGAGACGGTCGTCGCCGTGGCCCTGCCGCGCGGGCCTGACCAGATCGCCGCCTTCCTCGCCATCCTGCGGGCCGGGGGCGCGTTCCTGCCCCTCGATCCGGGCCAGCCGCGGGCGCGTCTGGCCGCCCTCCTGCGCGATGCCGGCGCCCGCCTGCTGCTGGCGCAGGGCAGCGCCCTCGACGGGCTGGCGCAAGAGGCCGGGATGGGAGAGGCCGGGATGGGGGAGGGGCGAGCCTGGACCCTCCGCCCTCGACCTCTCGGCCGAGCCCGAGACCGCGCCGTGCCGCACGGCCCATCCGGAGCAACTCGCCTACGTGATCTACACGTCGGGCTCGACGGGGACCCCCAAGGGCGTCGCCGTGGCGCACGGCCCGCTGGCGATGCATGTCCGCGCCACGGGGGCCGTCTACGGTACGGGCCGGGAGACCCGCGAACTCCACGTCCTGTCGATGAGCTTCGACGGGGCGCAGGAGCGCTGGATGGTGCCCCTGGCCTTCGGCGGCTGCGTCGTGCTCAAGCCCGACGGGTTGTGGACCCCGCGCGAGGCGCTGGACGCCATGGAGCGTCATCGCGTGACCCATGCGGGCTTTCCCACCGCCTACATGCATCAGCTGGCGCTCGAGGCTGCCAGCGGCCCGCGCCCGAGCCGGCGCTCCTACGCGTTCGGCGGCGAGGCCCTGTCGCGGGAGAGTTTCGCGCTCATTGGCCGGGCTCTCGATCCGACGCTGCTGATCAACGGCTACGGCCCCACCGAGACGGTGATCTCGCCCCTGGTCTGGCGGGCGCGGGCCGGGGACGCGGTGGAGGGGCCTACGCCCCCATCGGCCGTGCGGTGGGGGACCGGCGGGCCTACATCCTCGACGCGGCGTTGCAGCCGGTGCCGGTGGGGGTCACCGGGGAGCTGCATCTCGGCGGTGACGGTCTGGCGCGGGGCTATCTCGGCCGGGCTGGGCAGACGGCGGACCGGTTCATCCCCGACCCGTTCCCGGACCTGTCGGGTCGCGCGGGGGGGCGGCTCTACCGTACCGGGGATCTGGCGCGCTGGCGGGCGGACGGGACGGTGGAGTATCTCGGCCGGGCGGACGCGCAGGTGAAGCTGCGCGGGTTCCGGATCGAACTCGGCGAGGTCGAGGCGGCGCTGCTGGCGCAGGAGACCGTGGCGGGCGCGGCGGCGGCGTTGCGCCAGGGTCCAGCGGGTCCGCTGCTGGTGGCCTACGTTGTCACTGCGGCCGGGGCGGATTTCGACGCGAGCGCGCTCCGGGCGGACCTCGCCCGGCGGTTGCCGGACTACATGGTGCCGAGCCGGATCGTGGCGCTGGATCGGTTGCCGCTGACGCCCAACGGCAAGCTCGACCGTGCGGCCTTACCCGAGCCCGCGCCACTCGCCGAGTCGCCAAGCGGCACCTGGCGCCCGCTCACCCCCACCGAGACGGTGGTGGCCGAGATCTGGGCCAAGGCCCTCGGCCTCCCCGCCATCCCGCCCGACCAGAACTTCTTCGAGGCAGGGGCGAACTCGCTCACCGCCCTGCGTGTGCTCACGGCGCTGGGCGCGGCGTTCCCGGAGCGCAGCCCGACCATCGCCGACATCTTCAACAACCAGAGTGTCGAGACCCTGGCCGCCGCGCTCACCGCCGATGCGGTGGGCACCGCGCAGGTGGTGCGCCTGCGGGCGACCGGCGACCGGCCGATGCTCTACTGCTTCCCCGGCCTGATGGTGAACACCCGGGAATATGCGCCCCTGGTCCGCCGCCTCGGGCCGGACCAGCCGGTCACCGGCTTCGTCTGCTACTCGCTGACCGACGCGCGCAAGAGCGTAGTCTCGGTGGAGGACATCGCCGCGCGCTACGCGGAGATCATCGAGAGGGAGAGCGCCGGGCGTCCCTGCACGATGCTCGGCTGGTCCTGGGGCGGCGTCCTCGCCTACGAGGCGGCGCGGATGCTGGGCTCGCGCATCGACCTCGGCTTCGTCGGCATGCTCGACGTCTGCGACATCGATGTGAGCTTCGCCGTCGGCGCCCTGCCGGTGCTGATGCCGGAGCAGCGCCGCCGCCTTCAGGAGAACGTCGCGTCCTGGCTGGAGCGCTCGCCGATGCGGGCCGACTGGGAGGACCTGTTCCGGCGCATGGATCCGGAACTCCACGAGCAGTTCCTCGCCTATGTGGCGGCGGCCCCCGATCCGCTGCCCCTCGACGGGCCGGGCGTCGGCAGCAAGGAATACGAACTCTGGACCTTCGTCGACAACACGCTGCTGTACCGCCGCTACCGGGCGGACAGGTTCGATTGTCCGATCCGGGTCTGGCTCGCTGGCCGCTCGGTGGAGCGAGGCCTGAACCATGTGGATTGGGGCCGCTATTCCAACCGGGTGGAACAGGTGACCGTGATCCCCGACGTCACCCACCGGGAGATCGTGGATTCCACGATGTTCCACGACAGTTTCGCGGCCTCGCTGTGACCGGACCGGGTCATTCGGCTTGCGCCCCCCCTCCGCGCGGGCACCACGGGTCCCCTCTCCTGAAAGGAGAGGGACAGGGTGAGCGACTGTCTGTCAGGTCAAGAGGCCAGAGCGAGGTCCTTGCGGATCTCGCGGGCTTTGGCGTTGAGGCGCACGAGGAGTTTGTGGGCGAGGGCGACGCGGACGAGCTTTTTGGGCTTTCCGGCTTGGCTCAACCGCTGGTGGAAGGCGGCAAAGTCGGGATCGTATCGGCGCACGATCTCGGCGACGACGAACAGGACGGCCCGAACCCCGGCGCGTCCGCCGCGCACGGGGCGCTTGCCGGCGCGGCGTCCGCTGTCGTGGGCGATGGGCGCCAGGCCGGCGAGCTTGGCGACAGCCTTGTTGGACAGGGTTCCGATCTCGGGCATCTCGGCCATCAGATGGGCGACCGTGCGGTCGGCCACGCCCTTGATCGTGCGGAAGCATCGGTCGAGGGCCGTCCAGACGGGGTCCAGGGCGATGGCCTGGGCGATGTGGGCTTCCAGCACCCGGATCTGCGCCGTGATGGCCGCCAGGACGGGGGTGAAGGAGGCGAGCACCTCCGGCTCGGTGACGAGGCGGGCCTGGTTGGCCTGCCCGACCTTCAGCGCCGTGAGTTGGCGCAGGCGCACCACCAGGGCGGTGAGCCGGACCTGGGTCGCCGTGGCCGGCGGGGTCGGACGCAGGCCTTTGGTCGCGGCGTACCAGGCGATCATCCCGCAATCGATCCGGTCGGTCTTCTCCAGCACACCCATGCCGTCGGCGAAACGGCGCACGGCGCGCGGGTTGACGACCGTGGCCGGAACGCCCTCGGCCCAGAGCGCGCCGAAGACCGCGCGTTCGTACCCACCGGTGGCCTCCATGGCCACCAGATCGACCCGGTGCTCCCGACAGAACGCCGCCAGATCGGCGCGGCCCTCCGGGGTGTTGGCCATCTGCCGCCAGGCGCCATCGCGGCCGATGCGGGCATCCAGCGTGTCGGCGCCGATATCCACTCCACAGACGATGTGTGTCACGGTAACCTGCCTTGTCCATGCGACGGGCTGTCGAGCGACTGTCCGGTCGTGCGTGACGAAGCGGCCCACGGTCCCAAAGCTCACCCACGGTTGTGGCCAGAGGTGTGGCGGGCGCCGCGGACCGCGCGCCGGGTGGGGCGGCCACCTCACTCGGCGCACCCTCGAATGGACACCACCCGGGGACGCCTTTCCAGATACAAGGTGTGTGAGTTTTCCGGAGATGCACCACACCTCACCCCAACCCTCTCCTTCCAGGAGAGGGAGCCCGTCGCGCCTGGAGTCGAACCCTCTTGGATAGAGGGAACTGCCCGCGAGCAGATGGGTGAACCCGGTAGCTCGGGGGGAGAAGTCAGGAGTGGGGGTGGCTCCGCCAGCCTTCGTAAGCTGAGGGTCACCCAATCACCCCTAACTCCTCCCCACAAGCTCGACGGATCTCAGGCAGGCCCGAGATCCGCTGGGGAGGAGGGTCGCGCATTCCGCGACATGCGCGAATGGCGTGGGCGACCCGCCGGGGAGGCCTATCGCCTATGGTTGCGCGTCGGCGCCCGGCGCGAACACCATCAGGGTCGGGCTCGCCGCTGCGGAGAAGCCGAGGCCGGAATAGAGCCGCTCCACATGGCCGCCGGCCACGCATTGGAGCATCATTGTCTCCGCGCCGGCCTGTCGGGCGCTCGCCATCGCCGCCCGCGTGACCAGGGCGCCGAGGCCATGCCCGCGCCGTGTCGCGAGGCTGCCGACATTGTAGAGCCCGGCAAGGCGGCCCGCCCGGTAGACCGAGGCACAGGCCACCGGAACGCCATCCGCGCTCACGGTGAGGTGTCGCGTCTCGACCCCCTCGACGGGCCGGGCGTCGCGCAGCACCGGCAGGAAGACCGCCTCGGCGATCGCGTTCACGCCCGCGTCGTCGTAGAGGCCGGCGCAGACCGACAGGTAGCCCTCGCCGGGAGCCGCCGTCTCCTCCGTCGCGAGGGTCAGCCCCTCGGGCATGACCGGCGCCTGCACGTCCCGGCAATCGCCCAGCATCCAGCGGGTTGGGAAGGCGGCCTGCAGGTCCGGATGGGCGCCGAGCGCGTCTCCGCCCTTGGTGACGAGGAGGGCCGGGAGCCGGCCGCGCCCCGCGGAGGTCGCCCGGACCCAGGCGAGGTCGGTGGTCTCGACGCCGACGTTGAAACCCGGCTCCGGAATCGCGTTCGACCAGAGGTAACGCCCGCCATCCGGCGCGGTTTCGATGTCCGAGACGTAGCAGCCCGCCTGCATCAGGCAATGGGCATCGAGCATCTCGCGAAAATCGACATCCTTCATGCATTCTCCCGTTTCGGTTCGACGGCGGCAAGGCCTGACGCGTCCTGTGCATCGCTGGAGTCAGGTGTCGGTCGAGTACTGATATGGGGGATCGCCCAGTTTTGTCGACATTCTATCGGTCGATATTTTGTCTTTAAAAGTGTAACGATAAAAATATGGATCGAATGTCTCTTTGGACAGAGAATGTTCATGCCTGTGCTGGCGGTGGATAAAATTTTTAGCCTGCCTGCTGCGGGTGTCGCGATCACGGAGTCGGGGTCGCGAAATCGAATCGGTTCGTTGCCGGGTTGTGAAGACACGGCGATAAAAGCGCGGAAAGCATTCTCGATGATGGTCATTTTTCTATCAATTACAAATAATCGGTCCGGTGCGTTGCGATGAAGTCGGTTACCTTGTTCTGCGTTGTATGTCCGTCCTTCCTCGTTTACAGCCACCGGCCGATCCGCGGCCAGACTTCGCGCCGTCCCGCCATCGTGGAGAACACCCCGTGACAGCCATGGCTTCCGAAGCCCAGGTGCGCCTCGCCGATGCCGGGCGATACATCGCGGACCTGTGCGAGCACTTCCTCGAACACGATATCCCGGTGCTTCACGAGCCGGGACGCGGGCGGGTCGAGTTCGATGTCGGCACCGGCACCCTCGTCGCCGCCGAAGGCCTGCTCGCCCTGAAGGCGGAGGCGACCGACGAGACCTCCCTCGCCGTCGTCAAGTTCATGCTCGCCTCGCATCTCCAGGAGCTTCCCGGCGCCACGGACGCATCCATCGTCTGGACCGGCGACGGCTGCGCCGACGACACGATCCCGAGCCTGCGCGAGGTCACCGTCCGCCACGTCGTCGATCTGACGCCGCATATGCGCCGGATCACCTTCGCCGGCACGGATCTGGCGCGCTACGACGCGTTCGACATGCATGTGCACGTCATCATTCCGCCCGAGGGCCACGCGCCGCAATGGCCTGTGCCGGGGATCGACGGCATCCCGGTCTGGCCGCAGGGGGAGGGCGCGCCCTCCATGCGCACCTACACGATCCGCCGTATCGACGTGGCTGCGGGCGAGATCGACATCGACTTCGTCATGCATCATGACGCCGGCCCCGGCGCGTCCTTCGCGAAGCGCGCCAAGGTCGGGGACGTGGTCGGGCTGCTCGGCCCCGGGGGCCGCAGCGCCGGCGCGGCGGAGTGGTATTGTCTCGCCGCCGACGAGACCGGCCTGCCGGCCATCGGTCGCATCCTCGGGCGGCTGCCGGGCCATGTGGGCGGGGTCGCGGTGATCGAGGTCGACGGGCCGGCCGACGAGCAGGCGCTCGACCGGCCGGACGGGGTGGAGCTGCGCTGGCTCCACCGCAACGGCGCACCGCCCGGCACGACCACGCTCCTGGCGGATGCGGTCCGGGCGATCCCGTTCCCGCAGGATCGCACGGTCTTCGCCTGGGCCGGCTCGGAATTCGATGCGTTCAAGGCCCTGCGGACGCATTGGCGCAAGACCTGTGGCCTCACCCGTGACCAGCATCTCGCCGTGGCCTATTGGCGGCGCGGCGCCGACGAAGACGCCAAGGACGAGGATTGAAGCGTGATGTCAAAGAGCGTCATCCGAGGCGGCATGTTTCCATGATGCTCGACCTGTCTCCCCTGCGGGCGAGCCGCGGGTTCCAGCTGCTCTATGCGGCGCGGGCCGCCTCGTTCCTCGCCTTCGGGGTGCTCGGCGTCGCCGTGAGCCTGCAGATGTACGCGCTCACGTCCTCGTCGCTGCAGGTGGCCTTCCTTAACGCCGCCGTCGCGGGATCCATGGCGCTGGCGCTCATCGTCGGCGGCTGGCTCGCCGATAGCTACGACCGCCGCGTGGTCATGGTCTGGTCGCGCACGGCGCATCTCCTCACCATCCTGATCCTCATGGCCAACGCCGCCCTCGCGGCGCCGATGGTCTGGCCGATCTACGCGGCGGCCGTGGTCGGCGGCTCGACCTTCGGCTTCGGCATGCCGGCGATCATGGCCGCCACCCCGGCGCTCGTCGGGCGCGAGCACCTGTCGGGGGCCGCTGCGCTCACCGCCGTCGCGGCGCAGGCGGGCGCCATCGCCGGGCCGTTCCTGGCCGGGGCGATCACCGCCGGCGCGGGGCTCGTCGCGTGCTACGGCGTGGTGGCGCTGATCTCCGGCATCACGCCGATCGTGCTCGGGTTCCTGCCGCCGCTGCCGCCCCTGGCCGGGCCGTCCGCTGCGGCGCCCCTTCCCGTGCTTGCCGCCGACGAGGCCGGCTTCATGGGGGGCTTGCGCTACATCGCCCGCTCGCCCCTGGTGCTGAGCCTGCTCCTGGTCGATCTCGTCGCCCTGGTCTTCGCCGTGCCCTACGTGCTGCTGCCCGAACTCGCGACGCACGGGCTCGGCGGAGGGCCCGACAGCATCGGCCTGCTCTATGCCGCCCCCTCGGTCGGCGCGCTCTTCGGCGCCCTGGCCTCGGGCCGGGCCGGCGCGAGCCCGTTCGCAGGGCGCTGGCTCGTGGCCTGCGTGGCGATCTGGGCCTGTGCCTGCATCGCGCTGGGCTTCAGCGACGGCATGGCTCCCGCCCTGTTCTGCCTTGCCACCCTCGGCGCCGCCGCGAGCCTCGCCGGCATCCTGCGCGCGGCCCTGATCCAGCGCGCGACGCCGGACGCGATGCTCGGCCGGGTGTCGAGCCTGTGGGTGCTGGAGGAAACCATCGGCCCGGCGCTCGGCGGCATGCAGGCCGGCACCACGGCCCATCTAGCCTCGGCGCGGATCGCCATGGCGGCGGGCGGCGGCCTCTGCCTCGCCGCCACCGCCGCCATCGCGGCGTTCACGCCCGCCCTGCGGGATGCGAGCCTCGCTCCGGAGGCGAAAAGGAAGGCCGAGGATCTCGCCCTGGCTGCCGTCGATGCGCGCTAGAGCGCTCTCCGCCGAAGTGGATGCCGGTTCGACGAAAAAGAGCGCGGCAAATCAAAGACCTAGAGATGTGTCCCGACCCAACGTGGTCGGGCACAGCTCTAGAAGGGCCGTTGTCGGCCTGGCGGCCTGCCTCCTCGTGCTGGCCTGTCTGCCCGCGCGCGCGGAAAATAAGATGCCCGCCCAGCCACGGGTCGCCGCCCTGGACTGGAGCGCCGTGGAATTGCTCCTCGGCCTCGGCATCGTGCCGGTCGCGGTGACGCAGCCCGAGAACTACAACCGCACCGTGGTGGCGCCGGCGCTCCCCGAGGGGGTGGTCGATCTCGGCCTCGTGGTGGAGCCCAACCTCGAAGTGCTGGCGAGCCTGAAGCCGGACCTCATCCTCGCCAACCCGATCCAGGTGGCGACGCAAGGCAGCTTCCTGTCGCGCATCGCCCCGACGGAGGCGGTCTCCATCGCCAATGCCGGGGGCGATCCCTACGAGCGGGCGAAGGCGGAGACCATGCGCATCGCCGTGCGGCTCGGCAGGGTGGAGCAGGCCAAAGCCCTGGAGGCACGGACCGAGGCGATCCTCACCGAGGCGGCGGCGAGCGCCTGCCCGGCGGAGAGACATCCGACCTACCTCGTCTGGATCGTCGACCACCGCAACATCGTGGTCTACGGCCGCACCAGCCTGTTCCAGACCGTGCTCGACCGCCTCCGGATCGCGAATGCCTGGACCGGCGCAAGCAACGCGTCCGGCTTCACGGCGGTGGGGATCGAGCAGCTCGCCACCGGCCCGGCCGATGCCCGCATCGTCCATATCGGGCCGATCCAATCCGACGCCGCCAGGGCGCTGGCCGGCAGCCGGCTCTGGCAGACGCTTCCGGCGGTGCGCGAGCATCATGTCGACGTGGTGGCTCCGGTCTGGTTCTACGGCGGCCTGCCGGCCATCGCGCGTTTCGCCGAACTGATGACCGGTCTCGCCAAGCGGGATTGCCCCCGTGGCTGAGGTGGATCTGGCCGAGCCCCGCCTCGATGCCCTCGCGCCGCCCCGGTCGCGGATCGGCGGGACGATGCTCCTCATCGGCGCGGTGGCCCTCGTGGCCGGGCTCCTCACCCTGCGCACGCTCACCGCCGACATGGCGCTCGGCCCGGCGCTGAAGGCCCTGTGGAGTCCCGACTGGACCGACATCGCGCAGGTCATCCTGCACGAGAGCGTGCTGCCGCGGATCGTCACCGCCTGGCTCGCCGGCGCCGCCCTCGCTTTGTCGGGGGTGGTGCTGCAGCAGGTGCTGCGCAATCCCCTCGCCTCGCCCTCGACGCTGGGCATTTCGGCCGGGGCGCAGCTCGCTTTGGCCCTGGCCTCCCTGTTCGCGCCCGGCCTCTTCTCGCAAGGGCGGGAGGCGGTGGCGCTCTCGGGCTCCGCCCTGGCGGTACTCGCGGTCTTCGCCCTCGGCCGCGCCAAGGGCTTCGCCCCCCTCGCGCTGCTGCTGGCCGGCCTCGTGGTCGAACTCTATTGCGGGGCGATCCAGACTCTCCTCGTCATCCTGCATCAGGAGCGGCTGTTCGGCCTGTTCGTCTGGGGCGCGGGCTCGCTCGCCATGAACGATTGGAGCGCGCCGGCCTATCTCGCGCCCCGCCTCGCGGTGGCCGCCGTCCTGGTGGCGCTGATGGTGCGGCCCCTTTCGGTGCTGGATCTCGACGAGGCGAACGCGAAGAGCCTCGGGCTCTCCCTCGGCCGGGTCCGGTTCCTCGCGGTGGCCGTGGCGGTGGCGCTCGGCGGCTTCGTGGTGGCGGGGGTGGGCGTCATCGGCTTCGTCGGTTTCGCCGCGCCGATCCTCGTCCGCCTCACCGGCACGCGCACCCTGCGCGACCGCCTCATCGCCGCGCCCCTGCTCGGGGCGGCCCTGATCTGGCTCACCGATTCCGTGGTCCTGGCCCTCGCCCCCATCGCGCAGGTGCCGACCGGGGCGCTCGCCGCCCTCGTCGGCGTGCCGATGCTGCTCTGGCTGCTGCCGCGCCTGCGCGGCGTCGGCGCGCTGCATCGCCCGGGGGACGGCGCCTCGGCCCGGATCGCTCGACCCTGGGGCCTGGTCCTGGCCGGAGCGGTGTCGCTCGCCCTCCTCGTCTTCGTCGCGCTGACCCTCGGCCGCGACCCCGCCGGCTGGCACTGGAGCCTCGGGGCCGGCCTCGACGCGCTGCTTCCCTGGCGCCTGCCCCGTATCGTCGCCTCGCTCGCGGCCGGCGCGATGCTGGCCATCGCCGGCACCCTGCTGCAGCGGCTCACCGGCAATCCCCTGGCGAGTCCCGAAGTGCTCGGGATCAGTTCCGGGGCCGCCCTCGGCCTCGTCGCCGTCACGATCGTCCTCGGCACGCCGGACCGGATGGCGCTGCTCGGCGCCGGCAGCCTCGGGGCGCTCGCGACCCTCCTGGCGATCCTGAGCCTCGGCCGTCGTGCCGACACCGCGCCCGAGCAGATGCTGCTGGCCGGCATCGGCCTTACCACCGGGTTCGGCGCGCTGCTCACCATCCTGATGATCAGTGGCGACCCTTCCGTGGTGATGCTGCTCGGGTGGACGGCGGGCTCCACGGCACGGGTGGCGCCGGAGGATGCCGTGGCCGCCCTCGCCATCCTCGCCCTCGGGGCCGCCTGCCTTCCCGCCCTGACCCGCTGGCTCGATCTGCTTCCCCTCGGCGATCTCACCGGCCGCTCGCTCGGGCTCGACCTTCGCCGCAGCCGCCTGGCCATCCTGGTCGTGGCGGCGATCCTCACCACCGCGGCGACCCTGGTGGCGGGGCCGTTGAGCTTCGTCGGCCTCGTGGCGCCTCAGGTGGCGCGGTTGTCGGGCCTCACCCGCGCAGCGCCGCAACTCGCCGGTGCTGCGATCGTCGGCGCGCTCATCATGGTCGCTGCGGATTTCGTCGGGCGGATGGCGTTCTTCCCCTACCAGCTGCCCGCCGGATTGGTAGCGACCCTCGTCGGAGGACCGTTCCTGATGTGGCTCCTGGCCCGGCGTTGAATATCCCGGAACGAGTTTCGCGAGGCTCTAGACTCGAATTATTCCAAAGAAGGGATGTGCTTCCTAGGCAACGCAGTCACAACTTCGATCATCGAGGCGCAACTTCGCCTTGCTGTCAAAGACGCCGTATGGATTTGTCTTGCCGAAGCGCGACCTTTGTTTTTGAATCGTTCTACGCGATGCATCGGCAGGGACATCGCGTTCAGTCACGATCAGGTCCGTGCTGTGTTTTCGACGATCAAGGTCTTCTCTATGTCTCATGGCATGTTGCTTTCTGCTGGCACGTTTTCTCACAAAGCCGTGAGTGGCCTGCGTTGTCTCGCCGGCGTCTCGACCGTGGCGATGCTCGCCATGGCCCCCGCCCTGTGGAGCGGGGAGGCCCTCGCCCAGGCGGCGTCGGGCGGCACGGCGGCGGTGCAGCTCGACACTTTGTCGGTGCAGGGCTCGGGCGCGGGTGTCGGCAGCGGCAGCACGAACGACAGCATCATCGCCGCGAATTCCTACGTCCTGTCGCGCAGCTCGTCCGGCACCAAGACCAACGCCAGCCTGCGCGAGATCCCGCAATCGATCTCGGTGGTGACCCAGAAGCAACTCGAGGATCGCGGCGCGCAGAACCTCGCCGACGCCCTCGCCTATACGGCCGGCGTCGTCTCTTCGCCCCAGGGCGAGGACGGCCGGTTCGACCAGCTGATCATCCGTGGCTTCGACCAGACCATCCGCGGTGTCTACCGCGACGGCATGCGCCTGCCCGTCACGAGCTTCTCCGGCTTCCCGCAGGAGCCCTACGGAATCGAGCGGATCGACGTCCTGCGCGGGCCGACTTCGGGCCTCTACGGCCTGAACGATCCGGGCGGTCTCGTGAACTTCGTCAGCAAGAAGCCCCTCGACGTGCCCCTGCGCGAGATCTACGGCTCCTACGGCAGCTACAACCGCAAGCAGTTCGGCTTCGACCTGAGCGGCCCGGCGAACCCCGAAAAGACCATCCTCTACCGGATCACCGGCTTCCTGCGGAACGGCGGCACCCAGGCCGATTACGTCGATCTCGACCGAGTCTACATCGCGCCGGCCGTGACGTTCCGGCCCTCCGCCGATACCAGCCTGACGCTTCTGGGCAATTACCAGAAGGATGTCTCGGGCGATAAGTACCGCCTGATCCCGCAATACTACACCAACGGGTCGAACCCGCTGAAGGCCAACCTGCGCGACCGCTTCCTCGGCGAGCCCGATTTCAGCCGCTTCAAGGCCGAGCGCGCCATGGCGGGCTACGAGTTCTCGCACCGGTTCGACGACGAATGGACCGTGCGCCAGAACCTGCGCTACGCCCATGCCAGCACGAACTACAACAGCATCTACCCGACCGGGCTGAACACCACGATCGTCAACGGTGTCCCGACGGTGACGTCGCCATCGCTCATTAACCGTTCGGCCCAGACCTGGTTGGAGGATTACGGCGTCTTCACCGTCGACACCCAGATCCAGCACGAGCACGTGTTCGACTGGTTCAAGAACACCGCCCTGCTCGGCATCGACTACAGCAACATCCAGAACAAGAGCGACCAGTTTGGCGGGCCGACGCAGGCCTTCTTCGATCCAAACGTCCTGCTCGGCGCTCCGGCGCCAGCGCTCGTCGGGCCCATCGACGTCCTCAACCCGCGATACGGCTCCGCCGTCGCCCCGCTCCAGCGGACGCTGCTCAGCCGCCTGTCGCAGGAACAGACCGGCATCTACGCGCAGGATCAGGTGAAGTTCGGCAACGGTTTCTTGTTCAGCGCCAACGCCCGCTACGACTGGGTGAAGACGCGGACGGACGTGCAGAACCCCGCGCTCGATGCCGTGCGTACAACGCTGAACAGTATCGGCGTCCCGAACGCCATCCCGACCAATTTCGGGGTCACCCAGAACGCGGAATCCTATAGCGGCCGCGTCGGGCTGTCGTATCTCTTCGACAACGGCCTGACGCCCTACATCGCCGCCGCGCGCTCGTTCAACGTCCTGCCGTTCTACATCCAGTCGAGCACGCCGAGCCCGATCGTCCCCATTGCCCCGGCCACCTACTCGATCGGCCCCGCAAAGCCCGAGATCGGCGAGACGGTCGAGGGTGGCATCAAGTTCCAGCCGCCCGGATCGAACAGCACGTTCCTCCTGTCGTATTTCGACACGAAGAAGACCAACGCGCTGACTTTCGACCCGACCGATCCGCTGCAGCAGGCCTATTACCAGACCGGCGAGATCGCGGTGAACGGCGTCGAGGTCGAGGCCACGGTGGAACTGGCCGAAGGGTTCCGCCTACTTAGCTCGCTCACCGCCCTCAACGCGCGGGTGACCAAGGATACGCCCCCGGACGCGCGGTTCGCGAGCGCAGTCGGTAACCGTCCCATCCAGGTTCCGAACATCGTGATCTCGAACTGGGCCGACTACACCGTGCAGACCGGTCTGTTCCGCGGTCTCGGCTTCGGCTTCGGTGTGCGCTATGTCGGCGATACGTTCGGCGATGCCGCCAACACCATCCGCGTGCCGGATTACTTCCTGATGGATGCGTCGATCCGCTATTCGTTTGACAACTGGCGCTTCCAGGTGGCCGCAAACAACCTCGCCGACCGTGTCTATGTCGGCACCTGCGCCCAACTCGGATATGTCGGCTGCAATTACGGCGACGGCCGCCGCATCACGGGCTCCGTCACCTACCGCTGGTAGGCGACGCGCATCCGATGAGATCGGCCCCGGATCTTGCGATCCGGGGCTTTTCTTTTGGGCTGTTGCCGTGGCGTCGTTGACGCGGTTCTCCGCCCTCGACTAGCTTGGGCGTGACGGTTCCTCCCCGGAGGATCAAAAGGGAACGCGGTGAGGGTCTTGGCCCGATGCCGCGGCTGCCCCCGCAACTGTAAGCGGCGAGCCCATCATCAACACGTCACTGGATGCTCCGGCATCTGGGAAGACGATGAGAGGGCGTCGACCCGCGAGCCAGGAGACCTGCCGTCAGTCGTGGTCACACGCGAAACGCATCGGGCGGGGTGTCCTGGTGGGGTGTCGGGGCGTTCGCTTGTCGCGAACGCATCGGCTTCGTTCGCGGTGACGTGCCACTGCGCTGAGCCGCGCCTGCCGTTCGCCCGCGATGCCCGATCGTCCCTGTTCCTTTCGTTACAGAATCGTTCCCGAGTGCGCCCTCGGCGAGACCGTTTGGTCCCGCCGCCAGGCGTTTCCTTCGGAGCAACGGATTGTAACGTTATAACATACGATCTAGCAGAAGGGGCGCGGCACTCGGCCAGCGATCACTCCGGTTTGCCCAAACGACCATGCCTTCACACGTCGCCCACCGCATCCCCGGCCGGACCTCCCCGTCCCGCGCGGCCACCCTCCTCACGTCGCTCCTCGGCTGCACCCTGCTCGCGGGCGGAGTCCGAGCGCAGGATTCCGTCACCCAGAATGCCGCCACCCAAAACTCCGTCACGCTGGACCAGCTCACCGTCGAGGGGAGCGGGATCGGCCTCACCCGCGCGAACCCCGTCGGGCTCAATCTCTCGACCCCCTCCCGCAGCGCCAGCCGCCTCGGGCTGACGCCCCTGGAAACCCCCGCCAGCATCGACGTTATCAGCGGCGAGACCGCCCGCATCCGGGGCCAGAACACGGTAGTCGAGGCGGTGACGCAGAACGCCACCGGCATCACCACCATCGCGTCGCCGGGCAACGGCAACGGCGCCTTCTCGAGCCGGGGCTTCGCCGGGCCGAACTCGATCCAGCAGCTCTATGACGGCACGCGTCTGTTCGTGGGCGCCGGCACCGTGACCTTCCCGTTCGACACCTGGAACGTGGAGCGGATCGAGGTGCTGCGCGGCCCGGCCTCCGTGCTCTACGGCGACGGCGCCATCGGCGGCGTGGTCAACGTGGTCTCGAAGAAGCCGAGCTTCACGCCGATCCATGCCGCCCGCGCCGCCACCGGCTCGGACGGGCTCGCGCGCCTCGCCGTCGATCTCGGCGGCCCCATCGGCGATGCGGTGGCCTACCGCCTCAACGTCAGCGGCAACCGGGACGGCGGCTGGACCAGCCCGAACGGGGATTTCCGTAACCTCGCGGTCTCGGGCGCGCTGCTGTTCCAGCTGAACCCCGATCTCGCCGTCACCCTCAGCCACGATCTCGGCTACCAGGAGCCCGCCCGCTACTGGGGCACGCCGCTCGTCAATGGCCGGATCGTCCAGTCCCTGCGCAACAACAACTACAATGTCGACGGCTCGAAGATCGTCTGGTCCGACAACTGGACCCAGCTCAAGACCGAGTGGACGCCGAGCGCCGACATCACGATCCGCAACACCGCCTACCGGCTGCAGAGCCGGCGCCAATGGCTCGACGTGGAACAGTACCGGTTCAATGGCGGTACGGGGCGGATCGACCGGTCCGATTACCTCGAAATCTACCACCAACAGGAGCAGGTGGGGAACCGCTTCGACGCGGCTTTCAAGGGCAACGTGTTCGGCTTCCGCAACGAGTTCGCGGTCGGATTCGACGTCAACCACGTGGATTTCCGCCACACCAACAATTTCTCCAGCGCGGGCGGCAACCTCGTCACCAGCGTCGATCCGTTCAACTACGATCCGGGCCTGTTTCCGGCCAATGGCCGCGCGAGCCCGGCCTATGCCACCAGCACCAACCAGGCCTCGGTCTTCGCCGAGAACCGGTTGATTCTCAGCGATCAGCTCTCCTTCCTCACCGGCGTGCGCTTCGACGCGCCGACCCTGCACCGCAGCAACCTCCAGACCGGAGACACCTTCGCGCGGTCGTTCGAGGCCCTGAGCTACCGCTTCGGCCTCGTCTACAACCCGACGCCGGATTCGGCCCTCTACGTGCAATACGCCACCGCCACCGATCCGGTGGGGAGCCTCATCAGCCTGTCGCAAACGAACGCCAATTTCGACCTCGCCACCGGCGAGCAGATCGAGGTCGGGGCCAAGGGCCTCGCGCTGAACGGCGCCCTCGAATGGACGGTGGCTGGCTACCGCATCGTCAAGGACAACCTGATCTCAGCGGTGCCGGGCCAGCCGGCGCTCTCGACCCAGGTCGGCCGGCAATCCTCGCACGGGGTGGAGGGGGCGCTCGCCCTGCGCCTGCCGGACGGCTGGCGCATCGACGCCAACCTCGCCTTGCTCCACGCGCAATACGACGAGTTCCGGGAGGGGGCGGTCTCCTATGCCGGCAACCAGCCCGTCGACGTGCCCCAGCGCGTCGCCAATGTCTGGCTCAACTGGGCCTTCGCCCGCGACTGGGAGGCCCGCATCGGCATCCAGAATGTCGGCCGGGTGTTCAGCGACTTCTCCAACACCGCGCCCAGGCCCGACTACACCCTAGCCCATCTCGGCCTCGACCATCAGGTCACCCCGGCCTCGCGCCTGAGCCTGCGCGTCTACAACCTGTTCGACACGACCTACGCCATCAGCGGCAACGCCGTGGATGGGATCGGCACCAACTGGATCCTCGGGCGACCGCGCTCGTTCGAGGTCGCCTACAGCGTCGCGTGGTGAGCCTCGTCAAACCGGCGAAGCGCTGGCTCGTCCTCGGCCACCGCTGGCTCGGCATCGCCACCGGGCTGCTCTTCGCCCTGTGGATCGGCTCCGGGCTGGTGATGCTCTATGTGCCGTTCCCGAGCTTGACGGAGACGGAGCGTCTCGCGCGTCTTCGCCCGATGGCGTGGGAGGCGGTCGCGCTCTCGCCGGACGACGCCCTGGCCGCCGTCGGGCTGCACGGCATGCCCCGCAGCCTCGATCTGGAGATGCGCGGCGACGAGCCTGTCTACCGGCTATCGGCCGGCGATGGCCGCCGCATCACCCTCTCGGCGCGAACCGGCGCGCCGGTCGGGCCGGTCGATAGCGAGGCGGCCCGGCGCCTCACCGGGGCCGGTCCCGGCGCCTCGGTGGACCCGGTCGAGCGAGACCAGTGGACGGTGACGGCGCGCTACGATCCCCTGCGGCCCTTCCACAAGGTCGCGCTGAACGACGCGGCCGGCACCGAACTCTACGTCTCGGAAAGAACGGGGGAAATCGTCCTCGACACGACGCGGTTCGAGCGCGGCTGGAACTGGGTCGGGGCCGTCACCCACTGGGTCTATCTCACGCCGCTGCGCGCCCGCGCCGACCTCTGGCGCGACGTGGTGCTGTGGCTCTCCGGCATCGCCGCCTTCACGGCGCTCACCGGCCTCGCCCTCGGCATCTGGCGCTTGCGCCTCAGGCGGCGCTACGCACGAGGGCGCGTCACGCCCTATCGCGGGATGGCGCGCTGGCACCATCTCGCCGGGCTCGTGGGCGGGATCGGGCTCACCACCTTCATCGTCAGCGGCTGGCTCTCGATGAACCCGAACCGCTGGTTCACCTCCCTCGCCCCGCCCGCCGACCTGCGCGAGGCCTATGCCGGGTCTCCGAGCCCGGTGGGCCTGGACATGGCGAGCCTGCGGGCGATGGCCGCCGATGCGCCCCTCGGCCTGCATCTCGCGCGGATCGGCGGGCGCTGGGTCACGATGGGGCTCGACCGTGCCGGCATGCGGGTAATCGGAGAAGCGCCCTCGACCTCCCGGATCGCGGCGGCGGCCGGCCTCGCCATGGCGGGCGAGAGGCTGGAAGGCGTCGAGCGCCTCGCTGCCCACGACCTCTACTGGTCACCTCTCGCGGGCAGGACGCTCCCGGTGTTGCGCCTGCGCTTCGCCGATCCGGCCGCGACCTGGCTGCATGTCGATCCGGGCAGCGGCGAGATCCTGAACCGGCTCGACCGCTCGGGCCGTGCCAACCGCTGGCTGTTCACCGCCTTCCACCGCCTCGACCTGCCGGTCCTCGTCGGCCACCCGCCCGCCAGGGACGCGGCGCAATGGCTGCTGAACCTGCTCGCCGGAGCCCTCGTGATGACCGGGCTTGTCATCGGCTGGCGGCGGATCGGCCCGAAGGCCGGCGCGCATTCCCCTCTCCCCGCGCGCGGGGAGAGGGCCGCGACGACCCCGTCGTCGGCGCGGCGAGGCGGCAGCCGAGGGTGAGGGGGCGCGGCCGAAGGAGCCACACCCGGAGAGACCCCCTCACCCTCGCCCTGCCGGGCTCACGTCGCCTCCCGACAGGGGGAGGACGACGTCCTCTCCCCGCCCGCGGGGAGAGGGGGGATGCGCTCCCTACTGCTGCTGGGCCTGCTGCGATTGGCGCATGAAGGTGTCGGGTGTGCCGGTGCTGTCCGAGACGAAGCGGATGTCGCGCGGTTCGCGGCGGGGTGTGTCGACGGAGAGGAACACCATCGGCTCCTCCAGGATCTCCGGCACCGAATGCACCACGCCGCGCTGGAACATCACCAGCTTGCCCGGTCCGACCTCGACGGCGGGTTCGTCGGCGAATTTCATCATGCACCGGCCGGAGAGCACGTAGAGATACTCGTCGCAGGAGGCGTGGCTGTGCGGCGGGGTGGGGGAATAGACCCGGAACACCCGCGCGCTCGCCGCCGGTACGTCGACGAAGCGATGGTCGGCCACCATGGTGGAACAGGCCTCGGGCAGGGTCGCCACGGCGGCGGCGACGTCGAACACCGCGTGGTCGGCGGTGCTGGTGGTGGAAGGGTCCTGGCTCATCGCTCGTCCTGGCTCGGGGGCTCTGCCTCTGATGCCCCATCGTAACCGGTTTTCCGGCCGCCCTCAAAAACGGTGGCGGAGGGAGGCCCGCCTCGGCGAAGCGTCGAGCGGCGAACGCGGATGACGGGCCGATCCGGTCGCCGGACATGGCCGTTCGTCGCCGGCGGACGGCACGGTCTCAGGCCACCGGCACTTTCGCGTCATGGGCGAACCGGAGGGCATCCGGCGCCGAGAGCGGTCGGCCCAACAGATAGCCCTGAGCTTCCGTGAAGCCCTCCCGGCGCACATGGGCGAGCTGTGTCTCGTCCTCCACACCCTCGGCTGTGATGCGCGCGCCCAGCCTCTCGGCGAGACCCACGACGGCGCGCACGATCGCGGCCGTATCGGAGTCGCCGATCTCGTGGATGAAGGAACGATCGATCTTGATCTTGTCGAACGGGAATCGCCGCAGGTAGCTCAAGGACGAGAAGCCGGTGCCGAAATCGTCGAGGGCTATGTGCACGCCGAGCCGGCGCAGCCGATGCAGGCACGCGATCGCGCTCTCCGTGTCACCCATCAGCACGCTCTCGGTGATCTCCAGTTCGAGCCGATGCGGCGGCAGGCCGGACGCCGTCAGCGCCATCACGATGGCATGTTCCAAACCGAGTTCGGCGAATTGCACAGTGGAGGCGTTGACGGCGACCTTGAGCTCGCCCGGCCATTCCATCGCTTCGCAACAGGCTTCCTTCAGAGCCCAGGCGCCCAACGGCACGACCAGGCCGATTTCCTCGGCCAAGGGAATGAATTCGCCGGGGGGGACGAAGCCTCGCGTGGGATTTCTCCAGCGCATGAGCGCCTCAAAGCCGCTGAGCACGTCATTCTCGAGCGCGATGATCGGCTGGTAAAACAGCTCGAATTCACCCAGCCGGACGGCTTCGCGCAGGTCCAGTTCCAGTGCGTTGCGTTCGGCGATCGCCGCATCCATGTCGGGCTCGTAGTAGCGGTACGTGCTCCGGCCGGCGGCCTTGGCGCGGTAGAGCGCGATGTCGGCGTTCTTGAACAGCTGATCGGGGTTGCTGCCGTCCTGGGGCCCGACCGCGATGCCGATGCTGATTCCGACATTGACCGTGCGGCCCTCGAGATCGAAGGGCAGCTTCACCGCGTCGATGACCTGCTGCGCCGTGGTGCTGGCGTTCTGCGGGCGGTCGAGTCCCCTCAGAACGATGGCGAACTCGTCACCGCCGAGCCGCGCGACGGTGTCTCCCTCCCGGATCGCCGCCTTGAGCCGATCGGCGACCTTGCGCAGGAGGCTGTCGCCCGCCGGGTGGCCCATACTGTCGTTCACGGACTTGAACCGGTCGAGATCGCAGGCCAGCACCGCGAAGAAATGTCCGCGCCGTTCCGCGCTCACCATTTCGCGGTCGAGGCGGTCCCAGAACAAGGTCCGGTTGGGCAATCCGGTGAGCGAGTCGTACAGCGCCAGATACTCGATCTGCTGCTCTGCCTGCTTGCGCGCGGCGATGTCGATATGGGTGCCGACGATGCGGAGCGGAGCCCCCGTGGCATCGCGCGTGACGACTTTGCCGCGCGACAGGACCCAGGTGTAATCACCGCTCTTGGTACGGACGCGCTGCTCGCATTCGTAGATCTGCGTCCTCCCTTCGATGTGGTCGGTCAGCAGCCGGCGTGCTCGCTCGACGTCGTCGGGGTGCGTGAGACGCCGCCATGAGCGCAGATGGCCCTCGATCTCGCCCGGCTCGTAGCCGATCATCGTCTGCCAGCGATCGGAGAACCAGACCTTTCCCGTCGCGACCTCCCAGTCCCAAAGACCGTCGCTGCCGCTGTCGAGGGCAAGCGCGAGGCGCTCTTCGCTGATCCGCAGCGCGGTGTCGGCCGCCATTCGGTCGGTGACGTCGCGCAGGGACGCGACATAGCCCGTCGGAGCGGCCCCGTCCGCCGATCGGGTGAGCTTGAACGACGCTTCGATCCACACCCAGCGCCCGTCCTTGTGACGGTAGCGCTGCCGCGTGACGGGCCTGTCGATCCGACCTTGAACCAGGTCGGCGAGCACCTGCTCATAGGCCGGACGATCGTCGGGATGGACGGTGTCCAGAGGCTGCGTTCCGATGAGTTCCTCCGGATCGCGCCCGAGAATCTGAAAGACGGCGGGCGACACATAGCGGCGCGTGGTGTCGAGATCGGACCGGACGATCACGTCGGTCGTGTTCTCCGCGAGCAGACGATAGGCGGCCTCGCTGGTGCGCAAGGCCCGATTGGCCAGGCGCATGCGGTCGGCGAACAGGGCGAGCACGGCAAAGCCCAGGATCGCGAGCATGATCGCGGCGATGCCGGAGGCGAGCGCGAGACGCGGCAGGCTCGAGGCCGACGTCGGTTCCGTCTGGTCGGGGGTGATCTGCAGCGCGCCCATCGCGGTGAAATGCAATCCTGCGATCGCCGCGGTCAGAAGTGTCGCGGCGATGGCGTTCGGGTATCTCAGTTCCCGATGCCGGAAGGCGACGAGCGCGGCCGCCGACAGGCTGCAGCCGATCAACACCGATACGACGACGAGCGTCGGGTCCCAGGTGAAGGTCCCGGGGATCTCGATGCTCGCCATGCCGAGAAAGTGCATGGCCGCCACGCCAAGTCCGAGAACGATCCCGGCGCCTGCCGCCATGGCCGAACGCGTCGCCCAACGTTCGAGCGTCAGGGCGATCACGGATGCCAGGATCGCCACGATCAAGGACAGGAGCGTCAGGCCGGTATTGTAGCCGACGACGATTCCGGGGTCGTAACCGAGCATGCCGATGAAATGCGTGCTCCACACCCCGGCTCCCGCTGAAAAGCCCGCCGCCAGCAGCCACGCCCAAGGTTCCAAATCCCGGCTCTTAGTTGATTGGCGGGAAAGCCGTAGGGCGGTATGGCTCGATACCCAGCAAACGATAGCAGCAAGGGGCAAAACCCAGCCGTCATGCTGCTCGCTGAGGCAGGCAAGGGCGTGGTACATCACCGAATACCTTGTAGCTTTTCAATTTCTACGTTGCCGACACGAGGCTTAACAAAGTTGAGCATTTTTTGGAAAACTTGATTCGGTCGGTATCGTTGCCACGGATGGCAGCTTTTCCGGCCTCGGATACGCGTTCGCGGTCAGGTCGATCGGAACTGGACTGCGCCCTTGTCCCCCGGAGACGAAGACACGGGAGCGAGGTTAGCCGAACCGGTTGCCGGACCCGGACCTCCGGGATCCCCGTCCGATCCGGTACCGGAAGCAACCGCTCCGTCGTGTTTTGCCGACAAACGGACCCTGGCTCGCTACCCCTTATGCCGCAACGCCTCGGCCATCCGCCGCACGGCCGGTGCGACGGCGCGCTCGGGGACGCAGGCGTAACCGAGGAGAAGCCCCTGCTCGGCGCGCGATCCTTGCGTGAAATGCGGCGAGAGCGCCGTGGTGGCGATCCCGGCGCGGGCGCAGGCTTCCACCGCGAGGCGGTCGTCGAAGCCCGATCCGGGGAGGGGACGGGCCACCAGATGCATACCGCCGTCGCGGGGCGGCACCTCCAAGACATCGCCGAGATGGTCGCGCGCCGACGCCACGAGGGCGGCCTGTCTCTGGCCGTAGAGACGGCGCGTCCGGCGCAGATGGGCGGCGAAATGGCCCTCCGCGATGAAGCGGGCGAGCGCACCCTGCCCGAGAATCGACGCGAAGCCGCCGCTCCCCGTGAGAGCGCGGCGCACGGGCTCCACGAGGGCCTCCGGCAGGACGAGGTAGCTCATCTGCAGGGCGGGCAGGAGCACCTTGGAGACGCTGCCGACATAGAGAACGCGGCCGGCCCGGTCGAGGGCGTGGAGCGGTGCCAGCGGCCGCCCGGCATAGCGGTACTCGCCGTCGTAATCGTCCTCGACGATCCAGCCATCCTCCGCCTCCGCCCAGGCGAGAAGGGCGAGGCGGTTCTCGAGACTCATAGTGGCACCGAGGGGATGGCCCTGGGCCGGCGTGACCACCGCGAGCCGGGCCTTCGGGTCCAGCGCCCGCGCCTGCGCGATCGAGAAGCCGGCCGCGTCGCACGGCACCGGGACCGTGCGCAGGCCCGCCGCCCGCAGGGCATGGGCGAGGCCGGGAAAGCCCGGCTCCTCCAGATAGGCCGCCTCGCCGGGCTCCAGCAGGAGCTCCGCCAGGAGGCGCAGGCTCTGGCGGATGCTGGCGGTGACGATCACCGCTTCCTCGCTGCAGGCGACCCCGCGCCCGGCCGAGAGATAGGCCGCCAGGGCGCGGCGCAGGCGCGGATCGCCGAGGGGATGACGATGCGCGGGCGGGCCGGCGCGCCACTCGGCCTGGAGCAGGCGCGCCCAGGTTTCACGTGGAAACGCATCGAGGGCCGGGCGGCCGAGGGCGAAAGCGTCGGGGATCGGGGCGTCGCCCGCCTCGCCCCGCGACGCTGCCAGCGACGCCCCGCGCCGCGACAGCACCGGCACCGCGGGGGAGGGGGCCGAGCGGCCCGCCGCGCCCCGTGGGACGAGGAGATCGTCGGGCAGGGTGTCGGCCACGCGGGTGCCGGAGCCGGGGCGGGTGATGAGGTAGCCTTCGGCCACCAGCTGCTCGATGGCGAGCAGGATCGTCCCCCGCGCGCAGCCGAGATCCCCGGCGAGGGTGCGGGACGAGGGCAGGCGCTCTCCCGGCGGCAGGCGCCCAGAGAGGATGGCGTCGCGCAAGGCCTCCCGCACGCGCCCGTGCAGGCTCGCATCCCCGCGACGAAGCGGACCGGCGGCCGGCGGGTCGAGATCGAGCTGAAGCGGCAGGGGAGGGCGGCGCCGGGTCTTCGTCGAACTGGTCCAGTCAGATGGCGAGAACTGGATCTTCCGCATGATCCGCCCTGCGTCAACACAGGCTGCGAGACCCACGCCCCGTCGAGGATGCGTCATGTACGAGCCGCCCCATTTCCGCACCGACGATGCCGCGGCCCAGGCCGCCCTCATCCGTGCCTGTCCGCTGGGACTACTGGTGAGCGCGGGCGCCGGCGGGCTGATGGCCAACCCCGTTCCCTTCCTTCTCGACGAGGGCGCGGGCGGAGAGCGCGTGCTGCGGGCGCATCTCGCCCGCGCCAACCCGCAATGGCGCGACCTCGACGGGCTTCCCGAATGCCTCGTCGTGTTCCAGGGGCCGGACCGCTACGTCACGCCCTCGTGGTACGCGACGAAGCGGGAGACCGGGAAGGTGGTGCCGACCTGGAATTACGCCACCGTCCAGGCGCGGGGCCGCCCGCTTGTGATCGAGGACCCGGCCTGGCTGCGGCGGCAGATCGACGACCTGACGCGGATGCAGGAGGCGGGGCGGGACGCGCCCTGGTCGGTGGCGGACGCGCCGCCGGCCTTCACGGCGGTGCAGATCAGGGGGATCGTCGGCATCGAGATTCCGATTGCGCGGCTCACCGGCAAATGGAAGGTCAGCCAGAACCGCACGGAGGCGGACCGGGCCGGCGTCGCAGCCGGATTGCGCCGGGACACGGGCGGGGACGATGCCATGGCGGACCTCGTCGACAGGTTGGGAGTTCGGGCATGAGCGAGCGCGTGAATTCCTATGGTCAGCCCGTCGGCCCCGCCCTCGCGGATTGGACCGCGCCGCCGTTCCCGCCGCGCGAGGCGATGCAGGGACGGTTCTGCCGGATCGAGCCCCTCGATGCCGAGCGCCATGCGGGCGACCTCTTTTCCGCCCTGGCGCACGATCCGGCGCGCTGGACCTACCTGCCCGGAGAGCCCCCGACGGACGAGGCCGAGTATTGCGCGCGACTGGCTGGGATCGCGCCCAGCCGCGACCCGATGCATCACGCCATCCTGAACGCCGCCACCGGCCGCGCCATGGGTCTGGCGGCCTATCTCCGGATCGAGCCGGCCCATGGCTGTATCGAAGTCGGCCATATCCAGTTCGGCCCCGGTCTCGCCCGGAATCCCGCCGGCACGGAGGCGATGGCCCTGATGATGGGCCGGGCCTTCGCCCTCGGATACCGCCGCTACGAGTGGAAATGCGACAGCCTCAACGCGCCCTCCCGCGCGGCGGCCCTGCGCTTCGGCTTCACCTTCGAGGGCATCTTCCGCAATGCCATCGTCACCAAGGGCCGCTCGCGCGACACGGCGTGGTTCGCGGTGACCGATGCGGACTGGCCCCGCCTGCGGGACGCCTTCGCCGCCTGGCTCGCCCCGGAGAACTTTGATGGTGCGGGCCGCCAGCGCCGGACTCTTGTGGCTCTGCGCGGCTGAATGTTCTCCAACGAACGCCGGGGGCCGTCCCCGCCGTCCGCGTCCCACGGTTGATCCGGCTCGATCATCCCCTGCATCATGAATAATCCCGCCCTGTTGCAGCGACGGCGCAGCGTCTTGGGACAAGGCGGGTTACTGACGGGATCGGGCGGCATCGCCGCCTCGGGCCGAAGGAAACACCTCGTCATGACGCCCGTGAAGATCGCCGTCGCGCTTCTTCTCGCCGCCTGTTCCTGCGCGCCGGCCCTGGCCGGCTCCGAGGACGGCAAGGACAGCAAGAGCGGCGGTCAGGCGCGCTCGTCGAAGGCCAAGTCGCCGTCGCCCGAGACGAAAGCCAAGTCGTCCTCACCCGAGAAGAAAGAGGATGTCGACACCGAGCACTTGTTCGGCTTCACCGAAGGAACGGATGCCGGCGAGAAGGGCCAGCAGGAGGTCGTCTTCGACAGCGTCTCGCGCATCGGCAAGCGCCGCGCCGGCCCCGGCCCATCGCACTATCGGGCTTTCGACGCGCGCCTCGGCTACCAGTTCGATCCGATCGACCGCCTGAGCATCGAGTTCAGCGCCTTCGGCACCCTGCACCGGGTCCGCACCATCGCCGATCTCGACGACAAGGCCTTCGGCACGTTCGACGGCGCCTCCATCGACGTGAAGTACCAGTTCCTGAAGGGCTCTGCCGAGCAGCCCGTGGGCTTCGCCCTGGAGGTGAGGCCGCGCTTCACCCGCATCCTGCCGATCGAGGGCAACGGCGCCGACGTCTTCGATCTCGAGACCCTGGCCCAGGTCGATGTCCAGATCGTGCCGAACAAACTCTGGTACGGCAGCAACGTCAGTTTCGAACCGGCGGTGGGGCGCCAGCGCGGCTCGGGCGAGGGCTACCGCTCCTCGACCTTCGTCTGGTCGAACGCCCTCGTCGGCGAGGTGGCGGACAAGACCTATCTCGGGCCGGAACTGCGCTACCTGCGCGGCTATGACGGGGCTTTCCTGAACCGGTTGGAGAGCCAGGCCCTGACCCTCGGCCCGGCCCTGCACCACCGCTTCACCGAGAAGGCCTGGATCACCCTGGCCTATGCCGGCCAGATCTGGGGGCGCGATTCCGATCCCGCCTTCGCACGGCGCGCCCTCGGCCTCGGCCAGTTCGAGCGCCACGCCGTCCGGCTCAAGCTCGGCCTCGAATTCTGACGTCGCGGATCATGCGATGAAAGCGGGGGGCGCCGTGTCCAGTCCCGTTCCGGTCTTGTCCGCCGGCGAGATGATAGTCCTCTGGCGAACCACGGGTGGCGTTTTGGGCGGTTTCACCCAGATCTCCATCATGGAACGAGTTGATCTCCGATGCGAGGTGAGAAAGAAGAGCGCTTATAGTTCTCAAGCGCGGGGCCCGGTTTTTCTCATGAGATACTTATTAGCATCGAATGAGAACTTCGGCCCTGCCATCATCCGGCTGGTCTGATCATGGGCGAACATCACAAGCATGCATCGGTGGGGGTCGCACAGGCGATCTTCGACGGGATGCCGACCGTCGACCGGGCACGGGTCGAGGCGGAGGCCGCGAGCAAGGGCGTGAGCGCCCTGGAGATCGTGCGCCAATCCCTCGACATCCTGATCGCCGATGCCAAGCCGCCCGCGACCGGTGGGGGCGGAGCGGGTCCGGCGCGGTGAGGGTTGTCGCCTCATGGTCCGGTCGAGGCCGATGACCGGCCGCCCCGGCCTCGTCGCGGGGACGCTCCTCCTGCTCTCGGCCCTGTCCTCTCCCGCGCAGGCCCAGAGGGTCGAGGACGGGTCCGATGCCGTCATCGGCAAGGCCGCGGCGGCGACGATTCTCGGCATGGTGGGGGAGCGTTTCGGCGCGCTCGATCCGAAGGTGACGGCGTTGCGCAAGGCCGAAAGGTCGTGGGTCTGCGGCTCGGTCAACGTGAAGAACCGGGACGGGCTCTATATCGGCGAGCGCGGCTTCGTGGCCGATCCGGCGAGCGCGTTCTTCGGCCGTGTCCCGGAGGGGCCGGAACTCCTCAACCCGCGCGCCGAGGGGTTCCAGGCCCTGGAGCGGATCAGGGAGCTGTATTTCGCGATGTGCCTGGACTGATCCCTGACACCGTAAACCGTCCAATCCGGCGACACCAAAGCCAGCCGACGCCGTTATCCCCCCATGATGATGGACACGCCGCGCCTCGGTTTCTGCTGCACCTTCGTGCTCGACGACGATCCCGCCAGCTTCAAGACGCTGAAGGCCGCCCGCGAGGCGACGCTTCACATGAACCTGTCGCACACCACCATGAGCCATCTCGACAAGCTCGCGCCCGCGGCGCGGCGGGCGAAGCTCGAAGGCCTCGCCCGGCACAATCTCGGCGCGCTCGAACGGCAGATCGCCTGGGTCGCGGCCCGGCCTCCCCTGGAGCGCCTGCTGCGCATGGCGAGCAACGTCCTGCCCGGCTACACCCACGAGGTGGCGCGCGAGATCTATGCCGAGCCCGAGATGGTCGCCCTCGTCGAGTCGGGTCTCGCCCGCATCGGCGAACGGGCGCGGGAGGGGGGCGTGCGCCTCAGCTTCCATCCCGGGCCGTTCTGCGTCATCGCCTCGCGCAACCCCAATGCCGAGCGCAACGGCATCTCGGAACTCGAATACCATGCCGAGCTGATGGCGATGATGGGCTATGGCGGCGGGTGGCACCCGCAGGGCGCCCATATCAATATCCATGTCGGCGCCCGCGATCCGGGCATCGAAGGGTTCCGCACCAGCCTGCCCAAGCTCTCGCAGACCGCGCGCGACCTGCTGACGGTGGAGAACGACGAGAACGCCTTCGGCCTCGACACGGTGCTGGACCTAGCCGACCGCGTTCCGGTGGTCCTCGACCTGCACCACCACTGGGTCCAGAGCGGCGGCACCTATATCGAGCCCGACGATTCGCGGATCGCCCGCATCCGCGACTCCTGGCGCGGCGTGCGCCCCATCGCCCATATCAGCCTCTCGCGCGAGGCCCTGCTGGAGGGGCACGACCCGGACACGCTGCCCGATTACGCCGCCCTGATAGGGGCCGGGCACAAGTGGCGGGACATCGCGGCCCATTCTCACCTCATGGGCAACCGGGCGCTCAACGCCCTCGTGGCCCGTCACCTCGCCTGGGCCGATTTCGAGATCGAGGCGAAGGGCAAGAACCTGGCCTCCACCGGCATCGCCGCCGAGATCGGCGAGGCGCGGGCGGCCGGGCCGTCACGCGGCACCGCCTCCGCTGCGTGAGCGGAGCGACGGCTGCTCATGTCCTCGAGAGCATGTTTGATCGGATTTCTCAGCGGGTGCTCATGCTGAAGCAGGTCATCCAAGCAGACCACCTCATCCTGAGGTGCCCGCGTCAGCGGGCCTCGAAGGAGCACTCCAGTTGTCGCGCGATATCTGGAGCCCTCCTTCGAGGCCGCTGCGCGGCACCTCAGGATGAGGTAAAGCCTTGGAAAGACACCTCAAACACGCTTCTGGAAGCCTGCCCGCCGCCCTCAAGCACCGTTATGCGGTCGCGCGGGGTGATCGTCCCGTCGGTCACCGCGTCGCGAACTTGATGCTGATCGCGGCCTTCGCCGTCAGGCCCGGGCTCTGCAGCAGGTTGAGGTACTGGGTGTAGCGCTTGTCGAAGGCGTTCTGCAGGATGAAGTCGGCGCGGATCCGGTCGTTGACCCGGTAGGAGGCGAAGAAATCCACGAGGCCGTAGGCTTTGGTCGCCAGGATCGTCGCACTGTCGGGAACGGCGATGCGGCTGTCCACGAAGGTGAGGCGGCTTCCCACCGTGAGGCTGTCGTCGAGGAAGCGCAGGCCCAAAGTGGCGCTGATCCGGTCCGGGGGGATGCTCAGAAGGGTCTCGCGCGTGGCCTTGTCGCGCCCTTCGGTATGGGTGGCCGCCACCGAGACGAAACCGCCGCCCCAGTCGTAGGCGCCCTCCAGTTCGACGCCGGACAACTCGGCCTGCGCCACGTTGAGGTACTGGAACGACTGGACCGGGATGAAGCACGGGAAACGTCCGGGCCGGCCGACGCAGACCGAGGCCGGAATGCCGGGAATCACGGGCACGAAGTAGGTCGGGCCGACTCCGGCGATGTTGATGTAGTCGTCGATCTCGTTCTGGAAGACGTTGGCCTTGGCGCGGAAGACGTCGCCCGGCCTCAGGACATCGACGTATTTGAGGTTGATGCCCCCTTCGATGTTGTGCGCCACTTCCGGCTTCAGGGAGGCGTTCGGCAGGATGTTGAAGGCCGGGAAGGGATGGATGCCCTGGACCAGGGTCTCGGTGATCGACGGCGCCCGATAGCCTTCCGCATAGGTGCCGTAGAATTCGATCCCGGCAAACGGTGAGACCCCCACCGTGATCTTGGGAGAGAGGCGGTCGCCGCTCGAACTCAAAGGGCCGCCGGACAGGTCGTAATGGTCGTAGCGGAGAGCCCCGATGACCCGGAGCCAGGAGGCGTAGCGCACTTCGTCCTGGATGAAGGCCCCCGCCAGGGTCCGCTCCCCGGAGGGCGTGAAGGCGGAGCCGAAGCCCCCGGCATTGTCCGTGGTCTTGACCCGGTCGAACACCGCGTCGCCGCCGATGGTCAGGGCGTGGCTCAAGGCCCAGGTGTCGAAACGGGCGGTGTTGTGGACGTCGACGCCAAACGTCTCGATGTCGTAGTCGATCTTGTTGCCGGCCCGCACGCCGAGATTGCCGTAGAGACCGCTCGTGGTGTCGTTGAGGAAGGTCAGCGTGTTGTGCGTGCCGGTGTAGTAGCCCTTCACGCTCAGATCGATCAGCGGCACGTCGGGCCGGGCGAAGCGGTAGCCGAGGGTATAGGTGTTGGCCTGGACCGCGTTGTTGAAGCGGGCTCCGGCATTGCTGCTGCCGTTATTGGCGAAGTCGAAGTTCTGCAGCAGGGCCGTGCCGCTGATCTCGTGGCCGTCGGCGGGCCGGAGGTTGAACTTGGCCAGGCCCGAGGTCAGTTCGTTGCCGGTGTCGCGCACCAGCGTGCCGAACCCGTCACGATAGGCGTCGTTGTTGCGATAGACGAACTGACCGAACACATCCGCCGCGGTGCCGATGCGGGCGCCCAGCGCCGTCGAGTTCAGGAATTTCTGACCGTTCGAGCCGAAGCCGAATTTCTGGACCGCGCCGGCCTTCTCGTCCGGCGCCAGGATGTCGTCGATGGAGCGTGTGCGGAAGGCGACCACGCCGCCGATCGCGCCGGAGCCGTAGATGGTGGAGGTGGGCCCCCGCGTGATGTCGACGCCGCCGACGAGTTCGGGATCGAGATAGAAGACGCCGTTGGCGCTGTGGCCCGAGGTCTGGAAGTTCTGGCGGGCGCCGTCCACCAGGACGTTGACGCGCCCGAAATCCTGCAGCCCGCGGATGTTGATGGCCTGGGCCGGGTCGTTCTGGTTCTCCTGCGTGGTGACGCCGGGGACGTCGCGCAGGACGTCGGAGAGGCGGCTCGGCTGCAGGCGGTCGATCTGCGCGCGGGTGACGACGCTGCTGCCGGACAGGGCGTCGATGGCGGGCTCCTCGGTCTTCGTCGCGGTGACCGAGAGGGTGTCGAGGCTCACCATTGTGTGCGGCGGTTGCGCCGCGGGGAGGGCCGGCGCCGTCTGGGCCTGGGCGGCGCTCATCGCGATGAGCGAGACGCCGACGAGGGCGCCGGCGCGATGGGTGGTGAGGAGGCGACGGGGAGGCATGACCGGTTCCGCGAGACAGAAAAGGCAGCACTGGGAGAGTGGCTGGCTCCCAGCGCTGATGCTGCTCCGTGACTGTGCGGTCAACGCCGTTTTATTACATCTAGATTGGCGTATGTCTAAGGAGCATCTCAATTTGTCTGGAGATGTTCCAGTTCAATATTGCAATCCTGTGGTCTGTTGCCGCCCGGTCACAGGCGGCGCGGGAGGATGAAGGGCCGGCCGCCCTCGGGCACCCGCCCGACGGGCCAGCTCACCTGGAAGATCTCGGCGATCAGGTCGTCGCGCAGGATCGCCGCCGGGGTGCCGCGCGCCACGAGGCGGCCCTCGGAGAGCACCAGCAGGGTGTCGGCATAGGCGGCCGCGAGGTTGAGATCGTGCAGGATCGCCACCACGCCGACGCCCCGGTCCCGCAGCCCATCCACGGCTTCCAGGATCGCGCTCTGATGGCGCAGGTCGAGGCTCGCGGTGGGTTCGTCGAGGAACAGGATCTGTCCGGTGGCGATGGTGCGGCCGGCGGCGAGCTGGCACAGCACGCGCGCGAACTGGACGCGGGCCTGCTCGCCCCCCGAAAGGCTCTGATAGGCGCGCCCCGCGAGGTGGAGGATATCGGCCCGGCCGAGGGCGTCGGCGAGGATCGCCTCGCGGTCGCGCCGGGTGAGGCCACGCCCGATTCCGTCGAGGCCGATGCGGGCGACGTCCGAGACCGAGAAGGGAAAGGCGAGACGCGTGGCCTGCGGCAGCACCGCCCGCAGGGCCGCGAGCCGCCAGGGCGGGATTGTCGGAACCGGCGTCCCGCCATAGGCCACCGTGCCTGCGGTGGGGGCGAGCTCGCCGCAGAGGAGGCGCAGCAGGGTGGATTTGCCCGCACCGTTCGGGCCGATGATCACCTGCAGCGATCCCGGCGCCACGGTGAGCGAAACGCCCTCTACGAGACTGCGTCCGCCCGTGGCGAAGGCGAGGCCGGACGCGGTGAGCAGGGGCGCCGCCTCAGACATCGAGGGTCCGGGTCCGCGCCAGGAGGAGCCACAGGAAGACCGGGGCGCCGACGAGCGCCGTGACGATCCCGATGGGCAGTTCGGCCGGCGCCACCACGAGACGCGCCGCCACATCCGCCAGGACGAGGAGCGCGCCGCCGAGGAGGGCGGAAGCCGGCAGGAGCCGCCGGTGCTCGGGGCCGATCATCAGCCGCAGGGTATGGGGCACCACGAGTCCGACGAAGCCGATCACCCCCGCCGCCGCCACGCCGGCACCGACGGCGATGGCGACGAGGAGGATCGCCGCCCGTTTGAGCCGCTCCACCGGGACGCCGAGATGGAACGCCTCCGCCTCCCCGAGGACCAGGGCGTTGAGCCCGCGCCCGAGGAACGGCACGGCGATCAGCACCGGCAGGATCGCCGGAGCGGTCGCCGCCACCTTGGTCCAGGTCGATCCCCCGAGGCTGCCCAGGGACCAGAAGGTGAGGTCGCGCAGCTGCCGGTCGTCGCTGGCATAGACGAGGAGCCCGGTCATCGCGCCGCTCAGCGCCCCCAGCGCAATGCCGGCGAGCAGCATCGTCGCCACGGAGGTCCGGCCCGAGCGGGTGGCGACGAGGTAGAGGCCGAGCGTCGCCACGAGCCCCCCGCAGAAGGCCGCCGCCGGCAGCAAAGCATAGGGGAGCGGCCCCGGCAGGCTGAAGGCCGCGAGGAGCCGGTCGCCGAGGACGATGATACAGGCCGCCGCGAGGCCCGCCCCGGCGGAGACGCCGACCAGGGCCGGATCGGCCAGGGGGTTGCGGAAGAGCCCCTGCATCAGCGCGCCGGAGACCGCGAGGCCCGCCCCCACCATCAGGCCGAGCAAGGTGCGCGGCAGGCGGATGTTGAGGATGACGAGGCTGTCACGCGCGAGCGCCGGATCCGCCCCACCCTGCATCAGCACGTCGAGGATCCGCGACGGCGCGATGGGGATCGCCCCGATTCCGACGGAGAGGAGGCTGACGGCGAGGACGAGGACCGCCAGGCCGGCGAAGACCGCGACGTCCCGGCGGCGCGGGTCGGCGAGCCTGTCCCCGTGGACAGGATCAGCCACGGATGAGATCGGGGTAGATCGCCCGTATCAGGTCGCGTGCGGCATCCGGGGTGCGCGGGCCGAAGCCGAGGAGATAGAGGCCGTCCATGGCCACCAGGGCGTGCCTGGCGGCCGCCGGCACCTGGCCGAGGGCGGTGCCGGGGGCGAAGATCGTCTCCGGGCTCGGAGCGTCGCCGCCGTTCCGCATCATCACCACGGCGTCGGGGGCGGCGGAGATGATCGCCTCGTCCGTCATCGGCTTGAAGCCCTCGATGCCGGTGGCCGCGTTCTCCACCCCCGCCAGGGCCAGGATGCCGTCCGCCGTGCTGTTGCGGCCCCCGACCATGACGCGGCCGTTGGCTACCGACAGCACGACGAGGGCTCTCGCCGGGCGGGTGATGCGGGCGCGCTGCTCGCTCAGCCCGGCGAATTGCGCGCGTACCTCCGCGGCGAGGGCGGCGGCCTCCCGTTCGAGGCCGGCCAGGCGTCCCACCGTCGCGATCTTGTCGAGGACACCTTCGGGGGTCGGCGGCTCCTTGACGAGGGCGACCGGCACGCCGGCCTCGCGCACGAGGGTCAGCACGTCGGCCGGGCCGGCCCCCTCGGCGGCGATGACGAGATCGGGGCCTGCCGAGAGCAGCCCCTCGGCGGACAGGGCGCGCAGATAGCCGACATTCGGCTTCTCGCGCAGGGCCTGCGCCGGGTAGATGCTGGTGGTGTCGACCACCACGATCCGGCTCGCGGCCCCGAGCCGGTAGAGGATCTCGGTGACGGCGCCGCCCAGCGAGGCGATGCGCGCGGCCGGCCCCGCCGCCCGTGCGGTTCCCCCGAGGGCGGCGAGGCTGAGCCCGCCGGCCAGAATCGCGCGGCGGGACGGGCGAAGAGGGGACGGGCGAAGAGGGGACGGGCGAAGAGGGGAACGGCGATGCGTCATCTGGTCGGGATCACCCTGTCGCTGGCGGTCGCCCGGAGCCGGTCGCGCCGGCAGGGACCGAGGACCGCCTCCCGGCGACCGTCCGTCGGCGTCACCCGTCTCATGCCGCCATCATGCTATAGGTCGAAGAGTGTGCCTGCCGGCGCAGTCCAAGGCAAGATTTAAAAAAATCTCTACTTTTGAATTGATACAGTCTGTTCTTGCCGTTGCTGCGCCGGAGGCTCTGCCGACCACCGCGTTCGGCTCTACCGACGCGGCCTTTGCATTTTCACCACGGTGCTTTTCGGGCGACCGATCGGCTTCAGGGGCGCCTTGGCCTCCAGGGCGGCGCGCGCGAGGTCCTGGGGTCGCGCCGCCCCGTTCGCGATCCGCATCAGGGCCTCGGCCATCTCCTCGATGGTCTGGGCCGCCTCGCCCTCCAGCGTCTCCTCCGCCCGGATGCCGGGCAGTTCGGGTGCGATCTCCTCGGCGGCCTCCCGCAACTGTTCGATGAGCTCGGACGGGGAGTAGCGGGAGGGGGGTGACTGTGCCATCGCGCGACCATGGCAGCAGCCGGGAGCCTCGACAACTGGGCCGATGGAGTATGGCTCTGGACGGGGGACAACGGCGGGTACCGAAGGAATCTAGCGACCAAAAGACTGACGCTTGGTGCCTGGTTGCGGGAGCGGCTCTGATTGGCAGCCGGACCTTGGGTTTTCGGCCCGAAGCTGAGGGTCCGCCCCGGACTCGACCCACAGAAGCAGATGCTTAGCAAGACATCGCTCTGTGGTCGAAACGAGTTCAAATGCGCCGCCGGGGTTAGGCCATGGCCGCTTGAAAAGCGGACAACCACTTAGAGGGCATGTTGCGGGTGACCTAAGTGACTCCAAATCTGTCGGTCGATTCCAAATTTACAATCCACTCGTGTCCAGGGTGCAATTGATTGAGCCAAGCGAGTAGTTGCTTCTGCTCTTTATGGGAAAATTTAGACCATGATGTATAAAAATCCTTTTGATCTTTTTCTCTGAAATATTTGGCTTTGAAAAGTATGACATTTATTGGCGAGAGGTATGGAATGCCCGTTTTGCTAATGCGAACAGCATCGGAGCGCGCCATCTGGATGGTCTGATCGCGCTTGTAAATCCATACATCGGGCGTTCCTGGCTCTATCATCATGTCCACGCGCCAACAACGCTGACGCATGTCGGCCCCCCAAAGCTGCCAGACATCGCTTGGAAGATCAGCTGATGGGGGCAGATATTCGAGGATCCCATTTTTTACCGCAAAAAAATCCAGCTCATGTAAAATGGTGCGAAAATAATTTACGTCATTGCGAATAACAGCAAACTCTAAGTCTTCGTGCTCGCGCGTTTGCTTGCCATGCCAAACATCCAGAGCCCAGCCGCCTGTGATGTACCAAGGGTGGATTGCGCCCCACATGCGTTGGAAGAGTTCGTGGGGAGACCATGCATCCCACGCGTCGTCGTCGAGAGGGCTCATCAAAACATCCACCGTCAGCCCAGGTCAGGAACGAATCCCAGTAGGGCTGCCGGGCAGGCGATGAAACGTCTGTGTCTTCAAGGCAATATCCATGAAGCCAAGTGGCACAAATCCACCCGGCCCGGTCGTCTGGCGCTGCTTACTCTGGAGACCTCCGGATACCAAAGCGATCCCTGGAAGCCTCCTTCGAGGCCGCCATGCGGCGCCTCAGGATGAGGTCAAGCCTTGGACAAACACCTCAACCAGCGTCCCAGCGCGGTGCATCTCACCCGATCGCTCGGCCGCCTCCCCGCGCGGCGGCCCTGTGCGGAGGGCTCGCCGTATTGGGGAGAACACGCCGTCGGCGGGCAAAAACATCAGCTCGATGCGGCGGCTTTAAGCGAACCTTTCCCTTGTTCTGCCTTCTCGGTGATAGGAGACGTCGCACTGCGGGGGGCGATCACCGGTGACCATACGGCCTCAACCAGATCACGACGGCGCCGCGACGGATGCGTCCCGTCCCGAGGGCGATGCCGGCCACGGGCGGCTGAGCCCGAAGGGGCAGGGCGTCGTGAACCTCGCTCTGACCAAGGGAGAGGGCGCTCCCGTCGACGATCTGCTCGCCGCCTCCGAGGCGCCGGCGAGCGAGATGGCGCTGCCGCTCTGGCTGCTGCTGGTGGGGCGGGAGGCGGTCCACAGGCGCTGGGGCCTCGTCACCGGGGCGGGCCTCGTCTGGACGGGGTTCGGCGCCGCCCTCGTGATCGATGCCCTCGACGGGGCCACGCATATTCCCGACCGGTGGTTCGGTCTCCTCCTCGTGGTCGAGGCTTTGGGCTCGTTCCTGCGCGGCCTCGTCGCCACCGGCGCCGCGCGCCGGTTGCGCCTCCTCAAGGCGGCGCTGCTCCTCGTGGTGGCGGTGCTGACGATGCTGGCCTCGTCCTCGAGCACGTTCCTCCTCGCCATGTTGTTCGGGGCCGCCTTCCTGGTCGACGGCCTGTCGCGCTTCGCGCTCTCCTACGTGCTCCGCTTTCCGGGCTGGCGCCTGTCGGCGGCGCATGGGGCGCTGGGCGTGGCGCTGGGCATCATCACCCTGCAGCCCTGGCCCACATGGTACGCCGGCACGGTCGGGTTCTGCATCGGCGCCTTCCTGATGCTGGCGGGGATCAAGGTGGCGATCCTCGGGCTGCGGTTGCGGCGCCCTCCGGCCGCCACCGGACCGCGCGCCGACGGGACCGGCACGGACACGCTCACCGTCTATGTCTGGACGCCGACGGGAACGGCGTCGATCCCGGCCCGGCAGCGCCTCGTCCACCGCTACGTCATCTCGGTGAACGGGCGCGGCCACATCTCCACCGGCCACGCGGCCCTGGAACTGGGCGAGGGGGGCGGCAAGGGTGGCGGCGAGGGGGCGCTCTACGTGAGCCATTACCCCGCGGTGGAGATCGACCGGTCCCCCGACAACCTGCGCGCCACCCTGCGGGCGGGCCCGGAGAACAACGTGCCGGGCCGCTTCCTGCCGAGCTACCGCGCGGAGGCGGACGATTGGTGCGAGGCCACCGTCACGGTCACCCTCCGCGGCATCGACGGGGCGGGCCTGACGCGCTTCTGGACCGCCTATCGCCGCGACGCGACCTACAACCTCGTGGGCCGGAACTGCTCGACGGCGGTCGCCCGCGCCCTCGACGCTGCCGTGGAGGGCGCCTTCAGCCGGTCCGGAAAGCCCTGGCGCAGGCTCGCCCAGGCCGCCCTGAGCCCGGAATTCTGGGCGGCCGCCCTCCTGCGCAACGGGGCGGGCGCGATGACGTGGACGCCCGGTCTCGTGCTCGATTACTCGCGGGCGCTCAGCGCCCTCATCGATCCCGTCTCGCCGGTCCCGGCCATCAGCTGGGACGGCGTGAGGCGCCGCCTCCTGCGCAATTGGCGCGCCGAGGCGGTGGCGCGGATGCGGAGCCTCGCCGGGCGGCGGTCCCCGGCCGCGTAGGCCGCAGGACGGGAGTGGGTCGGTCCGACGTTGGAGCGTTGGGGCGACCGTGGCATGAGGGGGATATGCAAATCCCCACGTTACCCAACCACAGCGTCGCCGTGTCAGCGTGCCGGAGCGACAAGACCCGCTTCCGCTGGTCGGTGACGACGGCCGGGTTCCATGCCTGCCGTTCGACGACCTCCTATTCGTCCGCCGCCATGGCCCTGGCCGCCGGCATCTCTCACGCCCACGTCCTGGCGGAGCCGTATCGTATCAGGACGCGGATCAACGATGGCGGGTGGATCTAGCCCGCGCTCCTGCGATTTCCCGCCATGTCGTTGATCCAGTAGTCATAATCCGACGGATGGTACCAGTCCTGAGCGTTCGAGATGGGTGGCAATCTGATCCTGGCCTTTCGCCCCAAAGCGGACCTTCCTCATCCGACCCAACTACGTTCCAGCTACCGATCCTGATCACGCTCGCGAGCCGCCGTTCTTCTTAAGGGTTTCCATGAGGCATGATCCCGGACAGAATCTGATGTCTGGATGGCCGAGAGCTGGCTTTACGTCGCTGCCGTCATCGACCTGTTCTCCCGCCGTGTGGTCGGCTGGTCGATGAAGCCCGAGATGACGGCGCAGCTCGTCACCGACGCGCTCATTATGGCGATCTGGCGCAGGGGCAGGCCTGACGCCCTGCTTCACCACTCGGACTAGGGCAGCCAATATACGAGCGAGTAGTTCCAGAAGTTGATGGCCGACAATGGCGTCACCTGTTCGATGAGCCGGTCCGGCAACGTCTGGGACAATGCCGCAATGGAGAGCTTCTTCTCGTCGCTAAAAACCGAACGGATCAGGTGCAAGCTCTAATGCACGCGCGACGAGGCGCGGGTCAATGTGTTCGACTACATCGAGAGGTTCTGCAATGCCGTCCGCCGGCACTCGACCATCGGCTATGTTAGGCCCGTTGAGTACGAGCGGAAGGTGAGATTAGCTTAACTATGCGTCCGCAGAACCGACAGCAGGCCACAGGCCGCAATCGCAACGAGGATTTTCTTTGAACGTGCGCGCACATTTGCCGCCCTGAAGTTCAAGGACGCAGTCATGGCCACCTTAGAACGAACGGGGGATTGCCGAGGCTGCCGCGCTCAACCACGTCCTCGTGAGGCGGGAAAAAGAAAAGACCCCGCTTCAGCTTTCGCCGGGCGGGGTCAGGTTGCCACAAGGTCTCTAGAAGCTACACGATATCAGGCCCTATGGGGCTGTCGCTTTCCTATTTTGGGCTAGGGGTTAGGGCAGTCGCTTCGTGATCTCGAACTCCACGGGCGCGTGGTGGACCAGCACAATAGACAATCAGAGCGCTAAGCATGCTTTTCGCGCCTATAGGGCCGGCGCTTGATGGCTTGGCCCCAACTTATCTCCACCGATCAAGAACACCGCTCCTGGACTGCGCAGTCGAGCCGCAACAGGTCGAGCTTTACTATTTGGCTTTAATTTCGGTGCTTACTTCAGCCAGAGCTCTATCGGTGTGTATTTTAAGTATATTCTTAACATCGCCTGGGGTTGCCGCCCATGCAACGGCTGAAAGGAATGCCATCGCAGCAATTGTATACGCAAAAGACTGCATGATTCCCAGCCATCCAAGCAACAATGGGACCAGGCTGACAACGAATGCAATGGGAACAGACTTCGTCAAATAAACCAGTGAAACGAAGCAGATAACCGCGAGTGCAACCGGCTTTACAACTTTGATAATATTATTTTCCATTACATCACCCTGCGTCACAATAGGTCGTTAGAAACAACACTGCGCTGCGGCGCAACGTCGAGATCGGATTGTAATTTGCATGTATAAACAATATGTTGCAACCCACAGAGTGTGATTGTTGTGACACACATCAGCGTAATCGGAGGGAATTATCTTATGTTTGTTTTGTCACGGGACATTGGTACGAAGGATTAGCAAAATAACATCCATCGATACTATCAACGCGGGTATTTGAAATACCATCGCTACCATTTTTCACTAGACTTGAAATAGATTCATCATGGCTTTGAAAAATCTGAAATTCTTCCTTGGTGTTATTACCGGTGGACTTGCTGTTGCGAGCCCAGCTATAGGGTTCACCGTCATATTTATATATTGTATACTTGATTTATTGGCTAGTTTTGTTGCGATAATCATCGAAAAAATTGGAGTCGAATAAGTTCAGCGTATATTTAATTGAGATAAATCTTGAATTTGTTTTGATTGCGACGCCCTCTCAGAATGCCGCCCCCTCAACCTTAAAACGAATTTCGGTCTCTTCCCGCGTCAACGGTAGAGGTGCTCATGCACAAGGTTACAGGCGTAGACCGGCACTGCACGGGATGTGCCGCAGAGATTTCAGTGACGCGAGATGCGCCGGGAGGCAAAGCGGTGAACCAAGGGGACGACCTTCACGATTTGAAGGTCACGGTTTTCGAGATTCCAAGTCCGTCGGGAAGCGTTTCGACCGCAACAATCTGGCCAGCCCCCAAAGGCGGCTGGAGCTGTGCAGTCTATGTGGGCGAGCGGGTCATCTGGGAGGGTTGGAATGAGGTCCGCGCTCTGGCTGAGCAGCGCTGCTGGGAGGTGAGTCAGGATGACTTACCCGAGCCAGGGCCGCATCAGCCAAGACGCGAACCGCGAGCCCCATGACGGCTCTGGTACAACAGTCGGCTTAGATGTCAGGCGCATCTCTGGCGCCTTGGGCGGAATTACTATGAGCGCAGGCGGCGCCGGCACGACAAGCAACACGTCCAACGGCATCAACGTCGAGGGCGGCGCGCTGACGGGCTTGGCGTCCGTGCTGCGGGCTTCTGTGCCGCTGTGGTGTAGGGCGTGAGGAATTGATCGCGCTCGGCGGTGCGTCGGGAGATCAACTCTCTGTTCTTCGTTCACGCCATGATCGCCTCGGCGCAGCCCTTCCGGTCGCCTGGGTTCAGGCGGCGGAGGAACGTCGAGCCGGTGAAGCCGCCGACGCCGATGTTGAAGGCGATGAACGTCAGCGCGTCCCGCTCGTGGTCCGCGACCGGGACCTTGGTGCGGTATAGGCTCGGCAGGGCGTGCGAGGCCAGATCCTCGAGGAAGAACGTGTCGGCCTGGGCCTGCGTGATGACTTGGCCGAGCTTGACGCCTTTGATGTGGTCATAGCCGATTGTCGGCACGCCGACGCTATCGAGATAGGCTTTCAGCCGCACACCTTCCCGCGATTTAAGCGCGGCAAGGCCGAGCGGCGTCATGATGGCGGACGCAGCCATGGTGTTTCTCCAGATTGACGAGGGTGGTGCGGGTAGGGGCGGGATGAGCAGGGCTGTTCGGCCACGCCGATGTGAGATACCAGTGGCATTTTAATGCCTATCAATGGAGGCAGATATGCTGCCAGCTTTCGCTTTTGGATTGTTGATTGGACTATCCTTCCTGATTGGGCCTCAGGTCGGAGCGGTATCGCTTATCGCGGCCCTGATAATCGGGTTGCTGCTAGGGCCATTGAATTTCTTGGTCGAACGGTTGTTCAATCGAGTGCTGGATGAATGAGTGGGCCAGGTTGGATTAGCATCCTTCATTCAGCATCGAGCGGCGCGGCCCTTGCCTCTGCCTTCCGCGGCGATCGACATCGGAGACAGCGGCGATGGGGCCAAGAGCAGGTCAGGCAGCGTTCACCATCGGCTTGATGGGGGGCCTGCTCGTATCCATGGCCGTGAGGTACGGTCCGGGCTTCGCGTTCTGAATGGGGATTGCGCGGAGACCGGCCGGCTACGATGCGGGCAAGAAGATCAAGGGCAAGAAGCGCCACATCCTTATCGACACTCAAGGTTTACTGATGCATGCCTTGGTGCATAGGGCCGACGTGCAAGAGCGCGATGGTGGCGTCTGGTTGATGGCCACCTTGTTCGGTCTCTATCCATTCCTGCTCAAGCTCTTTGCCGACGGCGGCTATCAGGGACCACGCTTCCAGGCAGGCTTTCGCCGCGCTTGCCGGAAGGTCGAGGCGGAGATCGTGAAGCGGTCCGATCAAGCCACGTCGTCGGCGTCCAGAGGCTTCACCGCCCTGCCCAAGCGCTGGATCGTTGGGCGAACGTTCGCCTGGCTGAACCGTTGCCGACGCCTCGCCAAGGATTGGGAATGCCACAGCCGCAAGGCCCTGGCCTTCCTCAATTGGGCTTCCGTCCGCCTCATGATCCGAAAGCTCTGCCAAACCTCATAATGATCCCTAACAGACTTTAAGGATTCTTACGCCGTGTAAGCGCGAGTTAATCGATACGTGAGCCGCTTCCCGACATGCCGTTGAGCGCCCTCTCAGCGCGCTCCACTTCTCAGCAACCCAGCTTCACCCGGTTATTGTAAAGGGGCATCTAACGGTAGGGTGTTCGGCTTCGATTATCTGATATTTCATGAAAATATGCTGTCGAATCCAATCTAGCGCATCATACATCGCGTGTATCGAGGCCGAAGATGCCAATATGCAACGCCAGACGGACCGGTTGAGATTGCGCTTCGCCGGCTATACCCTTGGCTCCGATGACGGAGTGAGCTGCGGGGTCCCGCCGCCCGGCCCTTCGCCTCAGCGCGAAGGGCGCGACGCCGCGAGCGTGCGGGAGAGGGCCAGCATCACGGCCAGCGTGTCCGCCTCGTCCTGCTCGGCGCCGTGATCGCTGAGCTTGACGATGACCGTGCCGGTGTCGCGGTTGATGTAGACGTATTGCCCGTAGACGCCGATGGCGGAGATGTCGTCGTCGCCCTCTGGCACGTGCCACCATTGCGCCGAGTAGGGCCAGCCGTCGACCTCCCGGCGGGCCGGGGTCTCGATCCGCTCGATCCAGCGCGGCGGGACGATGCGCGCGCCGCCGACGCGGCCACTGTCGGCCACCATCAGGCCCAGGCGGACGAAGTCGCGGGCCACGGCATTGATGCAGCAGAAGGCCTTCTCCGTTCCCCCCGGCCGGTCGAGGTTCCAGGTCGCGTTCGCCTGCGCGCCCATGGGCTTCCAGATCCTCTCCGAGAGGAGATCGGCCAGGGGCTTCTTCTCCACCTCCGCGAGGATCAGGCCGAGGATTTCGGTGTCGATGCTGCGGTATTGGCCCGTGCTGCCGGGCTTCGACGACAGGGTGGCGTGGTCGCGCACGAAGTCGCGGATGTCGCGGGTGAGGTATAGGCCGGCGGTGCCGGTGAGCGGGTCCCACGGGTCGTAATTCTCCGGCACCGCGAGTCCGCTCGTCATGTCGAGGAGGTCGCGGACGGTGATGCGGCCGAAGGCCGGCTTGTCCCGCAGATACGGCAGCAGGGCCGCCACAGGGTCGGTCTCGGCGAGTTTCCCCTCGGCGATCGTCTGTCCGACCAGCAGCGAGACCACCGATTTCGCCACCGACCAGGACGGGAACAGCGTCGCCGGCCCTAAGCCGGGGCGATACCATTCATGGATGAGGACGCCGTCCTGGGTCACCAGCAGGGCGTTGGTGTGGGTCGCCCCCAGCATCTCCCCCAGGGGAACGGTCTGTCCCTTCCAGGGGACTCGTGCGGGAATCGCGTGGAGCCGGACGGGTAGGGCGCGGGATGAGGGCGGCGCCGCCACCACCCGGCTCGCGAACCAGGTGCCCACGGAGGAGGGCTCGACGATGGCGAGGGCGGCCAGGGTGACCGGGTTCGGCACGCCGAGCAGCGGCCCGATGGCGGCGCCGAGCCCGCCCAGCGCCAGGGCGCAGATCAGCGCCGCGGCGAGCCGGGGGCGGCGAAAGCGGGGCCGGAGGCGGGCAAATCGCGACATCGCCCCTCAGTGATGCGCGGTCTGGCCCGAGGCGAGGATCGTCACGCCGACGGCGATCACCGCGATCCCGATCATCATCGGCAGGGTGATCGGCTCCTGAAACAGAAGCGCGCCGCCGACCGCCGCGCCGACCATGCCGACCCCGGCCCAGATCGCGTAGACGATCCCGATCGGCAGCATGTTCATGCTGTTCGACATCAGCCAGAACGCCGTGCCGTAGCCCAGCACCACGATGATCGTCGGCACCGGCTTGGTGAGGCCGTCGGCCGCCTTGAGGGCGAGGGTCGCCGTCACTTCGGCGCCGATGGCCAGGGCGAGGAGGAGATAGGGGTTCATCCGAGGGTCGTCCGTGCGGTCGGCGGGCTGAAGGCGGGTCGGGCGGCCATCCGCATGGCGATGGCCGCGTCGTGGCCGAAACCGGGGGGGAAATCCACCGGTACGGCCCCGGATTTCCAAGAGCACGCGGGCCGTTAATGTCCCGTGTGGATGGCGCATGAAACGCCGCCCGATGGCGGTCGAAACCGGGGCCGCGTGGCGGTGGCGATCCGCCGATTCGGCGCGGGTGGTTCGGGGAGTGCGCGTCGAATTCGAAGTCCGCCCGCCGATGCGTCTTGCCCTGGTCGGGGTCTCACGGCACAGATCGGGCATCGACCGCGCGAGATTCCCCGGCTTTCCGGGGCCGGCGAGTCCGCAGGGGGCTCCCGGCACGATCATCGTCACCACCGAGGCCCTTGCCCTCTCTATGTCCCTCTCCCCAAGACGGAATTCGACACCATGCGCCCGACCCTGACCGCCTTTCTCCTCATCGCTTTCACGGGTGCCGCCCTCGCGCAGCAGGTGAACGAGCCGCCGATCCAGAGCCCGCAGGATGCCGCCTGTCGCGAACAGGCCAGGGCGCAGGTGTTCAGCGCCGCCAACCCGGGCAACCTCAGCCTCTACGACCTCGGCTCGCAGATCTATCACGCCTGCATGGCCAGCTATCACGCCACCGGCCCGAACCCGGACCGCAAGGATCACCGTTTCTAAAGATAGCTAAGCCCTTCCGGTTCAACGATAATCGGTGGGCGTCAGGCCGTGCCGGGCGATCTTGTCGTAGAGGGTCTTGCGCGGCGTGCCCAGCGATTCGGCGGCGATGCGGACGTCCCCGCCGGCCATGATCAGCTCCTCGCGGATCAGGCCGCGCTCGAACCGGTCGACCTGTTCGGCCAGGGTTCCGGCGGTGGCGGCTTCGGGCGGCGAGACCTCGTTCTGCCCGAGGCCCAGGGCGTGACGCTCGGCGAAATGGCCGAGTTCACGCACGTTGCCGGGCCAGTCGTGCCGCCGCAGGTGCTCCCGCACGGCCGGTGTGATCGGCGCGGGCTCGCGGCCGAAGCGCGTCGCCGCGCGGGTCAGGAACTCCTGGAACAGCAACATCACGTCCTCGCGCCGGTCGCGCAGGGGCGGGATCGCGATCGTGATGACGTTGAGCCGGTGGTAGAGGTCGTCGCGGAAGGTGCCCTGCGCCGCCGCCTGGCCGAGATCGACCTTGGTCGCGGCCACCACGCGCATGTCGATGGGGCGGATCTCGTTGGTGCCCAGCGGCTCCACTGCCCTCTCCTGCAGCACGCGCAAGAGCTTGACCTGGAGACCGAGCGGCATGCTCTCGATCTCGTCGAGGAACAGCGTGCCCCCCTGCGCGTGCTCGACCCGGCCGACACGGCGCTTGAGGGCACCGGTGAAGGCGCCCGCTTCGTGGCCGAAGAGCTCGCTCTCGACGACGCTGTCGGGCAGCGCCCCGCAATTCATGGCGACGAAGTTCCGGCCGGCCCGCCGGCTCCAGCGGTGCAGGGCGCTCGCCACCACCTCCTTGCCCGAGCCGGTCTCGCCGAAGACGAGCACGTCCACATCGGCCTGGGCGACCTCGCGCACGAGGCGGCGCAGGCGCACCATCTCGGGTGAGATGCCGAGGAAGGCCGGGTCCTCCTCCACCGCCGCGTCCAGCCGCGCGCGCAGGGTGCGGTTCTCGAGGACGAGCCGGCGCCGCTCCAGGGCGCGGCGCGCCGAGGCGACGAGGGATTCGGCCGGATAGGGCTTTGCCAGGAAGTCGTAGGCCCCCTCGCGCATGGCGCCCACCGCCATGCGGATGTCGCCATGACCGGTGATCAGGATCACGGGCAGTTCCGGATCGATCGCCTTGATCCGCCCGAACAGGGCGATGCCGTCGAGATCGGGCAGGCGCACGTCGGTAACCACAAGGCCGGGCGGATCGGAGAGGATGGCGGCCAGCGCCGGTCCGGCGGCCCCGAAGGTCTCCACCGTGAACCCGTCGAGCTCCAGGCTCTGGCGGTTGGCGCGGCAGACATCGGCTTCGTCGTCGATGAAGACCACCCGTTCGGCCGACCCGCCCGCACCCTCTTCAACGCTCACGGGGTCGCCTCCACAGGGGCTTTGGCCAGTTCCATCCGAAACACCGCGCCCCCGGCCGGATTGTCCATGGCGTTCAGGCTGCCGCCGCAATCCTCGACGATTCCACGCGCGATGGCGAGCCCGAGCCCGAGCCCATCGGATTTGGTGGTGAAGAAGGCATCGAAGACCTGCGCCCGGATGGTCTCGGGCAGGCCCGGCCCGGTATCGCGGACCTCGATGGCCACGCGATTCTCGGGCGCGTCCCGCACCAGGATGGAGACCCGTGGATCGGCGCTCCCCGCCGCCGCGTCGAGGGCGTTCTGGAGCAGGTTGACCACGACCTGTTCGAGGCGCGGCCCATCGCCGAGGACGTATAGGCCGGGAGCCGGCCTCTCCGCCGAGACCGCAATCCGGGCCGCCTGCGCCCGTGCCTCCACCAGTTCCAGGCTGTTGGCGAGGATATCGGCCAGGGCCACGGGCTCGCGCCGGGGCGACGAGCGCCGGGCGAACCCCTTGAGCTGCCGCGTCAGCCCACCGATGCGGTCGGTGAGGCGGCCGATGGCGAAGGCGTTCTCCGCCGCCTCCTCGCCCCGGCCCCGCCGCACCAGGATCGCCGCGTTGTCGGCGTAGGAGCGGATGGCGGCCAGCGGCTGGTTGATCTCATGCGCCATGCTGGCGGCGAACTGCCCCAACGCTGCGAGCCGTCCGGCCTGGGCGAGTTCGCGGCCCAAGCGCTCCCGCTCGGCTTCCGCCTGCCGTCGTTCCTCCTCCGCCCTCCGCCGCTCCTCGATCTCCAGCCGGAGCATCCTGTTGGCGTCGGTGAGCTCCAGCGTCCGCTCGCGGACGCTATTCTCCAACTCCTCCCGGCGAGCCGCCGCCTGAGCGAGGTGCTGGCGGGTCCGCCGTCGATGGCCCGCCAGTGTCGCGATCCCGATACAGGCCAGGCCCGTGCCGAGGGCGGCGATGATCCAGGCCTGCACCCGCTCGCGGTCCACGGCAGGGCCCACGGGCGTCAGGGTATGGAGCCGCCAGTCGGTGCCCGGAATGGGAGCGTCCAGGGCGAGGGCCGTCCGCGCCGGCCGCGATCCCCGGCCGACGCGGACGAGATCCTGCATCCCTCCGACCGGATGGAGCGGGAGCGCCGAGAGCGGCGCCTCGCCGAATTCCAGCGCCGCGCGGATGCGCTTCCGCTCGTCGTCGCCGACCTCGCGCAGGGTGGCGAAGCTCCACTCGGGATCGCTCGCCACGAGGACGATGCCCCGCGCATCGGCCACGAACACCCCGTCTCCCGATTGCCGCCACGCGGCCTCGACCCCATCGAACTCGATCTTCACGACGACGACGCCGCCAGCCTCGCCGATCCGCCGCGACAGGTAGAGCCCCGCCCGGCCGCTCACCGTGCCCAAGGCGAATTGCGACCCGGCGCCATCGGCCATGGCCTGCCGGAAGTAGGGTCTGAAAGCGTAGTCCCGGCCGACGAAACTGCGCTCGGCCTCCGCGTTGCTCGCGGCCACGGTGATTCCGTCGGGGCGGATGACGTAGATCACCGCCGAGCCCGTGGCGGCCGCCACCTGGGCGAGGCGCTTGCTGACCTGCTCGACCATGGCCGGCGTCGGATCCGGCCCCGCCACGGCGGCGATCTCCGGGTCCGCCGCGAGGGCAAGGGGGAGCGAGGCCTGTTTCTGCATCTCGGCCCGCAAGGCGCCGACCTGCAGTGCCAGGGTCGACTGCGCCGTGCGGCGAAGGTCGGCCAGCGCCCAGCGTTCGGCTGCCTGCCCGGCCAGCCACGCCGCGACCCATACGAGGACGAGGCTGGCGGCGAGGGCGAGACTCCAGCGCGACCGTTTCAGGAGTCCGCGATCGGTTCCCTCGCGAGGCGGGACATTCGAATTCAAGGGACTCGCTCCAGTGCGGAATCCCGGACGGAATTTCGCGGCGGGGTGCGGATAACCGCATTCGACGTGAGGAGGAGATTGGCGACCATCTGAAAAATATGTCTCAAATCAATGTTTTAACGAATTATTTCGGGAGTTACCGATCTGGCACGGCGGTTGCCATTCTCAGACCGAAACGCAGGCCTGCGTTCATCGCAGAGCTGCGCGCCGAAGGGGTCTTGCCCCGGACGCCAAGACCAAAAGACGACGAGGCCCGGACATCCCGGCGCTTCGATCCGAACCGATCTATTCCCAAGGGAGAAGCCCGCCATGGCCGCCATACCGTCACCGCTCACCGCGCCGCACGCGCCGGCAAAGCCCAAGCCCCTCTATCGCACGCTGTATTTCCAGGTTCTCGTCGCCGTGGCGATCGGCATCACCCTCGGTCACTTCTACCCGCAGGTCGGCGCGGACATGAAGCCGCTCGGCGATGCCTTCATCAAGCTCGTCAAGATGATCATCGCGCCGGTGATCTTCCTCACGGTCGTCTCCGGCATCGCCGGCATGACCAATCTCGAGAAGGTCGGGCGCGTCGGCGGCAAGGCGCTCATCTACTTCATCACCTTCTCGACCCTGGCCCTCATCGTCGGCCTGATCGTGGCGAACCTCGTCCAGCCGGGCGCGGGCATGCACATCGATCCGAAGTCCCTCGATCCGAAGTCGATCGCGATGTACGCCGACAAGGCGAAGACGCAGTCGATCACCGACTTCCTCATGAACATCATCCCGACCACGGCGGTGGGTGCGTTCTCGGGCGGCGAGATCCTTCAGGTCCTGTTCTTCTCCGTGCTGTTCGGCTTCGGCCTCGCCTTCCTGGGCGATCGCGGCAAGCCGGTTCTCGACATCATCAAGGTGCTGTCGGAAGCCATCTTCGGCGTCGTCAACATCATCATGAAGGTCGCCCCCATCGGCGCCTTCGGCGCCATGGCCTTCACCATCGGCAAGTACGGCATCGCCTCGCTCGCCAACCTCGCCTACCTCGTCGGCGCCTTCTACCTGACCTCGGCGATCTTCGTGCTCGGCGTGCTCGGCCTCGTCGCCCGCTACAACGGCTTCTCGATCATCAAGCTCATCCGCTACATCAAGGAGGAGCTCATGCTCGTCCTCGGTACCTCGTCCTCCGAGTCGGCCCTGCCTTCGCTGCTCGAGAAGATGGAGCGCGCCGGCTGCTCGAAGCCCGTCGTCGGCCTCGTGGTCCCCACCGGCTACTCGTTCAACCTCGACGGCACCAACATCTACATGACCATGGCGGCGCTCTTCATCGCGCAGGCCACGGACACGCCGCTCACCTACGGCGAGCAGGGCCTCCTGCTCCTCGTGGCCATGCTCTCCTCCAAGGGCGCGGCCGGCGTCACCGGTTCGGGCTTCATCACCCTGGCGGCGACCCTCGCGGTGGTCCCCTCCGTGCCCGTCGTCGGCATGGCGCTGATCCTCGGCGTGGATCGCTTCATGTCCGAGTGCCGCGCGCTCACCAACTTCATCGGCAATGCGGTGGCCTGCATCGTGGTCGCCCGCTGGGAGGGCGAGGTCGACGAGGTCAGACTCGCCGCGGCCCTGGGCGGTAACCCGATGCCTCTGGCAGCGGAGATGCCGGTTCTTCAGGCTGCGGAGTAACGCCCGTACCGACCTCGAGCCGGGTGGGCGATCCAACCGGCTCGAAGTCGATCCGGGAGGGCTGCCGGACCGCAATGGCCCGGCAGCCCTCTCGCGTTGTGCATGGCCTCGGTTCCTTGATGCGATGGGTCAACCGAGGCTATTCCAGACGAGACACGTGGTCGAGATCGCCAGAAGCCCGTCCCATCAAGAACCGAAACGTCTCCGGGGAAAGGCGAAGCACGAAGGGCTTTGCAACGAACGCCCCCACCATGAGTGCCGCGCCCATGGCGAGGCCTCTGACGAAATCCGCGACCGGCAATGCGCCGGTTCCCTGAAGAGTCAGGGTCTTGGTCAGGTAGATTGCCAGCGACGCAGCGGCCTCCGTGCCGATGAACGCACCCTTGGTCAGGCCGTAGCCGATGAAAACCGGAACCGAGGCTGGGCCGGTCGAGGCGACGATCCCCGTCAGGAAGCCGATGACCGCTCCGGCAACCGCCAGAAGGGGGAGTCGCAATCTGACGAGGCGGTCGGCCAGCCAGCGGCGTCCGGGGATCATCGCCAGAAGGAACGCGCCGATCGCCGGATCGACAGCACGCGGCGGCAGGACGAGCATCGTGCGGGCGCCGAGCATTGCCGCCGGAATTCCAGACGCCGCATAGGCAGCGCCGGCCCGCCGGTCGACCTCTCGCCACCATGCCAGGATGCGGGAGAGGTTCGCCATCACGGCCGCGACCGCCATGATCGAGATGGCTTCCTTGGGGCCGTAAACATAAGCGAGAACCGGCACCAGCATGATCGAGGAGCCGATGCCGATGATGCCGCTGACGACACCCGCCACGAGGCCGATGGAGAGGATGAGAAGCAGACCCATCGGCCGATTGTGCCCGGTCGAGCCGGAAGTCCCTAGGGACAATACCTGACGTTGAACACCCTCGGCCTGCGAGCCTGTGCTGACGGAGGCCGGCTCGGATCAGTTTCCCGCCAGCGAACGTTCCCCTGCCTCATGCTGACCAGTCGGACCGATCTTGCCGATCTCGGCACCTTCCTCGCCATCGCTCGCCACCTGAGTTTCCGGCGCGCGGGGCTGGAACTCGGTGTCAGTGCCTCCGCGCTCAGCCATGCCCTCAAGGCGATGGAGGCTCGCCTCGGCGTGCGGCTGATCAACCGCACCAGCCGGAGCGTCACCCTGACCGCGGCGGGCGAAGAGCTTCTGGCGACGCTCGATGCGCCCTTCGCGGCGATCGGTTCGGCGCTCGATGGGCTTAACCGCCACCGGGAGCCAGGGAACGCTGCGGGGCGCATTCGTCTCAATGTGCTCGAACATGCGAGCGCCCTGCTGCTCGCGCCCGTGCTGCCAGTTTTCAGCGAGCGCCATCCGCAGATTGAGATCGACGTTCGTGTCTCCAACGATCTGATCGACATCGTGGATGCCGGGGCCGATGCGGGCATCCGATATGGCGGCACCGTCGCTCAAGACATGATCGCGCAGCGCCTGTCAGCCGACCTGCGCTGGGTGGTGGTCGGCGCACCCTGCTATCTGGATCGGCATGGAACGCCGGCGCATCCACACGACCTGTTGGCGCATCGGTGCCTGCGCATCCGCCTCGGCGACGAGCGGCTCTACGGTTGGGAGTTCGAACGGGCCGGTGAGTCGCTCGCGCTCGACGTGCCCGGCGCCGTGACGATCGACAATACGCACTTCGCGCTGTCCCTCGCGACGGCAGGCGGGGGGCTGGCCTACCTCCCCGAACCATGCGTCAGGTCGCCGATCAGTCGCGGTGAGCTGCGCGTCGTGCTGATGGATTGGGCACCCGAGGGAGCCGGCTTTCACATCTACTATCCGGGACGTCGCCAGTTGCCGACCGGCCTGCGGCTCCTCATCGATCTGGTTCGCGAGCTTCGACCGCTCGGTCTGTAGGCGCGATGTCGCCCAGCGATGAGCCTTGCTCATCGGTCCGTTGAAGCAATGGCGGGTCATCGGAGCGACGCTGTGAGCCTACTTGTCGCTGATCGGTGGGCGGTAAAGCTCGCCATCACGGCCAGCCGGAGGCTTCCGCCATGCTCACCATGCACCGTTTCACCGAAAAGGTCGTTTTCGTCACCGGTGCCGCCAGCGGTATCGGACGTGCCGCCGCCCTCGCTTTCGCGGCCGAGGGGGCTCGTGTGGCAATTGCCGACCGGATGGAATCGCCACTGGAACAATTGCGGACCGAGATTGAAGCGGCCGGCGGAGAAGTGTTGGCGATCCGTTGCGACGTGTCTCTATCGGAAGAGGTGGAAGCGGCGATTGCCCGAACCGTCGAACGCTTCGGACGCCTCGACTGCGCCTTCAACAATGCCGGAGTCGAGAACAGGGCCACGCCGGTCCACGAGATCGAACTCGACGAATGGGACCGCATCCTCGACATCAACCTGAGGGGGACCTTCCTGTGCATGAAGTACGAGCTGGCGCAGATGGTGCGCCAGGGCGGCGGCGTGGTGGTCAACACCTCGTCCGGTGCCGGCATCCGCGGTGTCGCGGGCGGCGCGGCCTATGCCGCTTCCAAACACGCCATCATCGGTCTCACCCGCTCGGCGGCGCTGGATTATGCCAGGAAGAACATACGGGTGAACGCTATCCTGCCCGGCAACATCGAAACGCCGATGATGGACCGTTTCACGGGAGGCGACGTTCAGAAGGCGATCGACCTCGAACCGGTAGGGCGCCTCGGCAAGCCGGAGGAGATCGCGGAAGCGGTGCTCTGGATGTGCTCGGACCTCGGTGGGTTCGTGACCGGAGCCGCCACGGTGATCGACGGTGGTTGGTCGCTTTGACGGTCGATCCGGCGCAAGCGAAGGAGCAGGCGAATGGACATCACACGCAGCGGGTCGCGACCGTCCGGCAGGGGACCGTCCGAATGGTTCACCGGGACCGTGCGGATCGACCCTCTTTTCTCCGCGCCCGAGCCGGCGCGGGTCGCCGGAGCCAGCGTGACGTTCGAGCCGGGCGCCCGCACAGCGTGGCATACGCATCCGCTCGGCCAGACGCTCATCGTCACCTTCGGGGCAGGCTGGGTTCAGCGGGAGGGTGGCCCGATGGAGGCTATCGCGCCGGGCGACGTCGTCTGGTTCGAGCCGGGTGAAAAACACTGGCACGGGGCAACGGCAACGACGGCCCTGACGCATATCGCGATCCAGGAGCAACTCGACGGTCGGATGGTGACGTGGTTGGAACAGGTCACCGACGAACAATATCTCAGCGTTTGACGCTCGCACTGGGGTGGCTCCTCGACGGGCGGGCGCGAAGGCTCTCGTCCCGACGGGGCCTCATGTGGAGGGCGTCAGGGTAAAGACGCGGTCCGCCCCGGCGATGGTGGCCGGGCGGTGGGCGACGATGATCCGGGTCATGCGCAGGTTGCGCAAAGCCTCGGCGATGACGGCTTCGGTCGCCTCGTCGAGATGGCTCGTTGCCTCGTCGAGGAACAGGATCTCCGGTTTGCGGTAGAGGGCGCGGGCCAGGATGACGCGCTGCTTCTGGCCGCCCGAGAGAGTGGAGCCCATATCGCCCACCAGGGTCTCGAACCCCATCGGGGTGCGCTTGATGTCGGCGAGAATCGCGGCGCGCGCGGCGCATTCCTCGATCCAGCCGGCATCCGGCCGCTCGTCGAAACTGGCGATGTTCTCGGCGATGGAGCCGGCGAAGAGGCCGTCATTCTGCATCACGCCCGCGATCCGGCGGCGATAGCTGGCCGCCCCGAGGGTGCGGATCTCCTGCCCGTCGACGAGGACGCGCCCCTCGCTCGCCGGCAGCAGGCCCATCATGATCTTCATCAGCGAGGTCTTGCCCGAGCCCGAGGGGCCGGTGATGGCGAAGCTCGTCCCCGCCGGCACGTCGAGGCTGAGGTCGCGGAAGATCCAGGGCTCATCCGCGCCGTAGCGCAGGGCGAGCTCCTTCACGGCGACACTTCCCGTTCCCTCCGCCGCCCGGATCACCGCCGGGGCGGGCGGTTCCAGGGTGGAACCGGAGCCCTCCTCGGGCTCGCTCATGACGATGTCCGACAGCCGGTCGGTCTGGACGTTGAGCATGCGCAGCTGGAAGCCCGACTGGATCAGGTTGCCGATCCGCTGCGAGAACTGGTCGCGATAGGCGAGGAAGGCCACCAGCATCCCTAGCGTCATCGACTGGTCGATGACCGCCCATGCGCCGAGCACCAAGAGGAGCAGCCGGTCGAGGCCGAACAGCATTTCGTTGGCCCGGCCGAAGACGAGGTCGAGGCGCTGGAGCCGCAGCCGGGCGTTCAGCGATGTGACGAAATGGTTCATCCAAGTGCCGCGCCGGCGCTCGCGCAGGTCGAGGAGCTTCACGCTCGCCATGCCGCGCACGGTCTCGATGAAGTGGCTCTGCTGGCGCGCCTCGGCGACGATCGCCTCCTCGGTCCCCTCCCGGTACGAGGCGTAGGCGGCGATCCGCAGCGCCGCAGCGAGCGCCGTCGAGGCGACGACGACGAGGGAGAGCCAGCCGCCATAGACCACCAGCATGGCGAGCATGCCGATGGACATGATCCCGTCGAGCACGGCCTGGACGAGGTCGGTGGTGAGCCCCTTCTGGATCGTCGCAAGGGAGCCGAAGCGCGAGATCACGTCGCCCACGTGCCGCTTCTCGAAATAGTCCAGCGGCAGGCGCGAGAGGTGGTCGAACAGGCTCCCCGACCATTGATAGTTCAGCTTGGTTCCGGTGAGCATGATCGCCCAGGTCCGCGCCACCGAGAGGACGAGCTGGACGACGAGCAGCAGGGCGAGCCCCACCGCCACCACCAGCAACAGGTCGAGATCGGCGTTGACGATGACCTCGTCGATGACGATCTGCGAGGCGATCGGCATCAGGATCGCGACGAGCTCGATGCCGAGGGACAGAGCCAGGATCTGGGCGAGGGCCGGGCGGATGCCGCCGATCGTCCGGAACAGGTCGCCCAGTGCCAGTCCGCGCTGCCGCTTCTCGCGCACGAAGCTGGTGGTCGGGCTCGCCTCCAGGGCGACGCCCGTGAACTCGCGCGACGCCTCCGCGAAGGTGAGCTTGCGCCGCCCCCGGGCGGGATCGTGGATGACGATCCCCCTGCCGTTCACGGCGGTGAGCACGACGAAGTGGTTGAGCCCCCAATGCAGGATGCAGGGCGTCTTAAGCTTGGGCAGGTCCTTCAGTTCCGCCCGCAAGGCCCGGGTGGCGAGGCCCATTGAGCCCGCGAGATCGATGAGGTTGCGCAGGGTCATGCCCTTGAGCGACAGGGCGTGGCGGCGGCGCAGGGCGCCGAGATCGACATGGCGGCCGTGATAGCCGAGCACCATGCCGAGGCAGGCCATGCCGCATTCGGCGGCCTCCGCCTGAAGCAGAACGGGCACGCGCCGGCCGAAGCCGAACTGAAGGGTGCTGAGCAGGCTCACGCTTTCATCCGCCGCGGGTCACGAGATCGACGCTGCGCTTGACCCGATAGAGCGGGTCGAGAAGCCAGCGGTAGAGGGGGCGCTTCTCCAGGGCGATGTCGGCCTCGACTCGCATCCCGGCTTCCAGACGGCGGCTCTCACCATAGGCGATCACGCTGTTCTCGTCCGGCCGAACGATGATGCGGTAAATGCCGTCGCCGTTCTTCGCCTTGGCGCCAGCGGCTTCCGGCAGGTCGGCGGCCTCCAGGGGCGCCCTGGTCACCTCCGTGACGGTGCCGCGATAGAGGCCGAAGCGCTGGAACGGGAAGGCCGCGTAGCGCAGCATCACCGCCTCGCCCGTATCGATGAAGCCGATGGCGGAGGATTCCACGAACAGGTTCGCTTGGAGCCGGCCTTCGCTTGGCAGCAGGGTGAGCAGGGTGGCGCCCGCCGCCACGCCCTGGCCGGCCTGGACCCGGATGGAGGTGAGAATGCCCTTCTCCGGCGCCCGCACCTCGATGGCCCGGCGTGCCTCGCTCTCGGCCCGCTGCTGCTCCAATTGGGCGGCGGTGCGGTCCATCTCGGCGAGGTCGCGGGCGAGCTTGTCGTCGAAGGTGGCGAGCGTCGCCTGCAATTCGCCGACCTTGCCCATGAGCTGCAGGCGCGAATTGCGGAACTGGGCAAGCTGGGAGCTGGCTTGAAGGTAGAGGTAATTCTGGTTCTGGAGATCGGCCGACCTGGCGAATCCGTCGCTCACGGCCTTGGCGAGGACATCGACACGCTCCTTCAGCGGCGGCACCAGCTTCTCCTGCAACTGGACCTGCTCCTCTAATTGCCGCGACTGGGATTGCAGGTTGTCGATCTGCTCGGCGAGCGAGCGCTTCTCGGTGGCCGCCATGGCCGACCGCAATCGAGATTGCGCCTCGATCGTCTCCTTCTGCCGGGCCAGCTGATCGATGATGCGCTGCTGGGTCGGGCCGTTGGCTGAGACGGCGTCGAGGTCGAGGGTGTAGAGAAGCTGGCCCTGCACGACCCGCTCCCCCTCCTTCACCCCCGAGGCACTGACGCGTCCGGCCACCGGGCTCGCCACGGTGATGAGACCCACATCCGGCGTGAGCATGCCGAAGGCGTGGATACGGCGGGTGTAGGTGCCGAAGACCACGTACAGGATTGCCGCGATGGTGATCAGGATCGTGATCGTGGTCACCAGCCGGATCGAGAGCGGCTGTACGACCTGGGCTTCGCCCAACCAGGAATCCTGGCGCGCTCGGGCGACCTCTGCGCGAAAAAGCGGCGACGTCATCGGGTTCGGCGGTCCTCCTAGCCCAAGGGCGGCGTAGTTCGACGTTCAGGCGTCTTATGCACGAGAAGCGCGGCGGGCCTACCGGCCCGCCGCGCTTATTCACCGATCAGGATTGATGCGGATAAGGGCTCAGTGGCCGCCGAGAAGGCCGCCGACCGCGCCGAGAAGACCGCCGACGAGGCCGCTCACCAAGCCACCCACCTGACCGACCACGCCGGAAACGGCGCCGAGTTCGCTGGACAGGTCGAGATCCAGACCGAGGGACAGTCCGCCGCCGACGGCGTCGAGTTCGGTGGCGTCGAGTTCGCGAATGGTGTCGAGGTTCTGGGTCATGTCACATCTCCAAGATTAGGCGGTGCGTTCGCTTCGCGCCATGCCGAGAAATCGGGATTCGCAGGCCAGGCTACTTGCCGCCCAGGGCTACTTGCCGCCCAGGAGGCCACCAACTGCGCCGAGCAGGCCACCGACGAGACCGCCGACCAAACCGCCGACTTGGTCGATCGTGCCCGAAACGGCACCGAGTTCACTCGAAAGGTCGAGGTCGAGACCCAGGGAGAGGCCGCCGCCGACCGCATCGAGTTCGGATGCATCGAGGGTGCGGATGGTGTCATTGGTCTTAGACATTGGTTCTCTCCAGAGTGTATTCGGTATTTCGATCTTTTTCTCTAGTCTATGTTTGAAAGCATTCCGTCTTGCTTTCTGTCATCCAGCCTACACGTTCAGGATCGTCCATCAAGCCTCAATTTCGACCCTTATGCCTGAGGTCTCTCCTTGGAAAGCCTTTTTGTCGATTGATGACAGCTTGGCTGTTCCTTTGGCTACGGTCAGCGAAGGTCTGATTTTCATGACCAAGCTTGCTGGGAATTGGCGATTCTTGCTAAAGATAAGGCGAGGGTTGTAATTTTGAATTTTTCCACCAAAGTCGTTGAAAAATAATGCAATTTTAGGATTATCTGACAATTTGTCGCAGGTGGCCCTGTCGGCAAGGTGGGGCTTGACTGTGTGGAATTTGCTTCTCCTCCTGCCGGTTGAAGCGACAGCAATGATCTGCGCCCCCCGGAGCGAGGCGGTTCGAAGGCGATAAATTTTATTATAGAATTGACAAAGGGCAGTCGCATTTCCCGGGGAGGCCGTGGCAGTCACGGTCAGCGGGCTAGACTGAACGACAAAGGCAAGACATCTTATAATAGGCTTATCGCGTCGGATGCAGTTTCATTGGATCTCACCCTTGCGTGCTGCATCGCTTTGCGGGAAGGTGCGGACTGATCGGCTTACGGTGGCGGTTGTTCGGCAAGGCGGCTCATTGCCGATCGAATGCCCGAACCCCGCGCTCGGGGACGGGTCCTGTCGAGTCGTGTTTCTCGCGACCGTCCGGGAGTTGGGCTGCCAATGGGAGTTTTCGCATGCATCATGATCGCGTGAATGCGGATTGATCAGAGCGAATTCGGTTGCACGATCGAACTCGACGGCGAGATCGAGGCTGTGCTCCAGACCAGCATGGGTCTCGGCTGGTCCGGAATCGGCTTCAGCGACATCATGCTCGGCAGCCAGGGGACGGTGTCCATCGTCCAGCAAGGCATCCACTTCGCCCTGTCGCTGTCGCCGCCGAGTCAGCGCTTCCTCTGGTCGGGCCAGACTTATGATTTTTCGGAGGACAACATCATCGTCCTCGAGCCGGGGGCTGCTGTGGTCGAGAGTTGGACCGGGCCGTTCCGTACGTTAACGCTGAGACTGGCCCCGGAGGCCGTCGAGCGCATCACCGACGCCTCCCTCACCAAGACACAGATTCGGACGCAGTTCGTTCCGTTGCGCTCGCAGATCGCGGTCAGCCATCTATTGCAAGCCGTATCGGCCGACCTGGAGACGGGATGCTCCAGCGGGCCATTGTTGGTGGAAAGCGTATCGGCGACGCTGCTGCAGCTGTTCTCAGGCGGTGAAGCGATTCCCCGCCGCGCCGGCCCCACGCTGTCTTCGGCACAGGCCACGACCCTTCGCGAGCTGATCCTCTCCCGCCTCGCTGAACCGCTGAGCCTGCAACACTTGGCGGACGCCGTCGGCACCAGCGTTGGCCATCTCGTTCGCGCCTTCAAGACATCCTTCGGTGTGACACCCTATCAGTTCATCTTGCGGGAGCGGGTGAACCGGGCGCAGGACCTGATTGCCAGCGGGACGTTGAGCCTGAGCGAGATCGTGCCCCTGGTGGGGTTCAACGATGCGAGCCAGATGTCAAAGACCTTCCGCCGTCTCACGGGACAGCCGCCACGCGCCTTCCTGCGTCGCGCGCGCGAGACTCGGCCCCTCGGCCCGTCGGACGGTTAGATCCCCCGCTAGGAGTTCCGGCTGCGCCACCATCCTCCAGCGATCGGTTCGGTCAGCATCGTTCTTGCCTGCCCCCAAACCCCAGGCCGTCCTTACGGATATGATCGTTTTCGTCGAGGCGACGAGTTCCCTCGACGGCGAAACCGATGCGGCGGTGATGGCGGTCCTGTCCGGCACGCTCATGCTGATCGCGCACCATCTGACGAATCTGGCCGGGACGGATGTTGTCCATGTCCTGGACGAAGCCTGGCTGATCGTTTCGGGGCCACCCGATACTGTCCTGCCGCTGACCCCGTGGAACCAGCCCCCTTCGATTGTGTGACTCGGATCAGGGATGGTGCGGTCGCCATGCAGGACCGCATGGCCTATCCGGCCCGACGTTCCGGATCCCCGCCCGTCAACACTGCCTCGCGGTACATCGGTCCATGCTCCGGGCCCGCGGAACCGTAGCGCTCACCGGGCCTTCAGCACCACCCGGCAGGCGGCGGGAAGGGCCGCCATCGTCATCGGCGGCTTCGGCTTGATGGGCTTCGTCGATTTCGGCGGGTTCAGCACGGCGTCGCTGAACCAATAGGCGAGTTCCTCGCCACAGCCGTCGCCGGGCGGCGGCGGGGCCTGGTCCCCGCACTGATCGTCCCCGGCCGGGCAGGAGAGGCGAATATGGTAGTGGTAATTGTGCCCGTACATCGGGCGAACCTTGTTGAGCCAGGAGCGATCGCCACCCGCTCCCCGGCACAGGGCTTTCTTGATCGCCGGGTTGACGAAGAGGCGCGCGACCTCCGGCTGCTGTGCCGTGAGGCGGATCAGCTTGAGGTGTTCCGGTGTCCAGACCTGCGGATCGATGTCGAGGCGGTCCGTGCGCACCACGTTGGTGGCCGAGGTCTCCTCGCGCTCCGCGCGTGTCATGCGGTGGTTTGGCATCGGTGTCAGCCAGATATCCGCGTCGAGGCCGAGCTGGTGGGAGGCGTGGCCGGTGAGCATCGGTCCGCCGCGAGGCTGGGACATGTCGCCGACGAGAAGGCCGTTCCAACCGACGCTGGGAGCCTTGGCCGCCAGTCGCTCGATGAAATCCACCAGATGCGGCGTGCCCCACATCCGGTTGCGTGAGAGGCGCATCACCTGCCAGTTCTGGCCGTCCTGGGCCAGCGCCTCGCCGCCGGAGAAGCATCCCTTGGCATAGGATCCGTAGGGTCTTGCAGGGCCGGGAGCCGGCGTCGTTGCCCGCCCGAACAGGGCTTTGGCCGGTGTCGAGGGCGCGTCGGGATTGTCCAGTGGCGGTAGGGGCTTGGGGTTCACACTGCCCCTGTCCTGGGCCTGTGCGGCCCCTCCACAGGCGAGGAAGGCGAGGGCTGCGAGGCGGAACGAGCGTAAGGTCAGGTGCATGGCGCCAACCTAGTCCATCGGCCGTCGGGCCGTCGAGAGCTCTCGGCTATTCCGCTGGCGAGACCGAGATCTTGATCGAGTCCGATTTCGCGCCGCTGACGATGATGAGAATGGGAGTGGTGCCGAACTGGAACCGGACGCTCTTCGAAACGCCCGGACATCCGGGCCGCATCGTGCTCGCCACGGGTTTGCGCGTCGTCGTGCCGTCTTGGCTCACGTCGATCCAGGCATTGTCCGACAGGGTCACCTGATACAGGCCGGGCGTGACGACGGGCGGTATCCGCAAGTTGCCGCCGAATGTGCCGGGATTCGGTTCCCGCGAGGGCACGAAGGGGAGATCGGCCTCGGCGATCGGCTTGAGCGCCAGGACGGCGCCCGGCATCTCTGCGGAGAGGGTCGCGCCGGAATCGAGCCGGGGGAGAGAAGGCGCTTCGAACCAGGCCTGCTCCCGCAGGATCGGCCAGTCGAACGAGGTGCAGGCGGCCGGATCGGCGACCTGTTGCGCCGACGCCCTATCGGCGTCGAGACCCGCGCCGGATGCGAGCACCAGGCCGGCAATGATCGGGAGCATTCTGCGCATGGCCACTGTCCTATGAACGGTCGCGGCCCCCTCGGTGGCGAGAACGGTTGCGCGGCCGGAAAGGTTTCCCGCGGCTGTCCGTTTCGGCGGGGCAGTGCGGTGCCGGTGATCACTCGTCGTCCGGTTGTTCAACGTCCTCGGAGACGGTTCGGCGTACGCCCCAGCCGCGCAACGTCTCGTTAAGCTCGTCGAGGACGAAATGGCGGGCGCTGTCGCGGTCGTAGCCCTCGTCGAGATAGGAATCGTATTCGGTGAAGACGTGGCGGGCAAAGGCGACGAGGGCGAGCCAAGCCGCGTTCTCGGGGCTCGCATTCCGCAGCCCCGGACTTGTCAGCGCCCGGGAGAGGACGGAATCCGTCTCGAAAGCGGGCAAGCGCGGAGCGAGGATCCGAAGCGCTTCGCCGACTGCCTCCGAGCGGGTCATCGCGGCGTCTTTACTTGTCGTGGTGGCCGGCGGCGATCCGATCCGTGAGGGCCATGAGGATTCCGGAGACGACGAAGACCATGTGGAGACCGACGAGCCAGTATAATTCGCGGTCCGGCGTCGCCTTGATGTCCATGAAAGCTTTCAGCAGCGAGATTGCCGAAATGGCGACGATCGAGGACATCAGCTTCAGCTTCAGCCCGGTGAAGTCGATCGTTCCCATCCATTCGGGCCAGTCCTTGTGGTCCGTATGGTCGATCTTCGAGACGAAGTTCTCGTAGCCCGAGAACATCACGATGATGAGCAAGGATGCGGTGAAGGACAGGTCCACCAGGGTCAGCACACCGAGAATGATCTGCGACTCGGTGGCGCTCCACATGTGCAGGACGAAATGAGCGAGCTCCTGCAGCAGCTTGACCAGAAGCACGACGATGCCGATGCCGAGCGCCGCGTAGAACGGCGCCAGTAGCCAGCGGCACGCGAAGAGCACGCGTTCGAAAACCTGTTCGATCATCCGTCTCGAATCCCCCGCCCGATCGGGCGGGGTTTGGCATGAGCGGCCAAGCTCGACAAGCGGTGAGCTTGGCGGGCGAGGCGCTTCAGGCGGCGACGCCGGTTCCGATTGGACAGGTCACGCCGGTGCCGCCGACGCCGCAATAGCCCGCGGGGTTCTTGGCGAGGTACTGCTGATGGTAGCCTTCAGCGAAGTAGAACATATCGAGGGGGACGATCTCCGTGGTGATCTCGCCGAACCCGCGTGCCTTCAAAGCCTCCCCGTAGGCCTCCCGAACGCGTCGGGCGGTCTCGGCCTGCGCGTCGTTCGCGGTGTAAATTCCCGAGCGGTACTGTGTGCCGACATCGTTGCCCTGACGCATGCCCTGGGTCGGGTCATGACTCTCGAAGAACGTCTTGAGCACTGCCTCCAGGGGGCGCACGGAAGGATCGTAGACGACCAGAACCACCTCGTTATGCCCGGTCATGCCCGAGCAGACCTCTTCGTAGGTTGGGTTGGGCGTGAAGCCGCCGGCATAGCCCACCGCCGTCACGACGATTCCGTCCGGCAATTGCCAGAACTTGCGCTCGGTGCCCCAGAAGCAGCCGAGACCTAGAACGATCTGCTCGCTTCCCTCAGGATAGGGACCTTTCAGCGGATGGCCATTGACGAAATGAGTCTCGGTTGTGGGAATCGGCGTCGACCGGCCGGGCAGCGCGTCGGCGGCGCTCGGCATTTCGGGACGTTTGCGGAAGAACTGAAGCATCGGGGCCTCCGTGAGAGGGCGGGATGCGTCCTATATGGGGTGCCGGACCGTCTTCCTGAATGCCCCGTGTCGAAACGGCCATGCCTCACGGTCGAGGTGTCAGGGCCGGCTGAGAAAGCCGATCGGCTCCCGAGGCGGCTGGCCGAGCCAGAGCAGGAAGGCCCCGAGACCGAGGCCGAGGAGGCAGGCGGGTGCCAGAGTGAGCGGCAGGACGAGGGCCTGCCACAGCCATGGGGCCACGCTCTCCACCGAGCCTTGGAGCGCACTCCCGCGCTCCTTGAACAGCGTCATCAGAAGGTCGCTCAGGCTGGTGACGCGGACGCCGTTATTGGCGATCGAGCGCGCGCCATCGTAGACGAGGCCGACGAAGCCCGCCGCGAGGACGACATATCCGAGGAGGCGGCTTAGGAAGCGGAGCATCGCGGCTTGCACACAAGCCGGCTCCCGTGCCGGCCCTGCGGGATTAGGGGGCGCCGCCGCGAGGCGCAAGGTCTCCGAGGCACACGCCGTCCCGGCAGCGAGCGCGCATCGGCCGCCATTGCGCGCCGTGACAGCTCCGTGGCACAGCCCGTCCCAGCCATTTTTAGCGGACCATCGCCTTGCCCACCGAACCCGAAACCACCACCGAACTGGTGATCTTCGATTGCGATGGCGTGCTGGTCGACAGCGAACCGCTGAGCCTCGGTACCCTGACCGCCGGGCTCAACCGGATCGGCGTCGCCATCGATGTGGATACGGTGCGGGAGCGCTTCGCCGGCACGTCGATGACGTCGATCATGGGTCATATCGAGCGCGATTATGGGATCGTCGCACCCGACGGCTTCGTCGAGGCGGTAAAGGCCGAAACCCTTCGTGCCTTCGACCGCGATCTGCGTGCCATGGAGGGGATCGCCCTGGCGGTGCGGGCGCTCGAGCTTCCGAGCTGCGTAGCATCGAGCAGCGATCCGGCGCGGCTCGCCCATTCGCTCGGCCTCACCGGTCTGTTGCCCCTGTTCGACGGCCGCATCTTCTCCGCGACCATGGTCTCTCGCGGTAAGCCGGCGCCCGACCTCTTCCTCCTTGCCGCCGCCGAGATGGGCGTTGCCCCCGGTCGCTGCCTCGTGGTGGAGGACAGCGTGCCCGGCGTCACGGCGGCGCGCGCTGCCGGAATGCGCGTCCTCGGCTTCACCGGCGGCGGCCATTGGCTGCACGACGCCACGGGGGCGGACCTGATCGCGGCCGGTGCCGAACGGGTCTATGCGCATCATCGCGACCTCGCTGGCTTGATCGAGCGCTCCGCAGTGTCCGCCTGACCTCGGTTCGTTCCGAAGAAACCGCCTGCGCTCCGTTGATCTGCACGTCATTCATGCCATGAGGGCGCATGCATTCGGAAGATGCATCCGTTGACGAAGCGGAGGACTGCTATCATTCTATAGGTGCGGTTGTGGTCCGTATGGGCCTATCCGCCGCGGTGATTTGAAGTGTGTAGCTTGCGCCGCGTCATCAAACGCTAAAGCACTGCGGAGCGTTCGCGCCTCGTGGTCCTTCATCGAAAGGATGACTTTCCGTGATTGATCGAACCTCGTTCCAAGCTCTTCTGCATGCCTGCTCCCGCTGTCGATGCTGACCGACCCGTCAGATCGAGCCGCTTTCAGCAGATGGCCCTCGGGCCGCGTCAGGAGTTCACGACATCATGCCCCATCTCCACCAGGACGACGCTCATCGGGCGTTGAATCGATTGCACACGCCTGATGCCCGGGCGGATCATCTCCAGGCCCGTGCCCGCAACCGCCTTCATGCCACCCCGCCGCCGCGGGTGATCGAAATCGGCGAAGTGACGGCCGGAATCGCCGTGCCCGAACGGGGCGGCGTGCGGTTCTTCTCGTCAGAACGCGATTTCGATCCCCTCGACGGGCTCGTCTTCCGCAGCGTCGAGCAGGCGGCGAAGGCGGCGCGGGACCGTTTCGCGGCCCGTCGTGCGCCGCGCCGGCACGCCGTCCCAACCCGGCTTGATCTCGTACGTCCCGAGGCGGATCTCCACCTTCATCGGACGGCGTACGGGCGCTGAGCGTTCGTTACCCTTCGACGGTGGGCGTTCCGGTAGGGACGCCCACCGCGGGGACAGGCACTTTTACGTTTCGGCGACAGTGCTCGACGGAGGCGTGGCCCTGAGGCTTCGCCGGCGCTCGGCTCGGGCGAGTTCGGCCGCATTGGCGAATCCCGTTGCCGTGGCGATATCGGCCGAGCTTAGCGCGCTCTCGCGGCGGAGCTGATGGGCCCGGTCGAGCCGCAGGGTGAGATAATGCTGGTGAAGACTGATACCGATCCGGCTTCTGAAAAGCAGCTCGAGCTGGCGGATCGAGACGCGGGCGAGATCTGCCAAGCCCTGCCGCGATAGCGGCGCTTCCAGATTGGCCTCCATCGCGGCGAGGACCCGGAGCAGGCGCGGATCCCGCACCCCGATCCGCAGGCGCAGGTCCATCCTCTGCGGGCTCAGGCCCTCCCGGATCTGGTTGTGCAGGAACCAGTCGCTGACACCGTTCGCGAGGCCCGGACCGTGGTCGCGTTCGATCAGGTTGAGCATCAGGTCCAGGGCGGCGATCCCGCCGGAACAGGTGATCCGATCGTTCTGGATCTCGAACAGGGAACGCACGACCTCGATATCCGGGTAGCGTTCCTCGAAGGCGGGAACGTGCTCCCAGTGGAGCGTGCAACGGCGCCCCGTCAGCAGACCCGCGCGGGCGAGCAGGTAAGGCCCTCCTGAAATGCCGCCGAGCGTGATCCCACGCCGGGCGAGATGGCGAAGCCAAGCGGTCAGGGCCGGGTCGTCGAAGGCGGCTGGATTTCCGCCCGCACAGACGAAGACCCGATCGGCGTCGAGTTTGGTATCTCCGACATCGACATCCGGCAGGATCGCGATTCCGTTCGAAGCCTGGACGGCGCCGCCACCCGGTGCCGCATGCCACCAGCGGTAGACTTCGCTGTCCAAGAGGGTGTTGGCCGCCCGCATGGGTTCGACCGCGGCCGCGTAGGACATGAGCGGAAAGCCGGGCAGCAGGATGAAGCCGACGGTCAGCGGCTTCGGCTTTTCCGGCGCGGCGGCGTTCCGATTCAAACGTGAAGGATTGGGAGTTAGGGGGCGGATGCTCATTTCTGCGCGAATTGTCCGAATGACGTCGCAAAATGCAATGGGCGCTGGCTGGCGATCAGCTACCGATGAAGCTCACACGCCGCATTCAGCCCCGGAGCATGTCCCGCCATGCGCTATTCCCTTTTCAGCGTCCTGGGTCAGGCCCTGCATGGCCAGCGCGATTGGAAGCCCCAATGGCGCGATGCCGTGCCCAAGACCGAGTACGACGTCGTCATCGTCGGCGGCGGCGGTCATGGCCTCGCGACCGCCTATTATCTCGCCAAGGAGCACGGCATCACCAATGTGGTGGTGCTGGAGAAGAGCCATGTCGGCTCCGGCAATGTCGGGCGCAACACCACCATCGTGCGCTCGAATTACGGACTTGCCGGCAACATCCCGTTCTACGAGCGGTCGATGCAGCTCTGGGAGGGGCTGGAACAGGACATCAACTATAACGCCATGGTGAGCCAGCGCGGTGTGTTGAACCTCTACCATTCGGACGCCCAACGCGACGCCTATGCCCGGCGCGGCAACGCCATGCGGATGGCGGGCATCGATGCCGAACTCCTCGACCGCGAGGGTGTACGGGGAATGGTGCCGTTCATCGACTTCGACAATGCGCGCTTTCCCGTGAAGGGCGGTCTCCTCCAGCGCCGGGGCGGCACCGTGCGCCACGACGCCGTGGCCTGGGGCTATGCCCGCGCGGCCAGCGACCGGGGCGTCGACATCGTGCAGAACTGCGCCGTCACCGGTATCCGCCGCGAGAACGGCCGGGTGGTCGGGGTCGAGACGAGCCGTGGCTTCATCCGGGCGAAGAAGGTCGCGCTCTCGGTGGCGGGCTCGACATCGCTGCTGGCGTCCATGGCCGATCTGCGCCTGCCGATCGAGAGCCACGTGCTCCAGGCCTTCGTCAGTGAGGGCGTGAAGCCCCTCATCGACACGGTGATGACCTTCGGGGCCGGCCATTTCTACGTCAGCCAGTCGGACAAGGGCGGCCTCGTCTTCGGGGGCGATATCGACGGCTACAATTCCTACGCTCAGCGCGGCAATCTCGCGACGATCGAGGACGTGATGGAGGGCGGCATGGCCCTGTGGCCGGGCCTCGGGCGCCTGCGCCTGCTGCGGCACTGGGGCGGGATCATGGACATGTCCATGGACGGCAGTCCGATCATCGACCGTACACCCATCGACGGTCTCTATCTCAATGCGGGCTGGTGTTACGGCGGCTTCAAGGCGACCCCGGCGGCGGGCTTCTGTTTTGCCCATCTCATCGCCCGCGACACCTCGCATGAGGACGCCGCCGCCTACCGGCTCGACCGTTTCGCCACCGGCCATCTCATCGACGAGAAGGGCATGGGCGCCCAGCCGAACCTGCATTGAGCGCGGATCTGGATTGAGGGAACGACGATCATGCGTATCCGATGCCCCCATTGCGGGCCCCGCGACAACGGCGAGTTCAGCTATCTCGGCGACGCCGCGCCGATCCGGCCCGAGGGCATGGAGGTGCCCCCCGCCGCCATGCACGACTACGTCTACCTGCGCGACAACCCTGCCGGCCCCCATCGCGAGCTCTGGTATCACGGCGCCGGCTGCCGCTCCTGGCTCGTGGTCGACCGGGATACGCGCACCCACGAGATCACCGGGGTGTCCCCCGCGCGCGATGTCGCGCTGAGCCGCCGGACAGGAGAGGTCGCATGACCACGATCACCCTTCGGGACACCACCTCCCAGAGCAGCGCCTCCCCGGCAACGGCCGTTGGTCAGGGCTTTCGTACAGCGACCGGCGGCATGATCGACCGCCGCCGCCCTCTGGACTTCACCTTCGACGGCCGCCGCTACAGCGGTTTCCAGGGCGATACCCTGGCCTCCGCGCTGTTGGCCAATGGCGTGAGGCTCGTCGCCCGGTCGTTCAAGTACCACCGCCCGCGCGGCATCCTCACCGCCGGTTCGGAGGAGCCGAACGCCCTCGTCGAACTGCGTTCGGGCGCGCGCCGGGAGCCGAACACCCGCGCCACCGTGGCCGAACTCTACGAGGGGCTGGAGGCGTCGAGCCAGAACCGCTGGCCGTCGCTGAAATACGACGCCCTCTCGGTCAACGCCCTGGCGGCGCCGGTCTTCGCGGCGGGCTTCTACTACAAGACCTTCATGTGGCCGGCCGCTCTCTGGGAGAAGCTCTACGAGCCGATGATCCGCCGCGCCGCCGGCCTCGGCCGGGCCGCCCACGCGCCGGATCCCGACACCTACGACAAGGCTTTCGCCTTCTGTGACGTGCTGGTCATCGGGGCCGGACCGGCCGGGCTCGCCGCGGCCCTGACCGCCGGACGGTCGGGTGCGCGTGTCATTCTCGTCGACGAGGATCACCGGACGGGGGGGCGCCTGCTCGCCGACCGGCGCGAGATCGCCGGGCGATCCGGTGCGGATTGGGTGGCGGATGCCCTCGCCGAACTGGAATCCCTGCCGGAGGTGCGCATCCTTCCCCGGACCACCTTGTTCGGGGTCTACGATCACGGAGCCTACGGGGCGGTCGAGCGCGTCGGCGATCATCTCGCCGTGCCCGCCGCCCATGCCCCGCGCCAGCGCATGTGGCGGATCACGGCCGAACGGGCCATCCTCGCCGCCGGAGCCATCGAGCGCCCGCACGTCTTCGGTGGCAACGACCGGCCCGGCGTGATGCTGGCCGGAGCGGTGCGGACCTACCTCAATCGATACGGCGTGCTGCCGGGGCGGAATGTTGCCGTCTTCACCTCGGGCGACGACGGCTGGCGCACCGTGGCCGATGTCGTCGCGGCCGGCGGACAGGTGGTGGCCGTGATCGATTCCCGCGCCTCGGTGCCGGCCGAGCTGCGCCGGGCGGCGGAGGCCGTCGGCGCGCAGGTGATTTGTGACGGCTACGTCACCGGCACGAAGGGGCATCTCGGCCTTGAGGCGATCGAGGTGGTGGACACCTATGGCAGCCGCCAGACCATCGCCTGCGAGTGTCTCGCCATGGCCAATGGCTGGAACCCGATCGTGCATCTCGATTCGCATCTGTCGCGGCGCCCGGTCTGGGACGAGACGATCCACGCCTTCGTGCCGGGTGCGCTTCCCTCCGGCATGGTGGCCGTCGGGGCGGCGGGCGGAGCCTTCACCCTCGCTTCCTGCCTGGAGACCGGCGGCCGGGCCGGTGCGGAGGCCGCCTCGGCCTGCGGGTTCGCCGGCGCCGCGCCTGAGATTCCGAAGACCGACCCCGAGAGTATCGCCCATACGCCGCTGTGGCGCGTGCCGGTCTCGAAGGGCAAGGCCTTCGTCGATTTCCAGAACGACGTGGCCGCCTCCGATGTGGAACTCGCCCATCGCGAGGGCTTCCGCGCGGTCGAGCTCCTGAAGCGCTACACCACCCTCGGTATGGCCACCGACCAGGGCAAGACCTCGAACCTCGCCGGGCTCGGCATCATGGCGGAGCTCACCGGCCAGCCGGTCGCGAGCGTCGGCACCACGATGTTCCGGCCGCCCTTCACCCCCGTCGCCATCGGCGCCTTCGCCGGGCATCACCGGGGCAAGGATTTCCGCGCGACCCGGCACGTCCCCTCCCATGCCTGGTGCGAGGAGCAGGGCGCGGTCTTCGTCGAGACCGGCCTATGGCTTCGTCCGGCCTACTTCCCGAAACCCGGCGAGACCGACTGGCTGGAAACGGTCAATCGCGAGGTGAACACGGTGCGCGCCCATGTCGGCATCTGCGATGTGACGACGTTGGGCAAGATCGACATCCAGGGCCGGGACGCCCGCGCCCTCATCGAGCGGGTCTGCGCCAATCCCTTCGGCACGCTGCCCGTGGGCAAGGCGCGCTACGCCGTACTCCTGCGCGAGGACGGTTTCGTCCTGGACGACGGCACCATCGCGCGGCTGGGCGAGAGCCATTTCGTGATGACGGCCTCTACGGCCAACGCTGCCAAGGTCATGCAGCACCTCGAATTCTGCCACCAATGGCTGTGGCCTGAACTCGATGTGCAGATGGTTTCGGTGAGCGAGCAATGGGCGCAATACGCCGTAGCCGGCCCGCGCGCCCGCGACACGTTGCTGGGCATCGTCGATCCCGGTTTCGACCTGTCGAACGAGGCCTTCCCCTTCCTGGCCTGCGCCGACGTCACGGTCGGAGGGGGCATCCCCGCACGTCTGTTCCGCATCTCGTTCTCGGGCGAACTCGCCTATGAACTCGCTGTGCCGGCGGCATATGGCGACGCCGCCTGGCGGGCGGTCATGGCGGCGGGCTCGGCCCACGGCATCACGGCCTACGGCTCGGAGGCGCTCTCGGTGATGCGCATCGAGAAGGGCCATGCGGCCGGCGCCGAGATCAACGGCCAGACCACGGCGCGCGACATCGGCCTCGGCGGCATGCTCGCCAAGAAGAAGGATTACATCGGCCGCCTGATGAAGGAGCGCCCAGCCCTCGTCGATCCCGAGCGGCCGATCCTCGTGGGTTTCCGCCCGGTCGACCGCAGCCAGCGCCTGCGCGCGGGGGCACGTTTCCTCGCCATCGGTGCTGCCCCGAGCCTCGCGGCCGACGAGGGCACCATGACCTCGGTCGCCTATTCACCGAGCCTCGGCCACTGGATCGGGATCGGCCTGATCCGCCGCGGCCCCGAGCGCCATGGGACACGGGTACGCGCCTACGATCCTGTGCGCGACGGGGATGTCGAAGTCGAGATCTGCTCGCCGGTCTTCATCGACCCGAAAGAGGAGAAGCTGCGTGTCTGATGCAACCGAGACGACATGGCGGCCGAGAAGCGCCTGGGCGGGAATCGCACCGGTCGGCCGGCACGGACGTCCGGGCGGCGAGCCCGGTCTCACCCTGACCCTGCGCGACGAATTCGGCCTCGCCACCCTGATTGCGGTGAAAGGGCGGACCGACGCCCTGCAGCAGGTTCTGGACGAGCGCTTCGGCTGGTCGCTGCCCGATAAAGGTACCGCCAGCCTGACGGGAGAGCGGGGACTGGTCTGGTCCGGACCGGATCAATGGCTCGTTCTCTTCGAGAGCCGCGCCGAGATGGCGGGCCTCGGCGGGGCACTGCAGGGTATCGCCGCGGTCACGGACCAGAGCGACGCCCGCGCCATCGTCCGCGTGTCCGGGCGCGATGCCCGGGCGTTCCTTGCCAAGGGCCTCGCCATCGATCTTCATCCCCGCGCCTTCGAGCCCGGGCATGTCGCCGTCACCGCCCTCGCGCATATGGGCGCACAGGTCTGGCAGCGGGACGCGTCCCCGACCTATGACCTCGCCGTGGCACGCAGCTTTGCCGGCAGCGTCTGGTCTTGGCTGAGCCATGCCGCGGATGAGTTCGGCTACGATGTTCGCAAGGCGGCGCCGTGAGCGGATCCGGTGGCTCAGCCGCGCGGGTATACGATGATGGACAGGTAGGTCATTGGCGTCTTGATGAGTTTGGCCGGACCGTGGGACGCCGCCGAATCGAACAGCAGCGAGTCTCCCGGCTGCAGCGTGTAATCGTGCTTGTCGTGACGATAGATGACTTCGCCGGTCAGCATGTAGATGAACTCGGTCCCGGCGTGGCGAAACCCCGTATAGGATTCGGCATCGTTTTCCAGTGTGATCAGGTAGGGCTCGACGACGATTTCACCGCGCAGGCCCGCCCCGAGAAGCTCGTAGAGATGCCCGGCTTTCGTCCCGCGCCGCTCGATGACGACACCCTGCCCGCGCTTGACGAAGGAGCAGTCTCGGCTCTCCTCGAAAGCCGAGAACAGCACGGTGATGGGCACGTTCAAGGCCTTCGCGACGGCATTGATCGACGACAGGGACGGTGAGATCTGCCCGTTCTCCATCTTGGAGATCATGCCTGGCGAGATCCCGGCGGCTGTTCCAAGATCGACAACCGAGAGGTCGCGCTCGCGACGCAGGTGCCGGATCTGGTGGCCCAATGCCCGCTCGAGGCTTCGTTCCTGATCGGTCGGCGCATTGGAGGCAGTGTTCAGCATCGTTTCCAAGCAATCTCATCGCAACGTCGGTCGTTCGAAAGCACGTCTCGTTCCCCGGCGCTGCCGGTCTCATCACGACAGGGCGTCGATCTCCACCGGGGATCGATCGCCGCGGACCTTTCGCAGGCACGTCGGCCCCCGCCAAAGAGGGCGCGAGGGCGTGCCGTTGGCGGCCATGTCTCCGTCGCCGAAGTGTAAGTCCTCGGGCCGTGCATGACTATGTGGCATCACGAGCGGTCATCGCGATGCGTGGAGTATGCGCCCGGTGCGCCGAGACCCCGATCCGTTGCGCTCTCCACCTCCATGCGCTCCCGAACCCAGCGGCCGCCCGCCCTCCTGTTTTCTTTTGAAGAAATAATTGTTCCCGAGATTGACCCCTGTGGGTGATCCGTGCGACCAGTCCTTTCAAGGGACGGGTCGGCGTGGAGACCAAGTATGTGCGGTATTGTCGGGTTGTTTCTGAAGAATCCTGATCTGGAGCCTCGTCTGGGGTCTCTGCTGTCGACGATGCTCGAGACGATGACGGGGCGTGGTCCGGACAGTGCTGGTTTTGCCGTCTACGGAGCCGACGGAGCCGGGGTGAAGCTGACCCTGCGTGGGGCCGACAGGGCATCACTCGCCGACGCGGTCGCCCGTCTCGAGAGCCGGCTGGGGCGCGGTGTGGAGGCGGTGGCGCGCGACACCCATACGGTGATCGACGTTCCGGCGGCCCTCGAGGGCGACGTGCGTAGCTTTCTCGGTGCCGAGGCGGCCGGAATCGACGTGGTCAGCGCCGGCCGGCGGATGGAGATCTACAAGGAGGTCGGGTTGCCGGCTGCCGTCGCCGCGCGGTTCGATCTCGCGGGCATGACCGGCACCCATGGAATCGGCCATACCCGCATGGCCACGGAGAGCGCGGTCACCACCAACGGCGCGCACCCGTTCTCTACGGGCATCGACGAATGCCTGGTCCATAACGGCTCGCTGTCGAACCACAACGACATGCGCCGCCGCCTCGAGCGCGAAGGGCTCACCTTCGCCACCAAGAACGACACCGAGGTCGCGGCCGGCTACCTGAGTTGGCGCATGCGCGAAGGCGCGTCTCTCAAGCAGGCCCTGGAATCGAGCCTGTCGGATCTCGACGGCTTCTTCACCTTCGTGGTCGGCACCGAGACAGGTTTTGCCGTGGTGCGCGATCCCATCGCCTGCAAGCCGGCGGTGATGGCCGAGACCGACGATTACGTGGCGTTCGGCTCCGAGTACCGGGCCCTCGTGGGTCTGCCCGGCATCGCCTCCGCCCGCGTCTTCGAACCCGAACCCGCCAAGGTCTACGCCTGGGAGCGTCACTGATGTCGTCCTACGATCTCAACCAGGCGCCCCTGCGCGACCTCAACCGGGCACTGCACGCCCTGCGCCCCGACACCAACGAGACCCACTGGACCATCACCGGTCCGGATGGCCGCCACGCCATCGCGGTGGGCCTCGATGCGCCCATCTCCGTCGAGATCGAGGGGAATGTCGGCTATTACTGTGCCGGCATGAACAAGCTCGCGAGTGTCGTGATCAACGGCAATGCGGGCGTGGGTGTCGCCGAGAACATGATGTCGGGCTTCGTCCATGTGCGCGGCGACGTCAGCCAGTCGGCCGGCGCCACGGCGCATGGCGGCCTCCTCGTGGTCGACGGCAATGCGGGCGCGCGCTGCGGCATCTCGATGAAGGGCATCGACATCGTCGTGAAGGGCTCGATCGGCCACATGTCGGCCTTCATGGCCCAGGCCGGGACCCTGACCGTGCTCGGCGATGCCGGCGAGGCTTTGGGCGATTCCCTCTACGAAGCGCGGCTCTACGTGCGGGGCTCGGTCAAGAGCCTGGGCGCCGATTGCATCGAGAAGGAGATGCGCGACGAGCACCGCGAGCAGCTCTACGCCAAGCTCCAGGCCGCCGGCCTCGCCGGCGAGGTCAACCCATCGGAGTTCCGGCGCTACGGCTCCGCTCGCCGCCTCTATCATTTCAACGTCGACAACGCCGGAGCCTACTGATGGCCGAGACTCCCAAGGACCCGACCCTAAAGGATGCGCGTCCCCTGCCGCGCACCAAGCCGCGCTTCTCGGCGACCTTCACCCCCGACGTCATGTCGGAGATCCGCCGCGCCGCCGCCACCGGCATCTACGATATCCGGGGCGCGGGGGCGAAGCGCAAGCTGCCGCATTTCGACGACCTCCTGTTCCTGGGCGCCTCGATCAGCCGCTACCCGCTGGAGGGGTACCGTGAGCGCTGCGGCACCGAGGTAGTGCTGGGGGCCCGCTTCGCCTCGAAGCCGATCCACCTCAAGACCCCGATCACCATCGCGGGGATGAGCTTCGGCTCGCTCTCGGCCCAGGCCAAGGAGGCGCTCGGGCGCGGGGCGACGCTGGCCGGCACCTCGACCACCACCGGCGACGGCGGCATGACGCAGGAGGAGCGCGGGCATTCGCAGACGCTGGTCTACCAGTACCTGCCCTCGCGCTACGGCATGAACCCGGACGACCTGCGCAAGGCGGACGCGATCGAGATCGTCATCGGCCAGGGCGCCAAGCCCGGCGGCGGCGGCATGCTGCTCGGCCAGAAGATCACCGAGCGTGTCGCCGGCATGCGCTGCCTGCCCCCGGGCGTCGACCAGCGCTCGGCCTGTCGCCACCCGGACTGGACCGGGCCGGACGACCTCGAGATCAAGATCGAGGAACTGCGGGAGATCACCGATGGCGAGAAGCCGATCTACGTGAAGGTCGGCGCCTCGCGGCCCTATTACGATACCGCGCTCGCCGCCAAGTCCGGTGCCGACGTGGTTGTCCTCGACGGCATGCAGGGCGGCACGGCCGCCACCCAGGACGTGTTCATCGAGCATGTCGGCATCCCGATCCTGGCGGCGATCCGCCCCGCGGTGCAGGCGCTGCAGGACCTCGGCCTGCACCGGAAGGTGCAACTCGTGGTCTCGGGCGGCATCCGCTCGGGAGCCGATGTGGCCAAGGCCCTGGCGCTCGGCGCCGACGCCGTCGCCATCGGCACGGCGGCGCTCATCGCGCTGGGCGACAACGATCCGCGCTGGGAGGCCGACTATCAGGCCCTCGGCACCACCGCCGGAGCCTACGACGACTGGCACGAGGGCAAGGATCCCGCCGGTATCACCACGCAGGATCCGGAACTGGCCAAGCGCCTCGACCCCGTCCTGGCCGGGCGGCGTCTGGCCAACTACCTCGCCGTGATGACCTTGGAGGCGCAGACCATCGCGCGCGCCTGCGGCAAGAGCCACCTGCACAACCTCGAGCCCGAGGATCTCGTGGCGCTCACCATCGAGGCCGCCGCCATGGCGCAGGTGCCGATGGCCGGCACGGGCTGGATTCCGGGCAAGACCGGCTTCTGAGCACAACGAAGGGCCGTCCCGCGGGGGCGGCCTTTCCCTTCGACAGCACGGCCGAGCGGGCCGCCCGATTCAACGCAGGGTGACGCCATGAACACGGATCTCGAAACCGTCGCGAAAGAGCGCGGCATCAAGTACTTCCTCGTCTCCTACACGGACCTGTTCGGCACGCAGCGCGCCAAGCTCGTCCCGGCCGCTGCCATCGCCAGCACCTGTAGGAACGGCGCAGGGTTCGCAGGCTTCGCCACCTGGCTCGACATGAGCCCGGCCGATGCCGACCTCCTCGCCGTGCCCGATGCTGCCGGCCTGATCCAGCTGCCCTGGAAGCGGGAGGTCGGCTGGCTACCCGCCGACCTGGTCATGGGCGGCAAGCCGGTGGAGCAGGGGCCACGCAACATCCTCAAGCGCCTGATCGCTGAGGCGGCCCGCGACGGATTGCAGATGAAGACCGGCGTCGAGTGCGAGTTCTTCCTGATCACGCCGGACGGTTCCGAGCCGGCGGACATGGCCGACCGGCAGATGAAGCCGTGCTACGACCAGTCGGCCCTCATGCGCCGCTACGACGTGATCACTGAGATCTGCGACGCGATGCTGGAACTCGGCTGGAAGCCGTACCAGAACGACCACGAGGACGCGAACGGGCAGTTCGAGATGAACTGGGACTACGACGACGCCCTGGTCACCGCCGACCGACACGCCTTCTTCAAGTACATGACCCGCTCGATCGCCGAGAAGCACGGCCTGCGCGCGACCTTCATGCCCAAGCCCTTCATGGACCTGACCGGCTCCGGCTGCCACGCCCACGTTTCGCTCTGGAGGGGCGACCGCAACGTCTTCGCCGATGCGTCGGACGAGATCGGAATGTCGCGGGAGGGCTATCACTTCATCGGCGGTCTCATCCACTCCGCCGATGCGCTGGCCGCCATCACCAACCCGTGCGTGAATTCCTACAAGCGCATCAATGCCCCGCGCACCACGTCCGGTGCGACCTGGGCACCCAACACCGTGACCTATACGGGCAACAACCGCACCCACATGATCCGCATCCCCGATGGCGGGCGCTTCGAGTTCCGCCTCGCCGACGGTGCGGCCAATCCCTACCTGCTCCAGGCGGGCCTCCTCGCCGCCGGCCTCGACGGCCTGCGCAACCGGCGTGATCCGGGCCAGCGCCTCGACATCAACATGTACACGGACGGCCATAAGGTTGAGGGCGTCAAATGTCTGCCGCTCAACATGCTCGACGCCATGCGGGCCCTCGAGAAATGCGACGTGCTCAACGAGGCCCTGGGCTCGTTCGTGCCGAGCTATCTCAAGCTCAAGACCGAAGAATGGAACGCCTATTCTCGCCACCTCACCCAGTGGGAACGCGACACCACGCTCGATTGCTGAAGCCCGGACCACCCGTCGGTCCCGGCGGGGGAATCCGCGCGAGTTGCCCCCGCCCTCGCGCGAAGGGGTTCCCGGCCGAACGGATTCCGGCGGGATCATGCTTGAATAGAACCACAGTGAAGGACATATCGCTTCCGGTTGCCGGTCCCGAGATTTGGGTGCATGAACCGGCTGATCTCGGCTTTTCGGTCCGAAACAGACGACGACGGGCGGGAAGAGCTCTGTGGACCACGACGACAGCAGCGCGGGAATCGAGGCCGACCGTCGTGCGGCCCTCTTGCGCTACGGCATCCTCGATACGGAGGCCGAGGCCGATTTCGACGATATCGTGAAGGCCGCGTCGGCGGCCTGCGACATGCCGATTTCCCTGATCTCCCTGCTCGACGGGGACCGCCAATGGTTCAAGGCCGAGACGGGTTTCGGTCGGCGGGAAACCCCGATCTCCTCTTCGATCTGCCGCTATGCCGTCCAGGAACAGGACGTGGTGTTCGTGATTTCCGACACGACCCGCGACGAACGAACCTCCGCGAACCCGTTGGTCACCGGCGACTCGCATGTGCGCTTCTATGCCGGTGTGCCTCTGCAGACGTCGAAAGGCGTCACCCTCGGCACGCTCTGCGTCCTCGACACCAAACCGAACAGCCTGACCGCGGCGCAGAAGCTGATCCTGCAGACGCTGGCCAAGCAGGTGATGGCCCTGCTCGAACTGCGCCGTGCCCTGCAGGACCGGCGCGAGAGCGACCGGCTCAACAAGGCGATCCTGGAGAGCGCCGTCGATTACGGCATCATCTCCATGGATCTGTCCGGCCGGGTGACGAGCTGGAACACCGGCGCGGAACGCGTCATCGGCTGGAGCGAGGCCGAGATGCTCGGCGAGCCCGCCCATGTCTTCTTCACGCCCGAGGATATCGAGACCGGCGCTCCCGAGCAGGAGATGGGTGCCGCGCTGCTGCACGGGCGTGCCAGCGACGAGCGCTGGCACAGGCGCAAGGACGGGACCCTGTTCTGGGGGCTCGGCGAGATGATGCCGCTCAGGAACGAGGACGGGCATCCGGAGGGATTCATCAAGATCCTGCGAGACCGTACGGAACAGCGCCTCGCGAACCAGAAGCAGCGCGACGACGCGGAATTCATGCGCAGCGTCCTCGCCTCGTCGGCCGATTGCATCAAAGTGATCGACCTCGACAACCGTCTGACCTTCATGAGTGAGGGCGGGATGCGGGTGATGGAGGTGAGCGACTTCAACGCGATCCAGAACTGTCCCTGGCCGGATTTCTGGCAGAACCAGGGCAATGCCGACGCCTATGCGGCCCTTGCTGCCGCCAAGGCCGGGGGAACGGGCCATTTCCAGGGTCAGGCCAACACCATGGCGGGCAATCCCCGCTGGTGGGACGTGCAAGTCACCCCGATCCTCGATGCCGAAGGACGCCCCGAGCGGCTGCTCTCGGTCTCCCGCGACATCACCGTCCAGAAGACCGCCGAGCAGCGGATCAGCGCCAGCGAGGCGCGCTGGCGGGGCCTGTTCACCAGCATGCAGGAAGGGTTCTTCCTCGGCGAACTCGTTCGCGACCGGGCCGGCCGGGCCTGCGATTACCGCTTCCTGGAGATCAACCCGGCCTTCGCCCGGCAATCGGGCCTGTCGGAGCAAAGCGTCGGCCGTACCGTTCGAGAGCTCGTTCCCGAGATCGACCAGGGGCTGATCGACCGTTATGCGAGCGTGGTCGATACCGGCGAACCGAGCCTGTTCGAGATCACCGTGCCCGGCCTCGGCCGGACCTTCGAGGTCCGCGCCGGACACGAAAGCGGCCAGCGGTTCAGCTGCCTTTTCCTCGACGTCACCGAACGCAAGCAGGGCGAGACCCGTCGGCTCGCCATCGCGGAGCTCGGCGACCGCCTGCGCGACCTGAGCGACCCGGAAGCGATCGCGTTCGTCGCGGCAGAGATCACGGGCCGGACCCTGGGACTGTCCCATTCCGGTTACGGAGCCGTGGACCAGGAGCGCGAGACCATCGTCGTCGGTCGAGGGTGGTCGGCGCCCGGCCTCCCCGGCATCGACGGAGCCCGCGAGTTTCGGGAATACGGCTCGTGTATCGACGCGCTGAAGGCTGGAACGGCGGTTCTGATCGAGGATGCCGCCGCGGATCCGCGCACCGCATCGGATGCGGTTTCGCTGAACGACATCCGCATCCGTTCGTTCGTCGACCTGCCGGTCATGGAGCACGGACGATTCGTCGCCGTATTCTACGCAGCCAAGGACGTCCCGCACGCCTGGAACACCGAAGAGATCGGTTTCATCCGCAACATCGCCGACCGGACACGTGCCGCCATCGCGCGGATCGAGGCGGAGGCGCAGCAGCGCGTCCTGAATCTCGAACTCAGCCACCGCATGAAGAACATGTTGGCGATGGTGCAATCCATCGCCACTCAGACCATGCGGAACGCCACCGATGTCGTGAGCGCCAAGGAGGTGCTGGCGGGGCGTCTGATCGCGCTGGGCAAGTCCCACGACCTGCTACTGGGCGGGTCGCTCGGCGATACGCCCCTGAAGACGCTGATCGAGAGTGCCCTGGAGCCTCACAAGGACAAGCCAGACCGTTTCTCCCTTCGCGGGCCGGCCCTGAATGTGGGTGCCAAGGCCGCGATGTCGCTGGCCCTCATCCTCCATGAGCTCGGGACCAATGCCGCCAAGTACGGCGCCCTCTCTACCGCCAAAGGCAGCGTCTCCATCGTCTGGGAGATCTGTCGGAGCGAGGGCGAGGGCGGCGATCAGGTGCTGCTGCGCTGGATCGAGGCCGGAGGGCCGCCGGTCAGTCCGCCCACCCGCACGGGGTTCGGGACACGCTTGATTGGGCGGGGACTTGCCGGCAATTTCGGCGGCGAGGTCTCCCTCGATTACCGCACGGCCGGTGTGGTCTGTACGCTCGAAGCGTCGCTGAAAGGTCTGCAGGCCGTGGATACGCCGCCCGACTTCCGTTGAGGCGATAGCAGGGAAGCGGATGCCGCTCTCCCGAAAAGCGGATGCCGGGCAGGGCCAGCCTCAGTCTGCGCGGATCTGGGCCGCGCCGGGATCCTTGGAGTTGAGCGCGCAGCCGCAGGTGAACACCCTGGCGCCGCTGTCGGCTCCCCGCGAGACCGCCTCGCAGGTGAGAAGATGCCGGAGCTGCGCCTCCAGCTGATCCTTCTGATACGGCTTCTGCATCACGGGCACAGCCTGATAGGCCGGCTCCAGTCCGGCCGAGCCGTAACCTGTTGCGAACAGGAACGGGATGCAGCGCTCGAACAGCTGATCGGCTACGGGATAGCTGCGCGTTTCGCCGAGATTCACATCGAGGATGGCCGCATCGAAGTCGCCGGCCTGAAGCCGCCGCAGCGCCTGGTCGAGGCGCATGGCGACAACGACCTCGCAGCCGAGATCGATAAGCATGTCCTCGGCGAGCATCGCGACAAGGCTTTCGTCTTCCACCAGCAGGACCCGGCGTCCCTCCAGGATACTCATGAGACCGGACGCCCCGTCACGACATCCTGTCCATGCCAACCCAGCGCGGTCAGTGGGATGTCGAGGCGGCATACGAGTCCGGCCGGTGCGAAATCGATCTCGGCGCTGCCGTCGAATTCCAGCGGCAATTGCCGCTCGATGAGCCTCGAGCCGAAACCCCTGCGGGTCGGAGGGATCACTTCCGGGCCGCCCGTCTCCGTCCAGGTGAGGGACAGGCGTTCGCGCCCGCCATCGGACGTCAGCGTCCATGTCACTGCGACGCGGCCCTCGGGAATCGAGAGGGCGCCGTATTTGGCGGCGTTGGTCATCAATTCGTGCAACGCCATCGCCAGCGTCACGGCGACCTTGGGGTGGAGGCGAGTATCCGGGCCGGTGATGTTGAACCGCGTCCCGTCGGTCTCCGCGACCGCATGGGGTGCGATCGCCCGCTCGACGACACCGATGAGGCTGGCGCTCTCCCAATTGGATTCCGTCAGGACATTGTGGGCGTCCGAGAGCGCCGCGACGCGGGCATCGAAGACGGCGCGGGCCGGCTGGTCGGCGACGTTGCGGAAAGTCTGCGCCGCGATGGACTGGACGGTGGCCAGGGTGTTCTTCACCCGGTGGTTCAGCTCGTTCGTCAGCAATTTCTGCCGCTCGGCCGCCGCCTTCTCCTCCGTGATGTCGCGGACTTCGATGATCGTACCGATGATCTTGGCCGCATCGTCGCGAATCGGGCTCGCGGTGAAGCCGACGGGGTAGAAATGCCCGTCCTTGTGGACGAACACCTCTTCGCCGCGTTCCTGGTTGTTCTCGGGGAAGGCACGGTCGATGGCGCATTCCTCTAACGGGAACGGACGGCCATCGGGGTAGGTGTGGTGGACGATGTCGTGCAGCGGACAGTCGCGCGCGAGCACCTCTCCGACGCTGAATCCGGTGAGCAATTCGGCGGCGCGGTTCATGTAGACGCAGTGCTGCCGGTCATCCATCAGGAAGATCGCCACCGACGCGTTGTTGAGCACGGCGTTCAAGCGGCGCTCGGTCTCGTGGAGCTGTGACCCGCGGCGCAGGGTCGGCAGGGACATCGAGGCTTCGGCGGAGGAAACGAGTGGCGGCCGGGTCGGCACGAGGCAGGCTCTCTGCAAGGTTGGGTGGGCACCCGATGGCGCACCGCAATATCCTAACGGCTTCGATAGGGTTCGGCGAGGAAAGATCGGCCGATCCCCGATATCCCCGCGCACCGACAGGCGAAAGCGTGAGGAGCGGCGGTTTGTTCCGCGTGACGGGCTTCGGCAAGTGATCCGGCAAGTAATCCGGCAACGGATTTGGCGACGGAACGCGTGCGACAGTGGGAATTCTCCGGGATGTCACAGCGCTGTCGTGCCGGACGATCGCATCGCGGCGGATCTTTTTTTCCCAATTGAAGGCAGGTTGCTGGATGGGGCGGCCCCGGAACGCAGGCCGGGCGGGGATTGTATCGGTACGGCTGGACGCCATGCCGCAAGCCGGGATGGGGATGAGACTCTTGATCGGCATGCGATGCGCCCGAGTTCCGGGCACATGCCAAACTCTCCCGCCCTCCACACGACGATCTCCGACCCATGTACAGTGGTCTGCCTGCACTTCCTGGGAGGAAGCGCGCGGGAATGGGAGCCGGTCACTGCTCTTCTCGACGACCTCGCTCGCGTGGTGGCGCTCGACCTGCCCGGCTTCGGCGATGCGGCCGCCGTGTCCGGCTATTCGGTGGAGGCGATGGCGGATCATGTGGCGGCCGGGATCGCCGCCTCCGATCCCGGTGGTCGATGGTATCTCGCCGGCCATAGCATGGGCGCGAAGGTGGCCCTGGCCCTCGCCAGGCGCGCCGAGGATGGTGCACCGGATCTAGCGGGGCTCGCTGGTCTGGTCCTGCTTGGCGGTTCACCGCCGAGCCCTGAGCCGATGTCCGACGACAAGCGGCGGGAGATGATGGAATGGATTTCTGCCGATGCGGAGACCCGCCGCCGTAAGGCTGGAGAGTTCATCGACCAGAACGCGGGCGCTCCCCTCGGCGAACCGCTTCGGACCTGCGCGGTGGAGGATGTCCTGCGCGCCTCTCCCGCCGCCTGGACGGCATGGCTGCGCGACGGCTCCCGTGAGGATTGGAGCCGCCGGATCGGCATCCTGCGCATCCCGGCCGTGGTCGTTGGCGGAACCGAGGATGCCGATCTCGGCGCCGCCGCGCAGAAGGCCCTGACGCTTCCGCATCTAGCCAACGGCCGACTCGTGTCCCTCGACGGCGCAGGGCACCTGCTGCCGCTGGAGCGGCCGGAGGCCGTTGCCGGTCTCATCGCGGGCCTCGTCTCCGGGGAGCCGCTTCCAAAATCCGAGGCGCCGACCGTGCCGGAGCCCTATCGCGTGCTGGTCGAATCCGACCGGGTGAACACGCGCCTGCGCGCGGCGCTTCTCGCGCGCACCGAGCCCGACGACCCGGCCTACCAGCCCGGATGCCTCGAGCCGGTCGAACTCGCGCAGCTTCGCGCCGTCGTGGACAGGGTGCTGCCGCAGGACGGAATGAGTCGGATCGACATCGCGGCGCGGATCGACGCCCGGCTCGCTGCCGGATCCGGGGACGGATGGCGTTTTGCCAAGCTGCCGGCGGACGGCGCGGCCTATCGCGCCGCCCTGCGAACCCTGGATGCCGCTGCGCGGTCCGTCCACGGAATGCGCTTCCTCGGCCTCGACGGCGGCGCGCAGGACGCGCTCCTGACGGCGGTGGCTTCCAGCGAACCCCTCTGTCCAGACGGACCGGAGGATGGGCTCGATGCCGAAGCGATGAGTCTGTGGTTCGAGGATCTGCGCAGCGATGCGGTGCGGATCTATCTCGCTCACCCCGCCAGCCTTGCCCGGATTGGCTTTTCCGGGATCGGCGCGGGCGGCGACGATGCGGAAACCCTGCCGGGCTTCGTGCGCGTCGGCATCGCGGACCCGGAACCCTGGGAGCCCTCCGCTCTCCAAAAGTCCTCCACCCTCGGGGAGGCCGGACGATGAAGCTCGATGCGATGCGTCGCTACGCAACCACCGACACCGTCGATGTCGTCGTCATCGGCACCGGCGCGGGTGGCGCGCCGGTGCTCGCCCGCCTCGCGGCGGCCGGGCTGAAGGTCGTCGCCCTGGAAGCGGGACCGAACTTCGACCCCGCGCGCTTCGCCTTCGACGAGACCCTCGCCGACGAGATCTACTGGACTGACGAGCGCCTCAGCGGCGGTTCGACACCGGAGGCCTTCGGCGCCAACAACAGCGGCACCGGGGTCGGCGGCTCCACCCTGCATTGGGGTGCCTTCACGCCCCGCGCCGACGAGCGCGACCTGCGCCTCTACTCCGAGACCGGAATGGGGGTGGATTGGCCCCTCGGTTACAAGGACCTGCGGCCGTTCTACGAGCGCGTCGAGGCGTTTATCGGCGTCTCTGGCCCCGCCGCGTACCCCTGGGATCCGGGCCGGCGCTATCCTCTCTCACCGGTCCCGCGCAACGCGCCGGCCCAGGTGATGGCGACGGCCTGCGACCGGCTCGGCCTGCGCACCGCCGATTCACCGGCGGCCGTGGTCTCGGGTGACTTCCCCCAGGAGGGCGGCGACCTGCGCCGGGGCTGCATCAATTGCGGCTATTGCCACCAGGGCTGCCGCAATGGCGCCAAGACCAGCATGGACGTCACCTACCTGCCCCATGCGGTCGCCAACGGGGCGGAAATCCGCCCCGATTGCCGGGTTCACGGGCTCGAGCGCGACCGCGAGGGTCGGATCACGTCCGTGATCTTCCGGCACGACGGCGTCGATCATCGCCAGCGTTGCGCGGCGGTCTATCTCTGTGCGGGCGCCGTGGAGACGCCCCGGCTCCTCCTGCATCTCGGGCTCGCCAACGGCAGCGGCCAGGTCGGGCGCAACTACATGGGCCATGTGGCGACCCAGGTCTGGGGGACGTTCGAGGCCAAGATGCGGATGAACCGTGGCTATCCCTCGTCGCTCATCAGCGAGGACATGGTCCGCCCCGACGATGCGGATTTCGCCGGCGGCTACCTGATGCAGAGCCTCGGCGTCCTGCCGCTGACCTGGGGCAATTCGGTGGCGCGGGGGCGCGGCCTCTGGGGGCGGGCGCTGACCGAACATCTCAGCCGTTACAACCACATGGCGGGGATTGGCATCAACGGCGAGACGCTACCCTGCGACGCCAATGTGCTGGTCCTCGCCGACGAGGTGGACGCGTTCGGGATGCGCAAGGCCCGCATCGATTTCGGCTATTCCTCCAACGAGGACCGGCTGAACGCCCATGCGACGCGGACCATGACGGCGATCTGGGAAGCCGCCGGCGCCAGCGACATCTGGGTGCTGGAGCGCGTCGCGCACACGATCGGGACGTGCCGGATGGGCCGGAGCGGCGACAGCGCCGTGGTCGATCCCCAGGGTCGGAGTTTCGAGGTTCCGAACCTCTGGATCAGCGACGGATCGACCTTCCCGAGCTCGCTGGCCGCCAACCCGGCCCTGACCATCATGGCCTTGGCCCTGCGCTCGGCCGAGGCGTTCCTCGGGCATCGCTCCTGAAGATTCATGCGGAACGCCACCGCCATTCCCCGGTTGGATTCACCGCAACGCGACGAGGTTTCAAGCGCCATGACCACGAAGATTTCCACGAAGAATGCCCGCGAGGGTGCGCATGGCGAAATCGGCCTCGCCAAGGGCGAACGGGTCGCCATGCGGATGTGGCGCCACGAGCCGCCGACGGACGACAAGCCAAGCGCCAGCCGACCCTACGAGACGGTGGGCTACGTCATCTCCGGCCGTGCCGAACTCGTCGTCGGCGGCGAGACGGTGACCCTGGAGCCCGGCGATTCCTGGCTCGTCCCGGCCGGGGCCGAGCATACCTACTCGATCCTCGAAGAGTTCACGGCCGTCGAGGCCACCGCTCCGCCGGCCGCGTAGCCTTTCATACCCGCCGAACCCAGGGCGGCGATGTGAGACCAGACATGAGAAGGGCCGGATCGATCGCGATCCGGCCCTTTTTTGCTATCCCGTTCTCGAAGGAAGGGCCGCCCTACGCGCCGCCCCATTGCATGGTCAGGCCGCCATCCACCACGAGGGTATGGCCGGTGACGTAGTCGGCATCGTCCGAGGCGAGGTAGAGGATCGCCTTGGCGATCTCGTCGGGCTGGCCGGCGCGGTGCCACGGGATGCGCTCCAGGGACGCCGCGAGCTTCTCCGGGTTCTCGAACCGGTCGCTGGTCATCGGTGTCTCGATCAGGCCGGGGGCGACGTTGTTGACGTTGATCTTGTCCTCGGCGAGCTCCCGCGACAGGCTGCGGCAGAGGGAGCCGACACCGGCCTTCGACATGCCGTAGGGGGCGCTTTCCGGCGTCGGCAGGTGCTGGGCCACCGACGAGACGATGACGATCTTCCCCCGCCCGCCATGGGCCCGCCGGACCTTGATGAAGGCGCGGGCGCAGAAGACCGGCCCCATCAGGTTGACCCGCAGGATCTGTTCGAGCTTGCCGTCGTCCATCTCGGCCACCGGCATCCCGCTCATGGCCTGACCGGCATTGTTGACGAGGATGTCGAGGACGCCGAACTCGGCGGCCACCTTGGCGAAGGTCGCCTCGACGGAGGCCGGGTCTCCGACATCGTCCTGGATCACGAGGCATGTGCGACCGGCGGCCTCGACCCTGCGCGCGGTCTCCCGCGCGCCGTCGGCGTCGGTGTTGTAGGTGATCGCCACGTCCGCGCCTTCGCGCGCGAACAACTCGGCCGCAGCCTGTCCGATACCGGAATCCGCCCCGGTGATGAGCGCGCGTTTGCCCTGCAGCTTCATGTCCGTTCCATCTGTGCGAGAAGGGGTGCACGGCCGTTTCGTGGCCGGCGATCACCCGAGATCTGCAGGACAATGGGCAGCGGAAAACGCGGTTCCCCGGATGCGGCATCGGTGGAGGGGCCGCTTCCCCGGTCTGTCGTCAGGTGATCACGCTGGGCTCGCTGCGCCCCGTGATACCGGCGATGTCGGCGATGTCGCGCGCCGCCTGGACGACAGGGGCGAGGACGACATCCGGCGCTAGGTCGAGCCGGTTCGGGTCGCTCTCGTAGCGCTCGATATAGACTCTCAGCGTCGCCCCCGCCGTGCCGGTTCCGGAGAGACGGTAGACCACACGCGCATCCTCGGCGAAGCTGATGCGGATGCCCTGCTGCGCGGTCACGGAGCCGTCGACCGGGTCGACATAGCGGAAATCGTCCGCCGCGGAGACGGTGAGATCGCCGATCCGGCGGCCGGGCAGGCTCGCGACCTGCGCGCGCAACCCCTCCATGAGGCGGTTGGCGCTCTCGGACTCGATCTCCTCGTAATCGTGGCGGGTGTAGTAATCGCGGCCGAACGCGGTCCAATGCTCGCGCACGATGGCGTCGGCGCGCTTGCCCGTCGCCGCCAGGATGTTCAGCCACAGCAGCACGGCCCAGAGCCCGTCCTTCTCGCGGACGTGGTTCGAGCCCGTGCCGGCGCTCTCCTCGCCGCACAGGGTGATGAGCCCGGCATCGAGCAGCGTGCCGAAGAACTTCCAGCCCGTCGGCGTCTCGAAGGCGGGAATGCCGAGCGAGGCCGCGACCCGGTCGGCGGCGCGGCTCGTGGGCATCGAACGGGCGATGCCCGCCAGGCCGGAGGCGTAGCCCGGCGCGCGATGGGCATGGGCAGCGAGGATCGCCAGGCTGTCGCTCGGGGTGACGAAGAGGCCGGGCGCCACGATCATGTTGCGGTCGCCGTCCCCGTCCGAGGCCGCGCCGAAATCCGGCGCGTCCGCGCTCAGCATCAGCTCGTAGAGCTCGTGGGCATGGACAGGGTTGGGGTCGGGATGGTGGCCGCCGAAATCCTCCTCCGGCGTGCCGTTCACCACCGTGCCGGAAGGGGCGCCCAGCGCCCCTTCCAGGATGGCGATGGCGTAGGGGCCGGTCACCGCGCTCATGGCGTCGAACCGCATCCGGAAGCCGGACGCGAACAGGCGGCGGATCGCATCGAAATCGACGAGTTCCTGCATCAGGGCCGCGTAATCGGCGACCGGGTCGATGATGGACACGACCATGCCGTCGATCCGAGCCTCGCCCACGGTGTCGAGGTCGAGATCCGGCACGTCGGCGATGCGATACTCGGAGATCGCCTTCGTGCGCTCGTAGATGGCGGCGGTGACGGATTCCGGCGCCGGACCGCCATTGGCGGCGTTGAACTTGATCCCGAAATCCCCGTCCGGTCCGCCGGGATTGTGGCTTGCCGACAGGACGATGCCGCCGATCGCGCCGCGCTTGCGGATGACGCAGGAGGCCGCCGGGGTGGAGAGGAGCCCGCCCCTGCCGACGAGAACCCGGGCGAAGCCGTTGGCGGCGGCGAGCTTCAGCGTCGTCTGCACCACCTCGCGGTTGAAGAAGCGGCCATCGCCGCCCACCACCAGGGTCGCGCCATCGCGGTCGGGGATGATGTCGAAGATGGACTGGACGAAATTCTCGACGTAGCGGGGCTGCCGGAAGACCGGGACCTTCTTGCGAAGGCCCGACGTCCCCGGCTTCTGATCAAAGAATGGCGAAGTCGGCACGTGCCTCGAAGTCATCCGCGAAAGCCCCTCTTTGTCGGCCTACGATGGTCACACCTCTCGCGGGTATGACGGGCTCCCTCTTCTTTTAGGAGAGGGAGCCCGCCGCGCCTCATATCGATGCCGTCGGCTCGAGAAAACAGCGGTCGAGGAGATGTGTGAACCCAGTTGCGTCGTCGGCGGGGACAACACAACGGCTGGTCCCCACCGGTCAACCACCCAAAGCACGGCGACGGGGAAAGATTCTCAGGAGCCGTTCCACCGCGACCCGGCCACGAGTGACCTGTCTCTACCTTCGGGGCAGGGTTATCGCATATGACACCACACCGTCATTCCGGGTCGCCACAAGCGAGCCCGAACCCGGAGGGCCGCGCCAGAGGCGTGCGATCCAGAGCCGCCGACGGTGTAAAGTCCTGCGCCACTTGTGTTTCTGGATCCCGGGCTCCGCTGTGCGGCCCCGGGATGACGGGGTGGTGCCAGCGGGTTTCCGACAAGCAAATCGGCCTATGCGATCGCCCTGCCTTCAGGGTGTCGAGCGCGATGCGACGCCTTCGGCGAACGAGATCGTCAAGACGGTCATGCCCGCCTCGTCGACCACCTCGAACGAGCGGTCCAGGGCTTCGCTCAACGTCGCGCCGCTACCGAGCGCATCGGCGACGATCTGCTTGATGCCGATCACGGCGTCGTTGCGCACCTCGTCCATGGAGTCGAACATGTCTCCGTCCAAGTCGCGATGAAGCCCGTTGCGATCGCGCAGGTTCAGAAAGTAACGCGGCATGCCGGCCTCCTTGCCGTGACGATCCGACCCGACAATGCGCGACTTGCGACCGTCTCGCGATGCGACCGCGCACGAGACCAAATGGCGGTCCCGTCCTCGGCTCCATCGCCGGACCCGGAATGTGTCACAAAATTTCCGGCCACGGTCGGCTCTCGCGCGGAGAACGACGGCGCAGCGGAAGGTCCGTGAGAAACACTCAGCTCGCGGCTTGCCCTTCCACGCGAAGATAGCCGGCCTTGAACTCGGCAAGGGATTTCAGCCTGGACCAGTCCAGGATCTTGAGATTCTTGCCCTTGAGTTCGATCAATCCCCGGCGCCGCAACTCCTGCAGCGACCGGTTCACGTGAACGGTCGTCATCCCCGTCGTATCGGCGAGCTCGTGCTGGGTCATGGGGAGATCGCAGCTGTCTTCCGTTGCGAGGCCCACGGCCCGCAGCCTCACCAGGAGTTCGCAGAAGAGATGCGCGATCCGTTCGAGGGCCGAACGGCAGCCGATATTCACCAGCCATTCGCGCAGCGTCGCCTCATCGATCAGGGCGGAGACGCGCAGCGCCCGGGCGATAGCCGGATGGTTTTCCATGATCTGCCGGAGGGCCGGGGCGGGAATGCGCGCGACCTTGCAGGCGGAGAGAGTCGCGATCGTATGATCGAGGCGGTTCAACAGGATGATGTCGAGATCGCAGGTGTCCCCCGGCACGAGGTAGGCCGTGATCTGGCGGGCGCCGTTGGCCCGCTGCTTGAACCGGCACCCGATCCCCTCGGTGATGAGGACGATGTCGTTGTGCGGCTCGCCTTCACGGGCGAGGTTGGTCCGGGCGGGAACGTCACGGGCGATGGCTGTGAGCCGATGAAGCACGTCCCTGTCGGCTTCGTCGAGCGCAACGAAGCCTTCGAGCTTCTGGACAAGCGGATTGAACACGCTCTCCATCGTATTCGAGATTCTATTCCTCGACAACGGTCAATATCTCTATCGATAAGCATCGAAATTTGCTCAGAAGTAACATCTTTCGTGATGCGACTTCAACGATCCAGGATGGCGAAAACGTACAAAACATCATTATCTTAAAGCAATCGACATTGTACCAAAGTCGTAGTTCAGACTCGGATTCCGTCTTCCGGCCCGGCCGTAATGGTCTGCGAATTGCCCGAATTAAGTATGGTCCTGTTCGCGCATCTGGCCGATCCGAACACATAAAGTCGTGTCGACATTTCGCCGCACCTTCGAGCTCGACAGACAACACGACGAATTTAAGCGTGACCTTTTCGAATGGCTGCATCTCGTCACGCGCACAAGTTCAGCATTTAGCCGGCTTTTCAATCACTATTGAGACAGATTGAACAATTTGAGTTTCGCGTAGAAAGCGATCTGCCGTCTGTCATGCGGCATGACAAGTAAATAACGGGAAGGGTGACGGTCGATTACTGGTCCGGCACAAGGCATCGCCTTCCCTGCGGACGAGCGCGACGCTCGCCGGCGTCTCGCCCTGCCTGGATGTAGGGTCTTGTAGGATGGGGGTCCGTGCGGCCCGTCATCGGTCGGCCCTCGAGGGGCCGACTACTCATTGCCCTGGTGCGACGTCATCCGTGATCAGGCGACGATACTCGGCCTCCGGTATGCCGTAGCTGTCGCCCGCGATGAGTTCGAGTTTCGGCCGATCGACGATCTCGATATGGGACCTGCGCGCCCGAATGGTGCCGGCCCCCTCGAGGATATGGATCGTCGTCGTCACGCCCGGGCGATGGACACCGAGCATGACGGACAGGAACTCGTGGGTGATGGGAAATTCATCCTTCTCGACCCGGTCGTGGCACATCAGCAACCAGCGGGCCAGCCGCTCTTCCAAAGTATAGCTGCCGTGCGACAGGGCCGTCTGTGCCGTGAAGAGCTGAAAGATGTGGGCGTAGCGCATCATCAGTCTGCGGAACGCGGGTCTTCGTTCGATCAGTCCGGTGAAGGCGTCCTTGCTCATCCGCAAGGCTTCGCCTTCGATCTGGATGAAGGTTTCGTGGGGCGTGGAATCCACATCGAACAGGAGCGGCAGGCCGGTGGCACCTTCGGAGCCGATGATGCCGACCTCGATCCGCCTGCGGTCCCGCGTGCCGACGACGACCGAGGCGACCCCGCTCTCCAGGAAATGGACATGGGTCAGCGGTTCGTTCGGCTGGGCGAGGACGTCCTTCCGCCGGAGATCGACCCGCTCGAGGACAGCCAAGATGGCCGCTCGATCGTCCGCCCGCATCCGGGAGAGGAGGCTGTTGCGGATCGTGTGTTGGGAGGAAATGACCATGCCTGCGCCCTGAGGAGACGACGTCGCAGTTATGTGCCGCTCATCAACGCCGGAAGTTGATCATGACATAGCAACGCAGCTGCAAATTCAACAAATGGAGTATATTCATTTGATGAGATTCGTCGTCCCTGAAATCTTATGTGCGTAATCGTACGTCTGACTTGTATGCAGCGCTCCGTCAAGTCCTCCCTATCGGACCGTGCGAGGTGGCTCATATTCTTGCCGGTCCGCTTCAATTTTTTGGTTCAACCGGTTCGGCCTGGTTTTTCCGATGTCCGGATCCATCGTGCGGCTAGGATGCACGGCCGGTCTACGAGCGCGGTTGCGGGCCGGCACGTCGATGCCCGTCGCATCGGCGCGGGAATTGCGTGTTCCCGAAGGTGCGGAGGGCGGGTGAACGAATGCCGTCCATCGGGCCCGCCGCGCATGGGCGGTCTGTTCGGCGAGGGGTGGTTCCGGCCCTCCTTTCCCGGCAGGAAGCGAGGCACCGGCGGGTCGTCGGGCGGGGACTATCGTCGCATCCTGGCCCCCTGGGGGAGGGATGCGTCGACCGTCACCGTTCCGGCGTAAGTCCCTCGGAGGGGAACCTCCGCGGTCTGATCGTCCGGGGAGACGTCGAGCGATCGGACCCCCGTCGTCAGTGGCTTTACGGAACGGAGAGATGCGTGCCTAATTTTCTCAAAGCGATCATCATGTCGGTCGTCGCATTCGCCTCGGTCTATTACCTGACGGGTAATCCGACGATGGCGGTGGCGCTGTCGCTCATTCCGCTCCTCCTCGGCCTGGTGAGGGTGATGCACGGGTTCGCCTACAGCCTCGCCGCCCTGTGTCTGATCGGTGCGGTGGCCTGGTCCGTGGCTCCCGTCGAGACTAAGACGATGGTCCGGGCCGAGGTGGAGAAGACCGGCGTCAAGATCACGGCGCCGTGACGGTGCCGGGGCCATCGGGCTCCGGCCCTCTCACCGCTTTGGCGTGTCCGGCAGGGATCTGATAGGATCGCCGAGGGCGTGCGAGGGGTGTGCGATGGAAGAGGGCAGCGGCGGAGTGGCCATGCATCTTTTGATCGTCGACGACCACCCGCTCTTTCGCGACGCGCTGGCGAGCGCGGTCAAGCTCGCCTTTCCCGAAGCGGCGATCGACGAGGCCGAGGGGATCGCCGCCGCGATGGCGGTCCTGGCGGCAGCCGGTACCGTCGATCTGGTCCTGCTCGATCTCTCGATGCAGGGCGTCCTGGGTTTCGACGGGCTCGTCTCGATCCGCTCCCGCTTCCCGCGTGTGCCGATCCTCGTCGTGTCCGGCCTCGACGACCCGCGCATCATGCGCGAGGCGCTGCAGCATGGCGCGGCCGGGTTCGTACCGAAGGCGGTCGACAAGGCGACGCTGACACGGGCCATCGCCGACGTGCTCGGCGGAGGTCTGTCGATCCCCGCCGCCCTGTCGGATTCCGCGGCCGGCTCGGCCCCTCCGACCCAGCTCGCGGAGCGGATCGCCCGCCTGACGCCGCAGCAGCTGCGCGTCCTCCTGATGATCCGGCAGGGGAAGCTCAACAAGCAGATCGCGCACGAGCTCCAGGTCGGCGATTCCACCGTCAAGGCCCATGTCTCCGAGATCCTGCGCAAGCTCGACGTCATCAGTCGGACGCAGATCGTGATCGAGACGGCCCTGCTCGATTTCGACCAGATCCGGATGCCGCAGGCCGGGTGAGCCGAACGCGCGCCTTCGTCGCGGATCTCCCTCACGGGCAAGGAGATCCCTCACGGGCAAGGAGATCCCTCACGGGAAAGTGCCCGCGCGGAGGGCGGACCGAAGGGGACTTGGGCGTTGCATCCATGGCGGGCATGGCCGAAGACGGAGCCGCGCCAAGGGCTGGCGAGCGATGACACCAGGCGGGTCGGCCCATCGATCATGGCCCGTCGCCTGGACCCACCCCTCCATCCGATGAAGCGAGTGCGATCATGATGAGTTCGACGTGGAAGTCCGTCCTGGTTGTCGGGATGCTCGCCGGATTGCCGGTGACAGAAGCCTCCGCCGCCGTCGGCGGCCGCATCGGGGCCTGCAAGCAGGAGGTGAAGGCCAAGGGCTTGAAGGGCGACGAAGCCAAGACGTTCATCAAGTCCTGCAAGGTCGATGCGCGCAAGGCGTGCAAGGAAGAGGCGAAATCCGCCGGTTCCGACAAGGCCGACCGGCATGCCTTCATCAAAACCTGCCTGAAGGGCGGCGCCGCGCCCGGAGCCGCCACCGCCCCGATGGCCCCCGCAGCGACTGCACCCGCCCCGACGGCGCCCGGCTCCACCGTGCCCCCCGGCACCGGCATGGCACCGGAGGCGACGCCCCCGGCTCCTAAGCCCTGAAGCGCCAGACGCTGCTGCGCTTGATCTCCGCGTCCTCCAGGGACCGGCTCACCGGCACCTCGTAGGTCGCGAGGATGTCGAGCCGGTCCCTCGGCAGGTAGGAGCGGCCGGGATCGCCGATGAGGATGGTGGCGCCCTGCTCGTGCAGGGCGGCCAGCCAGTCGGTGACGCGGAGAGCGATGTCCCGCTCGTAGAAGATGTCCGCCACCAGGATCGTGGTGACGCCGAGATCGGCGGGCCGCGAACCGATGAGGTCGTCGGCGACGGGCGTGATCCTGTCGCCGACGCCGTTGGCTCCGGCATTGAGGCCGATGGCGGCGATGGCGAAGGCGTCGAGGTCGCTGGCCGTCGCATGGGTGGCGCCGGAAAGCGTCGCCGCGATCGCCACCAACCCCGAGCCGGACGCGAAATCGAGAATCCGCTGCCCGGCCACGAGCTCCGGGCGGTCGAGGACATGCCGGGCCAGGGCTTGCCCGCCCGCCCAGGCGAAGGCCCAGAACGGCGGCGGCAGGCCGATGGCATCGAGCTCGTCCTCCGTTTTCTGCCACAGCTCCGTCGCTTCGTCGGCCACATGCAGCACGATCTCCGGCGCGTGGGGCACGGGCAGAAGCCGCGTATTGGCGCGGATGAAGGCGAGGGGATCGACCGAAGGCGTCATGGGCGCAGGAGATCCGCGTAGAGGCCGGAAACCGCCCGCATCACCGCATCCTCGGTGAAGCCCCCCTCGACCACGCGCCGCCGCGCGGCCTCGCCCATCCGTGCCGCGAGAAGCGGATCGGCGGCGAGCCTGACCATCGCGGCGGCGAGGCTCCGCGCGTCGTCGGGCGGGACCAGCATACCCTCGATCCCGTCGCGGACCAGCGTGCGGCAGCCGGGCACGTCGGTGGTGAGGAGGGCACGCCCGCAGGACGCCGCCTCCAGCAACGTGCGCGGCAGGCCCTCGCCGCCCCGCGAGGGCAGGCACCCGACATGGTGCTCCGCCCAGACGGCGCTCACGTCGCGGGTCGGGCCGTGCCAAGTGACGCCGTCCCGGCTCCAGGAACGCAGGGTCTCTTCGGGGATCGCCCTCCGGTTCGAGGCGTCGGGCGCACCGTAGAGGGAGAGCTCCACCGCCGCGCCCTCAGTGCGGGCGAGGCGCGTCGCCTCCACGGCTGTGTCGATGCCCTTCGACCACAGCATCCGCGCCACGACGGCGATGCGCAGGGGCGGGGAGGGCGGTTGCGGCGTCTGCGCGAGCAAAGCGGGATCGATGCCGGCCCCGCCGACGATGGTGACCGCCGTGTCGGCGGGATCGAGGCCGAGGGCCTGCGCATCGTCCGGGTTCTCGAACAGGAACCGGGTCTGTTTCGAGGCGAGGGGGCCACGGATGAGCTGGCGCAGGGCGAGGCGGCCCATGCGGCCGGCGACGTCGGTGCGCGCGCCCATCAGGCCGAGCCCGGTCAAGGCATAGACCCGCGCCGGAATGCCCGCCATCGCCGCTGCCGTCCCGCCCACGAGGATCGAGCGCAGCGCGATGCAATGGACGATGTCGGCCTCCAGCTCTTTCAGGATCGCCGCGAGCTGGCCGGCCGCATAGCCCGCCGCCATGGGGTTGAGGCTCGACCGCTCGGCCTCCAGGGCGACCACGCGCGCCCCCGTTGCCTCGATCGCGGCCCGGTGGGCGCGCACGCGGGTCACCACCGCCACGGACAGGCCCATCGCCACGGCGGCCCGTGCCATGGGCAGGAAGTGCGAGGCGAAGAACCAATCCTCGGTGACGACGAAGACGAGCCGCTTCATCGGCGCGGGGGAGGGCGAAGACGTGGTGGCCATGACAGGCGCTGTAGCACGCCGCCGCCTTGTGCGAAGTTGGACAAGATGCCGGGGGTGAAGCATCGTCCTGCCGAGACATCGCGCCGCCGGCCCGGCTCGGAACGCCGTCCCTGCCCCGCCGGTTGATCGTTCCTGACAATCGACGGGAGGCGGAGGATGGCGGCGGATCGCGAAGAGGACGGTGTCGTCGCCGATCCGCGGGATGCGGCCATCGAGGCGGGCCTGACCTATGTCGATGCCGACCGTCCGGGATTGACGCGGCGGAAGAGCGGAACGGGTTTCTCCTATCGCGATGCCAAGGGGAAGGCCGTCCGCGATCCGAAGATCCTGAAGCGGATCCGGTCCCTGGCGATCCCGCCGGCCTATACCGACGTCTGGATCTGCCCCCGCGCCAACGGCCATATCCAGGCCACGGGCCGGGACGCCAAGGGGCGCAAGCAGTACCGCTACCACCCCGATTTCCGGCAGGCGCGCGACTCGACGAAGTTCGAGCACATCATGGCCTTCGCCGACGCCCTGCCCGCCATCCGCGCGCGGGTGGACGCGGATATGGGCCGTCGCGGCCTGTGCCGTGAGAAGGTGCTGGCAACGATCGTCCACCTGCTCGAAGCGACCCTCATCCGCGTCGGCAACGACGATTACGCCCGAACCAACAAGAGCTACGGGCTCACCACCCTGCGCGATCCCCATGTGACCGTCGCGGGCGCGGAGCTGACGTTCCGCTTCAAGGGCAAGAGCGGCAAGATGTGGAACCTGTCGGTGAAGGACCGGCGCGTGGCCCGCATCGTGAAATCCTGCCAGGACCTGCCGGGCCAGGAACTCTTCCAGTATCTCGACGACGCGGGCGAGACGCGCAACGTCACCTCGGCCGACGTCAACGCATACTTGCGCGAGATCACCGGGCAGGAAATCACCGCCAAGGATTTCCGGACCTGGGCCGGAACCGTGCTCGCGGCCCTGGCCCTGCAGGAATTCGAGGCGTTCGACAGCGAGGCCAAGGCCAAGAAGAACCTGCGCGCCGCCATCGAGAGCGTCGCGGCACGGCTCGGCAACACGCCGACCATCTGCCGCAAATGCTACATCCACCCCGAAATCCTCGACGGCTACCTCGAGGGCGCGCTGCTGCTCCAGGTGGCGGATGCGGTGGAGGACGAGTTGCGGACGGACCTCGCCCGGCTGAAGCCGGAGGAGGCGGCGGTTCTCGGATTGCTGCGGGCGCGTCTCGACGCGGCGAAGGGCATGGTGTCGGTGAAGGCCAAGGTGTCGGCCAAGAAGGGGAAGGCGGCGCCGCGAAAGGGGAGGTCCGGTCCGGCGGAGTCCGGGGCTCGGGCCGCGGCATAGGTTGAGCTTCTCAGCGCCGCGCCGGCGGAAGGGGCGACGATCTTGCCCCCCAACTCGTCTAACTCGGTTCACACATCTCGCGGGTACCACGGGTCCCCTCTCCTTCCAGGAGAGGGCGCCTGTCGCGCCTCGTATCGATGCCTGCGGCTGGAATGAACGGCCGTTGAGCAAACACGTGAATCAGCCACCCCATCTCGGAGGGCAGCCGTCCGTCGCCTCGCGCTCCCTCAGTGGCGCGCCATCGTCTCGATGACGGTCTTGTGGGCATGGTGGCTGGATTCGCCCTTGCCCTGGCGCGGCGTCTCGCTCTCCACCACGGGGGGCAGCCCCAATTGCCGGGCGAGGCAGACGAGGTCCTTCAGCCGGCCCGTCTGGGTCTTGCGGCGCAGGTTGAGCCGATGCGTCTCCACGGTGCGGACGCTGAGGCTGAGGCGGCGCGCCACCTCCTTGTTGCTGAAACCGGCACTGAGGAACCGCAGGATCTCCGCCTCGCGCGGGGTCAGCCCATCGCCGGCTTCCGCCGGGCCGACTGCCTGAGTGTCCGCCTCGCCCGCATGGGCCAGCCGCACGATCGTCGCGCTGATCTCCCGCGGGGTGGCCGATTGCGCCACCACCGCATCGGCACCTGCCTCGAGCAGGCTCCGCAGGGTCTCGGCGGCGAGGCTCTGGAAGGCCACCAGCACACGCAAGGTCGGATGACGCTTGAGCGCGGCGATCCGGGCGAGGGCGCTCTTCGACGCGGTCTCGGGCAGGAACACCAGGGCGACGATGCTCTCGGTGCCCGGCCCGCCCAGGGGCAGATCGGCCTCGCCGACCGTATGCAGGCTGGGCTCATGCTCCAGGAAGGCCCGCAGGACAGGCCCGAGCCCCGCTGGTTCGTCGACGATCAAAACCCCCACGGCCTGGTTCATGCCGCTCCCCCCTCTGTCCCATCGCGACACATCGCGATCGGGCTGGGCAAGAGCAGTTCAAATCGCGTTCCATTGGATTCTTGGTCGAATCCGGGCGACGGCCCATGAATACAGAGGCGTATTCTGCGAAAACAGGTCCGAAAATCGCCTTATCATGGTTAATGTGGACGGATGCGCGGTCATGGCGCGAGGGCGCCTGTCCCTATCGGGAACAGGCCGGTTCGAAATGGGATTGGCTCATCCCGCCCGGGCGAGGACGAGGTCGGCGGCGGCCGAGATCACCCGGTTGCGCCCCGTGGTCTTGGCCTCGTAGAGGGCGATATCGGCCCGCTTGATCATGGCCTCGATCGTATCGCCCTCGCACCACTGGCTGACGCCGAAGCTGCAGGTGAGGCGGATCGGGGTGCGGGCGCCGCGGATGCGCAGGGCCTCCACGAGGCGGCGCAGCCGTGACGCGAGCGCCTCGGCATCGGTCACAGGCCGGTGCGGAAGAACGATGCCGAACTCTTCGCCTCCGAGCCGCCCGACGATGCCCTCCTCCGCAATGGTCTTGCAGACGCTCTGGATCGCCGCATCGCCGACATCGTGGCCGTATTCGTCGTTGATGCGTTTGAAATGGTCGATATCCACCAGGATCGCCGACATGTCGCCGTGGTTGCCCACACGATCGGCGGCGTCCCGCACCCGCTGCAGGAAGGCGCGCCGGTTGAGGAGGCCGGTGAGCGGGTCGGTCTCGGCGAGGCGAATCAGCTCGCTCTGCATGGTCGTCAGGCGGTCCGCCGCCCGCATGCGGGCATGCAGTTCCTCGGCGCCGGGGGGCTTCTCGATGAAATCGTCGGCGCCGCTGTCGAGCGCCTCGGCGAGATTGCGCGAATTACGGGCCGAGGACATGGTGATGACGTAGAGTGGCCGGTTCGTTTCGGCGATGAGACGCGCCGACCAGCACAGTTCGAGGCCGCTCAAAGGGCGGACTTCCAGGCTCGTGATCAGGACTCGCACAGTCGGCGTGTAGGTGACGAAGTCGAGAGCCGCCTGCGAGTCGGTAAAGACATCGACATGATGGCCCTGCGGCTCGAGCATGCCGGCAACGACCTTCAGGACAACGCGGCTCGTATCGACGATGACGATATGCATGTCCTTGGTCGCCTGCCCCGAGATTTCATGTTGTTCGTCAGCATGGCGGTGACAGATTAACATGTTGCCAAGACGACCCGCCCACATGAGTCGATCCGGGGCCGGACGGCGAGAGGTACGCCGGGCGGCCGGCTCCGCGAAAGGCAGGGCGCCGACACCCTGTCATCGACGGTTGAACGGCGCGCCTGCGGCTGGTAGCTAGCGCATCGGGCCGGATTAGCTCAGCGGTAGAGCAGCGGTTTTGTAAACCGAAGGTCGGGGGTTCAATCCCCTCATCCGGCACCATTCTCCCGTTTCCCTCATGCTCGCGGCCCGACTCGATGCCGCATCGCTCGAGCAGTCCTCAGACCCGCCCCGGCCCGACGGATCTGTCCTCGTCCGTGCGCGCCTCGGCCATCGCCGCGGCGCGGTCGATAGCGCCGATGACCTCTCCGGGAGCCAGATGGTGGATCATGTGACCCATTCCGGGGACGAGGATGAAGCTGCTCCGGGGCAGCGCGCGGTGAAGCCTCTCCGACTGACGTCCGACATCCGCGATCTGGTCCTCCGCGCCGGCGATGATCACGACCGGCAGCATGAGGTCACGGTAATGCTTCTGCAGTTCGACGGTCACGGGAGACATCAGCGCGGCGTCCTCCGCGGACGCACGCAATTGCAGGGGGCGGAGCATCATCTCCTTGGGAAATTCGCGATCGAACCGCTCGGGCACCGGGGCCGGCGCGAACATTCCCTTGATCAGGGCCGGCAGCATCGCCCGTCCGATCAGCGGAGAGACCGTATGGCGCATGACATCTCCGATGCCGGGAATCGCCGGTGGAGAAGCGAGGAGCGCATCCATGCGCAGCGTCGGATAGAAGTAGCCTGACGCGAGGACGAGGCCGCGAACGAGGCCGGGGCTTTGCAGCGCCAGCGCCACGGCAACGAGGCTGCCCCAGGAATGACCCAGCACGATGGCCCGTGAGACACCGAGCCGCTCCAATGCCTTCCCGTACAGCGACGCGTGGGCACGTGGAGTCCAGAATCCCCTCGGTCGGTCGCTATAGCCGTAGCCGGGCCGGTCGAAGACGATGACGCGGTAACGCTTGGCGAGGTCGTCCACGATCCCGCTGACGAGGAAGTCCTGGATCATGGTGCCATTGCCGTGGATCAGCACCAGGGGCTGTCCGTGACCGCGTATGACGTAGTGCAGCCTGACCCCGTCCACGGACATGAAATCACCGATGGGCGGGGTGCGTCGCTCGGCCTCCCTGGCCTTCCGGGCAGTGTGGAGCGCCGAGGCGGCGAGGGCCGCGACGGAACCGAGAAGCGCCGGCATCAGCCACGAGGTCTTCGAGGGACGGGTCATGAGGTGATCCTGCGTGAGGAAAAGATGCCCCGAACCGGGACGTGAAGGTTCGCGAAGAGCGAGCCTCCTAGGGGCGCGGGGCGGCGTCGAGGAGCTTCGGCGACATCGCGGAGAGGGCCAGCAGAGGCGCCGGCATCACCACGCCCGCCCGACGCATGGCTTGGGCAACCGCCCGGCACTCCAGAAGGTCGTTGGCGCGTGCAGCCTTCTCGATATGCTGCACGTTCTCCGGCGTGGGCTTCGACGTGGCCGACGTATCTCCGGACGGCGCGGACGCCGTTGCCGTCGCACCCGTCGGCGCGGCCTTGTTCTGCTCAGTTCCCTGTGGGCCGGCGGCACCCGGGCCGGAGGCCGTCACCTGACCGCTCAGGCCCGATGTGTTTTGCGGCGTGCCCGGCGCGGACGGCTGGGCGGATGTGTCGCCGCTCTTCTTCGCCGTCACCGCCGTCGCCAGTTGCGGCGGCGTCTCGGCGGCCTTCGAGGCGGCGTCGGGCTGGCCAATGAACGCCACCAGTTCCACACAGAGGTTCGCGGGCCTTCCGCTGCCCGGATCGCCGCCACTCGTCGGTGGCGCGATTTGGCCCTGGGCGAAGGCAAGGGCCGGCACGAAGACAAGCGCTGCCATCGTGGTCGCCATGAAAAGCCGCATCGTCACTGTCCTGATTCCAGCGGGCATCTGCGCAGGGCGCGACCGTTCGGGCTGGCATCAAGGCAACCGGCCCCGGCTGGGATTGGTTGCGAGGGGCGGTGGGGATGCGCCGTGGGCGCCGACGTTCGCGGGGGCAAGCGGACCCGAACGACCGCGACCATGCCTTCGACGGAGCAGGGCCTCCCGCGAGTGAACGTCAGTGAGGATCGCGGGGGGGGGCGGATTTCGTTAACGATAACGCGCCATGACGAGGCGGTCGGGAGATTTCGGTCGTCCGGCCTTGTCGGCACGTCGGGAACGAGGGCAAAAACCCATGCGGATAGGTGTTGCGGCAGGTGTGCTCGCGGCGTTGAGCGTCGGGATGGCGGCTCATGCGCAAGGTCTCGCCCGAGGCACCCAGGACGGTGCCGAGCGCGGCGGCAACATCGCCGGCCCCCTCGGCGCGGCCGTCGGCAGCGTGATCGGAGGCGCGGTCGGGACCGCCAACGAGATCCTCGGGATCGATCGCCGGGAGCGGTTCAGGATCTACACGCGGGGCGAGCGTCGCCCGTCCTTCGCCTACCGCGGCAAGGTGCATGTCGGCGCCGTGCTGCCCGAAGGCGGTGTCGTCTATTACGACGTGCCTCCGGAATTCGCCCTGAAAGGCTATAATTACACCGTCGTGAACGATATCCCGGTGCTCGTCGAGCCGGGCACCCGCCGGATCGTCGAGGTGATCGACTGAAGGCGGAGCGCGTCCGCCACGGCCCTGCGCCCCCGTTCCCACGACGACCCGCCTCACCATCGCCGCCGATGGCGAACGCCGTTCTGGCGCAGCGCCTTCCGGTGGCCGGCTCCGAGGCCCTGTGCGACGGCGCTTGCGCGACGGACATTATCAATTGACAGTCACGCCGCATTGAAGCGGGAATAGAAATCCATTCATGCTGTTGGGACAGGCGTGAGACTGTCTCCGACTTCTGGTCGAGATATGGTCGTGGACCGTTGGGGCACCATTCACCGGGTGAGCGACGAAGCGTCCGAAAGGCGACGCAACCGACATCGTGTTCGGTATCGCGTTAGGGTGGACCCATGGCTGACGACGTCTCCAACCGAGAACCCACCATCGGTCACGCCATGACGGCGGCGGATGCGGTCGAAACCCTGGTCGTCGACGACGAGCGGTACCGCCTACTGGTGGAGAGCATCGTCGATTACGCCATCTATATGCTCGATCCGCAGGGTCGGGTGGCGAGCTGGAATCGCGGCGCCCAGCGCTTCAAGGGCTATACCGACGCGGAGATCATCGGCGAGCACTTCTCGCGCTTCTACACCGACGACGACCGGGCCATCGGTCTGCCCGGCCGGGCCTTGAGGATCGCCGAGACCGAGGGGCGGTTCGAGCAGGAGGGATGGCGCGTCCGCAAGGACGGCAGCCTGATGTGGGCGCACGTGCTCATCGATCCGATCCGTGGCGAGGACGGCACCCTCGTCGGCTACGCCAAGGTCACCCGCGACCTCACCGAGCGACGGGCCGCCCTGGCGGCCCTCGAACGGAGCGAGCAGCAGTTCCGCCTGCTCGTCCAGGGCGTACGGGACTACGCCATCTACATGCTCGACCCTCAGGGAAAGGTCACGAGCTGGAATCGCGGCGCCCAGCGCTTCAAGGGATACACGGACGACGAGATCATCGGCGAGCATTTCTCGCGCTTCTATACGGACGCGGACCGCGCTTCGGGCCTGCCCGCCCGGGCGCTCCGGACCGCGGCCACCGAAGGCCGCTTCGAAGCCGAAGGCCAGCGTGTGCGCAAGGACGGGACGTGTTTCTGGGCGCATGTCGTCATCGATCCGATCCGGGGCGGGCATGGCGAGCTGATCGGTTTCGCCAAGATCACGCGGGACGTTACGGAGCGGCGGAACACCGAGCGGGCTCTGGAGGACGCGCGTTCGCGCTTCGTCCAGTCGCAGAAGATGGAAGCGATCGGTCAGCTCACCGGCGGTGTCGCCCACGATTTCAACAACCTCCTCGCCGTCGTGCTCGGCAATCTGCATCTCGCCCGCAAGCGCCTCCCGCCGGATCGCAAGCTGCTGCAGCTGGTGGAGAATTCCATTCAGGCGGCGGAGCGGGGCGCCACGCTGACCAAGCGCATGCTCGCCTTCGCCCGCCAGCAGAAGCTGGAAACCGGCCCCGTGGACGTGCCGGAGCTCGTGCGGGGCATGACCGAGCTGCTGCAGGGCTCCATCGGTGCGGGCATCCCGGTCGCCACGCATTTCCCCCCGGAACTGCCGCTCGCCAACGTCGATGCCAACCAGCTCGAACTGGCCCTGCTCAATCTCGCCGTCAACGCCCGCGACGCCATGCCGGAGGGCGGCAGGATCACCATCGCAGCGCGCGACGCGGTGGTCGCCCCCGATCAAATTCCCGGCCTCGCTCCGGGGCGCTACGTCTGCCTGTCGGTCACCGATACAGGGGACGGCATGGACGAGCAGACCCTCGCCCGCGCGACCGAGCCGTTCTTCACGACCAAGGGTGTCGGCAAGGGCACCGGGCTGGGCCTCTCCATGATCCACGGTTTCGCCGAGCAGTCGGGCGGCCGGCTGTGTCTCAGGAGCGTTCCGGGCCAGGGCACGACGGCTGAGCTGTGGCTGCCCGAGGCCGAGGCCGGTGACGCGGGAAAGGCAGCGCCGGAAACGGCCCTCTGCCCGTCCGCGACGAGACCGTTGAGGGTGCTGGTGGTCGATGACGACCCGCTGGTCCTGTTGAACACGGCGGCCATGCTGGAGGATCTCGGTCACGTGGTGAAAGAGGCGGCGTCGGGCGCGCAGGCCCTGCACGTCCTGCGCTGCGCCGAACCGTTCGATCTCGTGATCACGGACCAGTTGATGCCGGGCATGAACGGCACGCAGCTCATCGCGGCGATCGGCCGGGACTATCCCGGATTGCCGGCCATCCTCGCGACCGGCTACGCCGACCCGACGGAGGGCGAGCACGCAGATGACGTGCGCCTGACCAAGCCGTTCGGTCAGGAGGAGCTGGCCCGCGCCATCCAGACGAGATTTCAGGTCGAACGCCGGATCCTGGCATTCCGGCCGGCGGCGGACGAGACCGGCGGCTCCCCCGGCGCGATGACGGAAGTGGCCGTCTCCTGTCTCGGCTGATCGGACGGGCGCACCGGTTCGTCATCGACGAATCCCGGACTTGCAAAGCCGCAATCGCCGTGACGGCACGCGAAAAGGCCCCGATGAGGCGAACTCATCGAGGCCTGGCAAGACGTCTCGGATCGAAGGGGTCTCAGAACCCCATGGCGACCTTCAGCGAGCCGACGATCGTCGCGATGAGGCCGACGGCGAAGACGCCGATCATCGCGTAGTTGAACGGTTTCAGCTTCATCGGCGAACCCTCGTCGACCGATCAGCAGCGGTTCCCGCCCGAGGTCTGGCCGTATTGCTGGACCGGGAAGTTCTGCTGGTTGGCGTTGCCTTCGGCGGCCGAACTCATCGGGCAGGTGGCCGGGTTGCGCGAGAAGACATCACCACGAGACTGGAGCGAACCCGTCGTCTCGACATCGTAAGGCGAGAATGCCGTGTAGCGGGAGGGACGATCATAAGCCATCGCCGACGAAATCGAAGACACACCAAGAACAAGGGCAGTGGCAATGGCGGCAATACGGGTCTTCATGGGGATGACGTGGCTCCTATAAGCTGCAGATCTGGAATGAGGTCTGCTTGTTGCTGTTGGAAATGAATATGGGGCGCCATCTCCATTCTTGGCGTGCTCGCGCGCACGCGCTGTCATGGATTATATCGCGCGCCCAGATCCCGCCCGACCCGCTCAGACGACGAGGCGCGCTTCCACCAGGTCGATTTCCCGGACGAGCCGCCGCAGCACCACGTCGTCGATGGCCTCCGAGCGGCGCAGGCGATAGAGGGCCTGACGCTCGGCCTCGATGCCGGCGAGGCGCAGGCGCTTCTCGGTGAGGGCGAGCTGCTTGATGCGGCTGACATCCTTTCGCGGCTCCGCGGTCGCCGCTTCCAGGCCCTCGTAGCGGTCCATGGCGCGGGCGCTGGCTTCCACCGCGATGGAGGCGTCCTCCTGCTCCTCCACGAGCCGATGCTGCAGGGCCTCGATGGCCTTCACGGCGTCGTCGCGCGCGGCGGCACGGGCGGCATCCTCCTCGGCATCGTGGCTGGGCTCGGGGGGAAGGCGCAGGCCCCGCAGCAGCGGGGGCAGGACCGTGCTCGCGAGGAGGAGCGAGGTCAGGATCACGCCCATGGCCAGCAGGATCGAAAGGTCACGCGCGGGGAAGGGCGTGCCGTCCTTCAGGGTGAGCGGCAGGGTCAGGATGCCCGCGAGGGTGATGGCGCCCTTGACGCCCGCCAGGGTCGTCGCGGCCACGAGGCGGAGGGTCGGCGTCTCCCGGCGGTCGCCACTCCGGCGTGCCTTCATCAGGACGAACTGGAGCGAGATCCAGACCCAGACGAAGCGGATCGCCATCAAGCCGGCGGTGATGGCCAGGATCCAGGCGACGAGCCAGCCCGCCCCCTGGACGTCGGCCTGCTTGACGGCCTGTCCGAGCACCTCCGGCAGCTGCTCGCCCAGCAGGACGAAGATCGAGCCGTTGGCGGCCAGGGCCACCGTGTCCCAGACGGCGGTGCGCCGGACGCGGGTGGCCCCCAGGCTGCGGCCCTGGATCTCCACATAGGTCATGGCGATGCCCGCCGCGACGGCGGCGAGGATGCCGGAGGCGTGGACATGCTCGGCGGCGAGATAGGCGCCGAAGGGCGTGAGCAGGCTGAACAGGATCTGCAGGCCGGGATCCTCGCCCGTGCGCCGCCGCAGCAGGTCCTGGGCGCCCATGAGGAGGAAGGTCGTCGCGGCGCCGATGCCGATTCCGCCGAGCGCGAGCCACACGAAGGTGGTCGCCGCCTGGGGCAGCGAGAAGGTGCCCGTGAGGGCGGCGGCGATGGCAAAGCGCAGACAGACGAGGCCGGTGGCGTCGTTGAGGAGGGCTTCGCCTTCGAGGATGTGCATGAGGCGACGCGGGACCGGGGCCTGCGCCGCCACGGACGAGACCGCGATGGGATCGGTCGGCGACAGGACGGCCGCGAGGGCGAAGGCCACCGCGAGCGGCATTCCCGGGATCATGCCGTGGATCAGCATGCCGATGCCGAGCACCGTCAGGACCACGAGGCCGAGCGCCAGGGCCAGCACGGTTTTGCCGTCACGGAACAGGTCGCGTTTGGGGATGCGCCAGCCATCGAGAAACAGGAGCGGCGGCAGGAAGACGAGGAAGAAGATCTCGGGGTCGAGGGCCGTGCTCGGCAGCGGTCCAAGAGCGAGGGCCACCCCGATGGCGATCTGGATCAGCGGCAACGGCAGCGGAAGCAGGCGGCCGAGGGCACCGCTGACGAGGACGGACAGCAGCAGGGCCAGGACGACGGTAACGCTTTCCATGCGCCTCTTTCATGGTGGGACCGGTGGCGGTGTCGATGCCTCGGCCGTGTGGCGTCATAGGGGCGCGATGGCGCGTCGTGGCCATTACCGCCTGCGAGGCATCGTAGGGCGCAGCGGCGCCAACCTCCTCGGATTACCCGCATCGGCGATGGCATGACAGTGATCGATGTGACGGTCTTCGGCGTCCGTGGGGAGGAGAAAGGCCAAAATCTCAGGCAATTGTGTATTTTGCAAACCTAGCCCGCTTGAGGTACAACCTTGGCAGGAGGTCAGGGATGTCCGTTCTCAACCAGCCCCAGTTCCATTGCGAAGAAGCTGCCTTCTCCTGGCTTGAGGCGACGCTGTGGCCGCAGGGTCCGGTTTGCGCTCATTGCGGCGGCATGGGTCGGATCGGAAAGATCAAGGCGAACCCCGAGAAGCGCATCCGCATCGGCCTTCACAAGTGCGGTGACTGCAAGAAGCAGTTCACGGTCAAGGTCGGCACGGTGTTCGAGCACGCTCGGCTCCCGCTCCACAAAATGCTGCAGGCCGTGCATCTGATTTGCTCCTCCAAGAAGGGCATCAGCTCCCACCAGCTCCACCGCATCCTTGAGGTTCAGTACAAGACGGCGTGGTTCCTCTCCCACCGCATCCGCGAAGCCATGCGCGACGGCTCCCTAACTCCCATGGGCGGCATCGACGGCATGCCCGGCGCTGGGGGCGTCGTGGAGGCTGACGAGACCTTCATCGGTCGCGAGCCCAGCGTGCCGAAGGCCCGCGCCTATCATAACAAGATGAAGGTGCTGTCCCTGCTCGACCGCGACGCGGGGAAGGTTCGTTCCATCGTCGTGGACGATATCAAGCCCGACACGATCCGACCGATCATTGAGGCGAATATCCTCAAGGAAGCCAGCCTCTTCACGGACGAGTCCAGCATCTACACGAAGGTCGGCTCCACCTTCGCTGACCACCAGATGACGACGCATTCCGCAAAGGAGTACGTTCGCGGCATCGTCCACACCAACACCGTCGAGGGCTACTTCTCCGTCTTCAAGCGCGGCATGAAGGGCGTCTATCAGCACTGCGGCAAGCAGCACCTGCACCGCTACCTTGCCGAGTTCGATTTCCGGTACAACAACCGTGTCGCACTCGGCATTCACGATCTCGCTCGCACCACGCGGGCCATTGATGGTATCGTCGGAAAGCGACTTACCTACCGTGGCTCACGCGTGAGGTTGTCGGCAATGTGACGGCGATGGCTCCAGAGACGGTAACAGTCACAGTCACTTCTAGCATCGGTGAGGGAGCCAACCTCACCGTAAGCGATGCTATGCGCCAAATCCTGGACGTTTTTGAACTCCTTACTGCTGCTGGTGGAAAGCAAGGTTCGGACATTGCGTGGCAGCTTGTGTCTGTCAGCATGAACAGCCCTCTGCAAGTTACAGCACGTGCGGTGGCTGCCCGGCCTGAAGTCGCAGTTAGAGAAATAGCTATTCGAGAGAAAGCTCTTGTCGCGGAAGGCTTGAGCAGCATCATCTCTGGATCAGAAGTTCCAGAATGGATGACGAAACCCATCAGAGAAAGAGCAAAACAGCTTTTTCAAAGAAATGTTGATAGAATTGGAAGGACTGACTTTCGATTAGGTGACAGCTCCATCATCAGCTTTGAACAGGGACCGGCAAGACGCGCGATAGCTTTGTTTGAACGTTATGAAAGATATCTAGCGGATAAAGAAGGCGATCTTTCCCGCAAGGAATATGGTTCGATAGAAGCGGTAATTCTTGATGCTACGACATTCCGCACCCACCCTGCTATTAATATTCGCGAGTGGACAACCGGAGTCACGGCTAAGTGTGTTTTTACAGATGATGTATCCGAGTCTATCGGGAAAAGTCATACTTGGGGCGAGGCTTGGAAACGGAAGAGAGTTCTACTCTCCGGCGAGATAACATATGGAAGATCAGGTGAGATTAGCCATATATTTGCTGACCATATCGAGCGCATTGATCCCGGTCCTGTCAAATATGAAGATGTAGCCGACCCGGATTATACAGGTGGCCTCTCCGTTTCCGACTTCATCTATGCACAGCGGGAGCAGGAGCGTGGCTAAAAAGCCAGAGCGGATTTACTGGGACGCCTGTGCGTGGATTGGCTACCTTAATGAGGAAGCTGACAAGATATCTGCCCTACGTCTAGTGTGGGAAGCAGCTAAGCGAGGCCATTTCGAGATTTGGTCAAGCTATTATATCTATCTTGAGTTCATTAAGGGTAAGGTTCCATACGGTCAGTCTTATAATGCCGAAGAAGACGACGCAAAGGTTGAGCTCTTGCTAAGTCAGTCCTTTGTCAAACGAACACAGCTGGACTTACCCGTTGCCAGACTTGCGAGAAAACTGCGCCGCGATTTGAACGACCAGGGCCTTAGGCACCGCCCAGACAGCATTCATCTGGCGACTGCGTTGCACCATGATGCTACGGAACTGCATACATACGATGGATGTCATCTGTTGCAGTTCAATAATAAACTGCGAACAAGAAACGGAAGCCTATTGAAAATAGTCAAGCCTGACGCTCTGTATTTTGGACAAGATCTGTTCACCCGAATTGCGGGGAACGAGGCTCAAGGGGGCGGCGATGAAGAGTGACGTCAAGCCTCCTTCGAACGCTAAACGCTCGAAGCAAGCCGCTCGCGAGATTGAGCACGACGACGGCCTCACTCAATCCGAGCGCTTCATCAAAGCCGCACAGGAACTCGGGACCGATGATGATCCCGAGCGGTTTGCGGGCCGAGTGCGGGCGTTAGCCCATGTCGCGCCGGCGCCTCTCGGAGCCACTAAGAAGGGGCCCAAACGGCCATCGTCAGAGTAGCGACCCTTGCCCGCCGCCCGTCTCCCGCGCCGCCTTCTTGAACCCCTCCGTGAAGCTGAACGGCACTTTTGGTTGCGCCCCTCCGATGATTTGAGCTGCGGTTAGGATCTGCACTTTCGGAAACTTCATTCCGCCAGTTTCGTAGAAGCCTGCCGCAGCGGCTTCCCGGTTCATCTCACGGGTCGGCTCGTTCAGGGTGAGGAACAGCCCTAGAGCCGCCTTCTCTCGCTCCAAAGTACCCTTGAGGTCGCGCACGTCACCGGACTTATGCCCGCCGCCTTTGACGGACACGATTGCGAATTGTGGGCGCTTGTCTGCGTCTCGGAAATGCAGATAGCCATCGATGCCGCGATCCATCCCCTTCCGACCGCCCTTGTAGGGCTGTGCTCCAATCTTGCCGGTAATCCACTTCTGAAATTCGTGCTTATCTCGCAAGGCTAAGTCGCGAGCCCCGGCATAATCATGTGGGACGCCAATGACCTGAAACTGTAGACCAGGGAAAGCAGCGACAAGTCGGCGCTCAATCAATCCGACGGCGAGGTGCGTAACGTCTATTCCAACCCATTCTCTGCCGAGTTTTTGCGCGGCATGTACGGCTGTCCCACATCCGCAAAAAGGGTCTAGGACCACATCACCCGGATTAGTGCTGGTTGCGATAATGCGCTCAAGCAGTGCCACGGGCTTCTGAGTTGGATAGTCAAGCCTCTCGGGCATTTTACCAGACAGTGATGCTATATCCGTCCAGATTGATTGAACCGGCACGCCTTTAGTTTGATCGAGGTATAGCTTGCCCCTCACGTACCCTGTTTTCGTGTAGTGGAGCTGCCCGGCGTCGTGAAGCTCTTGCATGGTTTGCTTTGAAATGCGCCAAGCGCGAGTATGCCCATTCCACTCAAAGACAGGGTTGCCCTTCTCGGCCCCTCCTGGCCCCGTGAGGGGTGTGTCTGTATAGCGTCGGCCATCGGTGTCTTTGTATGTAAATCTCTCCTCAATGTACTCTTTAGTCTGCGGTGTATACAGTTGATTCCAAGTTCTGTTTTTTGTCTTAGAATAAAATAATATTGTGTCCTGCACGCGTCCGTAGTGCCGCGACCCCTGCCCTACATCGTTGTGCGCACCGTAACGCTTCCAGATAATTTCATTGACAAAGCGGTCTCCCCCGAAAATAGCATCGACCAATATTTTAAGATAATGACTAGCTGTTGGATCACAATGTAAATATAGAGACCCAGTAGGCTTGAGGACGCGATGCAGTTCAATCAGCCTCACGGCCATCATGGCGAGGTACGCCATCGTATCACTTTCACCGAGGGCGGATCGCATTGCCCTGAGCATGATAGCTGCATCCGAAGATTGGCCGCTCATCACTTCGTCAAAGGCGCGCTCTGAGCCTTCCGTAGTCCAGTGCCACGTATCCTGAAAAGCTTCGATCTGTGCTGCAGACTGCTCGCCGCCCGGAGCCCTGAACAAAACGTTGTAGTTGGCGTCAGAGTTAAATGGTGGGTCAAGGTAGACGAGATCAATGCTCTCGTCCGCGATGCTCTTCCGCAGGACGGAGAGGTTGTCCCCGTAAAAGAGCTTATTTGCCATCGTTCCCTACCTCTAGCGCCCGCATCCTCATTGCACCTCTAGGTTAACAGCCAGGAAACGGGTTTGCAAACTACACAATCGCCAAATCTTAAGCCCCCCCAGGGCAAAAGCAGGCCGCACTCCGCATCACACTCCCGATCTGCCTCACCAGCAGGCAGAATGCCTATCGAGATTGCAAATCTCGATGCGGCCTGTAAAACTCCCTCTGGTATACCAGCGCCGCAAGCCCGCGATGGCGGCGATCGGCGGGGCGGGTGGTCGCACGGGGGGAGAACGAGAGGATGTCCAACATTGCCGGTCCTGGACGTCGTCTCGGCGAGCTGCTCGGATCTCGCCTGTTTCGGCCGATCCTGGCGGGTGCGACGCTGCGCGAGCGTCTCATCGCCTGCCTCGGTGCTCTCCTGGGCATCGCGCTGACCGGCCTCGTCAGCGGCTGGATCGTCGGAGAGGGGCCGCACATTCCCCTGATCGTCGCCCCGATGGGAGCGACCGCGGTGCTCCTCTTCGCCGTGCCGGCGAGCCCGCTCGCCCAGCCCTGGCCGATCATCGGCGGCAACACGATCTCGGCCCTGATCGGTGTCACGGCGGCCTATTTCATCCCCAACCCCGTCCTGGCCATCGGCGTCGGCGTCTCCCTCGCCATCGCGGCGATGTCGTTCACGCGCTGCTTGCATCCGCCGGGTGGTGCCGCCGCCCTGACGGCGCTCATCGGCGGGCCGGCCATCGCGTCCTCCGGCTTCCTGTTTCCCTTCGTCCCCGTCTGCCTGAACTCCCTCATCCTGGTCGGCCTTGGCATCGCCTTCCATCGGCTGTCGGGGCGGCAATATCCGCATGTTCCGCAGGCGGCGCCCGTCAACGTCCATGGAACGGCCGATCTGCCCGCTCCGCTCCGCGTCGGCTTCAATGCCCGTGACGTCGACGCGGCGCTCCAGTCCTTGAACGAAACCCTCGACATCGACCGGACCGACCTGGACCGGTTGCTCCGCGAGGTCGAGAGCCAGGCCATGGCCCGCGCCCATGGCGCGCTCGACTGCGGCACGGTCATGTCGCGGGACGTGGTCACGATCGGCGTGAACGATTCCGTCGCGAAGGCGCGCGACCTGCTGCTCAAGCACAACATCCGGACCCTGCCCGTGGTCGACGGCGCGGGGCGGCTCGCGGGCACGCTGGGCCTGCGCGAACTCGCCTTGCGCGGCGACGGGGCCATCGCGCAGGTCATGTCCGAGGCCAGGACCGCCATGGCGGACGAGCCCGTGCTCTCGCTGGTCGAGCCGCTGAGCGACGGACACACGCATGCGGTGGTGGTCACGGCCGAGGACCGCAGCATCCTCGGGGTCATCACGCAGACCGATCTGCTTGCGGTCCTGATGCGCCTGGTCTCGAACAAGGCCTTCGCAGTGCCCACGCCGCACGCGGCGTGATCCGTGGGTAGGCGAGCATGGCCCGGTTGTTGCGTGGAGAGGGTGTTTCCCTCCCACTGTACCAGCACGGGTTCGGGCCGATGCACGACACGCCGCTTCTTCTGAACCTGCTCTACGCGATCCTGATGGCGTCGAGCATGATGATCACGTGGCAGGTCCACCGGCTTCTCGGCCGCGCCTGAAGGACACGCGGCCGGCGCGATCAGAGGTTCTTTTCCAGAACCTTCACCACGGCCTCGACCCGGTCCTTGAAGTCGGCGACGTTGGAGAAGGGCCGCCAGTTCACGTCGAGGGTGCCGCCCTCGAAGGTCAGCCCGTTCGGGTAGTTCGAGGCCGGGGCGGTCTTCTCGTCGAACCGGATGCGGATCGCCTTGAGCTTCTGACTGAGCGCGTCCCGGCCCATCTTGTCCTTGCCGACCTCCTTCAACCCTGCGGCGATGGGCTCGAAGATCGTCTTCCCGAAATAGCCTTCGTCCGCATAGTACTTGGCATCGCCGGGGATCGTCAGCTGGTCCCAGGCGACCTCCACCGGCACGGGCATGCCCGCCGCGTCCTGGATCGCCTTCTCGTAGGCGGGGTAGCGGTCCTGGCGGTAGGCCGCGATCGCCCGGCGCTCGGCGAGGCCCACCGTCGGTTCAGCCCAGGCCGCCGATGCGGTGAGCAGGACGAGGGCGGTGGCTTCGAGAACGTGGCGGCGTGACATCATGCAGCGGTTCCTTCGTGGTGCTTTGGCCCCGGATCACGGGCCTAGGGTAACGGTTCGACGGCCGGAGCGAGGCGCCTTCAGGAGGCCGCGCGCCGGTTGCGGATCATCCCGGCGATGCCCAGCACGATGACGGCGGCCAGCGCCCCGGTGATCGCCAGGAAGGTGAGGGTGCGGTTCCACAGCCGGTCGAGGCCGAGATCGGTGGTGACGAGGTCGGGACGGCCCGCATCGGCCATCACCCGGATGCTGTAATCGCCCACATGCAGGCCGGTGAACACGTAGTTCACCCGGCGCGCCACGGTGCCGGTGGGCGTGCGCAGGTTCAGCGTCGCGTCGCAGATATGGAGCACGATCTTGGCGCTGCACTTACCGTCCGTCACCCGCGCGTCGGCGACGGGATGGGCCGTGTCGCGGACCTGCCAGTCCGAGAGCAGCGGCGGCGCGGTGTAGACGAGGCAGGCGCCCAGGAGGCCCGCGAGCGCCGCGAGGCCGAACAGCGTCCAGACCATGTTGCCCCAGCCCTGGCGGGGAGGGGGGAGGCGCAAGGTGTCCGGGCTTTTCGCGGGAGCGGTCATGGCTGTGGGCCTCACGTGGCTCTGGCGTCGGGGGTGGAGCGGGCCGGGCATGAGCCGGCCTCGGCGAGGACGCGACGCGCTTCCGCCGCGTGGCGGTAGCGGCCGATCAGGTCGGCGAAGTCCTGCAGCGTCATCTTGCGCGGCAGGCCGGCCCTGATCGTGACGATGCGGCGCTTGGGGTCGAGGCGGATCTTCCGGCCCCCCGGCACAAGCTGCGGGAACGGCGCTTCCGGCGGCAGCAACAGGCGCGTGACGATTCCGGTCTGCTGCAGCGTCATGTCGAGGTCGGCCATGTCGTCCCAGGGGATGGGCCGGTCGAGGCCGGGGATCACCAGGGCTTCGGGCCGCAGGATCATCGTGGTCCGCTCACCCCGCCACAGCCTGAACAGGCCGAAACCCGCAAGCGCGGCCCCGCAGGCAAGGGCCACCCATGCCACGAGGCGCGCTTCCCAGGCCGACAATCCCGGAAAGCCGAGGGTCACCAGGCCGAGGGCGAAAGAAGCGAAGAGCAGTCCGGTGACCGCGAGGACGATGGCGCCGGGCCGGCTGTTCTCGCGCAGTACCCGCTCCTCGGTGCCGATCGCCGCCGCCGTCGCTTCGAGATGCGCCCGTACGGCCGCGTCATGCTCCTCCACGGCCCCCCGGAAATCCGCCGTGGCCGTCCGGCACAATCCGGCGGGGTCCGCGAAATAGGCGGCGAGCTGACCCAGCGCGTGCGGTGGCGGCACGATGGCAGACGCGGCCAGGAGTTCGGCGTCGAGCGTCCTGCCGAGGGCGGCGATGCGCTCGCGGGTCGGCGGATGGGTATCGGTGGGGTGGGGCTGCTCGGCCTCCAGATGCGTGGCCGGGTCGTCGAGGCCGCGTGCGATCACGTGATCGAGGATGGCGGCGACGAGATCGGCGGGGGCCGATCCGGGTGTCTCGGCCGCGGCATCGAGCATTTCGGCGATGCACGGCTGAACCGCGCCGGTGCGGAGCAGCGCCCGCGCGGCGGCATCCGGCGAGGTCGGCCCGGCCCCCGCGGCGTCGGCGGCGAATTCCCGCGCCCGGCTCCAGTGCCGCACGGCGAGGTGGAACCGCTCCATCACGAAGGCGCCGAGGCGCAAGGACGGGGTCAGCAGCCCGAAGGATCCGGCATGCCCCTCCGCCACCGCGTCGAGGGAGCGCCCGACCCCGGCATAGATCGGCAGGAAGCGCTGGCTGTAGGCGGTGTCGCCCCCGGCGTAATGGGCGAGTTCGTGGCCGATGATCGCCGCCACCTCGTCGCCGCGCATCAGGGCGAGGTAGGGTAGCGGCAGGTAGAGGATGCGGCCCGTCAGCCGCTCGCCCCCCGGCTCCACCACGGCCGGCCCGGCACTGACGAAGAAGCCTCCGGTGAGGCCCACCACCACGGAATCGGGCTTGAGCGCTCCGAGCCGTTCGGCGAGCCCCTCGGTGAGACGCCACAGGCCGGGCGCTTCCGCCGGCGAGACGGTCCGGCCGAGGATCGGCAGCGGATCGGGCTCGAACGCGGCCAGGGCGCGGCGCAGCCCGAGGACGGTCGCGCCCGCCGTGACGAGGACGGCCCCGCCAGCCACGGCGGCGATCATGAGCAGCTTGATCTCTCCGCTGCCGAGGCCGGGCCTGGCGAGGATGCCGGCCTCGAAGATCACGGCGGCGACGAACCCTCCGGCGGTGAGGAGGACCTGGATGGCGAGGATGGGTGGCAGCAGCCGTCGCACAAGGGAGAAGCCCCCCACCAGCACGTCCCGCGAGGCCCTCCCTATCCATCCCAGCACGGCGCCGGCCAGGAGGACGAGGATGGACAGGGCCGCCGCGATGCCCCCGGCCGCGATGACGACGGGCGGCAGCGTCCGGCGCCAGTCCATCAGCAGGGTCAGGGTCGCGGCCTCGTCGCGCGCCGCGCGGGCCTGAACCAGGGCGAGGGGGCCGCCATAGGTTTGACCGTTGCGGCGGAACTGCATGCGGAAATCGATGCGGCCGTCCCGTGGCTCCCGCGCCTCGAGATCCTGGACGATCCGCGTCAGGTGCAGGCGCTCCGCATCGAGATCGGCCCAGTCGGCCGCGGCGCGCTCCTGCTCCCAGACCCCGAGCAGCATGACGGCCAGGGGCAGCAGGACGGTGGCGGCCACGAGGCCCGCCAGCGAGCGCAGACGCGACGGTGCGCGCGTAATCGTTGCGTCGGCGATGCCTGCCTCCCGAGATGCGTCTTCGCGCAAACGGGCATTGGCATAGGCCATCTGCTAGGAAAAATCACCCTTCGGGACACACACCCGATCCGGGCGGCCTTTCGGGATTCCTTCCCACGGCGAGGCGGAGGGCAGCGCGGATCGGTATGCGCGCCGGACATCGACGGGGTGTTCCGGACGGGGAAACGGCAGGCCGGAAAATCGAACGAGGCATGAAACTTTATCGTCTGCCGCTCCGTAGGCGCGCGGATGAATCTCAACGTTTTCCCGGGTTTCTCCACCCCCCTGCTCGCCTCCACGGAGGCCGACCTGATCGCTGCCGACGCGGCGTGGATCGCGGAACTGGCGAGCGTGTTCGGATCCGAAAGAATCGACGAGATGGCGGCCCAGCGCGCGGGCCGGGGCGAGGAGGGAAGTCGCCTCCGACGCCTCTACGACGCCCGCGAGGGCGCCTTGGCCGCGTGGCGCGCCGCGCGCGGCATGGATTAGCCGCGTCAGCCGATCCTGTTAGGTTCAGAGACGATAGCTACCCGTCATCCCAGATCCCGCGAGGCTGACGCCCTTCTTCGACGCGCGGTGGCCGTCGCCGTAGGTGGGGGGCGTGTAGCCCTGCCGGGACTGCCGATGGATCGCGTCGCCGAGATCGCCGGCGACCTGTCGCAGGGTGGTCGCATGGCAGGAAGCGGCGACCTTGGTTCCGAGTTCGCGGGTATGGCTTCGGGCATAGAGGAAGGCGGCGAGGCGGGCGCGAGTCCGCTCGGGGAGGGTGGCCATCAGCGCGGGGATCGCGTCGGCGTGGGCACGGTAGATCTGTCCGAGCTCGTCGCCGGAAACGGGGCAGTCGTCGTTGAAATCTTCGATGCCGATCGAACGGGCCTGGAACACTCGGGTACCTGCAAGTTGGGTTGCCCCATCAGTGCGATGCCGTGGTTAACGATTGGTATCCAACCCCGCCGATTGGTGGAGGGTCGTTAACAGACGGTCGGTCGGCAGATCTTCGCCGGTCGTGCGTCGATCGATCCCGTCGTGTCGGGGTCGCGGCTGAGCGAGGCGTGAGGACCGGGCTGAGGGGCGGTCTTGGGGATCTTCATCAGCTGGAAGGCGCACACGCAACAGAGGGCCAGCGAGGCCAGCCAGAGGGCGCATCGTGCGGTTTTGACGGTTCGTTTCGACATGCTTTGTTTCGACATGGCCGCCAGGGTGGGCCCGATTGGTTAGCCAATGCTGAACGCCGATCGGCGGCCGACCGAGGCTTCATCCTCGCCGTAATTCGGCGGCCAGACGCTCCGCGTCGCTGCGCATCAGGGCCAGGAAGTTCCGCGCCATCGGTCCCGAACGCAGATGATAGAGGGCATGGACATCCGCCGACAGGATCGGCGAGACGACGGGCCGGTAAGTGACGTTCGCATGGGCGAGCTTCGCCACGAATTCCGGGATCAGGGCGACGCCGAATCCCGCCGCCACGAGGCTGGTGAGCGAGGCGGCCTCCACCGCCTGCTGCGAGATGGTCGGATAGAAACCGGCGCCGATGCAGCATTGCAGGATGTGCTTGGCAAACAGCGAATCGCGCAGACGCAGGAAGACGAACTTCTCGTCCTTGAGGCGGCTCAGGGTCACCGAATCGCTCACGATCCCGTGGCCCTTGGGTAGGACGACGGCGATTCCCTCGCTCCAGGCCAGTTCGCTCATCAGGTCCGGGTCCTGCGGCGGCGTGCGCAGGAAACTGATGTCCGTCTGCCCCGATTTCAGCGCGGCGATCTGCTTGTCCGGCGACATCTCGTGGATCTGGATGTCGACGCCGGCGAAGGTCTCCTGAAATTTGTGGATCAGTCCGCCGAGCGGTCCGGCGAGCATCGAGCCCGTCAGCCCGACATTGAGCACGCCGACGCTGCCGCAGCCGATGGCATGCGCCCGCTCGGTGGCGTCCTGCGCGCTGTGGAGGATGGCCTTCGCCCGGACCAGGAAATCCTGGCCCGCCTGGGTGAGCGAGACGCGGCGGGTCGTCCGTTCAAGCAGACAGGTTCCGATCTCCGCCTCCAGATCGCGGATCTGCTGGCTCAATGGCGGTTGAGCCACGCCGAGGGCCTCCGCCGCCGCCGTGAAACTCAGCTTTTCTGCGACGGCGACGAAGTAGCGGAGGTGGCGCAGTTCCATAACCGCCATTCATATGTGGAAGCTCTTAATGGCGACGAAAGAGATATTTGACGGCCGCCTCGGCACAAACAATGCTGCGCGCGGCGATGGGTGACGACATGCCGCTCCTGCAGGATTTCGCAGGACGTTCCGCCTCCCCTCGGCGAACCTTCCGATGCACCGGGGCCGGGCACGCGGAGCGAAGAACGGCCTGAAGCAACGGTTGGAGGTTCGCATGCGGCGCTTCTTTGCGTCACTGTTCGGTCAGGTGGTCGCGGCCCTCGTCCTCGGGATCGTCCTCGGCATCGTATGGCCGGATTTCGCCGTCGCCTTGAAGCCCCTCGGCGACGGGTTCATCAAGCTGATCAAGATGGCGATCGCGCCTCTGGTCTTCGGCGTCGTCGTGCACGGCATCGTCGGGGCGGGGGACCTGCGCAAGGTCGGCCGGGTCGGTCTCAAGGCGCTGATCTATTTCGAGGCGGTCACGACCCTGGCCCTCGTCCTCGGCATCGTCCTCGCCTACGCGTTCGCGCCGGGGGCCGGGATGAACATCGATCCCTCCACCCTCGATGCCAAGGCGATCGCCAGCTACACCGACCGGGTCGGGCAGGTGACGGGCACCGTCGACTTCCTGATGAAGATCATCCCGACCACGATCGTCGACGCCTTCGCCAAGGGCGACATCCTCCAGGTCCTCATCATCGCGATCCTGTTCGGTTCGGGATTGGCGCTGCTGGGCGAGCACGGGCAGCCCCTGGCTCAGAGCATCGAGCGGATCACCGCCGTCCTGTTCAAGATCATCGGCTTCATCGTGCGGCTGGCCCCCCTCGGCGTCCTCGGCGCCGTCGCCTTTACCGTCGGCAAGTACGGCATCGGCTCCCTGCGGCAGCTCGGGATGCTGGTCGCGCTGTTCTATGTGGGTGTCGCGTTCTTCGTCTTCGTCGTGCTCGGCGCGATCCTGCGCGCGGCCGGCTTCAGCATCCTGAAGCTGCTGGCCTATCTGCGCGAGGAGCTCATGGTGGTGGCGGGCACGGCCTCCTCCGACAGCGTGCTGCCGCAGATCATGCGCAAGCTCGAACGGCTCGGCATCCGCGATTCCACCGTGGGCCTCGTGATCCCCACGGGCTACTCGTTCAACCTCGACGCCTTCTCGCTCTACCTCACCCTCGCCACCGTCTTCATCGCGCAGGCGACCAACACGCCCCTGTCCTTCGGGCACCTGCTGCTGATCCTCGGCATCGCCCTCCTGACCTCGAAGGGCGCACACGGCGTCCCCGGATCGGCCATCGTCGTCCTGGCGGCGACCCTGTCGGCGGTGCCGGAAATCCCGGTGATCGGGCTGGTGCTGGTTCTGTCCATCGATTGGTTCGTCGGCATCGCCCGGGCGCTCGGCAACCTCATCGGCAATTGCGTGGCGACAGTGGTCATCGCCGCCTGGGAGGGCGATATCGATCGGGCTCAGGCCCATCGCGTTCTCAACGGAGAGGTCGCCACCGACACCACGGCGGTGCTCGATAGCCCCCTCGCCAAGGCGTAGGCTCCGGGGGGCGCATCCGGCGCTGCGCCCGCGACGACAATGGTCCGAACGGGCCGCATGACCTGTTGGAGACGAGCCCATGACCGCCTCTTCCTACAACCCGCCCTGCGGGGGCTTGCCGCCCCAGACCGCGCTGATGACCGGCCGGGCCGTGTTCACGGAAGCCTATGCGGTCATTCCGAAAGGCGTGATGAGCGACATCGTCACCAGCGTGCTGCCGTTCTGGGACGATACCCGCGCCTGGATCCTGTCCCGCCCGCTCTCCGGCTTCTCCGAGACCTTCGCCCAGTACCTGATGGAGGTCGCCCCCGGCGGCGGCAGCGAGCGCCCGGAACTCGATCCCCGCGCCGAGGGCGTGCTGTTCGTGGTCGGCGGTCATGCCAGCCTCGTCCTCGACGGGACAACGCATGCCCTGCGGCCGGGCAGCTACGCCTATCTGCCGCCGGGCGCCGCCTGGACGTTGCGCAATGACGGCGACGAGCCGACCCGCTTCCACTGGATCCGCAAGGCCTACGAGCACGTGCCGGGCATCGACGTGCCCCCCGCCTTCATCCGCCACGATTCCGAGATCGAGCCGCGGGGCATGAAAGGCACGAACGGCGTCTGGGCCACGACCCGCTTCGTCTCCCCCGACGACGTGCGCCACGACATGCACGTGAACATCGTGACGCTTCAGCCCGGCGCCTCGATCCCCTTCGAGGAGACTCACGTCATGGAGCACGGGCTCTTCGTGCTCGAAGGCAAGGCGGTCTATCGGCTCAACCGCGACTGGGTCGAAGTGGAGGCCGGCGATTTCATGTGGCTGCGCGCCTTCTGCCCCCAGGCCTGTTACGCGGGCGGCCCCGGCCCCTTCCGCTACCTGCTTTACAAGGACGTCAACCGCCACCCGGCCCTCGCACCGCGCAGGATCGGGTGATGAGCGCCCGCCACATCGTCGCCCGCCCGCTCACGCCCGAGGCCTTCGCCCCGTTCGGGACGGTCATCGACAAGGCGGCCGTCGATCCGCGCCCGATGAATGCGGGGATGGCGCGCCGCTTCCACGATCTGGCGGAGGTCCGCGCCATCGGAGAGGGCGCGCGGGTGGTGATAGGCTTCGTGGAAGCCGAGCCCTATCCCTTGCCGCTGAGCGTCGGTCTCATCGAACGCCATCCCCTCGGCGCGCAGGCCTTCGTGCCGCTGAATGCCGCGCCGTTCCTCGTCGTCGTCTGCCCCGACGAGGACGGGCGGCCCGGCCCGCCGCAGGCCTTCGTCACGGCGCCGGGCCAGGGAATCTGCTACGCCATCGGCACCTGGCACGGCGTGCTGACCCCCTTCGGCGCCCCCCAGGAGTTCCTTGTGGTCGATCGCGGCGGGACGGGCATCAATCTCGAAGAGGTGCGGTTCGACGAGCCCTGGACGGTCGCTCTGCCGACAATGTCGGAGGGATAAATAGGCCCCCGGGATGCCCCGGAGGGCCTCCCGGGCCGGATGTCCCGATGGCTCAGGAGCCGAACTTGTAGTTCAGCCCGACCCGGACGACGCTTCCCTCCGAGCGGAAGCGGGAGGTCGCCTCCACCAGGGACTGGCCGAGTCCGCTGGAACTCGTCAGCGGGACGCTGCGCTTGCCGAGATCGTAATGCAGGTATTCGACCTTTAACGTCACCGCGGAGGACCGGAAGACGTTGAGGACACTCTCGGTGGGCAGGGCGTATTCGATGCCCCCGCCATAGGCGAAGCCGGTCTCGAGACGGTCGATCCCGCCCGCGAAGAGGTCGAGGGTCGGAACCCCCGCCACCTGGAAGCTCGACGCGCTCTGGTAGTTCACGTTGCCGTAGGCGAGACCGCCGGTGCCGTAGACCAGGACGCGGTCGAGCGCGTAACCGAGCCGGCCACGCACGGTGCCGAGGAAATCGAGGCTCTGGCGCGTGGTGGTGACCACGGCCGAATCGCTGCCCGAACCGAAGATGCCGCGCGACCTGCGCTTGGTCTCGTCGAGATCGGTATAGGCGATATCGGTCTCGATGCCGAGGACGAGGCCCGCGCCGGGGGTGAGCTGGTAATTGTACCCGGCCTGACCGCCGGCCACGAATCCTTCCTGCCGGGAGGACAGGGAGGCGATGCCGGCGCGCTCGATGAAGAAATCGGTGCCGCTGCCATTCACCGAGGTCGCCGCCGTGCGGACGGTCTGCCGGTCGGTGAAGCCGTATCCGGCCTGCACGCCGGCATAGAAGCCGGTCCAGCTGAAACTCGGGAGGGGCACGAAGACGGGCGGCGGTGCGGAACGACGGGGCAGGTCCGCCGCAGCCACGGTTCCGGTCATCAGCCCGATCATCGCGCCGACACCCAACACAATCTTCGCCATGGTCCCCTCACCGCCTCCATTGAGGCAGCGACGTGAATCGAAGGCGAGATTCCGGTATAGTGCCGGGAAGACACAATTTCGGACCGACCGTCCGAAACTTTTAACCAAGACGCGGCGTGGACAACTCCCCCTGGGAAAGGTGCAAAAATGCCACCGTCCTGTGCCGGGCGACCGGTTTCCCCCGCTCGTTAGAGCCGCCCCTCCACGAAGGCGCGCATGAGCAGATGGGCGATCGCCATGGGCGGGGGCACGGTCAGGCCCTCGCCATGGGTGCCGGCGATCATCGCGGAGACGTCTTCGCGGGTGAACCAGCGAGCGTCGGCGAGCTCGGCCGGATCGATGGTGATCGCTTCGTCCAGGGCTTCCGCCGCGCAGCCGATCATCAGGGAGGACGGGAACGGCCAGGGCTGCGAGGCGTGGTAGGTCACCGCGCCGATCGTCAGACCCGCCTCTTCGAGGGTCTCGCGGCGGACCGCGTCCTCGATGGTCTCGCCGGGCTCCAGGAAGCCGGCGAGGCAGGAATACATCCCCTCCTTGAAGCGCGGCGAGCGGCCGAGGAGGCAGGATTCTCCCCGGCGGATCAGCATGATCACCACGGGGTCGACGCGGGGGAAGTGGTGGGTCTCGCAATTCGGGCATTCGCGGCGGAAGCCGCCGGCGGCGAAACGGGTGGCGGTTCCGCAATTGGCGCAGAAGCCGTGGCGGGCATGCCAGGCCAGGATGGACTTCGCCGTGGCCAGCAGGCCGAGTTCGTGCGGCGCCACCGCGTTCTCGGCGGCGAGGCTGCGCAAATCGGTGGTGCGGAAGCCGGGATCGGACTCGTACCCGTCGGCGGCCTCCGGCGAGACCGCGCAGGCGAAGACCGGAGCGCCGTCGAGGCGGCCGAGGAACAGCGTGAGATCGTCGTGGCAGGCGCCCGCCGCCTGCCCGGAGGGGAGGAGCGCCGTGTCACCGGCGAGGACGATGCGGTCCCCCGCCACGAGCACGATCCGCGCATCCGGCGCGTCCGGCATCGGCACGGTGTCGCTGCTCTCGGCCGAATGGCGGACGAGCCGGCTCTCCGCATAGCCGAGTTGGTCGAGGCGCGCGCTCATCAGGCGGCCGCGAACAGGGCGCCGATGCGCTCGATCATCTGGGCGCGGGCGTGGTGCGGATAGGGCTGGCCCGTGCCGACGCCCCAGACCGGCGAGGGCCAGGCCGGATCGGACAGGAAGCGCCCGATCACATGGACATGGAGCTGCGGCACCACGTTGCCCAAGGCCGCGACGTTGACCTTGTCGGGCTTGGCCAGCGCCAGCATCACGCCGGTGGCGATCCGGATCTCGTCCATGAGGTCGTGCGCATCCTCCGCCGACAGGTCGGTGAGTTCGCTGGCACCCGCCCGGCGCGGCACCAGGATCAGCCAGGGAAACCGGGCGTCGTCCATCAGCAGGACGCTGCACAAGGCGAGGTCGCCCACCGGCACGGTGTCGGCGACGAGGCGCGGGTCGAGGATGAATTCGTCTGTCATCGCCGCTCAAGCTGGGATGCGTCGGGAATGCGGAGTTCTCGCCGGTTCGGCGTCGTAAGTCACGCGGGCGCGGGCCGCTCGGTGTCGAGGAAGCGGAACAGGGCCGGCGCGTTGGCCTGCGCCACGTTGAAACGCAGCCACGGGGTCGGCTCCTGGTCGGCGCGGAACAGGTGGCCGGGGGCGAGCATGATGCCCTTGGCGGCGGCCCGCTGGGCGAGGCCGGCCGTGTCGGGATCGCCGCCGAAGCCGGCCCAGAGGAAGAGCCCGTTGGCGGGACGGTGGAACAGCGACAGGCCCACCGAGAGGAGGGCGTCGGCCACGATCTTCTGCTCGGCGGCGAGCTTTTCGCGGAGCCGCGCGATGTGGAGGCGGTACTGGCCTTCCGTCAGGATGGAATGGACGATGCTCTCGGAGATCTCCGAGCTCGTCAGACTCGCCGCCATCTTCATGCGCAGGAGCCGCTGCGCGTTGTCGGGGTTGCAGGCGAGATAGCCGACCCGCAAGGCGGGCGAGATGGTTTTCGAGAAGCTGCTGATGTGGATGACGCGCGCGAGCTGGTCGAGGCTGGCGATGCTGGGCGCCGTCTCCTCGACGAAGCTCGCATAGATGTCGTCCTCGACGATCTGGAAGTCGTGTTTCTCGGCGATGCGGAGGATCTGGTAGGCGGTGGCCGGCGAGCAGGACGTGCCGGTAGGGTTGTGGAAGCTCGTATTGGTGAAGAACAGCTTCGGCTTGTGCCGCTCCGCCAGTGCCTGGAGCGCGGGGATCGACGGCCCCTGGAGGGTCCGCTCGACACCGACGATGGTCACCCCCATGGCGTGGAGCGAGGGGTAGAGGTTGCAATAGCCGGGATCGTCCACGAAGGCCATGTCGCCCGGCTGCAGGAAAGTCCGCATGGTCAAATCGAGGGCCTGGCTCGCCCCGTGCGTCAGCAGGACCTGGTCCGGCTCGCACTCGATGTTGCGCTGGGCGAGGAGCAGCTGGATCGCCCGGCGCAAGGGTGCGTGGCCGAGGGGATGCCCATAGCGCGACACCAGCCGGTCGGGGCGCCGCGCCAGGGCCGCCAGGGCCTGCTTGATCCCGTCGGCGAACAGGTGGCTGTCGGGAAGCCAGCCGCAGCCGGCTTTGACGGTGAAGGCGTCCTCCTCGTAGACCCGCTGGAGCAGCCAGCCGGAATCCACCGAGATCTGCACGGGTTTGCGCCGGGGGACGACGGATTTGCGATCGAGCAGCCGGGCCGAGACGAAGTATCCGCTCGCGCGCCGGGCTTCGAGCAGGCCGTCCGCCACCAGCCGGTTATAGGCGTTCGAGACGGTGAGCGTGCTCACGCCGCATTGGACGGCGAGCTTGCGCACCGAGGGCAGGCGGGCACCCGGCGCCATGCTCCCGCTGCGGATGCGCTCGGACACGGCGTCCACCAGCTGGGCGACGAGGGGGGCGGTGCTGGCGGGGTCGAGGCTGATCATAGACCGTCTTTTCAGGGCGGGACCGGTCTCGGCGATCCGACTGTATGGGCGGGTGAACAGATACAGCTGCGCGTGCCAACCCGCCAACTGTCGATAGTCGGTGAGCCAGGGCCGGGCGATAACGCAGCGCGGCGAGGGTCGGGATCTTGCATCGCGGATCGGCGGAGAGACACATGGATCATGCGATGATCGACCAGGCCGCGGACCGGCAGCTCAACGTCGAGCCGTACTGGATGCCGTTCACGCCCAATCGCCACGTGAAGGCCGACCCGACGCCGCGCATCATCACCTCGGCCAAGGGCGCCTATTACCGCACCGCCGAGGGACGCGAGCTGTTCGACAGCCTGTCGGGCCTCTGGTGCTGCCCCCTCGGCCATGCCCAGCCGCGGATCGTCGAGGCCCTGCGCCGGCAGGCCGAGACCCTCGATTACTGTACCGCCTTCCAGATGAGCAACCCGGTGACGCTGCGGCTGGCCGAGCGCATCGCCGACATGGCGCCGGGCGGGCTGGACCGGGTGTTCTTCACCAATTCCGGCTCGGAGGCCGTCGATACCGCCCTCAAGATCGCCCTGGGCTATCACCGCCTGCGCGGCGAGGCCGGCCGCTTCCGCATGATCGGCCGCGAGAAGGGCTATCACGGCGTGGGCTTCGGCGGCATGTCGGTGGGCGGCATGGTGGCCAACCGCAAGATGTTCGCCACCGCCATGATCCAGGGCGTCGATCACCTGCGCCATACCCACGATTACGCCGAGATGGCCTTCTCGAAGGGCCAGCCCGCCTGGGGCGCGCATCTCGCCGACGACCTCGAACGGATGGTGGCGCTGCATGACGCCGGCACGATCGCCTGCGTCATCGTCGAGCCGCTGCAGGGCTCGGCCGGGGTCATCGTGCCGCCGCTGGGTTACCTCCAGCGCCTGCGCGAGATCTGTGACCGGCACGGCATCCTGTTGATCTTCGACGAGGTGATCACCGGTTTCGGCCGCCTCGGCGCGCCCTTCGGCGCCGACCGCCTCGGGGTGATCCCGGACATGATCACCTTCGCCAAGGGCATCACCAACGGCATCGTGCCGATGGGCGGCGTCATCGTCCGCAAGGAGATCTACGACACGTTCATGACCGGGCCGGCCGCGGCGGTGGAGCTGTTCCACGGCTACACCTATTCGGGGCATCCCCTGGCCGCAGCCGTCGCCCATGCCTCCCTTGACCTGATGGAGGAGGGCGACCTGTTCGCCCGCGTGCGCGAGTTGGAACCGATCTTGGAGGGGGCCGTCCATACTCTCCGCGACGAGCCGGGCATCAAGGACATCCGCAATTTCGGTCTGACGGCGGCGGTGGACCTCGAACCGACACCGGGCCAGCCCGGCGCGCGCGCTCTGCGGATCTTCGAGCGCGGCCTGCGCGAAGGCATCCTCCTGCGCTTCACCGGCGACACCATCGCCATGGGGCCGCCCTTCATCTCGACCCCCGCCGAGATCACCGGCATGATCGAGATGCTGCGCGGCCTCATCCGTGCCGAAGCCTGACCGGCGGACGGCCCACGACCCTTCCCATCCCCCTCGAAGGTTGAACCGACATGCCCCTGATGCGCTTCGATATTCTGGAAGGCCGCACCGATTCCGAGCTGAAGACGCTCCTCGACGCCGCGCACGAGGCGATGCTGGAGGCGTTCAACGTCCCGCCGGGCGACCGCTACCAGATCGTCACCGAGCACAAGCCATCGCGGATGATCGTCGAGGATACCGGGCTCGACATCCCGCGCACCAAGGACGTGGTGGTGGTCCAGATGATCACTCGGCCGCGCGGCAAGGAGAAGAAGCAGCTGTTCTACAAGCTGCTGACCGAGAAGCTCGAAGCCGCCTGCGGCATCGCCCCGGCCGACGTCATGGTTTCCACGGTGGAGAACACCGACGAGGATTGGTCCTTCGGCCACGGCCGGGCGCAGTTCCTCACCGGCGAACTCTGACAACCGTTTGAGTTGTTTGTCCAAGGCTTTACCTCATCCTGAGGTGCCGCGTAGCGGCCTCGAAGGAGGCATCCAGAAACCACTTCGCGATCTGGAGGGCTCCTTCGAGGCCCTTTGCTCAAGCAAAGGGCGCCTCAGGATGAGGGGGTCTGATTGGATGGACTGCTCTGGCATGAGCATCCGCTTAACAATCCGATCAAACACGCCCTGGGCGGGTTTCGCGACGACGGTCCCGCTTCTGCGGCCTGAAACCTGCGACACGCCATAAGGACCGAGCGAGGTGACGTGTTGGCCCGCCAATGCGAACCCGCTCCGAGCGCCAAGCTCATTCCGGACCCTGCCCCGACCCTCTACGGAACGCCGGCCATGCATGTCCTCATTCTCGGTGGCGGTGTCGTCGGCGTCACCTCGGCCTATTATCTGGCCAAAGCCGGCCACCGGGTGACCGTGCTGGAGCGCCAGCCGGCGGCGGGGCTCGAGACGAGCTTCGCCAATGCGGGCCAGGTCTCGCCGGGATATTCGGCGCCCTGGGCGGCGCCCGGCATTCCCCTCAAGGCGATGAAGTGGCTGATGATGCGCCACCGGCCCCTCGTGGTCTGGCCGAGCTTCGAGCCGCGTTTCTACGGCTGGCTCGCCCGCATGCTGGCGAATTGCACGGAGGAGGCCTACCAGCGCAACAAGGGCCGGATGGTGCGTCTGGCCGAGTATAGCCGCGACGTGCTGCGCGACCTGCGCGCCGAGACCGGCATCGCCTACGATCACCGCGAGCAGGGTACGCTCCAGCTGTTCCGGACGCAGAAGCAGCTCGATCATGTCGGGGACGACACCCGCGTCCTTGACGCCTATGGCGTTCCCTACGCGGTTCTGGACCCCGCCGGCTGCATCGTGGCCGAGCCGGCCCTGGCGCGGGTGGCCGGGACCTTCGTCGGCGGCCTGCGGCTCCCCGGCGACGAGACCGGCGACGCGCATCTGTTCACGCAACGCCTCGCCGCGCTCTGCGAAGACCTCGGCGTGGTCTTCCGCTACGGCACGGCCATCGCCGGCCTTCGCAGCGACGGCGACCGGATCAGCGGCGTGGCGACGGCAGGCGGCGAGATCCTGACCGCCGATGCCTATGTGGCGGCCATGGGCAGCTACACCCCGGCTCTGCTCCGGCCATTCGGCATCGACCTGCCGATCTATCCGGTGAAGGGCTATTCCCTCACCCTGCCGGTCACCGATGCGGAAGCGGCGCCGGTCTCGACGGTGATGGACGAGACCTACAAGGTCGCGATCACCCGGCTCGGCGAGCGCATCCGGGTCGGCGGCACCGCCGAGCTCGCCGGTTTCAGCGCGGTCCTGCGCGGACCGCGCCGGGAGACCCTAGTCCGCTCCGTCGGCGACCTGTTCCCGGCGGGTGGAGACCTCTCGCAGGCAAAGTTCTGGACCGGCCTGCGGCCGATGACGCCGGACGGCACGCCCATCGTCGGCGGAACGCGCCTGTCGAACCTCTACACAAATACCGGCCACGGCACCCTGGGCTGGACCATGGCGTGCGGCTCGGGGCGGGTGCTGGCCGACCTCATCTCCGGCCGCACGCCGGACATCGCCACCCCGGACCTCGCCGTCAGCCGATACGCCGCCGGCGCATGACGATGGGGTGATGCCCCCTCGCGCCGAGGCGCGAGAGGGCGGAGCGAGGCGGCCTATTCGGCCGCCTCCACGTAGAGCTTGCCGCCCTCGGCCTGGAACTCGGCGGATTTGGCCGCCATTCCCGCCTCGCGCTCGGCCTGGCTCATGGGCGTCGCCTCGCCCAGCACCTGTCCGGCCGCCTCCATGGCGAGCACCTCGGCGCGCAGGTCCTGCGTGATCTTCATCGAGCAGAATTTCGGCCCGCACATGGAGCAGAAATGCGCGACCTTGTGCGCATCCTTCGGCAGGGTCTCGTCGTGATAGGCGCGCGCCGTGTCGGGATCGAGGGACAGGTTGAACTGGTCCTCCCAGCGGAAGTCGAACCGGGCGCGTGACAGGGCGTCGTCGCGCAGCTGCGCCGCCGGGTGGCCCTTGGCGAGATCGGCGGCATGGGCCGCGATCTTGTAGGTGATCACGCCTTCCTTGACGTCGTCGCGGTTGGGCAGGCCGAGGTGCTCCTTCGGGGTGACGTAGCAGAGCATGGCGCAGCCGAACCAGCCGATCATGGCTGCCCCGATGCCCGACGTGATGTGGTCGTAACCGGGGGCGATGTCGGTGGTCAGCGGGCCGAGGGTGTAGAACGGCGCCTCACCACATTCCTCAAGCTGCTTTTCCATGTTCACCTTGATCTTGTGCATCGGCACGTGGCCGGGGCCCTCGATCATGGTCTGGCAGCCCTTGTCCCAGGCGATCTTGGTCAGTTCGCCGAGGGTCTCGAGTTCCGCGAACTGCGCCGCGTCGTTGGCATCCGCGATGGAGCCGGGGCGCAGACCGTCGCCCAGCGAGAACGAGACGTCGTAGGCCCGCATGATGTCGCAGATCTCGTCGAACCGCTCGTAGAGGAACGATTCGCGGTGCCCGGCGAGGCACCAGCGCGCCATGATCGAGCCGCCGCGCGAGACGATGCCGGTGACCCGGCGCGCGGTGAGCGGCACATGGGCGAGGCGGACGCCCGCATGGATGGTGAAATAGTCGATCCCTTGCTCGGCCTGCTCGATGAGCGTGTCCTTGAAGACCTCCCAGTCGAGCTTCAGCGGATCGCCTCCGACCTTCTCGAGGGCCTGGTAGATCGGTACCGTGCCGATGGGCACGGGCGAGTTGCGCACGATCCACGAGCGGATGTTGTGGATGTTGCGGCCGGTGGACAGGTCCATCACCGTGTCGGCGCCCCAGCGGGTCGCCCAGACCAGCTTCTCGACTTCTTCCGCCGCCGACGAAGTGACGGCCGAGTTGCCGATATTGGCGTTGATCTTGACGAGGAAGTTCCGGCCGATGGCCATCGGCTCCACCTCGGGGTGGTTGATGTTGGCCGGGATGATGGCGCGGCCGCGCGCCACCTCGTCGCGCACGAATTCGGGGGTGATGAAGGCGGGGAGCGAGGCACCGAAGCTGTTGCCGTCGGCCAGCGCGGTCTGCGCGCCTTCCAGCATCGTCTCGCGGGCGAGGTTTTCGCGATGGGCGACGTAGATCATCTCCTCGGTGATGATCCCGGCTTTGGCGAATTCGTACTGCGTCACCATTTGGCCGGGGCCGGCCTTGCGGATCTGGCGCGTGGCTGGACAGGGGGCGACGAGCTTGTCCTCCGGTACGAAGCCGTTGTCCTCGGGCTTGACCGCGCGCGGCGTGATCGTGGCGTAGCCACGCTTGGCGATCCACGGGTCGCGCAGCAGGGGCAGGCCGGCATTCAGGTCGATCCGGGCATCGGTCTCGGTATAGGGGCCAGACGGATCGTAGACCCGCACAGGGGCTTCCTTCGGATCACTCAACGTGACCTCGCGGAACGGCACCCGGATGTCGCCACGGCCGGCCACGCTCGCATAGACCTTGCGCGAACCCATGATCGGTCCGGTGGTCACGGCTTGCGGCTGGCCCTTGGCGGGTTCTTGTCCGGAAAGGTCTTTGGGGAGGACGGGTGCGTTCATATCGGATTCGCTCCTGGCGTGGGAGGCGATCCGGTTCGCAACGGTACGTCAGGACGACGGGCAACCGCTCGTTCGGAGCAGACAACCCAAGCGTAGTTCCCGTCCCTCCGCCGGTATGAGCCGGATCAGGTTCAAGGGTCAGGGCTGCGGCCCTATCTCAGCCCCCTGAACGGGGCCCCCCTCGGAACGATTCGAAAGTCTGCGCTCGCCGCGCCTTTGTCAATCGCCCTGAGAAACATCCCCGCCGGAGTGAATTGTCGCCTGTCTCGAGCGAGCCTCGTGCCGCCCGGATCGCGGCTCTTCCGATTCATGCGATCATTCCGCCGTTGATCGAAGTCTCGTGTTTAGTTCGTGAGGACTGATCTATTTTGGCGTGACTTTTGTCGGACGGTAAAACGGTCTCGAATAATGGAGCCATCCCGATCGGCGACGCGTTGTCGATTATAATCTCCTCCAGACGATCAGGGTAGTGTTCCATGAACAAGCTTATTCTCGCATCTGCCGCATTGCTCGGCGCGGTCACATTCCTTCCGGATACGGCCGATGCGCGTGGCGGCGGTGGACATGGAAGCGGCGGTCACGGTGGCGGTGGCGGCCACGGTGGCGGCATGAGTCGTGGCGGCGGTGGCGGTGCCTTCGGTGGCGGTGGCGGCTTCGCACGCGGCGGTGGCGGTCACAGCGCGTTCGGCGGTCATGGTATCGGCGGCGGCGGACGTGGACATGGCGGTATCGCCCACGGGCCGAATGTCGGCGGTGGTGGCTTCGGCGGGGGCGGTGGTTTCGGCCGGGGCGGCCACCACCATCATCACGGCCATGGCTACAATCGCGGATATGGGCGGGGCTATGGCGGGCTCGGCCTTGGACTGGGCCTCGGTCTGGCGGGCGCCGGGATCGGCTATGGCTATGGCAGCGGGTATTATGGCAACGGCTACGACAACGGATATTACGGCGGCGGCTATGCCCCAGCCTATTACGGTGGCGCCGTGGACGTTCAGCAGGATGTCGGCGGGTCCGACCAGGATGTGGCCTACTGCATCCAGCGCTTCCGCTCCTACGATCAGCGGACGGGCACCTATCTCGGCAATGACGGCCTGCGTCATCGCTGCCCGCAATAAGCTCCTTCGCCCTGACGCTCTGCGCTCGGGCGGGATCGCCCGAGCCTCCTCGCTTCGAGAAGCCCCGCAGCCCCCCGCTGCGGGGCTTCCTCGCATCCGGGGCCGGGCGTTCGCTTGGTCGATGAGGAATGGCCTCGAAACCGGAGGCCATGCCACTGCCCCCGGCATCTCGAGCCCATGGCCACGCCCAAAACGGCGCATCTTCCGGTGCCGGGCGGCATGGCGTAACGCCCTGTCATGGTCGCCTCCGGTCCCTCCCTCGCTCCCGACGACATCGCCCATGTCATTCAGATCGCGCTCGCGCCCGCCTTCCTGCTGACGGCGCTGGCGACGCTGCTCAACGTCTTCTCCACGCGCCTCGGGCGGGTGGCCGACCGGGTCGATGACGCCGCCGACCGGCTGCAGAGGGCGGATGCGGACGAGGCCGCCCGCCTGTCGTACCAGCTGGCCTATCTGCGTCGGCGTTCCTTCGTGCTCGACGTGGCGGTGGTCCTCGCCTCCCTCGGCAGCATCATGACCGGCATCGCGGTGCTGACGCTGTTCGTGGGGGCTTTGCGCGATGCCGCCACGGCCTCCGTCCTGTTCGGCTGCTTCGGAATCGCCCTGGTCTGCACGGTGGCGGCCATCGTCGCCTTCCTCATCGAGATCCTGATGGCGGGTCGCCGCGTCCGGGACGAGGTCGACCGTCAGACGGTGGAGGCCTCGGACCGTGAAGCGGGCGGACCCGAGATCTCCCACCGGTCGCCCCGGCCGGGCCGGGTTTGACTAAGCAGGTTTAGCAAAAGTGGTCACCGGTTTTGCGTTCCAAAACCTGCGACACCTCAAAGACCTAAGCGAGGTGAAGCGTTGGCTTGCCAATGCGAACCTGCTTAGGGCCGGCGACCTCACGCCCCGGCGGGCGCGGCGGCGTGCGTGTCGAGCCAGCGCACGGCGCCGCTGAGGTCGAAGCCCCGCTCCCGGCCATAGGCCAGGAGGTCGTCGCGGCGCAGGCGCCCCGCCAGCACGTCGGACAAGGCCCACAGGGTGAGCGAGCGCGTGCCGCTGCGGCAATGGGCGAGGACCGGGCCGGGTGCGCCCTCCACGGCCTCGCGGAAACGCGCGATGTCCTCATGGGTGATGCCGGGGCCGGTGACGGGAAGGTGCAGATAGGCGAGACCCACCGCCTCGGCCGCCGCCGCTTCGGCAGCGCTGCCCAACTGGCCCGGCTCCTCGCCTTCGGGGCGGTTGTTGATGAGCAGGGCAAAGCCCTGCGTGGCCAGGTCCGCGATCTCCGCCTCGTTCGGCTGGCCGGAGACCGACAGGCGGAGCTCGATGGGCGTGATCGTCATGGGGGCTCTCTCGTTGGCTGCCTTCGGGCCGCGTGGCTTCCGTTCGCCGGGGGAGGGCGCTTTGCCGGGGACAAGCGGGGCATGTTCATTCCACCGCATCGCCCGACGTGAACCCGCGACGGGGCTCGTCCGTTTGCCGTCTGATCCTCAACCCGCCTTCAGGACGACCACCATGGCCGATGCAAGACAGATCGTCGATGCGCTCGTGCGCTCACGCAAGGGGGGAATCGCCGCCACGGCCGCCCTCGGCGGCCTCGCCCTCGTCGCGGGTCTGGCCCTGCGGGCACTCCGTCCCTCCGCGGCGTCCGAGACCCCGGATCTGAGCCAGGTCGGAGAGGACGAGGCGCGCATCATGCTGCGCGCCATGGTGGCCGCGACCCTGGCCGATGGCATCGTCGACCAGCAGGAGCGCCGGCGCCTCGACGCGGCGGTGGAGGCGGCTGGCATCGACCGGGATGGGCGCGCCTGGCTCGAAAAGGAACTTACCGACCCGGCCGAGATCGACGAACTCGCCGAGCGCGTCGAGTCGCCGGAGCAGGGCGCACGCCTCTATGCGGCGGCGCGTCTGGCCATCGATGCCGACACCCTGCAGGAGCGCGAGTTCCTGAAGCGCCTCGCCGAGGCCCTCGACATTTCGCAGGACGTGGCCGCGCGGGTCGATGCCGGGCTGGAGGAGGCCTGAGACCGCAGCCGGATCACTTCCCCCCCCATTCGTGCCCGGCCACCAGCGCCTCCACCGAGCGCGTCCAGGTGCCGGGCTGATCGGTGGAACCGGTGCCGAGCGCCCGCTGGACCATGACGCTGTCGCTCCAGCGGCCGTACTTGTAGCCCACCGCCGGCAGCAGGCCGACGCGGACGAAGCCGCAGGCTTCGTGCAGCCGCAGGGACGCCTCGTTCTGCGCGTCGATATAGCCGATCATCTGGCGGTAGCCGCCGGCGGCGCAGGCCTCGATCAGCGCGGGGAGCAGGCGCCGGCCGATGCCGGCGTTCAGGTGCTCGTGATGGACGTAGATCGAGTGCTTGAGCGTGTAGCGATAGGCCGGGCGCTTGCGAAACGGGACGGCATAGGCATAGCCCGCCACAACCCCGTCGCGATCGGCGACGAGGTGGGGCAGACGCTTCTTGCGCATGGCCTTGCGGCGGCGCTTGAGGTCGTCGGGATGGAGCGGATCCTCCTCGAAATCGCCGACATCCCCTACGCCCCGCCGGATATGGTGGGCGTAGATCGCCACCATGGCCGGCACGTCCGAATCCGAGGACGGCCGGATGATCACTTCGGGATCGGAGGCGGTGGGCGGCCCGTCCGGACTCACGGGCGGTTCTCGCGCATGACGTAGGTGTAGAACCGGATCGTCCCGTCGGGGTCGACGTTGCGGAACACGCCCTGGATCTCGGCTTCGAAGCCCGGGAACAGGTTTGCCGAGCGTTCGAACATCTTGAAGTAATCCAGCATGGGTTTCGCCCGCTCGTCCAATCGCTCGCCCGGCAGCACCGTGCCGATGCCCGGCGGGTAGACCAGAAGCAAGGTCGTCGCCACCCGGCCCTCGGCTTCCGCGATCGGCACGTAATCGACGTTGTTGCGGGTGAGCTGCTGCACCGCCTCCTTTGGGGTCATCACCATCTCGGGCAGGTGCCCCGGCTCGAACTGCTTGCGCTGGAGCGTGCTGGTGCCGTGCTCGCGGTGGAAGGCGTGGAAATCCGCGCAGAGGTCGCGCAGGCGCACGCCCTTGTAGCGGTTGGGCCGGCGCCGGACGAATTCCGGCATGGCATCCTCGAGCGGCACGTTCTCGTCATGCAGGCGCTTGAACGCCACGAGGCCGGAGATGAGCGTGCCGGCCTTGGAGGATTCGACGCCCGGCGTCAGCAGGAAGAGGAGCGAGTTGAGGTCGTTCTTCTCCGGCACAATGCGGTTTTCGCGCAGGTATTGGGCCACGATGGGCGCGGGCACGCCGTGATCGGCATATTCCCCCGTGCGCCGGTCGAAGCCGGGGGTGAGCACGGTGAGCTTGTTCGGGTCGGTCATGGCGTAGTTCGGCGCCACATGGGTGAAGCCGTGCCAGGCGGCGCCGGGGGTCAGCTCCCAGTATTTCGCGTCGCTGGCGAGCTCGTCCGTCGAGACGCTCTCCCACGGAACCTTGCCCTCCGGACCCTTCACCGTGTCCGGCACGAAGGGGTCGAAGAACCAGCGGCGCAGGGGATCGCCCTCCTTCTCCTCGAATTCGCGGCGGATGGCGCGGACCTTCTTGCGCCATTCGATGCCGAGCCGGATCGTGTCGTCCCACAGGACGACGCCCGAGCGGCCCTTCATCATCTGCGCGCCGACATCCAGCGACGCGAAGAGCGGGTAGAACGGCGAGGTCGAGGCGTGGACGAGGAAGGTCTCGTTGAAGCGCCGGTGCTCGATGCGGCGGGTCTGGCCGCGGATGTGGCTGTCCTTGGTGTGGATCTGCGAGGCCTGGGAGAAGCTCGCCAGCTGCTTGTGGGTCGATTGCGTGGCGATGATGCCGGGCGAGGTCTCGTCGAGGCCCTTCAGTCCCATGGCGAAGCGGCCGGCGAAGAGCGGGTGGAACTTCATGAAGCCCGCCCAGGCCTCGTCGAAGAGGATGTAGTCGCAGAGATGCCCGATCTTCTCGAGGATCATCTGCGCGTTGTAGATCGTGCCGTCATAGGTGCATTGCTCCACCACCGCGACGCGGAACGGGCGCTCGCGCTTCCAGGCCTCCTTGTCGGTGATGAGGGGGTTGGTGCGGATCTTCTCGCGGATGGCCGCCTCGTCGAGGGCCTCGTGATACATCGGGCCGATCAGGCCGAAGCAGTTGCGGTCGGTCTCCAGGAACACCGGGACCGCGCCGCCGAGGAACAGCGCGCCGTGATGGGCCGCCTTGTGGTTGTTGCGGTCGAACAAGACGAGATCGCCCTCGGCCACCAGGGCCGAGAGCACGATCTTGTTGGAGGCCGAGGTGCCGTTGAGGACGAAATAGGTCTTTTCCGCCCCGAAGATGACGGCGGCTTCCTTCTGCGCCTTCAAGGCCGGGCCTTCGTGGACCAGCAGGTCGCCGAGATCGAGCACGGAATTGTCGAGGTCGTCGCGGAACACGGCCTCGCCGAGATGCTCCACGAAGATGCGCCCGATGGGGGAGCGGTTGTAGAAGATTCCGCCGTTATGGCCGGGGCAGGTCCAGAGCTGGTTGCCCTGTTCTGCGTAATCGACCAGCGCGCCGAAGAAGGGCGTCTTCAGCGTCTCGGCATATTGCTTGACCCGGCTCACGAGGCCGCGGGCGATGTAGTCGGGGGTCTCTTCCGCGAGGAAGATGTAGCCGTCGATGAAGTCGAGCACTTCGACGGGGATGTCCTCCAGGCGCTTGCGCCGGACCATGATGACGATGGGCATTTCGAGCCCGCGCTTCCGCATCAGGTTGATGAGGGCGGCGGCCTTGCCGTCGAGGCCGCGCTTGCCCCAATCCACCACCATGCAGCCGATGGCGGCATCGGTCTGGACCGCGATGGCCGCATCCTCCACGCGGCGGGCGCGGACGACCTCGAAGCCGAGCTTTTCCACCGAGCCGATGATCTGCTGGACGCGCACGCCCTCGAGATCGTCCGGGTCGAAGTTCGGCGCGCACATGAGCACGGTGAAGCGGCGAAAGAAGTCCATGCGGGGGAAGGCTCCGGTGGTCGGATGAATCGAGGGGGGTGTGGGCGCGTTCGCGTTCCGGATCAACCGGGCCGGCCGGCAAGACTGAGCCGGCGGATGACGAGGTAGACGGCGAGCGCCGCCAGCGCGCCGATCCCCATTGCGAGCAGCGATCCATTGTCGGATTCCGAAAAGAACAGGCCCTTGGTGTTCATGCCGAACACGCCCGTCACCAGGGTGGGCGGCAGGAACAGGGCCGTGAGGATCGACAGGGTGAAGAGCTGGCGGTTGGTGAGCGCGGTGGTGCGGGCGGCGATCTCATCCTGCAGCAGGCGGCTGCGTTCGGACAGGACATGCATGTCGCGGTGGAGGGAATCGAGGCGTTGGACCACCCGCGCGGCCATGGCGCCCACCGCTTCGGGCAACTGATCTCCCTCCGTGCCGGCCTCGTCTTCGAGCCGGTGGAACACCGCCCGCAACCCGGCGAGCTGCCGGTGGGAGCGCACGGATTGGCGGCGGATCGGTCCGAGGGGCCTCGGGTCGTCCGCCTTGGCCTCGTCGAGCATGTCGTCCTCGATGGCGTCGAGGGAGGAGGACAGGCGGTCGGCCGTGGCGATCAGCGCCTCGACGGTGCTGCCGACGAAGCGCTCCAGCAGCTTGGCCGGGCCGGGGACGAGGGCGCCGGACAAGACCGCGTCGCGGGCGGCCACCGCGCAGGCCGTGGCGTGGCGACGGCCGCTGACGAGGAAGCGCGGGCCGAGGATGCAATGGAGACGGCCGTTCGGCTCCTCGCTCGACGAACCGTCGAAGGCGCGTTCCCGGTCGGCGATGACGAAACCGGCATGGGGGCCGTCCACCACGACGCGCTGATGCTCGTCGCGGGCGAAGGTCGCGGCGGCGAGGCGGGCCGGGCCGAGGCGCCCTTCGAGGATCAGCGCCTCCGTCCGCGCATCGACGAGGTCGACATGGAGCCAGACGAAGCCGTGATCCGGGTCGTCCAGCGAGGGAATCCCGTCCCCCGGTCCGACCTGGCGTCCCCGTCCCTCCGCGTCGAAGGTGAGGGCGAAGATCAGCCCCGGGAGGGGGGATTCCTCGATGAGAAGGTGCTGCATGGTGCGGTCGCGGCGATCATGGCCGGCAAAATGCCGGCTCACTATCGCGCTGGATCGCAACGCTGGGCGACACTGTGATGACGGAGGGGCACCTCCGCCGATCGATGCTCGGCCTGCGGGTCATGCGATCCGCAGGCGGGGGCGATGACGATTGGCTATTCTCAGCGGGTCACGACGCTCTTGTCGGCTTCCTTGACGCTTTTGTCGGCCTCCCTGGGATTCATACCCTTGTCGGCTTCCTTGCGAAGCTCTTCCGCGAAGGCCCCTGCCTGATCTCCGACGAAAACCTTCATCTTGACCGGAACGACGGCCCAGGTGACGGCAAAGATGAACACCGTCGCAGCCATGCCGAAGGCGAACATCTCCATGATACCGAGCCAGCCAAGCAACAACGGGATGCTGCTCACGGTCAATCCGATGAAGGAGCTTCCGGTCAGAAAATAAACGGAGAAGAAGGTGATGACAGCCAGGGATACCGGCTTGACGAAACGGACTATGTAACGTTCCATTGCGTTTTAACTCCTACTATAGAACTATTTTAAAGAGCTTTCCAACCTGTTTTCAGTTGTTTGGCGCGCGCCGACAATGAGATGCGCTTTATAATTCAGCCTATCTCATCGTCTGGCGGCTCAGGTATCGCCAAAACTCGTATCGATCCAATAAACGCCGCATACCAGAAGCTGAGTGAGAGTCCAGCGATTCTCCGGCTTTCGGCGGCCGATACTGAATTCTACGAATCAAATAAGCAATGTGGTGCCGTTACCGACGGGGGTCGCCGTACTGTCATGCAGCTGTGGTTCAAGCGTTCGGATGATTCCCATTCATCAGGAAGGCAATATTATGGACGGCACGCGCGCCGGGACTCGTCCTTTCGATATCGAGGCTATTCGTCGAGAAATGGCGGACGACTTCGATGAAGAGCTCGAAATGGAGCTCGAAGACGAGCGCCTCGAGCAGCTCGTTAGCGAAATCGATGCCAAGCCTCGTCTGCCCACGATGGACCGGAAGATCTATTTCCGGGAGCTGTTCCGGCTGCAACACGAGCTGGTTCGTCTCCAGGATTGGGTGCAGGCCCAGAAACTACGCGTGGTTGTGATCTTCGAGGGGCGGGATTCGGCCGGCAAGGGCGGCGCGATCAAGCGCATCACCCAGCGTCTCAATCCCCGCGTCTGCCGCGTGGCTGCGCTCCCGGCTCCGAACGAGCGCGAGCGCACGCAATGGTACTTCCAGCGCTACGTGGCGCATCTGCCGGCGGGCGGCGAGATCGTGCTGTTCGACCGCTCCTGGTACAATCGGGCCGGCGTCGAGCGCGTGATGGGCTTCTGCACCCCGGACCAGTACGAGGAATTCTTCCAGTCCGCGCCGGAATTCGAGCGCATGCTGGTGCGGTCCGGCATCATCGTGCTGAAGTACTGGTTCTCGATCACCGACGAGGAGCAGGAGCTGCGCTTCAACATGCGCATCCACGATCCCCTGAAACAATGGAAGCTCTCGCCGATGGACGTCGAGTCCCGTCGCCGCTGGGAGGATTACACCAAGGCGAAGGAAGTGATGCTCGCCCGCACGCATATTCCCGAGGCGCCCTGGTGGGTGGTCGAGGCCGTGGACAAGAAGAAGGCCCGCCTCAACTGCATCAGCCATCTCCTCACGCAGATCCCTTATGGCGACGTGGAGCACCCGCCGGTGCATCTGCCGGAGCGCATGCGCCACGAGGATTACGCCCGCCAGCCGGTGCCGCAGGAGATGTTCGTCCCCGCCCTCTTCTGACCGTGCCGGGGGCGCCGCTGGGCCGGATGCGGTTGCCCAAAGCGGCCGGGATGGGCAAGACCTGTGTCGGACGGGCCGATCCTCGGCCGGTCCGGCATGGGACCCCCGCATGAGCGCCACCGACGAGATCCTGTTCGACACCGATGAGGCGGGCATCGCCCGCATCGTTCTCAACCGGCCGCAGGCGCGCAACGCGCTGACCTTCGCGATGTATCAGGGCCTCATCGACCTCTGCGACAGGATCGAGGCGGACGAGCGGATCAAGGTCCTCGTCATCACCGGCGCCGGCGAGAAAGCCTTCGCCGCCGGCACCGACATCGCCCAGTTCCGTGATTTCTCCAGTCCCGAGGATGCCCTCGGCTACGAGCGCTTCATGGACAGGGTCCTGGGCGCGCTCGAGCGTCTGCGCGTGCCCGTCATCGCCGCCGTCGCCGGCGCCTGTACCGGCGGCGGGGCCGCCATCGCCGCCTCCTGCGACCTGCGCGTCGCCACGCGCGACGCCCGGTTCGGCTTTCCCATCGCGCGGACGCTCGGGAATTGCCTGTCCATGTCCAACCTACGGCGCCTGTCCGGACTCATCGGTCCCGCGCGGGTGAAGGACATGATCTTCACGGCCCGCCTGTTCGGCGCGGAGGAGGCGCTCGCGGCCGGCCTCGTCGGCGAGGTGGTGGAGGATGCCACCGCCCTCGCCGCCAGGGCGACGGAACTCGCGACACAGCTCGCCGGCCATGCGCCGCTGACCCTGCGGGCCACCAAGGAAGGCCTGCGCCGCCTCGACGCCGAGGCGGAGGCGGAGGGCGAGCGCCCCGGCGATGACCTCATCTTGATGTGCTACACCAGCGCCGATTTCCGCGAGGGCATGGAGGCCTTCCTGGCCAAGCGCCCGCCGAACTGGACCGGCCGGTAAAGCGCTGTTTTCAACAAGTCTCACCGACCCCGACCCATAGGTCGGGGTCGGTGAGGTCCGGCGGAGGACCGCCGCCGCGCAGTCGCGCTGGCAGACCTCGATGAGCCAGGCTCATCGAGGTCTGGTATTCGAGCGCCGTCCCGATGCGGATGTGGGCAGGGTGACACACCGGGCGGGGAAAGCCGCCGGCCGGCCCGCTCCCTCGGCTCGGTTGCAGCCCTGTCATGCTCGCCATGATAGAGCACGAGCGGGGGACGGTCGCCCTGGGACATGCTTTTTTTCCGAGGGATGATGCTCCGCTCGTTTCCTCTCGCGGCCGCCGCAGCCCTGTTATCGGGCCTTGCCGTGTCGGGCGCCCACGCCCAGACCGCCGCCGAGATCGCGGCGCGGCAGGCGCGCTTGGCCCTGGAGGGGCTCGACATCGGCTCGCCGCGCGGCGCCGGCGGCGATCCGCAGACATCGGTGGCGCAGTCGGTGACCTCGGCCAAGCCTTCGGCCAACCTCAATACCTCGATCCAGGACCAGCTCGGCCCCTATGGCGATCCCTACGGCCTGCGCTCGTTCCTGAAGACCAAGGGCATCGAATACAGCCTCACCTATATCGGGGAGAGCTTCGGCAACGCGACGGGCGGCGCGCGGCGCGGCGCCATCGTCGAGGGACGCCTCGACGTCCAGTTCGATGCCGACCTCGAAACGCTGGCGGGCTGGCACGGGGCGGCCTTCCATACCAACCTCTACCTCATCCACGGCACCGGCCTGTCGCGCTACTACGTCAACAATTTCATCACCGTGAGCGCCATCGAGGCATTGCCCTCCTCGCGGCTCTACGAGCTCTGGCTGGAGCAGAAGCTGTTCGACGGCCAGTTCAGCCTCAAGGTCGGTCAGATCGCGGCCGATACCGAGTTCGCCGTGAGCCAGACCGGCACGCTGTTCATCAACTCCACCTTCGGCTGGCCCAACATCATGGCCGAGGTGCTGCCGAGCGGCGGGCCGATCTATCCCCTGGCGGTGCCGGCGATCCGCGCGAAATACGTGCCCAACCAGAACTTTTCCCTTCAGGTCGGCGTCTTCGACGGCGATCCGGCGGGGCCTTATCCCAGCGATCTCGATCCGCAGCGCCGCAACCGCACCGGCACGAACTTCCGGACCAGCGATCCCGCTCTGGTCATCGCGGAGGCCGCCTACGCCTACAACATCGCGAAGGGCGATGAGGGCGATCCCGGCACGGTGACGCTGGGGGGGTGGCACCATTTCGGCCGCTTCGACAGCCAGCGCTTCGACACTGCCGGGCGCTCGCTGGCCGATCCATCCACCACCGGCATCGCCCGGCGCTTCCGGGGCGACAGCGGCCTCTACGGCATCATCGACCAGACCATCTACCGCGAACCCGACGATCCGAACGACGGCGCCAGCGTGTTCCTGCGCCTCTCCGGGGCGCCCTCCGACCGCAACATCGTGGATTTCTACGCCGATGCCGGCATCGCCTATAAGGGCCTCTTCAAGGGACGTTCCGACGACACGATCGGGGTCGCCTTCGCCATCGCGCGGATCTCGGACGCGGCGCGCGGCCTGGACACCGACACGATCCTGCTGGCCGGGACGAACATGCCCCGGCGCAGCAGCGAGGCGGTCCTCGAAGCGACCTATCAGGCGGTCCTCGGGCCGGGCGTGACCGTTCAGCCGGACATCCAGTACGTGTTCCGCCCGAGCGGCGGCGTGCCCAATCCGCGCGATCCCGAGGGCGCCCGGATCAAGAACGCGGCCGTGTTCGGCCTGCGGGCGACTGTGCGTTACTGACGAGAACCGGTCTCTCGTACCTCGCGAATGTCTCAAGCAAGGTAGAAAGATCTCTGGGAGCGATACGTCCCGAGGACCCTGCCGAACGTGGTCACGTGGTGAGCGCGGCCACGGCTGCGCGGTAGTTGGTCTGATCGATCGCGCCGAGTTGCTCGGCGCAAGCGGCTTGCGCCTTTTTCCAGAGCGGGTACGCGTCGGCTAGGACGGTGCGCCCCTCATCGGTGAGCAGGATGCGTCTCACGCGCCGGTCGTCCGCATCAGCCTCGATCGTCAGAAGTCCGCGCCGTTCCAGAGGCTTCACGTTGGCGGTGATGGTCGTGCGATCCATGGCCAGGGCCTGGGCCAACGCGCCGATGGTCGGAGCCTCGTCTCGCACGAGCATCATCAGCAGCGTGAACTGCCAGTTCGACAGGCCGGTAGGGCGCAGCGCCGCGTCATAGCGACGGCCGATGGCGCGCGCTGCCTTCTGAGCCGCGAAGCTGAAGCAGGCTTGCTCGACGCCGGCCGCGATCGTGGGCGTGAGGACCGGATGTCCGGTCATGGGACGTTCCTTGGGAATGTTGATACCAACCAGATAGGAGATCTCCGCGTTTTGTACAGACCGGGACGGCCGGAAGCCCATCGAAATAGAGTTGATATCAATCTATGTGCGACAGCGCACGGCGGCCTCCGTAGATGAGTTTATATCAACGTTATTGCAACGGGCCGAAACGTCGGGCCGCCAGAGATCCAGTCCCGACGAAGGCTCACCCAGAAGGACAACGTACCATGAACGCTCGCTCCACTCTCATCACCGCCACCATCCTCGCAGGCATCGCCGCCGCGATCGTTCCTGCCAGCGCCGAGCCGGCAAGATCGTTCGATGCCTGGGGCCATCGCTTCACCGTCCCCGGCACAGAAGAAACTGTGACCGCACCGGCCACGAACCCGTCGAACACCGCCTCCATCGCGCCGAAGCGGTCCTACACGTCCGCCAAGGCAGGCGAAGAGAATGCCCACGCTGTGCCCGCGCCGGCAACGCGAACGCTCAACGTCTGGGGCGCGCGCGTCAATGTCCCCACCTACTGATGGCGGGGCTGAGAACGATGTCGAGGCTCCCCCTCATCGCGGGGCGTCGGCGGGCATCGCCTCTTTGGAAGAGTCGCTTCGGCTTCCGAGCATAGCGTTGAAACCATGGTCGAATGACACGCCAGACCGCTGACGAGACAGGGTGAGACGACCCATCCTGTCTCGCTGCCTCGGCAACGGCATTGAATTGAAATGTCGCGAGCCGTGACCAGTCACTCAGACTCGCTCATGCTCAATTATTGATATGATCGATATGGCTTATCGATCATATCTGTTTGATGAATGGTGCGTCGCAAAATACATCCGTCTCATGAAACGGGGCATCGGCCTCGAAACATCAGAAGGATCAGCATCATGACCGTTCGCAGCCTTGTCCTCGCCGCTTTCGCTTCCGCCACCCTGGTCGGCACCGCGATTGCCGACGAGCGCATCAACGTCACCCCGACGCTCTATAGGGAGCAGGCCCGTGCCACGGCAGCCGTGCGTCCGGCCTCCGAACTCACCACCACGCCGGCTCTGACGCCGCGCGCTCCCGTCACCCGGCGCGTCGTCGCCGAGATCGCCGATTCCACGACTCGCTAAGGCGGCTCCCTTGACCGGGGCCGAAGCAAAGGCGTGCATCATCGCTCCATGGGGTCTGCCCCATGGAGCGTTTTGCTTGTCGCCCATGCTCAATCTTGGGGGCATACCATATCCGAGCGATCGCCTCGGTCGCCACAGGCTCCCTCTCCTTCCAGGCAGGGCGATCGCAAACGACACCTCGCCGTCATTCCGGGTCGCCACAGGGGAGCCCGGATCCGGAGGGCCGAGCCAGAGGCGTGCAATCCTGAGCTGCCGACCGTGTAAAGTCTTGCACCGCTTGTGTTTCTGGACCCCGGGCTCCGCTGCGCGGACCCGGGATGGCGGGGTGGTGCCAGCGAGTTTCCGACAAGCAAATCGGCCTATGCGATAGCCCTGCCTTCCAGGAGAGGGGACCCGCGCCGGCACCCGATCCGTTCGGTCGCACGCGGTATCACGCGCTTGCCTGGCTCACGAACTTCGTCGTCAGATAGGCCTCGATCGCCTCCGAGCCGCCCTCGCTGCCGTAGCCGGAATCCTTGATGCCGCCGAAGGGAGTTTCGGGGAAGGCGAGGCCGTGATGGTTGATGCCGAGCATGCCGCTCTCGACCCGGGCGGCGATCTCCGTCGCGCGGGTAACCGAGCGGGTGTAGGCGTAGGCGGCCAGACCATAGGGCAGCCGGTTGGCTTCGGCATAGGCGGCCTCGTCGTCGGAGAAGCGCTGGACCAGGGCCACGGGGCCGAACGGCTCTTCGTTCATGATCCGCGCGGTGAGCGGGGTCTCGGCGAGCACGGTCGGTTCGAAGAAATGGCCGCGGTTGCCGATGCGCTTGCCGCCGGTGCGGAGTTCCGCGCCCTGCGCCACGGCGTCGGCCACGAGGGATTCCATCGCTTCGCGCCGGCGGGCATGGATCAGCGGCCCCATCTGGGTCTCGGGATCGAGCCCGTCGCCGACCCTGATGCCCTCTGCATGCGCCACGAATCCCTCGACGAAGCGGTCGTAGACGGAATCGTGGATGAGGAAGCGGGTCGGCGCGACGCAGACCTGCCCGGCATTGCGGAACTTGTTGGCGCCGAGCACCGAGACGGCCTTCTCCACATCCGCGTCGGCGAAGATCAGGGCGGGGGCGTGGCCGCCGAGCTCCATGGTGACGCGCTTCATGTGGCGACCGGCCAAAGCCGCGAGCTCCTTGCCCACCAGGGTGGAGCCGGTGAACGAGATCTTGGCGATGACCGGATGCGGGATGAGGTAGGAGGAAATCTCGGCCGGATCGCCGAAGACCAGGGACAGCACGTCACCCGGCACCCCGGCATCGAGGAAGGCACGCACGAGTTCGGCGCAGCTCGCCGGTGTATCCTCCGGCCCCTTCAGGATCACCGAGCAGCCGGTGCAGAGCGCCGCCGACAGTTTGCGGACGGCCTGATTGATCGGGAAGTTCCAGGGCGTGAAGGCGGCCACGGGGCCCACCGGCTCGCGCAGAACCATCTGGGTCACGCCCGGCACGCGGGCGGGGATGATGCGGCCGTAGGCGCGTTTCCCTTCCTCGGCGAACCAGTCGATGACGTCGGCGGCGGCAAGCGTCTCCACCCGCGCCTCGGCCAGCGGCTTGCCCTGTTCCAGCGTCATCGTCCGGGCAATGTCGTCGACGCGCGAACGGAGCAGATCGGCGGCCCGCCGCATCACCTTGGCGCGATCGAACGCCGCGACCCTGCGCCATTCGGCGAATCCGCGACGGGCGGCCTCAAGGGCACGGTCGAGATCGTTGCGCGTCGCCACCGCCACGGTGCCGATGGCGTCGCCGGTGGCGGGGTTGAGGACGGGGATCGTCCGCGCGTCGGAACCGGGCGTCCACGCCCCGGCGATGTGAAGGGTCACGTCCGTGTCGGTCATCGGCGGCTCACGCTCTCGAAGGAGCATGGGTTGTCCGCCCTTCGCGCCAGCGCCGCAACCCTCCCTGCCGCAACCCTCGGGAGCGGTCTCAGGCGGCGATGCGGACCCGCGCCTCGTCGGCGCCCTTCACCGTCACCGTGCCCCCGCGCGTGGCCTGCAACGTGCCGCCGCGCGGGATCACGATCCAGCCCTCCTTGCAATCGTCGATAGGCTCGGAGACCACCACGAGGCCGGTCTCGGTCTGACGGTAATAGAGACTCGGCGGGCGGCCGTCGCAGGCCCAGCGATAGGCCGTCAGCGTCTCGCCGTCGGTGACGACGGAGGTGAAGCGCAGGGCCTCGGTGATTCCGGCCGCCTGCATCAGGTCGCGGATCGTGGAGAGGGTCTCGGCCATGGCGCCGATCGGGTCTTCGGCGAGGCCGTTGGCCAGGGCCAGGAGGAAGATCGCCTCGGAATCGGTGGTGCCGCGCCGCGCTTCGTAGAGCGCATCCGGGATCAGGGCCTCGATCCGCCGCTTGATGCGATGGTAGCCGCCGATCTGGCCGTTATGCATGAACAGGTGCCGGCCATGGGCGAAGGGGTGGCAGTTCGCCCGCGTGGTGGCCGTGCCGGTGGAGGCGCGGACATGGGCGAAGAACATCCGCGCGCGGACCTGCTGGCAGAGGTTGACGAGGTTCTCGTCCGACCAGGCTGGGCAGACGTCGCGATACTGGCCGGGATCGGCCCGCTCACCGTACCAGCCGATGCCGAAGCCGTCGCCGTTGGTCTCCGTCTTCGCCTCGGTGGCGTGCAGCGACTGATGCACCAGCGAGTGCGTCGGGGCGCAGACGAGATCGGTCAGGAAGACCGGATCACCGCTATAGGCGAGAAAGCGGCACATGACTGAGCAACAACCCCCTGTTTCGGCACCCCTCCCCGGATCGGGAAACAGAAACCGTTCCATGATCCAGCTTGACGGTCGTTGAACTGTAACATTCGATCTTTTGCGGTGAACAGATCGTTAATGCATCGCAGCATGCCTGAACCTTGTGCGTCTGCGCGGACGATGCGCAAGCGTGCCCGATTTCGTGCATGCCGGTATCATAGAGGGCCACCATGCCTGCTTTGAGGCGGTTCCCTGTCTTTCGTTGCGGGAGGCGCATGGCCGTGGCGGCGCATCATACCCTTGCCGATCCCGGCCCGGCGGCGCAGCCTCGGCATCATCGAATCATCGACCGGGCGACGACGCCCCGCAGGGCCGGCATCGTGCCTGGCCTCATTCCTTGGAAAGTGACCTCATGGATCGCACAATCCGCTCGACCGATGGCGCCGCAGCGCTGGCTCAGATCGATGGCCCCGTCGCCCTGGTGGTGGAGGACGATGCGGCGGTCCGCGACCTCGCCACCGCCATTCTCGAAGAGACCGATCTCGACGTCATCGCCTGTGACAGCGCCGAGGCGGCCATCGGCGTCCTGGAGCGCAAGGGACTGAACGTCGCCCTGCTCTTCGCCGATGTGCGCCTCGGCGGGGCCATGGACGGCATCGCCCTGGCGCGGACGGTGGAGCGGCGCTGGCCCGACGTGCGCATGGTCCTGACCTCGGGCTACGACGAGCGCAGCACCGGCCGCCTGCCCGAACAGGCGGTCTATATGCAGAAGCCCTGGCGCGCCCTCGACGTGCTGGTGGAGGCGGAGCACGCTTCCGCTGCCGTGGGCATCGCCTGAAACGACACGACGCCCGGGCCGCTTCCGCGGCCGGGCGTCGTGTGGGATCGAAGAAGGGCCGGCGCGAGACCGGCCGCTAGGCCTTACGAGGCGACGTTGGTCGAGGGAGCGGCGCTCGGAGCGAAGGGCGAGCCGCCCGGACGACGCGGCGCACCGGCACCGAAACGGGGCTTCGGCTTCGGAGCGGCGATCAGGCCCTCACGGATGGCGGTCTTGCGGGCCTGCTTGCGGGCGCGGCGGACGGCCTCGGCCTTCTCGCGTGCCTTGCGCACGGAGGGCTTCTCGTAGGCCTTGCGCTGCTTCATCTCGCGGAAGATGCCTTCGCGCTGCATCTTCTTCTTGAGAACGCGGAGTGCCTGGTCGACGTTGTTGTCGCGAACGAGTACCTGCAACGGACTTGATCCTTTAGAGACGTATGTTTGTCGGACGGCGCCCTCTCCGAACGCCCCCGCCTGTCCGACGAGGGCAAACCGCCAATAGCCCCATACCCTGGATCGCTCCAGGGAGGGACCTGTGTGTGACGGTCTCGAATCGACGCTGAAAACTCACTTGGGGCAGGCTCATACACCAAGCGGACACGAGTTCCAACCGCTGTCGGCTAAATCCTGAGCCGGAGCCGCATCCTCATGCGTGCGACTGGATGAAGTTGCGCACGAGCGGGTAGGTCTGTCCCTCCCATTTGCGGCCGGTGAAGACGCCGTAATGGCCGACGCCCGCCTGCAGGTGGTGGCTCTTCATGTGCGGGGGGAGGCTGCTGCACAGATCGTGCGCCGCCATGGTCTGGCCGACGGCGCAGATGTCGTCACGCTCGCCCTCCACGGTCATCAGCGCGGTCCTGCGGATGGAGCGCATGTCGATGGGGTTGCCGCGATAGGTCAGCTCGTTCTTGGCGAGGGTGTAATCCTGGAACACCGTCTGGACGGTCTCGATGTAGAACTCGGCGGCGAGGTCGAGGACGGCGAAATACTCGTCGTAGAAGGTCTCGATCTGGTTGGCCTTGTCGGTCTCGCCATTGGCGAAGTGCCAGAACAGGTCGGCATGACTCTGCTGATGGCGCTTGGCATTCATCGAGACGAAGGCCGAGACCTGCATGAAGCCGGGATAGACCCGTCGGCCCGCCCCCGCATGGCGCTTGGGCACGGTGGCGATGAGGTTCTTCTCGAACCATGAAATCGGCTTCGAGGTGGCGAGCTTGTTCACCGAGGTGGGGCTGATGCGGCAATCCACCGGACCGGCCATGAGCGTCATGCTGCGCGGCGGCGCGATGTCCTTCGACTGGGCCATGACGGCGGCGGCGGCGAGCGCCTGGACCGCCGGCTGGCAGACCGCAACGACGTGCGAGCCCTCGCCCATCACGCCGAGGAACCGCACCAGGTGGTCCACGTAATCGTCGAACCCGAACGGGCCGTCGGACAAGGGCACGTCGCGGGCATTGTGCCAGTCGGTGATGTAGACGTCGTGGTCGGCGAGCAGGGTGCGCACCGTGCCGCGCAGCAGCGTGGCGAAATGGCCCGAGAGCGGCGCCACCACGAGCACCTTGGGCTGCTCGGTGTCGATGTCCTTCCTGAAGCGCAGCAGCGTCCCGAACGGGGTCGAGAACGTCGCCTCCTCGGTGACCGGGACGTCGCGGTTGCCGACCCGGATGCTGTCGATGCCGAAGGCGGGGCGGGCGAAGGTCAGCCCGGCGCGCATCATCATCCGGGCGCCGGCCGACCACCAGTTCATCGGCGCCGCGTTCCCGGATCCGACCCAGGGCGATACGGCATCGTGGACGAGCTTGCCCCAGGAGCGGGTGCGCTGGGCGAGGTCGGACTGCACTTCGAAGGCATCGTAGAGCATGAAGCTCGAACTCCTGCGCGAACGATCGGATAGCGAACCATTCGCTGTGTCGTGCACGGCTGCCGGATCGTCTCCGGACGGTCGTTCACGGCCCGCTAGGCTGAGCCACGGTTGCGCACAACGCAATCGGCTCAAAGTACGATCTGTAATAAATGTTGTGAGAATGCACCACTGTTCCATCCTCGTAACAGGAAAGGTTTATCTCTCGCGGCAGGTGGTGGCTCGGCGCGGCACGAGACTTGGATGTCCCTTGCGCATCCCGGGCCGAGAACTCCATGGACATTCGGGGACAACGACAACAGGGGATGGACATGCCGGTCGCCACGCTCACGATCTCGAGCCGGAACTACTCCTCGTGGTCGCTGCGGGGATGGCTGGTCTGCCGCATGGCCGGGCTCGACTTCGAGACCGAAGTCCTGTCCGGCGACGACGCATCCACGCGGGCCGAGTTACTGCATCTGTCGCCGTCCTTCCTCGTGCCCCGCCTCGTCCATGGCGAGATCGAGGTCTGGGACACCCTGGCCCTCGCCCAGTATCTCAACGAGACCTATCCCGATGCGGGCTTCCTGCCGAAGGATCCCGTGGCCCGGGCGCGCTGCCGCTCGATCTCGGGCGAGATGCATGGCGGGTTCATCAACCTGCGCTCGGCGCTGCCGATGAACCTCCGGGCCCGTCACACCGATTTCAAGATCTTCAACGGAGCCCGGGGCGATATCGAGCGGATCATCACGATCGTCGAGGATTGCCTGTCGCGCTATGACGGCCCGTTCCTCTTCGGCACGCGCCCGAGCCTGGCCGATGCCATGTTCGCGCCGGTCTGCACCCGGTTCCAGACCTATGACGTCCCGCTGCCGCGCAAGGTCGCCGCCTATCGCGACACCATCCTCGCCTGGCCGCTGATGGTGGAGTGGACCGAGGCCGCTGCCGCCGAGCCCGACGAGATCGAAGAACTCGACATGGAATTCTGAGGGACCGGCCCCCGGCCGACGATCCGAAACGTCCCGATGCGACAATCACGGGGCGGCCGGTGCGGCGGCCCCCTGGTTCGGCATCGGGGCCGCGCGCGGCGGCGTTCCTTGGGCGACCGCGAGGGGCAGGTCGATGCGGGCCACGAGGCCGCGGGGTACCTTGTTCGACAGGCTGAGCCGTCCGCCATGTCCCTCCACGATGGCGAGCACGATCGACAGGCCGAGGCCGAAGCCGCTGGCCTCGTCGAGGTTGCGAGTCCGGTCCCCGCGCACAAAGGGCTGCACCATGGCGTCGCGCTCGGCCTCGGGGATGCCGGGGCCGTCGTCGGACACTTCCAGCGCCACGCCCTGTTCGGTCGGATGCATCGTCAAGCGCGCCGAGCCGCCATACTTCACCGCATTGTCGACGAGGTTGACGATGGCCCGCTGCAGATCGTCCGCCCGGCCGCGCACGAGGACGTGGCGCGTCTGTTCCAGGCGCACGTCGGCGCCCACATCGGTGAAGCCGTCGCACACGGTCTGGACCAAAGAGGCGAGGTCGACGAGGCTGTGCGCACCGCCCGCCTGGCCGTCCCGGATGAAGGACAGGGCGGCTTCCACCAATCCGTTCATCTGGTCGAGGTCGCGCAGGGTCATGGTGCGGGCGTGGTCGTCCTCGATGAACTCGGCCCGCAGGCGCAGGCGGGTGATCGGCGTCCGCAGGTCGTGGCTGATTGCCGCCAGCATCTGGGTCCGGTCGTCGATTAGGCGGCGGACGCGCCCGCGCATGGTGTCGAGGGCGCGCGAGACCGCCGCCACCTCCTTCGGCCCGTTCCGGGGCAGGGCCACGAGGTTCATGCCCGTGCCGAAGGCGTCGGCGGCCTCGGCGAGCTTCGCCAGCGGCGCGGTCAGGGCCCGCGTCGCCCAGATCGACATGAGGGACAGGGTGATGCCGAGGAGGACGAAGGTGAAGACGATGGGGCCGGGGCCGAAGGGCGGTCGGTCGTCGTCCGGCAGGGTGGCCCGCAGGCTCGCCCCCGAGGGCGTCAGAATGCCGATGCGGATTCCGCTCCCCGGCTCCCTCCGGCCCGGCGGCGACAGATCGGTGACGACGAGCGGGCGGCCGGCCCCCTCGCGCATGCGCTGGACCATGGGATGATCCGGCCGTCCGCCCCCGGAGGCGGCGGGCGGCGCGGCCGGGGGCTCGGAGGTCGCCGGTGCCGGTTCGATCCGGAGGGAGGGCAGGGCGAGCGCCGCGTCCCGCAGGAGGCTCGCCCGGTCCCCGGGCGGAGCGACGTCGAGGAGGCGCACGATGGTGGCCAGGCGGGTCGCGGCCACGCCCGGATGGTTCTCCGGACGCCAGGGCTCGCGCAGCAGGAAAAAGGCGAGGGTCGCCACCGCGTGGCTGACGACGATGGCGGCCACGCTGAGCACCGCGATCTGGCCGGCGATGCTGCGGGGCGGGGTGCCGACGAGGCGGCGCCAGCGGCCCTTTCCCTCGGTGCTCACGAGCGGGTTACCGCCGGGGTGAACAGGTAGCCGCCCGAGCGGATGGTTCGGATGATCTCCGGGTTGCGCGGATCGGCCTCGATCTTCTGGCGGATGCGGCTGATGAGGACGTCGATGCTGCGCTCGAACGGGCCGGCGGCGCGCCCCTGCGTTAGGTCGAGGAGCTGATCGCGCGAGAGCACCCGGCCGGGCCGGAGACAGAGCGCGTGGAGGAGGTCGAACTCCGCGCCCGTAATGGTGATGCGGGCCTCGTCCGGACTGAGCAGCTGGCGCAGGGAGACGTCGAGGGTCCAGTCGAGGAAGCGCAGCCGGCGGGCGCCGTCGTCGCCGGCGGCCTCCGTGGTCGCGCCCCGCCGCAGGATCGCGCGGATGCGGGCGAGGAGCTCGCGCGGGTTGAACGGCTTGGCGAGGTAATCGTCCGCGCCGATCTCGAGCCCGACGATCCGGTCGATCTCCTCGGCCTTGGCGGTGAGCATCAGGATCGGGATCGAGGACCCCGCCCGCAGGCGCCGGCACAGGCTCAACCCGTCCTCGCCCGGCAGCATCAGGTCGAGGACGATGAGGTCGACCCGCGCATCCGCCAGCGCCTTGTCCATCTCGCGCCCGTCCCCGGCGAGACTCACCCGGCATTCGTTGGCGCGAAGATAGCGGGCGACGAGGGCGCTGATCTCGCGGTCGTCCTCGACCACGAGGATGTGGGGCGTGGCGGAATTCGTCTGCGTCATGTCTCGTCCATCCGGTGGCCGTTTATGACGCCTCGGCGGAGGGATTCGAAGGGGATCGTAGGAGCAGAATTGTAAACGTCTGTTTCGCACACGCTGGTCGGAAATGCTCGCTTACCTCATCGAAAAAACGAACTGTGCCGCTGTTTCAACGATGGGAGCGGGGAAGACTGAAATTCCGCCGATCCTCTCCCCGGTCAATATTTCGTCGGCGTGGAGATGAGTTCTTTCGAGCCGGCACGCAAATAAAATATCACGCGCCTCTCAGCATTCCCACGGCACCAAACGCTAAACTCCGTCTCTGATGTGTTCGTCGTTGTTGAAATTCTGGTAATCCATATGAATTCAAAGTCATTATATTCAGGGTCGTTGCTGGTGTTGGGCTCACCCCCGAAATCGCTGAGCGAACTCTTACGCGCTTCAGGAACGAATGGCTCGGCCGTCATTATGCATTGACGCCGAGCTTCCGCGATTTTCATTTGATCGTCAGGGCCATGGCACCCTGAAAGCAGCAGCGATCCTGCGACAAGGGCACAGATTGGATAGCGCCGCATCATGTAAGGGCATGCCTCCGTGGTGGCAGGATCACGCAGCTTCAGCGAACGCAATAACGATCGGCCGCCGCTACCGCCTGCGAAACCCGAAATACCCGCCATCGGCGTCGTAGAGCACGTCGAAGCCATTGAGGAAGCGCAGGCCGGTATTGACGAAGGGTTCGGGGCGCCGGGTGTTGAGGGTCACCTTGCCCGGCGAGAGCGGGGCATTGTCACCCACGACGATGTCGTAGGCCGCCGCCGGTGCGGAATCTCGTCCAGGGAAGACGAAGTCGAGGCGGGTGCCGAGCAGGAACTGGTTCCGGCCGTCGTCATCGGCGGCCACGGCGCCGTTCACGGCCTCTCCCGGCAGGGTCAGGTACATCACCGAGACGCCGGTATCGACGAGCGCCCGGCCGCAGGCGCCGGGGGAGTGCCCGTTCACCGCGATGCAGACGGGGACGCCCTGCCATTCGCCGGGAATGTCAGTGTGCGGATCGAGCTTCACGAAGCGGATGTCGCCCCGCGTATTCGCTCCGGTGAGCCCCACATGGACGCCCGACCGCGCCACCACATAGCCGCGCCGGGCAGGCCCCCGGCCCTCGGGCGCGAGGTTGAGGAGGGGGTTGGTGTCGGGCGTGCTCTGGCTCTGCGCGTCGCCCTCCCGCCCGAAGCCCACGCCCATCATCGCGACATGCTCCGGCATCGTCTCGGGCGTACAGGCGCGGGCCGCGTCCGTGCAATCGATCCGCGTCACCGCAAGGACCGGGATCGGCGCGGTGGTGACGCCGGCCCCGTTGCCGCCCACCAGGGTGACCGGCAGCGTCACCCAGCGCCCGATCATGATCCGCCCCGAACTGCTGTAGGTGAGCCGCCCCGGACGCGAGGGCATCGCCTCGAATCCGGGGATGCGGCTCGCGGAGACCACGATGCCGGTGGAGCCGGTATCCATCAGCACGGGGCGCACCTCTCTCCCGAAGGACAGGCCGAGACGCGGCGAGCGCGTCATCTCGGCGCCGTCCTCCGCCGCGTTCACGTAGGAGAGATACGTGCCCTGGCGGAAACCGTCGTAATCCGGCCTGTCGGCGGCCTGGGCCGGATGCGCGGCGAGGCTCAAGGCTGCGATCCCGAATGCGAAGGCGGCGCGCGAGGCGATCCTCGGTTCCCCGCCCCTCTTTTGCGCGATGCCGACACGATACCCACGGCCCCTGCTCATCATCCGGCCCTCCCGAGCGACGAGGAAGCGGCAGCGGGGCCGACCGGATCATCGCCACTCCACCCGTTCTTCGGTCGAGCATGGCGGATCGGCAATTAAGGGACGCTTACAGGGAGGCGACGACGGCCCGGGCCACCGACGCGATGGTGGCGCTGCGGGCCTCCGGCGACGTCCTCGCCCCGGTCAGGTAGACCGTCAGGACGAGGGGTGGGCGGCGCGGCGGCCAGATCACGGCGACGTCGTTGGCGGTGTCGTTCTCCCCCGATCCGGTCTTGTCGCCGATGCGCCAGTCTTGCGGCAGGCCGGCGCGCAACCGCGCATCGCCGGTGCGGCAGCCAACCAGCCACGCGGTGATGAGGGCGCGCGAGGCAGGTGAGAGCGCGTCCGCGAGGACGAGGCGCCGGAGCGTCTCCGCCATGGCCAGCGGCGTGGTGGTATCGCGGGCATCGCCGGGGGCGGCCTCGTTGAGGTCCGGCTCGGTACGGTCGAGCCGGGTTGTCGCATCGCCGAAACCACGGATATGACCGGTGAGCCCGGCCGGGCCACCCATCGTCCCGAGGAGCAGGTTGGCGGCGGTGTTGTCGCTGAGCGTGACGGCCACTTCGCAGAGTTCGGCGATGGTCATGCCCTCACCCCCCGCCCTCGGCCCGCTCACGGGCGAATACGGCACGACCTCGCGCGGTTCGTAGCGCAGGCGCCGGTCGAGGCCGTCCTCGCCCCTATCCACCCGTGCCAGCACCGCGCCGGCGGCGAGGACCTTGAACGTGCTGCACATCGGAAAACGCTCGCCCCCGCGATGCGCCGCCTGTGTGCCGCTGCCGGTATCGAGAAGACCAATCCCGAGCCGCCCACCGCTCGCCTCCTCGATCTGTGCGAACCGGTCGGCGAGATCCGGGCGGAACGCCTCCTCCGCCAGGGCGGGGCCTTCCGCGCCGAACCAGTTCCCCGCGGCCCAGGCGGCCGCGCCGAGGGTGAGTTCGCGTCGCCTGATCATGTTCGTCCTCGCTGGGGATCGGTATGCGATTGAAGCGGATCGTCGCCGAGCAAGGCGGCGGCTTTGCGGTGTCATCCTGGCCACCGGAATGGGGCTTCGGCTCGTCCGGCCGTCGATTCCTCAGCCCCGGGGCGGGGGATCGGATTGCCTCGCGGGCCGTCGATTCTTATTTCACCCTCTCAGGTGCCGGCGCGATGTCCGACGCGGGCCTCGATCTCGGGAGACGACGATGCAAGGCTCTAAGGACGGCACGGGCCGCGGTTCGAACCGGTTGTTCGACGATTTCGCCCGGCTGATGACCGACGCCGCCGGAGCGGCGCAGGGGGTGAAGCGCGAGGCGGAGACGGTGTTCAAGGCGCAGGTGGAGCGCCTGATCCGCGACATGGACATCGCGTCGCGCGAGGAGGTGGACGTCCTGCGCGATCTCGTCTCGGCGCTGCGCAGCCAGAACGATGCCCTCGCCGCCCGCGTCTCGGTGCTGGAAGGCCGCCTCGGCCCGCAGGATGCGCCGCCTGCGCCCGCCACGCCGGTCTGATTCGGGCGCGCCGCTCGGGTTCAAGCTTGTGCACAGGAAGGAATGGTGGAAATCCGCTTTCCTGTTCACCGCTTCTCCCGAGCGCTTTGAAACGCGAGTCCGCCACGGTCTATAGTGAGTGAAGCACTGATTCGCTTCGCCCCCGGACCCGACCTTCGACCCTTCAACTTCTCGCCGACCAAGCTCTGCCTTGCCTATGCGGGGATTCAGCTTGGAAACGGCGACTCGTGAGCGGGATCGATTGTCGTTCACCATTATCGGCGCCCCTCCCGGGACGCCAACCTGGACCGCTATGACCCAACTCCACATCGAAGGCCTCGACCGGAACGAGCACCCCCTCGACATCGTCGAGCGGCTCGCCTCCCTTCGCGACTGGATCTTCGACCGGGCCGAGACCGACGAGATGTCGGTGGCCGTGGCCGGCCGCTGGTCCGACTACCATGTCGCCTTCACCTGGATCGAGGACGTGGAGGCCCTGCACGTGGCCAGCGCCTTCGACCTGAAGGTCTCGGCGCATCGCCGCACCGAGATCCTCACCCTCATTTCCCTCGTCAACGAGCAGCTCTGGGTCGGCCATTTCGACCTGTGGTCCACCGACAGCGTGGTGATGTTCCGGCACTCGCTGCTGCTCACGGACGGCGCCGCGCCGACCCAGAGCCAGTGCGCGATGATGCTGAAATCCGCTGTCGATGCCTGCGAGCGCTATTATCAGGCGTTCCAGTTCGTGCTTTGGGCGGGCAAGTCCGCCCGCGAATCCCTGGATGCGGTCCTGTTCGAGACCGAAGGCGAGGCGTGAGCGTTCCGTCTTCCTCCGCTCTGCCCGCCTCCCTCACCCTGGTGGGCGCGGGCAAGATGGGCGGCGCGATGCTGGCGGGCTGGCTCGCCGGCGGGCTCGATGCCGCCAGGACCTGCGTCGTCGATCCGCAGGCCTCGCCCGAGATGGTGCGGCTCTGCGAGAGCCACGGCATCGCCCTGAACCCGAGCGACGTGCCGGCGAACGATGCGCTGATCCTCGCGATCAAGCCGCAGGGGTTGGAGGGCGCGGCAGGCCTCCTCGACGGGTTGATCGCACCCCACACGCTCGTGGTCTCGATCCTGGCGGGCAAGACCATCGCCGATCTGCGCCGCCGCTTGCCCTCCGCCCGCGCCATCGTCCGCGCGATGCCGAACCTGCCCGCGAGCATCGGGCGCGGCGTCACCGGAGCGGTGGCCAGCGCCGACGTGGCGCCCGGCCAGCGAGACCAGGCCGATGCGCTGCTGAAGGGTGTCGGGGCGGTGGAATGGCTCGACGACGAGGCGCTCATCGACGCACTGACGGCTTTGTCCGGTTCGGGGCCGGCCTACGTCTTCCTCCTGGCCGAGGCCATGGCGGAGGCGGGCGTGGCTGCCGGCCTTACCGCCGACATGGCCGCGCGGCTCGCCCGCGCCACGGTGGCGGGGGCAGGGGCGCTCCTGTCCGCCAGCCCCTACGAGGCGGGGCAGTTGCGACGCGACGTCACCTCGCCCGGCGGCACCACGGCGGCGGCTTTGGCCGTGCTCATGCGCGAAGGCGGTGTGCCAGACTTGATGCGCGAGGCGGTGGCGGCGGCCAAGCTGCGCGCCGGCGAACTCTCCGGCTGAGCGTCCCCCTAACCGATCCGCCTGCGCAACCTACATGGTGGTGAACAGACACGAGGATCGAACGACCATGGCAAACACCACAGGTGCGAGGCCCACGGGTGGTAACGAGACCGGCGGGACCGACATCACCGTCTCCGCCCCCCGGCAATCCCCGCGCGAGGCCGCCGTCGAGGCCCTGATGCGGCTCGCTGCCGTGCAGCCCTGGAGCGACATCGAGATCGGCGACATCGCCCGCGAGGCCGGCCTGTCGCTGGCCGAGTTCCGCGAACTGTTCCCCTCCAAGGGGGCCGTGCTGGGCGGCCTGTCGCGGATCATCGACCGCAAGGTGTTGGAGGGCGATTCCTCGGATCTGGCCGAGGAGCCCACCCGCGAGCGTCTGTTCGACGTGCTCATGCGCCGGCTCGATGCGATGACCCCCTACAAGGACGCCCTGCGCCGGATTTCCTATGCGTTGCGCGGCGATCCGCTTTCCCTCGTGGCCCTGAACGGCGTGGCGCTGAACTCCCACCGCTTCATGCTGGCGGCCGCCGGCATCGACACCGAGGGGCCGCTCGGCCGGATCAAGCTCCAGGGCGTGGTCATCGCCTTCGCCCGCACGGTAGAAGTCTGGCTCGACGACGACGATCCGGCCCTCGCCCGCACCATGGCCCGGCTCGATAAGGAGATCCGCAACGGCGAGCGCTTCATGGAGCGCGCCGAAGACGCCCGCCGCCTCACCGCGCCGTTCCGCGCCCTGGGCCGCTCGCTCCTCGACCGCGGCGCCCGCCAGCGTCGGGGCAAGCGGCCCGAGGACGAGGTCGACCAGCAGACGGTGTGACAGAACGCTTTCCCTCCCCCCTCTGCGGGGGAGGGTGGTCGCGGAGCGACCGGGAGAGGGGCCGCAAGCACCCTCTCCCGCAGAGGCTACGGCATTCAAACGTCTCGCAGGATGCGCGGGTCCCCTCTCCTGGAAGGAGAGGGAGCCGGTCGCGCCTCATGGCGAACTCGCTTGGATCGAGCGAACGGCCATCGAGCAGATGTGTGAATCTGGTAGCCCGCAGAGGTGTGAGGGTGGATTGAGCACAAATGAAAAAGGGCCGCCCCATCGGGCGGCCCTTTCCATGTCGTACCGGTCGATCAGCCGCCGATGCGGTTGGCCAGGACCGCCGAGTGGCCATGCTGGTTGGCGATGTAGGGGAGCGCCTGGTTGGCGAATTCGCGGCCCTGGGCGTTGTCGCCGTTGCGCGAGTAGGACTCGTAGAGGCCGAGGGTGCGGGCGTCGGAACGGGCCTGCTGCTGCACGAAGGTGCGGTCGAAATCGCGGCCGGTGGGGGCGTTCTTCAGGCGGTCGATGCGGGCCTGGCCCTCGGGGCCGATGGCGACGCGGCGGCCGGGCTCGCCGGGGGTGTTGTCGATGATGCCGACGCCGCCGAGCACGCCGCCGACGATCTTCGAGGCGATGCTGGCCGAGATCGTCACCGGGGCGAGGACGACGCCCACCGGGTTGTCGAAGCGGGTCTCGAAGGGCTGGCTGTCGGACACGACGGTGCCGCCAGCGGTCAGGGAGGTGCCCTCTGGCAGCAGCGCCTTGGTGGTGGCCTCACGTTCGACCAGCACGTTCTTGGCGTAGTTGCGGACGTTCGGGTTGCGCGAACGCTCCAGAGCGATGCGGCTCGACTCGATGCTCACGGCATCCGAGCGCAGGGCGGCGGCGCGGAACGAGGAGGTGTCGCGGGCCTCGGGGGCGTTGGCATCGAACTGGGGGGCGACGCGGATGCCGAGGGGCTCCTGGGCGAGAGCCGGGGTCGTGATCGCCGCGACGGTGAGGCCGAGGGCGGCGAGAAGCTTGGTGTTGATCATGGCGGAGGTTGTCCTCACACGCCTTTACGGCGTTTGGTTGAACGAACGTTTCGTCCGGCATGAACGTTTCGTTAACGGGGCGGTTCCTGCGTCGGGGGCATGTCTGTGGTGCGGTGCGGCATGCTTCACCTATTTGTGACATGGCTATCGTGAGCCCTCCCACCCGATCACCTCGTCCTGAGGCACCGCGAAGCGGCCTAGAAGGAGCGGGCCAGGGATCGCAGTGGTTTCTGGAAGCCTCCTTCGAGGCCTCCGCTACGCTCCGGCACCTCAGGATGAGGCGGGTGAGTTGGGCAAATGTTGAGCGGCGGGACGTTTCGAAAGGTACCTCAATGCGTCCCAATCACTGGCGATGAGCGCTTCCTTCTTCGCCCGGCTCCAGCCTTTTACCTGACGCTCGAAGGCAATCGCCTCGGTGATCCGTTCGAACTCCTCGGCATAGACAAGAACCAGGGGACGGCGCTTGCTCGTGTAACCCTGGAACGTCCCGGCGTGATGCTCGCCGAGCCGCTTGTCCACGGTCTCACCTCGAGCCGATCCGACGTAGTAACTGCCGTCGGCACAGCGCAGAATGTAGACGAAGGCGGCCATCCCGAACTCCTACCCAACCACCTCATCCTGAGGTGCCCGCGGTAGCGGGCCTCGAAGGAGGGCTCCTGAACACGCTGAGCGAACTGGAGGCCTCCTTCGAGGCCTTCGCTGCGCTGCGGCACCTCAGGATGAGGTGGTTTGCTGGAATGAACTTGGGAGCGGCAGGTCCCATGCCGTCGCCAGACCTCCTACCCCATCACCCCATCCTGAGGCGCCGCGTAGCAGCCTCGAAGGAGAGTCCCAGAACACGCTGAGCGAACTGGAGGGCTCCGCCTCGGGATAAGGTGAGAGAGCAGCACAACATTCAATGCGCCTCCTCCCAATTCCCTGCCGCCTGCGCTTCCACCACCAGCGGCACGCGTAGGGTCAGCGCGGGTGCGGGCGCCTCGACCATCACCCGGCGGATCACCGGCAGGGCCTTCTCCACCTCGTCCTCGGGGGCCTCGAAGACCAGTTCGTCGTGCACCTGCAGCAGCATGGTCACGTTGAGTTTTTCCGCCCGCAGCGCCTGCTCCATCCGGGTCATGGCCCGGCGGATGATGTCGGCGGCCGAGCCCTGGATCGGGGCGTTGATGGCCTGGCGTTCCACCGAGGCGCGCTCGTTCGGGTTGTTGGAGCGGATCTGCGGATAGTGGCAGACGCGGCCGAACAGGGTGGTGACGTAGCCGAGATCGCGGCAGAGCTTCTTGGTGTCGTCGATATAGGCGCGGATGCCGGGGAAGCGCTCGAAATACTGCTTGATGAAGGCGGAGGCCTCCTCGCGGCCGATGCCGAGCCGGTCGGCGAGCCCGAAGGCCGAGATCCCGTAGATGATGCCGAAATTGATGGTCTTGGCGCGCCGGCGCAGGTCCGAGGTCATGTCCTTCAAGGGCACGCCGAACATGGCGCTGGCGGTGGCCGCGTGGATGTCGACGCCGTCTTCGAAGGCCTGGCGAAGCTGCGGGATATCGGCGATGTGGGCCAGGATGCGCAGTTCGATCTGGCTGTAATCGGCCGAGATGAGCTTCCTGCCCTCCGGGGCCACGAAGGCGCGGCGGATGCGCCGGCCCTCCTCGGTGCGGATCGGGATGTTCTGCAGGTTCGGCTCCGAGGAGGAGAGCCGGCCGGTGGTGGTGGCGGCCAGCGAGAACGAGGTGTGGACCCGGTCGGTTTCCCGGTCGGCATGCTGCTGCAGCGAATCCGTGTAGGTGGATTTCAGCTTGGCGAGCTGGCGCCATTCCAGAATCTTCTTCGGCAGTTCGTGGCCCGCCTGGGCCAGTTCCTCCAGCAGGGTGGCGGGCGTCGCCCATTGGCCGGACGGCGTCTTCTTGGCGCCGGGCAGGCCCATCTTGCCGAACAGGATGTCGCCGATCTGCTTTGGCGAGGAGACCTGGAAGCGCTCGCCGGCATCCTCCTGGATCTCCTCCTCCAACCGCACGAGGATCTGCGAGAAATCCCCCGAAAGCCGGCTCAGCATGTTGCGGTCGACGCGGATGCCCGCCGCCTCCATCCGGGCGATGACGGGGACGAGGGGACGTTCCAGGGTCTCGTAGACCGTCACCCGGCGCTCGGCGACGAGGCGCGGCTTCATCATCCGCCACAGGCGCAAGGTGACGTCCGCATCCTCGGCGGCGTAGGCGGTGGCCTTGTCGAGCGGCACCTTGTCGAAGGTGATCTTGGCCTTGCCGGTGCCGGCCACGTCCGAGAAGCTGATCGGCTGGTGGCCGAGATGGCGGCGGGCGAGCTCATCCATGCCGTGCCCGCCCTTGCCGGCATCGAGCACGTAGGAGATCAGCATCGTGTCGTCGAAGGGAGCGATCTCGATGGCGACGCTCTGGCGCCGGAACACCAGCCAGTCGTACTTGATGTTCTGGCCGACCTTCAGGACGCCCGGATCTTCGAGGAGCGGCTTCAGGGCCTTCAAGGCGGCATCGATCGGGATCTGCCCGCTGACCGGGCTGAACTGTCCCGTGGCCGCCTTGGCATCGCCGAACAGGTCGCTGGCCTCGGAGGCCGCCACCGGTTCGAGATGGGCGAGGGGGATGTAGGCCGCCCGCCCCGGCGCCACCGCCAGGGAGACCCCGACGAGGGCGGCGTTGTTGGCGTCGAGGGAGTCGGTCTCGGTATCCACCGCCACCACCCCGGCCTCGCGTGCCTCGGCGATCCAGGCCTCCAGTTGGCCGAGACCGGTGATGGTCTCGTAACCCGTGGTGTCGATGGGGTTCGTCGCCTCGGCCGCGCGCAGGGCGACGAGGCCGGAGGGCGTCGGTTCGGAGGGGCCGCGCGGCTTCGCTTCGCCTTCCGGCAGGTTCAGGTCGGCGAAGGGATCGACCTCGCCGCCTTGTGCCGTCGCCTCGAACGGGGGCGCGTCGGTCCCGTCCGAGCCCGGCAGCAGGGACGGATCGGGCTTCACCGTCTCCGGGTCCACATGCAGCATCGAGGCGATGCGGCGGGTCAGGGTGTTGAACTCCATCGCCTTGAGGAACCCGACGAGTTTTTGCGGGTCCGGCGCCGGCAGGCGCAAATCGTCGAGGGCGACAGGGAGCGGCACGTTCTCCTCCAGCGCCACGAGCCTCCGTGAAAGCTTCGCCTGATCGATGCTGGCGAGCAGGGTCTCGCGGCGCTTGGGCTGCTTGATCTCGCCCGCCCGTTCCAGCAGCGCGTCGAGACTGCCGTATTCCTTGATCAGCGCGGCCGCCGTCTTGAGACCGATGCCGGGCACGCCGGGCACGTTGTCGGACGTGTCGCCGATGAGCGCCAGGGCGTCGCCGATCTGGTTCGGCTGCAGGCCTTCCCATTTGGCGATGATGGCGTCGAGGTCGAGGTTACGCTCGGGCCGGTGGCCGGGCTTGCCCTTCACGCCGGATTCGAAATCGTAGAACCGCACCAGCGGCCCCACCAGCTGCATCAAGTCCTTGTCGGAGGAGACGATGATGACGCCGGCCCCGCGCGCCTCGGCCTGGCGCGAATAGGTGGCGATGAGGTCGTCGGCCTCGTAGCGCTCCAACTCGATGGGCTGCAGGCCGAAGGAGCGCACGGCCTCGCGCATCAGCGGCATCTGGCGCTTGAGGTCGTCGGGCGCGTCGGGGCGGTGGCCCTTGTAGTCGGGGAAGAGCTCCTTGCGGAACGAGCCCTCCGACTTGTCGAACACGATGGCCAGATGCGTCGGCTTGATCCCCGCCGCCCCGTCCTGAACGAACTGGGCGATCTTGGTGCAGAACAGCCGGACCGCCCCCGTGGGCAGGCCGTCCGAGGGCCGGGTGTTGTACTTCTGGTCCTGGTTGATCGACTGGAAGTAGGCCCGGAAGATGAAGGACGACCCGTCCACCAGGATGATCTGATCGCCGGGGCCGACGGGGGCGGAAGCGCTGGTCGTCATCGGGCGGCAATGTCTCGCGAAGGATGCTTCAGGTCGCCCGCTCTCACGGGGCCGGCGGCCTGCTCAGCTCGGCGCGGCAGACCTCGATGATCTCGGTCAACTGGTCGTGGACGGTCTTCCAGACGATGTCCAGCGCCAGGCGGTGATAGGCGTGCCGGTAGAAGTTGCCGGCATCGGCGATCTCGCGCCAGGGTATTCGGGGATGCCGCGCCTTGGTTTCCGGCCTGAGCCGCCTGCTGGCTTCGGAGATGATCTCCAGGCAGCGGACGACGGCATAGTTCGTTCGCTGATCGGCTTCGAAGGCCGCGAAGGTCATCCCGGCCGTGAAGTCGAAAGCGGCCTCAGCATTCTCGATGATGGTCTCGCAAGCCTCACGCTCGCGCTCAGAAGGCGGGAATGGCATCCCGTTCCACCCGCGCCCGGACACGCTCCTTCAAGGTTCTGCGGTTCGCCACATCGACCGCCACCGGAAACAGGTCGTCGATGAAGGTGCAGAGACCGACATAGCCGTAGACATCGAGGCCGATATCCTCGTCGAGGTCGATGACGATGTCGATATCGCTTCCGGCATGGCTCTCGCCGCGCGCGACAGAGCCGAATAGAGCGGCGTGACGAACGCCGCGCCGCTGCAACTCGCCTTCATGTGCACGAAGGATATCGATGGCCGTCCGGGAATCCATGCGGCGACGATAGCGCAAGACCGGGCTTTGCTGAAGAGGCTGCGATCGGCCGCGCGAGAGAACGAGTGCAAGTGTCGCGTGCCGGAACAGCCGATTCCGAGCCCGCGTTCCCGATGCATCCTTCACAGCCCCGGATACTGCCCCGCATGATTCAGATCCGCCGCCCGGCGCTTCTCGCCCTGACCCTCGCCCTTTCCACCGCCCCGCTCCCGGTCCTCGCCCAGGCGCTGCAGAACCCCGGCACCGCGACGATCGAGGCCCATGTGGTGAAGGCCGCGCCGCTCGAAGCGACACCGGAACGGATCGCTGCCCTGAAACTCCCCGCAGGGTTCAAGATCGAGGCCTTCGCCCGCGATCTCGGCGCGCCCCGCGTCATCGTCGTGGCCCCCGACGGGGCGCTCTATGTGAGCGACCGCGACGCCGGTACGGTCACCCGGATCGATGCGGCCGACGCGTCAAAGCGTCAGGTCGTCCTGAAGAAGCCGGACGTGCATGGCCTCGCCATCCATGACGACACCCTGTTCTATGTGACGGTGAAAGAGATCTTCTCCGCGCCGATGAAGCCCGACGGCGGCCTCGGCCCCGAAACCAGGCTCGTCTCCGACTTGCCCGATGCCGGCCAACATCCCAACCGCACCATCGGCTTCGGGCCGGACGGCTGGCTCTATGCGAGCCTCGGCTCCACCTGCAACGAATGCGAGGAGCGCAACCCCGAGAACGCCACCATGGTACGGATGAAGCCGGACGGGTCGGGCCGGGAGATCGTCGCCTCGGGACTTCGCAACACCATCGGTTTTGCCTGGGAGCCGGGGACGAAGGCCCTCTACGGTTGGGACGACGGCGTCGACTGGCTCGGTGACGACGAGACGCCGGAGGAGTTGAACCGGATCGAGCCGGGCAAGAAGTACGGCTGGCCCTACATCTTCGGCGCCGGCATCAAGAACCTCTATCGCGAGGTCCCGAAGAGCTCCCTGGAGCAATGGGACAAGGACAGCGAACGGCCGGTGCTCACTTGGACGGCACACGCCTCCTCGATGCAGTTCGCCTTCTACGACGGCGCGCAGTTCCCGGCCGAATACAAGGGCGACGCCTTCGTCACCATGCACGGCTCTTGGAACCGCAAGCCGCCGAGCGGCTACGAGGTCCTGCGCGTGCATTTCGAAAAGGGCCGTCCGACGTCGATTACCCCGTTCGTGTCGGGCTTCCTCACCGAGGGCGGCCCGAGCGGCTGGTCTCGTTTCGCCCGGCCCTTCGGTCTGGCGGTGGCCAAGGACGGAAGCCTCTATCTCGGCGACGATCAGCACGGCATCGTCTACCGGATCAGCTACAAGGGCTGATCCGGCCGTGGGGACACGTGGGTGCCGCTCAGCGCGCGGCGCCCACCGTGTCGGCCATGCGGGCGTCGCGGGTGCCGAGCGGCTGTTCGCGTCCCACAGTGGTGTCGATCTCGGTCTGGTGCTCCATCTCGGCGTTGATCTCGGCACCGAGCAGCACGATCGTGGTCGAGATCCAGATCCAGGTCATGAAGCCGACGACGGCGCCGAGGGACCCATAGGTCTCGTTGTACTTGCCGAAATTCGAGACGTACCAGGAAAAGCCCAACGAGCCCGCGAGCCAGAGCACGCCGGCGATGGCGCTGCCCCAGGTCACCCAGCGCCAGCGCGGCGCGTCCCGGCTCGGACCGTAGCGGTAGAGCAGGGCGAGACCGGCGAGCACCGCCAGCAGTAGCACCGGCCAGCGCAGGAGCGAGATGTACCAAGCCTCCGCGCTGAGACCGACGACATTGATCACCGCCGGCACTACGACGATGCCCACCAGCGCCAGTACGATGAAGAGCAGGGCGCCCGCCGTGAAGGCGAGGGAGCGTAGGTTGAGCCAGAAGAAGTTCCGGGTCTCGCGCTCCTCGTAGACGATGTTGAGGGCCTGGAAGACCGCCTTTATCCCGCCATTGGCGCTCCAGATCGAGAGGCCGAGACCGGTGAAGAAGGTGAGGCCCAGGGTGGTGTCACCCTTCTCCGCGATGCGCTTCACCTGCTCGCCGATGATGTCGAGGGCACCGGACGGGATCACGCCCTGAAGCGTTCGGATATGGTCGTTGATGGTGGCGACATCCGCCACCAGCCCGTAGCAGGAAACCAGCGCCGCGATGGCTGGGAAGATCGCCAGGAGGACGTAGAAGGTCACCCCTGCCGCCACCGAGACGAGGTTGTTCTCGCCGACATCGTGGAAGACCCGCAGGCCGATGTCCTTCCAGCCCTTGGCCGGGATTTCCGAGGGCTTGGATGCCTGCCGCCCACGTTCGGTTTCGGTCCTGGCGACATGCTTGGCGTCCTGTCCCTCATGGGATGGGGAGGGCTCGCTCGTGCGCGGGGGGGAGGGGGACGTGTCCGACAATGACCCGGACGAGGATGAGCGCCCGCCCTTCCTCGGCAGGACGACGAGACCGACGAGCGCCGTCACGAGCCCCAGCGTCCATAGGGTGGAGCCCGATTGTTCAGGCCCCGCCGCTCGCGCCGCTTCGTGTTGTGGTTCGGCCATCGGCGGTTCGTCCTATAGGGCGAGGCGTGAATACAATTTCCCTGCGACAACCTTCCGCCGCGCGGAGGGTTTCATGCCGCGTCCCCAACGGTCTCTCAGTGGACGGAACTGTCTTCCAGCGTACGGAGAAGGCCGGCGGAGCCGCCGGAACGCCGTTCGGCACGGTGCGTGCTCCCAGGCACGGACTTTCAATCCGTCTGCGGTTATGAGGCGCCACTCGGCGTTTGCCCTCGGCCGCCGTTGCCCTCACCGTTTTCGCGAAATTTCCCAAACGAGGACACGACCGCCCCGTGCCGCACGCGACAGAGCTGATTGCCATCATCGCCCTCGGTCTCGTGCTGGCCTTCGCCTGCGGGATGCTGGCTCAACGCCTGCGGCTGCCTCCCCTGGTCGGTTATCTCCTCGCCGGCGTGCTCGTGGGGCCGTACACGCCCGGCTTCGTCGGCAACAGCCAGCTCGCGAGTCAGCTCGCCGAGATCGGCGTGATCCTGCTGATGTTCGGGGTCGGCCTGCACTTCTCGATCAAGGACCTGATGGCGGTGCGCACCATCGCCCTTCCGGGCGCGATCGTGCAGATCGTGGCCGCCACCGCCATGGGTGGGCTGCTGGCGCATCTCTGGGGCTGGGGCATCGGCGCGGGTCTCGTCTTCGGCCTCGCCTTGTCGGTGGCGAGTACCGTGGTGCTGCTGCGGGCGCTGGAGGAGCGTCGCCTCCTCGACAGCGACAAGGGCCGCATCGCGGTGGGATGGCTCATCGTCGAGGATCTGGCGATGGTCCTCGCCCTGGTCCTGCTCCCCGCCCTCGCGCCATCCCTCGGCGGAGTTGGCGACGGCGCGGCCCACCATGTGGGGGACGGCAACATCTGGCTCACCCTGGCGCTGACGCTGGCCAAGGTCGCGGTGTTCGCCCTGGTGATGCTGGTGGGCGGGCGCCGCGTGGTGCCCTGGCTCCTCGATCAGGCGGCGCGCACCGGCTCGCGTGAGCTCTTCACCCTGGCGGTCCTCGCCCTCGCGCTCGGCATTGCCTTCGGTTCGGCCGAACTCTTCGGGGTCTCCTTCGCGCTGGGCGCCTTCTTCGCCGGCATGGTGCTGGCCGAATCCGACCTGAGCCATCAGGCGGCGGCCGATTCCCTGCCGCTGCAGGATGCTTTCGCGGTTCTGTTCTTCGTCTCCGTGGGCATGCTGTTCGACCCCGGCATCCTCCTCCGCGAGCCGCTCTCGGTGCTCGCCGTCCTCGGCATCATCCTCCTCGGCAAGTCCATCGCCGCGGTGGCGATCGTCCTGGCGTTCAAGCATCCCATCGGCACGGCCCTCACCATCGCGGCGAGTCTGGCGCAGATCGGCGAGTTCTCGTTCATCCTGGTCAGCCTCGGGCTCTCGCTGAAGCTGCTCCCCACCGAGGGGCGCGATCTCATCCTCGGCGGCGCCATCCTCTCCATCACTCTCAATCCGCTGTTCTTCGTCCTGGCCGACCGGGCGACGCGTTTCTTCTCCGAGCGGCCGGATCTCGCCGCTCGGTTCGAGCGGCGAGGTGCTGCGGCGATGGCCGTCACCGAGGAGGCCAAACCTCATCGCGGCCACGCCATCGTCATCGGCTACGGCCGTGTCGGCAGCACCATCGCCAATGCCTTCGCCACCTGGGACATGCCCTACCTCGTGATCGACCGCGACCGCCGCCGCGTCCTCGACCTGCGCAAGGACGGCGTCGAGGCGGTGTTCGGGGACGCCACCGCGCCGGGTATCCTCGAAGCGGCCGATATCGGACAGGCGAAGCTCATCGTGATCGCGTCGCCCGAACCGCATACGGCGCGGCGCCTCGTCGAACTCGCCCGCGAGGCCAATCCCGGCATCGACACGCTGGTGCGCACCCACAACGACGGCGAGCGGCGCCATTTCGAGGAGCAGCGCGTCGGCCTCGTCCTCATGGCCGAGCGCGAACTCGCCTACGGGATGACGCTCTATGCCCTGCGCAGCCTCGGGCTGAAGGAGGGCGAAGCGCGCATCTTCGTCGACAGCACCCGCGTGGAAAGCCGCTCGGCTCCCGTGGAGGCCGAGATCGACCAGGGCGCGCCGGAACTGCGCCCGCACAAGTCGGACGCGGTGGAAGGGAAGGGGTAGGTGCGCGGCTCCTCCCGTCGGCTATGCAAGACGGGAACGAGCCGGCGGCGGCATCCCGGCCGGTGAACCGACCTTGAGGGTCGCGGTCATCCGCGCCTCAGCCTGGTGCGGACAAGGCGCTCTTCGGCAGCAGCATGTGGACGCCCTTGTTGCCGTCGACCGTCTGCGTGATGCGCAGATTGCCGGCCAACGAGCACAGCATGTAGGCCTGATTGCGGGTCAGTCCGCTGCGTGCGCAGACGTGACGGACCATCTCGCGCACCGCCTGGCGCATGGCCTCGTCGAGGCTCTCATGCAGGCCGATCGTCATGAGATCGGTGGGCGTCTCGGCGAAGGGCCACGCATAGTCGAGATCCTTGCGCACGGTGAGCCGGAAGGTGCCCGAAAGCCCCGTCTCGAGGGCCGTGATGCAGACCTCGCCGTCGCCCTGCACGCCGTGGCCGTCCCCGGCATAGAATCCGGCGCCGGGATTGAAGACGGGCAGATAGAGCGACGTGCCGACCTTGAGCTCCTTGTTGTCCATGTTTCCGCCGAAGGCGCGGGGGACCGGAGAGCCGACCCTCCCCCAGGCGGCGGGAGGCGCCGTGCCCATGATCCCGAAGAACGGATCGAGGGGCAGCTCGGCGCCCCAGGGCAGGATCGCGACGGCGCGGGCGACGTCGATGTCGGGATGGATCGTCTCGTAGTCGGTGAACTCGTCCGGCAGGGTGCCGAGCAGGGGCAGGATCGCCACGAAGCCCCAATCCATGCGGAATTTGAGATCGAGGATGTCGACCTGGAGCACGTCGCCGGGTTCGGCCCCGCGGACATGGACCGGGCCGGTGACGAAATGCGGCCCGGGGCCGGAGGCGAGGGTGTCGAGGGCGGCGAGATAATCGGCCGGCACCCGGTCCGGGTCGGGATGGAGGGATTCCCGTCCGCCGGCCGGAAACGAATGGAGCGTGACGGTATCGCCGGACTCGATCTCCAGGACCGGCGGCAGAGCGGCGTCAAAATAGCCGAGCACCATCCTGTCGGGTGTCGCGGGAATCTCGTGATGCGTCGGCATGAGGGATCCTTTCGGCGATCTGATGGGACGCGGGTCGGACGGCGATGTGCCGATCGAGGGCGGCGTGGCCCGAGCGCTCCCGTGAGCCCCGTTCGACCACCCCGCCGCGCGTGAGCACGGCGAAGCAATCGGCGAGCCGGAGCGCGACTTCGCGATACTGCTCCACGAAGACCACGGTGATCCGGCTTTCGATCGTCGAGACGATGGAGGGCCGGATGCCCTCGGTCGAAGAGGACGAGGCGGGAACGGGAGCCTGAGCGTGCGGGCGATGGCGACCTGCCGCGTCCTCCCGGCGGGCGAGTCTGCGCCGGCCGATGCGCCCGGCCATGCGCGCCCGCGATGACCGCGCCGACGGGGCGGCCGGACAGGAGAGGGAGACTACTCATGCGGGCATGGATTGCCGCCGAGCCCCGTAGCGTTCCCGAACATCGGCAGCGTGGCGACATCCCCCGGCCGCCCGGGCATCTCATCGAACGTCCCATGGCCAACGACCTTGTTGCGCGCGGCCACGGCTTGGGTTAGGTGTCGTCCACGGTCAGCACCCGTAGCTCAGCTGGATAGAGCGTTGCCCTCCGAAGGCAAAGGTCACACGTTCGAATCGTGTCGGGTGCGCCAATCTTTTCAATGTTTTAGCAGGTTTTGACGGCGCCTCTACGGTGGTTTGTGTCACCGCAGTGTCACCAGAAGCTAGCGGACTTGATTGCTATGATTCGACAATTTTAGAAACCGTGCTTCTTTTTTCGGCCATAAAAAGACCCCAGGCCGACTGAGCCTGGGGCGAAACCGTCAACGAGTAGAAGCTTGCCGAGCCTTCGCGGCTGGCTTGCAAAGTGGCATCTGAATCGACATGCGATGCTCTCCTTGACGAGAGGGCGAGAGATTTCCCGCCTGCTCCTCATCGATTATGAAGTTGGTGTTCGCAACAAACAGTATCAAGGCCGATTGATGATTAAGGATGCCAGTGAGGCTGCTGATCAAAGGGCGATACTAAGCTTACTTAGAGCAAGTCTTCGTCGTTATGCATTCGTATTTACAGCGATAGGTGCATTCTTCACAGGGGCAAATGTCATACATCAAATGTATATCCGTTCAATAGAGCGGGCAACGATGCTGTCTCTGAATCCAACTCTTGTTGAAAAACAAGAACTTTTGCGTAAAAATAGCGACGGCGGTAAAGACTATAAGATTGCAAGCAATAAATCGGACGATTTTGCGGTAGCGTTGGCTGTCTTGATGAATTATTACGAAGCAACAGCTAATATGGTCGAGAACTATGCCCTTATTGGTCCCGTCGTCCGTGGCGAGTTAAAATGTCCCCTAAATAAGCATGCTAAAATTTTTCTACTTGGACAAAGCCGAGAAGGGTCCTGGAAAACGGACGGAGCTTTTTTCACTCCTGATCAGTATAAAATGACAAGAAAGCTCTACAAATCACTAAGTGACGCTGATCGCGAATGTGCACCTGCCTATAAATAAGTAAATTTACTTTGTAGATATTTCGTTGCTATATTAATTTAGAGTTCTCGGGCCGCGGCGTCTAATAAGGCGACGGCTTAAATTTGTTCGACAGGATGCGGTTGACTAGTGCTGCTGCGGCGACTGTTGTGTCGCTACGCACCACGTTGGATCGAAGTCTTCCACGTCGTAGGCCGAGCGCTGGCCGCCGGCGGCATCTGCGCGACCCATCGCCATTGCAGCTGCCACCAGGGCGTCGATCGCCTGCGTGCTCTTCTTCAAGCTGATCGGGCGTCGAGAGCATCAGCCAGCACTCGCCCGCCCGGAGGGATCGGGCTGCTGATCGCCGCAGTCGCCAGCGCTGTCGGTACGCCCGCGGCCGCCGCTCCCGTGATACCGATGGCCCCGAGCAGGTTGGCCGCATAGAACTGGCCCGCGGCGATGGCGGCCACAGTCACCGCGATCAGCAGGACGTTTTTCAAAGCGTCGCCCTGCGGGACGATTCGAATGAGGACGTGCATCCCGGCCTTGGCGCGGACGCGGTGCCAATTTTCGGCCTCAACGGGATGGCCGTTGACCGTGACGCGGACGTAGCTCGCTCCCATTTCGCGGGCCAGAGGCAGTGCCTCGTCTATCATCTCGGCAATGGTCTGGCCCGGCAGAACGGTGAGTTCGACGCGATCCCGCGTCGGGTCCAGGACGTGCGGCAGGCCGATGATGCGGATGGGGTCCGGTGCGGTCTCAAGCTGCATCAGCATGCACTCCCACGATCGGCTCGTCCCAGCGGTGGACGATGTGGGTCGAGATGCCGTCTCGCGTCACGCTGGTGAGCTGGACGAATCCGCCGATGATGGCCTCCGGGTGTCGGCGCTGCATCTCGATGGCCCGCACGCCCCAACGGGCCGGATCAAGCTCGTCGCCTGACGTGACATCGCCGTAGGCCTCATGGAATTCGGCCTGGATCTCCGGGGTGCTCGGCCACAGTGAACAATCGCCGTGGGTGAGTGCGACCCATGGTTCTGCGATGCGCTCGCAGGTGGTGACGCTGAAGGCGTCGGGCCCAGTGGTCTCGGAGAGGCCGGCGACTACTAGAAGCACTTCGGGCGTACCTTCACCGATGAAGACGTGTGATGCCTCGCCCACCGCCTTGCTGAGCAGGGTCGGCGCCCACCGCTTAAGCTCATCGTAGGTGGTCACCGACAGCAGTAGGTTCGATAGAATCAGCGGCGACCACATCAGGCTGCCACTCGTCGCGATCACCGCGTTGAGGTGCGGGACCGGAAACGCCTTGCAGGTGCTGGCCGCGTAGCGCGAGCCGTCCCGGCACGTAGCGCCGTCGGTCAGCATGTGGACCGAATCGCTCTGCTTGATGACGTTGATGGCTGTCATGGTCGTTCCTTCGGGCTCAGTTCGCGACGCACCAATTCGGGTCGAAGTCTTCCTCGTCATAGGCGGAGCGCTGGCCGCCGGCCGCGTCGGCGCGGCCCATGGCCATTGCCGCCGCTACCAGGGCGTCGATCGCCTGCGTGCTCTTCTTCTTCGAGATGTACGGGAGGCCGGTGTCGCCATAGATCGGCACGGCGTTCTGAACGCACCATCGCAGGACCGGATGCCCGCCATGGCGGAATCGCCGGCCGATGATGGCCTTCTGCAGGTCGCTGTAGAACGGCCCCATGATGAGGGGGCGCTGCTGAACCTCGACGGCCGGGAGGTCGTCCTCGATCAGCCGGCCCATCATCTTGGCCGCGAACTTCGGATCGAAGGCGATTTCCTGCACGTCGTAGAGACCGCACAACTCGCGTAGCTTCCCCTCGATCACGCCATCGTCGATGAGGTCGCCGGGGATCACAGTGAGGTCACCGGCCTCCCGCCACTGGCGCAGAGCCACGTCCGGCAACTCATCGCAGCGACGCTTGAATGCCGTCTCCGGCAGGAAGGCCCAGGTCAGAGCACGGAAGCCGCCGGCCGGGTCGAGGAACACCGCCACGATGGCGGTCAGGTCGTAGCTCTTGGACAGGTCGACCCCGATCCAGCACTGCTCGCCTACCAACTCTTCGGTGTCGATTTTTGCCCCGGCCTCGTCGTAGGTCGCCATCTCTATCCAGCCGGCGACCGAACCGTCCTGCCAGATGTTCAGGTGGGTCTGCTTGAACCCCTCCCGGAGCTGCGGAAGTTCGCGGGCGATGCGGGCTTCCGAGCGCAGCTCGTCGAGATCGGGGAAGCCGTCAGCGAGACCAGGGTTCACCGCATGCCACAGCGCCTCGTCCTGCCAATCCACCTTTGGATCGGCCTGGAACAGAATGGGCAGGAAAGACGGGTCGCGCTCTGGATCGTGGTGGCAGCGAAGGGCGTACTGAAACAGGTCGTAGCAGATGCCCTCGGCCCGCTCGCCGGCCGTCGTGATGATGACCGTAAGGGAGCCGGGCGTCTTCGAGGCGCCGGTTTTCAGGGCGTTCCAAAGCGAGAAGCCGCGCCAGACGTGAAGCTCGTCGGCTAGAACGAAGGTGGGTGTCTTGCCGTGCTGCGCGTCGCCCTCGGCGGAGATCGCGACATAGCTCGATCCGCTCCGGCGATGCTCGATACGGTTCTTCGTGTCGCGGATACGGGTCGCCCCAACGAGGCGATCGTCGGCCCGGAGCATGTCCGAAGCTTCGTCGAAAGCGATGCGGGCCTGCGTCCGGTCACTCGCCGCGGCGACCACCTGCCCGCCCTGCCGTTGCTCGGGACCGATGGTGTGGCCGAGCGCCAGGACCGATGCCAGCGTAGTTTTGCGGGCGCCGCGCGGGAGGAGCGCGAACACCGTCGAGACCTGGCGCCGGCCGTCGTCGGTGGACGGCCCATAGATGCGCTCGATGATGCGACGCTGCCACCGGGCTTGCAGGGGGCGCTTGTCGGAGCCTGTAGTTTTCGGGTGCCGGAGGATGTCGGCGAAACGCAGCATATTCGCAGCCCGCCCGTGCGCGTCCGGAATCACGCTGTCGTCAAATGCCCAGGTCGGAATAAGCGTCATAGCCATCCTCCCCGTCCGGCGGCTTGCCCGCCTTGTTGCGGGAGGTCGGCGTCAAGCCGAGTTCAGCGGCGAGTCGGCGGTGCTCCGTCATCATCTGGCCGAGCGTCTGGAAAGACGGATGCCGCTTGCCGTCGAGGGTGTCGCCCTCAGCCGCGATCGTGTTCTGGCACCGTCGGATGGTGCCGGCGGCGAGGCAGTAATTCTCGACCGTGCCCATGTCGGCGGCCGTGAGGATGCGGCGCGCGATGAGGCTGGGGAGGACGCGCTTCCATTCGTCCTTCGCCTCGGGTGGCAGCCAAGCCGGGGCGCGGGGGACGGATGCGAGACCGCCCTCAATGGCGCGAAGCTCGGGCTTGCGACCGCGCATCTCAGCAACTCCACACCACGAAGTCGCGGAGGAGGTCATCAGCGGCCGACATGATGAGCCGGCTGGCGGTGTCAGAGACGGTCCACTGTGTCTCGCCCACGCCTTCGATCGACTCGCTGCGAAGCGAGAGATCCTGCGCAGTCAGGCCGTGAAGCTGCGTCGCCATGAGCAGGACGGCTTGCCGCACGGTGCCGAGTTCGGGGTCGCCGTCATCATAACCGGCCTCATACCGGATGCGGATGGCCTCCGGCCGACGCGGGGTGCTCGGCCAACGCCCGCCGATCGGCGCGACCGACCCGCCTGTCGTCCCGATCCCGAAGACGAAGTAGGAGGCGGGATCGACCGTCTGTTCCTCGCCGGCATCGTTCACGTAGACGATCGACGCGACTGAACGGAGCGGTGGCCAAGGCAACGCGATCTCGCGTTCATCGAAGCTGTCGAGCCGGGCTTCCAGGGTCTGTGCTCCGAAGGCGCGACCGATCCATGACCGCTCGATCCGGGACTGAGCCGCCGCCAGCAATCCGGCCACGCGAAGGTCGTCTGCCTCGGCGAGAACCGGAGCCTGGAGCTTCGCGTCGGGCACGTTGAAGAGCGCGGCCGGCGGGGTGAGGACGGTCACTCGCATGGCGGAAGCCCGGAGTTGCCCAATTCCAGTGTGTCTCGCGTCGTGGACCCCATGCGGTCCCGGCCCCCTCCGGTCGAAATTCCGATGGTGCCCCCCACCCTTCGACCGAAGCCGCCCTCGTGGCGCACTGCCTTGCGGCTGTTGCAGCCTCGCGCCATCGGCTGCCAGTTCGACCGAGACCAGAACAGGCGCTGATCGCCCTTGTGCGCCTCCTTATGGTCGATCACGCCGGCAGGCCGACCGCATCCGCAGGCACAAGCACGGTTCTCAGGAAGGGCGAGGAATGCCTTGCTCTCTCGGTCCCACTTCGAGGTGTAGCCACGTTGGCGTGCGGTCGGGCGGGCGCGCTCGGCGGCCTGCGCACGCTGCACCTGGCAGGGGCAGCGCTCACCAGACGCGATCTTATGGCCGCATCCGCAGATGCGTGGGGCACGCTGGCCCATGGCTCTACCTCTCATAAATGTGCCGGGCTCGCTGACCTTGACCGTTCCAACTGCTGGCTCATTCGAACCAGGGAGGCGCCACGGAGGTCTGCTTCTCGTTGTTGGGTTGCCCGGCGTTGCCCTCAAAGGACGGCGCCTCTCATGACCAGAGGTTAGGCCGCGACCGGCATCGTGCGGGCATTGCCCAAGATGGCGGTGGCGGCGATCGGTGTGCCCGTACCGTGGGTGCCGGCGAACGCGGCGCGCAGGCGGACGTAACGCTTCTGGCCGACGATCCCATCGACATAGCCGAAGCGGTGCGTGGTCGGGTCCGGGTGCGCCGTGCGCTGGCTCAGGACGATGCCGCTGCCGGTGACCGTCGCACCGAGCACATTGGTTGAGACTACGGGCAACCAGATGGCGCCATCGTCGCTATGCTCCATCGTGAGATCGATCCGGTTGGCGCCGGTGAAGGTGATGCCTCCGGCGCCGATCTGCGCCACGAACGTCAGGGAGTCGTAGCCCGCGCGGTCGACAGTGATGGCAGCGGGCTCGGCGGCGAGGATGGCCGGGACGATGGCCGTCACGGCGCCCATGGAATTGGTCTGATCGCGCATGTGCGTGTCTCCTCAGTTCGCCGCGACGCGCAGCTTGCGGATGGCCTCGGGGCGGACGACGGAGCCGGCGACGCGGCGGCGAGCCGTGAACCGGGTCTGGCCGTAGACGTCGAGGGTGTAGGGGTTGCGCAGGACAGACAGGCCGACCCGGTCATAGATGCGGTAGGCCGCTCCGATGTCGCCGTAGATCAGCGGCGTCGAGTTGGCGGCCACGTCCGGCATGTCGATGGACTCGACGACAGGTCGGCCGAGGATCGTGGCGGGCTGTCCGTTCTGGATGCCGGTCTGCCAGAGATAGTTGCCCTGGCCGTCCTTCAGCTTGCGGATGGTGGCGATGGTCGTGCCGTTCATCATCCACGCGCCGTTGTTCCGGTAGGCCGGCGGTAGGGAATAGAAGAGGTCGATCAGCGCATCGCCCGTGATGGACGTGGCCGCGCGAGTCGGGATGGTCGGAACTGTGGGATCGGACATGATGCCCAGCGGCTTCTTCACGCCGTCGCCGTTGACGAAGGCCGTGCCTTCCAGACGACCGAACTCCTCGGAGAAGTCGAAGGACAGTTCGGCCTCGATGTTGATGGCCGAGTCCTCGAGGAGCTGGTTGGAAACGTCGACGTAGCAGGACATCTCGTGAGCCTCGAGCGCGGTCATGCCGTAGGCCGGTTCGGTACGCGGGCGCTCCTCAATCTCGTCCACCCACTGCGCCGTGATTCGACCGGTGCGACGGGGGATCTTGATCGAACCCACCGACATGCTGCCGACACGGGCCGCGGCACGCACTGGCGAGAATTGCACGATCTCCTTCAGCAGCTCGGTCGAGAACTCGCCCGGTGCCAGGAAGCCGCCCTTGGTATCATCGGCGACGCGGAGCGCTTTCACCTCGTCGGACGGCATCCGCTCAACGCCGTGACGGACGAAGCCAACGAAGGCCTTGCGCTCGATCGTCGGCTCGCCGTCCTTGCGTTCATGCGGACCGGGCCGATTGAGCTTCACCTCCAGGGCGTCGGCGCGGTCCTTCTGTGCCTTCAGTTCGGTGGACACCTCGCCCATGCGGGTCTCGAAGGTGGCCGTGAGGTCGGAGATTGCCTTCTCGACATCCGGGCCATCGCCCTCGGCCTTGGTCTCCAGCGCATCGAGCGCGTGGCGGCTGTGATAGTTCATCGTGTCTGTCCTCAGGAGCGCAGCGCCGCCGTGGCGCGATGGAGAGCGGCGACGATGCGGGACGCGCGCTCGGGATCGTGGATGGATTTGACGGCTGAGATCGCGGCCTTGTCGTTCGACCCGAAGGTGACGATGGAGATCTCGCGGAGGTCGACTTCCTCGACGTGCCGCACCGCCGCTTTCCGGTCGAAGCGGTCCCGCTTGGTGCGGAAGCCGATGGAGAGCTGATCGAGGGCGCCTTCCTTCATCAGGGCGTAGGTCTGAGCGGCGAGAGGCACTTCGCAGATCAGCCGGCCTTTGACGTGGAGGCCCTTGCTGTCCTCAGCCGCCGCGATCCAGACGCCAATCGGCTCGTCCTGCCGGTGCTGGCGCAGCATTTTCACTCGCGAGACCGGCCGTTCGGCCAGTGACGACTTAAAGGCGCCAACCGCGATCACGTCCCGGTGCGAGTCCATATGGCCGAAGACGGAGGCGTAGCCCTCGAACGTGCCGTCGTCGCCGATGGCCTTGGTGTCGAGGTGGATGCCGGATGCGATCTCGATGTTCATGCGACCACCCGCAGGTTGCTGGGCTGCTCGGTCGCGGGCGCATCGGCGCTTGGCGCGGCGACGCCCTGAGGCAGGTTGAGCTTGCTGCCGCCGTCGATGTCGGGCCGGTTCTCGACGGCGCGGCCTTCGTTCGCGGTAAGCCAGGGACCACCGATCGCCTTGTTGAGCGCGTCGAAGCGCTGAAGGATGTTGCCGCGCAGCAGGTCGTCCAACTGGAATTCGAGGAAGTGCGTGTCCCGCTCGGCTTCCGAGAACAGCACCCGCGAGAGCGCGCCTTCGATCAGGTCGCACCACGGGCGGATGCAATAGGCGACGAACTGAAGGCCGAGCTCTTCCGAGTTCGCGTGGGTCGCCCGGTCCATCTCGGCGAGCATGTGCGGCGGGACGCGGAAGACGCGGGCGATCTCAAGCACCTGGTGCCGGCGCAGTTCGATATACTGGAGGTCGACCGAGTTGAGCGTCAGGCCGGTGTAGCTGGCCGACCGATCCATGACCGCCGTGCCGCCGGAGCGACCACCGCCGTGGACGGCATTCCAGACCGCGACCCGGTTCTTGATCTCCACCGGGCTCAGCTTATCGGCGAAGCTCAGAATGCCGCTCGGCCGGGCACCGTTCCCGAACAGTCGGGCTCCGTGCTTCTCCAGGGTCGAAGCGAATCCGATTGCCTCGCGCGCCAGCGAGATCAGCGAGACCGGCGCACCGTCGCTCGGGACCGGCACAAGGTGCACCACATCGTCCCACTGATAGGTACGGTCGCCACCGGTCGTGCGGCTCAGCTTGTAGGTCGGTTCGCCGGTAGCTGGATCGTACTCGACGCGCATCCCACCAGGGGCGATCCGGTGAAGCTCGCGCACGGTGTCGCCGCCCCGCGCCGCGACCGCGAAGGCCTGCCCGTGACGGATCGCATCGAAGATCAGGCGGAGCTTGAACTCGTAGGGGCCGAGCCACGGGGCGGGCCGGTCCAGCACCTTTGCGGCGGCATGATCCCGGTCGCGCTGGCGGGAGCCATCGGCGCCCCGGCGATAGACGTGGATGGGAAGGCTGCTGAGCGTCTCGGCGATCGTGCGAACTGCAGCGACGACAGCCGGGACGCGAAGGGCGCTATCGGGACCGACCGTTTCGCCGGAAGCAGTGGCCGTGCCAGCGCCGAATAGGGAAAGCAGCTCGGCGCCAGGGGCATCGAGCGTCCAGGCCTTCTCTTCGAGCTGCTCTGCCTTCCGACGGGACTTCTTCGACATCGACATCACGCGTGAAACCGTGACGATTGCCGATCCTCACGCTAGATGAAACAAGCAATCTGCCTGACGCCCCATCCAGATTTTCCGTGGGTTACTGTGGTTTACCGTTGGGCGATTGTCATAAGCTCGAATTGTTTTGAGCGTTGGTTAGGCGACCACCGTGGCGGGGATACGGCCGGAGAGTTTTACGGCTTTCTCGTAAAACTACAGTCGCGCATCGCGGAGGCCGGTTCGACCGACGCAGATTTGCACCGGTCGGATTGGAGACCTTCCGGAAGTTTCCTTGCAGGCCAGATAGGACAACGCAATTTTGCGTCGTGCTCTGGTTGTCGACTGCTTTGAGGGTTTCTGCCCGATCTGGCGGAAACCAGAACCTCCGATGATCCACCCAGCGCGGGGAACCAACTAGTGAGCTCCCCCGATCCGGGGAGCGCAAATTGCCGGTCCCCAAAACGGGGGAGCGGCCACGGACCGGATAAGCCATTGAAAAGCAAAGGCTGAAAATTCAGCCGCAGCGGCGAGGCCTGAGTTTTCAGGGCTGCTCATCGGCCTGTCCCCGTCATCAAGGCGAGCGCCGGCCGCTCCGCCGGATGCCGGATGCCGAACTCGGCCAGGATGCTTGGCGGAACCTTCGTCCGTGGGTCGTCGGGCGGTTCGGTGCGCTGCTGCCAAGGCCAGTGGCCGCCGCGCGCTTTCCAGGCCCGGACCCGCTCGCGCCAGACGTCGGCCGGGATCTCTGCCGCTGCAGAGGGCTCGCCGGTACTCTGGGCATAATCCCGCCACCGCCGCTGATGCAGCCAGGCATCGGCGGTCTTGACGAACTCGGTGCCGGCCTTACCGATGCGCTCCTGCTCGGCGGCGTAGGCCTTGGCGCCAGCGATGATCTCGGCAGGTGTGGCTCCCCGTCGTCGAGCCTCGAGCCAGCGCTTCCGAGCGTAGGTTGTCGGGAACGCGACGTTGCGTTTCGGGTAGGCCGATTTGAACTCGGCGAAGCCTTCGGGATCCTCGTCCCCTGTGGGGACTATAGGGGATTCTTTAGCTTTAGCTTTAGCTGCTTTCGTTTCGCTTTCGTTTTCCTTTCCAATTGCGGAACCTAATGCCTCCCCCTGATCCTGTAATTCCAATGACTTAGGACGTCCGCCCTGCCTCCCCGCGGCGCGTTTCCGCTCGACTTTTTCGCTAACGAATTGATGCTCGCGAGCGACCTGATCGTTGCTCCAATTACCTTTTTGGAGCGCCCAATTGGCCAGCACGATTGGCTTCAGAACGGCCCAGCGCTTCAGAGTAGTCCCGAGCATGCGGGCGAACCGAGCGTCATCATCCGGCAGACAGCAGCCCGGCGAGCGCCACGCGAAGATCTGCAGGCGGAAGTAGGCGCCGGCCTCCTCGTTCGTCATGTGAGCCGTGTCGGCGATGTGCCTGTCGACGCCTACCGGCATGGTCGGGAGCGAGCTCATCGAGCCACCTCCGCCAGCACGTTGCAGCCGACGTCGCAGAAGCAGGTGATTCGGATCGTGGGGCCCGAACGCTGCTTCAGAATTTCGATCTCGAGCTCATTCTGACAGTTGAAGAGCCGGATCTCCTCGTCGTCTGTCCGGTCGGCCTTATGCTCGAGGTAGTAGGCCTCCCGGTACAGGCCGAGCACCACGTCGGCGTCCTGCTCAATCGACCCGGATTCGCGCAGGTCTGAGAGCTGCGGACGCTTGTCCTGCCGCTTCTCAACCTCGCGGTTGAGCTGCGAGAGGCCGACCACGGGAATGCCGAGTTCCTTGGCCAGCCCCTTTAGACCCGTGGTGATCTCGGTCATCTCCTGGACTCGGTTGCCCTGGTAGCGTTTGGAGGGGCGGATCAGGCCGATGTGGTCGATAATGATGGCCGCGAGCGGGATACCTCTACGCTCGGCGCGCAGACGCATCTGACGGGCCCGTGCCGCGATCTGCGCCAGCGTCAGGCCGGACTGCGGCTCGATCCAGAGCGGGATGTCGGCACAGGTCTTCTCGGCTTCCTGCAGGCGCCACATGGCTTCCGGTGAAAGGCTGCGAGCTTCGGCGATGGCGCGATAGGTAATCGGCTCCTGCGAGCGCGGATCGTAAGCTGCGGCGGCGAGCACCCGCTCCGAGAGCTCATCGGCCCCCATCTCGAGCGAGAAGAAGCCCACGGCACCGGCGCGTCGAGCGGCAGCGAGAGCGATGTGCAAGGCGACTGTCGATTTGCCCATGCCGGGCCGACCGGCGAGCACGATGAACTGTGCCGGCCGCATGCCGAGGGTGGCGGTATCGAGCTTGGGCAGACCGTAGGGGGCGCCACGGGGGGCGAGGCCCTGCCGGGTCTGCTCGACCCGAGCGAGGACACTGGCGACGCTACTCACCAACGTTACGCGGCGGGCGTGCTCGGCGAGGCCAGCGCTGGCTACCTCGTCGAGCTGCTCAATCATGTGCGTGGCATAGTCGGCGGGGCTGTGAACCGAACCGTCCGTCATCCGCGCTACCGCGGCCTGCGCCGTCTCCAGCACCGTCCGCATCCGAGCAGCGTCGGCAATCATCCGGGCGTACCCAGGCGCACCGACGACTGTGATGGCCTCAGATGCCAGGCGAGCGAGGTAGGCGCCGGCGGTCAATCCACCGAGGTCGTCGTCACCGAGGGCGGCCCTCATCAGCTTCCAGTCGATGGCGTCGCCGGCATCGCGGCGCTCGCACATCACACCGAAGATGTGCCGATGCACGTCCTCGAAGAAGTCCTCGGCCCGAACGTGATCGCGAGCCCGATCCAGAGCCTCCGGGTTGATTAGGATCGCACCGAGCAAAGCCTGCTCCGCTTCGATCGTGCTCGGCGGCACGACGTCATGAATGACCGGCATCATCGCGATACCTCCCGCTCTGCGGCCTGCAAAGCCCGGATCAGCTCCGGCAGCTTCGCCCGGCTCAGACAGATGCCTGCGGGCGTCGGATGCGGTTCCCCTTCACCTCCGCGTCGCGGCGCCGCGAAGACCCGCATATCCACCAGAGCGTAGCCGTCCTGGATGCTGACGCTTACCCGGATCTCTTGGGTGTTGTTCTTCTTCAGAACGGCGATCGTGCGAAGGTCGCTCATGAGGCACCTCCTGCCCGTAAAAAGGCGCGGGCATCGCTCTGCTGGCCGAACAAGCTGTAGCCGATGAAGGCACCCTCATCGCTGAAGAGGGCGATCATGGTCTGTCTTGTCAGGGCCCGCGGCTTATGGTTTGAGGAATGGGTGAGGGGTTTCGATGCCTGCTCGCTCTTCCTGCCGTTCCGGGCTCCAACCCCCGGGACGGCAGTCTGCTTTAGGGGCCTTGGCGGCGCGCAGCCGCTCCCCTGCGCTGTGATGCGCATGATGGTATTCTCCTAGTTCGCTGGGGTTGGATGGGAGCGGTGCTAAGCGAGCTGGCTGCTGTTCCGGACGGGGGCGGTCAGTTTCTCTGCCACCCATGCGTCGAGGCCGGTGACAGGGTACAACGGCGTCCTGTTGATCCTCTCGAACGCGGGTCCGCCGCCGACCGTCACCCACTTCGCTAGGGTGGTCGGTGCGATTCCTATCCCGTGAACTAAGCTGAGGTATTCGGCAGCTTCCCAACGTCGAAGGCGTGGCTTCCGCAGATGCACAGGCAGACAAAGCTTCGCCGACCCACCCGAGATGGGCTCCAAATTATCACTCATGGCTTTCCTGTATTTGTAAGGTCCGACCGGTTCATTCAGAACGCGGTCGAAGGTAAAGAACGAAGAATGCGGTCTTAGTCGTCCAACTCGTCGCCCGGCTTCGCACTCTCGAACGGTGCCTGGTCGGTAAGGCGCCACTTGGTCAAATGTGCCATGTAGCGGAAGACGGTACCTCGGATGACGCCACGCTTATAAATCAGACGTACACCCTCGTTTTCGGATTCCGGCTGTGCGTTCGGCACGGAGAAGACCTGGGTCTCGCGCCCAATAATGGCGATTTCTCCGCGATCGAGCCTGAACTCAACTTCTTGGATGCCAATTGCTGCTTCATAGTCGGAGAGAAGGACATGGAACGCTCTCTCCAACGGGGACAGGATGCCCGCGGCATCCTTTTCATCAAGGTACTTTTCACGGCCGCCCGGCGTCATTTTGTTCGCCATCTCGACGGCGTCGTGAGCGTCAGAGAGCGAGTTCGCGCCGGCTATCGCGAACATGAGGCGTGCGATGAAATTGGGGTGGGCTGCCCAGATGTTTCTCCCGGCACTTTTGGGAAGCCACGATTCATTGGCTGCCCCACCATTCTCTTGAAGGGCGCGATAGTAAGGCTGAACCTCAGACCATTGCATCCCAGCACCCTGAGCGAGGCGCCGAGATGCAGCGAGGAGGGAGTCGGGCTTAGTCATTTGCGATATCCAATCCAAAACCTATCGCAGAGTACGATAAGGTTTTTGAATTGCAATCCCAAAAACGTGGCTATTTGCTGGTATGGGCGATTATCAACGTCGCGCCATGCCGCAGCGCGCGGCAAGTGAATGTGCAAGACGCATCCGCTCCTCTCCGCGCTGGAGAGCCTCAGTAGCCAGCCGATCAAGCATCTGCGACCTCGCGAGATCCGCCAGGGCTAGCCGGGTCTGCGCGAGGGCGAGATAGCCGAAGATCAGACGCATCGAACGCCCTCCCGCCAACGCAGGGGGCCGTACTGGACACCACACTGATCTTCGGCCTCCGGGTGCGTCAGGGGGCACCCGGCCGCTGCCAGCATGATGGGCGCTCGCTGGATAGCTTCTCGAGCACTGTCGCGCGGGTGTTGCCCGTCACGGCCATGGAACACCGCGCCGGGATTCATCATCGGGATGAACCCATCCCCGTTGATGCCCCACATCAAATAGCGTTGCTCGAAGTGGAGCCAAGCGAGGTAGGTCGCCACCGTACCACCAGTGACCGACACGGCGGCGGCGGTTGGCCTGCCAATGAGCGCCACGCTGCCACCAATGAGCGGGAGCGAGGCGAGGCCGGAGAGGAAGTTCCGGCGGGATGCGGGGGCGGCCATCAGTAGCCGAGTCCGAAGAAATCGCCGTCCTCGTTCACGGTCTCCGGCATATCGCCAGCGTCTTCCTCGCGGTCGTCATCCGAGCCGCCAGCCCAACGCTCGCCCTTGAAGCCGAAGCCGGTCAGCATGCGCGCGGTGCCCGTGCCGCCAAGCGAGCCTAGCGACGGCTCATCGTCGGCTCCGTCCTCAAAATCGGGATCGCCACCGGCGGCGTCGAGGAAGGCAATTGCGACCTCCACCGCATTCGCGACACGGCGCCGTAGGTCTCGAAGTGCCTTGGCCTCCTCGACCATCTGACGCTGTCGCATCTCCGAGGAGGAGCGCTCGTTCGGCCGGACGCCGCGGATCGCGAGCGTCACTGGCCCCGGCGTGTTGTCCCGGTCTGCATCTAATAAGGATCGGCGGGCTTGCTGAGTGCCTAATAAGGCCCGGCGCTCCGAGTCCGTGGCGGGTAATAAGCTGGGTGTGGTATAGGCGTGCGTAGCCATGCCGCTCTCCTAACAGAGTGGTGGGGTCAGGCTCGGCTGGGGAGCTTCCACCTTCCCGCCGAGCCAATTTCGTGATATCACCGAAAATGTGCATCAGTCAAGTCGTGATATCATGAAACTGCGACAACTGCCGAAGCCTCGCACTCGTGCCCCTACCACCGGCACGCCGATCCTCGTCCGGATCCAGGCGGAGCAGCTCGCTGTGCTTGACGCTTGGATTGCTAATCAGCCGGACCCCAAGCCTTCGAGGCCGGAAGCGATACGCCAAGCGCTAGCAGATTGGCTCTGCAGTCAGGGAGGAGGACAATCATAAATTAGTGAGTGATTTGAGGGGTTTATAAGCGCCAGTTTGGTGGTGCTGGCAAACGTGATATTGCTGCCCTATGTCTTGTTGCAGACGTGAAAGGGCTTCGCTTGCCATCTTCCGTACATGTTCCGCAGTGCCGATCATCCAGCTTCGCGATTAATTTCCCGAGGCAGACGAACGTGCGCCGTTTGGCATATAATTTTGAAGATGTTCTCAGTAGCGATTACAGCCAAGCGAACGTTTTTTCAGTTGCTGACGAAGCTGATCCGCAGCTGCCACGCATTGCATTTGCTTCTAAGCACGGTTTTTCACAGATCTATATAAGCCAAGTGAATCTTTCGCTTATTGTGAATTACTCCCGAGATGAATGGGCATTTGATCATCACAGAAGGTCGTCTTATCTTCTGCCTCGCATTGAGCGTTTATTCGATTTATTGCGTTTAATGCCGGGCGTTGATGCCGCATATTCTGGTGTTACTCATAATTATTGGATTGACAGCCTTCTTAGTGATCTTGATATCATAGAGAGGCTTCAAAAGTTCTATTTTGGAAAAGTCGACGCCGCTCTTGATGACGTAATAATTCGATTTTCTCATGTTGTTGCAGATAGATTTTACAGCAATGTTGTAGTTCAGACTAGTAGAGAGTGGCCGCACATAGATCCGTTATCGATGGCGCGTCTTCCGAAGGCCTCAGCTGTTCGGCGGGGTATAGCAATCGAACACGATCTGAATGATAGGTTCGCTTATAACGAAATTCCTGAATTTCATTCTAGTATGGATTCTGCTAGTAAAATGATGGAAGTTGTCAATAGAATTGATAGTGATGTTCTTGGCGCTGTCTCGGAGGCTTTGAATGGCTAATATTGTCGCGAATCGACTTAGCAATTCTATTGCCAGCACCGCTATGGTTGCTCTGATGAATTTTTCGTTTCCTCAAGCGAATGGTTTGATAGAGCGCGCTCCCAGCGTTGCTATACCGACCATGCCGCAGCGTCGACGTTATAGTACAGCCAACGCAATTGTTAGTGTCTTCTCGCTCCCGTTTGATGCATTTGATATCATGCCCGACTACGCGAGTTTGGGCCTGTATTCAACGGATGCAATTCCTGAGATAAGTATTACTCCAGACTTTATGGGTTTTGTTCTAGAATCACCCCAACTGGCTGGTGCGTACTTGCAGGAGTATGGCGATCTCAAATGATTATCGACAGCGCCTACGTCAATCCAGCTGACCAACTCGCTAATTTTTGGCCACAACTGCAGCAGGGCGATATTGTTGACAATATTCCTTTCACTCTTGCGGATCTGTCAAAATTAGGCCTAGTAAGTGATCAAAAAACCTCGGGAGTAGATGTGTCTTTATCGGCTATCCCTGCCGAAGCACAACTGATAGCTGCCCAATTTGAGATACTTCCAGGAATAATAGTCTCTCAAACCTGTGATTTAGAGCGATGCGACAGGCCCATAATGATTGCGCCGTTGAGGGCCTATAGCTACCTTTACAAAACTAAAACGATAGGTTCGAAAGCATTTTTTGATCATATTAAGCAGCTTGCAAATCCTGGAAAGTTTCCCGTTGGTTTCCCAATGCCGCCGCTTGTTTCCCTGAATTTCAGCTTGGATTACACAATTGCTGATCTTCATATGATAACAACGCTGGCTCCCGCAAGCCGGAATGCTTTGATTTACCGAAGAAAAGCTCGCCTTGGACCAGACTTACTGTCCTTATTTCAAGAAAGAGTTGCAAATTTCTTTGGTCGTGTTGCGGCCCCGGAGGGTATATATTTCAGTGAGAATCACATTAGAGAGCAATTTGCAGTTTAGACATACTATTTATTGAATTTTTTGTAAATAATCATTCAAAAATTGACTATGAAAATGCTTACTTGTGGTGCGCGCGAAGGTTTGCAAGGATCTGATTGGCAACGCGCCTAGCGGCAGCGAGCAAGACCGCGTCAAGATGGTGTACGTATCGGCTCGTAACGGTACTGCCGGCATGGCCGAGCATCGCGCCAATGGTAGAGTCGCTGTAGCCGAGATCGCCGGCGGTGGAAGCGAACGAGTGCCGCAGCGTATGAGCTGTGACGCCCTCCAGCCCAGCGCGGGCCATGATCCGTTCAAGAGCGTCGTCGAGGCTGGCGAAGGCACCGAGGCCGCGCGCCGCTGGCAGGACGTAGGTGGAGCTTGCCGTCCGCGGTAGGCCATCCAACAGGGACAGTACTGCGCTGCCGATCGGCCGAACCGATGCGCCTTCCTTCGTGTCTTCAAGCCTGAGGGAGGGGCCAGACCGATCCACCTCGGACCAGCGCAACTTAACTATCTCACCGAGACGGCATCCGGTGAGGGCGAGCAGGCGGACGCCAGCAGCAGCTTGCCAGCGCTCCTCCGCTCCCGCCTCCATCTCTGCGATGGCTTTGCCAAGGGCGCCGTACTCCTCGACGGTGAGACGGCGCGTGCGCTTCTTGTCGGCCGGCTTCCGTACCCCTGCCGCCGGGTTAATCGTGATGATGCGCTCGGAGATCGCGAAGCTCATGATGCCGCCGAGGAGGCCGACAGTGCGTGCTGCGGTGCCCGCGCCGCCTTCGACGACTGCCTTGCCCCTGAGGCCAGTCTTTACGATCCCCGCGGTCTTGCCGGCCTGCACGTCGCGCACGAACCGTTGAACGTCCGGCTGCGTCAGGTCGACGACGAGCTTCTTGCCCAACAGCGGCTTGATGTGTCGCTCGATCCGTCCCCGGTCGACGTAGAGAGTGGAGGCCTTCTTCGCTTTGCCGCCCTTTCCCATCACGAGGCCCGCGTCGGTAGCCTCAAGGTAACGGTCGCATAGCTCGGCAACGGTGAGAGAGCTTCGACGGGTAGCGCGCTCTTCGGCTGGGTCTTCACCGCGGATCACGTCGCCCAGGGTGACGATGGCGAGCTTGCGGGCCTCCTCGACCGTGATCTTGCCGTGTGGGCCGAGCGACATGCGCCGCCTGGTGCCGCCCTTGGTCCGATAATCGGCGTAGTAGACCCGCTTGCCGCTGGGGAAGACGCGGACGCCGAAGCCCGGCAACTCGCTGCACCAGACGAAGAACGTGGCCTCGCGCGGAGCTGCAGCGTCGACGACTTTTTTGGTGAGCTTTGGCATCCCCGACCTTTGCCTTCTGACTTCGGTGTCACCGTAGTGTCACCACAGAAGCGCCGTTTCGGGAATAGGCGTGGAATTGCTCGCTAAGGCTGATCTGCAGAAAATGCTTTGATTTTAGCGACTTAGCTATCCTGCGCCATCGCGGGTAAATCCGGGAAAACCTTGCAGGTCTGCCCTCCGAAGGCAAAGGTCACACGTTCGAATCGTGTCGGGTGCGCCAATTATTTTCTTCGACGGACGCAAGGGCTTAGCATTCAGCTAAGCCCTTTTCTGTTGTGTCCTCTGCTTACTGGAGATCGGCCCAAGTAGGCACTTGGTCAGCAAGCCAGGGGGGTGATTTTTTCGAATGACTGTTTAGTTCCGGCATTCGATGGATTGGATCGCTGATGAAGCGATCCGTCTCCAAAGTCCGCCCGTTGCAGATGAACACGTATGGCGTGAGCCCCTTGAGGGTTTTGAGGCGGCGGCCGACGTTGTAGGCGGCGACAAAGCTTGGTCTTGCGATCGGCTGTCGTGGTTGGCGTCTTCCATTTGGCCGCGGTCTTCGGGTTGATCCCGTAGCGCTTGGCCAGTGCCCTCAGGCTTTTCGCCTCTGCTGTATCGCCCGACGGATCGCCTCTGTGGTCGTGAGGCTTGCGGGGGGAACCTCGCCCATAGTGCCTCCTTCCACGGCTGCGAAAAGATCGCACCATCAAAGCCCAGGATCAAACACCGAGAGACCCCGGGCGGATCGGCAGCCCCCGCCGCGGATCGGCCTCATCCTAAATCTGTCGAAGGACGCCCCGCAATTGGCACGATGGTCGTCGATGAAGGCGATGATGTCCGCGACTGGCGGTCGAACTCGGCAAAAGCAAGATACGCGCTGGCCTTGGGCAAGATCTCCCTGCGCGGTCCTTCGGTGCGTTGGGCCGGCGCAACTCGCGGTTCTCGCGCTCCAGTGCCTCGACCCGCTCGTGCTCGTCCGTCGCCGGTGCGGCCCGCTGGCCTCTATCCCGCCCGGCTTGCCGAACCCGGTTCCGCAGCGTCTCGGCCGAGCAGCCGATCTTGGCCGCAATCAAGTAGATCACCGCGTACCGGGTTGCCCTGATGCTCGAATAACCATCCGGACCGCGAGTTCACGGACCTGATACCAAATCACATCGAGTCCGCCCCAAAGGTCGAGCTTACTGAGGCCTGACGCGACCGCCGCCGCGCCGTGGTGCGGACAGGCCGCGATGAGGCGGGCTCATCGAGGCCTGATATCGGGTGAAACTTTGCTGTTTGCTTCGTCATGGCTCCGTCCTCTCGAGAGCTGGAGCCCGAGGGAGAGCCGGGGCGGTCCAAAATCTGAAGCCGAGATGGGTTGGGCTTCTCCTGCGGCCTCCGGCACTGCTCGCCTCGGACCATCCCACAGGAAAGAGCGAGATCCCGCCGATGCCATGAGTGGCAATGATTACTCGCGATTGCGCATTAAATACGAAGTCGAATGACAAAAATTCTCAATTTGCCGCAAATATTGCTGTAGAAAAATTTTTAAATACAAGGGCTGTATTAAACTATACGTTTGAAATATAATAATATATCTCGGCATCTAAGTATAAGCTCTCCAATTTTGAGATTTAACTCTTTATTAAGTTGTTAGAAATATGATATATTCAATCAAGAGGGGCGCTTGCAACACGAGAGCAAGTCTAAATAAAACGCCAAGAAACTACGTCTCGCCCTACATCCCATTTCATGCACGCTCGCCGTGAGCATGGTCCTCCGGCAAGGCACGTCCTTCTCCACTCCCTCCGTTACTCAGGTATCGACGATGGCTCTCGCGAAGAAATCCGCCCTTCATACCCTGCCTGCCTCGGTCGCCATCCGGGAGGACAGGCCTTCCGTTACCGGTCGGTCGCACCTCGTCGCCGAGGCCGAGAAGCGCAAGGCCCGGACGTTCGCGCGCCAGCAGAAGGCCGCCGAGCGGATCGCCTCGGCGACCGCCGAACTCTCCAGCGGGATCGCCGAAGCCGCCGCGGCGGCCGAGGAACTGCGCAAGGCCTCCGAGCAGATCGGCGTCGGTGCCGAGGAGGCGGCGGGCGCCGCGCAGGAGACCATGAAGGCCATCAATCAAGGGGGGGCCCTCATCCAGGCGGCCAAGGAGAACGCCAGCGCCGCCCTGACCAAGACGCAGGCCCTGTCCGGACTCATCGTCGACACCGCCGCGCAGATCGGCGCCTCCGTCGCGGCGATCGCCAAGGCCTCCGAGCGTCAGGAGGCATCGGTCAAGCTGGTCGAGGAACTCGACCGGCAGGCCAGCGCCATCGGCGAGATCGTCAAGGCCGTCGCCCGCATCGCCGACCAGACGAACCTGCTCGCACTCAATGCGGCCATCGAGGCGGCTCGTGCGGGGCAGCACGGGAAAGGGTTCGCCGTGGTGGCCGACGAGGTACGCACCCTCGCCGAGACCAGCGAGAAATCGGCCCGCGACATCCAGGAACTGGTGGCGCAGATCCAGGCCGACGTGAAGATCGCCGCCGACGGCATCAACAACTCGGCGGTGTCGGCCCGCTCCGAGGCCGAGAAGGGCCGCGTGGTCACGGCTCAGCTCGAGCGCATTCGTGCCGACATGGCCGAGATCATGACGGGCTGTGACGACATCGCCCGCGCTTCCGACGAATCCGCCGTGGCGTCCGTCGAGGCCCAGAAGGGGGCGGAGATCATCGCCGCCGCGGCCGAGGAGCAGAGCGCGGCCTGTCAGGAAACCGGCAAGATGGTGGAGCAGCAGACCACCGCGCTCACCCAGAGCGAGCAGGCCGCCCAGGAATTGTCCGGTCTCGCCGAGGAGCTGAAGAACAGCACGAATATCGGCAAGAGCGCGGAAGAGGTCGCCTCCGCCGCGGAGGAACTGTCGAGCGCGGTGGAGGAGATCAACCGCGCCGGAGCGCAAGTCACCATCGCGCTGGACCAGATCACCAAGGGCGCGCAGCAGCAATCCGCGGCCACCCAGCAATCCTCCGCCGCCATCGCCCAGATCGAGCGCCGGGCGCAGGTGAACCAGTCCCTCGCCGGCACCGCCGTGGAGAAGGCGCAGGTCATTTCCGATCTGCTCGCGGAGAACAAGGCAATGGTCGATGCGATGGTCGACGGCCTCGGGCGGTCCGTCGGCGCCGGCCGCGCGAGCCGCGACCAGATCGCCGCCCTCGAACAGGTCAGCCGGCGGATCGACAAGATCGTCGACGCGATCACCACGGTCTCGATCCAGACCAACATGCTGGCGGTGAACGGCTCCGTCGAGGCGGCCCGGGCCGGCGAGTTCGGTAAGGGGTTCGCGGTCGTCTCGACGGATATCCGCAACCTCGCGCGGGATTCCGCCGAGAACGCCGACCGGATCAAGGACACCGTCAAGACCATCCAGGACACCATCGCCTTCGTCCGGGGCGATCTCCAGGAGATCGCCGAAGGTGCGGCCGCCGAGGTGGAGAAGAGCGGCGCCATCACCCGGAACCTCGACTCCGTGACCAAGGTCATGACCGAGGTGCTGGCCGGCAACAGGGAAATCCTGAGCGGTTCGGACGGGATCGTCCGCATGGTCCGGGAGATCCAGACGGCCATCGAGCAGGTCGCCGCCGCGGCGCAGCAGGCCGCGCGGACCTCGGGGGAAGCCGGCAGGGCGGCCAGCGAGCAGGCCAAGGGTGCCGAGCAGCTCGCCGCGGCGATCGAGGAGATCGCCTCCCTCGCCGACGAACTCCAGGCCGCCTGAGCCGACCGCATCGAGAGCGAAGGACAGATCCATGGCAAGCGCAGTCGCTCGGGCGGTGCACACGCTCGAGGCCGAATTCACGTCGGACGCGGGACAGTCGATCCCGCGTCCGGAGCAGGAGACGGCCCGCGCCGAAGCCCGCCAGTTCGTGATCTTCCACGTCGAGACGGAGATGTTCGCCGTCTCGCTCGCCGAGGTGAAGGAGATCATCCGGGTTCCGGAGGTGGTCCGGGTGCCCCTCAGCCCCCCCTCGCTGCTGGGATTGGCCAACCTGCGCGGTACGGTGCTCCCGGTGCTGAACCTGCGGGACGTCTTCGCCTTCCCGCCCGCCCTTCACGATGACGCCACGCGGGTCGTGGTGCTCGATCAGGGTAGCCCGATCGGCCTCGTGGTCGACCGGATGGCCAACGTCGTCACCGTGGACGCCGACCGGATCGAGCCCACCTCGGCGATCGAGGGGACGATCGACACCGATCTCCTGACCGGAATGATCAAGACGAATGACGGCCGGTCGCTGGTGATGATCCTCGATGCGGGCCAGCTCATCCGCCGCGAATTCAGCCGGATCTCGGCCAGGGGCCAAACGGGTGCCGGCGCGGCCCAGACCGGCGCGACGGATGCGCCGACGGCGGCGGAACCTCTGGTGGACGAGGATCAGCTCGTCAGCTTCGAGGTGGCGGGGCAGGAATATGCCTTTCCGATCGAGCGGGTCCAGGAGATCGTCCAGCTCCCCGAGCACGTGTCCCGCGTCCCGAACGCGCCGGCCCACGTGCTCGGCGTGATCACCCTGCGCAACCGCCTGCTCCCGCTCGTCTCCCTGCGGGAAATGTTCGGGCTCGAGACGAAGGAATTCACCGAGACCAACAAGGTCGTCGTGGTGTCCCTCGGCACGAAACCGGGCTTCTCCGCGGGCATCGTAATGGACAGCGTCAAGGAAGTATTGCGCGTCAACCGCAGCCTCGTCGAACCGATGCCGGCTCTCCTCGCGCAGGATGCGGGCATGGACGACATCCAGGCGATCTGCCGCCTGCAGGACGGGCAGCGTCTCGTTTCGGTCCTCTCGGTGGAGCGGATGTTCGACATCGCCGAGCTGCGCGCGCTCGTGGCAACGGGGGATGAGAGAATGGCCGCCGAGGAACGACAGGACGTGACCGAAGCTCGGGAGGCGGCCGACGAGGAGCAGTTCGTCGTGTTCCGGCTGATGGGCGAGGAATACGGTGTGCCGATCGCCGCCGTGCAGGAGATCGTCCGCGTTCCGGAGGAACTCACCCGCATTCCGAAGGCGCCGCCCTTCGTGGAGGGCGTGATCAACCTGCGGGGCGTGGTCCTGCCGGTGATCGACCAGCGGAGGCGGTTCAACCTGGCCGACATGGAGCGCAACGACCGGCAGCGGATCATGGTGTTCACCATTCGCGGCGTTCGGACCGGCTTCATCGTCGATTCCGTGTCCGAAGTGATGCGGATATCGGCCGCTGCCATCGGCGACGCTCCGGACCTCTCGGACGAGCAGACCCGCCTCATCCGTCGGGTGGCCAACCTCGAGAACCAGAAGCGCATGATCCTGCTCCTCGACACGATGCAACTGCTGGATACCCAGGAAGCGGCCGCCATTCGGCACTCGACCCGCTGAACGACGCTCGCGACGCACCGACCGATGAGAGAGAGTGACAAGGGGATGATCAGAGCGTTGGTTGCCGACGATTCCGCATTGATGCGCCGGCACCTCACCCAACTCCTCGAATCGGCCGGTGGCTTCGTGGTGCAGACCGCCCGCAACGGTGTCGAGGTTCTCGAAGCGTTGCAGGATTTCGACCCGCACGTGATCACCCTCGACGTCAACATGCCGGAGATGGACGGGATCACCTGCCTCTCGCGGATCATGAGCGAGGATCCGCGACCGGTGGTCATGGTCTCCTCGCTCACCGAAGAGGGTGCGGAGACGACGCTTCAGGCGCTGAGCCTCGGCGCGGTGGATTTCGTCCAGAAGCCCGGTGGCACGATCTCCCTGTCGATCGACCGTATCCACCGCGAACTCCTGCTCAAGATCCGCGCCGCTGCGACGACAAAGGTCCGGCGCAGCCGTGGTCTGCGCGGGCGCCTCGCCAGCCAGCGCCGCCCCTCCGCCCCGCCGCCTCAGGCCGCCCTTTCCTCCTCCGGCCGTCCCGGTCTCGTGCTCGTCGGCGTGTCGACCGGCGGTCCGGGCGTGCTGGAAGAGTTTCTGTCGCTCTTGCCCGCGGACTTCCCCTGGCCCATCCTGATCGCGCAGCACATGCCGAGCAGTTTCACCGGTGTCTTCGCCCGGAGACTGGACGAGGTCTGCGCCCTGTCCGTCGTCGAGGCTTCCCGGCAGATGCCGATCGAGCCCGGCACGGTCTACATCGCCAAAGGCGATGCCGACCTCGTCGTCACACGCCGCGGCACCGGCTATTCCGCGACACCGCTGCCCCAGAGCGACGCGCATATCTGGCATCCCAGCGTCACCCGCATGGTGGAAAGCGCCCTCGCGCTCTTTCCCGCCAACCGCCTGATCGGCGTCCAGCTCACCGGCATGGGCGACGACGGCGCCGACGCCATGGCCCGGCTGAGGGCCGGCGGCGGATTGACCATCGCGCAGGACGAAGAGACCTGCGTCGTCTTCGGAATGCCGAACGAGCTGATCAAGCGCGGCGGGGCCAGCGTGGTCCTGCCGAGCGATGAGATCGCCGGTCAGCTCGTCGCTTGGCTCGACGGCGCGTCACCGCGGGCACGGGCGCGGATCGAAGGAGGTCGTTTTGGCGCTTAGGAAACCCGTCCGGCCCCTCGATCCGTCCCTAGACGCGGCGCCCGCCGCGGACATCCACACCCTCACGGCGGCCCTCGCGGCCCCGGAGAGCGCGGAGCGTCGCCGGGTCGCCCGGGAGCTCGGCGCCTTCCCGGCCGCGGCCTCCCTCCTGTGCGAGCAGCTTTGCCTTGAGCCGGCGGCGAGTGTCCGCGCCGTCATCCTGACGTCGCTGATCCGCATCGGGTCCCCGGCCGTCGTCGCGGGACTGCTGCCCCTGCTGCGCAGCGAGAACAGCGGCCTGCGGAACGCCGCCATCGAGGTTCTGCAGGAGATGCCGGCCGAGGTGGAGCCACATGTGGCGGCCCTCCTGGCGGATCCGGACAGCGATGTCCGCATCCTCACGGTCAACCTCCTGAGTCTGCTGCCGCATCCGAAGGCTCCCTTCTGGCTGAGCCAGGTCGTGGCGCAGGATCCGCACGTCAATGTCTGCGCGGCCGCCATCGACGGTCTGGCCGAGATCGGCGACGCGCAGGCCGTCGCGCCGCTTCGAACCCTTCCCGAGCGCTTTCCAGAGGTTCCCTTCATCCGCTTCGCCGTCGCCGCCGCGTTACGCCGGATCGGAGACGCGTAATGCCCATGTCCAGCATCCTCACGGCAGCGCCACCGGCGGTTCAGATCACGGAAGAGGAATACGAAAAATTCTACGAGTTCTTCTATCGCCGCACCGGGATCTCGTTCACGGGGAAGAAGGAATATTTCGTCGAGAAGCGGCTCCTCGATCGGATCTACAAAACCGGCAGCGATAGTTTCAAGGCGTATTTCACACTGCTTCGGTTCCAGGTCTCGGGGGAGGAGCTTCAGCATCTCGTCAACACCATGACGGTGAACGAGACCTACTTCTTTCGCGAAGACTATCAGTTCGACGCCCTGGTGCAGGGCATCCTTCCGGAGATCGGCCGCACGCGCCGGCCCGGCGAGACGCTGCGCATCTGGTCCATGCCCTGCTCGACGGGGGAGGAGCCGTACTCGATCGCGATCCAGATCCTGGAGCACTGGTCGCGGGCCGACGACTTCGCCATCGAGATCTGCGCCTCGGACATCGATTCGCGCGTGCTGATGGAAGCGCGCCAGGGGATCTACGGCAACCGGGCCCTGCAGCGGCTCTCACCGGAGATCCGCAGGAAGTATTTCCGTGTCCTCGGCGAGGACCGGCACGAGATCCACGAAGAGCTGCGCAGCTCGATCGAGTTCTCCATGGCCAATATCGCCGATCCCATCCAGATGCGCCGCTATCGTGCGATGGACGTGATCTTCTGTCGTAACATGCTGATCTACTTCGACGACGCGTCGAGACGGGCTGCCGTGGAGGCGCTGTACGAGTGCCTCGTGCCGGGCGGCTTCATTTGTCTCGGACATTCCGAGAGCATGAGCCGCATGTCGTCGATGTTCCTGCCGCGGAAATTCGGGGACACGATCGTTTATCAGAGGCCGATCGAACATGATTGAGGCGCACATGCTCGAGAAGCGAATACTCGTCGTCGAGGACGGCATCACCATGCGCATGTTCTATCAGGACGTGCTCGGCAAGGCCGGCTTTGCAGTGGAGGAGGCGGCGAACGGCGTGGAAGGGCTGGAGAAGGCCCTGCTGGGTCATTTCGACCTGATGATCGTCGACATCAACATGCCGAAGATGGACGGCTACGAGCTGGTGACGCGCATCCGCCGCGAACCCTCCCTGCGGGCGATTCCGGTGGTCACCATCAGCACCGAAGCACAGGGCGAGGACGCGACGCGGGCCTACGAAGCCGGCGCCAACTTCTACATCGTCAAACCCGCCGACCCCGAAAGCCTCGTCGAAATGGCCCGCCTGCTGACCGGAGCGCGGGCATGAACGCATCCCTTCTCGCCCGGTTCATTCCCGAAGCGCGCGAATTGCTGCAGACCTCCGCGGGCGGGCTCCTGAAGCTCGAGCGCGGCCCCACGGACGAGACGGCCATCAACGAGGTCTTCCGGGCCGTCCATACGCTGAAGGGCTCATCCGGCCTGTTCGAGGCCGCAGCCCTGACACGCCTCGTCCATGCCGCGGAGGACCTCCTCTGCGCCGTCCGGGCGGAGCAGCTGCAGATCGATTCGAGCCTCATCGACATGCTGCTCGACAGTCTCGATCAGATGAGTCTCTGGATCGATCAGCTGGAGGCACGGGCTGAGCTGCCGGCGGATGCCGACGGCGTCGCGCACCGGATGTCGATCGCGCTGCGCGGCCGGCTCGGCACGCCGGTGGAGTCCGCGGAGACCATGTCGGAGGCCTCCATGCTGCCGGCCCCTTCCTCCGTCACCGCTGCGTCTCCGGCGACGCTCGACCGCATGCCCGTCGAGAGCCGCCTCGAAGCGTTCCGCCTCGCCTGCGCAGGCCACGCGATCCACGCCGTCCGCTACGAGCCCGATCCGGGCTGCTTCTACAACGGCACCGACCCGCTGCAGGCGATCCTGCAGGTTTCCGGGTCGATCGTCCTCGACATCGAGACGATCCGACCCTGGGAGCCGCTGGCGGACCTCGATCCCTACCAGTGCAACCTTCGCTTCTCCCTGCTGACCACCGCCACCCAGCTCGAGATCGAGCAGGCGATGCGCTACGAGCTGGAGCAGATCGAGGTCGCGCCGGTGCGCGTCCGCGACCTGATCCGCATCGACGGTCAGCCGGGCGACGGACCGATCTGGGACGACTTCCACGAGGGCGCCTCCGCGCTCCTCGCGGCGGAGAACTATGCCGGCCTGGCCGATGCCGCCGCTTCTCTGCGCGGTGGCGCCGACCCGACGCTCTGGCGCAGCCATGCCCTCGCCTGGCTGGAGGCGGCCGCCTCGGCCGCGCAACCGGAGCCGGGCCTCGTCGCCTTCCTCGTCGCGACGGTCGGCTCTAGGTCGCTCACCCCGCCGACCTCTACCCCGGCCGATTTTGACTCGCGCCAGGCGCTGGCCCGGACCATCCTGATCGACCAGCGTCTGGCGCTCGTCAGCGCGGGCTACGACGAGGTTCGCCTCGCCTCGGTGGGAACCATTGTCGGCAACGTCCTGAGCAGCCTCGGCCGCAACGCGCAGCGCGCGGCGTTCCAGACCGCCCTCGACGTGGCGCGCGAGGCGCGTTCGATCGCGCCGCTGCTCACCGCCATAGCCGCCTTCCTCGGTGACGACGATACGGAGGCCGCGCCGGCCGCCCTTGCCCCCACCGATCACCGCGCGGAGCCCTCGGTCGCAGCACCGGTCGTCCCAAAACCGGTAGCGACCGCGCAGGAATCGGCGCAGACCGCAAAGGACTCGGCACCGGTCCCAGTGGATGCGGAAGTCCGGGCGGCGGCGAAGACCCTGAAAGTCGACCAGGCGAAGATCGACCTGCTGATGAATCTCATCGGCGAGCTCGTCGTTTCCAAGAACGCCCTGCCGTTCCTCGCCAAACGCGCCGAGGAAACCTACGGCTCGCGGGAGATGTCCCGGGAGATCAAGGAGCAATACGCGATCATCGATCGGCTCGCCCAGGAGATGCAGGGCGCGATCATGCAGGTCCGCATGCTGCCGGTGTCGGACATCTTCGACCGGTTCCCGCGCCTCGTGCGCGACCTCGCACGCAAGCTCGGCAAGCGGATCGACCTCGTCGTCGAGGGCGGGGATACCGCGGCCGACAAGACCATCATCGAGGCGCTCGGCGATCCACTGCTGCACATCGTCCGCAACTCCCTCGATCACGGCATCGAGGGGCCGGACGAGCGTCTCGCGGCGGCCAAGCCGGCGACGGCGCGCCTGCTGCTCAAGGCCCGCCAGGAGACCGACCGGGTCGTCATCGAGCTCCAGGACGACGGTCGCGGCATCGATCCGGCCAGGATCCGCGCCGTGGCGGTCGCCAAGGGCGTCATCGATCAGGAAGAGGCCGACCGCCTGTCCGATCAGGAGGCGATCAACCTCATCTACCGTCCCGGCTTCTCGACGGCGCAGGAGATCTCCGACCTGTCCGGCCGCGGGGTCGGCATGGACGTGGTGCTGACCACGGTGGAGAAGCTCGGCGGCCAGGTCTCCGTGACCTCCCGTCTCGGCGAGGGGACGACGACGAGTCTCTCCATGCCGCTCAGCATGGCGGTGACCCGGATCATGATGGTGGAGGCCGCCGGCAGCCTCTACGGGGTGCCGATGGACATGATCGTCGAGACGGTGCGCGTCCCGAGAGAGCGCATCCGGACGATCAAGAAGGCCGAGACGTTCGTGCTGCGCCAGACCGTCATCCCGCTGATCCGGATGTCGCGCCTGCTGCGGTTGACCGACCGGCCGCAGGACGACGCGGAAGCCGCGGTGCTTGTCTGCCAGGTGAACGGCCGGCGCGTCGGATTGATCATCGACAACTTCCGCGAAGGCATGGACGTGATCCTGAAGCCGCTCGAGGGCGTCCTCACCGGCATAGGCGGCTATTCCGGAACGGCCCTCCTCGGCGACGGCCGCGTCCTCCTGGTCCTCGACCTCAAGGAGCTCCTGTGATGCCGATCCGAATCGCGCGCAACGTCGTCCATCTCGAGGGCCATTGCACGGTGGAGGAAGCGCTCACGCTTCTGGAAGCTCTCCGCAAGCCGCGCCAGCCCAAGATCGTGCTCACCGCATGCCTGGGGATGCACAGCGCCGTCCTTCAGGTCCTCGCCGCCGCGCCGCGCGTCACCATCGCGCCGCCCGCCGATCCGACGCTGGCCGGCATCGTCATGCCGTTCCTGCAGGCCTCTCGGGCAGCGTCCTGAAAATGACCCGCGCCCCGCGCGGGCATAGCCTTCACCGAACGGATGCGGCACCCCCGGCGCCGCGATCCGATACCCCAACGCAAGCATTACACCGAGGAGACTAGGATGGCCGCGACGATCATGATTGTCGACGACTCGCCGACCATGCTGCTGAGCATCGAAGGCATTCTGACCAAGGCCGGCCTCACCGTGGTCAAGGCACCGAGCGGCGAGAAGGCCCTGGATACGTTGAAGTCGGGCACCAAGCCCAACCTGCTCATCACCGACCTCAACATGGGCGAGATGAACGGCATCGACCTGATCCGCAAGGTTCGCAAGCTGCCCGGATTCGCCTTCCTGCCGATCCTGATGTTGACCACCGAGTCGCAGCAGGACAAGCGCAACGAGGCGAAATCGGCGGGTGCCACGGGCTGGATCGTCAAGCCGGTGGATTCCGACGGACTGCTCGGCGTGATCCGCCAGCTCGTTCCCGGAGCGTGACCATGTCGCTTGCGGGTCGAACGCTTTCTCCCAGATGGATCGGCCCGCTCTGCGCAGGGCTCGCTGCCTTGTGCCTCTCCGCCATCGCCGCCGCGGCCTTCGGGCCGGTGCCCGGCGTGGCCCTGATCGCGGTGGCCGGTTTCGTCATGGTCTGGAGCTCGACCGCGCTGATGAGCCTGTCGCTGGGTTCGCAACGGACCCCGCCCGCAAAGGACCATCCGGATGTCGGGGCGGCGCCGGAGGCCGACGCGCAGCCGGAACCCGAACCGGTGGCATCGGAGCCCCGACTCGACCTGACGGGGGCCCTGGCTGATCATTTCACGGCCTATGACCGACTCTTCGAGCGCGCATCGCAGGACACCGCGTCGGTGACGGAAGAAACGGAGGCCGCCGCCTTCGACATCATGTCGAGCCTGAAGGCCGTGGACGGCGCGATGACCGATCTCCTGACCTTCCTCGACGTGTCGGGTTCCAACGTCCGGGTGATGGAGATCGTCGATCAGACCGATCAGCAGTTGATCGAGAACCGCCGCCTCATCACGGTGTTCCTGGCGCAACGCGACTCGGATATCGAGGAATCCCAGCGGCGCCTCGAAATTCTCGACGACACCACCGAGGAACTGACCCGCGCCATCGACGGGGTTCAGACGATCGCCCGTCAGACCAACCTGCTCGCTCTGAACGCGACGATCGAGGCGGCCCGCGCGGGCGAGGCCGGTCGCGGTTTCGCGGTGGTGGCCGCCGAGGTCAAGCAACTCTCCCATGCCTCGGCAGCCACCGCGACCCGGATCGGCAAGGGCCTCGCCAGCCTCCGCGAATCGATCCGGGACAACTTCGCCACTCTGGTCAGCCAGCGCATCGAAGGGGAGCGGGGCGAGCTCATGAAGATCTCGTCGGCCATCTCGGGCCTGACGGAGAACATGGAACGCCTGGTCTCTCACCAGAGGGACACGCTGGTGAAAGTCCAGGAAGAGAGCGTCCGCATCGCCGAACCCGTCGTCCAGCTCATCGGATCGATCCAGTTCCAGGACGTCACGCGACAGCGGCTGCAGCATCTCGAGGGAATCTTCGCGGCGGCCCGTAGGAATCTCGATGCAATGGATCTTTCCAATCCCCTCCCCGAGACATGGCCGGATGCTGTCGCCTTTGCCGAACTGGCCTTGGCGGAAGGCCCGTCTCCGCCCCGGTCGAGACTGAAACGCGCGAACGACATCGAGCTGTTCTGATCGGGTCCGGCAAAACCGGCCGCCGGTTTTGCGTAACAAGACCTGCGTCATTTCAAAGACCTAAGCGGGGCGAAGCGTTGGCCGGCCAATGCGGACCTGCTTAGAATCCCGCCGCCCAGTGGCGCGGGCAGACGGCGATGAGATCCACCCATCGCCGTCTCATATCAGCGGATACATGCGGTGAGAGTATCGATCCATGGCCTCGATCCTACTGACGGACGACGTCGCCGTTGTCCGGATGACGATCCGGCGCTTTCTCGAACGGGGCGGTCACACGGTCAGGGACTGTGACTCCGCCGAAGCGGCGGAACAGATCCTGTCCAGCCAGTCGTTTGACATCCTCGTCACCGACCTGTGGATGCCCGGCCGGGACGGCCTGACGCTGATCGCCTGGGTGAAAGCCCAGCACCGCGGCATGCCCATCATCGCGGTCACCGGGGGGGCTCCACGGACGCCGCAGGTCTTCTCCATGGAGGAGGCGGCTCGGGCCGGTGCCGACCGCGTGCTCATGAAACCCGTCGGCATGCAGGAACTCCTGTCCACCGTCACCGATCTCATCGGATCGCGCGTCTAGACAGGTTGGCATTGGCAAGCCAACGCTTCACTTCACTTAGGCCTTTGAAGTGTAGCGGGTTTTGAGATGCGAAACCCGTGACCACTTTTGCTGAACCTGCTTAGGAAAGCGGAACGCATGCACAGTATCGGACAGATCATCCTCGACAATCGCGGGGCGGTCCTGGATGCATGGCTCGAACGCCTGCCCAGCGGCGCGGCGGGGGCGCGGCCGGCCACGTTCCAGTTGCTCAAGATCGAACTGGGGATGCTGGTCGACAAGCTCGTCTCCTATTTCAACGCGGGCGACCACGATCTCGGCGGCCCCCTCTTCAAGCCCGTCGAAGACCAGGCCGCCACGATCAGCGCCGCGTGTGCCCGCGACGGGCTGACCCCCCTGGAGACCGCGACCCTCATCATGTCGCTGAAGACCATCACGCGCGACCTTCTCGATCGGGAGGTTGGCGGCGACCGGGACGGGATGCGGATCGCGGTGGATGCGGTGGTGGACAGGCTGGCGCTCGTCACCTTCGCGGCTTTCGTCGAAACGCGGGAGGACATCATCCAGCGTCAGGGCCGGGCACTCCTGGACATGGCGACCCCGGCTCTTCCGATCTGGCGCCACATCATCCTGATGCCTTTGGTGGGAATCATCGACACCCAGCGGGCCAGACAGGTGATGGAGTGGCTGCTGGAGGCCCTCGCCCGGGAGGAAGCGCATATCGCGATCCTCGACGTCACGGGGGTGCCGTTGATCGATAGCCGCGTCGCTCTGCACCTGACCAAGACCGTCGAGGCAGCCCGCCTGCTCGGCTCCCAGGTGATCGTCACCGGCATCAGCCCGGACGCGGCGCAGACCCTGGTCAAGCTCGATGTCGATCTGTCCAGCATGATCACCAGGGGCACCCTGCAGGTGGGCTTGGCGGAAGCTTTCCGGCTGCTCGCCCAGCGGAACCAGGGCACGAGCGGGAGCCCCTTCTGATGCGCGTTCCCATTCTCCGGCTCGGCCGGGTCCTTCTGACCTCGCTGCCATCCGATCTCACGGATCAGCAGGTGATGGACCTCCAGATCGACGCCCTCGCGCTGATCCAGGCGGGCAAGGCCGACGGACTCGTCATCGACATCACCGCGGCGGACGTCGTCGACTCGTACATGGCCCGAATGCTCTCCGAAACGGCGAAGATGGTGACGATCATGGGCGGCATCGCCGTCCTGGCCGGCATGCGGCCCGCCGTGGCTCTGACCCTGGTCGAGATGGGCCAGAACATGATCCACATGGAGACCGCATTCGATCTCGAGGGCGGGGTCGCGAAAGTCGCTCGGCTGGTCGCGTCCCGCGGAGGTCGCCATGACGAAGTCCCCACGGTCTGACCCGCTCGATGCGGTGACGCGGGACGAAACGGTTTGCGTCATTCCGATCCGGGTCCAGGAAGACATCCTCCGCGCCCGGCAATCGAGCCGCGGCGCGGCTGCGGCGATCGGATTCGGCACCGTCGACCAGACCCGCCTCGCCACCGTCGTGTCCGAACTGGCGCGCAACATCCTGACCTATGCCGGCACCGGCGAATGCCGCGTGGTGAGCCGCCTGACGCCCGTGGAGCGGAGCATTGTGATCGAGATGGAGGATAGCGGGCCGGGAATCGACGACATCGCCGATGCGATGATGCCCGGATACTCCACCGGAGGGGGACTCGGCCTCGGCCTCCCCGCCGTGCACAAGCTGATGGACCACATGTCGGTGGAGACGCGGCCGGGACGCACCCTGATCCAAGCCTCGATGGCGAGGCGCCGATGACGCCGGAGCCGGACAGGCTCGACGTCAGGGTGACGTCCGAGATGGATGTCGTCGAGGCGCGCCAGAAGGCGCGTCTCCTCGCCCTGCGTCACGGGTTCGGGACCGTGCGGGCGCACGGGATCGCGACTGCGGTCTCCGAGCTCGGCATGAACCTCGTGCTCCACACCGCGCGGGGCGGTCTGATCCACCTCACGGCACAGGGCGAGGCGGGAGCGGCCGTGGTCGAGGTGGTGGCCGAGGACGAGGGGCCGGGCATCTCCGATATCGCCCTCGCCATGCAGGACGGGTATTCGACCCGCGGCGGATTGGGCTGCGGTCTGCCCGGGACCCGTCGCCTGATGGACGAGTTCTCGATCACCTCCGAGGTCGGGCGCGGGACGCGCATCGTCTGCGCGATGCGGCGGCCATGAGGACGCTGCCATGAGGACGCTGCCATGAGGACGCTGCCATGAGGGAATGGCCGAGGATCGCGGCCGCCTCACGGGTCTATCCCGGGGAGACCGTCTGCGGCGATCAGGTCTCCTGGTGGCGCGAGGGGCGGGCGACCCTGGCTTGTATCGCCGATGGGCTCGGCCACGGACCGGATGCCCATCGCGCCGCCCAGACCCTGCTCGCCCTGGTGGAGGGCCAGCCGGAGACCGACCTGGCGCAGCGGCTCGTGACCGCCGACCGGGCGATGCGCCACACCCGCGGCGCCGCCGCGGCCCTCGTCCGCATCGATCCCGGTACGAGGATCGTCACGGTGGCCGCGGTGGGAAACATCCAGGGGGCTCTGTTCGGCACGCGCACGCGCCGCTTCGACGGAACGCCAGGGATCGTGGGGGCGGGGCTCCGTCACCTCAAACCCCTCGACCTGCCCTTCGCGTGCGAAGATCTCCTGATCCTTTGGACCGACGGACTCCGGCCCGTGGATCTCGGGACCGACCCGACGGCGCCGCACGACGATCCGGAGCGGCTCGCCGCGCAGCTGATGGCCAGTCTCGGACGCCAGAGTGACGATTGCGCCGTCCTGTGCATCACCTTCGGCGAGTGAGACGGCATGAAGGCGCTGCTCCAGCGATACACTACGGGCATGGCCAGCCACGTGGCGACCTGCGCCGAGGCATCGCTCCTCGACATCGAAGAGCTCGGCCGCCACGCGATCACGGAGGATTTCGCCCTCGACGAGATCGCCGGTCTGCACGAGGGCGCGGCCCTCGCCCTGGCCGACCAGGGGGTGCCGATCAACGAGCCGGAGATCATCCGGCGCATGTCGGCCTGCCTCAGCGCGCTGATGATCTCGTCGACCATCGCCTATCGCACCAAGATCGACCTGCTCGAGCGGCAGCGGCAGCAGGAGCGGGACAGGACCGAGCGGGACCGCCAGCGCCTCGAAACCCTCGGGCAGCTCATGGCCTCGGTGGCGCACGAACTCAACAACCTGCTCCAGCCCGTCTGCGGCATGACCGAGATCATGCTCCTCGACCTCGCGAAGAAGCCGCCCGAACGGGCCGATATCGAGGTCGTGGAATCCTGCGCCAAGCAGGCGGTCACCGTCATCCAGGGCATCCTCAGCTATGTCCGGCGCGAGACGATCGCGCCGCAGAGCCTGGCGTTCGGTGCCGCCGTGACGACGGCCTGCGACTTCATCCAGCCCGCCCTGCGTCAGCCGCTCGACGTGGCGATCCGGGATCATGAATCCCGGGTTCTCGCTTTGCCGGGAGAATTGACCCAGATCCTGCTGAACCTCGTTCAAAATTCGCTGCAGGCCGGGGCGACGCAGATCTCGGTCGAGGTGGATCGCATTTACCGTGACCGGCCGGACGCCGCGGGGGTGCTCGGCGGACAGAGGCCGTGGATGCGGCTCGCGGTCATGGACAACGGCCACGGCATGTCGGCGGACGTGGTGGCACACGCGGCCGATCCGTACTTCACCACGAAAGCGAGCGGGAAAGGGACCGGCCTCGGGCTCGCGATCGTCAAGGGGATCATTCTGGACTGGTCGGCCACCATGCAGATCACATCGCAACCGGGGCACGGCACGACCGTCTCGATCGAACTCCCGATCTCATCCGGCCGACCTTTTCCCGCAGCCGTGTGAAGCCGCGGGGCAATCGGGTGAGTTTCTCCATTGTGTGACGATGGCTCGGACGAAGTTGTCGTCCCATGCGGCGACCCCGCGTCTGAGACGGAAAGAACCCTTGCCTGGCGCGGTTCGGCTGAGGGTGGTGATGTTGGCAGGGGCATTGTGGGTGCGCACGCGGCATGAGCCGCTCTCGGTTTTCCCGGAGGCTCCCACTCTTGCGAGGATGGAGCCATGATGACGCGAATCCCACGGTATTCGGTCATGTTCCTCGGTGTGGTGTAGCTCGCTGATGGCCACTACGCCCAGGGACACGACCCGCAGGGCGAGCCGACTTTTGGCTGGATGAGCCGCTGGGGCGGGCTGTACCGCAAGCGCAACGGGTCGTCTCACCTGCGTCGCCAGCCTCATGGCCGCTTACGTCCTCGACATTCCAGACCAAAATGAAGACCACAGGCAGACTTGAACTCCTCTCCCGGTTCGGCTCGCGATTAACGCCGACAAACCGAGGCAATTTAAGAGATGCCGGTGCAATAGATTTGAAATCCTACCCAAGGCATAAGCTTCGATCAATACTTAGAGAAGATATATCTCGGCGAAATTACCGGCGGCCTATAATATAAATAAGCCAATGATTTATATTATTATATTTTTGTTACCTTTTTTCTGATATTATAAGACGTGCGATGATAAAGCATACATAATTTCTTCATCGAACCCAGGCTATATAAGCCCGCTCGTGAGCATCAAGATATCGATTGTATATCATCTCCCGAACATCGTCGCGAGAAGCTCGCAGCAGGGTTTTCCTGAAACCGGAACGTAGTGCGGCGTCCTGATCTCGGGAGCCGGGAGATCAGTTATGGCCCTTGGAAATCAGATGCTTCAGCCAGTGCTTTCGGGTACGCAGAGCGCCCTCGCTGTTGGCACTGAGGACGAGGTCTACACGATCACCAAGGCGCAGTTGCTCGAGAACTGGTCCGACCCCGATGGGGAGGATCTGTCGGTGACGGGCCTCACCGCATCCCGTGGTACGGTCGCAGCCAACCCGGACGGCAGTTACACGATCAGCCAGATCGCTGACGCCAACGGCTTGATCACGCTGAACTACAGCGTGAGCGACGGCACCACCGCGCCGGTCCCGGCGATACGCACGTTCACGCTCGCTGCCGTCAACGACGCGCCGTCGTTCAACGGCGTCGGGACCGGCTTGGTCCTCACTCCGGTCGGCACCGGCACGTCGAACGATTTCGCTAGAAGCGTCACGGTGCAGGCAGACGGGAAAATCATCGTCGCGGGCCAAGGCTCCGGCAGTGGCGGCAACGACTTCGCGGTGGTGCGCTACAACCCGGACGGCAGCCTCGACGCCACTTTCGGCACGGGCGGCAAGGTTCTCACCCCGGTCAGCACCGGCACGTCGAACGACTTTGGTCAAAGCGTCACGGTTCAGGCGGACGGCAAGATCCTCGTCTCGGGCCGAGGCGAGAGCAGCACGGGCGGGTACGACTTCGCGGTGGTGCGCTACAACGCGGACGGCAGCCTCGACACCGGCTTCGGCACGGGCGGGACCGGCAAGGTCCTCACCCCAATCGGCGCCGGCACGTCGACCGACGTCGGTTACAGCGTCACGGTGCAGGCGGACGGCAAGATCGTCGTCGCGGGCCAAGGTGCCGGCAGCACGACCGACGTCGACTTCGCGGTGGTGCGCTACAACGCGGACGGCAGCCTCGACACCGGCTTCGGCTCGGGCGGGACCGGCAAGGTCCTCACCCCAATCGGCGCCGGCACGTCGACCGACGTCGGCTACAGCGTCACGGTGCAGGCGGACGGCAAGATCGTCGTCGCGGGCTACGGCGGCGGCGGCGGCAGCGATTTCGCGGTGGTGCGCTACAACGCGGACGGCAGCCTCGACACCGGCTTCGGCACGGACGGGACCGGCAAGATCCTCACCCCGGTCAGCGCCGGTACGTCGAACGACTTTGGTCAAAGCGTCACGGTGCAGGCGGACGGCAAGATCGTCGTCGCGGGCTATGGCAGCGGCAGCGGCGGCATTGACTTCGCGGTGGTGCGCTACAACGCGGACGGTACCCTCGACACCGGCTTCGGTCCGGACGGGACCGGCAAGATCCTCACCCCGATCAGCGCCGGCACGTCGACAGACTACGGCTACAGCGTCACGGTGCAGGCGGACGGTAAGATCGTTGTCGCGGGCCAAGGCTCCGGCAGTGGCGGCAACGACTTCGCGGTGGTGCGCTACAACGCGGACGGCAGCCTCGACACCGGCTTCGGTCCGGACGGGACCGGCAAGATCCTCACCCCGATCAGCACCGGGACATCGACCGACGTCGGCCAGAGTGTCACGGTTCAGGCGGACGGCAAGATCGTCGTGGCGGGCTTTGGCCAGGGCAGCGGCAGCGGTTACGACTTCGCGGTGGTGCGCTACAATGCTGATGGCAGCCTCGACACCACGTTCAACCTGCAGAGTTCGCTCGGCGGCACGGTCGCCTTCACCGAGAACGGCAGCTTCGTTCGCCTCGACACCGACGTCACCCTCTCCGATCCCGACCTCGACGCGCTGCACGGCGGTCTGGGCGACTATGCCGGCGCCACGCTGACGCTTGCCCGCCAGGGCGGAGCGGACGCGAGCGACGCGTTCGGCTTCGACGCCCAGGTCTTCACGGTCTCGGGCAACGACCTGCGCGACACGAACGGGGCGGTCTTCGCCACCTTCACCGACACGGCCGGCACGCTCACCGTCACCTTCACCGGCACGGAGGTGGCCACCTCGGCGCTGGCCGACGCGGTGGCGCGCGCCGTCACCTATGCCAACACCTCCGATACGCCCCCATCGGCAGTCACGCTCGCCTGGACGTTCTCGGACGGCAATGTCGGCGCCCAGGGCCCCGACGGGGCCGCGACCACCACCGGAACCACCACCGTCACGATCACGCCGGTGAACGACGCGCCGCTGCTCACCGGCAGCCCGGCGACGCTCGTGGCCGGCACGGAGGACACCGCCTTCACGGTGACGGAGGCCCAGCTGCTGCAGGGCTTCGCCGATCCCGAGGGCACGGCCCTCGTCCTCTCCGGCCTCAGCGTCGATCACGGCACCATCGTCAGCGACGGGGCGGGCGGCTACACCGTCACCCCGGCGGCCGACTACAACGGTCCGATCGTCATCAGCTACTCCGTCGGCGACGGCTCGGCCTCGATCCCCGCCACCCTGAGCACGGTGATCGCGCCGGTGAACGAAGCGCCGTCGTTTAACGGCGTCGGGACTGGCAAGGTGCTCACCCCGGTCGGCACCGGCACGTCGAACGACATGGCCCGTAGCGTCGTGGTCCAGGCGGACGGCAAGATCGTCGTCGCGGGCATTGGCCAGGGCAGCGATGGCCCGCCCGATTTCGCGCTGGTGCGCTACAATACGGACGGCAGCCTCGACACCAGCTTCGGCCCGAACGGAACGGGCAAGATCCTCACACCGGTCGGCAACACATCGAACGACCAGGGCTACAGCGTCACACTCCAGGCGGATGGCAAGATTGTCGTCGCGGGCCAAGGCACCAGCAGTGGCACCAGCGACGACTTCGCGGTGGTGCGCTACAACGCGGACGGGAGCCTCGACACCAGCTTCGGCACCGCCGGGACCGGTAAGATCCTGACCCCGGTCGGCACCGGCACGTCGAACGACACTGGCACCAGCGTCACGGTGCAGGCGGACGGCAAGGTCCTGGTCGCGGGCTATGGAAACGGCAGCGGCGGCACCGACTTCGCGGTGGTGCGCTACAACACGGACGGCACACTGGACACCGGCTTCGGCACGGCCGGCAAGGTCCTTACCCCGGTCAGCACCGGTACGACCTCAGATTTCGCCTATAGCGTCACAGTGCAGGCGAACGGGAAGATCCTGCTCACGGGCTACGGCATGGGCAGCGGGACCAGCAACGACATCGCGCTGGTGCGCTACAATACGGACGGCAGCCTTGACACCGGCTTCGGCACGGGGGGCAAGATCCTCACCCCTGTCGGCACCGGCACGTCGAACGATGTTGGCCAGAGCGTCACGGTCCAGGCGGACGGCAGGATTCTCGTCGCGGGCTATGGCCAGGGCAGCGGCACCAGTTTCGACGTCGCACTGGTGCGCTACAACGTGGACGGTAGCCTCGACACCAGTTTCGGCACGGGCGGCAAGATCCTCACCCCGGTCGGCACCGGCACGTCACTTGACGCCGGCACCAGCGTCACGGTGCAGGCGGACGGCAAGATCGTCGTCGCGGGCTACGGCACCGGCACCGGCGGCCAAGACTTCGCCATGGTCCGCTACAACACGGATGGCAGCCTCGACACCAACTTCGGCCCGGACGGCACCGGCAAGATCACCACCCCGGTCAGCACAGGCACAGCGGGTGACGCCGGCCAAAGCGTCACGGTCCAGGCGGACGGTAAGATCGTCGTCGTGGGCTATGGCGCCGGCAATGGCACCAGTAACGACTTCGCGGTGGTGCGCTACAATGCTGATGGCAGCCTCGACACCACGTTCAACGCCCCGAGCACGCTCGGCGGCACGGTCGCCTTCACCGAGAACGGCAGCTTCGTTCGCCTCGACACCGACGTCACCCTCTCCGATCCCGACCTCGACGCGCTGCACGGCGGTCTGGGCGACTATGCTGGCGCCACGCTGACCCTTGCCCGCCAGGGCGGAGCGGACGCGAGCGACGCGTTCGGCTTCGACGCCCAGGGCTTCACGGTCTCGGGCAACGACCTGCGCGACACGAACGGGGCGGTCTTCGCCACCTTCACCGACACGGCCGGCACGCTCACCGTCACCTTCACCGGCACGGAGGTGGCCACCTCGGATCTGGCCGACGCGGTGGCGCGCGCCGTCACCTATGCCAACACCTCCGATACGCCCCCATCGGCAGTCACGCTCGCCTGGACGTTCTCGGACGGCAATGTCGGCGCCCAGGGCCCCGACGGGGCCGCGACCGCCACCGGAACCACCACCGTCACGATCACGCCGGTGAACGACGCGCCGCTGCTCACCGGCAGCCCGGCGACGCTCCTGGCCGGCACGGAGGACACCGCCTTCACGGTGACGGAGGCCCAGCTGCTGCAGGGCTTCGCCGATCCCGAGGGCACGGCCCTCGTCCTCTCCGGCCTCAGCGTCGATCACGGCACCATCGTCAGCGACGGGGCGGGCGGCTACACCGTCACCCCGGCGGCCGACTACAACGGTCCGATCGTCATCAGCTACTCCGTCGGCGACGGCTCGGCCTCGATCCCCGCCACCCTGAGCACCACCCTCGAGGCCGCGAACGACGCACCGCGCCTCACCGGCACCCAGGCGACGCTCCTGGCCGGCACGGAGGACACCGCCTTCACGGTGACGGAAGCCCAGCTGCTGCAGGGCTTTGCCGATCCCGAGGGTACCGCCCTCGTCCTCTCCGGCCTCAGCGTCGACCACGGCACCATCGTCAGCGACGGGGCGGGCGGCTACACCGTCACCCCGGCCGCCGACTACAACGGTCCGATCGTCATCAGCTACAGCGTCGAAGACGGCTCGGCCTCGATCCCCGCCACCCTGAGCACCACCCTCGAGGCCGCGAACGACGCCCCGCGTCTCACCGGCACCCAGGCGACGCTCCTGGCCGGCACGGAGGACACCGCCTTCACGGTGACGGCGGCCGAGCTGCTGCAGGGCTTCGTCGATCCCGAGGGTACCGCCCTCGTCCTCTCCGGCCTCAGCGTCGACCACGGCACCATCGTCAGCGACGGCACGGGCGGCTACACCGTCACGCCTGACGCGAACTACAGCGGCCAGATCACTATCAGCTACTCCGTCGGCGACGGCACGACGTCGATCCCCGCCACCCTGAGCACGACCCTCGCGACCGTGAACGACGCGCCGTCATTCTTCGGCGCGGGGACCGGCAAGGTGCTCATCCCGGTCGGCGCCGACGGGTCGACCGACCTGGGCCGAAGCGTCACGGTGCAGGCGGACGGCAAGATCGTCGTCGCGGGCTATGGCAGCGGCAGCGGCGGCATTGACTTCGCGGTGGTGCGCTACAACGCGGACGGCAGCCTCGACACCGGCTTCGGCCCGGACGGGACCGGCAAGATCCTCACCCCGGTCAGCGCCGGTACGTCGACAGACCAGGGCTACAGCGTCACGGTGCAGGCAGACGGCAAGATCGTCGTGGCGGGCTATGGCTTCGGCAGCGGAACCGGCCAAGACTTCGCACTGGTGCGCTACAACGCGGACGGTAGCCTCGACACCGGCTTCGGCCCGGACGGAACCGGCAAGATCCTCACCCCGGTCGGCACCGGCACCTCGTCAGACATTGCTTACAGCGTCACGGTTCAAGCGGACGGCAAGATCGTCGTCGCCGGCTATGGCGTCGGCAGCGGAACCGGCCAAGATTTCGCGGTGGTGCGCTACACCGTAGACGGTAGCCTCGACACGAGCTTCGGCCCGGACGGGACCGGTAAGATTCTTACCCCGGTCGGCACCGGCACATCGGGAGATCTTGCATATAGCGTCACAGTGCAGTCGGACGGCAAGATCGTCGTCATGGGTTATGGCGATGGCAGCGAGACCGCTTTAGACTTCGCGGTGGCGCGCTACAATGCAAACGGCACGCTCGACACCAGCTTCGGCTCGGGCGGCAAGATCCTCACCCCGGTCGGCGCTGACGGCTCGCTCGACCGTGCCCTCAGCGGCAGGGTGCAGTCGGACGGCAAGATCATCGTCGTGGGTTATGGCGAGGGCGGTGGGACCGGTTACGACTTCGCTGTGGTGCGCTACAATGCGGACGGCAGCCTCGACACCAGCTTCGGCTCGGGCGGCAAGATTCTCACCCCAATCAGCACCGGCTCGTCGACTGACATCGCCAACAGCGTCACGGTACAGGCGGACGGCAAGATCGTCGTCGCGGGCCAAGGACAGGGCAGCGGCGGCAACGACTTCGCGGTGGTGCGCTACAACGCCAACGGCAGCCTCGATACCACCTTCGGTCCAGATGGGACCGGTAAGATCGTCACCCCGGTCGCCGCCGGGATGGGAGCAGACGTTGCCTACAGCGTCACGATCCAGGCAGACGGCAAGATCGTCGTCGCGGGCACCAGCCAGGGGACCGACACCGGTTCCGACTTCGCGGTGGTGCGCTACAACGCGGACGGCAGCCTCGACACCACGTTCAACCTGCAGAGTTCGCTCGGCGGCACGGTCGCCTTCACCGAGAACGGCAGCTTCGTTCGCCTCGACAGCGACGTCACCCTCTCCGATGCCGAACTCTACGCGCTGCACGGCGGTCTGGGCGACTATGCCGGCGCCACGCTGACGCTTGCCCGCCAGGGCGGGGCGGAGGCGAGCGACACGTTCGGCTTCGACGCCCAGGGCTTCACGGTCTCGGGCAACAGCCTGCTCGACACGAACGGGGCGGCCTTCGCCACCTTCACCGACACGGCCGGCACGCTCACCGTCACCTTCACCGGCACGGAGGTGGCCACCTCGGCGCTGGCCGACGCGGTAGCGCGCGCCGTCACCTATGCCAACACCTCCGACACGCCGGCCTCTTCGGTCACGCTCGCCTGGACGCTCTCGGACGGCAATGCCGGCGCCCAGGGCCCCGACGGGGCCGCGACCACCACCGGAACCACTACCGTCACGATCACGCCGGTGAACGACGCGCCGCTGCTCACCGGCACCCAGGCGACGCTCGTGGCCGGCAGGGAGGACGCTGCCTATACGGGTCGGCTCTCCGACCTACTGAAGGGCTTCACCGACACCGACAGCGCAACGCTCGCGGTCACGAACCTGAGGGCCGACCATGGCACGGTGACGATCACGGGCGGGACCTTCACGCTCACGCCGGACGCCGACTATCACGGCCCGGTCACGCTCAGCTACGATGTCGGCGACGGCACGGACGTCACGGCCGCAACCCGCGCACTGACGCTCGCCTCAGTCAACGACGCCCCCGCCGTGACCGATGATACGATCGAGGTTGTTCAGCGAAGTTCCGTGGTGAGTGGCGTGCTCGGCAACGACATCGACACCGACGGCGGCACCCTGACGATCACCGCGATCAGGGCGGTAACCGCAGGCACGGCCCGGACGGACGTGGACGGCGCCACGGTGATCGCCGGCCGCTACGGCACGCTCACCCTCCAGGGGAACGGCAGCTACACGTACGAAGCCAATGCCGAGGGTCGGGTCGCGGTGGGAGCGAGCGTCGTCGACGACTTCCTCTACACGCTCTCCGACGGTCAGGGTGCCGCCGGTTCCGCGCATCTGCGGGTGACTGTCACTGGCTCCAACCAGGGCGATCCGGGCAACAACATCTTCCTGCTGACCGGCCCGGGGACGAGGGCCTCCGGGTATGACGGCGACGACACCTACATCGTCGACGATGCCGGCGACCGTGTCGTCGAGGCGACCGGCGGTGGCATCGACACGGTCAAGACCAGCGTAAGCTACACGCTGGCAGCCGGCCAGGAGATCGAGACGCTGAGGACGACGAGCGAGGCCGGTACGACCGCCATCAATCTCACCGGCAACGCGTTCGACAACAAGCTTGTGGGCAATGACGGCGACAACGTTCTCAACGGCGGCGAGGGAGCCGACCAGCTCTACGGCAGCGCCGGCGACGACACCTACATCGTCGATTATGCCGGCGACCGTGTGGTCGAGGCGGCCGACGGTGGCACCGACACGGTCAAGACCAGCGTCACTTACACCCTGGCAGCCGGCCAGGAGATCGAGACGCTGAGGACGACGAACGCCGCCGGTACGGTCGCCATCAAGCTCACCGGCAACGCGTTCGACAACAAGCTCGTGGGCAATGACGGCGACAACGTCCTCAATGGCGGCGAGGGAGCCGACCAGCTCTACGGCGGCGCTGGTAACGACACCTACATCGTCGATGAGGCCGGTGATCGCGTCTTCGAGGCGGCTGACGGGGGCACCGACACGGTCAGGACCAGCGTGACTTACACGCTGGCGGCCGGCCAGGAGATCGAGACGCTGAGGACCACGAGCGACGCCGGTACGGTCGCCATCAAGCTCACCGGCAACGCGTTCGACAACAAGCTCGTGGGCAATGACGGCGACAACGTCCTCAACGGCGGCGGGGGAGCCGACCAGCTCTACGGCAGCGCTGGCGACGACACCTACATCATCGACGAGGCCGGTGATCGCGCCTTCGAGGCGACTGGCGGGGGCGCCGATTCGGTCAAGACCAGCGTCACTTACAGGCTGGCAGCCGGCCAGGAGATCGAGACGCTGAGGACAACAAGCGACGCCAGCACGGTCGCCATCAATCTCACCGGCAACGAGTTCGACAACAAGCTCGTGGGCAATGACGGTGACAACGTTCTCAACGGCGGCGAGGGAGCCGACCAGCTCTACGGCAGCGCCGGCGACGACACCTACATCGTCGATTATGCCGGCGACCGTGTGGTCGAGGCGGCCGACGGTGGCACCGACACGGTCAAGACCAGCGTAAGCTACACTCTGTTGGCCGGCCAGGAGGTCGAGACGTTGAGGACCACGAGCGGCGTCGGCATGGCCTCCATCGACCTCACCGGTAATGCGCTCGCGAACAAACTGGTGGGCAATGACGGCGACAACGTGCTGAACGGCGGCGCCGGTGCCGACGTGATCTATGGCAGGGACGGGAGCGATACGTTCGTTTTCTCGTCGAACCTCGACTCTGCCAATGTCGACCGCCTCGTCGACTTCTCGGTGCCGGAGGACACGATCCAACTGGCTCGGGCAGTGTTCGGCGCTCTCGCCACGGGGCAGCTTGCGGAGGCCGCGTTCAAGGATCTTGGCAATGCCGGTGCCGTGGTGGATGCGAGCGACCGCATTCTCTACGACCACAAGACCGGCGCGCTCTCCTACGACGCCGATGGCAACGGCACGGCCAGCACCGCCGTCCAGTTTGCCGTCATCGGCACGAAGGAAACGCTGACCTACCTCGACTTCCTGGTGGCGTAAGCGTCGCGACACCCCCTGGCCGATACATTCTGTTCGGCCAGGGCTTTGTGGGCTGTCTGAGCCTTCGTCTCCATGCGAGGCATAACGGCCCGGCAGGCATCTTGAGGCCGTTATGGACTGAACCGCGCCGGGTTTCTCTGAGGCCATTTGGTTTGGGTCAGGCTGCCAAGGCTTTCACCTCGGTCTGGGCTGAGTCACGCGCTTTGGCCTCGGCGGGAGGTATATTCCCGATCGGTTCGAGCAGGCGGCGGGTGTTGAACCAATCCACCCATTCGAGGGTGGCGAACTCGACGGCTTCGAACGACCGCCACGGGTCACGCCGATGGATCACCTCGGTCTTGAACAGTTCGATCACGGACTCGGCGAGAGCATTATCATACGAGTCGTCGACGCTGCCGACGGAGGTTTCGATGCCCGTTTCAGCAAGGCGCTCGGTGTATCGGATGCTCACATGTTGCGATCCGCGGTCGGAATGACAGACAAGACCGCTGCCTGCGAAGGGGCGGCGCTCGTGCAGGGCTTGCTCCAGGGCATCGAGCACGAAGTCCGCCCGCGCCGAGCGCGACACGCGCCAGCCGACGATCCGGCGGGCAAAAACGTCGACGACGAAGGCCGCATAGACGAAGCCGCTCCAGGTCGCGACGTAGGTGAAGTCGGTGACCCACAGCCTATTCGGACACGCGGCCTTGAACTGCCGGTTGACCCGGTCGAGTGGGCACGCCGCGGCCGGATCAGGGATCGTCGTCCGGACTGTCTTGCCTCGCACCACGCCTTGCAGACCCATCGCTCGCATCAGCCGTGCGACGGTGCAACGAGCCACCGTGATCCCCTCACGGTCGAGTTGCCGTCAGATAGAGGTGGCTCGGCAAATCTGCACAGCGGGCTGAGTGGATTGTCTGCCTGAAGGCGGCCAGGATGGCTGCGATCAGGAGAGACGATGACGAAGAGACCCAGGCGGAACCACAGCCCTGCCTTCAAGGCGAAGGTGGCGTTGGCAGCAGTGCGCGGCGAGAAGACGCTGGCCGAGTTGGCGCAGCAGTTTGATGTGCATCCCAATCAGATCACGCAGTGGCGTTCCCAACTTCTGGAAGGGGCCGCCGGCGTCTTCGGATCTGAGGCCACCGTGATTGCCGCCACGCCAGTGATCGACGTGAAGACGCTGCATGCCAAGATCGGAGAGCTCACGCTGGCCAACGATTTTTTGGAAGGCGCGCTCGACAAGGCCGGACTGTTGCCGAGCGCAAGACGATGATCGACCGCTCCCATGCTCTGCCGGTTGCCGGGCAGGCACGCGAACTCGGGATCAGCCGGGGAAGCGTCTACTACCTGCCGCGCCCTGTCTCGGCCGCCGATCTCGCACTCATGCGACGGATCGACGAACTGCATCTGGAATATCCCTTCGCCGGCAGCCGTATGCTGCGCGACCTACTGGCCGGGGAAGGCATCAGCGTTGGCCGCCTGCACGTCGCGACGCTGATGAAGCGCATGGCGATCGAGGCACTCTACCGCAGGCCGAACACGTCGAAGCCGGCGCCGGGCCACAAGATCTACCCCTACCTGCTCCGCAAGCTGCCGGTGACGCACCCCAATCAGGTCTGGGCCATGGACATTACCTACATTCCCATGGCCCGGGGCTTCGTCTATCTCGCTGCCGTCGTCGACTGGTTCAGCCGGCGGGTGCTGAGCTGGCGGCTGTCCATCACGATGCAGGCGGACTTCTGCATCGAGGCCGTCGAAGAGGCCTTGGCTCGCTTCGGGCAACCCGAAATCTTCAATACCGATCAGGGTTCGCAGTTCACCAGCAACGACTTCACGAAGGTCATGCTGGCCAAGGAGATCAAGATCAGCATGGACGGCAAGGGCGCGTGGCGTGACAACGTCTTCGTCGAACGGCTCTGGAAATCGTTGAAATACGAGGAGGTCTATCTCCGGGCTTATGAGACCGTCAGCCATGCCCGGGCATCAATCGGCCGATACCTCGACTTCTACAACGGACGACGCCTGCATTCGAGCCTGGGGCGCAAAACCCCAGACCACGCCTACTTCAACAAGCCGCTTCTCGAAGCGGCATAAACCCGGCAGGCAATCCACTTAGCAGGTCGCCGAGCCTGTTCAGACAAACCGAGCCACCTCTGGCAAAGCGTTGCGACACGCCATGCTCAGCAACGACGTAGTCGACACAAGCCCGGCGGCGAGCCGGGCTCAGAAGTTTCCCGATGCGGCCTCCTTGAGGATGAGCTTCTCCAAGGTCAGGTCGGAGATCGCCCGACGAAGCCGTTGGTTCTCCGTCTCCAGGGACTTCAGCCGTTTGACCTGGCCACCCTTCAAGCCGCCGTACTCAGAGCGCCAACGGTAATACGTGACCTCGGTTACCTCAATGGACCGGATTGCTTCGGCAACCTTGCGACCCTGCGAGACCAGAACATCCACTTGGCGCAGCTTGGCAACAATCTCTTCAGCCGTATGCTTCTTCCGTCCCATGATGACATCCTCCACATGGCTCAAAGCCATACCTCAGGGAGGACCACTTTTCAGGGGGCAGGCCAGCTGCGGCCTTGGGGTCTTTCGTCTCGTTCAAAAGAAAGTCGCATGCCGCACCGGTCTTGGAAAGGTTCTGACTGATAAGCCCAGCGCGAGAATCCGCTTGAAGCTCATCGATCACGCTCAACAGAGTGGCCAGCGCGAGGCTGTCCCACTTTTCCGGCCTCCCGGCTCTCTTTCTCACGGGTGGTGGCGAGCCGGACATCGTCTCCGGTGCATACCTCTCGGCGAGACGAAGAGCGACCGTCCGCCAGTCCCTTGGATCAGTGACGCCGACATGTGCGAAGAGGGCCGGGTGAGAGAAGCCTACCTCGTCGCCGTAGTCCTCGGGTCGAAACTCGTCCGCGATTATGGGGGTGACTCCGACGACACGTAGGCGTCCCAGGCATTCATAAGTTCACGCCGCTTATCGAGGGCGTCGCTCCGGCGATAAGCCGCCTCCGTTGCGTCGCCAACGGCATGCGCCAGAGCGGCCTCAGCGACTTCGCGGGGGAAGGTCGTCGCATCGCAAGCCCAATCCCTGAATGAGGACCGGAAGCCGTGCGTCGTCGCCTTGACGCCCATACGCTTCAACAGGGCGCTCAACGCCATGTCGCTCATGGCCTTGTCGGCGCGGAAGGTCGGAAACACGTAGTCGCCACGCCGAAGCAGCGCCATCCTATCGATGATTTCCAGAGCGCGCTTGCCGAGCGGGACACGGTGAACAATTCCGGCCTTCATCCTTGAGGCGGGAACCGTCCATACCTTCGTCGTCCGGTCGATTTCAGACCATTGGCAACCCAAGGTCTCTCCCACGCGGGCGGCTGTTAGGATCGTAAATTCCAGCGCCGACGCCGCGACTGCCGTTCGCTCCCGAAGGCTGGCGACGAAGGCCGGAACGTCTTCAAAGGGCAGAGCCGCATGGTGTCCGCGTGTCAGACGGCGACGCTTTGAGAGCAGGTGGTCGAGGTGCCCGCGCCAACGGGCCGGGTTCTCGCCCGTCCGCAAGCCCTTCGCTTTGGCGGCGTCGAGGATGCGTTCGATACGCCCTCTGACGCGAGAAGCAGTCTCGCTCTTATCGTCCCAGATGGGGCGTAGGACACCGAGGACGTCGTCGGTCGTGATGTCGGCGACGGGCTTAGCTCTGAGCGACGCAGCGTAGGTGTTGATCGTGCTCGTCCATTGCGCCTTGTGCTTCTCGTTGCGGAAGCCCTTGGCAATCTCTGGAAGAAGCTCGTCCGCGAAGCCACCGAACGTCACGGCTTTGGCCGTAGCCGGATCGGGTTTTCGCTTCTCGGCGATGGGATCGCGGCCTTCCGCGATCAAGCGTCGGATGTCGTCTCGCTTGCGGCGTGCCTCGACAAGAGAGGCGACCTTCACGCTGCCGAGACCCATCTCGCGCTGCTTGCTGTTCTGACGGAACTTCATCTCCCAGCGACGCGCGCCGCCGGGATCGACGACGAGGTAGAGACCATCCCCGTCGCTGTACGTCCCCGGCGTGGTCATGCGACCGACTGTGAGCGCGTTGAGCTTGTTGACCAACCGAGCCATGTGTCCGCCCAACCCCCAGCATTCACCCCAGCAGGTGCGGGGGTATCAGGTGGGATTAAGCGAAACCGTGTCAATCACCTCAGCCGGAAAAGCTGAACGATCACAAGGGCTAAAAGTCTGGGGGAAACCGCCTCAAACAGGCAAGTGGCGGAGAGGGGGGGATTCGAACCCCCGATGGGCTTGCACCCATGCCGCATTTCGAGTGCGGTACAATCAACCGCTCTGCCACCTCTCCGCGGGGCGCCTCAATGAGACGGAGGCTCGTTAACACGAGTTCGGTCGAAATCACAAGTCGGGAGCGCACAAAGAATGCGCTCCCGTCGAACGCCGCGGGTTCAGGCGCCGGAGGCCAGGGCGGCAGCGACCTTGCGGGCGAAGGCGACGGGGTCGCGTGGGGTGTCGCCGTCCTGAATGCGGGCAAGGTCGACGAGGGTGCCGGCGGCCTCCGTCACGTCCTCCCCGGCCTCGGCCTTCGCTCCGAGGGAGGTGATCAGCGGGTGGCGCGGATTGATCTCGAGGATCGGCAATCCGCCGGCTCCGCGCCCGGCCCGGCGCAACAGGCGCTGCATCTGCAGGTCGGGCCCGCTGCCCGAGGCCGAGAGCACCACGGCACTCTCCACCAGCCGGTCCGTCGCGCGGACATCGGCCACATCCTTGGCCAGTGCCGTCTTGAGGGCGGCGACGAGGGCATCGACGGAGGCGGGCGCCTCGCCGGTTTCCTCGGTGGCGGCGATCTTCGAGAGGTCGAGGCCGCCCTGGGTCACCGAACGCAGGGGCTTCTCCTCGAAGCGGCCGAGCTGTTCCGGCCAGAACGCGTCGACATGGTCGGAGAGCAGCAGAACCTCGACACCGCGGGCGCGGAACCCCTCGAGCTGCGGCGAGGCGGCCAGGGCGTCGGCATCGTCGGCCACGAGGTAATAGATCGCCTCCTGACCGTCCTTCATGCGCGAGACGTAATCGGGCAGGGAGGTCCAGCCTTCCACCGCCGAGGAGCGGAAGCGCAGGAGCGGAGCGATCTCGCCCCGGCGCTCGTAATCCTCGTAAATACCCTCCTTCAGGACGGGGCCGAAATTCTCCCAGAAGGACTGGTAGCCCTCCGCATCCTTGGCGCGGTTGCCGAGTTCGGAGAGGACGCGACCGGTGACCGCGCGGCGGATCTTGGTGAGGACGGGCGTCGCCTGCAGCATCTCGCGCGAGACGTTGAGGGGCAGGTCCTCGGTGTCGACGACGCCTTGGACGAAGCGCAGCCAGGTCGGCAGCAGCTCCGCCTCGTCGGTGATGAACATGCGCCGGACGTGGAGCCGAACCTTGCTCGCGCGTTCGCCCTCCACCGCCTGGAACGGCTTCATGCCGGGAATGAACAGCAGGGCCGAGAATTCGAGTGCGCCCTCCGCGCGCCAATGCAGGGTCGCCCAGGGCTCGTCGAAGTTCATGCCGACATGGCGGTAGAACTCGGTGTACTGCTCCGGGGTGACCTCGGATTTCGACTTGCGCCACAGGGCCGTGCCCTGGTTCGCGGTCTCGGTCTTGCCCTCGGAGACGATGGCCACCGGCACGGTGATGTGGTCGGCCCATTTGCGCACGACGTGATCGAGGCGGTAGCTCTCCAGATACTCGTCGGCATCCTCCTTGAGATGGAGGACGATGTCGGTGCCCGGCTCGTCGCGCGTTGCCTGTTCCAGGGTGTAGCTGCCCTGGCCGTCCGAGGCCCAGGTCCAGGATTCGTCGGAGCCGGCGCGGCGCGAGGTGACGGTGACGCGGTCGGCCACCATGAAGGCGGAGTAGAAGCCGACGCCGAACTGGCCGATCAAGCTGGGTTTGTCTTCGGCTTTCGCGTCTCCGAGCGACTGGCTGAAGGCGCGGGTGCCGGAGCGGGCGATGGTGCCGAGATTCTGCGCCAGTTCGGCCTTGGTCATGCCGATGCCGGGATCGGAGATCGTCAGCGTGCGTGTGGTCTTCTCCGGCGTGATCGTGACCTTCGCGTCGGCCGGCGGAGCCGAGACCGATTGCGTCAGCGCCTCGAAGCGGCGCCGGTCCAGGGCATCGGCGGCGTTGGCCACCAATTCGCGCAGGAAGATTTCACGGTCGGAGTAAAGGGCGTGGACCACGAGGTCCAACAGCCGGCCGACCTCGGCACCGAATTCGTGCCGTTCCAGGGTATCGCTCAAGGGTTTGCCTCCGGGGATCGAACGGTGCGCGATATGACCCCTGAGGTGGGGAAATTCAATGTCGGCAAGGAGAAGTCGGATCCGGCATGCGGCCGCCGGGGGCCGGCGCCCGGTTCATGCAACCTTGTCCGCTCTCGGGCGTAGCCGTGTCTGACTCATCACGTTCGAGGACAACGACGATGGAACCCATGAAGCCGATGAAACCCATGTCCGGCGGCGAGGCCTGGTGGCCCCAGGAGCTGGGCCAGCCCTCCACCAGCGGTGGCCAGAACGGGATGCGCTACGCCTTCTTCCCCGATGCGCGCCGGCTCGTCATCGACACGGACGGCAAGCGCACGACCTACGATACCGGCGATCACCAGATCAACGGCGTCTCCCAGAGCAACGGCTCCGCGCCGACCTTCTCGTCCCGCCAGGGCGACGTCTCGGTGAAAGACCTCAAGACGGTGGATTGAGCCCAAAGGGCGGCGCTCGCAAGCGCCGCCATTGCGCCCGGCCTGACGCACCGACATACTCCTCCGACACGACGTCGCGGCATGAAGCCGACGCATGATGCCGAGGGGACGGAACGGTGAGGGAGGGCACGCGGATGCGTGGGCATCTGTGCGGGATCAGGACCGCCTGGACGGTCGCCGCGACGGCGGCCGAGGCAGTGACGGACGTCGCCGTCCGCATCGGTCCGTCCCGTCTCTCGCATCTGCTGGTCTTTTTCTCTCCCGATTACATCGTCGATGACCTGAACACCGCCCTCGCGCGCGCTTTCCCCGGCACACCCATCACCGGATGCACCATGTCGGGCGGCATCTGTCCGGCGGGCGGGCTAGAGCGCGGCCTCGTGGTGGTGGCATTCCCCGAAAAGGGTTTTCGCGTCGTCTCGGCGATCCTCGATGCCATCGACCATCTCGACGTGGCGCGCACCGCCTCGTCCGTCCGTGCCCTGCGGCGGATACTGGAGACGGAATCCCCCGATGCCCCACCGAACCGGCGCTTCGCCCTGTCCTTCATCGATGGCCTCGCCAATGCGGAGGAGACGGTGGTCTCGGCCATTGCCTGGGCGCTCGATGGCATCCCCCTGGTGGGCGGATCCGCCGGCGACGACCTGAATTTCCGCGAGACGGTACTGCTCCACGAAGGCGCTATCCATCGCCGGGCGGCGGTGGTGGTGCTGGTGGAGACGGATTATCCGTTCCAGATCTTCAAGAGCGATCATTTCGAGGCGACGACCACGAAGTTCGTGGTCACGGCTTCCGACGACGAGCAGCGCATCGTCCACGAGTTGAACGCCGAGCCCGCCGCCCGCGAATACGCCATGGCGGTGGGGCTCGACCCGGAAGCGCTGACGCCGATGAGCTTTGCCGCCTATCCCCTCGCGGTGAAGGTCGGGGGCGAGTATTTCTGCCGCTCGATTCGGCGCATGAACGCCGATGGCTCCCTGAGCTTCTTCTGCGCCATCGACGAGGGCGTCGTGCTCACCCTGGCCCAGCCACGCGACATCGTGGAGACCACCCGGAGCGAACTCACCCGTCTCGAAGCAGCACTCGGGGGGATCGATCTCATCATCGGCTTCGACTGCATCCTGCGCCGCCTCGATGCGGAGAGCCGGCAGGTCCGCCAGGGCATCTGCGACCTCTATCGCCGCTATGACGTGGTGGGGTTCGAGACCTATGGCGAGCAGTACCGGGCGATGCACCTCAACCAGACCTTTACCGGCATCGCCATCGGCCGGCTGGCCGCTTCATGACAGCCGGCTCTCCCAGCGTCGGTGACAAAGAGGCCAGCCGCCGCATCGCCAAGCTGGAGCGTATCAACGCGGCGCTCATGGCGCATGTGGAGCGCACCATGGACCAGCAGGGGGGCGCATATTCTCTGTTCCAGACCGCGATCATGCTCGAGGGCCGCGTCCGCTCCCGCACCGAGGAACTCACCGGCCTCATGGATAGCCTGGAGCGCTCCAACGCCGCGTTAGTCGCGGCCAAGGAGGAGGCCGAGACCGCCAACCGCTCGAAGACCCGTTTCCTCGCTGCCGCCGGGCACGACCTGCTGCAGCCGCTGAACGCAGCGCGCCTCTCGGCCTCCGCCCTGTCGGACATGCCGCTCGGCCCGGAAGCCCTGGCGATGTCGGCGCAGGTCGAACGGGGGTTGCAGACCATCGAAGACCTGATCAAGACTCTTCTCGACATCTCCAAGCTCGATGCCGGCATCGTCCGCCCGGTCATCCGGCCGGTGGCTCTCGGCGATCTGCTCGACGGGATCGCGGCGAGCTTCAGGCCGATGGCCGAGCGCAAGGGCCTGCGCCTCGCGATCCGCTGCCCGGAGATCCGGGTGGACAGCGACCCGGTCCTTCTTCGGCGCATCCTGCAGAACCTCGTTTCCAACGCGATCCGATATACCGGCTGGGGCGGCGTACTGATCGCCGCGCGCCGGCGTGGTCGGCTGTGCCGCATCGAGGTGATCGATACTGGCTGCGGCATCGCGGAGAGCGAGCGCCATCTCGTCTTCGAGGAATTCTACCGGGGCGGCGGGGCGGGTGACGAGGGCGAGCCGGGACTTGGCCTCGGACTCTCCATCGTCCAGCGCATGGCCACGGCCCTCGACCATGCCCTCGTCCTCGATTCGCGGCTCCGCCACGGCACCCGGGTCGGCCTGTCCGTCCCCATCGGCGCCTCCCCGACCGAGACCATGGCCGGCCCCGCGCCCATCGCCACGCGGTTGACCGGGGCACGCGTCCTCATCGTCGAGAACGACCCGGCCACCGCCGATGCGCTGAGGCGTCTGCTGCAGAACTGGGACGCGGAGGTCAGTGTCCATCGCGACCTTGCGGGTGTAGCTAAGCGCGTCGCCGCCGGGCAGCCCCCGCCGGACGTACTGATCCTGGATTATCACCTCGATCACGGCGCCTGCGGCCTCGATGTCGCGAGCTACCTGCGCGGCGTGACCCGTTCGGCCCTGCCGGTCATCGTGACCACCGCGGACCATTCGCCCGGGATCGAGGCGGAAGTGGCGATGATCGGCGCCGAATTGATGCACAAACCGATCAAGCCGGCGCAGCTGCGCGCCCTCCTCACGCACATGCTCGCCTGATCATACGACCGGGCGGGGACGCGACATCAGGCCGGGTCGGCGTCGATACGCATTCGGAGGATGGCGTAGGGCGGCTGCCGCATGTCGCGGCCGTTGTTGTAGTCCGGGCTCCGATTGACCTGCGCGGCGGTGATGTAGAGCCAGCGGTCGGGGGTGATCCAGAACGTGTCGGCCCAGATCAGCCGGGGATCGGTGGCGAGGATGGTGACGGTGCCGTCCGTTTCGCGCCGGCCGACCGCATTGTGCTCCTGCAGGGCGAGATACACGCGGTCCTTCGAATCCGCGATGAGGCCGCCGGTCATGCCCTTCTCGCCGAGATCCTCGACGGCGGCGGCGACCTCTGCATCGGACACCGCCGGGTCGAGGAGAAGTGCGGTCTCCACCGCGTAGAGGCGCCGGCCCATGAGCGGCGCATAGTAGATACGGCGACCGTCGGGGCTGAGGGCGATGCCGTTGGCGCCACCCTGCACCGGGCGGGGCGGCCCCTCGGCCTTGCGCTGGAGGATCTGCCGGTTCTCGACGATCTTGACGATGCCCTTCTGGGATTCGGTGCTGGCATGCTCGGCGAGGCGCCGGACGACGCGGCCGCTGGCGAGATCCACCGCCAGGATCGCGCCGTGCCCGTCCTGGCCCTGGTCGGTGATGAAGGCCACCGCCCGGCCATCGCGGATATCGATCCGCAGGTCGTTGAGCGAGGAGGTCGCGGTGACGCCGGCTTCCAGCGGAACCACGCGAATGATGCGGTTGCTGATGAGATCGATCTGGACGAGCTTGGCACCACCCGGCATGGGCGGGCCGGCACCGTCCGGCAGTCCGGCATCGAGGACCCAGAGCGTGTCGTCCCGGTCCATTACGCCATTGGGGACATGCAGCAGACGGGTCTGGGCGTGTTTGGCATCGGGCTGGTTGGTGGTCTCGTCGGGATAGGGCGTCACGCGCCCATCCGGCATGACTTCGCCGAGGGTGAAGGGCACCTTGGCGTTGAAGCGCGGCATCATCACGAAGACGCGGCCGCTCCGGGACAGGGTGAGGCCGGTGGGGTTCGAGGGCGCATCCGCCGCCATGGCGAGTTCGAGCCCCGGTACACCGAGGTCACCGGCGACCGTCTTGCCGGATGCCTGATGAGGGGAGCCTCCTTCAGCCGCGGCGGCCTGGCCGCTCAGGGGGACCAATCCGGCGAGGCCGGCCACCAACATGTCGCGTCGAGCGAGGGTCATGGATGCTGCAATCCTGGAAAAATGACGTCGGTCAGCTGGCTTTCGCCGCGCCCCGGACCTTGAGATCGATGGCCGCCACCACGGAGCCGGCCGAGATGAAAAGTCGGCGCCCGTCCTGCCCGCCGAACTCAACGTTGGAGGCCGGCGTCGCGGTGGCGATCCGGCCGAGCAATGTCCCATCGGGCAGGTAGATGCGCACACCGTCGGCACAGGCCGCATAGATCCGTCCGGCTTCGTCGATGGCGAGACCGTCCGGGGCGCCGGCATCGAGCGCGGCGACGACCCGCGGCTCGCCAAGGCGCCGGTCCCTTACTGGGAAGGCGAGGATGGCGCGCGCGCCCTCCGCATTGTCGAGGGCGGCACTGGTCTCCGTGACGTAGAGCGTGTGGCCGTCCGGCGCGAAGGCGATGCCGTTGGGCTGGCCGACGGCATCCGTCATGCCCTGGACCTCACCGGCCGGATCGATCCGGTAGACCCGCCTCGCGGATTGAGCCGGCACCGCCTGAATGCCTTCATCCGGCACGGTGATGCCGAAGACGGGATCAGTGAACCAGATCGCTCCGTCCGGCGCGAGCGCCGCGTCGTTGGGCGAGTTCAGGGGCTTGCCGCCGTAAAAATCCGCCAGCACGGTCATCGTCCCGTCGGGTTCGCGGCGGACGACGCGACGGGTCCGGTGCTCGCAGGTGACGAGGCGCCCCTTCGAATCGAGAATGTTGCCGTTGGCGTTGTTCGAGGGATCGCGAAACGGCTTCACTCCGCCATCCTCGCCGATGACCAGCATGCGGTTCGACCGCACGTCGCTGACGATGAGCCCCCCGAGATGCGGTGCCCAGCACAGGCCTTCGCACCACCGACCCTCGCGGTAGAGGGTCACCGGCCGGGCGGACGGATCGACCAGTTCGGCGAACCGGGGATCGTCTGACCGGAGGATCGGAGCCGCCGAAGCGTGCCCGCTCCAGAGACCGGATGCGGCGAGGCCGCAGAGGATGTCGCGTCGGCGCATGGGAAAGCTCGCAGGGGAGGGCGGGAATGCCCGGCCGGTCTCGCCGACCGATCGGGCCTTCGGTCTCAGCGGGCGGATGGGCTCGCCGTCGAGCCGGTGGCGTCGCCCGCCGAGGGCTTGATGCTCCACAGGTCGGTGGGCAGGGCCGCCGGTGCGTCGGGCTTGTAGAAGGCCGAATCCTGGATGCGAGAGGTCGTCACGTAGAGGGCGCCGTCCGGTCCCTCGGCGAAAGTGTCGGGCCAGCGCAGGCGTTTGTCCTGGATCAGGGTGGTGAGGGCGGAGCCCTTGGCGGACAGGTCGCGGACCTTGATCGAGTCATCCTGGGGCGAGGTGACGTACATCCGCCCATCCTTGCGCGAGATGATGAGGCCGTCCGCAGGGCCGTTCTCGCCCACCGTCTCCACCTTGCCCGACAGGCTCCTGTCGCTAAGTGCCTCCGGCACGAGCGCCGACGTCATCCAGCCAGTGAGCACGGAGGTCGGCAGGCTATAGAGGGTCCGCCCCTTGATCGCCTGCCAGTAGAGGGTGCCCCCATCGGGCGAGAGGGCGATGCCGTCGGCGGCGAATTCCACGCCGCGCCCATCGGGGCGCCGCAGGGGCTTACCCTCGTAGGTCACGGTCACCGTCTTGTCTGGCTGGGTCGTCGGATCGCCGTCGAGGAGGCGGCGGGCCTTGCCGCTGGCGAGATCGACCACGACGAGGGCGCCACTAGCGCCCGAATCGGTGAGGTAGGCGGTCTGTCCATCCGGCGAGAAGCGGACGTCGTTGAGGTAGGAACCCTGCGGTGCCACGGCCTCGTCGAAGGCGATGGTGCGGGCGGGCCTGTTGGTCTTGAGGTCGATCTCCACGAGCTTCGGCCCATTCTTCACCACCGCCGCCATGGCGGGCGCGGCCGGATCGAGCACCCAGAGATTGCCGTCCGGGCTCGCCACCACGCTCTGGACGCAGATCCAATGGTCACCCGCCGAAACCTCGTCCTTGCGCGCGTTGCGCCAGGAATTCCACTCGGCATCGGGGAAAGGGGTGATCCGGCCGTCCTTCACCTCGGCGACGGAGACGGCGCTGTCCTCGGTCCAGCGCGGAAAGTTCACGAAGACGCGGCCATCCTTGGAGACGGTGACGCCGGTGACCTGATGCTCGAAGCTGGCGACCTTGGTGAGTGTGCCGGCGGCAGGACTGATCAGGGCTTCAGCCGCGGCGGCCCCGGATACGATCGTGCCGGAAAGGAGCGCTACGGCCAGGGCGGCGCGGGTCGTCGTCGATGACATCATAGGGCACTCGTCGCGAGGAAGGGAGGAACCGCTCCCTTCGGTAACGCAGTGACCGGCGGCCAAGCTTCATCGAAATTTTGCGGACGTGCGGCCCGTTCAGGCGGCGAGCGCGCGTTTCACCGTCGAGCGCAAGTCGGCCAGGGAGAAGGGCTTCGTCAACACATCGGTGACGATGGCGTCGAGGCCACGGGCCCGCTCGCGCTGGTCTGCGAACCCCGTCATCAGAAGGATGGTCAGGTCGGGAAAATCTCGCTTGGCCGCAAGAGCGAGGGCGATCCCGTCCATCAGCGGCATGCGGATATCGGTGAGCATCAGATCGAACCCGCCATCCGCTTCGATCAGCCGATCGAGCCCGTCGCTTCCATCCGACGCCGTCACGACGGAATGCCCGTCGATTTCCAGGCCCCGTTTCAGGAAGCCGCGCACGGGCTCTTCATCGTCAACGAGGAGGATTCGTGCCATCAACTCTTTGTCTCTGCTGGATCGCCCAGACTGCGCTTTTACTCAGCTTCGATGTCAAGGGCCGCTTTGCATCAAATGATATGCAAATGTTCTACCTGACCCGACCGCGCGCAATTGTCGCCCTAAAGCCACGGGTGTGCCTGATCGTCAGCTTCGCGTGCCTGCAGGACGGGCTCAGGTGCCGCCGAACAGGTCTGGCTCGCTGCTCACGTGGTCGACTAGGCCGACGAAGGGGAGTTGACGATATTCGTGGGCGACATCCATGCCGTAGCCGACCACGAAGACATCCGGGCAGGTGAATCCGACGAAATCGGCATCGATGGTCACCGCCCGCTTGCCCGGCTTCTCGAGCAGGACGGCGGTCAGGACCCGCTTGGCGCCACGCGCCATGAGCAGGTCCTTGGCGAAGACGACGGTACGTCCGGATTCCAAGATGTCGTCCACCAGGAGGACGTCGCGGCCGCGAACCTCACTCTCGACGTCGCGCAGGATCTCTACCTGCCCTGAGGAAACCGTGCCGCTGCGATAGCTCGACAGGTGGACGAACTCGACCTGCGGAGACAGGCCGGACCGGTGCAGCGCCCTCAGCAGGTCGGCTGCGAACATGAAGCTTCCCTTGAGAACCGCCACGACGAGGAGGTTCTCGGGCTTGGCCGCGACGATGGCCGCGGCCAACTCCTCGTTGCGGTTCGCGATGGCGGTTTCGTCGAAGAGGACGCGCACGCGTCGGGTCGGGCTGGTCATACGATCTCTTTACCACGAGCGGGCGCGGGTGGCACCGTTTTTTGCCCTGCGCGAGAGGCAATGTCTGGTGTCAATGACCGAGAACCGTCTCCGGCACACTGCGCTCCGGTGCGAACCCGACCTTGATCGTGCGCCCCTGCGCCGGAGGCGCCGACAAGCTTGCCCTGAACCGGGCCGTCTCGCGATCCTCGAGGCTGAAGCGCGGCGGCGCCACGGTCCAGCGGTAGATGGTCAGGTCCTGCGCATCGCGCACCTCGACTTCGATCGGCGGCACCGGGACGGGGTTGCCCGCCACGCCGACCACGTCGCCCTCGACGACGAGTTGGGACGCGGCGCCCTCGCCCTGGGTCTGGTAGGCCGAAAGATCGCGGATCTCGATGCCGCGCAGGTTCACCGGCAAGCCAATCCGGGCATAAAGCGCAGCGCTCTGGGGCATGGCCCGCACCACGGTGCTGCGGGCGAGTAGCGCCAAGGGTATGCCCGCCAGCAGGGCGAGCCCGAAGGCGGCGACCGGCGACATAGCGCCCCATCGTTTTGGAGGGGGCGTGCGCCCGCGGGGCTTGCGGACCGGCTTCTCCTCCGGCATCGGATCCACCGCTGCGGCCTGGGCCTCCTCGGCCAGTGCCGCTTCCCATGCATCGAGATCGGCCTGCGCGTCCCCGCGCCCCTCCACCGAGCCCATCGCCGCCTGAATCTCGGCCATCTCCTCGGCGAGGGCAGCAGCGACCTCATCGGGTGAGATGAACCAAGTCTCGCGACAGGCGGCGCAGCGCACCGAGCGGCCTTCGACGCCGACCCTGTCGGTGGCGATGTCGTATTCGCTTGCGCAGGACGGGCATACGATCAGCATGGCGAATCGACGCCTCGAATTATCGATCGGCGGTTGCCGGTTCGGTTAAAAAGACTCACACCATCATCGCTAAGAGCGGTTAATCCTCCGTGAAGCGGCAGAATGGGAGCGCAGGCTTGTCAGCAGAATCAGGCATCAACGGATCCGGGCATCTCGCGTGACCGCTGACAGCCTCCTGTCGGGCGTCGAGGAGCCCGTGGTCCAGTTCGAAAATGTCGGCATGCGCTACGGCCTCGGGCCGGAAGTGCTGAGCGACGTGAGCTTCCAGATCGCCCCGCGCTCGTTCCAATTTCTCACCGGCCCCTCCGGCGCGGGAAAGACCACCCTGCTGCGCCTGATCCTTCTCTCGGTCCGGCCGACGCGTGGGCTGGTCTCGGTGTTCGGAGAGGAAGTCAGCGACATCTCCAACGAGGCGCTCACCGGTTTGCGCCGGCGGATGGGCATCGTATTCCAGGATTTCCGGCTGCTCGACCACCTCACCACTTACGAGAACGTCGCCCTGCCGCTGCGCGTCCAGGGCAGGTCGGAGACGAGCTACCGTGCCGAGGTGGTCGAACTCCTGCGTTGGGTCGGTCTTGGCGAGCGCATGCACGTCCTGCCGCCGCTTCTGTCGGGCGGCGAAAAGCAGCGCGCGGCAATCGCCCGGGCGCTCATCGCCCGGCCGGACCTTCTCCTCGCCGACGAACCAACCGGCAACGTCGATCCCGGTCTCGGCCGGCGGCTGCTGCGGCTATTCATCGAACTCAATCGGCTCGGAACCTCCGTCCTGATCGCCACTCACGACTTCGCCCTGATGGATCTCGTCGACGCCCCTCGGCTCGTCCTGGGTCAGGGCCGGCTGCAGATCGAACACTGATGGGTCAGGCCAGCCCACCGCCGCATCCCTCGATGCCCGTCGCTGCCGATCAGGAAGCGCTTCCAGCGACCCTGCGGCGCAACGCCCCCCTCGTCCCCACCGACTCGGCCGCGAGCCGGGCGCTCGCGGCCGTCATCGCGATCCTGACTTTCCTGGCGGCTCTTTGCGCCGGGGCGGCCGAGATCGTCGCCTCCAGCGCCGATCAGTGGCAGGGCAGCGTCGCGCAGGAGGTGACGATCCAAGTGAGGCCGAGCGCCGGCCGCGATATCGATGCCGACGTGGCCAAGGCCGATGCGCTGGCAAAGGCCACGCCTGGGATCGCCACGACGCGGATCTTTTCGAAGGCGGAAGCCGAACGCCTGCTCGAGCCCTGGCTCGGCAGCGGCCTCGACCTTTCCGACCTGCCGGTTCCGCGGCTCGTGACGCTGAAACTCGCGGATTCCCCCGCCCCCGATCTGAAAGGACTTCGGAGCGCGCTCGGTGAAGCCATGCCGGGGGTGGCGAGCCTCGACGACCATGCCCTATGGCTTCAGCGGCTCTCGACCATGGCCAACACCTTCGTCGGTGTCGGTGTCGGCATCGTCGCCCTCGTCCTGATCGCCACCGGGCTCGCGGTCGTGTTCGCCACGCGCGGCGCCATGGCCGGCAACCGGGAAGTGGTGGAGGTGCTGCACTTCGTCGGCGCGAACGACGATTTCATTGCCCGCGCCTTCCAGCGCCGCTTCTTCCGCCTCGGCCTACGCGGAGGCGTTATCGGCTCGTGCCTGGCACTTGCGGTCTTCGCGCTAGCGGGACTGCTCGCCGGGCTCTGGCGATCGGGGCCGGCTGGAGACGAGATCGAGGCGCTGTTCGGCGCCTTCCATATCGGTTGGCGCGGCTACGCCGCCGTCCTACTCATCGGCGTGATCGCCTCCGTGGTGACAGGGATCGTTTCGCGGCTGACGGTCAGACGATTCCTGCGCTGAAGCTGGGTTTTCGACTGCGGGGTAGGGCCCTTCTGCACATTCCGCATGACATCGCATGGGGTTCCGAGTCCCCTGCGTCGCGTTAACTATGCGTAAACCCTTAGAGGCGGAAGTATCGCCTCGCGGATGCCGCATTCGGCACTACCTTCGGAGAATGGCCACGCGGATGTCAGGACTCGGCACCACTCGCCCGCTGGAGGCGTTCGGTTGGGTCTGGCCACGCGGTCGGGCGGAATTGTCGGCGCCTCCCGCACGGATCGCAAGGGTGATGTCTCCAACACTGCAGCGCATCGGCTATGTCACCCTCGGCCTCGGTGCCATCGCCACCCTGGCGCTGGTTGCCGGGTTCCTGATCTTCGCCGAATCCATCGCCCGTGACGAGCGCACACTCGACGGCCGGGCGGACGGGATCGTGGTCCTAACGGGCGGCGCACAGCGTATCGGCGACGCGATCGATCTTCTTGCCGGCGGTTATGGCCGGCGCCTGCTGATCACCGGCGTCAACGAGCGGACGAGCCGTGACGAGATCGCCCGCCTCAATCCGAGCCAGCGCCACTGGATCGAGTGCTGCGTCGATCTCGATTACCGGGCTCGCAACACGATCGGCAACGCCATCGAAACCCGTCGCTGGATGCGCCAGCACCGGTTCAATACCGTCGCGGTGGTGACTTCGAACTACCACATGCCCCGGACCTTGGTGGAGCTCGACCACGCGTTGATGGGCAAGGACCGTGTTCTGCCCCACCCCGTGATCGCGGAAGGTTTCGATGCCGATCGCTGGTGGCGGCACCCGGGCACGGCAAGGCTCATTGGCTCGGAATACCTGAAGTTCCTTGTGTCCTGGCTGCGGACGCGGTTCGAATCCGATCCGGAGCAATCACGAGCGGCGATCATGATGGGGCGCGGAAAACCCATCAAACTCGTCTCCGAATCGATCATGCGCGCGCAGTACTGACGCCATCCTCTCAGCGCGAGGCGTGTTGCCCGATACCCAACGTGACAATCCTCGCTCCGGCCTGCATCTGCAAATCGATGGATGTCGAGACCGGATTCCGCCCTCCCCGAGACAATATCCTCGGGCCTTGGTTTCGGGCCTTGCGCCTCGCGTCGGTGCGCGTGTCGATCACGTATACAATGGGCGTTCCAACGGGAGCGGGGCGGATGCCGGTGGCGGTGGGAACACCGTATGTTCCATAGCCCCAAGCGCTCGGGACCAGCTCGGTTGGGCGGGGTATCGGCAGCAACGAATCAACAGGGGAGGCTGCGACGACATGAGGCCTGGCATAGCTCTCATCGAGCCGCGGTCGGAACGTAGCGGGATGGCCGTAGCCCGAAGCTGCGACGTCCTGTGCATGAGCCGCGGGCGCCACCACGAGGGCAAGCGCCAGGGTGCATCTCGGCATCAACCATCTCGGCGTGGGCGGCATGCGAACCTCGTCGTGTGGAGCTTGCCCGGGACCTACGGCACGACGATCATGACCTGGCCGAGGTCCAGTCGGAAAACAGGGGCGAGGAGTGAGGAGCGCCGGTCCCTAAGTACCTGCAGGGCACCGGATTCGAAGCCCACATGCCGTCATTTGAAAGCGGAGGCATTGCCTCAGCGGCAAGTGGTGACACGGCGGACGATCCAGCCCTCGCCATCGACAAACAAACGCTTGCGCGATTTGGTGCAAGCGAGAGCATCGTCCTCGGCCTCGACCGTCAGTGCCACCTTGCCAAGCTCCGCATCCCGGTGAGGAGTGCTGGTCGAGGATCCCTCAGTCCCTGGCATCGCTTCAGCGGAAAAAGAGGACACACCGACGACGAGCGCAATGCCCACCGCACCGAAAAGCCTAAACCGTTTCGTCATCGCAACCCTGCCCGCGCTCGGTTTTCCGAAGCGCCATCCAGACCCAAACCATTGCGCTTACCGCAGCGCTTGGTCTGTAAATCGCGGGGGGGCGAAACAGTTGCAGCGCAATGAAGCGCCGCACCCGAATAGTTGGGTTTGCCACACTGCTCGTGTGACATCACACCGTCACGATCGTGACTGCTCGTCGAGAAGCCTCTCTACCGCCGCCGACAGCGCCCCCGAAATCCCTTCGGTGGCTTCAATGCGCAGCGGTGACACTGAGCAGCGGCAGGGTCACGGCAAGTTCCGGGGCGCCGAGGATCCGGGGCGTCAGGGAGGGGAGGGCCAGGGCTGCGATGGCGAGGGCGAGGCTCAGGGCGAGAAGCGACGTTTCGAGGCCGCGGTAGATCACATCCATTCCCACCTCCACCCAGTAGGGTCGAGTGGATCATGAGCGGGAGTGGGTTAACCAATCCCTCACGTGGGACTTCGCGGAAAGGAGCCGCAAGGGCAGACCCAGTCCCAGATCGTCGCGATCGATCGTTCAACAAGGACTGGCACGCCCAGTCGTCACGCTCTTCCGAGCATTGTCATATGAGCGAGGTCGGCTTCCGGGGGCTTGAGCAGGGCCGCCGCCAGATTGGCCTCGAGCACGATGAGATCGCTATCGGGATCGGGCTCCCACCCGCAATTGCAGCCGCCTGGTCCTTCATGGGCCTCGGCGATCTGTCGATACAGCGTCCCGATGGTGCGTGCCGCCACCGCCAGCGCTTGGAGCGCCGGAAGAGGTTGGCGGTGCAGACTGGTCCAGAACGCGCGCCGCAGCGCCTCGTCCAGTTCGCTTCCCTCCTTGGGCGGCTCGATACAGGGCCGGGAAGAACGGATAACTCTCACGCCATCTCTCCTTTTGCGATCGGGATCGGCTTGTGCGTCAGGCCCGGCTCCTTTGCGGCAGTCAGGAAATCCACGAAGTCGGCGATGCGGTGTAGACGCATGTCGACGGCGCAACCGTCCCACCATGCCAGCCGTGCATAACCGCGGATCAGTTCCAGCACCCGTTCCATCTCGGCCGACCTCCAGATTCTGCAACGCCCCGACAGCGGGCATAAAGAAGCAAGCCGATCAATCAAGCAAGCGTATTGGCGGATATTGGAAAGAGTATAAAACTCACGAGAACCGTTCAATCCTCAGTTTCGATTTAGATCTATTCTATGCTGCCTGTCCGTGGTGCCTCATTTTGCAGGGTCATAGGAAAAATGGCGTGCCTTCGTATCAGCGTTCCGCGCCCTGAGCACCTTTTACGAAATGGCGGTCGAGGCAGGCTGCTAACGCGTTCGGCAGCCATCGCCAGCGGCGGAGAATGCCCCGAGATCCACGGTGATGCCGCCGTCCTGCTACCGGAGGTGGATGTGCCCAAGACCCACATGATCGGCATCATTCCACACGTGCTGCAGGAAGGGATGTTCCGGGCCGCCATCGAGAAGCTAGGTGCGGATCACATCAAGGTCATCTCACCGCGATCGGCAACGTTTGACGAAATCGAAAGTGTAATCCGAGACATCATGAGCTGTGAAGAGATCGTCTCCACCTCGCTCCACGGCCTCATCGTTTCTCATGCTTACGGTATTCCCTGTCAGTCGCTCCGCGTGACGAGCGACCTAAAAAACGCGGGGGACTCGTTCAAGATGCGGGATTACAAGCTCTCGTCCGGTCTCGATGATCCCGCCCTCGGCGTCCCGCCGCGCTTCACGACCTGAAGTGGCTCGAAGCGCGCAAGTGCGTCCTGCCGCCGTCGCCGATCGATACGAAGGCCCTCCGGGCAGCGCTTCCCTTCCCCGTCCGATCGAGCACCTGAACGGCGAGGCCGGTTTCCGGCCCTAGGACCACCCGCCTTAGCGCCGCGGAACTCGCTTCCGCACGCCCTCTCGATGGCGTTTCCAAGCGCAATCCCGACGCGCAAGTCGCCCCATCTACCGCTCATTAACAGGAGCCCCAGTCGCTCTCGTCCGGCTTGAAAGCAGTCAGGCGGGAGCCGGCTTTGCGCAGAATCCGGTCTTCCAAGCTGTGTGCGTGGCCGCACATCGATGTCGAAACGGGCTGACTACCTCATGGTCAACCCCACTTCGATCCTGGCAACCTGCTTGTGGCCGCTCTCGCGAGGAACGGATCGCATCGGTGCGCCGAAAGGCACCGGATCTCAGATGGATCGGGCAATCGGTAGTCGAACGATGACCATGACGCACACGACCTCGGCTGAGGACGGCCTCTCCCTACGCTTCTGGGGCGTCCGAGGTTCCACGCCCGTCAGCGGGCCGGATTATGTCGAGTTCGGGGGCAATACGCCTTGCATGGAGATCCGCTGCGGCACGCGCCTGTTCGTGGTCGATGCCGGTTCCGGCCTGAACGCCTGCGGCCTCCATCATCGTGAGGCGCTACCCAAGGAGATCGATCTCCTGTTCAGCCATCTCCATCTCGACCACGCCGCTGGGCTGCCGTTCTTCAAACCGGTGATCTTCAACCCGGAGCGAACGATCAACACCTATTGCGGGAACCTCGACGGGGACAGCGCCAAGGCGACTCTGGACCGGCTGTTCTCGCCGCCGCTGTTTCCGGTGACGCTCGACGTCATCCCGTGCACATTCTCCCATCACGGCTTCAAGGCGGGCGAGTCGCTGAGTTTTGCCGACGGCGCGCGGGTGGACACCATCCTGCTCAATCATCCACAAGGGTCCGTGGGCTATCGCTTCGATCATGCGGGCAAGCGCCTGTGCATCATCAGCGACATCGAGCACTCCGATCCCTGGCCTGACGAGGCCCTGCGCCGCTTCGTTGAGGGTGCTGATCTCCTCGTCTACGACGGCATGTTCACGGAAACCGAGTATCCCCGCTGCTGCGGCTGGGGACACTCCACCTGGGAGAAGGGCGTCGAACTGGCGCAGGCGGCTGGGGCGAAGGCTTTGGCTATCATTCATCTTCACCCGTCGCATGGCGATGCGCAGTTGCGCGGCGTGGAGGCCGAGATGCAGGCCGTGATGCCGACCGCCTTCATCGCGCGCGAACGTCAGATGGTCGCCGTGGGCGAGGTGACGGAGCCGGCCCGCGACGGCCGGCACCTGTCCCTGATCAAGACGGCTTGACGGCCTCTTCGCGGCCGAGGCGGCTGTTGCGCCGGCTCCAGGCGAAGTAGATCACAAGTCCTACCGCGAGCCAGGCAAGCAGTCGCAGCCAGGTCTGGCCGTCGAGGGACACCATCATGGCGAGGCAGCTGACGATCCCGAGGATCGGCACCAGCGGCACCAGCGGCGTCCGGTAGTCCCGTCGCGCATCGGGCTGGGTCCGGCGCAGGATGATGACCCCCGCACAGACCAGGATGAAGGCCAGCAGGGTGCCGATGCTGGTCATGTGACCGAGCTGGCTAATCGGCAGGAACCCGCCGAGCGCGCTGGTGAACACCATGAAGAACAGGTTCGAGCGGTAGGGCGTCTTCCAGGTCGGATGGATCCGGGAGAAGAAGCCCGGTAGCAGCCTGTCCTGGCTCATGGAATAGAACACGCGGCTCTGGCCTAGAAGCAGGACCAGGATCACGGTGGAGAAGCCGGCGATGACGCCGAGGGTCACGAGGCTCTTCAGCCACGGGAACGGGGTCTGGGCGATGGCCGTGTTCACCGGCGCGGCATCGCCTTTCATGGCGTCGTAATGGACGAGGCCGGTGAGCACGCCGGCGAAGGCAATGTAGATGACCGTGCAGATGGCCAGCGAGCCGAGGATGCCGATCATCATGTTGCGCTGGGGGTTCTTGGCCTCCTGCGCCGCAGTCGAGACCGCGTCGAACCCGATATAGGCGAAGAACACCACGCCTGCGCCGCGCATGATGCCGCTCCAGCCGTACTCGCCGAACGTGCCGGTATTCTCGGGGATGAACGGCACGTAGTTCTGCGCCTTGATGTAGAACAGGCCGACGCCCACCACGACCGCCACCACCGCGAGCTTGACCGCCACGACGACGGCGTTGACCCGGGCGGATTCGCGGATGCCGATCATCAGCAGGGCCGAGACGGCGACGATGATGAGGATGGCCGGCAGGTTGACGATGCCATGCGCCGTCACACCGTCGACCGTGTAGGTCTCGAAGGGGGAATTGACGAGGCTGGGCGGCAGGTTGATGCCGAGGGTGTCCCGCAGGAACCGGGTGACGTAGCTCGACCAGCTCACCGAAACGGTGGCCGCGCCGACAGCGTATTCGAGCACGAGGTCCCAGCCGATGATCCAGGCCACGAACTCGCCCATGGTGGCGTAGGCGTAGGTATAGGCCGAGCCCGCCACGGGGATCATGCCGGCGAGCTCGCTGTAGCACATGCCGGCGAAGGCGCAGGCGATCGACGCGATGGCGAAGGAGATCACCACGGCGGGGCCGGCATGTTCGGCCGCCGCGATGCCGGTGAGGGAGAACAGGCCGGCTCCGATCACCGCGCCGATGCCGAGGGCGACGAGGCTCCAGGGGCCGAGGGTGCGCTCGAGCTTGTGTTCCCCCCCTTCGGCATCGGAATTCAGCCGCTCGAGGGATTTCGTCCGGGTGAGATCGCCTGCGAGGCCTGATGCCATGGATCGATGCCCTTCATGGTCGGAGCGCGGAGGTCCGGCGTCCAGCGCATCGCGACCATGCAGCTTTCCCGCCATGGGCTAAACCTTGGCCGTTCAACGAGGTTCCGGCGGAATCACGCGCCGTCTCGCGGGTTGCGGAGGCTGCCCGAGGCGGCAAGCCCCGGCTCCCCGGCCCTCAGCGTGGCGTGTGCCGCGTGGCTGCCGCGAGACAGCCATCCGCCAGGTCCTTGAGGATCGCTCCGGCGCGGGCGGAGATGGCGGGCCCGGCCGTCTCGGGCGTACCGGCGGAGTAGGGCGGTTCCGGCGCATATTCGGCCACGAGCTGGCTCGTCCGGGCATAGACGTCGCCACGCAGGCGGGCCGCCAGGACGAGGGCGAAGTCGAGGCCGGCGGAGACGCCCGCCGCCGTGATCCGGTTGCGGTCCACCACCACGCGCCGGTTCACCGGAATGGCGCCGAGGCGGGGCAGCACGGTCTCGCGCACGCACCAATGCGAGGTGGCGCGATAGCCATCGAGCAGCCCCGCCGCGCCGAGGATGAGCGACCCGGTGCAGACGCTGGTGACCCAGGACGCGCGTGGAGCCCGGTCGCGCAGGAAGGCCAGGGTCGCCTCGTCGCGCATCTGGGCGGGGGTCGCGTCGCCGCCCGGCACGAAGAGCACGTCGATATCGCGGGGGCAGGTCTCGAAGGAGGTGTCGGCCATGAGGGGCAGGCCCGTATCGCTCGGAACAGGTCCGGCTTGGCGGGAGACGAGATGGAGCCGATCACCCGCCAGCCCGGCCAGGATCGCCTGCGGGCCAACGAGGTCGAGCGCCGTCATGCCGGGGAACATCAGCATGGCGATCCGCACGGGCGGCTGCTCTGGCGCCGCCGCACGAGCGGCCTCGCCCGGACCGGACAGGAAAGCCGCCGTCAGGCTCGCGGTGAAGGCGCGACGATCCATGGACGATCCCTCCCAACGGCAATGACCGGATCATATAGACCACAGAGGACGCGAGCAGAGGCGGCAGCGCTTGGGGACATGGCCAAGATGTCGCTGTCTCCGACACCATCCGCCGCATGTGGACGCGAAGGGCGTACTTCGGCATATGCGCAGCTTGGCGGGATGCGTGACCGGGTGGGATGCGCTACAACCCCGGGACATGCTACGGGCTCGCCATCGACGTCAGGCGGACCGATCCGATACGGCCGGTCCGAACCGGGCGATTTCCTGCCAAACGATCAGAATACGACGAGCCATGACCCGCGACGTCCTTGACACCAGCCCCGACCGCTCGAGCGACACGAACGGCGACGGCCGGCCGAGCCTCACGGCGACCATTCGCTCCCATCTCGGAGACCAGCTCCGCACGGTCTACGACCGCCTCGGCACGGACGAGCCGTCCACGCGGTTCGCCGAGCTCATCGAGAAGCTGGAAGCCGCCCTGAAAGCTCGTGGCGAGCAGGTGGAGCCCGAGTTCCGCAACGGTCTGCTCGCGGCGGTGCCGTCGCTGCGGGCCTTCGCGCTCTCGCTCACCAGCAATCCGGCCCGCTCGGACGATCTGGTACAGGACACCCTGCTCAAGGGCTGGCAGCATCGCGCGCGGTTCCAGCCGGGCACGAACCTGAATGCCTGGCTCTTCACCATCCTGCGCAACATCTTCTACTCGGACCACCGCAAGCGCGTGCGCGAGGTGGAAGACCAGGACGGCTCCTACGCCGCGCGTCTCGCCACGGCACCGCACCAGGGCGACCGCCTCGATGTGGAGGATCTGCAGACGGCGCTGGCGAAACTGCCGCCCGACCAGCGCGAGGCCCTCGTCCTCGTGGGCGCCGAGGGCGTGTCCTACGAGGAGGCGGCCACGATCATGGGCTGCAAGGTCGGCACGGTGAAGAGCCGCGTCAGCCGCGCCCGCGGGCGCCTCGCCGAACTGCTCGGCTACGACGAGGAAGACCTGAGCTCGGACCGGCTGATCCAATCGGCCATGCCGAAAGACGCCTGACACTGTCCAGTGAGGGGTGGGGATCGGCGCTTCTCCGCTCTTACCGGGCGACCCGTTTCGCGACACCTTGCCGACGAGGAACGTCGTCCCCCGATAGGGGGCATGGTTGGGACATTCCGGCAAAATCGACTTTCTAGGCATCCCTTTCCGCAGATCGGGCGTTACTGCCCCGAACCCCGCTGAGCGTCACCGTTCGCGGGTCATCGGATACGGAGATCTCGATCATGAACATCAAGACCCTTCTCGCCGCTTCGGCGATCGCCCTGTCCCTTCCCCTCGCCGCCCAGGCCCAGGGCCTCGTGCGCGGCGCCGAGCGTGGCGCCCAGGAGGGTGCCGACGCAGCCGGCCCAGTAGGTGCCATCGTCGGTGGTGCCGTTGGCGCTGCGACCGGAACCGTCGGTGGCATTCTCGGTGTCGACGACCGTCCCCGCTTCCGCCAATACGTCACCCGCGAGCGTCACAGCTCCTACGCCTATGACGGCGACGTCCGCGTCGGCGCGACCCTGCCGGGCACCGGCGTGACCTATTACGACGTGCCTTCCGAGTACAATGCCCGCGGCGCGCGCTACACCATCGTCAACGACCGTCCGGTGCTGGTGGACCGCAGCCGCCGCATCGTCGAGGTCATCGACTAATATTAAGTCTCACTGACCCCGACCCATAGGTCGGGGCCAGTGAGGTCCGGCGGACGACCGCCGCCGCGCATTCGCGCGGGCAGACCTCAATGAGGCGGACTCATCGAGGCCTGGTATGATCGTCGACATCGACCGACGCTGACCATTCGGCAAGAGCCCCCGGTGCCATGGCACCGGGGGCTTTTTCGTGGATCGGAGGATCGTCAGGGCTGGCAGAAGAAACACCGCAAATACCGGCGCGGGATCGGGTACCATCAACATTTGTGAGTCGGCACGCGCAACACTCAGCGCCCCGGCTGGTTATTGCTCTTGACTGAGGGAGACACCCGATATGGCAAACGATCCAATCGTCCGCATTGATGATTCTGCCCCTGGACAGTCCGGCGCCGCGGTTGTCGATCCGGCTCTGCCCGAGCCGGTGCGGGACCATCTCGGCCAGCAGCTGCGCTCCGTCTTCACCACGCAGGACGATGCTCCGAAATTCCTCGGCGAACCTGCCGTGCCGGAGGAATTCGCGCCGCAATTGCGTCGCCTAGAGACCCGGCTGAAGACCCATGAAGAAGGCACCGGCGCGGTGGAGCAGGCTCTGGATGGCCTCCTCGACGACCTGAAGGCACCGCCCGCGACGACGATCTGAACTCAGGCCCCGGGATCCTAAACCTTGGGTTTGGCCGCGAGGATATCCCGGATCTCGCCCAGCAGCTTCACGTCCGCCGGGGTTTCGGGCAGGGGCTTTGCCTCCTCCTGGGTCTGAAGCTTGTTCATGGCCCGGATGACGAGGAACAGCACGAAGGCGACGATCATGAAATTGAGCGCCACGGTGATGAACTGGCCGTAGCCGATCACCGCGCCCTGCTTCTTCGCATCGGCATAGGCCGCGCCCTTCTGCACACTCGACGAGAGCGCGATGTAATAGTTCGAGAAATCGAGGCCGCCCGTGATCGCCCCGATGATCGGCATGAACACGTCCTGGACGGCCGACGTGACGATGGAGCCGAAGGCGGCGCCGATGATCACGCCCACCGCCAGATCGACGACGTTGCCGCGCAGCGCGAATTTCTTGAATTCTTCCAGCACCGTCGCCTCCCAAGCGTGAGCCCAACGGGCTTCCGCCGGGAGCTTAGGCGAGCCGATCAGCTTTCGACAGGCGCCGGTTCGATCTGTCCACGGCCGGTTGCATCGAGACGCTCCTCGAGCTTCGCCCGGCGACGGTACTGCGCCGCCCCGATCGGCAGGGTGACGAGGTAGCCGCCCGCCATCACCACCATGGCCTCGAACGGGTAGCTGATGAACAGGCCGAAGGCCGCGACCACGACAAGGAAGATCGGCAGCACCCATTCGCGCGGCACCCGCTTGCCCATGGTCTTGCCGGAGAAGGTCGGCACGGTGGAAACCACGAGGAGGGCGATGCAGAGCGTGTAGCCGAGCACCACCGGCGCGGCCCAGCGCTCGAACGGCAGGCCGAGGAAGTGGAGATAGAGCGGCAGCATCGCGGTCAGCGCTCCGGCCGGCGCCGGCATGCCGACGAAGAAGTCCTTCTTCCAGGCGGGCCGGTTGGGATCGTCGAGCATCGCGTTGAAGCGGGCGAGACGCAGGGCCATGGCGATGGCGAAGATCAGGGCCACGATCCAGCCCAGCGAGCGCAGCTCCTTCAGGGCGAAGCCGTAGAGGATGAGCGCCGGGGCGCAGCCGAAATTGACGAAATCGGCGAGGGAATCGAGCTCGGCCCCGAAACGCGACGTCCCCTTGAGCATCCGGGCGACGCGCCCGTCGATCCCGTCGAGGAAGGCGGCCGCGACGATGGCGATGACGGCGGGCTCGAACTTGCCCTCGAACGCGAGACGGATCGCGGTCAGCCCGAGGCAGACCGCCATCAGGGTGATCATGTTGGGCGCGATCATCCGGAACGGCACCGCCTTGAAGCGGCGCGGCTTCGGCTCGTTGGCATCCGGCTCGAAGGGCGGAAAGAGATCGTCCATGACGCGCCTTTTCGGAAAGACGGGCGAACGGGCCTGTAGGGCGCCGTCCGCGAAGGATCGCGACCCCGCCGGGGCGGGGCCGGGTGGGATCAGATGCGGCGGAAGCTGCGCTCGGGACCGCCGCCGAGATCGGCGAGCACGGTCTCGCCCGCCACCGCCTTCTGGCCGAGGCCGACCAGCACGCGCGTGCCCACCGGCAGGTAGACGTCGACGCGCGAGCCGAAGCGAATCAGGCCGAAGCGCTCGCCCACGTTCAGGGTATCGTTCGCCTGCACCCACCCGACGATGCGGCGGGCCACCAAGCCGGCGATCTGCACGACGCCGACGCGCAGGGGGCTGCCGCGATGCGTGGTCTCGATGACGAGGCCGTTGCGCTCGTTGTCGTCGCTGGCCTTGTCGAGTTCCGCATTGAGGAACAGGCCGGGCGTGTAGACGATCTGGCCGATCTTGCCGGTGACGGGGACGCGGTTCACGTGGCAATCGAACACGTTCATGAAGACCGAGATCCGTGTCATCGGCTCCTGCGGCAGGTCGAGCTCGGGCGGCGGCAGCACGGTGGAGATCAGGTTCACCCGGCCGTCGGCCGGCGAGACCACGAGGCCGTCCGCCACCGGGGTGACCCGCTCGGGATCGCGGAAGAAGTAGCAGACCCACAGGGTGAGGATCAGGAAGATCCAGCCGGCGAACTGGGCGAAATAGCCGAACAGCACGGTCAGCACGATGCCGATCAGGATGAAGGGGTAGCCCTCCTTGTGGATCGGCACGAGGGTTCTGCGGATCGTCTCAAGCAGATCGGACATGAAGATTCGGTACTCCTGCGGACCGAGGGATCGGCCGCGCCCGCAATGCGGCCGGGTTGGCAGTCCCGACGGCCTGCGTCAACTCTCGGAGCGGATCGGCGGCGCCCGCAGGGCATCCCGTTTGATGATGCCTTAAGCACCGTGCCGCTAGACCGGGATAGGATCAGGCGGAGAGCGAGGACCGGATGCTGGATCGGGCGCTGATGCATGTGCGAGCGGCAATCGCCCTGCGGGACTGTGCCGCGAGCGCGCCATCGGATGTCGAACGCCACCTGCTGATGAAGGTGGCCGCGATCCACGAGGCGCGGGCCCGCAAGGTGCTCCACACGAAGCAGAGCCAAGTCCGCCGTCGCTGAAGCGGGTCCGGCACGGGCGCCGGTCTCTCCGTCACCAGAGCGGCACGGCCCCCGCGCGCCGGACGAAGGTCCGGGGTGCGAAGCGCCAGAGCCGCTCGGCGCCCGGGAAGCGCGCGATCTCGGGGGAATCGAGGAGCACCTCCGCCCGCCCCGTCATTTGCAGCAGGTCGCCGTTGGTGAAATCGATGATTGCGAGCCCGGCGCGGGGATTGGCGCGAATGTTTCCCAATGTGTTGAAGAAGCGGTTGCCGGAATAATCCGGGACCGTGAGCACGCCGTCCTCGCCGATCCGCATGAAGCCCGCGGGGCCGCCGCGATGCGAGACGTCGACCTGCCGGTCCCCGTCCTCCCCCTCCGCATAGGTGGCGACGAAGACCGTATCGGCCCCGGCGATGAGCGCACGGGCGCTCTCGTCGAGGCCATGGCCGGTCTCCGGGGCCGCCGCGACGGGATTTCGCGGGCGCTCCGCCCCCTGCCGGACGTGGATGTATTGCGGGCAATTGCCGAAGCTCTGCTGCACCCGGACCTCGAAACCGTCGCCCTCCCTGCGCTGCACGATTCCGTTCAGGCGGTTCCTCCGCCGCGTGGCCAGATCGATCCCGAGCAGCCCCACCGCCGCTCCCTCCGTCAGGCCCGCCTCGGCGGGGTCGCCGGGTTCGGCGGCTGCCCGAACGCGCAGCCGGACGGGATCCGGCGCATCGAGGAATCCCGGTTCGCCCGTCCGGATCGTCGCCCAGACGTCGCCCTCCGGGTCCACCGCCCCGAGCACCACGAAGGGCAGGTGCCGGAAGAAGTCGCGATGTTGCTCGATCATCCGGTCGCGGATCACGCGAGGGCCGATCTCGGCCATGCGCTCGGCGACGCCGGCATGGTCCTGGATCGCGATTTCGCCCGGGTGCCAGGGCGAGGCGGAGTAATGATCGGATGGGGACATGGGTGATCTCCGGTGGCAGGATTTCGTCTCAGGCCGCGCGCAGGCCGGCTGCCGTCATCGGAAAGGCCACGAAGCCGGGCAGCGCCTCGATGCGGCCGAGCCAGGCTCGGATCTCGGCATAGGAGGCGAGATCGACATTCCCCTCGGGGGCTGCGGCGACGTAGCTGTAGAGGGCCACGTCCGCGATGGTCGGGTGGTCGGCGGCGATCCAGGCGCGACCGGCGAGTTCCGCCTCGATGCGGCCGAGGACCTGATGGGCGCGGGCGATCACCTCGCCGGCGTCGAAGCGAGCGCCGAAGACGGTGATCAGCCGGGCGGCGGCGGGGCCGAAGGCGATGGGTCCGGCCGCCACCGAGAGCCAGCGCTGCACCCGCGCCGCCGCGAGGGCATCCTCAGGCAGCCAATCCGTGCGCCCGAGCTTTTTCGCCAGGTAGACCAGGATGGCATTCGAATCCGGAACCACCACGTCGCCATCGACGAGCACCGGCACCTGTCCGAAGGGATTCAGGGCGAGGAAGTCCGGCGTCCTGTGCGCGCCGGCGGCGAGGTCGACCTCGACGATCTCGCACTCCGCACCCACCAGGGAGAGGAACAGACGCGCCCGGTGCGCATGCCCGGACAGGGCCATGTGGAACAGCTTCATGATGGATCTCCGCGTCGGCCGGACGAGGGCGCCGGCCACGGACACATCAGAGACCCTTGCCTGGAACGCGTGAACCGGCATTCTCCGCAATCGACTATTCCGCTGGATGGAATAATCCGAGGGTACGGAGGAGGCCGGCATGGATCGGTGGCAGGCGATGCGGGTCTTCGTGCGGGTGGCGGAAAACGGGGGGTTCGCTGCTGCGGCGCGCCAACTCAACATGAGCCCGCCCGCCGTGACCCGTGCGGTGGCCGCCCTGGAGAACCGGATCGGAACCCGTCTTCTGACGCGGACCACGCGCTCGCTGATGCTCACCGAGGCGGGCGGACGCTATCTGGAGGATTGCCGCCGCATCCTCGCGGACATGGAAGAAGCGGAAGCACTCGCGGCCGGCGCCTATGCGACACCTTCCGGAACCTTGACGATCACCGCTCCGGTGCAATTCGGCCGGCTTTATGTCTTGCCTGCCGTCACCGAATTTCTTGCGCGCTACCCGGCCGTCGGCGTGCGCGCGCTGTTCCTCGACAGGGTGGTCAACCTGATCGAGGAGGGCGCCGATGTGGGAATCCGCATCGGTCATCTGGCCGATTCCGGGCTCGTCGCGGTTCGGGTCGGCACCGTCCGACGGGTTCTCTGCGCCGCGCCGGACTATCTCGACCGGCACGGAACACCGCAATCGATGGGGGATTTGCACCGCCACGCGACCATCGGTTCGACCGCCATGGGACTGCCCTTCGAGCGCCATTCCCCGGCCGAAGGGCCGACGCGTGGCGCCACGCGATGCCGGTTGATCTGCAACACGATCGACGCGGTCCTGGCGGCCGCCCTCGCCGGCCAGGGGATCGCATCTCTGCTGTCCTATCAGGTGGCGCCGTCGGTCGCCGAAGGCCGGCTCAGGCTGGTCCTCGACGATCCGGAGGCGGTGCCGCTCCCGGTCCATATCGTGAGCCTGGAGGGAAGGCGCGCGCCGGCCAAGGTGCGCGCCTTCATCGATCTGGCGGCGGCGAGGCTCCAGGCCGACCCGATGGTCAATCCCGGCCGTGCCTGAGAGCCTGTTCGAGTTGTTATTCCAATAACTTACCTCATCCTGAGGTGCCGCGTAGCGGCCTCGAAGGAGGGCTCCAGATATCGCGCGGCGACTGGAGGTCTCCTTCGAGGCCCTTTGCTCATGCAAAGGTCACCTCAGGATGAGGTGGTCTGATGGGATGATCTGTTTAGGCAGGAGCATCCGCCGAGAAATCCGATCAGACAGGTGCGTAGAGCCGCACGAAGCGCGCCCCGGATGCTTGAGACGCTGCAGTTCATGAGACCGGGGGAAGGCGCATCTGCTTGCGGTAGCTCTTGTCGAACTGCTTGGCCGGCACGAAACGGCGCAGGAGGCTGGCCTGCCGCGCCATCGATCCGGCGGTGTAGCGCAGATGGGGCGCCGCCGCGGTGGCGGCCTTCACCACGACCTTGGCGACGATCTCGGGCGCGTCGGCCGTGGCCATGACCTCCCGCGTGAAACGCTCCCGGCCCGCGCGATCGGAATCGTAGAGGCTCAACGGGGCATCGGGGGAGACTAGGTTCGCGTCGAAGGCCGTGCGCGTATAGGCGGGCTCGACCAGCACGACGCGGATGCCCTGGCTGCGGACCTCGTGGTCGAGGGATTCCGAATAGCCTTCCAGCGCGTGCTTGCTGGCCGAATAGACAGCCATGTAGGGCGCCGGGACGAGCCCCAGGATGGAGCTGATGTTGACGATGCGGCCGCCCGCCTGCGCCCGCATCAGCGGCAGCACCGCCCGGGTCGTGCGGATGACGCCGAACAGGTTGACGTCGAAGAGTGCCTGCGCCTGCGCGACCGTAGATTCCTCCGCCGCGCCGCTGATGCCGAAACCGGCATTGTTGACCAGCAGATCGATCCGCCCGGTCTCGCCGTGGACCGTCCGCACCAGGGCCTCGACGGAGGCGTCGTCGGTCACGTCGCAGGCCAGCATCGTGACGTCCCCGTCCCGCCCCTGCGCGGGTCTGCGGCTCGTACCGTAGACGCGGTAGCCGGCCGCTTTCAGAGCCTTGCCCGTTGCCAGTCCGATGCCGGATGCCGCTCCGGTGACGATGGCCGTCTTGATGTCCGTCTTGCCCACGACGCTCTCCTACGATGCGCCCCCCTCGGGGGACCGCTTCGGCTTATAGATTATTATCATAATCTATAATTGCAAGACGTGTCGGGGGAGCCGGCCCATCCGCGATGGCGTGCGTCGACTTCGAGTGGCCTCCGCCGAAGTCGCCGGCAGGCAAGGGGCTGAAATTTCACGGTTGGTACCGCTCGCTCGCGACCCTTAGAAGACATTGGGCCAGTCCGCTCCGGCGGATTTCCGACAAGTCGGATCAGCGGTGGATCCTCTCTGAAACCTCCAACAGGTCGTCCAATTCGAAGCCGAGATGCTTCGTGGGACTCTCTAGATTTCGAAGGCCGATCAAACCATGCGTAAGAGCAAGCGAAAACTCTGTCGAATGCTCTTAAGCGCTGCTGATACTCGGGCCGAATATCCGTGGTTTATATTCAGACTGATATTTTGCGATTGAAGGCGACCATCGCTTCACGTTCGAGCTTCAAGCTCCCATCAATGAACGCCTGCGTTATGAGCTCAAGGTTATGGGACGAACGAGCCTTATCGGCAGTAGAAAGTGCGCTCTTCACGCCAGCAGCATCGAGTTCCGTGCAATAGGCGGGTGTTCCTGGCTGGAAACGCCAGGATTCGGATATAGGGCCTGCGTCCACCACATCGAAGCCCGTTTCATCGACAAGGCGCGATACGACGGATTTGGCAGCCGCATGATCTCCAGCGATCGGTATGGCTAGTCTGGAAACTGAGCCACTTTCCGATCCAGCTTCGGCGAGAGTAAAGGACAGAAGTGCGTTCCAGGCTTTTACAAGAGGCCGCCCGACTTGCTCGCTGCTCCAGACGGTTTCCAGCTTTCCTTCGTCCACCTCTTTAATCATTCCGTCGCGCATCGGGTAGTAGTTGGACGTGTCGACGATGACAACGCTCGCCGGAACATCAGCGAGCACCGGCGCGAGTTCTGGATTTCGAGCAAACGGCACGGACAGAATGATTACATCGACATCTTTGACGGCATTGTCTCGGGTGACCGCAGCGATCGTCGTACCGTCAACGATCTCCTTTAGTGTTTCAGGTCCCTTCGAGTTGGCGAGCTTCACGTCATGGCCGGCCTTGTCCAAGATCTGAGCCAGCGTTGCGCCGATATTTCCTGCGCCGATGATGCCGATTTTCATTAGATACTCCGATCATGAGGGTTGCCTCGCCGTCAGAAATATCGATTGCTGGATGGATCGCAAGAACCCACCAAAAAGTTTTGTACCCACCGAAAGGTAAGCTCATGGACCGTGACTGCCAGAATCAGGACCCTAAGCAGCAGCTCGTTTGGGCAGCGGCAACGAGAGAGACGCTCCGGGTGCTTGAAGGGAAGTGGAAAATCGCAATCATCGTCCAACTCTTCGCGGCGAGAGCACCAGTGCGTTTCTCAGAGCTAGAGCGGCGCATCGAGGGCGTGAATCAAAAGATGCTGATCCAACAGCTTAAGGAATTGGAGAAGGAAGGCATCTTGACGCGGACTGTCTATCCCCAGGTTCCACCGAAGGTGGAGTATACGCTGACTGACAAAGGATACGCGCTCGGCCCCTCGATTAAAGCCTTGGTCAATTGGGCGTTGGAGCAGGGACCAGTGAAATCCGAGCTCACCGAGCCCGACTTAGCTGAATAGGAGCGTGTCCTGGATCTACGCCAGAGTCTGCTTTCCACCGAGGCTGTGTGAAAACGCGTCTCATGTTGATGCAAGTAGAAGAATTTCCTGCGAAAGCTCTCAAAAGTCGCTGTCGTAGCCATCCGGGCTTATGTTTCTCAGTCCGTCATGGGAGATTGCACTCCGGCGTGGCGAAACACCGACGTTTTTACACAGCCTGCACCCATCTCGGAGGTTTAGGGGTCGGCATCGAGCGTCGGATGTCCATCCGTAGGAGCAAGCCGCTGGCAGGCCGCCGGCACGTCACCGGGGGCGGAGGGGGCAACCGGACCTCGATGACCCCGCCCCATGGATCAGGGCCATCGAGACCCGGTGTGAGAAGCCGCCGGAATGCGGCCGGAAGCCGGACCGCTTCCGAGATCCCTATCTCCGGCGTCGGCGGCGGAGCCAGCGCCGGATTGCGATCACCAGTGCCGAGGCGAGCACGAGCAATCCGAGAACCGGATGCACGATGGCGCCGGCCTGGAACAGGACGAACACGCCGAGCACCACCATCCAGGGCTTCAGCGGAGCGTCCTCTCCCACATCGACGCCGGGCGGCGATCCGGGGCGCGGCTGGTCGGGGACCGGCGCGGGGCGACGGCCTATGGTGGGCAGGCCGCTTCGTCCGGGAACGCTTCTGGCGGGCCGCTCGGCCTCGAGCAGGATGGGATCGGGCTGCGGCAGCGGGCGTTCGGCCGGGCTCCACCAGCCCTCGCGCGGCGGCACGCCCCGGGCGGATTGCGCGCGGAAGGGGGTAATCCGGGGCTGGGCCGATTGCTGCGGCGCCCCGTGTTTCTCGGCGAGCCGCCGCGCCTGCGCGACCAGGGGAGCGCCGGCTTCGGGCGTGACCATCCGGACGAAGCGGGCAAAGCCCAAAGCCGCCCCGAGCACCGCCTGGCCCTCGCTCCGGCCCCAGCGGCGGCCGGCGGTTCCGTGCCCCTCGATGCCGTGCAGCAGGGCGCGGAACCGCCGCAGGGTCTCGCGCGGCACCGCGACCCGCTCGTTCACCGTCAGCCCGGTGACCTCCTGGTGCCGCCCCCGCCGCATCACCCGCGTCTTGTCGGGATGGATTGTGAAGCCTTCCCCGGCGACGATCTCGTGCACGTATTTGAGGAGCGCGCCGGTCTTGCCCGCCGCCTCGCCCGAGGCGGAAAAGGTCATGTCGTCGGCATAGCGCGTGTAGGTGAAGCCGAGCGACGCGGCGAGGCCGGTGAGGCGCGCGTCGAGGCGTGTGCAGACGAGGTTGGTGAGCGCCGGGCTCGTGGGCGCCCCCTGGGGCAGGCGGCGGGGGCCGCGTGCGGCGTAGAAGCGCTGCCCGTCGATCTCGACCTCGTCCACGTCCGGCTCGGTGCAGAGCAGGGCGAGCACCGTAGCCACCGGCTCGGCATAGCCGAGGCCCCGGAACTTGCCCTTGATCCGGCGGTAATCCAGCGTCGGGAAGAAGTCCTTGAGATCGAGGTTGACCACCACGTCCCGCCCCACATGGAGGGCGGCGTTCGTCAGGATCGAGCGGCCCGGAACGAAGCCGTGGGCGGCGTCGTGGATGCCCGCATGAGCGAGCACGGCATCGAGAATCCAGTATTGCGCCCGCTTGAGCCGAGGCATCGGCGCCGAGATGGCACGCAGCCCACCGGTCTTCTTCGGGATGGTGAAACGCTGGTAATGGCTCACCGTGGCGAGCGCCCGGTCATAGGCGAGGAAGCGCAGCTCGCCGAGGCCGATCCCCATGGCCTCGGCCACCGCCCCGGGGCTCGCCAGTTCCGGCAGGCCGTCGGCTCGCGACGCCGCAGCGTCTCCACGCGCCGAGAGACCCGCCGAGACACCCTCGCCGAGATACAGGATCTCCCGGTTCCGGCGCCCGTGCCAGGCGAGCGCGCGTTCGTTCCGCCCGCGCGCGCCGTTGAGCTTGGTCTCGCGCCGCCGTTCCAGGGCCGCCTTCTTCCGGCGCTTGTGCATCGCCTTGAGGGCGGCATCCGGATTCTTCCAGAGCGCCGCGCTCCGATGCAGGTCCGTCAACTCGCGGGTGAGCTCGCCCCGGCGGCGGATGACGTCCTCGGGGAGGTTCGGCTGATCCGCCCCGGCTGGCCAGTAGCCGAGCCGGATCATCTCTTCGAGGACGACCTCGTCCTTCGAGCTCTCGCGGATGCGGTCGTAGAGTTGCTGCCGGGTCAGCGAGCCGGGCTGGACGCTCATGGGCGGCTCGCCCGGACGGGAAGATGAATGAGGGACGCCGGGCGGAAAGCCTTCGTCAAGTCTCGGGACTGGTCCGGTCCACTCGATGCCGGCACGACCCCTACCGCGCGTTTGGGTTCAAGGAACCCAAACGGAAAGCGCGCGGTAGGGGTCTGTGCCGGCCCAGTGAAGAGCGGGCCAGTGACGCTTTGCCGGGCAGGGTGCAGGGACGGCGAAACGCCGCCCAGGATGCAAGGTCCGCTCCGCCCGACGTCCCTCAGGGGATGAGATTTAGAGCATGCCGGGGAGGGCATCAATCGGTTCCGGACGCGGTTCCTCACGCCTGACTCCTTATCGGCTTGCCCTCGACCTGCGCATGGAAGACGCGGCGCAGGGCGAGCATGTGCTCGCAGGGGCCGCGCATCAGTCTGTTGCGGATGTAGAAGCCGCAGGTGCAGTGGCCGCCGACCATGCGGTCGTCCGCGTCGATCTCGACGGCGGGCGCCATGGCCCGGCCATCGTCCAGCACCGAGCCGGTGAGGCTGCGCCGGCCCTCGGCGCGGGTGATGGGGCCGAGGGTCACGAGCCCGGCGGCGAGGAAACGGTCGGCCTTGGCCTCCTGCTCCGAGGCGAAGCGCAGGGCGCCCGCATCGAGGGGCTCGCGGGTGAGCTCGCGCAGGCGGAACACCCGCTTGTCGAGATCGAACATGACGCGGCCGGCCTGGACGTAGCCGCCGAGCGCGGACTCCACCGTCGCCCGGTCGAGGCCGGTCTCGGCGGCGAGGGTCGCGGCATCGGCGAAGAGATGGCGGCCGAGCGCCGCGAAGACCCGCGCGGCCGTGCCCGCATCGACATCCGTGCGGGGCGCGAGGAGGTCGAACTGGCCGGCGCGGGACCAATCGTTGGCGGTCCAGCCCGACAGGCCGAGGGTGAAGCGCAGGCCGCCGTAATCGACCACGGCGAAGGAGGGCAGACCGGTGCCGAGGAGATGGAGCCGCACCGATCTGGCGAGCGGCAGGGCGCGGGCCAGGATCGCCAGCCGGCGCCGGCCCCAGAGCCGGATCTCGGCGCTCGCCGGCCCCCGGTAGATCGAGCGCCGGAAGGTCAGCCGCTCGTTCCACGGTTCGATCAGCACGCTCACCGGCCGGTCCGGTTCGAGCAGGAAGCGCAGGGAGCGCGGGCCGTGCCGCTCCCGGCGGGCGGCGAGCCGGGTCAGGATCGCGTGCAGGTCGACGGGGTGCAGGTCGACCAAGCAGGCGGGCTGCGCCATGGCGCTCGACACCTGGAGGAAGCCCCGCATCCAGGAATCGGGAAGCTCGATCTTGTCCTCGCGATACTCCTCCGCGCCGGCGGTCTGTACCGAGAAGCCGGTGGGGTCGATGGCGAGTTCGGTGTCGCGGTCGCTGCGGATCTTCTGGAACTCGTCGTACAAAGCGTGGCTGTAATCGATGTTGGTGGTGCCGAAGGCCATCTCGCCCATGCGCTCGAACACGTCATGGTCGCAGGAGAGGCGCCCGTAGGTGGATTCGTCGAGGCTGAAACACTCGAAGAAGATCTCGTCCGGATGCACGGTGATGACCGGGTCGAGGACGATCCAGGCGTCGAGATCCTCTTTGTAGAGGCGGTCGAAATAAAGCTGCCGCGCCTTGTAGAACGGCCGCATCACCGTCTGGGACTGGATGCCGATGTCCGTGAGTTCGCGGCGCAGGGACTCGATCTCTGCTTCCAGCTCGTCCCTGCCGGCCAGCGCTTCGGCCAGGAGCTGCTGCTCGTTGGCCTGGAGCCAGGCGAAATAGGCGCTCCGATCCTTCGGCTTGAAGCGCAGATCCGACACCACGACGTGGTGGAGGGCCGAGATCGCCTCGCGGAACGGCAGGTGGCGGGCGACCCGTCCGTTGAAGAAGGTCGGCGCGCGCAAGGTGTCGGGGGCGAAGCCGAGCCGCGTCGTGCCCCCTTCCGTGACGGCGCGGCTCTCGCCGAGATAGCGGTGATGGAGCTTCATCGGGCACCCTCCGACAGGGATCCGGGGGAGGGCCGTGCCGCGGACGGTCGCCGGACGAGGGGCGTCTCGAGATCCGGATAGGCGTTGCCGATGTCGCGGAGCGCCAGGATCGCCGCGTTCCGGTCGCGGGCCGTGACGCTCAGGGACAGGTCGGCGAAGAGGGGCAGCAGGCTCCGCGCGCGCTCCCGGCTGCGCAGGGCCTCCCCCTTCAGGAAGGCGGCCATCCTGTCCTTGGCGGTCCGGCCCGTCAGCACCTGCAGCATGACGATGCGGGCGAGCGGCACGAGACGGGCGAAGGCGTCCTCGCCGGCCACGGCCTGCGCCGTCAGCAGCTCCGTCACCAGGAGGTGCATGGAGGGCGAGGGATGTTCGAGGAGGCGCAGGATCTGGGCATCCGCCTCCCCCGGCCGCAGCCGGCTGCGGAGGATCCTGCGGGCGAAGGCCAGGACCTCCGGCTTGACGCTGTCGGTGACGACGGAAAGCGCCTCCGGCGTCCAGGCCTCCTCCGGCCAGGCGTCGAAATGGCTCTCCGCGAAGGCGAGCGTCTCCGGCCAGTCGCTCTCGACGAGGAGGACGGCCTCGGCCGCCTCGGACTGGAAGCGGGCCGGCTCGGCCCGATAGGCGGCCATCGCCCATTGCCGCACGGCGAGATGCGAATGCCCGCCGAGCCGCGCGATCTGACGCACGCTGAAGATGCCGGGCGCCCGCTCGGCCAGCACGACGGCCCCGAGGCGCTGAGCGCCCTTGGCCTGCGCCTGCAAGAGGCGCCACAGGGTGCCGGAATCCAGGGCGGCGAGTTCCCCCGGCATCGCCTCGCGCAGGAGCGCGACGATGTCGGCGACGAACTGGTCGTCCGGCGCGGTGCGGAACAGGCTCGCGATGAGGGCTTGCGCCAGCGGGCCGGCGCTGGCCGGATCGGCATCGACCAGGCGCTTCACCAGGGGCCGCGCCGCCTTTCGCAGGACGGGCGAAGGACCGGAGGCGAAGGCGAGGATGTGGTCGGCGTGCCGCCGGAGCCGCTCATCGTCGAGGCGGGACAGGAGGCCGATGGCGGCGTCCCGCACCTCCAGGGAATCCGAGCCGATCAGGGCGTACCATTGCTCGGCGGGCAGGCCATCGGCATCGGTGCCGGAGAGAGCCAGCAACGTGACGCCCGCAGCCATCATCTCCGGGGCCGGATGCGCCATCAGCGCGGCGATGTCCTGCCCGTCCACCGGCATGTCGTGTCGCGGCCAGAGCAGCGGGAGGCCGCCGCGCATGGCCCGGACCGCAGCCTTTGCCTCCTCGTCGAGGACGGGCGGCATCGCCCGCAGCCACGCCACCAGCCGCTCGGCCAGAGGCCCGGCCATGCCGGCCGGAAGCCCGCGCTCGCGGGCGAGGGGGATAAGCGCGGCCTCGATCTCCGGCGCGGCACTCGTGAGCAGCGCGAAGGCCAGCGCCACGTTCGACCAGGGCAAATCCGCCTCGGCCTCGATCCGCCGCAGGGCCAGCGTCCGCGCCTCCGGGAACCGGGCTCGGACCAGGACGGCGAGGAGTTCGGGATCGGCCCCGCCACGGGCGAGACGCTCCCGCGCGATCTCCAGGCCGAGGGCGGCGACGGCGGGAAGCGATGCGCCGAGCAGGCGGCCGACAGCGGTCGCATCCAGGCCGGCGCAGGCGGCGGGGTCGGCGCGCAGGACGCGCAGCCCCAGCATCGCCACGGGGTCGATCCGCCCCTCCGTGGCGAGACGGAGTGCGAGGTCGGGCCGCGTGCTCCAGAGATCGGGGAAGGCCTCGTCCCGCGAGTCGAGGTCGCTGTCGACATCGAGGAAGAACGTGGCCGAGCCCGAGCGCGGCCGTGCTTGGCGCGCGTGGCGGAACAGGAGATGGCTCGCCGCCCATTGGGTCGCGAGCGGCCCGCGCAGGCGCGGCTCGCGGCCCCAGGCGCCGTTCGCCCAACGCCGCCACAGGGTCGAGACCGTGCGCGGACTCAGATCCTCCGGCCGCAGTCTCAGCAGCAGGCCGGCGGCCATCTCGGCGAAGGCCGGATCGCCGACCTCGCCGCGCTTGCGCAGGGCCCGCCAGATCCGGCGCTTGAGGTAAAGCGAGGTGGCCGAGGACAGGCCGATCCGCGCATGCGGGCCACTGCGCGCCTCGCGCACCACGACGACCTGCCGCAGCTCGGGCGAGTAAAAGGAGCCGCTGCCGGACTTGTACATCGCCTTCGCGGTCTCGAGCCGCAGCGCCGTGGCGCCGAAGAGGCCGGCATCGTCGGCCATCTCGGCATGTTTGAAGAGGCGGCGCAGGCCGATGAGGTAGGGCGGCCGGGGGGCCAAGCGCGGGAGCGCGGCGCAGAGGGTGGCATGCAGCACGGCATCGTCCTGCGCGCGGCGACCGAGCGCCACCAGCGCCGGCCCGACGGCGAGGGGCTTGCCCCTGGCGAGAGCGGTCAGCGCGGCGACGAGGCCATCCGCGTCGCCGGCGCGGGCCGGCCGGGCGACGGTGTCGGGGAGGTCCGCCTCCTCACCCGAGGGGCGTCGTTGCGCGCCCATCAGCGGCGAGACCAGGGCGAAGCGGGCAAGGTCGCAGATCACGACGCTGCGTGTCTCGGCCGCCACGGCGTCGAGGATCGGCGCCGCCTTGCCGCCCACGGCGCGGGCGAGGGCCCAGACCAGGGCGTAGCTCGCCCCCGCCGGTCCGACGTCCCGCACCATCGCCACGAGTTCCGGCTCCGCTTGCGCGATGCGGAGCTGGCCGATGCGCCAGAGCAGGCGCTCGCGGTCCTTCTCCAGCCACGGCCCGCGCCGGCAGGATGCCAGCCGCGCGAGAAGGATGCCGTCGCGGCCCTCGGCCGGGGAGGCGCCCTCCGGCGCTTCCGCCTCTACCGTCGGTCCGGGGAAGGCGGTGGCCGGGTCGATCCGACGGTAGCCGCCGTTGATCTTCGCGACGACGACGCTGTCGAACACTTTCGCGGCAGCATCGGCGGTGATCGGCTGCGCCGTCTTCGATCCCTCGCGCAGGATCGCGCCACGACGTCCGTAGCGGATGTTGACGAGGAACCGCTCCGGTGCTGCGACCGCGTCGTTCTCCACGAGGTCCACCTCGTAGACCTTGTCGGAGGCCCCCTCCTTCAGGTGGAGGCGCGCCGCGCGGACGACCCTCATGCAGCGGACCCGGAGAGGGCGACACTGCGATCCTTGGGTCTCTGCATCGTGGCTCCTCGCGAGACGGGGAAGAGGCGGCGACCGGCCCGGTGACGTGCGGCGTTCCGGTCGCAGGGATGTCTAGCCTCCCCGCGATCGCGGGGGCAACCCTAAGAGGCCGGGGCGGACCGTGATGGGCGCGTCCCCCATCCGCCCCGCCTACTCAGCGCAAAACCACCGAGGCGGCGACGCGCTCGGCCCGTGCGAGGGCCTCCGGCTGGTCCGCGCCGGCGAGACCGATGACGCGCAGGTAGCTCTTGCCCTCGAAGCGGATCGTCTGGGTCACCCCGACCTTACGGCCGGACCGGACGTCCTTGCCGGTGGCCCGCAGGCGGATGAGGACCGCGCCGCCCTCGGTGGTGCGGCTCTCGTCGGTGACCGCGATGTCCTTCACCTCGTGGATGGTGCCCAGCGCCTTGCGGGCGAAGGCGCTCTGCTGGCCGGTCGCGACCGGGGCCTTCCCGAGGGAGGGCGCCACGATGACGAGCGGCTGGGTGCCTTCGGGATCGACGTCCTTGGGGCCGTCGGTGAGCAGGAGGGTGTTTCCCATCAGCGTCCGCACCGGGCGGAACCCGGCCAGGTCCCCCACCGAATAGGGCATGGCCGCGATCTGGTCGGCGACGCTGCCGGGGGAGCGGAAAGCAATCGTGCCCAGCGCCGCCTCCACCGCCTGGTTCGGCACCTGCCCACGGGCCGCTTCCGGAACCTGCACGGTGACGAGGCCGGTGCCGTCCCCGCCCCGCACCACCGCGACCCACTTGGTATAGGCGATCCCCCTGGCCGACTGGCTGCCGCGCAGGACCCGCCCCTCGCCGCCGGCGACCGGCAGCGGCTCGGCGGCCCCCACAGCGGCAAAGCCCGTCGAACGCAGGGAATCGGGGGTGAACGTTTCGGCGAGCTGCCCATACGCCTCGGCCGGCATCGCGACGATGACGATGGAGGCGCCGGAGGAATGCTCGAAACCGGCGAAGCTCTTGGCGGGTGTCATGCCGGCGGGCGGAACCAGACCGATCCCGCCGGCGGGCGGGAAGACCGCCTCGGCGGCAAGGGCCGGCAGGACCGGGACGGAGAGGAGCGGAAAGATGAGGCCGAGGAGGGCGAGGAGCCGGCCGGTGACCCGGCGGAAACGGGGAAGAACCATTCTGGAAGCGTCTCTCGAGAGTGGGACATCGGCGTCGGCGGGGCTTGCGCAGACGCCTGCTCGCGGTCTGTGCAATGTCTCGGGCAGCGGCAGCTTGGCTGCCGAGCCCACCGGACCGGACTCATCGACGGTCCGAACATCCGATCCTGGGGATTCCACCGCCCGAAGGGGTGGGTTCACTAGCGCGAATTTACGACCCCTGCCGATGGCGGTAAGACGGTCGGTCGCGGATGCGGAGATAAAGAACTATTCGATTCCGACCTCAGCTAGCAATTCCTCCCTATCTTGATGGGCGAGCCAGATTAAAAAGCTGCGATCTACGACTGTAAGCACCCGCGTTGTCTGATCATAATCAAATATGATTGGGCGAATACTCTTCAAAACTTGCAAAGACGCCGTATTTTGAAGTGCCTGCGTTATATTCCCTTCATTAAGTTTGAGGCCCTCAGGATGCTTATTTTTAATGATTAGGGCTACTTGTTGCCGCCGCAAGCCACTTTCCAAAGCCTCAATGGGTGACACCAATACTGCATAAGCAACCCATTTATACATTTCGAGCGGTGTCGGCTGGAAACCTTCAGAAAAATTAGTGATGAAAGCAGAGTACCGGCCTGCCTGGTCGTTTACTATTTCCCGTACAATCTTCTCTGCATCTACGCCCCTGCCGACATCTGTAAGTTCGTCGCAGGTTTGCAAAATATCCGCACTTTTGCAGATACGATAACAAGCTTCTTGAACAAGGGCAACACTATCACCGGAGTGATAAATTACACCTCGAATAGCCTCTTCGTCGATTTTTATATTTAGCAATGCTTCACTAACAGAAATCACTTCCCGAAGATGCTCATTCGACCAAACATCAACATCAACGCTGACAACTCGGTTTGTGAGATCGCCATTGTAATATATGAGCCTGTTTTTATCTCTCCACACCCCGACGATCACAAAGCAAAGCTTTGAATTTTCATGATAAGCCTTCAGAGCAAACGAAAAAGATTTCTGTACATCTGCAGAGAGATAGTGGAAATCTTCAAGTATGATAAACTTGGAGAATTTTATCTCCTGCAATGCCATGATTATGTCATTGACGTCACTGATATCTATTTCCAGCTTTCGCGTAGTTTCAGCGCGCTGGTCGGTAGTTTCGCGCGCACCGGTGGTTTTGGCCGATGCTTTCGCGAAAAAAGGTACTTTGCCCTCCCCGACAAATTCCGCACCGAATTTCCAAGCGCCTCCAACCGTCTTAGTGAAAGTCTGTTGAATACGATATCCTGCGGCCTTTAAAATAGCCCCATTCAAGTCGGCAAGGCTCATGGTGTTGACGCAACTTATAACAATATAGTCAGCATCATCGAGACAGTGCCGTCGCAGGGTTGTTTTTCCTTGCTTAGAAGATCCATAAATAACTACGTGCTTTTCACGAGTAAGACTGTCTAGAAACTCACCGTCAACATTAGGCCGCGCAACATAGTTTAATGGGACGTCTCGCCCGACTCCGAATGCCTCTTTCAACAGCACGACTTGTTCAGGCATTTGGTACCTCGTTGCCACGTTCATCGGCCGCTTGTGGGATCGGACCATAATCAATCGCTGGGCGACTTCGCAAGAAGTTGCAGCGTGCACCATCCAGCTAAGAGCTCAATCTCACCTCCGCTACCACGCAATGCGAGCGCAAATCGGCAAAGCGTTCGTCAGCTCGTCAGTGCGCCGACCGAATTGATATTTTCATCTTAGTGTGCCTCACAAAACTCCCGGTCGCGGTCCGTTCTGGCTCACGGCACAACGGAGCAGCGGGAGTTTTGCAAGAGACACTTAATCGGCGCACCGGATGAAGCCTCAGGAAGCAGCGTAACAATGGGCTGCCGGTTCGCAACAGTCATCCAAGCTGATATCGCCCGTGCGATTCGAGCCGTCCAAGCCGCTGAGCAGTCAGCTATGCGTGTGATGGTCAGAGCCAACGGCGTCGTGGTTGAGACGGTGCGCCTCGTCGGCCCACGACAATGACGACAAGGCGCACGCCGATATGGACAGAGAAAGTACCCAGCACTGCGCATAGCTTCAGGAAGGCTGGAGCCCGCCGAGCGGCCGAAGCGGGAGCCGCTGAGGCGCAGCTTAATGCCCTCGACGGATGGGCGCCGGGAAGCCGTGAGAGTGCGACCTGTACGAGAACCGCGGATAATGCCCGATTGGCCCGCGAGGCTCCGATTTATCCCGCACCGGTCGAAAAGGTGCGAAAAGCGGGGCCAAAAACTAAGTCAACATCAGTCACTTAGTTTTTGCTTGGTGCCCAGGAAAGGACTCGAACCTTCACCTCTTGCAAGACTGGTACCTGAAACCAGCGCGTCTACCAATTCCGCCACCTGGGCCGGTCGGCAGATGTTTGCCGACGCGGAGGTTCGTTTAGGCGGACGGGCCGGCCGCGTCAATCGCGATTCCGGCCCGTTTCGCGGATTCCGCTCACGCTCGGCGCTCAGGCCTCGCCGCGCCACTCGCGGATGTCGACGAAGCGGCCGGCCACGGCGGCGGCGGCGGCCATGGCGGGGGAGACGAGGTGCGTGCGCCCGCGATGGCCCTGGCGGCCCTCGAAATTGCGGTTCGAGGTGGAGGCGCAGCGCTCGTTAGGGCTGAGGCGGTCGGCATTCATGCCGAGGCACATGGAGCAGCCCGGCTCGCGCCAATCGAACCCGGCCTCCTTGAGGATGAGGTCGATGCCTTCCGCTTCCGCCTGCGCCTTCACCACGCCGGAGCCCGGCACCACCATGGCCGAGACCGACGGGTGGACCTTGCGGCCCTCCACCATCTTGGCCACGGCGCGCAGGTCCTCGATGCGACCGTTGGTGCAGGAGCCGATGAAGACCCGGTCGACGCTGATGTCGGTGATCTTGGTGCCCGGCGTGAGGCCCATATAATCGAGGGCCTTGGCCTTCGACTGGCGCTTGTTCTCGTCGGCGATGGCGGCCGGGTCGGGCACGAGACCGGAGATCGAGACCACGTCCTCGGGGCTGGTGCCCCAGCTCACCAGGGGCGGCAGGCTCGCGGCGTCGAGGCGGACCTCGCGGTCGAAGAAGGCGCCCTCGTCGGTGGCGAGGCTGTCCCAATAGGCGCGGGCCCGCTCGAACGCCTCGCCTTTGGGGGCCTTGGGGCGGTCCTTGACGTAGGCATAGGTGATGGCGTCCGGCGCCACCAGGCCGGCGCGGGCGCCGCCCTCGATCGACATGTTGCAGATCGTCATGCGCCCCTCCATCGAGAGGGCGCGGATCGCCTCGCCAGCATATTCGATGACGTAGCCGGTGCCGCCGGCGGTGCCGATCTCGCCGATGATGGCGAGGATGATGTCCTTGGCGGTGACGCCGGGCGGCAGGGTGCCGTCCACGGTGACGCGCATGTTCTTGGCCTTGCGCTGCAGCAGCGTCTGGGTGGCGAGCACGTGCTCCACCTCCGAGGTGCCGATGCCATGCGCCAGCGCGCCGAAGGCGCCGTGGGTCGAGGTGTGGCTGTCGCCGCAGACGATGGTCTGGCCCGGCAGGGTGAAGCCCTGTTCGGGGCCGATGACGTGGACGATGCCTTGGCGGCGGTCGAGGGCATCGTAGAACTCGATGCCGAAGTCGCGCACGTTCTCGGCCAGGGTCTCCAGCTGGAGGCGGCTCTCCGGATCCTCGATGCCGAAGCGGCGGTCCGAGGTCTGGACGTTGTGGTCCACCACGGCCAGGGTCTTCTCCGGGTGGCGCACGCGCCGTCCGGCCACGCGCAGCCCCTCGAAGGCCTGAGGGCTCGTCACCTCGTGGACGAGATGGCGGTCGATGTAGAGGAGGCTGGTGCCGTCCGGCTCGACATCGACCACGTGGTCGTCCCAGATCTTGTCGTAGAGGGTGCGCGGGGCAGTCATGGCGTGGCTGTTTCGGTTTTCATCGTTGATCGGATCACGGGCGAGCCTGTGACTCTCGACCTCTTTAGTAATGTTCGAAAGGCCCGCTTGGAAGTAGGCCGGCGCACACGGCGCATCGGGCTCATGACTGCCGCCCACGCGCCGCATGGCGACCTTGGCCGATGCGGACCCGCCGCGATGGCTGGACCCTGCTCGGACGGCGGATTACAGCCGTATCCTCCCAGGCCCACTCCTCTTCGTGGCCGGTTCCGGGGACGGATGACGAGCGCGACATGCAGCCTGCCGACCTGTTGCTCCTGAAGCCGATGCAGCCCAGCGTGATGGAGGCGCTGGCTGGCGCCTTCACCCTCCACCGCGCCGACACCGCCCCTGATCCCGACGCGTTCTATCGCGAGATCGGACCGCGCATCCGCGCCATGGCGACCGGGGCGCAGGCCCCCGTCGACCGCGCCCTCATCGAGAAGCTGCCCCATCTCGAGATCGTGGCGAGTTTCGGCGTCGGCTACGACACGATCGATGTCGGCGCGGCGGCGGAGCGGGGCGTCGTGGTCACCAACACGCCCGACGTGCTCTCCGACGAGGTGGCCGATCTCGCCCTCGGGCTGCTCCTGGCGACGGTTCGAGAAATCCCGCAGGCGGACCGGTACCTGCGCGCCGGGCACTGGCCGACACGGACCTACCCGCTCACCGCGACCCTGCGCGGCCGGCATGTGGGCATCCTCGGCCTCGGCCGCATCGGACGGGCCATCGCGCGCCGCCTCGAAGGGTTCGGCGTGACCCTCTCCTATCACGGACGCCGCCGGCAGGAGGACGTGGCCTATGCCTTCCACCCGACCCTGCTGGACATGGCGCGGGCGGTGGACGTCCTCATGATCGTGGCGCCCGGCGGCCCGGAGACGAACGGGATCGTCGATGCCGAGATCCTGGAGGCCCTCGGCCCCGACGGGATCGTCGTCAACGTCGCCCGCGGCAGCCTCGTCGACGAGCCGGCGCTGATCGAGGCCCTGCGATCGGGCACGATCCACGGGGCCGGGCTCGATGTCTTCGCCGCCGAGCCGGAGGTGCCGGAGGCTTTCCTCGGCCTGGAACGGGTCGTCCTGCTGCCGCATGTGGGCTCCGGCTCCGTCCAGACCCGCGAGGCCATGGGCCGGCTCGTGGTCGACAACCTGCTCTCCTGGTTCTCCGGCAAGGGCCCGCTGACGCCGGTGCCGGAAACGCCGGCGAACGGACGCGGCACCGGAGCGGCCCGATGATCCGCCTCGCACGGTCCCACGCCGGCCTTCTCGCCGGCCTGTTGACGGTCGCGGCCCTGGCCGGTCCGGCGCAGGCCCAGACTATGACCCAGAATGGGGGCAGGGGATGGCTCAGGGCGCTCCCCAGGCCCCCTCATACCATCTCACTTAACTTGTATTTTCTACTACTTTCTTTTCTAATTCTCTGTGACTTTCTTTCTCTTTTTTTTCTTTTTTTTTTTTTTTTTTTTTTTTTTTTTTTTTTTTTTTTTTTTTTTTTTTTAATGATACGGCGACCACCGAGATCTACACGCGTAAGATCGTCGGCAGCGTCAGATGTGTAATAAGAGACAGCCCCGGCTTCGTGGAGACCCTGCCGCCCACCATCGAAGGCGTTCCCGGCACCTGGGACCTGTCGCGGGACGGCAGCACGCGGCGCTGCGTCATGACCCTCGCGTCGCAGAGCTTCGAGAGCGGGCGGCGCCTGTCGTTTCCCGCCGGGTGCCGCCGTGCCCTGCCGATCCTGAATGAGGTCGCCGCCTGGCTGTTCGTGGACGGCGTCGTCCGCCTCGTGGACAAGAACGTCCGGCCGGTCCTGATCTTCAAGGCGCGGGACGACCGGCGCAGCCTCATGGCCAAAACTGAGGGGGGCGAGGTCTACAGCCTCGTCCCGCTCCAGATCGTGGCGATGGCGCCCCCTCCCGCGCCGGCGCCGGATGGCGGCTCCGGGTTCAAGCTCGAGCGGGACGATCCAGCGTCGGCAGGCGGCCAGAATACCGGGGCGCAGACGGGCGGAGCGACGCCTGCCGGCGCGCGGCCGACGGCCGGCATCTACGCCCTCGACCGCTACCGCGAGCAGGACGTCTGCCGCCTCGAACTGAAACCGGCGGAGGGGGGAGGGACCGCTCCGGTCCGCGTGATCGAGGGCTGCCGCGACAGCGGGCTGACGACCTTCGATCCGGCCGCGTGGCTGGCGGCTCCCGGCCGGCTCACCCTGGTGGCACGGCGCGGCCATGTGGTGGGGCTGGTGCCGGCGGGGGAGAACCATTGGCGGCGCGAGCCCGAGGTCGGCACCACCTTCGTCCTGCGCCGGGTCGAGGCCGCGGCGCCCAGCGGTTCCCCCTGACGAGCACGCCTGATAGACCCTGCCGCCGATGCCCTACACCGTCGCCGCCCTCTACCGCTTCGTTCCCCTGCCAGACGCCGCAGACCTGCGTGACGCGTTGGAGCGGCGTTGCACGGAACTCGGCATCCTCGGCACGCTCCTCCTGGCGCGGGAGGGGATCAACGGCACCATCGCGGGGAGTGCGGCCGGCATGGCCACGCTCCTGTCGGAGCTGCGCAACGGCCCGCTCTTCGGCGGGCGCTTGGACAATCTCGACGTGAAGCTTTCGAGCGCGGAGGCGGCGCCTTTCGCTCATCTCAAGGTCCGGGTGAAGCGGGAGATCGTGACCTTCGACGACGGCGCGACCGATGCGGGCGAGGCCGGGACACCGGTGCCGCCCGAGGCGTGGAACGCATTGCTCGATACGCCGGGCCTGCTCCTCCTCGACACACGCAACGCCTTCGAGGTCAATCTCGGCACGTTCGAGGGCGCCACCGACCCGCATTTGTCGCGGTTCTCGGATTTCCGGGCCTATGTCGACGGCCTCGACCCCGCCGAGCATCCGGCGGTGGCGATGTTCTGCACCGGCGGCATCCGCTGCGAGAAGGCCGGGGCCTACATGCGCGCCAAGGGGTTCGGTACCGTCCACCATCTCGAGGGCGGCATCCTACGCTATCTCGAGACGATCCCCGAGGCGGAGAGCCGCTGGCGCGGCGACTGCTTCGTCTTCGACCACCGCATCGCGCTCGGACCCGGCCTCGTCGAGCGGCCCGACCACGATCCCGAGACATTGCGATGAGGCGGGGCCAGCCATGACCGACGACGACACGCTGTCCGCCCGCATCGACGCCCTGGAAATGCGGCTGACCGAGCAGGACGTGGTCATCGACGACCTCAACGCGACGATCACCGCGCAATGGCGGCAGATCGATGCCCTGACGCGGCATCTAGCCAAGCTCGTGGAGCAGGTCGAGGAGGCCGGCGCCCGCACCGGCACCGGCGCCCCGGAGCCACCCCCGCCGCATTATTGACGGTCGTCGCGGCCATTCAGGTCGCCGATGGAGCGGTCGGCGTGATGGTCCTCGTTGCAAGATTCCGTCGTCGTGTACCCGACCCGGGCGATCGGGCCGGGTGGCAGGCGGCCGCCACCAGCGCGGAGGAGGCGGCCTTCGGACATGAGAAGGGGCTGCCTCGACGGCAGCCCCACCTCGGATCACGAGCAAATCAGACTACGAACGATCCGTTGTCCAGGGTCTGATGGCCCTGGAGAAGAACGGCGAAGTCCGCCGCTCCATCTCCGTTCGTGTCGCCCTGGATGAGGGTGTTGCCGCCACCGAACTTCGTGCGCAACTCGCCGGCCTGACCCGAGAAGGAATCCGTTCCGACGAATTGGAAGCCCTGGTCTCCGGCCTGTCCAAGATTCGCATCGATCCCGCTGAGGTCGATGCGATCGCCTTCGGCGACATCGAAATCCTTGATGATGTCGCGTCCGGACACCAAGACGTCGCTGTCGGTGACGGCCTTGAACACGAAGGTGTCGGCCCCGTCGCGGCCGAAGAGCAGATCACGGCCGTCGTCGCCGTAGATCGCGTTGTCGCCGGCATTGCCGTAGATCTGATTGCGGCCGGCATTTCCGTCAGCGGTCAGATCATCGGTGCCGTAGAGCACCAGTTTCTCGATGTTGGTTTCCATCGTGTAGCTGACGCTGGACCGAACGGTGTCGAAGCCTTGGCCCGGCTGCTCGATGGCCTGGTCACCCGCATCGTCAACGACATAGGTGTCGTCGCCGTTTCCGCCGCGCATGACGTCCGCGCCGGTTCCACCAGCGAGAACGTCGTCTCCATCGCCTGCGTTGAGGCGGTCAGCCCCCGCCCCACCGTCGAGACGGTTGTCACCGCTATTGCCGACGAGGCTGTTGTCGCCTTCGTTCCCGGTGGCGTTAGTGCCATCGGATCCGAGAAGGACGACGTTCTCGACGTTGGCGCCAAGAGCATAATCCACCGCCGATCGGACGGTGTCATTGCCTTCGTTCACGCCTTCGGTGACCTGATCACCTGCTGCACCCACGAAGTACATGTCATCGCCTGCACCGCCGATCATGACGTCGTCGCCGGCGCCGCCGATGAGAAGATCGTTTCCACCGCCGTCGATGAGGAGATCGTTTCCTTCTTGGCCAGCGAGGCGGTTGTCGGCGATGTTCCCGGTGATGCTGTTGTCCAGCGCGTTGCCGGTCCCGTCGATGGTGCCGGTGCCGGTGAGCACGAGGTTCTCGACGGTGTCGGGCAGGGTGTAGGTGATGGAGGACAGAACGGTGTCGGTGCCTTCGTCGACGCCTTCGACCACCGTGTCGCCGAGGGAATCGACGACGTAGCTGTCGTTGCCGAGGCCGCCGATCATGGTGTCGCTACCGGCACCACCGACGAGGAAGTCGTTGCCGGTTCCGGCGGTGATCGTGTCGTTGCCCTGGCCTGCGTTGTAGTAGAAATCCTGGCCCGCGCGGAACGGCGGGAAGAACGTCAGCGCGTCGTCACCGCTCGTCCCCAGAACCACGCCCTCGAACGTATTGCCGCGCTGTGTGCCCGATACGAGGTCGCGGACGTCGAAGGTGATGCCCTGCGTTCCGGCGACGAAGGTGATGCCCTCATCGTCGTAGCGGGAGATCGGCCCGGTCAGATTGCCGTCGGCATCCTCCGCCTGGACGCGAACCGCGAGCCCGCCATCCTGGTTGGTCAGGCTGCCGGCATCGTTGGTGTTGCCGTTGCCCACCTCGGCCGAGGTGAAGGTCAGGCGCACGTTGCCGGCACCGCCGTCGGCGCGATCCAACCGGACGGTGTCGTTGCCGTCGCCGAGATTCACCTGGTCGCTGCCATCGGTGGCGATGTTGACGCCGAACGTATCGTCGCCGTCGCCGCCGAAGACGGTGTCGATCCCGGAGCCGCCACCGATCGTGTCGTTGCCGCCGCCCGTCGAGATGACGTTGTTCCCGCCGCTGCCATACACGACATCGTCCGCCGAGCCGGTGGTGAGCGTGTCGTTTCCGTTTCCGCCCGTCAGCTGCGCCCGGACATTGCCGGTATCGACCACATTGTCCCCCGTGTCGGACAGGTTGAAGTTGACCGACTCAAAACCATAAATCACGGTGCCGTCGGACGCCCTGCCCGTACCGTTCTCGTCGAGCTTCAACGTAATTGGGGTTGCCGAGCCAACAACCGGTCCATTGAAATTGAAATTGACCGATAGGAAATCATTGCCCTCGCCGCCGACCAGCCGATCGAGCTTGCCGCCAGTAACGGTGTCGTCGCCATTTCCGGCGCGAACTTCATCACGCACAGGATTGATTGATCCTGCGAAGATGTTTGCGGGGCGATCGACCGAGTCGATCGTATCGTTTCCACCGCGGCCGTTGATGATGTCTTCGTCCTCGGTGCCGGTCAGGACATTGTCGCCGTTATCGCCGTTGATCGTCGCCATTGCGTCGTCTCCCTTACGCGCTGCCCGAGATGCACGTGCGGCTCCCAGGCTTGCGGTCGGGCTGATACGGATCGTTAAGCACAAGGGTTTCAGAATTCGAAAATAATATTCGTTGATCGTTGAGGTTATCTCTTGTTAAACTTGGCAATTAGTTCCGGCGGGAACGCGAGATTTATTTTGCGAATATGACGGATTAAAACGAAGATTGATCACGAACTGCTGCCGCTTGCGCCCGTTTCCTGTGTTCCGCCGGCAGCGGAGCAAGCGACATTGTCGCCGCGCCTATTCCGCCGCCGGCCGATCCAGCCTGAGGAGACGCGCGGACCGCGTCCGCAGGGGCCGGCGCTCGGGCTCGGCGCCGGTGACGAGGGAGCGGCGGGCATCCGCGATGGCGCCGTGCACGGCGTCGATGGCCAGGATCAGGGCGTTCATCGCGCGGGTGTCGACGTTGCGCTCGCGGGCGTGCTGGACGACGTCTGTGACGAGATCGTCGGTCTCGCGAACGAGGCCGTCGAGCTGCTCCCTCGTGGTCGCCGAGCGGATGTCCCTGAGGATGTCGAGCAGCCGGTCGAGGACCACGTCCACGCGCTCGCGGCGCTGGCGGGCGAGGCGCTGGCCGAGCCAGGCGATGCCGGAGCCGATCGTGCCGCCGAAGAAGGCGAGGAGGTAGACGTAATCCTCGTAGCGCTCGAACAGGGTCTGCTGCTCGCGCTCGAAATAATCGACCGCCCCCGGATGGTTGGGCAGGCGGGCGCTGGTGGCGGCCACCGAGGTCTCGAAATCCGGGGCCTTCATCAGGTTGGCGATGGGAGCGTTGGGCGCCAGCTTCGAGCGCCATTCGAACAGATGCTGGGTGACGGAGGCCACCGAGTAGCGGCTCACCCCGCCCCGCGCCATCAGCCGGTAGGAGGCGCCCACCGTCTTCACGTCCTCATCGGGGCGCTTCGGGCGGCCGCCGAACGTGCCGGCGGGAATCGTCGCCGATTGCAGTTCGGGCATCCGCTGCACGATGGCGTCGCCATCGGGGACGGAGACGATGGTGATCTTCTTCTCGTGGGAGGCCATCTCCACCGCCCGGACCGTAGAGATCGCCGCCTTCGAGGTCGGCGCCGCGATGACGGCAACGGCGTCCACGGTGCCCGCCAGCAGCGCCGCGGTCACCTCGCCGGGCTTGAGTGGCACCAGGGCGATATGGCCCGCGGCGAGGGCCTGGCCGGGCTCGGGCGTCGGTACGGCGGTGAAATCGTAGAAGCCGAGGAGGTTGGTGACGAAGGGCCGGTCGGCGGCGTGTCTTTCGACGATGCCGAGGCGCTTAGTCGCGAGGTCGGGGAAGCTCTCGATCGCGCTGGCCTCGGGGGTGGCGATGAGCAGGGTCTCCTCGTGCAGGAGCGCCAGCGTCAGCCCGTTATCGGGCAGGAATACGTCGGGCCGGACCACGGCGAGATCGGCGCTGCCGGCCTGGAGCGCGACGGCGCTGTCGCGCACGTCGTCATAGGTCCGCACATTCAAGCGCACGTCCTCCCGCGCCCGTTTGAGGGCCTGGGCATAGGTTTCGAGCAACTGCGCCTCGGCCCCGTCGCGCGGACCGACCGCCACGGTGAGCACCGTCGGGCGCGACAGGTAGACCACGGCAGCCGCGAGAACGGCGAAACCGAGGCCGAGCGCGACCAGGAGCCACTCGCGCTTCAGGAGGAATGCCGGCATGACATGCATGCGTCCTCTCGGGGTAAGACAGGCAACCGGTTCACGGTCGAGACGATGCGCCTCATGATCCTGAAACCTGTCCGAAGCGTGATGAACCGATGAGCGCTCGAAACGTTGCAGGGCGACCGACTGCGGCCTCTGACAAGGCAAAAGCCGCGCCGCCGGTCACGGCTGCCTATCTGGAGCGCGTCGCCCTGCACTATCTGGAGCGCTACAGCGCCTCCGTGGCGATGCTGCGCCAGACTTTGGAGCGCCGGGTCGCCAAGAGGTGCCGGCTCCGGGACGAAGACCCCGCCGCCTTCGCCGAAACCATTGCCGCCATCGTGGAGCGCGCCCGTTCCTCCGGCCTCGTGGACGATGCCCGGTTCACCGCCGCGCGGGCGGCGACCCTGCGCCGACGCGGGACCTCCGCCCGCGGCCTCGCGGCCAAGCTCGCCGCCAAGGGGGTCGACCGGACGCTGATCGCCGAAACCCTGGAGACCGAGCGCGACCGGGGCGAGGAGGAAGGCACCAATGCGGAGGAGGTGGCGGCCCGCGCCTATGCCAAGCGCCGCCGCCTCGGCCCGTTCCGCCGCCCCGACCTCCGTGCCGCCCACCGCGACAAGGATCTCGCCTCGATGGCGCGGGCCGGGTTCTCGTACGGATTAGCGAAGACGATCGTCGACGAGGAGGTGAATGCGGAGGGCGGGCTCGACCGGTGATGGAGGTATTCCGTGAGCCGAGCCGTGCTTCCGCCTCTCCCCGCGTGCGGGGAGAGGGCTTCATGCCCCCTCGTCGGGGCATGAAGCGAGGCGGCAGCCGAAGGTGAGGGGGCCGAGCCGTACACGCCTCATCCGGATTCACCCCCTCACCCCCGCTTCGGCTTTCGCCTGCGCTCGCCGCATGGACGACAAGGTCCATGCGGCCCTCTCCCCGCCCGGCGGGGAGAGGGGAAAGCGCGCTGCGACATTTTCGGCCGCGCCCGACAAAAACTTGAACGAAACACGAACGACGCGCATGTCCCTGTCATGGACGAGACCCTTGCCAAGAAGCTGCGCATCCTGGCCGATGCCGCGAAATACGATGCGTCCTGCTCGTCCTCGGGGGCGCCGAAACGCGTGGCGGGCAAAGGTGAACTCGGCTCGACCACCGGCGCCGGGATCTGCCACGCCTACACGCCGGACGGGCGCTGCATCTCGCTCCTGAAGATCCTGCTGACCAATTACTGCCTGTTCGACTGCGCCTATTGCGTGAACCGGCGCTCCTCCAACGTCGCTCGCGCCAAGTTCACGGTCGAGGAGGTCGTGACCCTCACGGTGGAGTTCTACAAGCGTAACTACATTGAGGGGCTGTTTCTCTCCTCTGGCATTATTAAGTCGCCCGACCACACGATGGAGTTGCTGACGCGGGTGGCCAAGAGCCTGCGGCGCGACCACGGCTTTCGCGGCTATATTCACCTCAAGTCGATCCCGGAGGCGAGCCCGTGGCTGGTGGAAGAGGCGGGGCTCTATGCCGATCGGCTCTCGATCAACCTCGAACTCCCCACCGATGCCAGCCTGCACCGGCTGGCGCCGGAGAAGAACGGCCCGGTCATCCAGAACGCGATGAAGCAGATCGGCGCCCGGATCACCGAGGCGAAGGCCGAGAAGCGCCGCTTTTCGCCCGCTGGCCAGTCGACGCAGGTCATCGTCGGCGCGGACACCACCACCGACGAGGCGCTGATCCGCAAGAGCGCCCTCCTGTACGGATCGTTCAACCTGAAGCGGGTCTATTACTCGGCCTTCAGCCCGATCCCCGACGGCTCCGCCATCCTGCCGCTGAAATCCCCGCCGCTCCAGCGCGAGCACCGGCTCTATCAGGCCGATTGGCTGATCCGGTATTACGATTTCTCCGCCGACGACGTGGCGGATGCCGCCGAGGACGGCATGTTTTCCCTCGACATCGACCCGAAACTGGCCTGGGCCTTGAAGCATCGGGGGCGCTTCCCCGTGGACGTGAACCTGGCCGACCGCGAGATGCTGCTGCGGGTGCCGGGCCTCGGTGCGCGTGCCGTCGACAAGATCGTGAAGGCGCGCCGCCATACGCGGCTGCGTCTGGACGACGTCGCCCGCCTCACCTCCGGCCTGAAACGGGCCCGCCCGTTCCTGATCGCTGCCGATTACCATCCGGGGCCCGGCGGCACCGACCGGCTGGACCTGCGCGCCAAGCTCGTCGAGCCGGCGCGGCAGCTGAGCCTGTTTTGATGGACCGCGATGGTGAGCACCACCCTCCCCCCTCTGCGGGGGAGGGGGCCTGCGGAGCAGGCGGGAGAGGGGGCGACCTCTACGGAGATGGCGCTCCCCTCTCCCGACCCTCGCTCACGCGAGGGCCACCCTCCCCCGCAAAGGGGGCAAGGTCAGGTGGATCACTCCAAACGATCACCCTCCACGAGGGCGCCGATCTCGACGGGTTCCGTGCCGCCGTGCGCCGGCTCGCAGCTTCTTCGGTCCCGCCCGACGCGGTGGTCTGGTCCATCGGGCAGACCCAAGGCCTATTCGGAGAGGCCGCCTCGCCCGAACCCGGCCCCGATGTGCCGTTGAGCCTTCCGCGCGCGGTGGCCGACCTGATCCGCATGGTCGTCCCGCACCGCGACCCCGAGCGCTACGCCCTGCTCTACACCCTGATCTGGCGCGTCACCCATGGCGAGCGCGGGCTGATGGAGGTGGGCAGCGACCCGCTGGTCCATCGCCTCGACCGGATGCGCAAGGCCATCGCCCGCGACCTGCACAAGATGCACGCCTTCCTGCGGTTCCGCCGGACGGAAGTAGATGGCGTCGAGCGCTTCGTCGCCTGGTTCGAGCCGGACCATCACATCCTCGAGGCGGCGAGCACGTTCTTCGTCTCGCGCTTCCGATCCCTGAACTGGTCGATCCTCACGCCGGACGGTTCGGCGCATTGGGACGGCAACACCCTGACCTTCGGCCCGCCGGGACGCCGCGAAGATGCGCCCGAGGCCGACGGGTTCGAGGCCGGCTGGCGCGATTACTATGAGAGCACCTTCAACCCGGCCCGCACCAACCTCGCCGCCATGCGGGCGGAAATGCCGAAGAAGTATTGGCGCAACATGCCCGAGACCGCGGCGATCCCCGGCCTCGTCCGCGCCGCCTCAGCCCGCACGGAAGCCATGATCGAACGGGAGCCGCAGATGCCGACCAAGCGCAACCCCGCCAAGGCCGTCGCCGCCATGTCCGACCAGGACCCCACCTCCCTGGAGGAGCTCAACGCCATCATCCGGCGCTCGGAGCCCCTGGTGCCGGGCGCGACCCAGGCCGTCCTCGGCGAAGGCCCCGCCCATGCCGCCATCGCCTTCGTCGGCGAGCAGCCGGGCGATCAGGAGGACCGGCAGGGCCGCCCCTTCGTGGGGCCGGCCGGGCAGCTCCTGTCCCGGGCCATGGCGGATGCCGGGATAGAGCGGAACGCGGCCTACCTCACCAATGCGGTCAAGCATTTCAAGTTCGAGGAGCGCGGCAAGCGCCGCATCCACCAGAAGCCCACCGCCGGCGAGGTGAGCCATTACCGCTGGTGGCTCGACCGGGAGCTGGATTTCGTGGCCCCCAAACTCGTCGTCGCCCTGGGCGCCACCGCCGTCCTGGCCCTGACGGGCAAGGCGATTCCGATCACCCGCGCCCGCGGCCCGGCCTCCTTCGGCAAGGCCTATGAGGGCTTCATCACCGTGCACCCCTCCTATCTCCTGCGCCTGCCGGACGAGGCCAAGGAAGACGCCTACGCGGCCTTCGTGGCCGACCTGAAACGGGTGGGCGACCTCGCGCGCGAGTTGGGGGCCTAGCAAGGCGACGGCGCCGCTGTGCTCGCCGCACCCGTCGGAATGCTATTTCGTCCGAGGGCGAAACCCTTCGTAGGTCATGTAGATCAGGATTCCGGCCGACACGGCGCTGGCCAGACTGTCCCAGAGTCAGTCCGTCGACGACCAGGGCCATCACCAGGCTGAGCAGGGTCAGGGCGGCGAGGATCGATGGGATTGCCCAGATCCGGGACCGGAGGAGCGGGCGCGTCTTCATTCCGTGGCTCCTGCGCCAGACGGCCTCGCGCCGGGCAGCACCCGCTCGCCTGGCGTCCTCCATCGCCTGCGGGCGATCCAGAGATAGAGCCCGCTGCCGAGGACGACGAAGATACGCCGCCTCTGCACGAGCTGCGGCGGTCGCCTGCTTCGAAACAGCCGGACCCAGAAACTCGACGGCCTGTTCGTGCCGGGACGCGTCGGCCTGGGGGCACCCTATGAGGGAGGCGAAGGGTTCGGGCCGCGCATGAGGCTGCTCGCTCTCGGGATCTCCGAGTCGATCCAACCCCGACCCGAGGTAGCGTTCGGCGCCGTCGGGACGGGATTTCCCCATGGCATCCGATCCGACCGGATACGGACGCCATGGGCCGTCATGACCCTAGTTCGGGATCAGCTCGCGGGCCGGGCCGCCGGTCTCCTGGCCACGGGCCTGGGCATAGCCCGGCAGCGCGGGGTTCTTGGCGTTTCCGCTGTCGGTGTCCGGCCCGCCGAGCCAGTACGCCGACTGGGCCGGCGCCGGGATCGAACCGGTGATCGTCGGGCTTTCCGTCCGATGCGGGGCGGGCCGGGCCTGGGAGGCACCCGTCAGGGTGGCGAGCGTGCAGGCGGACGCGAAAACGACGGCCGAAACGGTCTTGATCATCGTCATGTCAGGTCTCCGGTGGTTGCTGCTCGATCCGGTCTCGTCGAGCCGCGATGCCGGACAGACGACGTCTTCGGCTGCTTATTCCATGCCCCTGTCGAAAAATTCCAACGCTATGATCGGGACCATATCAGCGTGAACGAATACGCGATGCCGGGTGCAACGTTTTTTCGTGCGGAGGCGGAATAAACAGGATTCCGCAGCGTCCATGCCCCTGTCGCCGGCCCCGAAGCACGTTCGGTCCGGCCAGCGTACCGACGGGAGCCCCGCCCATGCCAGGAGACAGGAGATGATGGACATGATGCGCCTCATCGAGCCGCTGATCCCGGCCCTGCGCCGCTACGCGCACGCCCTCCTTCGCAATCCGACCGATGCCGACGATCTGGTGCAGGATTGCCTCGAGCGGGCCGTCACCCGCTGGCACCAGCGCCAGGCCGACGGCGACGCGCGGACCTGGCTCTTCGCCATCCTCCACAATCTCGCCGTGACGCAGATGCGCCAGCGCGCTCGCCGCGGCGCCCACATGCCGATCGAGGACACGGCGGAGGCAAACCTCGCGGTGGCGCCGACGCAGGAGAGTGGCCTGCGCCACCGGGACCTGATGACGGCGCTCGACGCACTGCCGGAAGAGCAGCGCAGCGTGCTCCTGCTGGTGACGGTGGAGGGCCTGTCCTACGCCGAGACCGCCGACATCCTCGCCATTCCGACCGGGACCGTGATGTCCCGCCTGTCCCGGGCCAGGGACCGGATGATCCAATCGATGGACGGGACCGAAGCCTCCGTCCCTGCCAAGCGCCCGCTCCTGCGGAGGGTGAAATGACCATGCGTCCGATCGGTGAAGACGATCTTCAGGGCCTCGTGGACGAGCGGCTCGATACTGCGCGGAGGCGCGAGGTCGAGGCCTATCTCGACTCCCATCCCGAGGCGCAAGCGCGGGTGGCGCGGATGATCTCCCTGCGCGAGGAGATGCGGGCCGCCTTCGCGCCCATCGCCGCCGAGCCGGTTCCCGCCCGGCTCAACCTGACGCGCATCGTCGAGGCGCGCCGCCGACCGGCGCGGCCAGTCTGGCAGGCAATGGCGGCGGGGCTGCTGCTGCTCGTCGGAGGCGCCGGTGGCTGGGGCCTGCGCGAGGTGGTCTCGCCCGTGCCCACCGGCATCGAGGCGCTGGCTCAGTCCGCGAGCATGAACTACGCGGTCTACGCGCCCGACCATACCCGCCCCGTCGAACTCGCCGCCGCCGACCGGGACGAGCTCGCCGGCTGGTTCTCCGCCCGGATGAAGCGGCCGGTCGCCGTGCCGGACCTGAGCGGCTCCGGCTATCGCCTCATGGGCGGGCGTCTCGTCGCCACGCAGCAGGGACCCGCCGGGCTGCTGATGTACGACGATGGGCACGGCGCGCGCTTCGTCATGCTGATGCGGCCCATGAGCGTTCCCGGCGACGCGCCGATGCGCGCCCACACGACGGAGACATCGAACGGCTACGCCTGGGCCCAGGACGGGCTCGGCTACAGCCTCGTGGGTGCGGCCGACCCCACGATCCTGCACCCGCTCGCCAACGAGATTCGCCGCGCCACGGCGAAAGCCATCTGAAGGCCCGCCATGTCCCTCCTGAACGATCTCACCGGGGCCGATCCGGCCTTGAGTCCGCGCGCCGTCTTCCTCCGCCTCGCCACCATCGGCACGCTCGTCGCCGGCACGACGGGGGCCTTCGCCTATGCCGGCGGCTGGCTCTCTCCGGGGGACCTGACCCAGGCCCGGATCGTCGACCGCTTCGAGCAGGTGAATGGCCCCCATCCGGGCTTTCGGCGCAACCACGCCAAAGGGCTCTGCCTCGCCGGGCGCTTCGAGAGCAGCGGCCGGGGCGCGCGCGTGTCGACGGCGTCGCTGTTTGCCGCGGGACGGGTCACGCCCGTCACCGGCCGCATCGCGCTGGCGGGCGGCCAGCCCTACGCGGCGGACGCGGCCACCACGGTGCGTAGCCTCGCGCTGCGTTTCCACCTTCCCGACGGCGAGGAATGGCGCACCGGCAACAACGACATCCCGGTCTTCCCGGTCCGCAGCCCGGAGGCGTTCTACGCGCAGCTTCTCGCCGCCAAGCCCGATCCGGCGACAGGCAAGCCCGATCCCGAGGCGCTCAAGGCGTTCTTCGCCGCGCATCCCGAGAGCGCGAAAGCGGCTTCCCTGATCAAGGCGCGAACCATCACATCCGGCTTCGCCGACGACACCTTCCGGAGCCTGAACGCCTTCCGGTTCATCGCCGCGGACGGGACCCGGACGCCGGTGCGCTGGGCGTTCGTGCCGGAGCAGGCCGCGACGGCGGAGAGCCCCTCCCATAGGGCAAGCGCGGAGAAGAACGTTCTGTTCGACGACTTCGCAGCCGCCGTCCGCCGGGCGCCCGTGCGGTGGCACCTCGTCGTCACCCTGGGGCAGCCCGGCGACCCCACGGCCGACGCGACGCTTCCCTGGCCGGTCGAGCGGCAGAGCCTGGACGTCGGGACCGTGATCGTCGCGGACACGCAGCCGGAAGCGGATGGCAATTGCCGCGACGTCAATTTCGATCCTCTCGTCCTGCCCGCCGGCATCCTGGGATCGGACGATCCGCTGCTCAGCGCTCGCTCGGCGGCCTATTCGCAATCCTTCACGCGCCGCGCCGGCGAACCGAAAACGCCGAGCGCCGTCCAGAATACGCCTGCATCGGGAGCCGGATTGTGAGCCACACCGCGCGCTTCAACCTGCCGGCCAGGCTGCTGCACTGGACCATGGCGGCCCTGATCCTCGCCATGCTGTTCATCGGCGTGGCGATGGTGACCTCGCTGGCGCATTACCACACCCTGGTCGCGCTGCACCGCCCACTCGGGATCGGCATCCTGGTCCTCGCGCTGCTGCGCCTGCTCAACCGCTGGCGCCATCCGCCACCCGACCTGCCCTCGGACCTTCCGGGCTGGCAGCGGCGGGCGGCCCATGTCTCGCACGTCCTGCTCTATGGACTGATGCTCGCTCTGCCGCTGGTCGGCTGGGCGATGCTGTCGGCGGCCGGCTACCCGATCGGGCTTGCCGGCTCCCTCGTCCTGCCGCCGATCCTGCCGCGCGATCCGAGTCTCTATGCGTGGCTCCGTCCGCTTCACACAATCCTGGCCTACACCCTGTTCGGTCTCGTCCTCGCCCATCTGGGGGCGGCCCTGATGCACGGGTTGATCCGCCGGGATGGGGTTTTCTCCAGCATGGTCCCGGCTCGGCCGTCCCGTGTCCGCTGATGTGGCACGAAGCGGCCCGCGAAACCGTCATGCCAGAAACGAAACCGGCCGGTCAGTGGATGTCGGGTGCCGGTCTTCCCGATCGTGGGGGGAGGGCGTGACCCGCGTCACAGGGGTCGGGGATGCCGGATCGCCCAAGTGGCGTGTCGAACACGAATGGGGTCCCGACCGTTGCCGGTGGGGACCCCACTTTTGTTCTTCGTTCGGCTGCGACACCAGATCGTCGATGCTCGTTCACACCTAACGTCTGGCGTCATGCGCTTCGGACAAGTCTAGCGTTGTCCGAAGGCACGGATCGGATCAGCTCCAGGTGAACTCGTTCGTCCAATGCGCCACGGGTGCCTGGCCGGTCACTTCGGTCACATCGATGCCGGCGCCGATATCGCCCTCGCCCCAGACGATGTTGCCCGGATTTCCGGCGTTCTGATACGAGGAATCGGTCACCACCGTACTCTCGTTGACGCCCCAGAGCAGGGCGTTCGAGAGAGGGTCTCCACGCCCCTGGTCCGCCGCGATGTTGTCGAAGGAGCGGGTGAACTCGAACGTGTTGTTCTGGCCGTAATCCGCGAAGGCGCCGTTGCCCATATGGATCGCGTCAACGTTGCGGACGGTGCCGTTGTTCGATCCTTCGAAGATGACACCCTGGCCGCTCGGCGAATTGTTGCCGTCGATGACGCCGTTCGAGACGGTGACGTTGTCGCTGTAGTAGATCGAGATGTTGTCCTCGGTCCAAGCGACGTTCGGATCGTTGTGGACGTAGAAGTTGTTGAGGGTGCTGTCCGGCGACTGGCCCATCTGCACGAGCTGTCCCCGGGGGAAGGGGCCGCGCATATCGTAACCTTCGATACCCTCCAGTTCCGCACCCGGCGAGTATTGGATGAGCACGCCCGTCGAGGTGTCGTGGAAGGTCGCGTTCGTCACGCTCAGATCCTCGGCCTCGAAGGCCGAAATCCCGTAATGGTCCGGAGTCCGCTCGGCGCCCGTCTCGGGTGCGCCCACGTTGAAGACCTCCACGTTCTGAATGTCGACGTCGTCGGCCTCCATGACGCGGATGCCGGCGCCTTCCTCGGTGCCACCGTTTCCATTGAAATGGATGCGGACGTTCTCGATGGTCACGTTGTCTACGTGATCGACGTCGATGCCGGGACCGCTATCGACATAGATGTCCATGTCGCGAATGACATCGCCTTCCCGGGCGACGATCGTCCCGTCATGGCGTGTGAGCGGAGCCGGGTCGTCCCCGGGCACCGGATCGGAGGGCGGCGCGACGACCGGAGGTTCCTCGGGCAAGGGCGTCGGTCCGATGTCCGGAACCACCGGATCCGGTCCCTCGGAGACGGGATCCGGTGTAACGACGTCCGGCACCGGTTCTGAGACGCCTTTGCTGAAGTCGTTCGTCCAATGCGCCATGGGCGCCTGGCCGGTCACTTCGGTCACGTCGATGCCGGCGCCGATATTGCCCTCGCCCCAGACGATGTTGCCCGGATTTCCAGCGTTCTGGTACGAGGAATCGGTCACCACCGTGCTCTCGTTCACGCCCCAGAGCAGGGCGTTCGAGAGAGGATGTCCACGTCCCTGGTCCTCCGCGATGTTGTCGAAGGCGCGCGTGGAGTCGAAGGTGTTGTTCTGGCCGTAATCCGCGAAGGCGCCGTTGCCCATATGGATCGCGTCGATGTTGCGGGCTGTACCGTTGTTCGACCCCTCGAAGATGACACCCTGGCCGCTCGGCGAGTTGTTGCCGTCGATGACACCGTTCGAGACGGTGACGTTGTCGCTGTAGTAAACCGAGATGTTGTCCTCGGTCCAAGCGACCTTCGGATCGTTGTGAACGTAGAAGTTGTTGAGGCTGCTGTCCGGCGACTCGCCGAATTGTACGAGCTGACCGCGGGGGAAGGGCCCGCGCATATCGTAACCTTCGATGCCCTCGAGTGTGGCGCCCGGCGAGTATTGCACCAGGATGCCCGTCGACGTGTCGTGGAAAGTCGCGTTCGTCACGCTCAGAGCCTCGGCCTCGAAGGCCGAAATCCCGTAATGGTCCGGAGTCCGCTCGGCGCCCGTCTCGGGTGCGCCCTCGTTGAAGACCTCGACGTTCTGGATATCGACGTTGTTACCCCGCATGATACGGATGCCGGCACCTTCCTCGGTGCCGCCGTTTCCATTGATATGGATGCGCACGTTCTCGATGGTCACGTTGTTTACGTGATCGACGTCGATGCCGGGGCCGCTATCGACATAGATGTCGAGGTTGCGAATGACATCGCCTTCCCGGGCGACGATCGTCCCGTCATGGCGTGTGAGCGGAACCGTGCCGGCGCCGGATTCCACCAGATCCTGACTGTCGGAGAGAGGCTCCCGGCTGCCCATGTCCGGAACCGGGCTCGAAATACCGTTCTCGGTGAAGCTTGAAACGAAGTCGTATGTCGGGCTCGACCAGAGACCCGTATCCGAGGTGGAACGCTCCTCGTCGTGCGACGCGCCATGTTGATGCGAATGCTGCATTCGTTTTCCAGTTGTGTCTGCGATCGGTCCTGATGCCGATCCTCTCAATCCGCGCCCATTCTGGCCACGGATCCCCGTCAGCGTCGGCGTTGTCCGCCGACACTATTCCCAAGATTATTGTCGCAACGATGAGCGAATAATCGTATTCAGAGAATTATCGTTGAGTACTAAGAAGAACTTCCTCTGTGCTTATCGACAAATGTACAGATAGGTACACTTCGATAATCTAATACTTTATTGATACAACAAATCTTAGTGAGCAGATCTTGTTCAAAATGTGTCGCGAATGATTTTCGATCCTGGCGAACGGCTCGCCGATCTAGCCTGGAGAGGGGGGGCATGCCGGTGCGTGCACAGGGCGGACCCGTTTCTACCGGACGGAATCAGGGTCCCGGCACGGGGCGCCGTCTCACGACTGCAGGCGACGGCCTCACATGGCCCGAGCTTGACGAGGGATCACCGGATCGCGATCGGTGGGGCGGGACGGCAGGAATCGGGAGGACGCCCTCTTCACCCGAAGGCCGGCGACCCGGGACGCTGCCAGCTGCCTTCGCTCAAGACGGACGTAGTCCCGATGCGCACTTTCTCGAAGAACGCGCGGCAGCGATGATACAGGCGGTGCGTGCCCGATCAGAACAGTCAATCACGAAATTCTGGATAGTGTCTGACGCCCGCACATATCATCGTATGTGGAAACAATCTGATGATATACAACATACAGTCTTTGAGGGCGATCGCAGCCTATCTCGTTGTCTGCTTCCACTGCCAAGTCTTGCTGTTCGGCGATCTGAAATATTCCATGGGCTCCTGGGGTGTCGATATCTTCTTCGTCATCAGCGGGTTCGTGATGGCCTACACCACCGACGGACGGACCGCGCTCCCACATCAATTCATCATGAAACGGCTCATTCGCGTCGTTCCGTTGTACTGGTTCATGACGATGGCCGTTTTTCTCGCGGCCCTCGCGATGCCCTTCCTGTTTCGCAGCATCGATAGCGGGCTGGAGCATCTGCTCAAGTCGCTGGCGTTCATCCCATTCGAAAAGTCGAATGGCTTGATACAGCCTATCCTATTCCTTGGATGGACTCTCAACTACGAGCTGTTTTTTTACTGTCTGTTTTTTCTAAGTTTATACATTTATCCGGAAATAAACCGGTATTGTTACTTGAGCCTGACGATGATCGCTCTCGTCATCTTCGGGCTTCTGGTTCGACCCGAAACCGTGCTTGGCCGGTTTTATACGAATTCTATTATTCTCGAATTCGTTGCCGGCATCTGGATTTGTTACCTGGTGCGGCATGTCACGATTCCGCCGAGGCTCTTGCCCGTCTCGACGATCAGCGCCTTGGGTCTCGGCAGTTTCGGTTGTCTGCTGGCGGCGGAATTCCTCTGGCCGACAGCTCCCCGCATCGTCGGCCTCGGCATGCCGGCAGCATTGCTCGTCCTTGCTGCGGTGTTGCTGGAAACCAGAGGTATCGTCTCGAAGACCGACTTTGCCGTCGAGCAGGGAAACAGCAGCTACGCGCTCTACCTCACGCATTTCTTGTCCTATCAACTCTGCGAGAAGATCGTTTTCAAGGTGTTCGATCCGCAGGGCTTTTCCCTGAAACTGCTCGCATTCGTCGGGGCGGTTGCGCTCGCCGGTCTGATTGCCTGGATCGTGCATCGTCGAATCGAGATCCCGTTGACCCAAAGCGTCAGGGACTTGGTCCGTGGCTTCGGGCGCCGGTCTCACGTCAGGCCATAGATGGTTCCATAATATTAAATATTGATTTGCTTATATAATATACATAGCGCAATATAATTTCTACATACTGAGTACAAATCGATATTAGTATTAGAATAAAAAGGATATTTAAGTTGTAATCCACCGGATCTATGCGTTCCGTCATCCTCCGGCAACTTGTGCGCCCTCACGGTCACTGATGTTCATGAAGGCCATCGAGACCATCGAGGCGGTCGGAGCACGGGTGCCCCACGTCCCGCCCTAAAGTCCCGACCTGCTCAGAAGGCGTAGCGCACGTGGCAATAGGGCATCAGCTCAGCCAGATGATCCTTGAGGCGCGCGATCCATCGGCCCTTCCAGCCGGTTCGATAGCGCAGGTTGTCGCCGCCTCCCTGCGACCGTTTCCCCTCCTGGATGTCGGGTCGCCAGAGCAGGTCCTCCGCGCGGGGGTGCCAGTTCAGATTGACCGTATGGAGATCCGCATTGTGCGTCAGCAGGATGATCTCGGCCTTGAGCTGCGCCTTGGCCGCCGGGCCGATCCCCTCGTCGATGGCGGTGAACAGGTCGCGCCAATCGGCCTCCCAGCCTTCGTAGAGGATGACCGGCGAGAAGTTCACGTGGACTTCGAAACCGGCCGCCACGAAATCGTCGATGGCGGCGATGCGCTCATGCATCGGCGCCGTGCGCACATCGACGACCTTGGCGATCCGCTCGGGCATCAGCGAGAAGCGGATACGGGTCTTGCCCCGGGGATCATAGGTGAGGAGCTCCCGGTTCACGGCCTTCGTGGCGAAGGAAGCCTTGGCGTTGGGGAGATCGCGGAACAGCCCGACCATGTCGCGCACGTTGTCCGACAGGGTCGCGTCCACGGACAGATCGCCATTCTCGCCGAGATCGTAGACCCAATGGGCCGCATCCACCGTATCGGGCTCCGGCAGCGGTCCCTGGCGCGCGGCGTGGCGGGCGATCGCGGCGCAGACCTGCTCGATGTTCACGAAGAGGGAGATCGGATTGGCGAAGCCCTTGCGCCGGGGGACGTAGCAGTAAGCGCAGGCCATCGCGCAGCCATTCGAGGTCGAGGGCGCGATGAAGTGGGCGCTGCGCCCGTTCGGCCGCATCGTCAGGCCCTTCTTCACACCGAGCACCAGGGTCGAGCGTTTGATCCGCAGCCAATCCTCCGCGGAGCCTGCGTTTCCGTGCAGGTTCGGGATGTTCCAGTGCGACGGGACCTCGATCCGCTCGGCGTGGGGAAAGCGGTCGAGGATCGCGAGCCCGCGCGCGAAATTCGCCACGGCGGGCTCGTGGTAGATCGTGCGGATATCCAGGATGTCGCGGGAAAGGGCCATGCGGTGTCCAGCGGCGCGCCGTTGCACCTCGGCCGGATAGATAGGGCGGTGAGCGCCGGAGAGGATGACGTTCCGGCCGGGGCGCGGCTTCGCGACACGTCGTTAACAGGAAGTTGCCGTCCGCCCCTTTGTGGCGGCGCCGAAACATGCGCTGAAGGCGCTTGCGCTCGGATCCCGTCGCAGGAGGTGAAACCATTGCCTTGGCTGCCGCGTAATCCAGGCATGGTCAGTTTCGACATGCTCATCGATGATCTCGAACGAGAGAAACAGGCGCTCGTGCAGGACACGGCGCGTCGTGGATCTGCGTCCTATGCCGTCATCGATATGCTGATCGCGCTCGACCTGAAGATTTTCGCCCTGAGAACGCTGAGCGAGGACCGCTGAATCCGGCCCGGACAGGACCGGGTGTCTCGTCTCTCTGTCGTCGAAACCGCCGGGTTCTCCCTGCGGCATCGCAAGGTCCGAGCGCCTCGGCCGGCGGCCGGTCGCATCTCGCACACGGTGAAGATCGTGTTCCGGGCAAGCGTCGGTCGTCGGGTTTCCCGCTCGTGGAGCCTGTCAGGCCGCGGCGGCGTCCTTTTTGGCAAAGGCGAACTTGTACGCGTCTGCGGCGGGTAACGGTTCGCTCAAAAGATAGCCTTGGGCTTCCGTGCAGCCTTCGCGACGGACGCGGGTCAGCTGCTCTTCGTCCTCGATGCCCTCCGCCGTGATGCTCGCCCCCAGCCGTTCGCCGAGACCGACGATGGCGCGCACGATGGCGGCCGTGTCGGCATCGGCGATCTCGCGAATGAACGAACGGTCGATCTTGATCTTGTCGAAGGGAAAACGCCGCAGGTAGCTGAGCGACGAGTAGCCGGTGCCGAAATCGTCCAGGGCAATGCGGACCCCGAACGCGCGAAGCCGGTGGAGGCAGGCGGTCACGCTTTCCACGTCGCCGATCAGCACCCCCTCGGTGATCTCCAGTTCCAGACGGTTCGGCGGCAGGCCGGAGGCGGCCAAAGCCGATATCACGCAATGTTCCAGGCCGGGCTCCGCGAATTGCACCGCCGAGACGTTGACGGCGACCCGCAGATCGCCCGGCCAGGCCGCAGCTTCCCGGCAGGCTTCCTGCAAGGCCCATGACCCGAGGGGAACGACGAGGCCGGTCTCTTCGGCCAACGGAATGAAATCGGCGGGCGAGACGATGCCGCTCACGGGGTGGTGCCAGCGCATCAGCGCCTCGAAGCCGCTGGCGGTGTCGGTGGCAAGGTCGATGATCGGCTGATAATGCAGTTCGAACTCGCCGAGCCGCACGGCTTCGCGCATGTCGAGTTCGAGGACGTTTCGCGCGGCGATCGCCGCATCCATGGCGGGTTCGCAGAATCGAAACGTGCCCCGGCCGGACGCTTTCGCGCGGCCGAGGGCGATGTCGGCGTTCTTCAGCAACTGGTCCGGGTCGCCGCCATCCTGAGGCCCGACGGCGATGCCGATGCTGACGCCGACGCTGACCGAACGACCGTCGAGATCGAAAGGCAGCCTCAGCGCCTCGATGACCTGCTGCGCCGCGGTGCTGGCATTCTGAGGTTGCTCGAGTCCCCTCAGCACGATGGCGAACTCGTCGCCCCCGAGCCGGGCGACGGTGTCCCCCTCGTGAACGGTCGCCGTCAGGCGGTCGGCGACCTTGCGCAGCAGACTGTCTCCCGTCGGGTGGCCGAGGCTGTCATTGATCGCTTTGAAGCGGTCCAGATCGCAGGCGAGAACCGCGAAGATGTGCCCGCGCCGTTCGACATTGTCCACTTCGCGGCCGAGTCTGTCGCGGAACAGCACGCGATTGGGCAGGCCGGTCAAGGCGTCGTGCAACGCCAGATGCTCTAGCTGCTGTTCCGCATGCTTGCGCCCACCGATGTCGATATGCGTCCCGACGATGCGCAAGGGGTGGCCTTCCGCGTCGCGTGTGACCACCTTGCCGCGCGACAGGACCCAGCCATAGGCTCCGGCCTTCGTCCGCATCCGGAGCTCGCATTCGAAAACCGCCGTCCGTCCGTCGATATGGTCCGACAGGAGCCGCCGGGCCGTCGCGGCATCGGCGGGATGCGTCAGCTGTTCCCAGGCGCCGGTATGTCCCTCGATCTCGCCCGGTTCGTAGCCGAGCATGCTCTGCCAACGGTCCGAGAACCAGACCTTGCCCGTGGGAATGTCCCAATCCCAAAGGCCGTCGCTGCCGCTGTCCAGGGCGAAAGCGAGCCGTTCTTCGCTGGACCGTAACGCCGTTTCGGCGGCCTTGCGGTCGGTGACGTCGCGGAGCGACGACACGTAGCCGATGGGCTCGGAGGAGCCCGGCAGGCGCGTGACCTTGAGGCACGTCTCGATCCATACCCATGACCCGTCCCGCCGACGATGGCGCTGGGTCCTGATGGCCCCTTCGATCCGGCCTGCCACGAGATCGGCGAGCACGTGCTCAAGGTCGGCGACATCGTCCGGATGGATGAAATCGAGGGGCCGAGTGCCGATGATCTCCTCCGGGCGATAGCCGAGGACGGCCATCGAGGCGGGCGACACATACCGGCGGGTCGTATCGAGATCGGACCAGATGATGACGTCGGTGGTATTCTCGGCGAGGAGCCTGAAGGCGGCTTCGCTTTCGCGCAAGGCGTGATTGGCCCGGCTCATCCGGTCGACGAACAGAGCGAGCGCCGCGAAACCGAGAATCGTGAGCATGATCGCGGCGATGCCTGCGGCGAGCGCGAAGTGCGGCAGACTCGATGCGGCGTCCGGCTCGCTCAGGTTGGGGACGAACTCGACCGCGCACATGGCGGCGAAATGCACGCCCGCAATGGCGACGGTCAGCAGCGTCGCCGCCACGGCGTTCGCGTATCTGAACGTGCCGCGCACGACGACCGCGAATCCGACGGCGGCGACGGACCAGCCGACGATCAGCGAGGCCGCCAGGAGCGCCCAGTTCCAGGTGAAGGTGGCGGAAACCTGGAGGCTCGCCATGCCCGCGAGGTGCATCGCCACGATGCCTACCCCCAGGATCACCCCGGCGCTCGCCGTCGCGACCGGCGTGGTGCCCTGTCGGAAAATGGCGAGCGCCACCACCGACCCGAGAATGGCGACGAGGAGCGAGAAGAGGGTGAGATTCAGATCGTAGCCGATCGGGAGGCCGGGATCGTAACCCAGCAAGCCGATGAAATGGGTACTCCACAGTCCGGCGCCGGCTGAGAAGCCCGCTGCCGACAGCCATCCCCACTTTTCGAATCCCTGGCTTCGGTAAGACTGCCGAGCGAGCCGGATACAGGTATGGCTGGATACCCAACATACGAGGGCAGCCAGTGGCATCACCCACAGGTCATGTTCTTCGGCAAGACATAGAAAGGCACGATACATTCAACGACAGCCTTTCGCCACCCTAGAGGTGACACTGCCGAAGTGTGGTTTAACAAATTCGGAATTTTAGCAGCAAAATAGAATAGAGGTCTATTTGAGGAGTGGATTTCTCCAATAGAGCGGACGCTTCGGCCTCGGCGCCGACCCGTTCTCGTGCCGGCTGCCGGCCGCGGGCCGTCCACGACGCCCCTCGCCGTGTATGGTGGCGGACGGTGCTCGCTGGACAGCGTGCATCGCCCGCCTCTCGGAGGGGCGGACCAGCTACTTCCAGCCGCCGCCGGGCAGGCGACCGTGATAGGGCGTGTTGCGGCAATGGCCCCACGGCCCGCGCCAGTAACCGGGAGGGCAGCCATTGCCGGCCCGTGCCTGATACCACCCGCCTGGAAGGCGTCCGACATAGGGTGTCGAGCGGCAATGGCCCCATGGGCCACGCCACGCCCCGGGGCCGCAGCCGCCGGCGACGCTCAGCACTGGTGCCTCGCTCGCGGGTCTAGGGGCGATGGGAAAGGCCATCGCCGGCAGCGATGCCAGGCTACAGATGGCGACCATGGCGGCAAGGCGTGACTTCACGGTGCTGATCCTCTCATGACGAGGGGATTACGCATTGGCGCGGCAGGGTCGGCAACCAACATCGTGAGTGGCGGTTAGCGAAGACTATCGACAACCTGAACATTCATCGATGTATGTCGCCGAAGCGGACGCGAGTACGCTGGACGTCTCCTGTCGCGGGTCGCGAATTCCGCTGGAACTTGGATCGAGACGCGCGTCGCACAGGGCGACCATTCCCTCCCCGCCATCCGGCATCGCGGGAGCGCCGCCCCTTCAGGTCCGCGAGCCTGCGCGGCCATTGCCGTGCATGACTCCCTGCTTTCTCATCACGGTCTTCGGCGAGGGGACGATACGGTTCGAGCGCGCCGGCCAATCCGGACGGACGTGTCGGCCCTTCGGATCACGGCGTGGCGCGCTCCAGGACGCCATTCCAGGCGGCTATCCGCACCCGGTTCGCCGCGTCGTCGGCCTGGGCGAATTGCGCATCGTAGAGGCGCCGGTAGGCCCCGTCCGCCGAAAGGAGCGCCTCGTGCCGTCCCTGCTCGACGATGCCCTCGGAGCCGACGACGACGATCCGGTCCGCCTGGCGGATCGTGGCGAGCCGGTGGGCGATGACCAGGGTGGTGCGGCCCTCGGAGAGTTCCACGAGGGAGCCCTGGATCGCCCGTTCGGTCTCGCTGTCGAGGGCCGAGGTGGCCTCATCCAGGATCAGGATCGGCGGATTCTTGAGGAACACGCGGGCGATGGCGAGGCGCTGTTTCTGGCCGCCCGAGAGTTTGACGCCGCGTTCGCCGACGACGGTGTCGAGGCCGTTCGGCAGGCCCTCGATCAGCGCGGAGAGCTTGGCCCGTTCCGCCGCCTGCGCGATCTCCGCCTCGGTGGCGTCGAGGCGGCCATAGGCGATGTTCTCGCGGATCGTGCCCGCGAACAGGAAGACATCCTGCTGCACGATGCCGATCTGCCGGCGCAGGGAGGCGAGGGTGAGGTCGCGGATGTCGATGCCGTCGATGGTGATGCGCCCGCTCTCCACCTCGTAGAAGCGCGGAATGAGGGAGCACAACGTCGTCTTGCCGGCGCCGGACGGGCCGACGAAGGCGACGGTCTCCCCGGCCGCGATGGCGAGATCGAGCCCCGACAGGACGGGCTGGCCCGCGGTGTAGCCGAAGCTCACGCCCCCGAAGCGGATGTCCCCCTTCAGCGCCGGCACGGAGACGGCGCCGGGGCGGTCGACGATGTCGGGTTCGGTGGCGAGGAGCTCGGCGTAGCGCCGGAAGCCGGCGACGCCCTTCGGGTAGGTCTCCACGACGGCGCCGATCTTCTCGAGCGGCCGGTAGAACACGCCCACCAGCAGCAGGAACCCGATGAACCCGCCGGGCGAGAGCTCGCCGCGCACGACGAAGGCCGCGCCGCCCAGCAGCACGACGATCTGCACGAGCCGCATGCCGAGATAGTTGATCGACAGGCTGGCGGCCATGATCCGGTAGGCTTCGAGCTTGGTCTCGCGGTACTTCCGGTTGTCGGAGGCGAACAGGCGCCGCTCGTGCGGCTCGTTGGCGAAGGCCTGCACCACGCGGATGCCGCCGACATTCTCCTCGATGCGGGCATTGAAGGCGGCGACACGACCGTATTGCGTCTGCCAGTTGCGCGTCATGCGGCCGCCGTAGCGGAGGGTGACGAAGGCGATCACCGGCAGGATGGCGGCGGTGAGGAAGGCCAGGGGCGGGTGGACGTAGACCATCAGCGCGAAGGCGCCGACCAAGGTCATCACCGCGATGAAGAGGTCCTCCGGGCCGTGATGGGCGACTTCGCCGATCTCCTCCAGGTCCTTGGTGACGCGGGCGACGAGGTGGCCCGTCTTCTGGTTGTCGAAATAGCGGAACGAGAGCTTCTGAAGATGATCGAAGGCACGGCGACGCATCTCGGTCTCGATATTGATGCCGAGCACGTGCCCCCAATAGGTCACCACCACCATGAGGCCGGCATTGGCCACGTAGATCACCCCGAGGCCGAGGGCGGCGAGCACGATCAACTGCCAATCCTGCCGTGGCAGCAGCACATCGACGAAGGCCTTCACGGCCATGGGAAAGCCGAGTTCGAGCAGGCCCGACAGGACGGCGCAGCCGAAATCGACGAGGAACAGGGTCCGGTGCGGGCGGTAATAGGCGAGGAAGTCCTTCAGCATGATGCTTTCGTCAGGTGATCGACGGGGCAGAGGGCACCGCAGGAGGGGACGCCCGGTATGCGGTAGCGCATACAGCAAACCCGCCGCCGCCGCTCCTCGCCGCCTCGGAAAGCCTGGGCCAGCGGGCAGCGGCCGAACTCATCGCCTCCGCAACGGCCAAGGCACGCTTCGGCGCGAGAGAAGGCCGGAACTGCGTCACGGCTCAACTCGCGCAGGGCGAAATCGGCGGTCACGCCGGCATTGCACCAGAGGACATGGCGGGAGAGGCCGTAATGGGTCTGGCACAGGTCGAAGAAGGGTCGCAGATGCCCCTCGATCAGGGGATCGAGCCCGGATTCCGGGCCGGCGCGCCCGTCGTCCTCCTCCGCCACGATGAAGCGGGAGACGATGCCGCCCTCGTCGAGTTCGAAGCCGACCCGGTCGAACCCGATCGGCAGGGCACGGCCGAGGCGGCTGAGTGCGGTGAAGTAGGGGATGATCAGGGCGGGGAGGTAGTACTGGGTCCAGAGCGAGACCAGGGCCCGACGGTCGGCGGTCTCGAAGCCGTCGCCTGACGCCCTGCCGAACCCGTCCACCACCTCGTCGAAGGCCGCCTTGCTGGCGAGGATCGAGAGCGGCCTTGTCCCGGACCAGGACGGAGCCGTGGCGATCCGGCAGCCGAAGGCCGACAGCGACGGCGGAACCAGCGCGGCGAGTCGATCGATCATGTGACCCCCGCGACCCGATCGGCATCGAGGGTCCGGCGGATCGTCGCGCGCAGGGCGGCGAAGGCGACGGCGTAGAATAGGATCGCGGCGGTGAAGTAGGCCGGCCAGCCCACATGCGCCGCGAGCGCCGGCGCGGCGACGCGCAGGGGCATCGCGGCAAAGAACGCCGCTCCGAACAGGAGCGCGTAATCGGTGGCGGGACGGGGCCCCTGCGCCCAGCGATAGATCATGTCGAACACCGGCACTCCGAGCCCTCCGCCGCTGACGATGCCGAGGATCGTCGCGGCGATCGCGAGAGCGGCCGACCCGGTGGCGGCGCCGGCGATCATCAGCCCGCCGCCGGCGATCACGCCCAGAGCGGAGACCGTGACGAGCCGCAGGGTCCCGACCCGTCGCACGAGGACGCCGGAGACCAGGGCCATGACGAGGTTGATGACCGGCGAGAGAGAACCGGTGACGAACCCGACTTCTTGCAATGGCACCCCGAGGTCCAGCAGGGCGAGATTGTTCAGGCCGGAGAGGGCGAACATGGCCGCGAAATACAGGCCCAGGACCAGGATGCGCGGCGCCAGGAGACGCAGGCGTTCGAACGGGGTCGTCATGCGTTCCGCCGGAGCGGCATCGCGGCGGAGCCGGACTTCCGGGTAGCGCAGCATCGGCAGCAGGCAGAGGAGGTTGAGGCCGGCGATGCCCAGCACGGCGGCCTGCCAGCCGATCGTGTCGTAGTACCCGACCAGCAGGCCCGCGCCGGCGATGCCGCCGAGCGAGGCGCCGGAGAGTTTGGCCGAGGCCACGAAGGGCCGACGGTCGGCGGGCACCGTCTCGACCACCAGGGCTTCGAGGGCGATGTCCATGGTGGCGACGCAAAAGCAGGTCGCCACTGCGAGACTGAGGAGGAGGCCGAGCGGCCAGACTTCGCCCTGGCTCAGCACCAGCAGCAATGCGATGGTCGCGCCCTGCATCAGCGCGATCCAGCCGATGCGATGCGGCAGGCCGGGCAGGTGCAGCCTGTCGATGGCGACGGCCCAGAGAAACGTCAGGCCGACGGGTAAATTGATGAGTTGCAACAGTCCGATCTCGGCGAGTTCGACGCCGCGCGCCCGCAGGATCAGCGGGGCGCCGCTGGCCAGGAAGCCGAGTGTGGTCCCGAAGGTGATGTAGAGGCAGAAGAACGGCAGCAGGGGCCGCGCCAGGAACAGCAGTCGGGACGGCCCTTCGAGCCGGATGCCGCTCATGCGTTTCGTGTCGCCCGGCCCGGGCGAAGGCCACGAACGGGTATCGCCCACAGGGACCATCCTCCGGCGTCGTTCATGCCCGTAGCCGAGGTAGGGCGTTTCGACGGGCATGGATGACGCGGGAAGGGATCCGCGATCCGGCACGCGACATGGCATGGCCTCCCTTCGGGCATCCGGAGCCTTCGTGCGTCTCGGGGCGAAAGCAGTTTGTAATTGGTCTAATCTATTGTAATAATTCGCGTTTTCATGTTGGGTATGCCGTGCCCGCCTTCCATGCAAGGGCCTTTTGGCCGCAGTGCCACCGGCTCCCGGTCTTCTGATGAAGGGGGCCCTACTGCCCCGGCATGGTGAGGATCAGCGGCCCGTTGCGCGAGGCGACGACGGTGTGCTCGTACTGCACGGTCAGCGCCTTCGGCTGGCTGTAGAGGGTCCAGGGGTCGTCGCCGTCCTCGGCGAATGTGGCGCCGAGGGACAGGAACGGCTCGACGGTGAAGACCAGCCCCTCCTGCATGATGCGTCGCTCGGAGGCGTCGGGCCAGGTGGCGATCTCGGTGGGCTCCTCGTGCAGTGACAGGCCCACGCCGTGGCTCGCGAGGTTGCGGACCAGGGTGTAGCCGTTCTTCCGGGCGAAGGCCCCGACGGCCCGTCCGATCTCGGCCAGGGGCTTGCCGGTGCCGACCTGGCGCAGGCCCGTCCACATCGCCCGGCGGCCGTCCCTGCACAGCCGCTCCACCGCCCGCGTCACCGGCGGCACGGCGAAGGACGCGCCGGTATCGGCGAAGTAGCCGTCCTTCTCGGCGGACACGTCGATATTGACGAGATCGCCCGGATTGATCCTGCGGTCGCTCGGGATGCCGTGGGCGATCTCCTCGTTGACGCTGATACAGGTGGCTCCGGGGAAGGCGTAGACCAGTTCCGGTGCCGGGCGAGCTCCGGCCGCCTCCATGATCCGCCGCCCGATGCGATCGAGTTCGAGGGTGGTCATGCCGGGCTCGATGGCCTTGCCCATCGCCTCGAGGGTGTCGGCGACGATGCGCCCGATCTGCTTCAATCCGGCAAGCTCGTCGTCGTTCGACACCGTCATGTCGTCATCCCTTCATGGCGCCGGAGGCGGCTTCGCTCGCGCGGTTCTGCCATCCTCCGCGTGCCCGGCAAAGCCTGGGCCGCCCCACACGCCGTTCGCTCTAGCAGGCTGCTGCAGAAGTCGCTGGTCGGCTTGTCTCTAAGATGATTCACTTTGTCCGAGGCAAGAGTGGGGTCGAGCGATGCGTGGGCGTGAGGAACGGTCGGAGAGCCTGTTCAGCTACGTCCGCCTGGAGGAACGCGTCCCGGCCAATCATCCCCTTCGGCCGATCCGAGCGCTGGCCGACGAGGTCCTGGCCGGGCTGAACGGACGGTTCGAGGCGCTGTATTCGGGGATGGGGCGGCCCTCGATCCCGCCGGAGATGCTGCTGCGGGCGACGCTGCTGCAGGCCTTCTTCTCTGTGCGGTCCGAGCGGATGCTGATGGAGCAGATCGACTACAATCTGCTGTTCCGGTGGTTCGTCGGGTTGGAGATGGACGCCGCGGTCTGGCATCCGACGGTGTTCACGCACAACCGCGACCGGCTGCTGGAGGCGGATGTCGCCGGCGCCTTCCTGTCGGGCTTGATGGCCCTGAGGCCCGTCAAGCGGCTCCTGTCGAGCGACCACTTTTCCGTCGACGGCACGCTGATCGAGGCCTGGGCGAGCATGAAGAGCTTCCGGCCCAAGGACGGCTCGGGCGAACCGCCGGGCCCCGGCCGCAACGGCGAACGCGACTTCCGCAAGGAGACGCGCTCGAACGAGACCCATGCCTCGACCACCGATCCGGACGCCCGGCTCTATCGCAAGAGCGCCGGCCAGGAGAGCCGGCTGTGTTTCATGGGCCATGCCCTGATGGAGAACCGCAACGGGCTGGTGGTGGACGCGACGCTGACCCATGCCACGGGGACCGCCGAGCGCGAGGCGACGCTGACGATGCTCGACCGGCGTCCGCGCCGGCATCGGATCACCCTGGGGGCGGACAAGGCCTACGATGTCCGGGCCTTCGTCGGCGACCTGCGGGCACGCCGCGTCACGCCGCACATCGCGATCAACGGTGCCGTTTCCAAGACTGGCAAGCCGCGCAAAACGGCCATCGACGGTTGCACCACGCGCCATCCCGGCTACGCGATCAGTCTGCGCTGCCGCAAGCGCGTGGAGGAGGTCTTCGGCTGGATCAAGGCTCAGGCCGGGCTCGCCAAGGTGAAGGTCCGCTCGAAGCCCAAGGTCGAGGCCGTCTTCACCTTCGCGGCGGCTGCCTACAACCTCGTACGTCTGCCCAAGCTTCTGGCCCAGTCGGCGGGATGAGGGGTAGGCCCGGGGCCGGGACCCACTTCCGGAAACGGAGGTGCCGCCGAAGGTGACGAACCGAACCGCCTCGAAAGCGCCGGTCCCCTCCACAACAGCCAACATCATCCATGCAGAGGGCCAAACCAGACTTCTTCAGCAGCCTGCTAGGGTCTGACGGGCTAATGACGTGCTGGCTCCCGCTCAGGCGGCGAAGGCGCCGCGCGAGCGCAGCGCCTCGATCTGGTCCGCCGAGAGGCCGAATTCCGAGAGCACGTCCGCGGTATGCTCGCCGAGAAGCGGCGCGTGCCTGCGGGCGCGCTGCGGCGTGCCCGTGAGCTTCACGGGAAAGCCGATATTCGGCACCGTGCCCTCGATCGGGTGGGGAACCTCGATGCGCATCTGCCGGTGCCGGCCATGCTCGCTCTCGAACGCTTCCGGATAAGTGTTCATGCGGCCGGCCGGGATTCCGGCATCGAGGAGCAGGGACACCCATTCCTCGGCGGTCCTGGCAGCAAAGCTCCGCTCCAGCTCCTCGATCAGCTCTTCGCGGTTGGCGAGCCGCGCGGGAATGTCGACGAAGCGGGCATCCTCGAACAGCTCGGCGCGATCGAGCACGTCGCAGAGCAGGCGCCAGAGCTTCTGGTTCGTGGCCCCCATGACGAAGTAGCCGTCCGAGGCCCGCACCGCCTGGTAGGGTGCGCTCATGCGGTTGGAGGTACCGAGCGGCTGCGGAATCCGGCCCGTCCCCCAATATTCCGACACGTCCCAGATCGAGAAGGCCAGGGCCGCGTCGAAGAGCGAGGCGTCAATGTATTGGCCCTCGCCGCTGGCCTGCCGGCCGATATAGGCGGAGAGGATCGCGTAGACGGTGAACAGCGCACAGCCGATATCGGCGACCGGCACGCCGGCCTTCACCGGCGGACCGCCCGGATGGCCGGTGACGCTCATCACCCCCGACATCGCCTGCGCCATCAGGTCGTAGCCGGGGCGCTTCGCCCAGGGACCCGACTGGCCGAAGCCCGAGATGCTCGCATAGATGAGCCCCGGATTGCGGGCGCGCATCGCCTCGTATCCGAGGCCGAGGCGCGCCATGACGCCGGGCCGGTAATTCTCCACCAGAACGTCCGCATTGGCGGCCATATCGAGAAGAAGGTCGCGCCCGGCATCGGATTTGAGGTTGAGGGCGAGGCTGCGCTTGTTCCGATTCATGTTGAGGAAGCCCATGCTGTCGGGCCCCTTCATCTTGAACCCCATGGCGCTGCGGGTCTGGTCGCCGGTGCCCGGCGGCTCCACCTTGATGACGTCCGCTCCGAGATCGGCGAGCAGCATGCTGCAGAACGGCCCCGCCATCACCTGCGTCACGTCGAGGACGCGGATGCCCGCGAGGGGGAGGGGGCGGGGTTCTTCGTGCACGGAGTGATCCATCGTGCCGGGTTCCTGAGTTGTGCCGGGGCGGGGCGCAGCTCGCCGGCTGGAATTGTCGCTGATGGGGGCAAAGTCTGCCTGCATCTCCTGGCCTCGCTCGCAGAGCACCACGCCGTCATTCCGGGGCGCCGCAGGCGAGCCCGGACCCGAAGGGCCGCGCCAGAGGCGTGCAATCCAGAGCCGCCGACGGTGTAAAGTCCTGCATCACCTGTGTCTCTGGATCCCGGGCTCCGCTGCGCGGCCCCGGGATGACTTGGTGCTGCGCGTGGGTCTCCACCGAGCAGATTGGCATCTGCGATCGTCTTCATGCGCAGGCCACTGCCCGTAGCGGGGAGGGTGGAGTGCCCGCTATTCCGCTGGCACGGCCCGCCCGAGCGGTACCACCGGCTCCTCCTCGAACGGGCGCTCCGGGTGCATGGTGAAGGCGAGGCCCGCGCCAAGGAGGCAGAGGCCGATGGAGCCGACGAAGGGGAGGGTCCAGCTGCCCGTCATGTCCACGATCATCCCGAACACGATCGGCGAGATGATCGCCGCCACCGCCGAGCCGGTGTTCATCAGGCCCGCCGCAGTGCCCGAATATTTCGGCGCAATGTCCATCGGCACCGACCAGATCGGGCCGATCACCAGTTCGGCGAAGAAGAAGCCGGAGCTGAGCAGCAGCGCAACCAAGGTCAGGTCGCGCGTGAAGAACACGCCGGTGAGGCTCGCCGCCGCCCCGAGGAAGCCGATCACGATCACGCTGAGCCGGGCGAGCTTAAGGTCTCCGGTGCGCTTCAGGATGCGGTCGCTGAACACGCCGCCGAGGGTGTCGCCGACGACGCCGGCGAAGAACACGCCCGAGGCGAACAGGGCCGAGTTCTTCAGGTCCAACCCGTAGTTGAGCTTGAAGAAGCTCGGAAGCCAACCGAGAAACAGCCACAGGGTCCAGCCGTAGCAGAAATAGGTCAGTGTCACCGGCAGCATGCGCCGGGTCAGGCGGCCCCACGGCACGTTCTGCTGGGCGCCCACCTTGCTCGGGGGCGGCAGCACCGCCAGTTCCTCCGGGGTGATCGCCGGATGATCCTTCGGGTCGTCGCGGAAGTAGAGGTACCAGACCACGACCCAGGCGAAGCTCGCCACCCCTAAGATGACGAAGCCGATACGCCAGCCGAACTGGTAGATCAGGAAGGCCACGATGGGCGGCGCCACCGCGTTGCCCAGTCGCGCGAAGGCATGCGTGATGCCCTGCGCGAAGCCGCGCTTGCCCGGCGCGGTCCAGTTCTGCATGGCGCGGGTGGCGGTGGGGAAGGTCGCCCCCTCACCGAAGCCGAGGAGCACCCGGGCGAGGAACAGGCTGATGAGGCCGCCCACCATTCCGGTCAGGATCGTCGCCGAGGCCCAGATCAGGCCGCAGACGAGAAGGGTCCGCCTCGCGCCGAACTTGTCGCCCACCGAGCCGCCGATGACCTGGAAAATGGCGTAGGGATAGGCGAAGGCGGACAGGATCAGGCCGAACTGGGTGTTCGAGAGCCCGAGATCCTTCATGATCTCGCCGCCTGCCGTAGCGATGTTCACCCGGTCGAGATAGGTGACGAAATACATCAGGCAGAGCAGGAACAGCACCATATTCGACGCGGAGACGCGTCTTTTCGCTGGCGTCATCGGGGTTTCCTCGGGTTGAGCGCGCCACCCGCCCCGGTTTGATCACCGGTTGTTTGTGGGATCACGCGTGGTGGGTATGATCGGCGCGGCTCTCCTCCCCACAAGGGGGAGGGGGCCTGCTACTCAATCGTCGATACCGGCCCGCAGGGCGTCCATGGCTGCCAGCACGCCGCCGCGCTGGTGAGGGACGCCGCCGGCCTTGAGACCCATTTCGACGCCCGACAGCGCCGCCATCAGCGTCAGGTCGTTGCATTCGCCGAGATGGCCGATGCGGAAGACCTTGCCCGCCACCTTGGCGAGCCCGGTGCCGAGCGAGAGGTCGTATCTGTCCAGGATCAGAGTGCGCAGGGCATCCGCGTCATGACCCTCCGGCATCACCACGGCGGTGAGCACGGGCGAGTATTCGGACGGTTCCTGGCACAGAACCTCCAGGCCCCAGCCTTCGACCGCGGCGCGGGTGGCGGCGGCGAGACGCTGGTGGCGGGCGAAGACCTGGGGCAGGCCTTCCTCCCGCAACATGGCGATGGCTTCGCGCAGGCCGTAGAGGAGGTTCGTGGCAGGTGTATAAGGGAAGTAGCCGCCGGCATTCGGCTTCAGCATGTCTTCCCAATCCCAGTAGGACCGGGGCAGCGTCGCCGTCTTCGCGGCGGCCAGAGCCTTGTCCGACAGGGCGACGAGACCGAGACCCGGCGGCAGCATCAGGCCCTTCTGCGAGCAGCTCACCGCGACATCGACGCCCCATTCGTCATGGGCGTATTCGGCCGAGCCGAGCCCCGAAATCGTATCGACGAGGAAGAGCGCGGGATGGTTCGCCCGGTCGATCGCCTTGCGGATCTCCGCGATCCGGCTCGTGGCGCCGGTGGAGGTCTCGTTATGGACCACCATCACGGCCTTGATCGACTTGGCGCGGTCCTCGGCCAGGATCGCTTCGACGCGGGCCGGATCCACCCCGCGGCGCCAGTCGCCGGGGACGAAGTCGACCTCGATGCCCCAGCGTGCCGCCATCTGGCGCCACAGGGTGGCGAAATGGCCCGTCTCGAACATCAACACCCGGTCGCCGGCCGAGAGCGTGTTGACGATGGCCGATTCCCAGGCGCCCGTGCCGGAACCCGGATAGATGATCACCGGCGACCGCGTCTGGAAGATGGCCTGGGCGCCTTCCAGCACCGCCTTGCCGAGTCCGGCGAAATCGGGGCCGCGATGGTCGATCACCGGCATGTCCATGGCGCGCAGGACACGCTCGGGCACCGGGCTGGGGCCTGGAATATGCAGGAAATGGCGTCCGGTCCGTGTCGTCATCGAGATCTCCGCGATGGCCGGTCGAGGGAAAGCTGCGCCCGGATCGATGATCCACGGTGCGGCGAGGCAGAAAATTGCATTCATTTTTTGCGAGGGCAAGCACTATTATGCGAACATCTCGTCTCGACCTTCCTGCTTTCTGCTGCTAGGTTCGCATTATGGTGCTTGAGCCTGTCACTGAGCCGGAGGCCGATGCCGGCCTCGATCCCGCCGATGGGGCGCGTCTCTCCGCGATCCCGTCGCTGGCGAAATCCCTCCACGGCGAGCTTCTGGCACGCCTGCGGGACTACATCGTCGAGGGCAATCTGGCCGCCGGCGCGCGGGTGCCGGAGCGGATGCTCTGCGAGCGCTTCGGCATCTCGCGCACGCCACTGCGCGAGGCGTTGAAGGTTCTGGCTTCGGAGGGGCTGATCGAGCTCCTGCCGAACCGGGGCGCGCGGGTGCGCCAGCTCGGCGCCGAGGAACTCGTGGACCTGTTCGACGTCATGGGTGGGCTCGAGGCCCTGGCCGGACGCCTCGCCTGCGAGAAGATCACACCCGCCGCCTATGACGAGATCGAGCGGCTGCATCACGAGATGTACGGCTGCTACATGCGGCGCGACCTGCACGGCTACTTCGCCTGCAACCAGGCGATCCACGACCGGATCGTGCAGGCGGCGGACAACGAGCCGTTGCGGGCGAGCTACGCCAATTTCGCCGGGCGCCTGCGCCGTGTGCGCTACTCGGCCAATCTCGACGAGAATCGCGACCGCTGGGGCGAGGCGATGCGCGAGCATGAGGAAATCCTCGATGCGTTGCGTAGGCGCGCCGGCAATGAGCTCAGCGACATCCTGTTCGGGCATCTGCGCAACAAGCGCCGGGCGGCGGCCGGGCGCGAGACGGCGTGCCCGCCGGACGTCGCCTCCGCCGCATCGTGACGGCGGCTCAGCGGCGCGCCTCATGAAAGCGTGCGGCCTGCGCCCGGATCACCTCTGCCGCGGTCAGGATGCCGGCCCGGTCGACGTCGAGATGGGTGGTCGCCCGGATCTGATGCGCGCCGATGGCGCGGATACGCACATCTTCAGCGAGACACGCCTCGGCGAAGGCGGTTGCGGTGATGCCCAGCGGCTCCACCGAGAAGCACAGGATGTTGGACTGGGCCGCATCGGGCGCGATGGTAAGGCCCGGCGCGCCGGTGATGCGGGCCTTCAACTCGCCGGCATTGGCGTTGTCGAGCTCCAGCTGGTCCACATGGTGGTCGAGGGCGTAGAGCCCGGCCGCGGCGAGGATTCCCGACTGGCGCATGGCGCCACCGAGCCGGTACTTCCACTGCCACGCCTCGGCGATGAAGTGCTTCGAGCCGCACAGGACGGCACCGACCGGGCAGCCGAGTCCCTTGCTCAGATCGATCCAGACGCTGTCGAAGCCTTTGGCATAATCCCTGGCCGAGATGTCGGTGGCGGCCACTGCGTTGAGCAGGCGCGCGCCGTCGATATGCGCCTTCATGCCCTTGTGATGGGCGAGGTCGCGGATGCGGCGCATGTCGGTGAGCGGCCAGACCGAGCCCCCCGAAAAGCTCGTGGTCTGCTCCACCGAGACCAGGGCCGAGCGCGGCGCCGTGCGGGCGGGCGGGCGGATCGCCGCCTCGAACGCCTCGGGCGTATAGAGGCCGGCCGGGGTGGCCAGAGCCTTCACCGAGACGCCGCCGATGGCCGCCGAGCCGGCGGCCTCGGTGTTGTAGATATGGGACTGATCGTCGACCACGATCTCGTCGCCGGGCCGGGTCTGGACCAGGATCGAGACGAGGTTGCACATCGTGCCCGAGGGCATGAACACCCCCGCCTCCTTACCCAGGAGGTCGGCGACGCGCTCGCACAAGGCCAGGGTCGTCGGATCGGAATCGGATTGCTCGTCACCCACCTCCGCGCGGGCCATAGCCTCACGCATGCCGGGCGTTGGCCGCGTCTGCGTGTCGCTATACAAATCGATCATCTGCCGGCCCTGTTTTGCATGCAATCCGTGTGGGCCATTCTAGCCGGTCGGGACGATCCCGCCACCCTACCGGAACCCGCATCGCTTTGAAGCCGGCCCACGGCACTCCCACGAGGACGATGGATCATGACCGCAACGGCTGAGCCCGCCACCGGCCCGAATCCCGCTCCGTCGCCCGTCGCCGGGCCGGGGCCGGTCAGTCCGCGTGCCGCCAACCGCCAGGGCGCCGGCCTGCCGCGCCGCCTCGCCGAGGCGCTGAGTGGCGAGGCGAAGTTCGACGCCTTCACGCGGGGGCGCTATGCCAACGACGCCTCGATCTACCAGATCATGCCGGTGGGCGTGGTCCTGCCCCGCAGCGCCGCCGACATCGCCGCCACCCTGAAGATCGCGGCCGAGCACGACGTGCCGGTGATCCTGCGCGGCGGCGGCACCTCCCAGAACGGCCAGCCCATCGGGCGCGGCCTCGTGGTCGATTGCTCACGCCATTTCAACGGGATCATCGCCTACGACCCAGAGGCCGGAACCATCACCGTCGAGCCCGGCATGGTGCTGGAACGGTTGAACACGCGGGTGAAGGCCGATGGCTGGTTCTTCCCCGTGGAGCCCTCCACCGCCACCCGCTGCACCATCGGCGGCATGGCCGGCAACAATTCCTGCGGCGCCCGCTCCCTGCGCTTCGGCAAGATGAGCGACAACGTGCTCAGGCTTGAAGCTCTGTTCCATGACGGCGAGCCTTTCGGTTTCGGTCTCACCGGAAACGAGGCGACGGGCGTCACCGGCTCGCGGCGGGCGGACGACCTCGCCGCCGCCATGCGGGCTCTGGCCGAATCCGAGCGCGACGAGATCCTGCGAATGTACCCGAGGGTGCAGCGTCGGGTGGGCGGCTACAATCTCGATGCGCTGATCGAGGCGCGGCCGAACCTCGCCCATCTCCTCGTCGGCTCGGAGGGCACGCTCGCCGCGACCACCAGCGTGACGTTGAAGCTGTCGCGCCTGCCGACGCACCGGATCATGGGCGTCTGCCACTTCCCCTCGTTCCGCTCCGCCATGGAGACGACGAAGGCGATCGTCGATCTCGATCCCGTGGCGGTGGAACTCGTGGACAACAACGTGCTGGTGCTCGGCGCCGACATCCCGCTGTTCCGGGCGACGCTGGCCGACATCACCCGTGGCACGCCGAACTGCCTGCTGCTGGTGGAATTCGCCGGCGACGACCGGGATGCGCTCCTGGCCGATCTTCGGCGTCTCGACGCGTGCATGGCCGATAACGGCCATGTGGACGCCGTCGTGGAGGTGCCGGAGCCGATCCGCCAGAAATCGGTGTGGGAGGTGCGCGAGGCCTGCCTCAACATCATGATGTCGATGAAGGGGGATGCGAAGCCCGTCTCCTTCATCGAGGATTGCGCGGTGCCGCTGGAGCATCTCGCCGACTACACCGACGCGGTGACGGAGGTGTTCACCCGCCACGGCACGCGCGGCACCTGGTACGCCCATGCCTCCGTCGGCTGTCTGCATGTGCGCCCGATCCTCGACATGAAGCAGGGCGGGGACGTCGCCAAGATGCGCGCCATCGCGGAGGCCGCGAGCGAACAGGTCCGCCGCTTCAAGGGCTCCTATTCGGGCGAGCATGGCGACGGCATCTCGCGCTCGGAATACATCGCGCCGATGTTCGGCGAACGCCTGACCCGCGCCTTCGAACAGGTGAAGGACGCGTTCGACCCGGAGAACCGGCTCAACCCCGGCAAGATCGTCCGACCGCTCAAGATGGACGACCGCTCGCTGATGCGGTTCCAGCCGGGCTATACGGTGAGCCAGCCGAAGAAGACCGCTCTCGACTGGTCGGAATGGGGCGGTTTCGGCGGCGCCGTCGAGATGTGCAACAACAACGGCACCTGCCGGAAGCTCGCGGGCGGGGCGATGTGCCCGTCCTACCGTGCCACGAAAGACGAGCAGCACCTTACCCGTGGCCGGGCGAACTCCCTGCGGCTCGCGATCTCGGGGCAGCTCGGCGCCGACGCCTTCACCAGCCCCGAGATGAAGCGGACCCTGGATCTCTGCGTCTCGTGCAAGGCCTGCCGCCGCGAATGCCCCACCGGCATCGACATGGCGAAGATGAAGGTCGAGTTCCTGCACCATTACCATGCCCGCCACGGCCTGCCCCTGAAGGAGCGGCTGGTGGCGGCCCTGCCGCTCTATGCCGGCACCGCCGCCTGGCTGGCGCCGCTCCTCAACCTGCGCGACCGGGTGCCCGCCTTGGCGAGGCTGTCGGAGCGGGTCGCCGGGCTCTCGGCGCGGCGGACCCTGCCGCGCTGGCGCAGGCCCTGGGTCGAGCAGGGCGAGCCGGCCCATCCCGGTGATGTGACCGGCGATTTCCGCGACGTCGTGCTGTTCGGCGACACGTTCAACCGCGCCTTCGAGCGGGAGAACCTGGAGGCGGCCGAGCGTGTGCTGATCGCCGCCGGTTACCGTCTGCATCGGGTCTTCCCCAACCGTGGACGACGCCCCCTCTGCTGCGGCCGCACCTACCTCGCCTCCGGCCAGACCGACCGGGCCCGCGAGGAGGCAAGGCGCACGCTCACCACGCTCTTGCCCTTCATCCGGGCCGGTGCCCGGATCGTCGGGCTCGAACCCTCCTGCCTGCTGACCTTCCGGGACGAGTTCGCATCCCTGCTTCCCGGCCCGGAGGCGGGGGAGTTGAGCAAAGCGAGCCTGCTGTTCGAGGAACTGCTCGCCGTCGACCTCGATGCCGGGCGGATCGCCCTGCCTCTGGCGGACCAGGGCGGGCGCGTCGCCCATCTGCACGGCCATTGCCACCAGAAGGCCTTCGCCGCCATGGGCGCGGTGGAGACGGTGCTGCGCGCGGTGCCGGGGCTCGACGTGCGGGTGATCGAGTCGAGTTGCTGCGGCATGGCGGGCGTCTTCGGCTACGGCGCCGAGACCATCGACGTGTCGCTCGCCATGGCCGAGCTCTCGCTGTTCCCGGCCCTGCGCAAGGCCGGCCCGGACGATCTCGTCGTGGCCGACGGCACCAGCTGCCGGCACCAGATCCATGACGGCCTCGGCCTGCAGACGCTCCACGTCGCGCGCGTGCTGGACGCGGCGATGGCGGCGTCGGCCGACCGTCACTGACGGCCGGGCCGGGCGGCTGGTCATGGTTGTAAGGACATGATGGATGGTATCGAGAAAGGCGGGCCGCCTTTCTCGCGTGGGATCCGCCTCGCTCAGGGGACGACATGACCGACCTGGAGCAGAACAAAGCGAACGTGATCGCTTTCTATCGGCTGATGTTCGACGCGTGTCGGCCGCGCGAAGCCATCGAGCGTTATGCCGGGGACGACTACATCCAGCACAATCCGCATGTGGCGAATGGCAAGGATGGCTTCATCGCCTATTTCGAGCGCATGGCGCGTGAATGGCCGGGCAAGCGGGTGGAGGTGAAGCGGGCGGTCGCTGAGGGGGATCTCGTAGTGCTGCATTGCCTGCAGCACTGGCCGGGCGATCACGATTATGCGGCCATCGATATCTTCCGGCTCGATGAAGGCGGCAGAATCATCGAGCATTGGGACGTGCTGCAGATCCTGCCGGATTCTTCCGCCAATCCGAACGGGATGTTCTGATCCTCGGGATCGCTGACCTTCCCGGCCACGCACCCGTCCAGACCCGGCTGGCCGCCGACGCGTTGGGACCGCCGGCCGAGCTCACCGCGAACTGCGTCGCATCCTCCGGGTCATGGCGACGAGTTCGTCACGCGCGGTCGAGTGCGGCATCCTCGGTGCTGGGCGTTCCGGAGGTGCCTGTGGGGAAGGGACGGATTCGCCCGATGAATGCCGTCCTGTCCGCTCTTGCCGAAGCAACCGGCTCTTCGCGGTGAATGGTCTTCTCGCCGATATCTGCGGCATCAGCCCCATGAGGCGAGACACCGGGAGATCCAAGGGCCGCTTCCTTGCCATCCGCCCCAGACCACCCAGCAAGGTGTAGAATTGCTTGAATTACAATAGAAATATTGTCTCTTCAAGATCAAGAGTAATCAATTATACATTTTTTGGACTGATAATGCCAGTACCATTTGCAGGTTATGATATGAATCTCGGAAAGTTTAAAATAATTCACAAGGTTTGTGCAGTAATAGCGCTCATCGGTGTGATCGTCAGCGGCTGCGTCTGGTATGCGCAAACACGCATGACAACAATCGATGATGCCTACAGTTCGTTCATCACACGAGAGGCGCGCGCGGTTGCCAATCTGCGGCGGATCAACCGGCTCGTCGTTGATCTCAACTACAACGTCTATCGGCTGATCGCCGAGACGGATCGTAAGCAGATGGATGACGCATCCGCGCATTTCGACGCCTCTGCCGAAAAGCTCAGAATCATGTTCAAGATCCTGCCCGAGCAGGCTCCGACATTCGCCGCGCAGCTGGCCGAGCAAACGGCCATGATCGAAAATTACATCCGACAGATCACAGAGGTGCGTAACCTGGCGCTAAAGAACGATAACGCTGCGGCCTTGGCGATCGTCCATGACAAGATCGACCCGATCTACTTGGGAGTCATCGCATTCGGCATCAAGCTGTCCGACGATGTCGAGACATACGTGTCCACTGCCTCCGACGACCTGACCGCGCAGACCATTGCGACACGCTACGCTCTGATCCTCATCAGCGGCCTCGGCCTGGGCCTGGGAATGATCGTCGCGATCCTCGTCGTCATCGTCGGCGTCACCCGTCCGATCGGACGCCTCACGGGCATCATGGGCCGTCTGGCCAAGGGCGACGTCACCACCGAGGTCGACCTGCAGGATCGCCGCGACGAGGTCGGGACGATGGCCGGCGCGGTGCAGGTGTTCAAGGACGGCATGATCCAGGCGCGCGTCTTGGAAGCTGAGACCGTCCAGGCCCGCCTGGCGGCAGAAGAGCAGCGCAAGCTCGGGATGCTCCAGATGGCGGATTCCTTCGAGGCGGCGATCGGTGGGATCGTCGGCATGGTCTCGTCCTCGGCCACGGAGTTGCAGGCGACGGCGCAGACCATGACCTCCACCGCCACCGAGACCGCGAGCCAATCCACCACCGTGGCCGCCGCCGCCGAGGAAGCCGCCACCAACGTCAACACGGTCGCCGCCGCCGCCGAGGAGCTCGGCGTCTCGGTCCAGGAGATCGCCCGCCAGGTGAGCGGGTCGGCCGATCTCGCCCAACGTGCCGTCGTGGAGGCCGATCAGACCGGTGTCCTCGTCCAGACCCTGAGCCAGGCCGCCGCCCGCATCGGCGACGTCGTCGTCCTGATCGCGAACATCGCGAGCCAGACGAACCTGCTGGCGCTCAACGCCACGATTGAGGCGGCCCGCGCCGGAGAGGCCGGCCGTGGCTTCGCGGTGGTGGCCACGGAGGTGAAGGAACTGGCGAGCCAGACCGCGCGGGCGACGCAGGAGATCTCCGAGCAGATCACCCAGATGCAGGGGGCGACCGGACAGGCGGTCTCGGCGATCGCCGCCATCACCACCCGCATCCGCGACATCGACGCCGTGGCCACGACGATCGCCGCGGCGGTGGAGGAGCAGGGCGCCGCGACCCAGGAGATCGTCCGCAACGTGGCTCAGGCGGCCACGGGTACCAGCGAGGTGACGAGCAACATCTCCGGGGTCGCGGGAGCCGCCGAGGAGACCGGGGCCGCGGCGAACCAGGTCCTGACCTCCGCATCGGAACTCTCGCATCAATCCGAGCACCTCACCGCCGAGGTCAAGCGGTTCCTGGCCACCGTCCGGGCCGCCTGAGGCCGGCACGACGAGCAGGGACGGTCCGGCGGGTGCGGGGCTCGGCGGACCATGAACCGAGGATTTCGGAGGTGAGGCTCCTGTATCTCCGAGCCTGGGGGGCGATCGGGAAGCGAGCCCCGGGAATGCCGTCTTGACAGCGGAGCTCGCCGGCTCGACCTCTCCATGAGACGGCGAGCCGCCTCTGATCGAGTTTTCAAACCCATGGCAATAGACCTGTCACCGGCCGGCGCCGGCCATTCCGGACTCGCGCCGCGAGGTTCTTTCGAGACGGCCTCCGGACGGGCCGGAGGCCGGGCATGAGTACCTTCCTGTCCGCTCTTGCCGGTGGTGCCCTGATCGGGACCTCCGCCGCCCTGCTCCTCATCCTCAACGGTCGCATCGCCGGGATCAGCGGCATCGCCGCCGGGGCGATGCCGCCGTTGAGCCGGGACACGCCGTGGCGCTGGGCCTTCCTCGCCGGCCTCCTGTTCGGCCCGGTCCTGTATCGCCTCGCCTTCGGTGCATGGCCGGTCGTGCAACTCGACGCACCGTGGAGTCTCATCGTCCTCGGCGGCCTCCTCGTCGGCTACGGGACGCGGCTGGGCGGGGGCTGCACCAGCGGCCACGGCGTCTGCGGCCTCGCCCGGCTGTCGCCCCGCTCCATCGCGGCGGTGGCGACCTTCATGGCCGCCGCCGCCGGGACGGTGTTCCTCGTCCGCCACGGAGGATGGTGATGGAAGCCTTGCGTTCCGCGGTGGGCTTGCTCGCCGGCCTCCTGTTCGGATTCGGCCTCGCTCTGTCGGGCATGATGGACCCGTCCCGTGTCCTCGGCTTCCTCGACGTGGCCGGGGCCTGGGATCCGAGCCTCGCCTTCGTGCTGGCCGGCGCGGTCGCCGTCTCGGCGCTCGGCTATCTTCTCGTGTCGCGGATGCGCAGGCCCGTGCTGGCCCAGCGCTTCGAGATTCCCCACAACCGTCCCATCACGGCGAGCCTGGTCGGTGGCGCCGCCTTGTTCGGCATCGGCTGGGGCCTCGTCGGCCTTTGCCCCGGCCCGGCGCTGGCGGGCCTGACGCTGGGCCTGCCGCAGGTGATCGGATTCGTGGCGGCGATGGTGGCCGGCATGCTGCTCCACCGCTTCACCGCCGCCGCATCCCGCAAGTGATACCGGCCGACTGCGCGGCGGCGGGCGTCCGCCGAACGCGCTGAGGGCGACCATCGGTCGGGATCAGCGCGGCTTGGTATGAGACGCAAAGGCATTCGGCCCGGTCGGAGAACCGACCGGGCCGAATGATTTCACATCGCGTTCTCGGATCCCGATCCTACCGGCGCGGCAGGCTGTGGAGCCCCTTCAGGAAGGCGTCGACGTCCGCGCGGGTGTTGTAGAAGGCCAGCGAGGCGCGCACCGACTGGTCGACGCCAAAGCGGCGCAGGGCCGGCAGGGCGCAATGGTGGCCCGAGCGCACGGCGATGCCGCGAGCGTCGAGGTGCTTGGCCACCGCTTCGTTGTCATGCCCGTCGACGACGAAGGACATGACGCTGGCTTTCTGTCGCGCGGTTCCGATCAGGCGCAGGCCCTTCACCTCGGCAAGGCCGGCTTGCGCATATTCGAGCAGGTCGTGCTCGTAGGCCGCGATGCCGGGCAGCCCGACGCTCTCGAGGTAGTCCAGAGCCGCGCCGAGCCCCACCGCTCCCGCGATGTCCGGCGTGCCCGCCTCGAACTTCTCGGGAACGCCCTTGTAGACCGTCTTCGAGAAGGTGACGTCCTCGATCATGTGGCCGCCGCCCTGCCACGGGGGCATCGCCTCCAGCAGCGCGCGCTTGCCGTAGAGGGCGCCGATGCCCGTCGGCCCGAACACCTTGTGCCCGGAGAAGACGAGGAAGTCGGCGTCCAGCGCCTGCACGTCCAGGGGGATGTGCGGCGATGATTGCGCCGCATCCACCAGCACCGGCACCCCGTAGGCATGCGACAGGGCGATGATCTCACGGACCGGGTTGATGGTGCCCAGAGCGTTGGCGACATGGGTGATCGAGACGATCTTGGTGCGGCCCGACAGGAGGGTCGCGAACTGCTCGAAGATGATCTCGCCGCGATCGTCCACGGGAATCACGCGCAGGGTCGCCCCGGTCGCCTGGGTCAGGAGCTGCCAGGGGACGATGTTAGCGTGATGCTCGATGGTCGAGATGATGATCTCGTCGCCCGGGCCGATATTGGTGCGACCGTAGGAATTAGCGACGAGGTTGATCGCTTCCGTGGTGCCCCGGAGGAAGATGATCTCGTCCGTCGAGGCGGCGTTGATGAAGCGACGCACCTTCTCGCGCCCGCCCTCGAACAGGTCCGTGGAGCGCGCCGCCAGGCTGTGCGCGGCCCGGTGAATGTTCGAGTTGTGGCGAGCGTAGAACTCGGACGTCGCGTCGATGACGCTCTGCGGCTTGTGGGTGGTGGCCGCATTGTCGAGCCAGACCAGCGGATGCCCGTTGATGCTCTGGTGCAGGGCAGGGAAGTCCTTGCGCACCCGCTCCACGTCGAAGGGTGCCGCCACCGGGCTGGAGCCCTGCGACGAGACGTGGGGCGCGTGGCCGGGGCGAGGCTCGTGGTGAGTCGACGGGGCGGGCGCGGCGTTGCCCGTCCGGCTGCGGTCGGCCAGGAAGTAGTACTCGCCCGACGAGAACGGCTCGTCGGCGATCTCCACTGTCCGGCCGGCGCGGGAGGCCGTCTCTTGCGACGCGTCCTTACCCTTATGGCCGGGCGCTTCCGGCACCAGGGACGGCGCGAACCCATGCGCGAAGGCATTGGCGCGCGGGTGGTCCTTGGCGATCGTGGCGTGGAGATCGTGGCCGCCGGGGAGGAAGGCGGCGACATCGGCGACGCTCGGCACGAAGAACTCGGGCAGGCCCCCACGGGGAGCCTGCGCCTCGGGATGGACCGAGGGAAACGCCGAGGCTTGAGCGAAGCCCGGACCGGTGAGGCCGGGAAGGCCGACCGGGGGCGCTCCGAACGAGCGGGCGGCCAGCGCCGAGGCGTCGGGCTGAAGGCCCGACGGCGCGGAGCCCGAGGGGATCGACGGCGTGCCGAGATCCGCTTTGGGGGCGAAGGACTGGGGGGCGATCGGGTGGCCGAAGCCCTGGGGAATGTTCTCCAGAGCTTGCGGTGCTTGCGGCGTCGACGGCAGGTTCGGGGTCAGGGGCGCGGACGCCGCCTGACCCTGACCGTAGATCTCGCGGGCGAGGCGCCCGACGAGATCCGCATGCGCCGTGTCGCCGAACACCCCGGTGGGGAGGCCGACCGACGGCGCGTTAGGCGTAGTCATGGTAGTTGCCCAGCAGCACGTTATCGAGGCGTGCGATGGCGTCTTCCACCAGCACCGCGGCCGAGAAGTAGCGGGTCACGAGGTGCGAGGCGATGGAATGGTCGTTGGTGCCCATGTAGCGCACCGACAGGCCGGTCTCGATCTCGCCGGTGACGCCGGACTTCTGCAGGCCGACCACGCCCTGTTCGCCTTCGCCGACGCGGAGCAGCAGGATCGAGGTGGTCTGGGCGCCGGTCACCGGATCGATGTCGATGGGCAGCTTGTCGCTGGGCACGATCGGCACGCCGCGCCAGGTGATGAAGGGGGAGCCGAACAGGTGGATCACCACCGGCGGCACGCCGCGACGCGTGGCTTCACGGCCGAAGGCCGCGATGGCGCGGGGATGGGCCACGAAGAAGGCGGGCTTCTTCCAGACCAGGGTCAGGAGCTCGTCGAGGTCGTCGGGGGTGGGCGGTCCGCCGCGCGTCGGGATGCGCTGGCGCTGGCTGACTTCGTGGAGCAGGCCGAACTCGGAATTGTTGAACAGCTCCCACTCTTCCCGCTCCTTCACGGCATCGACCGTGAGGCGGATCTGCTCGCGCAGCTGGTCGATCTCGTTGGAGTAGAGATCGGTGACGCGGGTGTGGGTGTGCAGGATCGTCTGGATCGTGGAGAGGTGGTACTCGCGCGGGTCGACCTCGTAATCGACATAGGTCGTGGGCAGGCGCGGCTCGCCGGTATGGACCGCCAGAAGCTCGATGCCCTGCTCGCCCTCGCTGTTGGTGTGGCCCTTGAGGCGGTCACGCTCTTCCACGAACTGGGAGATGCGCGAGCGGATGCCCTCGTCCTCGATGGCGGAGCGGTCCAGGGTGAGCAGCGTCACCGCCGAGAGCGCCTTCACGGCGGGGGCGGGGGCGTTCTCGCTCACCAGATCGTCGTCGCCGAAATAGTCGCCGCCGGTGGCGAGACCCTGGCGCAGGCGGTTCTTGAACGGGCCCGACAGGGTCAGTTCGACGGTGCCCTCGGCCACGACGGTGAGGCTGCGGCCGGTGGAGCCCTCCTCGGCGATGATCTCGCCCGCCTTGTGCTGGGAGACGGTGAACTTGGAGGCCAGCGCCGACAGTTCGTTGTCGCCGAGACGGCTGAACAGCGGGACGCTGCGCAGGGAGGCCGGGCGCACGGTGCGGGTGCCGCCGTCATTGGCGAGCTCGATGCGGCCGGGCTTGGCCAGCACTACGGCGCGGCGGTTGACCCGGTAGACGCCGCCGGCGACGTCGACGAAGGGCAGCAGGCGGTGGAACCAGCGGGGGGTGTTGGCCGCGTTCTGGACCGACGTGACGGTCGCCGTTGCAAGATTGCGTGCCGCCGAGGCGCTCACGCTCAGACCGGGTCCACTCATGGGGGTTCGTCTCCGTATTGCGGCAGGAGGCGTCGGCCGGCCGTGACGCGGCGCATGCCGCATCGTAGCCGCGCCTGTCACGCGTCCGCTCTCGCTCGATGATGATCTTGGACTGATCTTGGTCGGCCCCCGCCGCCTCAGACAAAGCGTCACTACGGGGACGGGTTGTTTCTAACGCTCGATCTTGAAGAGGGTCAATGAAATTCTGTTCTATAAATTTACGGTATCAGAGAATGGGTATTCTATTTTTCATCGTCTAAGCTAATTTTTTTCTATATTATACGACTATAGGAGATATTTTATCTCTACCTGCAAGGTAGGGCGGGAGAAGAAGAGTTGAAAAATCGTTCCTAAATCCCATCACCGAAAAACTGGTCCATGCTGAGGGCGGGGTCCTCGGTGGGGCTGATCCGCGACACGACGCGGGCCGGCACGCCCGCGACGGTGGTGTGGGCGGGCACGTCGTGCAGCACCACGGCGGCGGCGGCGACCTTCGCGCCCTCGCCGACCCGAATGTTGCCCAGCACCTTCGCGCCGACGCTGAGCAGGACCCCGCGTTCGATCTTCGGATGGCGGTCGCCGCTCTCCTTGCCGTTGCCCCCCAGCGTCACCGATTGCAGGATCGAGACATCGTCTGCGATCACCGTTGTCTCGCCGATGACGACGCCGGTGGCGTGATCGATGAAGACGCCCGAGCCGATTCGCGCGGCGGGATGGATATCGGCCCCGAACACCTCAGAGATCCGGCTCTGGATGTGGAGCGCCAGGGTGGCGCGGCCCTGGTGCCAGAGCCAATGGGCCACCCGGTAGCCCTCCAGAGAGGCCAGCCCCTTGTAGAACAGGAAGGGATCGAGATAGCGGCGGCAGGTGGGGTCGCGCTCGCGGATGGCGACGATGTCGCGGACCGCGTGACCGCCCGCATGCGGGTCCGCCTGGAAGGCGGCTAGGCAGAGGTCGCGGGTGGACAGGCGAGAGAGATCGCCGTCGCCGAGGCGATGGGCGAGCCGGTAGGCAAGGGCATGAACTAGGCTCGGCTGATCCAGGACCGTCGCCTGGATGATGCCGGCATAGAGCGGCTCTTCGATCAACGCGGCTTCGGCCTCGGCGCGCATGGCACGCCAGAGGTCGGCTTCGACGGTGGTCTGGCTCACTGTGCGCAGGGGCGGACGGAGGATATTGGTGGGAACGCTGCGCGTCGCCAGGCTGCCCGCTGTCATGATCGGTCTTTCACTCCTCGCGCCCGGCTCGCGAGAGCCTGCATTTTACCCCCGCGGACCGCGCGCTCAGCCGATGCGTTGGAACAGCGTCGCGATGTAGCCGACCAGCAGGCCGTGGCCCTCGAACTGAACGTTCACCGCCTCTGCCCCGTCGGGGCCGGATACGATGTCGACGATACGCCCCGTGGCGTGACGCCAGATGCCCAGCGCCTCGGCGACATCGAGTCTCGCGAACACGACCTGATCTCCGAGAACCATCGTTCCCTCCTCCGGGTACCGTTTTTCAGTGTTGGGGGCTCGTCTGAGCACCTGACGGCCAATGCCGGTCAGGGCCTCACAGGTGTCGAACCGCTCGTCTCATGGGGCCGAGGCTATGAGCTTTCGCCGAGGATCGGCATTCGTGCGAGGCGAGGCGTGCACTCGGCATGCGCCGGGTGGATCGTCACGTGGGCGGGTAACAGTCCAAGGCGTAACGACACGGATTTCCAATCCAAGCATTGCCTGCGGACAAACATGTCTCGGTAGGCATGGTGCAGGCAGGTGCTGCTGTCTTTTGTCTTCCTGCATTGTGCATATCTTGGCCCGTTCGGGTCAACGAGAGTGATTTTCAAAGACCAAGCGCTTCCCGAAAGATCCTTCCCTTGAGTCCGGCGCGAGGAGCAGGCTTGTCCTTCCGCTTCGATTCCCAGCCGTCGGCCTCCGGGGCCGGCATCGCCGGTGCGTGACTGCGGTCAAATTCCGCTGAACCAGTTGTAGCCCTGGTCCTCCCAGTAGCCGCCGGGATAATCGTTGGTCACGAAGACCGAGACGATGTGCTTGGGGCTCTTGAAGCCGAGCTTCGTTGGCATGCGTACCCGGAGGGGGTAGCCGTATTCGAGTGGCAGGGCGCTGCCTCCGAAATCCAGGGCCAGCACCGTCTGCGGATGGAGGGCGCTCGGCATGTCGAGGCTGCCGTAATAGCGGTCGGCGCATTTGAAGCCGACGTATTTGGCGGTGAGGTCGGCCCCGACCCGCTCTAGGAAGGCCTTCAGCGGCACGCCGCTCCACTGGCCGATCTGGCTCCAGCCCTCGATGCAGATGTGACGGGTGATCTGACTTTCCTGCGGCAGGGCGCGCAGTCGCGGTAGGGTCCAGGGCGTCTTGTCGGCGACGAGGCCCGACACGTCGAGCTTCCAGGTCGCCTCGTCGATCTCGGGGATGTTGTCCGGCGGGTAGTAGGCGTTGAAGCGGAACGGCGTGTCGATCATGCTCGCGGGATAGGTCGGTGCCAGCGTGTTTGGGTCGAATAGCCAGGCCTGGACCCGGTCGTTGGCACGCGACATCGCCCACAGCGTCCGGTCGATCAGCGTGCCGTTGGTGCCGGTGGAGAGGTCGCAGCCCGAGAGCAGCGACAGGGCGCCGAGGGACAGGCCCGAGCGCAGGAACAAGCGGCGCTCCAGCGTCACCAGCTCCGGCTGAATCTCCCGGCGAAGCCCGCGCAGGCGTTTCGCCTCGGTCTCGTCCCGGCTCATGAGCGTGTCTCCAATGGGTCGACGGGAATGCGGGCGCGGCCTGTGACCATCGCGACGAGAGTACGCGGCACGAGGATGACCAGCGCGAGATGAAGCAGGATGAAGCCGACGAGGCCGGACATGGCGAGGAAATGCACGCGCCGCGCCCATTCATAGCCGCCGAATAAAGCGGCGAGTCCCTGCAACTGGACCGGTTTCCACAAAGCGAGGCCGGAGGCGACGAGCAGGATGCCGAGAAGGAACGCCACCAGATAGGCGACCCTCTGCACCGCGTTGTACTCGCCGATCCGGTGGGCGAGGCGCAGCCTGACGGCGTTCCCGGCGTCGCGCCAGAACGCCCTCGGGCTCAGCGGCAGGAACGATTTGGCGAAATGCCGCGCGAACAGGCCGTAGAGGACATAAGCGAGGCCGTTCAGGGCGAACAGCCACATGGCGGCGAAGTGCCAGGCGAGCGCCCCGCCCAGCCATCCGCCCAACGTTGCCCATTTCGGGAAGACGAAGGGAAAGAACGGCGAGGCGTTGTAGATCGCCCAGCCGCTGAACAGCATGCAGAACACCGCGACCGCGTTGATCCAGTGGGTCACGCGCACGACGAGCGGGTGGATCACCGTGATGCGAAATTGCGTGTTCGAGGAGACGGGCATCCAGAACATCCTATGAGCGGTGGCGTCTCGGTCCCTGCTCCCATCCGCGACCTCATCCTGAGGTACCGTAGGGAAGCGAAGGCCTCGAAGGAGATCTCCAGATGTCGCTATGCGTTCTGGAGGGCTCCTTCGAGGCCGCTTCGCGGCACCTCAGGATGAGGTGTCTGGGTGGGGGAAGCGGTCGACGAGGCCTGTGAACAGCCTCATTGACGTTGCCTCACTCACATCGACGGGACAGTCCCGTTGCGGCCGACGATGAGGATCACGGCGGTGGGCTTGCCGTCCGTGCCCTTCTTCGTGAAGGCCACGACCTTCGCTCCGTCGACGACGATGGACTTGTCGCCCGGATCGACCAGGGTCACCGGCACGTCCTCGGGGACATTCACCTTCTTCTCACCGCCCTGGTACTTGACCAGCAGGGTCCGCCCCTCGCTGCCGGAGATGGTGCCGATGGCGCCGTTGGTCATGGTGGAGTTGGAGCCGAGATCCCACGGGTAATGCCCGTCCGCCGTGCCACGCAGGGACGAAGCGAAGACGGTGACCTGGAGCGCCTTCTGCGATCCGTCCGGCTGCGGGATCGCCGCGGTGCCGATGTAGCTGTCGGGCTTGATGTCGGTGAGCTTGCCGGTGGAGGCCGCCAGCACCTTCACGTCGGGTGTGATGCTGACCGTCAGCGCCTCGCCCACGCGCGGCTTGATCGTCATGGCCGTGCCGTCGACCTTCTCGATGGTGCCGCGATAGCGCGTGATGTCGTCGGCCTGGGCGGCGGTGGCCGTCACGGCGAGGGTCAGGGTGAGCGTCGTCAGGAAGGATTTCAGCATGGCGGTTCCTCGATGGTTCGGCGTCGTTGTGGTCGGGGCGGATTCATGAGGTCCGGCCCCGATGCCGGGGCTGCGCCGCCGCCCCGGAATGGCGTGTTCGCGGATCGGCCGCCTACATCGGCGGGACGGTGCCGTTCTCGCCGACGATCATCCGGTCGGCGACCATCGTGCCGGCGGCATCCGCCTTGGTGATCGCAACCACGCGCGCACCGACCTTGATAACGGATGTGTCGGACGGGTTGAGGGAGACGATCGGCACGTCCTCCGGGACCGTGATGGTCTTCTCGCCGCCCTTGTAGGTCACGGTGATCGTGCGGCCGGTAGTGCCCGCGAGGGCGCCCACGGCGCCGTTCGTCATCGTGTTCTCCTTCTCGAGGTCCCACGGATAATGGCCGTCGCCAGTGCCGCGCATGCTCGGGGCGAAGACGGCGACTTCGAGGGCCTTGAGGGTGCCGTCGGCCTGGGGCGTCGCGGCGGTGCCGACGTAGCTGTCGGGCTTGATGTCGCCGATCTCGGCCTTGCTGGCGGCGGCCACCCTCATCGCATCGGCGAACTTCACCGAGACGGCCTGACCGATGCGGGGCTTGATCGTGACGTGATCGGCCGCAACGGATTCGATCGTTCCGCGCACGCGGACCAGTGGAGAATCGGCCAGGACGGGCAGGCTGGAAGACAGGCCGACGCACAGGGTTGCGGCCGCGATGATCCGTCGTGTCATGGAATGCCTTGCGCTGGAGCGATCCGGGCTGTCGGGACCCTCGCCGGACGCTTCCGCCTGCACGGCGGGAAGCGCTCGGACAACGCGCGATGTGGCATCGGGTCCGTATGCGCACAAATCAATTGCGCGCTATCGTGGACCTGTCAGTGGGCCATTAGCATCGGCATGGTGGCATGGGCCAGCACGTGACTGGTGGCGCCTCCGAAGATCATCTGGCGCAGGCGGCTCTGGGTATAGGCACCCTTGATCAGGAGATCGCAGCCGAATTCCTGCGCCTCGTTGAGGAAGACCTCGCCGGGTGTGCGCCGGCCTTCGGTGAAGGCCTTGTGGTCTGCGAAGATGCCTTCGCAGGCGAGCGCCTTGGCCAGATCCTCCGCGCTCGGCCCAGGTACCATGCCGCCCTCCGCGCTGACGACGCGGATACGCGAGGCCTTGCGCAGGAAGGGCATGGCGAAGGCCACGGCCCGCGCGGTCTCGCTCGACCCGTTCCAGGCGATCAGGATCGCCTCGCCGAGGCTCGTCGGAGGAGTGGGGGGCGCCAGCAGGATCGGCCGGCCGCTCTCGAACAGGGCCGTCTCGAACGTGGTCATGCGCGGGGCGCCGTCGCCGGAGCCGGGCCGGCCCACCACTGTGGCGGTGAACAGGCGGGCGTAATGTCCTAGGAAGGCGTCGCCTGCCGGCACGTCCGGGCGCCAGCGGTAGCGGGTTCCGGCGGCGGCCACGAATTCCGGGGTGCACGGCCCTTCCGTGGCGACGGGAATGCCGGCGCCGGCGAGGAAGTCGACGAAGCGCTTGCCGGCATCCTCGGCCTCGGCCTTGTCGGCCTCCTCGTCTCGCAGCCACGTCATGCCGCCGACCATGTCCACCGGAACGTATTCGGCGAGCGCCGGGCGCAGGGACACGCCTTCGATCAGGCTGCCGAAGCGGCGTCCCACCAGGAGCGTGGTCGCGAAGACGGAGGGCAGCGCATCGTGGAGCGCCACCGGAACGAGCAGGGTCTTCATCGCCGGGAGCCTCCATCCGCGCCATCGCCGCCGACGGGCAGGCTAGTGCGGTTTCGCGTTCCGGAAAACTCCGGCTAGTCGTCAACGCACGCTTTTCTGCGGCCGTCGCGGACCGCGTCGTGCATCCGTCGCGGAGCGATGCTTTCGCCTAGCCAGCGAGGCTAAAACGACAGGTGAAGCTTGGCAATAGGGACGTGCCGATCATCATCGTGCTCCGGACGATATCAGTAGAATGGCCCGCATTACGATGACATTCTTCGGGAACCCAATGGAGGGGCTGTCGTTGTCCGGCAAACGTGGCGTTGTCGGATACGCCGATCCGCAGAGATGTGGTCCAATCCGCCGCCTTTGCGTTTTCAAGATCATATCCAGAGGTCAGAATCATGAATAAGTACGTTGCGCTGTCCGCCATTGCCGTCGTCATGGCGACCCCCGCCGCCGCGCAGACCATGTCCGGCGATTTCCGGCTCCAGGCGATGCAAGCCAATGCGTTCGAGGTCCAGTCGAGCCAGATCGCGCTGTCGAAGAGCCGCAACCCGCAGGTCATCCGCTTCGCCCGTGACGCCGTGCGTGACCACCGGGCCGCGAACGTGGCCCTGGCCGGCGGCGAGCGGACCTATGCCGGCAACGGTGGTCCCGGCGGCTTGATCGGCGCACCCCTGGCGATCGCCGGTAGCGCGGTGGGCGCGGCCACGGGAGCCGCTACGGGTGTCGTGGCCGGTACGCTGAGCGGCGGCCCTGTCGGCGCCGTCGAGGGGATCGGCAGCGGCGCGAGCCGTGGCGCCGCCGCCGGAAGCCAAGCCTTCAACGGCGATGTCGACACCACCGCCGGCACCACCATGGTCCCGGTCGATCCGCAGCAGCAGGCCATGCTTTCCGAGCTCGCCGCCGCTCCGGCCGGCCCGCGCTTCGACCGTCTCTACGGCCAGATCCAGGTGCGCTCGCACGAGGCGGCCATCGGCATGTACCAGTCCTACGCCCAGACCGGCACGAACCCGGCCCTGCGCGCCCATGCCGAGCAGGCGCTGCCGGTGCTCCAGCAGCATTATCAGATGGCGCAGCGCCTCCCCGGCGCCCGCTAAAGGGTCGGATCCTGCCGCCGCTTCACGGAGCGGCGGCGAGGCTGATGAACACAAAAAACGCCGGGCTGGCGAAGCCCGGCGTCTTTCTTTGCGCGGTTCTGAAGGTTCCGGCCGGCGAGCCCCCGCATCCGATGGAATGCGGGGGCTCTGTCGGTTCAGACTTCGCTGCTGTGCATCAGGGAGGCCGGGGTCATCGTCTTTCCGCCGCCATCGACGGCGGGCTCAAAATCCCCGGTCTCGGGATTGCGCAGGAGAAGCTCGCCATGGGCGATGCCGAAATGGGCGCCGTGGAGCGCCAGGCGGCCGTCGGCGACGCGCTCGCGCACGAAGGGGAACGTCATCAGGTTCTCGAGGCTCTGCGCCACGGTGGCGTATTCGAGGCGCGTCAGGTGGTCCGGCCCCTTCTGCACCTTGAGTTTCTCCTCGGCGCCCTTCACCAGGGAGACCCACTTGCCGATGAAGTCGCTCGTCGAGAGCGGGCCCGGCGGGTTGGCGTAGGCCTTGATGCCGCCGCAGGTGGCATGACCGAGAACGACGATGTGCTTCACTTCCAGGGCCTGGACGGCGAACTCGATGGCCGCCGAGGTGCCGTGATACTCGCCGCCCTCCTCGAAGGGGGGCACGAGATTGGCCACGTTGCGGATGATGAAGAGTTCGCCCGGTCCGGTATCGAAGATCACTTCCGGCGAAACGCGGCTGTCACAGCAGCCGATCAGCAGGACTTCCGGGCTCTGCCCTTGTGCCAGGGCGGCGTAGCGTTTGGCCTCGTGGGACAAGCGTCCATCGAGGAACGACCGGTATCCTGAGGTCAGCTTTTGTGGGAACATGCGTTTTCCTTCCATGAGCGTTGTTGTTGGGGGTCGCCGTGACGACCCGGTTCTCGACATTCAGCCTCGACTAGCGAGACCTGTGCCGTATCTGGTTCCGAGCCCCTATTTGGCCCAGTCTCGGGCCGGTGGCCCAGTGCGGGTTCACACCTGATGCCAGGCCAGGGTGACGGGTGGCTCGGGCCGCTCGCCCGACGCGATGCGCCTGGCCAGGCGGGCGAGGCCCGCGGGCTCGATCCGCTCACCGCTGGCGTCCAACTCGTCGAGCGTCCACCAGCGCGTGCCGAGGACCGTGCTGTCCTCGGTCTCGGCGAGGCGGCTGGTATCGACCTCGTCGCTGGGCAGACGCACGACGAAATAGCGTTCGCGGGCATCACGCGGCTTCGGAAACAGAAAGAACGGACCGTCGCAGGCAGCGACCTGCGGCCCGATCTCGGCATCGAAAACCCCGATTTCCTCTCCGAGTTCCCGAAGGCAGGCTTGCGCGTGGCTTTCGCCGGGCTCCAACCCGCCACCGGGCATGAACCAGAAGGTCCGCTCGTCCGGCCTCGACGGATCGATGGGGCGTTGCGCCTCGTAGGCGATCAGGAGCAGCCGGTCCTGCGGGTCGAAGACGAGGGCACGGGCGACGTGGCGCAGGGGAGGCGCACCGGTCCCTTGGATGGGCTTGCGTTCGGGGGGCTGGGTCGACGAGGGAAGAATCATGACGACGGTCTAACAGGGAATCGGACCCTCGCCAGCAGGCGCCCAGATCACCACGGGCAGGCCGTGACTGTCGCGACCCGGCGGGTCGGGCATCGGGACGGCGCGTCCGAGGACGATGTCGCGGGCGACGACCAGGGCGGCGAGGGCGTCGAGGTGATCGTCGGCCCCCACGCCCGCCGGTCTGCCTGCGTCCACCAGCATCGCGGGTAGACCGGCCCTGCGCAGGAGCGCGCGGCGCTCCTCCAGCCCTTCCCGACGCCCCGGCCCCTTCTTGGCCGATGCCAGCGGACGGTCGCCGTTGAGGCGGCGGAACGCCACTTCCGGGTGAGCCTCGTGAACCCGCTCGCGCAGCGGCGGCCGCGCGAGGAGTAGATCGTCCACCTCGCGGATGTAGCGGGTGATGTTCCAGCACTGAATCGAGGGCGCGAAGGGAGGGACGCTGGCGGCGCGGGAGAGCGCCTTGGCCTCCTCGTAGCTTCCCGCATGGATTGCTGCCCGTGGCGGAACCGGGAAGACGCTGGATCGCCCGCCCGCGAGATAGGCCCTGGCCGCGCGGTCGGCGACCCGGCCGCCGCCCTCGACGCGGTCGGGCAGGCCGATCGGGACGTCGATCCCGACGCAGACCGGGGCTTCCGTCCCGTCCAGGATATCGCAGACGCGGGCAAAACGCCCGGCGCGGTATCGGCCGGGGTCGTCGAGATCGAGGAGGGCTCCGGCCCAGGCGCCGCGGCAGCCGTCGAGTCCGGCGATCCAGCGTGTCATGCGAGCCCCGCGAACCGCGACGGCTCTGGCGGGTTGACGCTGCTCAAGGACGGCCGGCTTCGAGGGCCGTCCCGTCGCACCGGGTAACGCCGCCGCCGGCGGCACGCTTCACAGGATCGTTCCATGGACATCGCCGTCGACAAGGTCACCGAGATCATCCTCCGGGTCAGGGCGCTCGACGTGAAGGAAGGTGCCACCGACCCCGATTCAGGCTCCAACCCGATCGATGACGGCTCCACCGACGTGCTCACTTCGGGCACCGACGATGCCACCGAGTCGGAGGTCCGCTCGATGATCTCCGGCCTCAACGACGACGAGCGGGCCAACCTCCTCGCCCTTCTCTATGTCGGGCGCGGCGACATGGAGGCGGAGGAATGGGGCGAGGCCGTGCGCTTCGCCCGCGAACGCGAGGCGGTGGGCGAGGGGGCGCTGCACGAGATCATGGCCTCGCCCGATGCGGGTGATCTCCTCGACGAAGGGCTTGCCGCTCTCGGGATCAGCCAGGACGTCTCGGAGGCATGAGACCGAAGGGTGGTGAGCCGGCTCACCACCCTCCGCCCGCGCGGTGGCTCGTGTCCGCCGTGCCCGGCCGTCGGCTGGGGCGGTTCGGCGAGGCGCCGGGGGCAACGATCGCCCGTTTCCGCCACAATGCCCCGAAATCCACAGCGTTAACCTTTTATTAACCCGACGATTGCCGTTCCAGCGTGGCCGTGAGACGTTCGTTAACAACAGATTAACGGGACGAGCGGCGGCCATGCGGATCGCGATTTCGAAGTTCCACGATGCGGTGCACGCCCTCAAGCGCGGCATCGGCGGTTTGGGTCTGCTCTCCGGCCTGGCGGTCGCGTCCCTTGCCGCCATGCCGACCCTCGCCTCCGCTCAGACCTTAGCCTCACTCCCCAGCGTGGCGAGCACCATCTCCACCACCGGCGCCGCCCGCCCGATCAGCGCCTGGATCACCTTCTGCGAGACCTACGCCGCCGAATGCGCGGTGAATGTCTCGGAGCCCGCCACGATCAGCCTGACGCCAGGTGTCTGGAATACCATCGTCTCGGTGAACCGCCGCGTGAACAAGTCCATCCGTGCCGTCACTGACATGGAGCAGCTCGGCATGGCCGACCGCTGGGATCTGGCCGAATCCGGTGCCGGCGATTGCGAGGATTTCCAGCTCCTGAAGCGCAAGCTCCTCGCCGAGGCCGGCCTGCCGCGCCGGGCCATGCGGATGACGGTGGTCATCGATGAGAAGGGGGAGGGGCATGCCGTCCTCACCCTGATCACCGACCGGGGCGACCTCATCCTCGACAACAAGACCAACAGCGTGCTGCCCTGGCGCCAGACCGGCTACACCTTCATCAAACGCGAGAGCCAGAACGCCATGGCCTGGGTGTCCCTCGGCCGTGCCGCGTCGCCGGTGACCACCGCCAACCGCTGAGCAGGTTCGGCAAAAGCGGTCACCGGTTTTGCGTCCCAGAACCTGCGACACTTCAAAGCTTGAACGAGGTGAAGCGTTGGCTTGCCAATGCGAGCCTGCTCGGGAGCGAGATGTGCCGTCCCGGAGGGAGATCGCATCAAAGGCGATACATTAGCGACTTGTTAAGCGCGTGCGGGTGAGGGTCGCCGGGTTCGGGAATCTCTCGCCATGACGACGCTGAGCCGCTTGCCCGCAGCCTTGCTGCTGGCCGCCATCCTGCCCCTGTGCTGCACGGCCCCCGCCTCGGCCCTGAATTCCGACGTCGGTACCCTGCACGCCTCCTGGCGCGGATGCCTGCATCGGAATTTTGACCTGCAGGCACTCGTTACGAGCCGGACACTCGCCGTGGAGTCGGCCGTGAAATCCTGCCGCGCCAGCGAAGCGGCTTATCTCGCCGCCCTGTCGACGTCCCCCCTGGTGGATGACGAGGATGTGTCCCGGGTCCGACCGGCCCTGATCCAGCGCGCCAAGGGCTGGCTTCTCCAGAAGGCCAGCGCGGCGCGTCCGCTCTGACGTCTCGTCAGGCCGCTTTCGGACCCCGCCGGCCTTCGAGCCGGCCGCCCATGACCAGGGCAGCCAGCGCCTCGGCGGTCATGGCCCGGCCGTAGAGATAGCCCTGGCCCTCGCGGCAGCCCATGATGCGCAGCATCGTGTCCTGCTCGATCGTCTCGATTCCCTCCGCGATGACATCCAGGCCGAAGCTCTGAGCCATGCCGAGCACGGCCCGGACGATCTCCGCGTCGTGCCGATCCGTGAGGATGTCCCGCACGAAGCCGCGGTCGATCTTCAGGCGCGTCAGCGGGAAACGCTTGAGCGAACTCAGCGAGGCGTAGCCGGTGCCGAAATCGTCGAAGGCGATGGAGACGCCGTGCCGATGGAGCTCGCGCAACGGGTCCAGCAGGGAATCGTCGGTCTGAAGGGCGATCCGCTCCGTGACCTCGATTTCGAGCAGGCTCGGCGGCAAGGCGTGGCGTTCCAGGGCGCCGATCACCTCGCGAGCCAGCCGCCCCGTCCTGAGATGAGCCCCGAACAGGTTCACGGCGACCCGCAAGGGAGGCAGGCCGAGGGTGCGCCAGAGCGCGGATTGCCGGCAGGCATCGTCGACGATCCATCGGCCGACGGAGGCGGCGAGGGGATGCGCTTCGAGGGCGTCGATGAAGGCGGCCGGCAACAGCAGGCCGCGGGTGGGATGCTGCCACCTCACCAGGGCTTCGGCACCGATCACCTGTCCCGAATCCAGCTCGACCTGCGGCTGGTAGTGCAGCACCAGTTCGGCACGCTCCACCGCTCGGGTCAGCTCGTCGTGGAGTGTCCGCCGGGCGACGACCGCATTGCGCATGGATTGTTCGAACAGGCGAAAGCAGCGCCGCCCGTCACGCTTGGCCTGGTAGAGGGCCAGATCCGCATCGGCGATCAGCTCGTCCCGGACGGTTCCCGGCCCGCCTATCGCCGCGCCGATGCTGAGACCCACATGGAAGACGTGCCCTGCCACCGGGAACGGGGTCTGGAACGCCTCTAGGATCTGCGCGGCCAGGGCGCCCGCATCGAGCGGGTTGCCCCGGCCCGGCAGGAGCAGCGCGAACTCGTCCCCACCGAACCGGGCCACCGTGATCTGGGAGGTGACCCAGGACGAGAGCCGAACCGCCACGGCCTGGAGCAGCACGTCCCCGACGGCGTGACCCAGGCTGTCGTTGACCTCCTTGAAGCCGTCGAGATCGAGCAGCATCACCGTGGCGTGCTGGTCCGTCGCGAGGATGGCGTCCAGGCGCTCGTCGAAGAGGGCGCGGTTGGTGAGGCCGGTCAGCTTGTCGTGGTGAGCCAGTTGGACCAGCTTGGCGTCGCGGGCGCGCCACTCGCTGATGTCGCGGATGACGGCGCCCATCCCGATCCCGCCGGGTCCCTGCCAGATCGACATCGAGAACTCGATCGGGAACGTGCGACCGTCGCGGTGCAGGGCCGTCAACTCGATGGTGCGGCCGGCCAATTGTGATGCCCCTCCGGAGACGATCCGGCGAAGCCCCGCTCTGTGGGCGGCGCGGAGCGGCTCGGGAATGATGATCTCCACGGGCCAGCCGACCATCCCGCCCGCGCCATAGCCGAACAAGGCCTCGGCCGAGGGATTGCAGAAGGTGATCGTGCCCGTCCCATCCACGACGAGCAGAGCATATTCGGCGGCCTGAGCGAAGCCGATCGCCGCCGCGTTGGCCAGTTGCGCCCGGCGAATCTCCAGCCGGTCCATGACGAGGTCGGCGAAAGCGGCGAGCTTCGACCGCTCGGCATCGTCGAAACCGCCGCGCGGCGTCGTGTCGAGAACGCAGAGCGAGCCGATGCAATGCCCCTCGGCCGTGATCAGAGGCGCGCCGGCATGGAACCTGACGCTCGGCAGATCGCGGAAGAGGAGGCCGTCCTCGTCCGCGTTCGCCACCACGATCCCGGATTGTGTGAGGACGCGCTCGTAGGGCAGGCCGTGTCGCGGCAGCCGGTGGAGATCGACGCCGATCCGGGCCACCAGCCAGGAGACCTCGTCGTCCACGAGGGAAACCCAGGCCATCGGCGTTCCGAGGCTCGCCGCCGTCACCGCGACGATGCGTTCGAGGCCGGCATCGGGGGCGGTGCCGATCATGCGGGAGGGATGCAAAGCGGCCAGGCGCTCGGCATCGTCCGTCGGGGCCGGTCGGTCGTCGGTTCCGGCGGGTGCCGATGGTGGAGGATTCATGGTGTCGGCACCGAGCATGAGCGGTTTCAGTGGAAATACTCTATCAAATGCTAACAGACCGTGCGGCCAGGGCTCGGACGTATCGATGTCGTTGGCGTGTTGAAGATTCCGCCTTCATGGGGCGAAGGCCGGACAATCGGCAGTCTTGAAAAGAACAGGTCAACAATCCTGACGGATATTGCGAAATCTCTCGGGAGGCGGTCGACGATACCTCAAACATCAGATGTGGCTACGGTTCCACCCATGGGCCGACTTGAGGCGACATTGGTCACGTGCGTCGTTTTTCAGACCGAGAGACGTCTGGGTAAATGCTGCGCGATGATCAATCAAATATCCGAAATCCTATTAAAATCTCTTAACCATTTCGAAAAATCACCGCAAACCAAAACTTTGATAATGGCTTGATGTATATCTATCGTTCCATCAGATTTCGATCCGACGGAGGTCAATCATGGCGCATTCGATCTACGTGAGGAAGATCGGCGAGGGCTGCGAGAGTTCCTGGAAGACTCTGGCCCATGCCATCCAGACCCGGAGCGAGGCGGTCATGCTCGCCCGGAGACTGGCATCGTCCTATCCGTAGTCGGGTGCGGATCCCTTCAAGCGGGTGTTCTGGTTCCGCGACCGGACCGGGCTGCACGAGATCCGGGCCTCCCCCGAAAGCTAATTCCGGATCGCTCTTCCTGTGCGGTGAGAGCTTGAAACGGGAGGGGGGCGGCGGTATCGCCGGGCGGCCGGTGCATCGAGCCACGGCGTCAGGAGATCGCCGCGCCATGACCGAGATCCGTCCGCGTCGCAGCGTCCTTGCCATGCCCGGCTCCAATCCACGGGTCCTGGAGAAGGCGCGCGGCCTTCCCACCGACGTCGTGATGATCGATCTGGAGGATGGCGTCGCCCCCGAAATGAAGGCGGAGGGACGGGACGCCGTCGCCGCCACGGTGGCTTCCCGGCCCTACGGGCGGCGCGAGGTCGTGGTCCGCATCAATGGCCTCGACACGCCATGGGGGGAGGCCGATCTCGCGCGCATCGCCCCTGCCGGGCCGGACGCGATCGTGATCCCGAAGGTCTCCGGACCCGATGCCCTCGTGGCGGTCGGCTCGCGCCTGCGCCGCCTCGGCGCGCCGGACCATACCCGCGTCTGGGCGATGATCGAGACGCCGCTGGCGATCCTCCACATCGCCGAGATCGCCAGCGCCGCCCGCGACGTGGATACGCGCCTGTCGTGCCTGCTCGTCGGGCCGAACGACCTCGCCAAGTCCAGCCGGGTCCGGCTCGGAATGCCGGGCCGTCCGGCCCTGATGCCGTGGCTGATGAACGTGGTCATGGCAGCCCGAGCCTACGAGGTCGACGTGATCGACGGCATCTACAATGCTTTTCGCGATGAGAGCGGGTTCAGGGGCGAGTGCGAGCAGGGCCGCGACAGCGGCTTCGACGGCAAGATGCTGATTCATCCCGGCCAGATCGCCACCGCCAACGAATTGTTCGGTCCCTCGGAGGCCGAGATCGAGGAGGCGCGGGCGATCATCGCCGTCTTCGCGGAGCCGGAGAACCGGACGCGCGGGGCCATCGCCTTTCGCGGCCGGATGATCGAGCGGCTCCATGCCGTGGAGGCGTCCCGGATCGTCGCCCTCGCCGACGCCATCGCGGCACGGGCGGCGTGAGCGGCGCGCCTCCGGCTGTCCCCCCGGCGGTCGATCTGCGAATCCGCGACCCGCGATTGCGGGAATGGGGCTTCCCGCGCTGGGGCTCGGCGGCGGCGGCGGGGCTCGACCTCCATGCCTGCCTCGACGAGCCCGTGACCCTGGCGCCGCAGGCCCCCGCAATCCTGATCCCGGCGGGGTTCAGTGTGCTGATCCGGGATCCGGACTGGTGCGGCCTCGTCTTCCCGCGTTCCGGCCTCGGTCACCGCGACGGCCTCGTCCTGGGCAACGGGACCGGAGTCATCGATGCGGATTACGAGGGGCCCCTCATGATCTCCGCCTGGAACCGCAACGCCGATCCGGCCGCGACGATCGTCGTTCGTCCCGGCGACAGGATCGCGCAACTGGTCTTCACCCGCGTAACGCGGCCGGCCTTCACCATCGTCGACGCCCTCGATCTCGACGGACCCGGCCCGCAATCCGGGCGCGGGCAGGGCGGCTTCGGATCGACGGGCCGACGCTAGAGCGCTCTCCGCCGAAGTGGATGCCGGTTCGGCGAAGAAGAGCGCGGCAAAACAAAGGCCCAGAGATGTGCCCCGACCCAACGTGGTCGGGCGCAGTTCTAGCCGGGATGGGGCGTCGCACCGCGAAGTCAGAGAACTGAGGCCCGCTCCTCAGCCGCAATTTCCGTTTATGAGCCTTGTGTCCGGCCTGCCGGCGATGGACCTTGCATCCATCGCGGTCTGGCTCAATTGCGTCCCGTCTTCCGGATCGTCCGGCAGTCGCCGCGGCTTTCGATGGTCGGGAGAGACCGTGTCCTGATGCCTGCCATGCCCGCATCCGTAGAAACGGCTTCGGCCCTCATCGCCATCGTCTGCTCCTCCGCGCCCGTTCATCTCGTCCTGAACCTGCGAAGCCTCGATTGCGCCATCCGGCTGGTCACCGGGGCGAAGGCCGCCGCGAGCGACGAGCTGTTTCACCCGGCCGATCTCGTCATCGTGATGCACGATCCCCATAGCGGGATCGACGGTCCGACCGTGATCCGGGACCTGCGCGGTCACGATGGACATGCCCGCACGGCGATCCTGTTACTCGGGGCCTCTTCCGCTCTGCGGCGGTCGGGGGTCGAGGCCGGTGCCACCGACGTGATGACCGGCCCCGTCGATCCCCTCGACCTGCAGATCCGGGTCTGCAACCTGCTCGAACTCGCCCTGGCGCGTCAGGTCCTCCACCGGCAATCGGTCGCGATGTGCCGCGACGTGGACCGGGCGGGCGCCGAAGCGGCCTCGCGGGAGCGGGAGATCATCCGCCGCCTGATGCTGGCGGCCGAGTTCCGCGACGATCAGGCGGGAGATCACCTTACGCGGGTCGCCGGCTGCGCCATCGCCATCGCCGAAGGGCTCGGCCTGTCGGAGGGGGACGCGAACGACATTGCCCTGGCCTCGACGATGCACGACATCGGCAAGATCAGCATCCCCGACAGCATCCTGATGAAGCCGGGGCCCCTCAGCGACAGTGAACGCGAGGAGATGAAGCACCACGCGATCCGCGGCTACCGCATGCTCTACGACAGCCCCTCGCATCTGCTGCAACTCGCCTCCGACATCGCCCTGACCCATCACGAGCGCTGGGATGGCGGCGGCTATCCGCAGGGATTGAGCACGACGCAGATCCCGCTCGCGGGCCGCATCGTCGCCGTCGCCGACGTGTTCGATGCCCTGATTTCGGAGCGGGTCTACAAGAAGGCCTGGACCCCAGAGGCGGCGCGCCGGCATCTCGAAGAGCATGCCGGCACCCATTTCGACCCGGATTGCGTGGCCGCCTTCGTGGCCCGCTGGGACGACATCCTCGGGCTGGTGGAGAGCAACCCGCCGGAATCCGCCACCGTCTGAGCCGCCTGGAGAATCAGGCGTCGGCGACGCCGGCCTCGTCCTGTGCCTGGAGCACGTCAGGCCGGGGCATCGAGATGATGTTGTAGCCGGAATCGACGAAATGGACTTCGCCGGTGACGCCGCCGGACAGGTCCGAGAGCAGATAGACCGCCGACCCGCCGACTTCTTCCAGCGTTACCGTGCGCCGCAGGGGGGCGTGGGCGCGCTGGTGATTGAACATCAGGCGCGCATCGGCGATGCCGGCGCCGGCCAGGGTCCGCATCGGGCCCGCCGAAAGGGCATTGACGCGGATTCCCTCCGGGCCGAGATCGCCCGCGAGATAGCGCACGGACGCTTCCAGTGCGGCCTTGGCGACGCCCATGACGTTGTAGTTCGGCATGATCCGGGTCGAGCCGCCATAGGTGAGCGTCAGCATCGAGCCGCCACGGCGCATGCGCTTGGCCGCCCGCTGCGCGATCTCCGTGAAGGAGAAGCACGAGATCACCATGGTCCGCGAGAAGTTCTCGCGGCTGGTCACGTCGACATAGCGGCCCTTGAGCTGGGCCTTGTCCGAGAAGCCGATGGCGTGGACGACGAAATCGATCCCATCGGTGAAGCGCTCGTCGAGGGCGGCGAACAGCGCGTCCACGCTGGCGATGTCCTCCACGTCGCAGGGGATGACGATGTCGGAGCCGAGGGACGCGGCGAGCGGCTTGACGCGCCGCCCGAGGGCGTCCCCCTGATAGGTGAACGCGAGTTCCGCCCCGTGGTCGTGCAGGGACTTGGCGATGCCCCAGGCGATGGAATGATCGTTGGCGACCCCAAGAATCAGGCCGCGCTTGCCTGCCATCAAACCCGTCATACGTGTCCCCGCATCCGTAACGCCGAAATGTCAGACAGTTCCGGCCATTGCGAGGACGCTTAGCGCGTGCATTGACGCACTGTCCAATCCGGCATCGAACGGGTGACGGGTTCAACCGGCCCGGTGCGGGAACGCTCCAAGAAACAAGTGACGATCAGAAATAGCCGCGCGTCTCGTCCAGAGCCGTATCGACGAGAGCCTGTTTGGCCCGGATGCAGGCTGTGGCCACGATACCGAGGCCGGCAAGAGCGCTCAGGGAAATCAGGATCATCACCATCGTCGACTTTCGGCTTCATTCAGGAAACGCGATGTCGAATCCGCGGTTCCGTAAAAGAAGCCGGCGTCACGCCAGCAAGGCCAAAGTCAATCTCAGGAAGCTTGGCCGTTCAGGCGTCGATATTCTTGAGGACGAGGGTGGAATTGGTTCCGCCGAAGCCGAAGGAATTCGACACGACATGACCGAGTTGGACGTTGTCGCGGCGCTGCCGGAGGATCGGCATGTCGGCGAAGGCCGGATCGATCTCGTCGATATGCGCGCTCTCGCAGATGAACCCGTTCTGCATCATGAGAAGGGAATAGATCGCCTCGTGCACGCCGGTGGCGCCGAGGGAATGCCCGGTGAGCGACTTCGTGCCCGAAATCGGCGGACAATCGTCACCGCGGCCGAAAACTTCGCGGATCGCCTCGATCTCCTTGAGATCGCCCACCGGCGTCGCTGTGGCATGGGGGTTGATGTAGTCGATCCGGGCGCCTTTCAGCCCTTCCATCGCCTGCTTCATGCAGCGCACGGCGCCTTCACCGGAGGGGGCGACCATGTCGTGGCCGTCCGAGGTGGCACCGTAGCCGGCGAGCTCGCCATAGATCCGTGCGCCGCGCGCCTTGGCATGTTCCAACTCCTCGAGGACGAGGACGCCGGCGCCCCCCGCGATGACGAACCCGTCGCGGTTGACGTCATAGGCGCGCGAGGCACGGGCGGGGGTATCGTTGTAGCGCGAGGACATCGCCCCCATCGCGTCGAACAGGACGGAAAGCGTCCAGTCCAGATCCTCGCAGCCGCCGGCGAAGATGATGTCCTGGCGTCCGCTCTGGATCACCTCGCCGGCATTGCCGATGCAGTGGTTGGACGTGGCGCAGGCTGAGGAGATCGAATAGTTCACGCCCTTGATCTTGAAGAAGGTCGCGAGCGTCGCCGAGGCCGTCGAGCACATGGCCTTGGGGACGGCGAAGGGGCCGACGCGCTTGGGACCTTTCTCGCGGGCGAGATTGGCGGATTCGACGATCGCCTTCGTGGAAGGGCCGCCGGACCCCATGATGATCCCGGTGCGGTCGTTCGAGACGTCACCTGCCTCGAGGCCGGCATCGCGGATCGCCTGATCCATTGCGATGTGGTTCCAGGCGGTGCCGCCGCCGTGGAAGCGCATGGCGCGCCGGTCGACGAGGCCCTCGGGGTCGACGCTCGGGCGTCCCTCGACCTGGCTGCGGAAGCCGAGTTCGGCATAGGAGGCCGAGTGGCCGATGCCCGACTTGGCCTCGCGCAGGGAGGCAAGGACTTCCTGGGTGTTGTTGCCGATGGACGAGACGATGCCCATCCCGGTGATCACGACACGCCGCATGGAAACGCTCTTCTCTTTCGCCGAAGCGCCGTCGCACCGACGCGTGTCAGGTAGGATGATGCCGGGGCAATCTCAACCACCGGCGGGCCGGAGGGCTAGCCTTGTGCCTGGAACAGGGCAACCCTCAGATCCTTGGCGTCATAGATCCTGGCACCGTCCGCTTCCAGCCAGCCATCGGCGATGCCGAGGACGAGCTTGCCCTGGCGCACGCGCTTGATGTCGATGCCGTAGACGACCTTGCGCACAGTCGGCAGCACCTGGTCGCTGAACTTCACCTCGCCGACGCCGAGCGCCCGGCCCCGGCCCGGCGCGCCGAGCCAGCCGAGATGAAAGCCCACGAGCTGCCACAGCGCGTCGAGGCCGAGGCAGCCCGGCATCACTGGATCGTTCTTGAAATGGCAGTCGAAGAACCAGAGATCCGGCCGCACGTCGAATTCCGCCAGGACATGGCCCTTGCCGTAGGCGCCGCCCTCGGTCCCGATCGAGGTGATGCGGTCGAACATCAGCATCGGCGGCAGGGGGAGCTGCGCGTTGCCGGCGCCGAACAGTTCGCCCCGGCCGCAGGCCAGCAACTCCTCATGGGAGTAGTGGGAGGCGCGGGGCACGGTCTGGTCTGAACCGGCGGCGGCGGGCGATTCGGAATCGGAAGACATGATCGGTGTGTCGGTCCTTGGTGGAGGGCGCGTTCGAAACGCCGGACATCGCCCACGAACGCCGGAACGGTCGTGGCCATCGCGGGTCCACGACATCGTCCGAACCCGCGAGCGGCGCTTCGTTAACACACCGCCCGAGCGGCACAAAACACCTCGTCTCCATATGAGTCGATGGACGAGCCGCGAAGTTGGTCGCAGGGCTCGTTGCCTGCCCTGTTGAATGGAATGACTTCAAACAAGCCGCATGTTCACACTGCGTAGCTACTCAGCACCGACTTGGGTTGCGACGAGGGGGGAGGTTCGTATAGGGTTGTCTTGTACTTTGTTGGTTCCGTGAGATGTCAGTACCGCCGATGTCCAATCCGCTGCCGCTGCAGGCCATGCTGAACGCACGTGGCGCTTCCCTCGATATCGCTTCGGTCGCGGGGCGCCGGGGATGCCCCCTGTCCGACCTGCGTGACCGTCTCCGCCGCTCCGGCCTCCGTCCGACCCGCCAGCGCCTGTCGCTCGGCTGGCTGCTGTTCGGGCGTGGCGACCGCCACCTCACGGCGGAAATGCTCTATGACGAGGCCATGCGCGCCAAGGTGCCGGTCTCGCTCGCCACGGTCTACAACACCCTGCATCAGTTCACCGAGGCCGGGCTTCTGCGCCAGCTGGCCCTCGACGGGTCCAAGGCCTATTTCGACACCAACCCGAGCGAGCACCACCACTTCTTCCTCGAAGACGAGGGGCAGGTGCTGGACATGCCCGATTGCGGCATCACCGTCGATTCGCTGCCCGATGCCCCCGAGGGCATGGAAATCGCCGGCGTCGAGGTCATCGTCCGCCTGCGTCGCCGGCACGGTTCGCGCCAGTCCTGAGACGGGCTTCTTTCCCTTCGCATTCCACGAAAAAGGCCCGGCTCAGCCGGGCCTTTTCATGTGGCGCTGCCTATGCTGCCGCGCTCGGAGTGCCTCACGAAACTCCCAATCACGGTCGGTTCTCGCTCCGAGCATGACGGCGCAGCGGAAGTTTCGCGAGAAACACTCAGTCGATCTTCTCGTTCGGGTAGACGCCCCAGAGCCGGTCCTGGCGGATGTACCCGTCCACGTCGCCGCTCCTCTGGGGTAGCGCGACGATGACCCGGCACCAGCTTCCGGTGCAGCTCTTCACGCTGCCGATGACGCCGGGCTGGAGCTTGGCCTCCACGCCCGACCCCTCTTCCGCCCGTGAATGGAGCGGGATCGCGGCGTCGCCGCCCCTGGCCGCCATGACGATGGACGTGCGCCGGCCGGAGAGCAGGGAATGGAGCACCCAGCCTTCGGTCCCCTCGGAATCGCGGATGCGCCGCCAGGTCTCGAACTCGGCGACGATTTCGATGGGAAGGCCGGCCCGCTGGAACACCCACAGCGTGCGGTGGTCCTTCGACGGGCCCTCGCGCAGGTTGACCCGATCGGTCTTCAGGCTCGCATAGCGTGGCAGGGGCAGGCCCGTGGCCGGGCCGCGATTCGCGTCCGACGCGCCTCCCGCCGCCGGGGCGGCCAGCGCCGGGGAGAGCGGCACCACGAGGGAGGCGGCCGCCGTCAGGCACGTCAAGAACAGAAGTCCAGGCAGGCGCGTCATCGGTCTTCCCAAAGGTTCACGATCGTCATGGCCACGATCGCCATCGTCAATCCTCGTCTAGCGATCCCTCGCGCGCGATGTTTCGGGCGCGGGGGGCACGTTGTGTTCCGTGCCCTCTCTGGTAGAGAAGCCTCAAGAACCGGCAGCCGAGGCGTCGGGGCTATGGGACCTGTCTGGCCGATGCGTGGTTAATGCCGGGTCAAGCCTCGGCATGAACCGTCGCTCCCGGCGGCGGCCGGCCTGGCAGAAACGTTCGCGGAGGGTGCATGTCGTCGTTGAAGCGCAAGCCACTCGTTGTGGTCACGCGTCGCCTCCCCGAGGTGGTCGAGGCGCGCATGCGCGAGTTGTTCGATATCCGCCTCAATCCCGATGACGCGCCGATGGGCAGCGAGGCGCTGGCCGCCGCGTTGCGCGAGGCCGATGTGCTCGTTCCCACCGTCACCGACAAGATCGATTCCGGTCTCCTCGCCCAGGCCGGGCCGAACCTTCGCCTGATCGCGAATTTCGGCAACGGCGTCGACCACATCGATGTGGCGGGGGCGCTGGAGCGGGGCATCACCGTCACCAACACCCCCGGCGTCCTCACCGAGGACACCGCCGACATGACCATGGCGCTTATCCTCGCCGTGGCCCGCCGCGTGGCGGAAGGGGCGCGCATCATCCCGGACGACAATTGGGACGCGGGCTGGTCCCCCACCTGGATGCTCGGCCGCCGTATCACCGGCAAGCGCCTGGGCATCGTCGGCATGGGCCGGATCGGCCAGGCGCTGGCGCGCCGAGCCAAGGCGTTCGGCCTGCAGATCCACTATCACAACCGGCGCAGGGTGCCGGTGCAGATCGAGCGTGAGCTCGACGCGACCTATTGGGAATCCCTCGACCAGATGCTGGCGCGGGTGGATATCGTGTCGGTGAACTGCCCACACACCCCGGCGACCTATCACCTGCTCTCGGCCCGCCGCCTCAAGCTGCTCAAGCCGGAGGCGATCGTGGTGAACACGGCTCGCGGTGAAGTGATCGACGAGAACGCCCTCGCGCGTCTGATCGAAGCGGGCGAGATTTCGGCGGCCGGCCTCGACGTGTTCGAGCAGGAACCGGCCGTGAGCCCCCGCCTCGTTAAGCTCGCCCGGTCCGGTAAGGTCGTTCTCCTTCCGCATATGGGATCGGCCACCCACGAGAGCCGCACCGATATGGGCGAGAAGGTCATCATCAACATCAAGACCTTCATGGACGGACACCGTCCGCCGGACCGGATCCTGCCGAGCATGCTCTGACGGCCGGCAGCCGGCCCTCCCCCGGGTCGATTCCGGCGCCCGGCGCGGGGCCGGTTTGCACAATGTTTGCAGGGCCGTTGATCTATGTGCATTCGCATACCGAGGCCGTAGGAACGGCGTCATGTTCGATACGTTGACCGGCGCCGATGGAGATCATCGGTTGTCGCGTATCGGGTAGAGTGGGAGCAACATGGCCGCGGAGACAGAGTCGACCGAGGCGAGCGTCGGAGAGGCCGTGCCGTGTGACGAGTTTCGTCGCTTCGCGGATTTCGTGCCCCTGATGATGTGGCGTTCCGACATCGAAGGCGCGGCGGTCCATCACAACGAGTGCTGGCTCGATTTCACCGGCCGGAGCCGCGAAGACGAACTCGGCCATGGCTGGCGGCGTGGGCTGCACCCGGACGATTTCGACCGTCATGCCGCCCTGGTCGAGGATGCCTTCGCCTCGCGCAGTCCCTACTCCATCGAGTTTCGCCTGCGCCGTCACGACGGTGCCTACCGCTGGCTCCTGAACAACGCCCGTCCCCTCACCGAGAACGGCACGTTTCAGGGCTATCTGGGCTCGTGCTTCGACATCACCGATCGGAAGCGGGCCGAGGAGCATGCCGAGCATGCCCTCGTGGAGAAGGAGGCCCTTCTCGCCGAGGTCTACCACCGGGTGCGCAACAACCTGCAGGTGATGGTGAGCCTGATCGGTCTCTACGGCCGCGCCGCGCCGCCGCCGTGCCGCGGAAGCTTCGAGGCGCTCGGCCAGCGCGTGCGTGCCATCGCCCTCGTTCAGCAGCATCTGCACGAGGCGCCGCACATCGCCTCCATCGACCTGCGCGATTACTTACACCGGCTCGCCTCCGGCCTCGGCCAGTTGCGGCGGGCGGGCCGTATCAGCGTGGCAGTGGGCGGCCGCGGCACGAGCTTGGTGGAACCGCGCACCGCCAACGCCCTCGGCATGATCGTGGCCGAAGTCGTGGCCGAATGCCTCGACGCCACCGCCGATTCCGTCTCCTGCACGATCGCGATCACCATCGACGCCCAGGCCGGTGCGCCGGTCCGTCTCACCATCGTATCGGGCGGCGATCAGACGGGGGACCATGCCACGGACGTGCCCAATCTCGGTCCTCGGCTGGTGGCGGCCTATGCCGCTCAGGCCGAAATCGCCGTTCGGGGCACCGGCACGCAGGCCGATCCGATGGAACTGCAGCTGCCCGAAGCCCTGGTACATCCGTCGGAGTAGCGGACATCGACGCTCGCCGGACGGCGGGCCGCTCCCTATATCGATGAGGCGAGGAAGTGCCGCCGCTTCGCTCGATCGTCGCCGAGAGTTCAGCCTGACACCATGCTTCCACCCATCGCAACGATCATCGACAATTTCGAAATCCTCGACGACGGGCCGGACCAGCTCGAGTATCTGATGGAACTCGGCCGTGCCCTGCCGCCCTTTCCGGACGAATTGCTCACTGAGCAGAATCGGGTCCATGGCTGCGAAAGCCAGGTCTGGGTCGATTCGCAGGTCGATCATTCGCAGTCGCCGCCGCGCCTGCATCTGCGCGGCACGAGCGATTCCTTCATCACCAAGGGATTGATCGCCCTGGTGATGGCCCTGCACGACGGGAGGACGCCGACCGAGATCGCGGATGTCGACGTCTTCCAAGTCTTCAAGCAGATCGGACTCGGCGCCCACCTGACGTCGAAGCGTTCCAACGGGGTCAGGGCCATGGCCGAGCGCATCCATCGGGATGCGGCCCGGCTTGCGGCCTGAAACAGGCTCGAGGCTTCAGGCCCGCTCGCGCCATAGGCGCAGGCGCGACCGGCTCGGACCCACCGCTTCCCGTTCCATACCGTAATGCTCGGCAAGCCGCGCCAGGGCGATGCGGATGACGACCTTGGCCGAGCGCGCCGGCCAGCGGCGCTCCGCCTCGATGGTCTCGAGGCCTTTCACGAAACCGCACAGGTCGATCAGCAATCCGGACAGGTCGCTCCCCACCGCTGACAGGGCCGCGCGGACGCGTTGTCGGGCCGCCAGCATGGCATCCGACCCGGCCGAGGGATCGCGGGGGCCGCCGCCATCGACTTTGACCCCGCTCCAGTCCGACCCCAGGCGCGGCATCAGCGCCCCCATGGTCATGTCGCGGCGCAGGCGCTCGCCCGCCTCGAAACAGGCGGCGTCGATCAGGGGGCTTCCATCGCGGTCGCGGCGCCGTGCCATCCAGGCGAGGGGACTCTCTGAGGCGTCACGGACCGGCCGGGTCGGCTCGGCTGTGCCTTCGAGGTCGAGATGCTGGGCGAGATAGGGCGTGTCCCGGCCGGCCCGGTCCCGCCGCAGCCTCGCCCGCCCGGCGGCGCTGATGGTGAGCCGGGCGCGCCGTCCCGCCGCCTGTTCGGCGAGATCGTGGGAGAGGAGAGCCTGTCCCGCTTGCGCGCCATAGCGTCCGCTGCTCACCGAGATCCCATCGCCGCCGCTCCGCACGATGATCTCGCCCTCCGTCAGCGGATCGGGCAGGGCATAGGCTCCCTCTTCGTCGAGGGCCGCGAGGAGCCGAGCCGCATCGCGACCGAGTTCCGCCTGGCCTCGGACCGGCATGGACCGCCGCCCCATACCGTGAATCGCCGCATTCCGGGTTTTGTTCATGATATGTTCCCTGGCGCATTGAGGCGGCAATCGCCGCGGCACCGGGGATTTTATAAGAAACTAGTCCTAGCGCAAGTCCCAATCGCCAGTTCGTCGAAGACGGGGGAGGACCGGGCGGCGAGAGTTCACCGGCGCCCGGTCCCGCTTCCTTTAAGCGGCTTCGTCGTAGGTCCCGTTGCGGGTCTGGCCGAGGCCGATGGCCTTGGCGAGGTCCGAACGCGCCTTGGCGTAGTTCGGAGCGACCATCGGATAATCCGAGGGCAGGCCCCACTTCGCGCGATACTGTTCCGGGCTCATGTCGTACTTCGCGCGCAGGTGGCGCTTGAGCGATTTGAATACGCGCCCGTCTTCGAGACAAATGATGTGATCGGCTGTCACCGACTTCTTCACGGGGACGGCGGGCTGCTGCGGCGCGGAAGCGACCTTGGCCTCGGCCTCACCGCTCGCGACCTGGGTCAGCGAGCTATGGACGCGGGTAATGAGCTGCGCGAGCTCGCCGACCGGCACCGGGTTGTTACTCACATAGGCCGAGACGATATCGACCGTCAGTTCCACGAAGTCGGCCGAATTCTCAATGTCGCTCATTGTCTAAACAGTTCCTTTTAGCACGATGCCGGACGCGGTCTGTTGAGTATGCCGGTCATGGGCCATGGGACAGTTTGGCAATCCATGGCTGGACTTCCGGCATCGTGGCTTCATCCAGTGGCGCTCTACGATGGTGGGCGACGATAATCGCCATATCTCTCATTTAAGATATTCAAATTGATCTCGCAAGACGGGAGTCAGTCATGACGGGCCGCCGAATCAACCGTTCTGAACGATATTTCAATTTAACGTGAGTTCGCATCGACGCAGGGAAAGTCGACGCGCTGTCAACGCGGCCTCTCAAGGATAGAGAACCAGTTGCATTCATGATGCCATGACCTGTCGTCGGTCGAGCGGTCCGGCACCGCGTGGAAAAGACTTCCATCTCGACCTTGCCCATGGCCTCCGGCTGGGACACATGCAGGCATTGAAGGCGACCGGTAAACGGATCGATCGCCGCTACGCTATTCAGCCGACGGTGGTTGGCAACCTTACAGGTCTATCCATGGACGATCTTTTCCACTTGGAAAGCAAGCCACCCGTCGCCGAGGTGCGCCCGCACACATTCACCGTGCATGGCCGAGCAATTTCCGACAATTATTCTTGGCTGAAGGCCGAGAACTGGCGCGACGTGCTCAAGGATCCCGCTGCGCTCCCGCCCGATATCCATGCATATCTCGACGCCGAGAATGCCTATACCGAAGCGGCGCTCGGCGATCTGGTTTCTTTACGCAAGACCCTGGTCGCGGAGATGCGCGGGCGCATCCGCGAAGACGATAGCGGTGTTCCCGAGCCGGACGGCGCCTTCGCCTATTACACCCGCCATCGCGAGGGCGGGCAGCATCCCCTCGTCTGCCGCCGTCCGCGCACGGTGGTGGTGATCCCCGGACAGGGGGCCGAGACGGCCGGGACGGGCGGTCCGGAAGAGGGCGAGGAGATCCTTCTCGACGGTGACGAGGAGGGCAAGGGATTGCCCTTCTTCGAACTCGCCGCGGCGGTTCACGCGGACGATCACACCCGCCTCGCCTGGAGCGCGGATTCCAAGGGGTCCGAACTCCACACCATCCGTGTCCGCGACCTCGGCACCGGGCGGGATCTCCCGGACAGCATCGAGGCGACCACCGGCGAGGTGGTCTGGTCCGCCGACGGGCTGTCGTTCCACTACGTCGCCGTGGACGAGAACCATCGTCCCGCCCGCGTTATGCATCACGTGCTGGGCACGGAGCAGGCCGCCGATACGTTGCTCTACGAGGAGCGGGATTCCGGATTCTTCGTCCATATCGAGACGACGCAATCGCGCGATTACCTCGCCATCACGGCGAGCGACCACGAAACCTCGGAAGTGCATCTCCTCGATCGCAAGTCTCCAGACGCAACCCTGCTATGCGTTCAGCCGCGGGAGCCGCTACTGATCTACTCCGTGGAGAATTGGGGAAACCACCTTTTCATCCTGACCAATGCGGACGGGGCCGAAGACTTCAAGATCGTCACAACCCGCATCGGCGCGTCGGGCCGCGCCCATTGGAACGACCTCATCCCGCACCGGCGCGGCGTGATGATTCGCCACCAGCACGTCATCGCCCAGCACCTCGTGCGCCTCGAGATCGAGAATGCGCGGCCCCGCATCGTCGTCCGCGACACGCAGGGCAACGAGCATGTCGTGGCCTTCGCCGAGGAGGCTTATTCCCTCGGCCTCCAGCCGGGGCACGAGTTCGAGACGGCGGTGATCCGCTTCACTTACTCGTCGATGACGACGCCGGCCGAGACCTACGATTACGATTGCACGACCCGCGCGCGACAGTTGCGCAAGCGCCAGACGGTCCCGAGCGGGCACGATGCCGCCGCCTATGTGACGCGCCGGATTTTCGCCACGGCCCCGGACGGGGAGAGCGTGCCGATCTCGCTCCTCCACCGCCGCGACCTCGTCCTCGACGGCTCGTCTCCGCTGCTGCTCTATGGCTACGGGTCCTACGGCACGCTGATGCCGGCCGCGTTCCGCACCAACCTGCTGTCGCTGGTGGATCGCGGCTTCGTCTATGCCATCGCCCATGTCCGCGGCGGCACCGAGAAGGGCTGGCACTGGTACATGGACGGCAAGCGCGCGAAGAAGCCCAACACCTTCACCGATTTCGTCGCCTGCGGCCGCGCCCTGGCGGAAGCCGGATACACCACGCCCGGCCGTATCGTCGCCCATGGCGGGTCGGCCGGCGGGATGTTGATGGGGGCGGTGGCCAACCTCGCGCCGGAACTCTTCGCGGGGATCGTCGCCGACGTGCCCTTCGTCGACGTGCTCAACACCATGCTCGACGGCGACCTGCCCCTGACCCCGCCGGAATGGCCGGAATGGGGCAATCCCGGCGCGAGTGCCGAGGATTTCGAGACCATTCTGTCCTACTCGCCCTACGACAACGTCTCGGCCCAGAACTATCCGGCGATCCTCGCGCTCGGCGGCCTCACCGATCCGCGCGTGACCTATTGGGAGCCGGCGAAATGGGTGGCGCGTCTGCGCGCCACGATGACCGGCGGCGGCCCCGTCCTGATGCGGATCAACATGGAAGCCGGCCATGGCGGGGCGGCGGGACGATTCGACCGGCTGGAGGAAGTGGCATTGATCTATGCCTTCGCCCTGCGGGCGGTGGGACGGGCCGAAGCCGGCGAGGAGCCGCAATCGTGACGGCCTTCGCCCGCACCGCCACCGCCGCCGCGTGTCTGCTGGCGACCTTAGGCCCGGGCGCGGCGGCGGACAGGGCGGTGTCCCTCGAGGTCCCCCCCGATCTCTCCAAGGATCTGTCGGCGATGCCGCGGATCGCCAACCCCGTCGACGACGCGGAACGGCGGATCAACGCCGCCGTGCAGCGCCTCGACAAAGCGGTGCTGAAAGCCGCCGCCGAATGTCTGGCCGAGGGAGGCAAACATGCCGATTACGGCCGGCACATCGATGTGACCATGCGGGGGCCCCGCTTCCTCGGCTACACGATGACGGACAGCGCCTTCTGCGGCGGCGCGCATCCCAATACCGGCACCTCGGCGATCGTCTACGACCTCGTCTCCGGTGCTCCCGTCGATTGGACCGCGCTGCTTCCGCCCGCCCTCACCGGCAAGGTGGCGCTTCAGACAGAGATGGATGGAAGCAGGATGGTGTCCCTGTCCTCCAAGCGGCTCTTCGACCTCTACCTCAAGGCTTATCGCCCCAGGACCGGCCAGGCGAAGGCGGATGCCGATGACGACGAGTGCCGCGAGGCGGTCGCCATGCCGAATGGCGACGGGCCTCCGGCCATGACCGTCTGGCCCGATGCGAAGGCGGGCGGCCTCGCGGTGCAGTTCGACCTCGCCCACGTGGTCCAGGCCTGCGCCGACGTGGTGGTCGTTCCGGTGGCGAACCTCAAGGCCGAGGGCGCCAATCCGGTGCTCACCGATGCGATTGACGCCGCCCGGGCCGCGCGGCCGGCTCCCTGATCGTCTTACGCATCGACACCGTCCGCGATCAGGGCTGCGGCGCGGTCGGATCGACGGCGCGGCCTGGAACCTCCAACACCGGCAGCCCGTCGGCGGCACGGCGCGCGGCATCCTCCAGGCCCGGTGCCAGGGCGCGGATGCGCGCCTGACGAGCGGCTTCCTCGGCGGCCGCCTTCTCCGCTGCCGCTTTCTCGGCCGCGGCTTTCTCCGCTGCGGCCTTGTCGGCCGCCGCCTTGATGGCGGCGGCGCGGGCCCTGTCCATCTCGATCCGTGCGCGACGCCGCTGGCGCTCGATCTGATCCGCCTCGAACAGCTCGATCTTGTCGAGTTCGCGCTGCAGGACCACGGCGGCGAGGCCGTTGGTCAGCGGGCCGGCATCGACGCTGCGCTCGGGTTTGCTGAGCGGGCCGGAATAGACGAGTTGCACCGACGGAACCCCGCCCGTCCAGCCCTTCGGCGAGCCTCCCCCCGTCAATGTCCCACGCGCATCGAACCGCCCGGTATTCAGGTCGATGCCGAGGGTGCCGGCCCAGCGCGGTCCACCGAGATCGAAGGCGAGGGGTGCTGCGCGGAGCGACCCGCCGGAGAGGGTCGCGGGCGCCTTCACGGTCCCCTTCACCGCCATCGGCGCGGCGCCGAGCTCCTCGGCGACGAGGGCCTGGAGCCGTCCGTCCCGCAGCGGATCGTCTTCTGCCAGCGCCCTGGCCAGGGCGCGCTCGATCCCGCCCGGATCGCCACCGGGCAGCACGAGATCGGTCAGGGCGATATCACCGCTGCCACCGAGATTGTTCGCCATGTTCGTCACGCTCTGGCCCGAGGCACCGAACCGCAGGGTCGCGCTGGCGCGGCCGGAGATCGGTCCCGGACCGACGAGATCGACGATGGAAGCGTCGCTCAGACTCCCTTCCCCGGTGATCGCCGCCGCTCCGCCCTGCCGGGATAGCGTGAGGGTCCCCATGAGTCGGCCCCCGGCGAGGCGGCCGCTGAGGTCGCGAATCGAGAGGACGCCGTTGTCGAGACGGGCACCGAAGGCCGCGCCCTCGGCGGTGAAGCGACGGCCGAGATCGAGGGCGTCCACCCGCACGTCGAGGTCGATGGGCGGCCGGTCCGCCGGCGGGGCGCCGAACCGGGCGCCGTCCCCGGCCTCTTGCTTCTTCCCGTCCGGGGGAATCACCAGGGCCGCGGCGAGCCAGGGCAGCGACAGCCGCCCCAGCGCCACGCTTCCGAAGATGTCGCCCGCCGGCGACCGGTTGACGTTGGCGAGGATCGTGGCCCCGGCGATCCGCCCGGCCACATCCGCATGGGCATCCCGCCCCGCCCGCGACAACCCCACCAGCAAGTCCGCCGGTAGCGGCGAAGGCAGGGCGGAGGTGCTGCCGGCGAGGAGAAGGAAGGGCGCGATGTCGGGGGTCTTGACCCGGATCTCGCCGGCCTCCGGCGGGGTCTGCCCAGGACCGGGCACGACCGGCTTCATCGTCGAGAGGGTGAGGTCGGCGATGGTGCCGGAGATGTCGAGGCCGAGGGGCGGAACCGCGCCGTCGGCGCCGGCCTGCCCGCGTGTCCCGGTGATGCGCAGGGCGGCGGGCTTGCGCAGGGCGATCATGTCCTCGCGCTCGAACCAGCGCCCGGCGAGCGGGGTCGTCAATCCAAGGGAGAGGCTATCGATGCGGCCGCTTCGCGACAGCAGGTCGAGGTCGAGGCTGCCGCCCGCCGCGATCCCGTCGGCGCTGGTGCGCAGGGTGTCGGCGTCCCCGGCCTCGCGCTCCAGGGTCACCGCGAGATCGAGGGCACCGGCCCGGAGGAAGCCGGGGATCATCCGGGCCTCGGCGATCCAGGTCCTGTCGAGGAGGGCGATGAGGGGGGCGGCCACCGGCGCCCACATCCGGCCGGCGATGCGGCCGGACCCGTCAGGGGCGATGCGGCCGGAGAGCTTGGCGTTGGCGCCGGCCACATCCGTGACGTCGAGGCTGCCGACATTGAGGCTCGCCCCGTCCGATTGGATGCTCGCGGCGATGGTCCCATTGCCCGAACGCGCCCCGGCCGGCCCGTAGCGCACGTCCCGAGCCTGGATCGTCAGGCCGATATCGTGGTCGTGGAGGCCGGACAGGGCACTACCGAAGGAGGGCAGGGCGGCGATGTCGATGCCCTGCGCCGAGAGCTGCGCGTCGAAGCGGCCGCGCCCGCCCGCCTCCGCTTGGGTGTAGCGGGCGTTGCCGGTGATCCGCGCCTCGCCGAGCGAGAGCCGCAGGTTGCGCAGCGACAGCGACGGGCTCGCCGTCGAGAGGTCCGCGGATGCCTGGATCGGGCGCCCGTCCATCACCGCGACGGCCGGGCCGCCGAGGCCGAACTTGCGCAGGTAGCGTCCGAACCCGTCCGAGGCGGCGGCGTCGAGGGAAACGTTGCCCGTGAACCGGAGGGCAGGCTGCGTATCGAACTCACCGGATGCGGTGAGCGCGGCCTCGCCCGGTGCTGTCACCGAGAAGCGCCGGAGGGCGAGCCCCCCCGTCCGGTCGAACGTGCCGGACAGTTGAAGCTTCGTCCAATCGTCGAGACCGAGGGCGACGCTCTCGATGCCGAGATCGAGATCGACCATCATCGGCAACTCGGAACTTGCCCGCGGCATCCCGCGCGCCAGGAGAGCCTGTCCTCCCGTCGAGATCAGGAAGGCATCAAGGTCCAGGCGGCGCGTCTCGAGGGTCAGTGCCGCCCGCCAGGCCCGCAGGTCGATCCGCCCGGTGCCGGCGAGGCGCATGGCCTGACCGCCGGGATCGATCTCGGCCTTCAAGTCGGAGAAGCGCACGATGGGGCCACGCGCCTTGAACGTTCCGCCCAGCGAGAACGGCAGGTAGGCGCCCGCCGCCTGGACCGGCGGCCCGACCACGACCCGCGCCGTGCCTTCCGCCTTCGGGATCATCGCGCGCAGAGCGTCCCCGGCCGCCTCAGGCTCGCCCGGCATCGCATCGAGGCGGATGCGGGCATCGGCCTCGAAACGCGGATGGGTGTCGCCGCCGCCCGAGATCTTCACCGCGACGCTGCCGTCCTCCGCGGGCTCGCCGGTGGCGACCCGGAAGGCGACCGCGCCGCTCACCCCCTCGATCCGCCAGGGGCCGAGCAGCCGGGGTGCCGAGAGGTGCACCGTCTCGGCGCGGACCTGATCGGTGCGGCCGCTCTGCGGCACGAGGGTCGTCAACACGACCTGTCCGATCGTCAGGTCCTCGATGGCGAGGTCCTGGTCGGCGAGGGTCCGGTAGAGGTCGGCGGGCAGGCGGATCGCGTCGTCGTTGCTGATCGGAAGCTTGATCTCGGCCCGGCCGATCCGCGTCTCGGTGAAGCGGATGTCTCCCGTCAGCAGCGGCGTGAGGCCGATCTCGGCCCCGACGGACTGGAGGTCGAGGGCGGGCTTGTCGGCCTGTCCGCCGATGCGGAGGCGATCGACGCTCAAGCGCGGCGAGGGCAGGAGCCTGACGCCGATCCGTCCTTCGGTCCGTGCGTCGAGGCCGAGGGATCGTCCGATCGCCCGGTCCACCAGCGTGCGGTAGCTTTCCCAGGCCACGAGGGGCGGGACCGCGAGGGCCGCGACGAGTATCAGGATGACGGCGCCCGCCAGCGCGGTCAGGATGTCTCGCACCGTCTTGGTTTCCGCCTCGCTCCGGCCCGGTCTCGGGGCCTGCCATGGGGCGGGCACGTGGTCTCAACCGGACGTCATGCCCGGTTCGTGCCCCCACCCCATGCGGCATAGCACACCGATCCCGGATGCGCGCCAGGGTCGAACCCTGCGGTCAACAGGTGCCGGGCTTCACGCTCGACCGGTCGGATCAGCGGCGCGGGCCGATGCCGGGGCCGATCGGCGCCGGACGGGTGACCTCATTGCGCTGCATCTGCATGCGGATCTGGTTGTTCTCGAACTGCTGCTGGTGCCGGACCCCGCGAATCTCGCTCTGTCTGGCAAGACGGTCATTGGTCTCGTTCAGCGACCGCGTGCCGGGCGATTGGGCCATGGCCGGAGAGAGGGCGAGACCGCCGGCCAGGGCCGCGAGGGAGAGGACGGACAAGGAACTCGTGCGCATGGCGGACCCTTCTGTGATGACGGCCGGGATATGGTGAGACGACGCCCGAAATGAAGCCGGAGTTCCGTTTGCGGGCGAGAGCGGGGCGACCCCCTTGTCCCGACCCTCGACGCCGTTCGCGTTTTGGTCCAGGGAGGCAGCATGAAACAGCATCCCGACGCAGCGGCGGCGTCCGTGCCGGCGCCGGCCTCCGGCGTGGCGGCCGAGGCCGCGCAGAGCTCCATCACCGCCCGCGCCATGGCCTCCCTCAGGCCGCAGGGCTCTCCCTATCTCGAAGGGCTGAACCCCGAGCAGCGCCGCGCCGTCGAGACGACGGAAGGGCCCGTCCTCGTCCTTGCGGGCGCGGGCACCGGCAAGACCCGGGTGCTCACCACGCGAATCGCCCATCTGGTCTCGACGGGTAAGGCGCGGCCTTTCGACATCCTGTCGGTGACCTTCACCAACAAGGCCGCCCGCGAGATGAAGCACCGCATCGGTGCCCTCATCGGCCCGGCCGGCGAGGGAATGCCCTGGCTCGGCACGTTCCATTCCATCGGCACCAAGATCCTGCGCCGGCACGCCGAGATGGTGGGCCTGAAATCCGACTTCACAATTCTCGGGATGGACGATCAGCTTCGCCTGATGAAGCAGGTCATCGTCGACCAGAACATCGACGAGAAGCGCTGGCCCGCCCGCGCCCTGTCCTCGGCCATCGACGGATGGAAGAATCGCGGGCTCCTGCCCGAGCAGGTGCCTCCCGGCGAAGCGAGCGCCTTCGCCTTCGGCAAGGGCGGCGCTCTCTACACCGCCTATCAGGCCCGGCTCCTGACCCTGAACGCCGCCGATTTCGGCGATCTTCTGCTGCTCTGCCTCAAGTTGTGGCGCGAGAACCCGGACGTGCTCGCCAATTACCAGCAGCGCTTCCGCTACATCCTGGTGGACGAGTACCAGGACACCAACGTCGCCCAGTATCTCTGGCTGCGCCTGCTCGCGCAGGGCCACCGCAACGTCGCCTGCGTCGGCGACGACGACCAGTCGATCTACGGCTGGCGCGGGGCGGAGGTCGACAACATCCTGCGGTTCGAGCACGATTTTCCCGGCGCGACCGTGGTGAGGCTGGAGCGCAACTACCGCTCCACCGGCCACATCCTCGCCGCCGCCTCGGGGCTCATCGCCAGGAACGAGGGGCGCCTCGGCAAGACCCTTCGCACCGAGGACGTGGCCGGCGAGAAGGTGACGGTGTCCGGTGCCTGGGATTCGGAGGAAGAGGCGCGCCAGCTCGGCGAATCCATCGAGAGCCTGCAGGCCAGGCAGCATCCGCTCTCCGAGATCGCCGTGCTCGTGCGCATCTCGGCCCAGATGCGCGAGATCGAGGACCGGTTCGTCCAGCTCGGCCTGCCGTATCGCGTCATCGGCGGCCCGCGCTTCTACGAGCGCGCCGAGATCCGCGATGCCCTGGCCTATCTGCGCGTCACCATGAACCCGGCCGACGACCTCGCCTTCGAGCGCATCTTCAACACCCCCAAGCGCGGCCTGGGCGATGCCACCCTGCAGATCCTGCACGGCTATTCCCGCTCGCAGCGCGTGCCGCTGCTCCAGGCGGCGCGCAGCCTGATCGAGACCGACGAGCTGAAGCCCCGCGCCCGCTCCGGCGTCCGCGCCCTGGTGGAGAGTTTCTCGCGGTGGACGCGGATGGTCGGCACCCAGCCCCATTCCGAGGTGGCCCAGACCGTCCTGGAGGAATCCGGCTACACCGAGATGTGGCAGAAGGACAAATCCGCCGATGCCGCCGGGCGTCTCGAAAACCTCAAGGAGTTCGTGCGCTCCATGGAGGAATTCCCCGACATGGCGGCCTTCCTCGAACACGTCTCCCTGGTGATGGAGGCGAGCGAGCAGGAGGGGGCGGACCGGGTCTCCCTGATGACGCTGCATGCCGCCAAGGGGCTCGAATTCGACACGGTGTTCCTGCCCGGCTGGGAGGACGGCCTGTTCCCGAACCAGAGGGCGCTCGACGAGAGCGGCCGGGCCGGGCTGGAGGAGGAGCGCCGCCTCGCCCATGTGGGCCTGACCCGCGCCCGCAAGCGCGCCAAGCTGTCGTTTGCCGTCAACCGGCGCATCCACGGCCTGTGGTCCTCCACGGTGCCGAGCCGTTTCATCGACGAACTGCCCGCCGATGCCGTCGACGTGCTCGACGCACCCGCGCATTTCTCCGCCGGCGCCTCGCGCTTCGACCGGAACCCGGCTCCGTTCGGCTCGTCCTACGGGACGCCGGGCTGGCAGCGGGCGCAGGCCAACACCGCGGGAAATCAGGGGTTCGGAGGCGGGGGTGGGCAAGGTTTCGGAAGATCGTCCTCGCCCGGCCGGAGCAATGGCGGACCGCGCCAGATCGAAGGCGAGCTCGTGGCGAAGTCGACGGGTGCGCCATCTGCGTTTTCAGATGGTATGCGAGTCTTCCACACCAAGTTCGGCCCCGGCAGCGTGGCGGCCGTCGACGGCAACAAGCTCACGGTTGACTTCGATAAAGCCGGCCGCAAGATGGTTCTCGACAGCTTCATCCAGCCAGGGTGAAGCACCCCGCCGGCCGCATGCGACATGGCGTGCGGACCCGGCCGGTTTCGCCCCTCGTGAAGGGCCGTGGTCGAGATGGATGCTTCGTCGTTCCACCATCTCACCTGTCGAAAGCTTGAAACCTCTGTCGTCTCCGCGTTTCAGGCGCGAAATGTGGACACACGTCCAGGATTTCGCGCCGTCATGCCCCTGTCGCCGCAGGCGCGGCATGGTGTGTGCGTGGGTGATTCGTGGCTTGCCGCTCTGGGAGCTCGTCACTCATAGGCCAAGTCGTCCACAGGTGGTGGGGCGACATGTGGAACTAAAAGACCTGCCGTCGAATTCTTTCGTTAACGATTGTCAGAGATAGTGTAAGAAATCTTATCAAGGGCAGGGCGCGTAGGCAGGTCGAAGATCAGTTGAACCCTAGTTGGCAAGTCCAGTTGGAGTGTTGATCGATGAAAAGACGGCGCACACGACTTGAGCTGGTAGAAGACCGCCCGGTGCGGCTGCACCGCACCCGGTTCGACGACGAGCGTAATTTAGGCCCCATCCAGCCTCTCACCGTCCGACAGGCCGAATACCTGGATGCCCTCGCCGTCAGCAAGCAGGTCATCGTCCTCGGACCGGCCGGCACCGGCAAGACCTACATCGCCGGAACCCGCGCCGCGGATCAACTCCGCCAGCGCCGTATCGCCAAGGTCATCATCACCCGTCCCAACGTGCCATCGGGCCGCTCGCTGGGCTTCTTTCCCGGCAGCTTGGAGGAAAAGATCGCGCCCTGGGTCACGCCTCTGACCGAGACCATGAAGGAGCGCATGGGCGATGCCGCCTACGAGATCGCCATGAAGACCGGCGACATCGAGGTGGTCCCCTTCGAGGTGATGCGCGGACGCACCTTCAAGAACTGCCTCGTGATCCTGGATGAGGCACAGAACACCACCACCGCCGAAATCAAGATGTTCCTGACCCGCATCGGCGACGATTGCCAGGTCATCATCAACGGCGACGTGTCCCAGACCGACCTGCGCGAGACGTCCGGCCTCCGAACGGTGATCCATCTCGTTAAGAGCCGCATGATGCAGGTCCCCATCGTCGAATTCACCCTCGACGATATCGTCCGCTCGGGCATCTGCGCCGAATGGGTTCGGGCTTTCGAGGAAACGAAACTCTGATCCGAGTGTTGTCTGCGGCGGGCCGAACCCGGCCCGCCGCACGGACCGACGTGCGGTAATCGTCTCTCCGGCTCCCGCTGGAGAGGACATTCCAAGCGTCGCGTTCGGAAAAAAGAGAACGGAAACGCCCGATGAAGAAGCTGATCCTAGCGCTCGCCATGGTCGGAAGCCTCGGCGCCGGCGCCCTCGCGACGAGCGCTTCGGCCGCGCCCGGCGCCCCGATGGGCGTCACCTCCTCCGAGACCGTCACCCCCGTGCGGATGCACCGTGGGGAGCACCGGATGCATCGCCGCATGCACCGTCGCCACCACATGCGCATGCACCGCAACCACATGCGTCATCGGATGATGCATCACCGCCGCATGCACCGCATGTGATCGCAGCAGCGATCAGAACGACGAAAGGGCCCTGACGGGCCCTTTTTTCATAGCCCATCCGCTGCGGGCCTCCGGGAAAGGGTCGTCGGGGTGAGGCCGGGCGGGAGATTTCGGCCCCCGCTCCGTTCCCCGGAGGGACGCGAGCGGAACCCGATCCGAAATCCAGCAGACAAAGTCGCGACGCGTCTATTCGGCCAAAGCGAGTCTTAGAGCTTCGGCGTCGCCTTCGCGACGCCATCCTTCACCAAACCCTCCTTGGCCGTGGCCTCCTTGGCGGGAACGGCCTTAGCCGCAGGCGGCTTTCCCGCCTTGGCGGGCTCGGCCGTCACCTTGGCCTTCTGCCCCACGGCGCCGGTCACCGTCGGCACCGTGATCGCATGGGCGGTATGGGTAGCCTTGCCGGATTTCGGCGCCGGCTGAATCGTCTCCGGGGCAGCGGCGGCGGCCGGTATCGTGGCGGCGTCGGCTGCAGGGGTCGGCGAGGCCTTGGCCGTGAAAAGGCTGCCCAGAACCTTCGTGTAAGAGGGCGAATCCACATCGGCATCGGCCACCATGATGCGCGCTGGCGTCGCGGGCTTCAGCGGTTCGGGTGCCGCGTTCGTCTTAGCGACGACGCTGCCGGGCTTGGTCTTGTCGGAACCCGCCTTGAGGGCCGCCGCGGCGGCCTTGGTCGGGATCGGAGCCTCGGCGGCGGCCAGCATCACCGGACGTCCCTTGGCATCCACCTCGACCTCGCGCTCGCCGGCCGCGAGGCTTTCGGGCCGGCTCACCTCGCCGAGATGGCGGCGGGCGTATTCGGTGGGGTCGTAGGGCGCCTCCGGCTCGTCCTTCTTCGTCAGGTTGGCGAAGGCCATGGTCGAGGCGGGAGCCTGGGGACGGAAGACCGGGTTCTGGCCGCCGTCGTCATAGACGACCCTGGTCGCCGGCGTGCCCTTGGCGACGAGTTCGGCGATGTCGTGGTTGTCCTTCGCCCTTTTCTCGGCGACGAGCGTATCCACCTTCGGCGAGCACGAGCCGGCGGCGACGTCCTGGCCGCCGAAGACGTAGCGCGTGCCGCAGACGTTCACGCGCGGCTCCTCGCGCAGGGCTTCGAAATAATCCGAGCCTTCCTTGAGGTTCTTCCAGAACGGCGCGTTCGGGTCGTTGCGATACTTGGCGAAGTTCTGCGCCGTCATCCGGAACGGATAGGATTGAAATTGGAACGCGCGCTGCCCGCCGGCGAAGGAATCGCGGGCCAGGGCATAAAGCTCGCCCATGGACTCGTCGGTCATGGCGAAACAGCCCGAGGACGAGCAGGTGCCGTGCACCATGATGTAGTTGCCCGTCCGGCCGTTGGCCCGATCGTAGTTGTTCGGGTAGCCGGTATCGAAGGAGAGGTAATAGGACGAGTTCGGGTTCATCTGCCCCGGCGTCACCGTGTAGAAGCCCTCTGGGGCCTGACGGTCGCCCTGCTTGGTCTTGGGGCCGAGCTGGCCGGACCAGCGGCAGATCGGGAAGGTCTTGAGGAGCGCGTACTGGCCGTTCGTGCCACGCTTCCACACCTCCATCTCCGCTTCCTTCTTGAAGGCGCGGATCAGGATGGGGTCGCTCGCGGACATGCCCTTCTGGGCCATCAGCGCCAGGGTCTTGGCCGGAACGGGCGTGAGGGCGCGCAGCGGCACGCCGCCGCCCATCGAGCCATCCTGGCAGGCGGAAAGGGAGAGAGCGAGCGCAACGACACCGGCAGCCGTAGCCAAGCGTAGAGCCAGCGGGCGCAAAGCCATGGGGAACCCCGTCCTCATTCATGCGCTCGCGGGATCTCGCCCGTCGAACGCCACTCCCCAACCCAATAGCGTCGTTAAACTTACCCGGTTGTTACCGCAAGAAGACGCAAATGGCCGGCGTGGCGAGATGTGGATTTCGGTGGCTTCCTCAGTGTGGGCAACACATTGCCGCAAAGTGTCGGTCGGCCTCGACGTTCAGGGGCATCGGCCGGACCGCAATCGACTTGATTCCGCTGGTATTTCCGCTCCCGGCGACGAGCCCGTAGAGTCATGCCGCCCGGAACGGCGGGCTCCGGACGAGCAGAAGAGGCGGGATTTAACAAAACCCTTACCGGTTCCACGGGTCCAATGCGCCAAAACGACGCATCTAGGCTCGGGCTACAGTTTGCGGCCGATATCGAGGAACTTCACCGCCCGGCGGTCGCGGATCTCGTCGGGGCTCAAACCGTCGAATTCGGCCAGCGCCTTGGCCACGGCCTTGCCCGTGTTGGCGATCGCCGCGTCGCGTCCGCGATGAGCGCCGCCGGTAGCCTCCGGGATGATGCCGTCGATGATCCCGAGACGCAGGAGATCCTGGGCCGTGATCTTCATGGCGGTGGCCGCATCCGCCGCCCGGCCCTGATCGCGCCAGAGGATCGAGGCCGCGCCCTCGGGCGAGATCACGCCGTAGATCGCGTGTTCCAGCATGAGAACGCGGTTGGCGGTGGCGAGCGCGATGGCGCCCCCCGAACCGCCCTCGCCGATGACCACGGCGACGTTGGGTACGCCCAGGCCGAGGCAGGTCTCGGTGGAGCGGGCGATGGCCTCGGCCTGGCCGCGCTCTTCCGCCTCGATGCCCGGAAAGGCACCGGCCGTATCGACGAAGGCGAGGACGGGAAGGCCGAACCGGTCGGCCATCTCCATCAGCCGCACCGCCTTGCGGTAACCTTCCGGCTTGGCCATTCCGAAATTGTGGCGCAGGCGGCTTTCGGTGGTGGAGCCCTTCTCCTGGCCGAGCACGCAGACGGCGCGGCCCTCGAAACGGCCGAAGCCGGCGACGATGGCCTGGTCCTCGCCGTAGTGACGGTCCCCGGCCAGGGGCGTGAACTCGGTGATCAGGCCGGCGCAGTAATCGATGAAGTGCGGGCGCTGCGGATGACGCGCCACCTGCGTCTTCTGCCAGGGCGTCAGGGTGGCGTAGATATCGGAAAGGGCGGACGCCGCCTTGGCTTCCAGGCGGCCGACTTCCTCGCTGATGGAGACTGCGCCGTCGCGGGAGGCCAGGGTCCTCAGCTCCTCCAGCTTGGATTCGAGCTCGGCCACCGGCTTCTCGAAATCGAGATAGGAGCGCGTCACCGACATCGGTCAGAGATCCTTGTTCGTCGCCGTCGGCGCGCCGTCGGGCCGTGCCGGGCATGACGGCGGCGGGAGGCGTTCGGGGCGGGCGGGAAAAGCCGCGGTTGGCTCGGCGGTGTTGGCGAAGGAACACCGCCTGTCAACCATCCTGCCCTCCCGAGCCGCCTTCGCACTGCGGGAGACGATGGTCATCGGTTCGGCCTTGGGTCATGGTGCCGTCATCGTTCGACGTCCATCTCGCTTCACCAGTGAAGGGCGTCGAGGGACGTCCGTGAGAGGTCCGCGCCCGTGACAGAATTTTCCAGCGGCGAGTCCCATGTCCTCGTGCTCCAGGGCGGCGGGGCCCTCGGCTCCTATCAGGCCGGCATCTACGAGACCCTGGCGGCGGAGGCCATCGCGCCCGATTGGGTGGCGGGCATCTCCATCGGCGCCATCAACGCGGCCCTGATCGCCGGCAACCCGCTCGAGCGCCGCGTGGAGCGGCTGAAGGCGTTCTGGGAGCAGGTCTCCTCCGGGGTGATGGGCTCGCCCTGGTTCCCCGGTGAGCAGGCGCGGGCGGCCTTCAACGAGGCCAGCGCCAATTGGATTGCCACCGTGGGCGTGCCCGGTTTCTTCAAGCCGCGCTTTCCCCCGGCCACCTTTTTTCCACCCGGCGCGCCGGAAGCGCTGAGCTACTACGACACCGCCCCGCTCAGGGCGACGCTGGAGCGGCTGGTGGATTTCGACCTCATCAACGAGGGCCGGACCCGGCTCAGCATCGGTGCGGTCAACGTGCGCACCGGCAACTTCGTCTATTTCGACAACCGCTGCGACCGGATCACGCCCGAGCACATCATGGCTTCGGGGGCGCTGCCGCCGGGCTTCCCGCCGGTGACCATCGACGGCGAGCAATATTGGGACGGCGGCATCGTCTCGAACACGCCGTTGCAGTACATCCTCGACGAGGAGCGCAGCCGCGACCTCGTGGTCTATCAGGTCGACCTGTTCGCCGCGCGCGGGCCGATGCCCCGCACCCTGATCGAATCGGCCGAGCGCGAGAAAGACATCCGATTCTCGAGCCGCACCCGTCTCAACACCGACAAGAACCTCGAAGCCCGCAGGGCGAAAGCCGCGTTCCGGCGCCTCGCCGAGAAGCTGCCCCCCGAACTGATGAGCGACGAGGACGTCACCTACCTGCGCCAGGTCACCCACGCCAACTTCACCACGGTGATGCAGCTGATCTACCGGCGGAAGGCCTATGAGGGGAACTCGAAGGATTACGAGTTCTCCCGCGCCACCATGCTCGAACATTGGGCGGCGGGTGCCAGCGACCTGCGTCGCTCCTTGCGCTCCCCCGCCTGGCGCAACCGCGTGCACGACGAAACCGGTGTCGCCGTGTTCGACCTGACGCGGGACGCCCGCGACTGAGCCATCCCGCCAGCTTCATCCCGGAGCCCCACGCCATGACCCGCGACGAGATCCTGCACGTCCCCTCGATGCCCGCCTTCAGCCCGAGCTATCCGCGCGGGCCGTATCGCTTCCTCAGGCGGGAATACCTCATCATCACCTACGAGACCGATGCGGAGGCCCTGAGAAGGGCGCTGCCGGAGCCCCTGGAGCCGCACCCCGAGAACCTCGTCTATTACGAGTGGATGAAGATGCCGGATTCCTCCGGCTTCGGCGATTACGAGGAGAGTGGCTCGGGCGCCATCGCCACCTATAACGGCGAGGCCTGCAACTTCTCGATCCAGATGTATCTCGACGACGAGCCGCCGATCACCGCCGGCCGCGAGATCTGGGGCTTCCCGAAGAAATGGGGCGTGCCGCGCCTCAAGGTCACGAAGGACACCCTCACCGGCACCCTCCATTACGACGAGGAGCGGGTGGCGATGGGCACCATGACCTACAAGCACAAGAGCCTGGAGAACGAGCTCGACACGGTGAAGGCCGGTCTCGGCCGGCTCAACGTGAATCTCAAGCTTCTTCCCGACGTCACCGGCGCCCCGAAGGTGGCCCAGCTCGTGGGCTATCGCCTGGAGGACATCACCGTCCACGGCGCCTGGGACGGCGAAGCCCGTCTCGACCTGATCCCGCACGTGAACTGCCGGGTCGCCGACCTGCCGGTGAAGCGCATCGTCGGCGGCCGGCACATGATCGTCGACTTCACCTTGCCCTACGGGCGGGTGCTGCACGACTATCTCGCCTGATCGCTCAGTTGACCCGAGAGGCTTCCATGATCCTGACATCCAAGACCGCCGTCGTCACGGGGTCCACCAGCGGCATCGGCCTCGCCTATGCCCGTGCCTTTGCCAAGGAGGGCGCCAACGTCGTCATCAACGGCTTCGGTAAGCCCGAGGACATCGAGAAGGAGCGCGCCGGGATCGAGACCGATTTCGGTGTGAAGGCCGCCTATTCCCCGGCCGACCTGACGAAGCCCGGCGAGATCGAGGGGCTGATCCGGCTGGGCGAAGAGACGTTCGGTTCGGTCGACGTGCTCGTGAACAATGCCGGCGTCCAGTTCGTCTCGCCGATCGAGGATTTTCCGCCGGAGAAATGGGAGCAGATCATCGCGCTCAACCTCTCCTCGGCCTTCTACACCATGCGCTACGCCATCCCCGGGATGAAGGCGCGGGGATGGGGCCGCATCATCAATACCGCCTCTGCCCATTCCCTCGTGGCTTCACCGTTCAAGTCGGCCTACGTCTCGGCCAAGCACGGCATCGCCGGCCTGACCAAGACCGCGGCCCTCGAACTCGCCACCCACGGCATCACCGTCAATTGCATCTCGCCGGGCTATGTCTGGACGCCGCTGGTCGAGGCGCAGATCCCCGATACGATGAAGGCGCGGGGCCTGACCAAAGAGCAGGTCATGAACGACGTGCTGCTGGCGGCCCAGCCAACCAAGGAATTCGTGACGGTGGAGCAGGTGGCGGCTTTGGCCGTGTTCCTGTGTTCTGACGGCGCCAGCCAGATCACCGGGGCCAACATCCCGATGGATGGCGGCTGGACCGCGCAGTAGCCGACACAGAAAGCCCTGCCTCGCCGGAGGGCGAGGCAGGGCGATCGATTGGTAACCGGCGGTGAAGGCTCAGCGGCGGCCGTGCAGCAGCAGGGCGAGGCCGTAGCCGACGGCTCCGGCGATCACCAGGGCGATGAGCGGGTTCTCCTCGACGCGGCTCTCCACCGCGCGGGCGCCGTCGCGGACATAGGAGCCGCCGCGATCGTAGGCCTCGCCAGCGTAATCCGAGACGTTGCCGGCGACATCGCGCAGAGTGTCCTTGGCCTGGCCGTAGACCTCCTGGGCGCGGCCTTCGGCCTCGCGGTAGCGGCCTTCAGCCGAGGTCCGCGACGATCCGACGGTATCGCCGATGGCACTCTGTGCACGGCCGCCGAGGTCCTTGGCCGCTCCGACGACCCGATCCGTATCAACCATTGGTCTGCTCCTTGAGAATCGACAACGCGTGATCGGCGCTTCCAAGGCGGCGCCCGCATCCGATGCTCACAGAACGTGCGAAGTGGCCGAAGGGCACCATGGCGGTGCGTTTTTGTTGGCGGCGCGGTTTACGCAGGGTTCTTGCGCCGGGAGGCCACGAGCATCAGACGTCCTACCTTGGCCACCGCCCGCGGCAGCGCGGCGGAGGGATCGCGCCGTCCGATGGCCGGCCCGGACCTGCGTCGCCAGCCGGGTATTGGCGGGGGAATGTGCAGGAACAGGACCGGGCAGGTCTCCGCCAGCGCGCGAAAGTAGCTGGCATTGCAGAGGTATCGCCCGGCATTCACGGACGGGATCGCGGTGACCCCGTGACGCCGCAGGGCGACGAGGGCGCGGCCCGCGATCGGCGCCCTGCGCTGCGCCGGTCCGTCTCCGTCTAGGTGGAGGGTTGCGGGCATTCGCCCCGAAGCATCGGGAAACAGCCGGCTCGCCCGGTTGACGGCGCGAGCCTCGACGCGAACGCGTTCGGCTCGGCCGGCGACGCCGATCATCAGCACCGCGGCCGGCCTCTCGGCAAGGGCCGGCTCCAGCATCTCGGGGATCGCCGCATAGGCGGTGCGCAGGATCAGCGTGCGCACCGGGAACCCCGCGATGCCATGCCGGCCGATCCTTCCGACCTGCCGGGCGAGTTGCTCGCTCGGGTTGCGCGGCATGCCGGGAAAAGGGCCGAAGCCGGTGACGAGGAGATGCCCCCGCGTCACAGTCCGATCAGCGTCGCGATGGCCTCTGCGCCGGCGGCCGGGGAGGATTCGCCCCGTGCCACGCCGGCTTCCGCCTCCGCGGTCTGCTTGCGCACCTCGGGCGAGCCGACGAGGCGCTGGTGCAGGCGCTCGTGGACGAGGGCCCACATCCACTTCACGTCCTGCGCCCGGCGCTTCTTGGCGATCTCGCCGGTGGCGGTGAGCTTGTTGCGGTGATCGACTACTTTTTCCCATAGCGCGTCGAGGCGCTTGTTGCTGAGCCCGGAGATCGTGACGACGGGGGGCGTCCAGCTTGAACTCGGAGCGCTGAGGATGTGGAGCGCGGCCCGGTATTCACCGGCCGCCGCGTTGGCCCGGCGCTCGCCCTCGCCGTCGTCGGCCTTGTTCACCGCGATCATGTCGGCGAGTTCGAGGATGCCCTTCTTGATGCCCTGCAACTCGTCGCCGGCGCCGGGCAGCATCAGCACCAGGAAGAAATCGGTGAGGTCGGCCACCGCCGTCTCCGACTGGCCGACGCCCACCGTCTCCACCAGGATGACGTCGAATCCGGCCGCTTCGCAGAGAAGCATGGTCTCGCGGGTCTTGGCCGCGACGCCGCCGAGGGTGCCCGATGAGGGGGAGGGGCGGATGAAGGCGTTGGGATCGAGCGCGAGCTGCGCCATCCGGGTCTTGTCGCCGAGGATCGACCCGCCGGTGCGGCTGGAGGAGGGGTCCACCGCCAGCACCGCGACCTTGTGCCCGGCGGCCGTGAGGTTGGCGCCGAGATTGTCGATCGTGGTGGATTTGCCGACCCCCGGCACCCCGGTGATGCCGACGCGGATCGCCGTGCCAGTCTGCGGCAGCACCGCATCGATGAGGTCGCGCGCCGCCGCCCGGTGATCGGCCCGTTTCGATTCGGCCAGGGTGATCGCCCGCGCCAGAGCCGCACGGTCACCCGCGAGCAGCCGCTCGCGCAGGGAATCGAGGTCGAGGGAAGGAGGAAGAGCCATGAACCCCTTCATGCCGGGCCGGCCCGGTTTCGTCGAGGGGGCGCGTGTCGTTGCACCGGGATCCCTGGCGCGGGAGTACCTGTAGCCACCGGGCCACGGACCGGGCTCTGCCCGCAATTCACATCGCCTCCCGCCACGCCCGCGCCCTGCCATGGTCACGATCGTCGCCGACAGGGTAGGACGAGAGAGCCGGGACCGAGCGCCGGGCCATCACGGGGCCGTCGACACGCCATGATCCGAAACCGCATGCCGGGAGCGCCATCGCAGACCCGCCGCTCGCTGATCCGCGGCGCCGCCCTCCTGGGCGTCGCGGGCCTTACCCCGGGCCTCGCCGGCTGCGTCACCGACGGGCTCGTCACCGGGGGCACCGGTCCCGAACGGCAATCGAACCTCGACGTCAGCCCGATCCTGCTGGTGGCGACCACCCGCAAGCCCGTGGGCAGCCCGCCCAAGAGCCCGTATTTCAGCTCCGAGCGCGGTCGCGGTCTGAGCTTTGCGGAAGTCCGTCTCTCGGCCCCCGATCGGTCGCTCATCGGCAAGGTCTCCTCCGTGGTGAGCGGGGACTGGGCGGTGACGGCGGTGCCGCAGGTCGAGACCGGACCCGGCGCGGCGGCGGCCTTCACCCAGGCCGCCTTCGGGCGCGACGTGCTGATCTACGTCCACGGTTACCGAGAGAGCTTCGCTTCCGCGGCGGTGAGCGCGGCGCGCCTGTCGGACGGCATCCGTTTCCGTGGCGCCTCGGCCCTGTTCACCTGGCCGTCCGCCGCCGCCACCTTCGATTACGGCTACGACCGCGAGAGCGCCCTGTGGTCGCGCGATGCGTTCGAGGATCTCCTCAAGGCGCTGGCGGGTTCGCCCTCCGGTGGGCGCATCAACATCGTCGCCCATTCCATGGGGACGCTGCTGACCCTGGAGACCATCCGCATGCTGCGCGCCGAGGCCGGCGAGGCGGCGATGGCACGCATCGGCGCCATCGTGCTCGCCGCCCCCGACATCGACATCGACCTGTTCACCGGGGCGGTGGAGCGGATGGGACCGGACGTGTCGAAGATCACCGTCATCTCCTCCACCAAGGACCGGGCGCTGGAACTCTCCGGTGCCATCGCGGGTGGCGTCGTGCGTGCGGGCGCAGCCGACCGCGAGCGCCTCGAGGCCCTCGGGGTCCGCGTGGCCGACGCCTCCGATTACGGCGGCGGCCTGATCAACCACGACCTGTTCCTGTCGAATCCGGAGGTCCAGGGTGTGGTCAAGCGCGCCATCGGCCGGGCGGCGGGCGGCGCCTGAGCGCTGCACCGCAACGGACAACGCAAGAGGTCTTGTCTTGAGGTCTTGGCCTCGGCCCCGTTCGCCCCTACACGGGCGGCTGTCGGGCTGACGATTCCCACGCCGACGCGGCCGCCTCCCGGCGCGCCCAGAATGAGGATTGTGCGATGTTCACACTCGATATCGATGGCGTGGCCATCGCGGTCATCAACGGGACCGAAGAGACGGCTCGCGACCTGTTCACCTGCGACGGCTTCAAGGAAGACATCCAGGCGATGAAGAGCGACGGCAAGGTGCTGTGGAACGGTACCTCCGAGCTCAAGATCCGCCCCGCCACCGAGGACGAGATCGAGATCTTCGAGGATGCCCTGGCCGAGGACGATTCGGAGGAGGACGCCCCCTTCGAGCCCGACATGCGCCACGCCAAGAGCGCCGAAGAGCCCGACGAGGACGAGGATGAAGACGGCGAGGACGACGCCGACATCGTGTTCCTCGTCGATATCGACGAGGATGCCGGCCTCGATTCCTAAGGCCTGATCCCGCAGGATCTTCTGCCGCCGACCGCCTCGCCCGGACACGGGCGGGGCTTTGTATCGGGATCCCTCCTGGCATCCGTTGACGGCGGTTCTCGCGATCTGCCCCTGATCCCCTCGGGGCAGGCCGACGCCGGCAGCGGGGCCCGGCACAGAGCGAGGACCGTATGACTTTCCGCTTCGAACACCTCCACCTTCGCAGTCAGGACGCCGTGACGGCCGCCGGTTTCTACGTGGAGACCTTCGGCGCCCGTGAGATCGCCCGCGAAGGTGCGCCGTCCGTGACGCGCGTCGTCCTCGACCTGTCGGGGCTCATCCTCTTCATCGAGCACGCGCCCGAGGCCGCCCCCGCCGCCAAGCCGCCGAACCGGGGCATCGAGCATATCGGCCTGGCCGTCGACGACATCGAGAGCACGGTCGCCGATCTGAAGCGGCGCGGTGTCGCCTTCGTCATCGACATCACCGATGTCCGCCCCGGGCTTCGCACCGCGTTTCTCGACGGACCGGACGGGGTCCGGATCGAGCTGTTGCAGCGCGGCTGATCCGGTCAGTTCGCGGCCGGTCGCGCCGCCTTCTGCGGGATCGGGCCGGGCGGCACCGGGGCGTTGCCCGGAGCCTTCGCCGGAGCGGCGGGCGCCGCCTTCTTCGGTGTGATGGAGCCCGTCATGACCGCGTCCCGCATCGGCACCGCCGGCGAATCGATGCCATAGATGTCGTCGCGGAAATGCGCGCGGCCGTCCGGGGTGGCGTAGCCGGTGAGATAGACGAAGGTGACCGGGATCTGTTTCGGCAGCTTGATGTCGAGCCGCTCGTTGGTGGCGATGTTGGCCTCGATCTCCATCGGCCCCCAGGTCGAGCCGGGGCCGCTTGGGCCGGGAGTGCCCTCCAGCAGCCAGCCCGCCAGTTCCTTCACCTGGGCCACCCGCACGCAACCATGCGAGTGGAACCGGACCTCCCGCGCAAACAGCGATTTCGAGGGCGTGTCGTGCATGTACACGGCCTGCTTGTTCGGCATGTCGATGCGGACCTGCCCCAGCGAGTTGTCGAGGCCGGAATCCTGGCGCAGCGTGTAGTTTGCGGCCTTCTCGCCGGCCCAGTCGATGGTCGTCGGATCGACCTCGACACCGCCGGGGCCGAGGATGCGGATCCGCTCGCGGGCGAGATAGCCCGGGTCTTTGCGCATTTTGGGGATGATCTCCTTCTTGATGATGGAGACCGGCAGGGTCCAGGTCGGGTTGAGGTTCACGTCGGTGATGCGCGCTTCGATCCGCGGCGTCGCCTTGTCGGGCTTGCCGACCACGGCCACGTAGCGGCGCACCACGACGCCGTTCTCCACCGCCTCCACGGCGGCCGACGGGATGTTCACCACCACGTAACGGTCGCCGTAGGGAAAGTTGGAGCCGATCTGCCGCGCGGCCGAGGCCGAGAGCTGGCGCTGGCGGGTCGCCGCCGGCACGTTGAGGGCGGTCACCGTCTGGCGGCCGACCGTGCCGGTCTCGGGCAGTCCGTGGCGCGCCTGGAATGCTTTCACCGCCGAGACGAGGATGGGGTCGAGCACGTCGGAGCTCGGCACGCCGGCCGGCAGGTCGCCGGTGAGGACGAGGTGCTGGCGAAGCGCCGGAATGTTCGGGTCGCGGGCACCCGGCTTGATCGTCAGGTCGGCGGGCAGGGTCCCCCAGCCGCCGGCATCGACGATGGCCTGGTAGCGCTCGGCCATGCGGAACGTGTCGATGAAGGTCGAGGGCGCCAGCGTCGGGACCGGGTCGTCCGAGACCCGCGCCACCACGAGGGGAGGCAGTTCGCGGGATTTCTTCGGCGCCGCCGGTGCCGGTTCCGCGCCTTGCGCCAGCGGGGCCGCATTCGCGGGCGCCGCCTGGTCGGGCTTCGGCGGGGCGTCGGATCTCTGACCGGCCTCGGCCTTCGGAGCAGGCTTGGCGGCAGCCGGCGGCGCCTCCGGGAGAACCGGAGCCGGTTCGGCGCCAGCGCCGGTCAGGCACAGCATCAGCGCCAGCGGCGACAGGCCGGCTTTCAGGATCGACGGGAACACGACGCAACGCGACGACACGGGCAGCCCTCGTGAGCAGACAGAGCCGGATCATGCGGGCGGGATGGTTACCAAGTTCCTCCCCCTCCGTGCCCGACGGCCCTGACAAAACGGGACACCCCGCCCTACCTCCCGGCCAACCCGAACCGCAGAGGAGACCGTGCCATGATTCATCATTCCGCGATCCGCAGAGGCGGCACGGCCGTCGTGACGGGAGCCGCGAGCGGGATCGGGCTCGCCGCCGCCAGGCGGTTTGCCGCCTCCGGCATGAGGCTCGTCCTCGCCGACCTGCCCGGCGAGGCGCTGGAGACGGCGCGCGCGGAAATCGCGGCGACCGGCGCGGACGTCCTCGCCCGTCCCACCGATGTCGGCCGCCGCGAGGAGATGGATGCTCTGCGTGAGGCGGCGGGCGATGCGCCCGCGCTCGTCATGCTCAATGCCGGGATCGAGGCCGGAGGTCGCCTGTTCTCGGACGACGCGACCTGGCGGCGCATCCTCGACACCAACCTCTGGGGCGTCGTCAACGGCATCCAGGCCTTCGTTCCGGGGATGATCGAGGCGGGCGAGCCCGGCGCGGTCATCGTCACCGGCTCGAAACAGGGGATCACCACGCCGCCGGGCAACACGCCCTACAACGTCTCGAAGGCGGGGGTGAAGGTGGTCACGGAAGCCCTCGCGCACGACCTTCGCGGCCGGGAGGGCGCGCGGGTCTCCGCCCATCTGCTGATCCCCGGCTTCGTCTTTACCGGTCTGACGAAGGCGCGCGGCGTGGCCGAGAAGCCGGACGGCGCCTGGACACCGGAGGAGACGGTGGATTTCATGATCGAGGCGATGGGCCGGGGCGATTTCTACATTCTCTGCCCCGACAACGAGACCACCCGCGAGCAGGACGAGCGCCGCATCGCCTGGGCGGCGGGAGACGTCATCGAGAACCGGCCCGCGCTCTCACGCTGGCATCCGGACTATGCCGAGGCGTTCCGGCAAAGCACCTCCCAGTGACGGGGCGATCACACTAAAAGTCTGACGGCAGAACCGAGGGATGCTGCGGAACCGCTTCGGCGTCGTCCTCGGCCCGCGGCAGGTCGTTCGGTTCGGGACTTTGTCGATACAAGTGTGGCTGGACCCCCATCATCCGCTTGAACATCGCCGAGTAGGCACCCGGGGTCTCGTAGCCCATGGAATGGGCCACAAAGGTCACCTGCTTGCCGGCGATGAGCATCGGGATGGAGGACAGTATCCGTGCCTGTTGCCGCCATATCGACAGCGGGCAGCCAAGCTCGTCCTGAGCAAGCCGGGTCAGCGTGCGCACCGAAGCCCCGCTTTCATGGGCCAATCGTTCGATCCGGTGCTCATCGTCCGGCCGAGCAAGGATGTCGGCGCAGGCGCGTGCCAGACGCGGATCCGATGGCACGGCCAGCGACAGGGCGTCGGGCACGAGTGCACGGAGTTCGTCCATCAGTACCGCGTTGAGATGGCGCTGCCGCTGCAGGTCGCGTCTCATGCAGGGTTCGAGAGCCTGCAGAATCAGCTGCCGCAGCAGCGGCGGAACGACGAAGCCGCGAGGCGCGTCGCTCACGCCGCTTGCATCGTCCTGCGCGATGTAGAGCGTCCGCAGCGAAACCGCGCCTCGCGCACGCAACCCGTGCGGCACCCGAGGCGGTATCCACAACGCGCGCTGCGGCGGGATCAACCACATCCGGTGGGCAGCGCGGATTTCCATGACCCCTGCCGTCGCGTGGATGAACTGGCCATCGATATGGCAATGCTCGCCGATCAGCGCTCCGTTCGGATAATTGCGCGCGACGGCATGGATGCTGACCGGGCGATCAGGATGCGTCATCGACGAGATGGCGGCGGAACCAGTCACGGGCGGCGCTGCTGGTTTCCTCGAAACGGCGGATATAGGGATCGAAATGCCCTCCCTTGATCATGACCAGTGTCTTGATGGGTAAGGCCCTCTGGTAGGCGTCGAGGCAGAGATCGGTCGGTGTCAACAGGTCCCGATCGGCCACGATCATCATGAGCGGGGTCGGGCCGATCCGGGCGACGTATTGGCCCGGTTCGTTCTCCCGCGCCATTTCTGCACTGCGCAGAGTCAATTCATTGCGCCATGCCGGTGCGAGATCACGACTGCCAGTGAAAAAGGCATAAGCGTCGATCCCGCTCATCGCACACGCCTCATGGGGGTCGTCCGCCACGGCGGCGAAAGTCGCGGGCGCCTCGCCTCGAAAACGAGCGATCCGGTCGGCGTCCAAGCGCGAAAGCAACGCCGGTACGAGATCGGCGCGGGTCCGGCGCTGGGCCGATGAATGGCCGCTGATCGTAGGCACTTGGCTCACGACGCATCGGACCCGTCTGTCGAGCGCGGCGACCTCGAGGACATGACCGCCGCTGTAACTGGTTCCCCATACTCCGATGCGGGCTGGATCAACCCAAGGCAGCGTCTGCGCGAAGCTGATCGCGTCACGGTATCCGCGCCGTTGCAGCACCGGGTCCGCCTCCTGACGGGGCAATCCATCGCTGGCTCCGAAATTGGCATGATCGTAGAGGATCACGCTCAGGCCGGCCTCGACGAAGACATCGGCATAGCGATCGAGATACTGCTCTTTCACGGCCGACAGCCCGTGCGCCATGATGATGCAAGGCGACCCGTCCGCCTTGCCGTCGGGCCGATAGGCCCAACCGCGCAACGTGCGGCCCTCGGATCGAAACTCAATATTCTTCCGCATCACGATCTGCCCCTATGACCTGAATCGTTCATGCCATCGCGGTAAAGCGCCTGCGTCGCGCAATCGGCCATAGAGTGCGCCAGATCGGTCATGATCGCCTCGCGGTGCTTCCTCGATCGCTCCGCTGCGTGCTCCGCGGGTCTCCATACTGGCGAAGCTCTTGCGAGAGGGGTAGGCCGGAGGCCTTCGCCCCGGTATCGTTCGGCTCCAGCCGCACGATACCGGACGCACCTCTCGACCGGCGCACACGAACCTGGGAGCCAGCCTTGGCCACCATCATCCCCGTCGCCTCCTTCGATTGTGTCGTGTTCGGCGCCACCGGCGATCTGACCACGCGCAAGCTGCTTCCGGCCCTGTATTACCGCTACAAGGACGGGCAGATCCCCGGCACCAGCCGGATCATCGGCGCGTCCCGCTCCGAGATGAGCGTCGAGGCGTTCCGTGAGCGGGCGCGCGACGCGCTCAAGCGCTTCGTCCCGGCCCGCGACCTCGACGAGGACAAGCTTGCCGCCTTCCTCGACCATCTCGACTACGTGGCGGTGGACGGGGCCGGGGACGACGGCTGGGAGGATCTCGCCGCCAAGCTCGCCGAACGGCCGGACCAGGTGCGGCCCTATTATCTCGCCACCTCGCCGGATCTCTACGGCTCGATCTGCCGCAACCTCTCGGTCCACGGGCTCATCGGCGAGAAGTCGCGGGTGGTGCTGGAGAAGCCCATCGGCAAGGACCTGAAATCCGCCCGCGCCATCAACGACGCGGTCGGCGAGGTCTTCCCCGAGGAGCAGATCTTCCGCATCGACCATTACCTCGGCAAGGAGACGGTGCAGAACCTGCTCGCCCTGCGCTTTGCCAACACCATCTTCGAGCGCCTGTGGACGGCGGACGTCATCGACCACGTCCAGATCACGGTGGGGGAGACGGTGGGTGTCGAGGGCCGTGCCGGTTACTACGACACGTCGGGGGCACTCCGTGACATGGTGCAGAACCACCTGCTCCAGCTTCTCTGCCTGATGGCGATGGAGAGCCCGCTCACCCTCGACGCCAATTCGGTGCGGGACGAAAAGCTGAAAGTGCTGCGTGCGCTGAAGCCGATCACGCCCCGCGACGTCCAGGCCGTGACCGTGCGCGGCCAGTATGCGGCCGGCGCCGTGGACGGCAAACCGGTTCAGGGCTACCGCGCCGATCTCGGCGGCGAGACGGAGAGCCGCACGGAGACCTTCGTCGCCCTCAAGCTTGAAGTTCAGTCCTGGCGCTGGGCCGGGGTGCCCTTCTACATCCGCACCGGCAAGCGCCTGCCCCAGAAGCTCTCCGAGATCGTGGTGCAGTTCCGCGCCTCTCCCTTCTCGATCTTCCCGGCCGAATCCTTCGGGCGCGAGCCCAACCGCCTCGTCATCCGGCTACAGCCGGAGGAGGGGATCAAGCTCGAAGTGATGACCAAGGACCCGGGACCGGGCGGCATGCGTCTGCGGCCGACCAACCTCGACATCTCCTTCGAGGAGACGTTCAAGCAGCGCTATCCCGATGCCTACGAGCGCTTGCTGATGGACGTGGTGCGCGGCAACGCCACCTTGTTCATGCGCCGCGACGAGGTGGAGGTGGCCTGGGCCTGGGCCGATTCGCTGCTGAAGGCCTGGGCGGACCGGCCCGAGCCGCCGCGCTCCTATCCGGCCGGAAGCTGGGGCCCCACCGCCGCCATCGCCCTGATCGAGCGGGACGGACGGACGTGGCACGAGGAAATGCACTGATCGGCGGGGGTCGTCGTCTCAGGGGCTAAGTTATTTGTAAGACCGGAATAAAAACAACTAATCGGGCGCTCCCTCGACAGGCCGATGCCCGACGCCTAAACCTCAGGAGAGTATCCACCCTCCAACGACAAGACCTACGCCCCCATGGAAAAGCTGGACTCGGCGGTCGGGATCAATCGCCGCTACCTCCACGACGAAGTCGTGGACCGGATGCGGGATCTCATCCAGTCGGGGGAGCTCGAGCCGCGGGCGCGGGTGAACGAGAGTGAGCTCACCGAGCGGTTCGGCATCTCGCGCACGCCCCTGCGCGAGGCGATCAAGATCCTCGCCACGGAAGGGCTGCTCGAACTGCTGCCCAACCGCGGGGCGCGGGTGGCCAGCCTGTCTCAGGTCGAGATCGAGGAAATGATCGAGGTCATCGCCGGCCTCGAGGCGACCGCTGCCGATCTCGCCTGCCGCACCATCGGCGACGATGAGGTCGCCCAGATCGAGCGGGATCACCACGCCATGGTGAAGGCCTGGAAGGAGGGCGAGGAGGCAACGTATTTCCGGCTCAATCGCGCGATCCACGAAGCGATCATGGCCGCGAGCCGCAATTCGGTGCTGGGCGCCATCTACGCGAGCCTGTCGGGCCGCATCCAGCGCTCGCGCTACGCCGTCCACCAGACCGCTGAACAATGGAGTCGTGCCGTCTCGGAGCACGAACGGATGATCGAACTCCTCCATGCCCGGAACGGCGAGGCGCTGGCCGTGCTCATGCGCGACCATATCCGCTCCAAGACCCCGGTCATCGCCGAGAATTTCGGCGCGGGGACGTAAGATGCCGGCCCAACGACGGGATCCGGCCTCAGGACCCCGATTGGCTGTGGCACGTCGACGGGCGCGTCCGTCTCACGCCGCGCGGATCGTGGCCAGGAAGCGCCCCACTTCCGCGGTGAGATGCTCCGATTCCCGGGAGAGTTCGGAGGCGGAGGCCAGGACCTGAGAGGCTGCGGCCCCCGTTTCCTCGGCGGCGCCCGCCACGCCCGCGATGTTGGTCGTCACCTCCCCGGTGCCCTCGGCGGCCTGGTTGATGTTGCGCACGATCTCCTGCGTGGCCGCACCCTGCTCCTCCACTGCCGCCGCGATCGACGTGGCGACGGAACTGATCTCGCGGATGCGGGCGGTGATCGTTTCGATCACCGCGACGGCCTGGCCGGTGGAGCCCTGGATCCGGCCGATCTGGCTCCCGATTTCGTCCGTGGCCCGCGCTGTCTGGTTGGCGAGTTCCTTCACCTCGGCCGCCACGACGGCAAAGCCCCGGCCCGCCTCGCCGGCACGGGCCGCCTCGATGGTGGCGTTGAGGGCGAGGAGGTTGGTCTGGCCAGCGATGGTGGCGATCATCGCGACGACGTCTCCGATCTTCGCCGCGGCCTCGCTCAGATCCTTCATCTGCGCGCCCGTCCGCGTCGCATCCTCCACCGCCTGGTGCGCCAGGCTGGTGGAGCCGTCCACCTGACGGCCGATCTCCATGACGGACGAACCGAGTTCCTCCGCCGCTGCCGCCACCATGGTGACGTTGGTGCCCGCCTGTTCGGCCGCCGCCGCCACGGCGACGGATTGCTGCGCCGTCTCCGTGGCGGTGCCGGACATTCCTTGGGAGGTCGAACGCAATTGCGTCGCCGCCGCCGAGACCCGGGTCAGGATATCGCCGACCGCATTCTCGAAACCGTCGGCCAAGGCGAGGGCGGCGGACCTGCGCTGGGCTTCCGCCCCGGCACGGGCCAGGGTGGCCTCACTCTCCAGGGCACGGGTACGGACCAGATTGTCCCGAAAGGTGTCGAGGGTCGCGGCCATGGCGCCGATCTCGTCCCGCCGTCCGGTGCCGGGGATGGTGACCTCGGTATCGCCGGAGGCCAGACGGCGCATGGCGGCCGTCACCCGCTCGATGGGACGCGACACCCCGAAGAACGTGAAGGCCATGGCGGCCAGCGCCATGACGACGGCCGCGACCAGCATGATCTGCGTGGTGAAGACCGCCTGTGCCTGTTCCTCGCGCGCGGCCGCGCTGGCCGCCACGCCGGCCCGGCCGTTGAATTCGACGAGCCTGCGCCCGGCGGCGGTCGCGGCGAGGTACTCGGCGTTCATCGGCCCACGAAAGCGTTCGGTGATCGTCGCGCGCTGGCTGGGATCGATCTGGCTGAGGCCGTTCCAGCCGTTCAGCATGATCTGCCACTTCGCACCGAACTCATCGAACAGCGCCTGCTCCTCGGGCGAACCGATGAGGGGACGATAGGCGCTCCGGCCCTTCTCGACGGACTGGATCATCTCGCCGGCATTCTTGACGCTCAGGGCACGCTCGGCCTCGTCCTCCGCCATCAGGTAGCGGAACTGCCAGAGGCGGGTGCGCATCACCAGCGCATTCAGGGCATGAGCCGCGTCGACCGAAGGTAGCGCATTCGACGCGAGCAACTCGATCCGGCCACCGATGGCGTCGAGCCTCCGCAGAGCGGTCACGCCCTGCACCGCGGTAATGATGGCGAGCGCGGTGAACAGGCCGATGAGCGTCGTCTTGATGGAGAGCCGCATGAAACGCTCCGGGAAACGAGCGAATGTGTACAGAATCGCCGTAACCATGATGGCCAATTCCTAACGAAAGTTTGGCCTCCGCCCGAAAGCTTGCTGGCGATCTTTCACTTTTGTCAGCCGGCCGGTTTCACGCCGCGTCGCTGATCGAGCGCAGGTTGGCGACGAGGTCGGAGAACCTGTCCCCCTGGACGATGACATGGGCGCGCAGCCGGTCCGACGCCGCGATCTCGTCGCCGGCGACGATGGCGGCGACGATGGCCTCGTGTTCGGCCAGGGATTGCCCCAGCCGGTGACGCGCTCTCAGTTGCATCCGCCGGAACGGGGTCAGGCGCCGATGGAGAAGCCGCGCCTGCTCGCACAGGAAGTCGTTGCGGCAGGCGCGGTAGATCACCGTGTGGAAGACGTAGTTCTCCTGGTAATAGGTCTCCGGGTCCTCGTCGGCCGCCGCCGCCGCGCAGGCGGCGAGCGCCTGTTTCAAGGCGGTCTCGTCGGCCGCGATCAGCCGGCGGGCGGCGAGCCGGCCGCACGAGGCCTCGATCTCGGCCATCGTCTCGAACATCGCGACGAGCAGTTCCGGATCGGGGGCGCTGACGATGGCGCCCCGGCGCGGCTTGATCTCCACGAGGCCGGTCATGGCCAACTGCAGCAACGCCTCGCGGATCGGCGTGCGCGAGACGCCGAAGCGCTCGGCGAGTTCGGTCTCGTCGAGGCGGGAGCCGATGGCCAGCCGGCCATCCACGATCTCCGTCTCGATCGTCTGCCTCAGGCTGAGCGATCGGGTCATGGCGCTCCCGTCCCTGTCGAAATGAAATTCATTGCCATCCATTATTCAATGTCGTTGACAAAATATACAAGACATAGTTCGTTGGTATATCGAATGCGCGTTGCAGTATAAATGTTGCGCCGCAAAACAGCGAGACCGCAAAGGTCCGCCCGGGAGAGACGCCATGACGTTGACACGCCGCGCCCTCGTCGCATCCGGCCTCGCCGCCCCCGCTATCCTGTCGATGGGGCTGAAGGCCAAGGCGGCGACGACCCTGAAAATCTCGCACCAGTTCCCCGGCGGTACCATCGACGAGGGCGACTTCCGCGACCGCATGTGCCGCAAGTTCGCCGCTCTCCTGGCCGAGCGCTCGAAGGGCGCGCTGGAGGTGCAGGTCTATCCTGGCTCGTCGCTGATGAAGACGAACGCCCAGTTCGGCGCCATGCGCAAGGGCGCCCTCGATATGAGCCTCTACCCGTCGCCCTATGCGGGCGGCGAGGTTGCGGAGATGAATATTGGCCTGATGCCGGCGCTCGTGAGTTCCTACGAGCAGGCCGTCGCCTGGAAGGCGGCGCCGGTCGGCCGGAAGATCACCGAGATCCTCGATTCGAAGGGCATCCTCCTCGTGTCCTGGGTCTGGCAAGCGGGCGGCGTCGCCAGCCGCGAGCGTCCCCTCTATGCGCCGGCCGACGCCAAGGGCCTCAAGGTGCGTGGCGGCTCGCGCGAGATGGACCTGATGATGAAGCAGGCGGGTGCCGCCACCCTGTCGATCCCGTCGAGCGAATCCTACGCCGCCATGCAGACCGGCGCCTGCGATGCGGTGATCACCTCGTCCACTAGCCTGATCTCGTTCCGCCTGGAGGAATTGTCGAAGTCCCTGACGTCGGGCCGCGAGCGCTCCTACTGGTTCATGCTCGAGCCGATCATGATGTCGAAGATCGCCTTCGACCGCCTGCCCAAGGACCAGCAGGACCTCATCATGGCGATCGGCGCCGAACTCGAACCCTTCGGCCAAGCCGGTGCCAAGGCGGACGACACCAAGGTCGAGGAGATCTTCACCAAAGCCGGAGCCAAGGTTCAGAACCTCGACGAGAAGACGCTGGGCCAGTGGCGCGACATTGCCCGTGAGACCGCCTGGAAGGACTTCGCGGGCAAGTCGGCCAGCTGCGCCGAGCTTCTCAAGCTTGCGGAGCAGGTGTCGTGAGCCACGCCTTCGACGCGGCCTCGGCCGCTTCAGAGACCGCCACGGCCGCACCCGAACCCCGGATTCCCGGTGTGCTCGGGCATCTCGACCGGGGCATGAAGGCGATCAACCGGGTGATCATGCTGCTCGGCGGCATCGCCCTGGTCTGCGCCTGCCTCGTGCTGAGCTACAGCGTGCTCGTGCGCTACGCCCTGCACGAGCCCACCGACTGGCAGGACGAGATGGCGGTGTTCCTCATCGTGGGGGCCACCTTCTTCTCCGCCGCCGCCGTGCAGGCCAAGCGCGGTCACGTGGCGATCGAGGCCCTGAGCGGCCTGCTCTCGCCCCGCGTGAACCGCGCCCGCCTGCTCATGGCCGACATCGTCAGCATCGTCTTCGTCACCTTCTTCGCCTGGAAGAGCTGGACCCTGCTGCACGAGGCCTGGGTCGACGGGCAGGTCTCGCAATCCTCCTGGGGGCCGCCCCTGTGGATTCCCTACGCGCTCATGGCGATCGGCATGAGCTTCCTCGGCCTGCAATTCCTGCTGCAGATCGTCGAGGCCCTGACCTACGGCCCGCGCGCGGCGGGCTGGGCCAACCCGAAAGTCGGCCTCGGCGCCGATCTCAACAAGACTCCTCTGAAAACGGGCAACCACCCATGAGCGTCGCGGCCATCGGCTTCCTCTATGCGGGCGCGACGCTCAGCGCGATGCTCGCCGGCATCCCCATCGCCTTCGCCCTGGGCTTCGTCGCCCTGGCCTTCATGTTCTTCTTCATGCCCGGCGCCTCCCTCGATACGGTGGCGCAGAACGTCTACGAGGAGATGGCCTCCATCACCCTGCTGTCGATCCCGCTCTTCATCCTGAAGGGCGCGGCCATCGGCCGGTCCAAGGCTGGGCAGGACCTCTACTCGGCCATGCATGCCTGGATGCACAAGATCCCGGGCGGCCTTGGCATCGCCAATGTCTTCGCCTGCGCGCTGTTCGCCGCCATGGCGGGGTCTTCGCCCGCCACCTGCTCTGCCATCGGCTCGGCGGGCATTCCGGAAATGCGCAAGCGCGGCTACTCGCCGGGTTTCGCCGCAGGCATCATCGCGGCGGGCGGCACGCTGGGCATCCTGCTGCCCCCTTCGATCACCATGATCCTCTACGCGGTGGCCGCCGAGCAGTCGCTGGGGCGCCTGTTCCTCGCCGGCATCGGGCCGGGCCTGCTGCTGGTCGGTCTGTTCGCCGCCTGGTCGGTCTACCGCTTCCGCTCGGAGTACGCCGCCGCGAAGGACGCCTACGAGCGTCACGGCACCGCCTCGGCCATCCTGGCCGAAGACACCTACAGCATGCGCCAGCGCTTCTCGACGCTGCCGCGCGTGCTGCCCTTCGTGATCCTGCTCACCGGCGTGATGGTGGCGCTCTATGGCGGCTACGCCACGCCCTCCGAGACGGCCGGCCTCGGCGGCCTGCTGGCGCTCGGCCTCATCGCGGTCATCTACGGCGTCTGGCGCCCCAGGGACGTGAACCCGATCCTCGCGGCGACCCTGCGGGAATCCACCATGCTGATGCTGATCATCGGCATGTCGCTGCTCTACGCCTACGTGATGAGCTACCTGCACATCTCCCAATCGGCGGCGGCCGCCATCGTGGCGATGCAGCTGTCCAAGTGGGTGCTGCTGGTGACGATCCTCGGCCTCGTGATCCTGCTCGGCTTCTTCCTGCCGCCGGTCTCGATCATCCTGATGACGGCGCCGATCATCCTGCCACCGCTGAAGGCCGCCGGGTTCGACCTCGTGTGGTTCGGCGTGGTGATGACCATCACCATGGAGATGGGCCTCATCCACCCCCCGGTGGGCCTCAACATCTTCGTCATCAAGAACATCGCCCCCGACATCCCGCTGAAGGACATCATCTGGGGCACGCTGCCCTTCGTGATCCTGATGGCCGTGGCGATCCTGATCCTCTGCCTCGTCCCCGGCATCGCCATGTGGCTCCCGAACTGGCTCCTGCCCTCGACGCGGTGAGGGAGACATCCACACGGTCCCCTTCCCATCCAGGGGGAAGGGGCCGCGCCGGACGCTAAGGAGTGAGGCGGCGAAACCGACGTGCCGTCAGAGCCGCTCAGTCACGAAAGCCTCTGCCTCCGGCGAGGTCTCCGCTGATTGGCTCTGCAGCAGGGCGATCACCTCCTGCGCGTCCTTGGCCACCAGATAGTTCAGCTCCAGCCCCTCGCGGATGAAGCCCTGGTCGCGCATATGATCGAGGAGGGTCAGCAGCGGCGTCCAGAACTCGGCGATCGAGAGCAGCAGGATCGGCTTCTTGTGCTGGCCGAGCTGCGCCCAGGTGAGCTGCTCCACGAGTTCTTCCAGGGTACCGATGCCGCCGGGCAAGGCGACGAAGGCGTCGGACCGCTCGAACATCAGCCGCTTGCGGGTGTGCATGTCACCGACGACGATGGTCTCCTGGATGGCGTCGAGCATCCGCTCGCGCGATTTCAGGAAGTCGGGGATGATGCCGGTGACATGGCCGCCGGCATCGAGCACCGCCTGAGCCACCGTGCCCATCAGTCCCACATTGCCGCCGCCATAGACGAGGCCGAGCCCGGCTTCCGCCAGGGCGCGGCCAAGCGCCGCCGCGGCCTCGGCGAAGGCCGGATCGCCGCCGAAGCCCGATCCGCAATAGACGCAGACGTTCTTCACCGGGGCCATGCCGAGCCTCCCCCGATGAGGGGCAGGGAGGCGCCATCCAGGGGCCAAACTGCTGATTTCGTGAATGATCCCGCCTTTCGGGGGGAAGCGTGATTTGGTCTTGAGATCATGTCGGCTAGTATGTCGCCATCAATCGACGTTTTGTCGACAGCCAGAGTCGAAACCCGACGATGTTATCTGCCCCAAAGTCGAGGGATTTGAGGAGCGGGGGTGCCATGACGGCGCAGTGGCGGCGAGGCCTGATTCTCGCGGGCGGTGGCCTGCTGGCCGGATTCGCCCTGGTCGTCGTGCTGTTCGGCACCGGCGAGATGTTCAAGCGCGCGCAGGGCGACAAGCAGCCCGTCGCCGCGGCGACGTCGCCTCAGCCGAGGGAGACCAGCACGCCCGAATCGCGGGCGGCGGAATCGCCCGCCGCCCCCGGCTCGCCGGTGACGCCTCCGGCGCGCCGGGATGAGGGGGCTTCGACGACGCCGGGAAAGTCGTCGGCGGGGGGAAGGGGCGCCACCGGGCAGACGGGCAACCCGCCCGCCGCGCAGGATCAGGCGCAGGCTCCGACCTTCGACATCATCCGCGTCGAGCCGACGGGCGAGACCGTGATCGCCGGTCGCGGAACGCCCAACACCACCGTCGAGATGCTGCGCGACAACCACCCGATTGCCCGTGCGCTCATCGACCCGTCCGGTCAGTTTGCCATCGTCCCGCCTGCACTCCCCGCCGGTAGCAGCGAGATCACCCTGAGTTCGATCGGGGCCGACGGTCAAGGTCGGCAGGCGCGGGAGACCGTCATGGTGGTGGTCTCCGCCGACCGTACCACCAAGCCCCTCATCGCCCTGACGTCGCCCGACAAACCCACCGTCGTCCTGTCGCAGCCGGATCGTCCGGTGGATGCCGCTTCCGCCAAGGCGGCCGGCGGCGGTCCGAAGGGCGCCGGTTCGGACAAAACCGGCGGCACGGCGAGGGGCCCGGGCGAACCAGCCAAGGCGAATGGCGCGGTTGCCGCCAGTCCCGAAGCGGCCGGTCCCGACTCGTCCGGCGCTCAGAAGCCGGATGCCGTGCCGGTGAAGGTCGTCAGCGTCGATGCGGAGGAGGGCGGGCGTCTCTTCGTCACCGGGCAGGCGCCGGCCGGTGCCACCGTCCGCCTCTACATCAACGACGCCCAGATCGCGCCCGGCAGCGTCGGCGCCGACGGGCGGGTCTCGTTCACGATCGGGCGCGGGGTCGCCCCCGGCGATTACCGGATCCGCATCGATCAGGTGGATCCCGTCTCGGGCAAGGTTAAGAGCCGGTCCGAAGTCGCCTTCTCCATGCCGCATGCGGCAAAGCCCGTGGTCGGTCCGGTACAGGACGCGCCGCCGAACGCGGCGCCGCCGGCCCTCGCGGCCAAGCCTTCGCCGAGCGCGGCGCTGGCGGCGAGGCCGCATGGCAAATCCTCGCCGGTTCTTGCCTCTTCCCTCGGTCGCCCGGTCCAGGGGGCACCCCAGGATGCCTCGCCGAGCGCGCCGGCCTCCGCCATGACGATGGGCCGGTCGCAGCCGAGCCCCACGACGGACGAAGCCGGCGCGGGAGCGGTGTCGGCCCTGGCGATCCAGCCCTCGGCCGCGCCTCAGAGCGTGTTCGTGCCGGAGATCAACACCGCCCGGATCACCCGCGGCGACAGCCTCTGGGAGATCAGCCGGCGCGTCTACGGCAAGGGGACCCGATACACGGTGATCTTCGACGCCAACCAGCCGCAGATCCGCAACCCGGACCTGATCTATCCCGGCCAGATCTTCGTGGTCCCGTCCGAGAGCGCGTCCACGCTGCCGCAGGACAAGCGGCGCAGCTGAGCCGCGACCGCGCATCCTGCATCCCGGCCCTGCGCCGCCGGGCGACTGTCTGGAACGGCTCAAAGGACTATATCGGGGCTGATTTCGACCGCTCCCGGTTCCCCTGCCCGAGTTTGCCTGAATGAGCACCGATCCCACCTCCGCGGCGGGCGGCGGCACCACGCCGCCCGAGCGCCCCGGCCTGTTCGCCACCTATCGGCGCCTGTGGCCCTATCTCTGGCCCCATACCCGGCCGGACCTGCAGCGGCGCGTCTTCCTCGCCTTCGGCCTCCTCCTCGTCGCCAAGTTCGTGACGATGCTGACGCCCTTCACCTTCAAATGGGCGACCGACGCCCTCGTGGCGGCTTTGGGGGACAAGGACGGCCTCGGCGCCACGCTCCCCACGGGCCTGTTCGCGGCACCGATGCTGATGATCGGGCTCTACGGCCTGTCGCGGGTGATCATGGCGGTGCTCACCCAGGTGCGCGACGGGCTCTTCGCCAAGGTGGCGATGCATGCGGTGCGCCGCCTCGCGCTCCAGACCTTCGAGCACATGCACCGGCTCTCCCTGCGCTTCCATCTCGAACGCAAGACCGGCGGCCTCACCCGCGTGCTGGAGCGCGGGCGCGGCGGCATCGAGGAACTCTCGCGCCTGATGGTGCTGACGCTGGTCCCCACCATCGTCGAATTCCTCCTCGTGATCGGCGTCCTCGCCTACGAGTTCGACTGGCTCTATTCGTTCGTCGTCTTCGTGATGGTGGCGGCGTATCTCGCCTTCACCTGGAAGGCGACGCAGTGGCGCATCGAGATCCGCCGCCGGATGAACAATTCCGACACCGACGCCAACACCAAGGCGGTCGACTCGCTGCTGAACTTCGAGACCGTGAAGTATTTCGGCGCGGAGCGGCGCGAAGCGGAACGGTACGATGCCTCCATGGCGAAGTACGAAAAGGCCTCGACTCAGACCTACGTTTCACTCGCCGTGCTCAATGCCGGCCAGGCCCTGATCTTCACCATCGGCATGACGGTGGTGATGTGGCTCGCCGCGCGGGACATCATGGCCGGCCGCACGACGCTCGGCGGGTTCGTCCTCGTCAACACGATGCTGGTGCAGCTCTCCATGCCGCTCAACTTCATGGGCATGATCTATCGCGAGATCAAACAGGCGCTCATCGACATCGACGACATGTTCCAGATCCTGCATCGCAACCCCGAGATCGCCGACAGGCCGGGCGCGAAACCCCTCGCCGTGTCGGACGGCGTGGTCCGGTTCGAAGATGTCCGCTTCGCCTACGATCCGGCACGGCCGATCCTGCGCGGCGTCAGCTTCGAGGTGCCGGCCGGGCGGACCATCGCCATCGTCGGCCCGTCGGGGGCGGGCAAATCGACCCTGTCGCGGCTTCTGTTCCGGTTCTACGAGCCGCAATCCGGCCGCATCCTCATCGACGGTCAGGACATCGCCGCCGTCGAGCAGGGCAGCTTGCGGGCCGCCATCGGCATGGTCCCGCAGGACACCGTGCTGTTCAACGACACGATCGGCTACAACATCCGCTACGGCCAATGGGATGCGAGCGACGAGGCGGTCCGTGAGGCGGCACGTCTCGCCCAGATCGACCGCTTCGTCTCCTCCCTGCCGGAGGGCTACGACACGCCGGTGGGCGAGCGCGGGCTGAAGCTGTCGGGCGGCGAGAAACAGCGCGTCGCCATTGCGCGCACGATCCTGAAAGGCCCGCCGATCCTGGTTCTCGACGAGGCGACCTCGGCCCTCGATTCCTTCACCGAGCGCGAGATCCAGGACGCGCTCGACAAGGTGAGCCGTGGCCGCACCACCCTCGTCATCGCCCATCGCCTGTCGACGGTGGTCAATGCGGACGAGATCATCGTCCTCGACCGGGGCGTGATCGTCGAGCGCGGCGACCATCAGAGCCTGCTCGATCTCGGCGGTGTCTATGCCTCCCTCTGGAGCCGCCAGCGCGAGGCCGACGAGGCCCGCGAGATCCTCAAGCGGGCGGAGGAGGCGCGGGCCGACGAGGAGGTGTCACCCTCCGATGTGCAGGCCGGTCCTCGGTCGATAAGGCCCGTCGTTCCGGAGCCTATGCCCGCCGAATAGCGCATCGCCGGAGGGCATGGCCATGCGCTTTCATGGGTGGTCGTATCCGCGATGCGATGACTGTTCAGGAGCGGGCGCGGTAAGAAAGTCTATTGACCAGTATTTCATGCCGGCTTGTCCCGCTCATTAACTACCTGAGCCGAATGGTCTTGACCGGCATGGTCGCTGCGATATTTTACGAGAAATATTATGTAAAAGGCGCGGCAACATGGTGCTTCCCGAAGATATCCGCGAAACGCTCAAGAGCGTCGCGGCCCTGACCGAAGTGGTCGACAGTCTCGGAGAAGACGACAACCTGTTTGACAGAGGTCTGGACTCGTTCGGCTCGGTCCAGCTGATGCTCGCGCTCGAAGAACGCTACAACATCGAGTTCCCCGACAACCTCCTCAACCGGCGTTCCTTCTCCACCATCCGCATCATCGTCGAGACGGTGAGCAAGCTGACCGTTTCGGCAGCGGCATGACCGACATCGCCATCCGCGCCAAGCGGGTCGCTTCTGTCGCTGCCCTCCATGCCGACGACGTCGATCGGGAGGCCCGCTTTCCCGCCGAGGCAGTGACGGCTCTCAAGGCGGAGCGCCTGCTCGGGATGCAGATCCCCATGCCGTTCGGCGGCGAGAGCGCGAGCCTGTCGCAGATCGCCGAAGTCTGCTTCACCCTGTCCCAGGCCTGTTCCGCTGCGGCGATGGTCTTCGCCATGCACCAGATCAAGGTCGCGAGCCTCGTCTCGCACGGCCTCGACAGCGAGTGGCATTGCATCTTGATGGAAAGGGTGGCGCGCGATCAGCTCCTTTTCGCCTCGGCCACCACCGAGGGCGGCATCGGCGGCGACCTGCGCAACAGCCTCTGCGCGGTCGAGACGATGGGCGACGTGTTCCGTTTCGCGAAGGACGCCACCGTGATCTCCTACGGTGCCCATGCCGACGTGATCCTCGCCACAGGCCGCCGTCATCCGGAGGCGGCCTCGTCGGATCAAGTCCTCGTGGCCCTGATGAAGGGACAGATGTCCCTGGAGCGCACGAGCACCTGGGATACGCTCGGCATGCGCGGCACCTGCAGCGACGGGTTCAAGCTCGAAGCCCGCGACGTGCCGGTGGCGCAGATCCTGCCCAAGCCCTTTGCCGAGATCGCGGCGCAATCCATGCTCGCCTGGTCGCACCTGCTCTGGAGCAGTGTCTGGTTCGGCATCGCCAGCCATGCCCTCGACAGGGCCAGGGCCTATGTCCAGGGCGAAGCCCGGCGTCGGCCGGGCCAGGTTCCGCCCGGTGCCCTGCGTCTGGCCGAAGCCGCCAACGAGCTGCAGGCCATGAAGGCAACGGTGATCGCCGCCCTCAAGCGCTACGAGGCGGCGCAGGGCGACGCCGACGAACTCGGCTCCATCGGGTTCGCCGTCATGCTCAACAACGTCAAGACGACGATCTCCGACAAGGCGGTCGACATCGTCCAGCGGGCGCTGGGGATCGTCGGGCTCTCCGGCTACAAGAACGGCACTCCGTTCAGCCTCGGCCGGCAACTCCGCGACGTTCTGTCGGCGCCGCTGATGATCAACAACGACCGCATCCTCGCCAACACCGCGAACCTCCTGCTGGTGCAGAAGGGCGGGGCGCAGCTTCTGAGCGCATGATGGACCAGCTTCCCGCCCGCGATCCCGTGTCCGGGCCGCCCTCCCTGTTGGACCGGCTCTTCGACCAGGGTCTCCTCGTTCGCACCGGCGTCGATGGGCTCTATGGGCGCAGCGGCGAGTTCGAGAGCGTGGTCGAGGCCGTGGACCGGATCGCCACCCGGCTCGGCGCCGGCGACGGGGCCGAATCCCTGCGCTTTCCGCCCGGCATGAGCCGGCCGGCCTTCGAGCGCAGCGGCTATCTCAAGGGGTTCCCGAACCTCGCCGGCACCATCCACTGCTTCTGCGGAAACGACGCCGACCATGCCCGGCTACTGGCCTGCATCGAGGCCGGCACCGACTGGACCGGCGGCCAGGCCGCCAGCGAGATCGTGCTGACGCCCGCCGCCTGCTACCCGCTCTATCCTGTGGCCGCCGCGCGCGGGGCGCTGCCCGAGGGCGGGCTGCTGTTCGACCTGCAATCCTACTGCTTCCGCCACGAGCCCTCGCTGGAGCCGACGCGGATGCAGATGTTCCGCATGCGCGAATACGTGCGCATGGGCAGTCCCGATCAGGTTCTCGCCTTCCGCGAGCTCTGGCTGGAGCGCGGCACCGCGATGATGCGCGAACTCGGCCTGCCGATCGCGGTGGACCCGGCCAACGATCCGTTCTTCGGCCGCGCCGGGCGCATGCTCGCCAACAACCAGCGCGCCCAGGGGCTGAAATTCGAGCTGAACGTGCCCGTCAACAGCGAGGACAAACCCACCGCCTGCCTCAGCTTCAATTACCACCAGGACCATTTCGGCACGATCTGGGACATCCGGCAGGCCGATGGCGAGGTGGCGCACACCGCCTGCGTCGGCTTCGGGCTGGAGCGGATCACCCTGGCGCTGCTCCGGCATCACGGGCTCGACATCGAGGCGTGGCCGGATGCCGTGCGCGACCGGCTCTGGGGCTAGGAAGTGTCCGCCACCGCCCTCCGCGAAGAGCCCTCGGACCCGTCGCCATCCGGCTCCCATCCCCTTCACGGCTCCGACCGGATCTGGCCGGAGACGAACTGCTACGTCGATCTCTGGATCGAATTGCTGCACGGCCGGAGCCTCGTGCCGGAAGCGATGCTCGGCTTCACCCTGCGGCAGGATTTCGAGGGCGACCAGTTCACCTTCTTCAAGCCCCCTCCCGGCGACATCGAACGGCTCTACGGATTGTCGATCCAGGAACTCGCGGTCTTCGAGAGCCTGGAGGCGCATGCCTTCGTCCAGGTCGCGCGCGGATGCCCGGTCCTGGTGGAGGTTGACGCGATCCACCTGCCCGATACGGCGGGGACCACCTATGGTCGCCAGCACGGCAAAACCACCATCGGCATCCTCGGCCTCGACGCGGGCGAGCGCACGCTCGACTATCTCCACAATGCCGGCCGCTTCCGTCTGCAGGGCGCCGATTACGAGGGCATCTTCGCCGCCGGAATCCTTTTCCCCTATGCCGAGTTCGTGAAGCCGGTCGGCCCGCCGCTGCCGCCGGACGACCTGCCCCGTGCCGCCCTCGACCTGCTGCGCCATCACCGGCGCTTCGCGCCTCGCGCCAATCCGATCCTCGCTTTCCGGGATGCCCTGGCGGAGCGGGCGGAGGCGCTGGTGCAGAACCCGCTCCGCGTCTTCCACAGCTACGCCTTCAACACGACCCGCCAGCTCGGAGCCAATTTTGAGCTTCTCGGCAGCCATCTCGCCTGGCTCGAAAGCCATGGCGTTGCCGACATGTCTTCCGGCTCGGAACTGGCGCAAAAGCTCGCGGCGGAAGCCAAGGCCTTTCAGTTCCAGTTGGCGCGCGCTTTCGGCCGGCGCAACGCCACGGGTCTCTGTCAACGCCTCGACGGGCTGGCCGGCACCTACGATGCGGTCTTTACCGCCCTCGACCGCGCGCTGTCCTGAGGGGCATCGCGGTGGCGCGTATCCTCGCCGTCGACGGCGTGCCGGCCCTCACCGTCGAAGGACCGTGGCACCTGGCGGTGACGCCGTCGAACGCCTGCGCGACACCCCGCGACCTGCCGGGCGAAGGATGGATTGCGGCCCGCGTTCCAGGCACGGCGGCGGCCTCCTTGCGCGCGGCCGGGCTATGGTCCGAGGCGGCGCCGACGCCGCTCCACGAGTCCGATGTCTGGTATCGGGCCACCCTCTCCGGCACCGGCCGTGAGCGTCTGCGCTTCGAGGGGCTGGCGACGCTCAGTGAGATCTGGGTCGATGGGGTGCTCGCCGGTACCGGCCGCTCGATGTTCCTGGCCCAGGAGGTCGAGGCGGATCTCTCCGGCGAGACCGAGATCGCCCTCTGCTTCCGCTCACTTTCGGCCGAGTTGGCGCGCCCGCACAAGCGTGGCCGCTGGCGACCGCTCCTGGCGACGCCGGGCTCGCTGCGCCATGTCCGCACCAGCCTGCTCGGCTTCATGCCGGGCTGGTGCCCGTCCATCGACAGCGTCGGCCCCTATCGCCCGGTGACGCGCAAAGTCGTTCCCGGGGACGACGTGGATATCGCCTCCGTCGATCTGCGCACGGCCCTCGATGACGGGACGGGACGCCTCACCGTGCGGATCGAACTCGGCGGCGCGGTGGAGGGACCGGCATTCCTGATCTGCGACGGCCGCGAGGTCGCCCTTCGTCAGGTCGCCCCCGGAGGGTTCGAAGGCGAACTCCTGCTGCCGGACATCGCCCCGTGGTGGCCCCACACCCATGGCGAGCCGAGGCTTCACGCGGTGGAAGTTGTGGTCGCTGGCAGGCACGTCGATCTCGGCCGCGTCGGCTTCCGCACCATCGCCCTGACCCGCCCCTTCGACGAGGGGTTGAGCCTCGCGATCAACGGCGTGCCGGTCTACTGCCGCGGCGCCTGCTGGACGCCGCCCGACCTCGTCGGCCTCCCCGGGGACCGCGACAGTTATCGGCCCCTTCTCGATCTGGCGCGGGAGGCCGGCATGAACATGCTGCGCGTCCCCGGAATCACGCTCTACGAAGCTTCGGCTTTCCATGATCTCTGCGATGAACTCGGCATCCTGGTCTGGCAGGATCTGATGCTCGCCAATTTCGACTATCCCACCGACGATCCCGCCTTCCGCGACGTCCTCGTCGAGGAGATCACACAGTTCCTCGACCGTACGCAGACGTCGCCCTCGCTCTGCGTGCTGTCGGGCGGAAGCGAGGTCTGGCAGCAGGCGGCGATGCTCGGCTTCCCGCGCGCGGTCTGGGCCGGCAGCTTCGTCACGGAAGCGCTTCCCGGTCTGGTGGCCAGGACCAGGCCCGACCTCGTCGTGGTGCCCAACTCCCCCTCGGGCGGCGATCTGCCCTTCTCCACCTCCGCCGGGGTGACGCATTATTACGGCGTCGGCGCCTATCGCCGTCCGTTCGAGGATGCCCGCCGGGCCGAGGTCGGGTTCGCCTCCGAATGCCTCGCTTTCGCCAACGTGCCGGACGCCGCGACCCTCGCCGAATGCGGCCTCACCGATCCGGCCTCGTCACGATGGGCAGCGGGCATCCCCCGCGACCGGGGCGCGGATTGGAATTTCGAGGGCGTGCGCGACCATTACGTGGCGACGCTGTTCGGTGCCGATCCCGAACGGCTCCGCCGGGAGGATCCCGAGCGCTACCTCGCGCTCGGCCGCGCGGCGAGCGGCGCGTGCATGGAGGCGGTGTTCGCAGAATGGCGCCGGGCGCGCTCGCCCAATGCCGGCGGGCTCGTCTGGTTTTTCCGCGATCTCGCGCCGGGGGCGGGATGGGGCCTCGTCGACTGCCTCGGGCGTCCGAAACCGGCCTGGTACGCCCTCAAGCGCGCGTTCCGCCCGGTCCAGGTTACCCTGTCCGACGACGGGCTGAACGGACTCCATGTTCATGTCCACAACGAGACGGCGCAGCGGCTCGATGCGACCCTCCGCCTCGTCTTCACCGATGCGGGCGGCCGCGTGGTCGTCAAGGCCGAGCGGGTGATCGAGGTCGGTCCGCGCGGCTCCGCCTCATGGTCCTCGGCGGAACTGCTGGGGCGCTTCTTCGACGCGACCCACGCCTACCGGTTCGGGCCGCCGGCCCATGTGCTCGGCCATGCGAGCCTCACCGAGGCCGGCACCGGCGCGGTGATCGCCGAAGCGTTTCACTACCCGCAGGGGCGGGATTCCGAACCGCGTGATCTCGGTCTCAGTGCCGAGCTCATCGCCGATCGATCCGGCTGGGCGCTCCGGATCGCCACCGGATTGCATGCCCTCGATGTCCGGATCGAGACCACGCTCGGACGGCCGGGGGACAATGGTTTCTCCCTCGCGCCGGGGGCGAGCCGTCTCGTGCCGCTTCTCGGCACTTCGGAGACGGCGCCTGAGCCGGCGGGACGCATCAGCGCCATCAATGGCATCGAGGTCGTGAGGTTCGGTCGGGATGGCGTTTGAGACAGTCCCTGTCGGGAGCGATGCCGCTGTGTCGCCCCTGCCGATGCGGCCCGTCTCCTTCGACGGCCTGTTCGGCTGGTTCAGCCCGGGGATCTCGCGCCGGGGTGTCGTCCTGTGCGCCACCCACGGCTACGAGCAGCTCTCGGCGCATCGCCCCTGGCGGGCGCTCGTCGAGGGGATCGCCGCCACCGGCTGCGCCACACTGAGCTTCGATTATCCCGGAACGGGCGATTCCGCGGACGCGGATGCCGACAGCGTGGAGGGCCGGGTGCGGGCGATCCGCCGGGCGATCCGCTATCTCCGCGACGAGGCGGCGGTGGAGGAGATCGTCCTCGTCGGCCTGCGCCTCGGTGGAACCCTCGCGGCCCTGGCGGCGGAGGGGGAGCGCGTCGACCGGCTCGTCCTGCTGGCGCCCTTCGCGACCGGGCGCGCCTATCTGCGCGAGATGAAGATGCAGTCGCGCACCATCGGGCGCCTGCCGGACGGATCGCCACTGCCGCAGGAGGAGGGCTGCCTCACCGTGGGCGGATTCCATCTCGGCCCCGCTCTCGCCGCAGAACTCTCCGACATCGACCTCACCAAGGCCGAGCGGGCACCGGCTCCCGACATCCTGCTCGTCGGGGCTGAGACCGGCGGGCTCGGCTCCCGTTACGCCGCGCTGGGGGCGCGGGTGACGACGCGGCCCTTCTCCGGCCTCGCCGCCCTCGTCGCCAACCCGCTCTATGCCGAGATGCCGGACGAGGCCTTCTCGGCGGTAATCGCTTCCGTCGCCGAAGGGGCGCAGCCCCGTCCCGTCCCGGCCGTCGCGCTCCCGCCGCTCCCGGCCGATCCGATCCAGGGGGACGACTGGTGGGAGGAGCCCTCGCGGTTCGGCCCGTCGCTGTTCGGCATCCTCTGCCATCCCCGCGACGTGGAAGCGGCGCGGCCGATGGTGCTCTTCGTCAATGCGGGGACCAACGTGCATTCCGGCTGGGGGCGGCAGACGACCACCCTCGCGCGACGGCTCGCCGGCCAGGGCTTTCTTTCCCTGCGCATGGACCTGCGCGGCATCGGCGACAGCCCGAACCGGCCGGGCGGTGCGTCTCCGCTCTACAGCCTCGACGCGCTCGACGATGTCAGCGCCGCCCTCGACCATCTGGAGACCGTCCGCTTCGGGCCGGTCGTCATCGTCGGCTCTTGCAGCGGGGCCTATCTCGCCTACCAAGCCCTTTGCCGCGAGGACCGGCTGAGGGGCGCCATGCTGGTCAACCCCTATTGCTTCGACTGGAACCCGGCGGACGACGTGGACAGCGTCATCCGCAACGTGTTCCGGAACGCCTCGACCTATGCCGGTCTGCTGAAGCAGGGAGCCGCATGGCGACGCCTCGCGCGCGGCGAGATCCGCGTCGGCGCCATTGCGCGGGCGATCACCCGGGCCGCCATCGGGCGGGCGAGTCAGCGCCTCGCCATCCTGCTCCGGCCCCGCCCCGCCGGCGGAACGGTGGCGCAGCGCATCGCCGCCCTGCGCCGACGCGGTGCCCATCTCGAACTCGTCTACAGCGCGGGCGATCGTGGCCTCGCCGCCCTGCACGAAGCGCTCGGCCGCTCCCCCGCGAGGATTGCCCGCCGCCTCGGCGGCCCGGTGACGATCATCGCGGGGGCGGATCACGATCTCAGCCCGGCCGCCGCCCAGGCGCGGATGACCGAGGTGCTCGATCGACTGCTCGCGCGCCTGCGCTGAAGCCCGTATCGCCGCGCTCCCTCGCGACGGTTATGATTGCCGGAGCTAACGGAGCCTCCGCGTGACCTTGCCCGATCCGACGCACTCTTCTGCTGTCCGCGACCGCGCCCGCGGCGCTTTCCTCGGCCTCGCGATCGGCGACGCCCTCGGCACCACCCTGGAATTCAGCCGCCGGGATACGCTCCCGCATCACACCGAGATGACCGGCGGCGGCCCGTTCGATCTCCAGCCCGGTCAATGGACCGACGATACCAGCATGGCTCTGGCGCTTGCCGAGAGCCTACTCCGGGCCGGGCCTTTCGACGCCCACGACCTCGCCACCCGTTTCGTCGCGTGGTGGAAACAGGGCGCCTATTCCTGCACCGGCACCTGTTTCGATATCGGCCTGACGACGCGGGACGCCCTGGCCCGGTTCGTCGAGACCGGCCGGGCGGAGTCCGGCTCCACCGATCCGGACTCCGCCGGCAACGGCTCTCTGATGCGGCTCGCCCCCGTCGCCCTGGCGACCCTGCACGATCCCCGCGAGGCCGAGCGGATCGCCGAGGCACAGAGCCGGACCACCCACGGCGCGCAGGAGGCCGTCGAGGCCTGCACCTATTTCGTCCATCTCCTCCGTGGCGCGATTCTCGGCGAGGCGGATATTCTGCGTCCGCGCGCCGTCAGCGACTCCGCCACATCGGCCATCGGGGCAATCGCCCGTGGTTCCTGGCGCGGGAAGACACGGGCCGGGATCCGTTCGTCCGGCTACGTCATCCACACGCTGGAGGCGGCCCTCTGGTCAGTCGGCAGCACCGAGACCTTCGAGGACGCGCTGATCCTGGCCGTCAATCTGGGCGAGGACGCCGATACGGTCGGTGCCGTCACCGGCCAGCTCGCGGGCGCCCGCTACGGTGCCTCGGCGATCCCGGAACGCTGGCTCCGGCCCCTGGCCTGGCGCGAGCGGATCGTCGATCTCGCCGACGCCCTGGTGGCGAAAGCCTGATCCCGGGCGCATCGCGCGTTGCCGTCATGATCCGCGTATGAAACACACCCCCGTGGACGCTCGCGCGAGGACCGACCGGATCGTCCCCGTTTCGAGGGTGTGAATGACTGCAGCGCCAACGGCCTTCTCGACCACGCGGCTGATCGTGATCCTGGCTGTGGCCGGCTTTGCCAGCACATTCGCCGGGCGTGCCATCGAGCCCCTCGTCGGCGTCCTTGCCCGCGATCTGCGCAGCGATCCGCATACGGTCGCTTTGCTGTCGACGGCCTTCGCGCTGCCCTACGCCCTGATCCAGCCGATCCTCGGGCCGGTGGGGGATTCGCTCGGCAAGGAGCGGGTCATCGCCGTCTGTCTTGGCATCCTCACCCTGGCGCTCGCCGGATGCGCGCTCTCGGCGGATCTCACCGTGCTGTTCGGGCTGCGTGTGCTCGCGGGCGCGGCGGCGGGCGGCGTCATTCCTCTGGCGCTGGCCCTCATGGGGGACCGTATCCCGCTGGAGCGCCGGCAGGTCGCCATCGGCCGCTTCCTCGTCGCCGTCATCCTCGGGCAATTGTCCGGCTCGACCTTCGCCGGTCTGATCGAGGCCGATGTCGGCTGGAAGGGCGTCTTCGCCATCACGGCGGCCATCGCGGCGCTCGGCTGCGCGGCGGCGATCCTCGGCTTCGAATGGGCGGCCGGCGCGGCACCCAAACGCTTCGCGCTGGGCGAAGCGGTGGCCCGCTACCGCACCATCGTCGCCATTCCCCGTGCGCGGGTGCTGTTCGCCGCCGTGTTCATCGAGGCGATCGCGGTGTTCGGCATCTTCCCCCATCTCGCGCCGCTCATCGAGGCGCGCGGGGAGGGCGGCCCGCGCGAGGCCGGGCTGGCCCTGGCGGGCTTCGCCGCCGGTGGTTTGCTCTACTCGGCCTTCGTCGCCCTCCTCCTGCGTTTCCTCGGGATGCGCCGGATGCTGGTCGGGGGAGGCGCCATCTGCGCCGGCGCCCTGCTCGTCATCGGCAGCGCGGGAAGCTGGCAGGTGGATTGCGCGGCCCTGGTGGCCATGGGCCTCGGCTTCTACATGCTCCACAACACCTTCCAGGTACAGGTCACCGAAGTGGCGCCCACGGCCCGCGCCTCGGCGGTCTCCCTCCACGCCTTCTCGTTCTTCTGCGGCCAGGCTTTGGGCGTCGCCATCCTCGGCGCGGCGCTTCAAGGCCTCGGCCAGTTCACCGCGCTGGCACTCTGCGCCCTCGTGATCCTGGGTGTCGGCAGTCTCACCGGAAAGCTGCTCTCACGCTAAGGCGCGGCCCAGCTTCGACACAACTCCGCCCACGAATGGCGCAAGAGTGTTTGGTCCGCCCAAGTTGTCGGCTGCTATCGAAGGCAAGGGGGGCGGCCTTCAACCATGGGCCGAGCGTTGAGGGTCGCCTTAACACTCTGATCGCCCTTATTACGTCGTCTTAGGTTGAGTGACTATTCCGCATCAGGGGGCGACGGATTACGGGTATGGGACCTAAGCTCACTTGCCTCTGTCTCAACAACTCAAGCAATAAGGTGTCAAGGCCGGGTTGTAGCTCATGGGTTGGGATACGACGCCGTCCGTCAGTATAATGTTTGCAGGCCAACGTTAATGAATTAAAATTTCTTTAGGATGATGAATATCCCGGAAGCGGGGCTTTATCATTCCATGTATTAAAGATGCGACTAATTTAAAACGTAATCATTGATGAAAATTCGAATTTTTATCGAGTAGTAATATTTGATAAATAGATGAATTTAGGGATTTATGTCCATTAAAAAGTACGTCGCAAGTAAATTCTGCTGATAAAATTTGAATGAGGGGGGGCTTCAGGTGGGTACCATTTACGGCACAAATACTAGCGATTTGCTCGCAGGCCAGGACGAGAACGATCGGATCTATGGTGGTTCGCTCGGATCTGATCAGGCTGCTGCCAATGGGGATGATACTTTGCAGGGCGGCCGCGGTGATGACATCCTAACGGGCGGCGGTGGAAACGATGCTCTCTATGACAGTTATTCCTATATGTATACGGTGACTGATAGGGACGTCATGCGTGGCGGTGATGGAAATGATGTCATTTATAGTAATTTTGGTATAGACATAATTGATGGCGGAGCCGGAGACGACACAGCCTATATAAATCGTTCGGCCGCTCGCTATTCCTTGTTTTTCAATATGAGCGATCCCGCCGTTAAAACGGTGCTGCAAGGTGACAAGACTTCGGTGATTGGCGTCGAAAGCATCAATCTTGTTGGTGGTAGTGGCGACGACCGTTTCGCTACATCTGCGGGAAACGACATCCTTACGGGAAATGGCGGAAACGACGTCCTCAACGGGGGCGGCGGAAACGACACTCTATATGGAGGAACGGGCAGCGATACCCTTCGGGGGGGTACAGGAAATGATCGCCTCGTTGGCGGGGTGGGCAACGATACCGTCGAGGGCGGGGATGGAGACGACATCCTTTTCGATGATGGTGAAAGCGTTACGGCAGACAATGACAGGCTGTATGGTGGCGATGGGATCGACACAATTACAAGCACCGGCGGCACGGACATCATCGATGGAGGTGCGGGAGGTGACAGCCTGTTCATACGCCGGAGCCTGTCGACGGCGAACCTTGAACTCGCGATGACAAAGTCGGCGACCAGGGCGACGTTGGTGGGAGACGGCACGACGATCGTGAATGTCGAGCAGATCGAGATCAGGACTGGATCGGGCAATGACCGGATCACCACCGCCGCGGGCAACGACAGCCTGTACGGGAATTCCGGAAACGACGTCTTGAATGGGGGCGGCGGCAACGATCTTTTGAACGGCGGCCAGGGTGCCGATACACTGAGAGGAGCTGCGGGCGACGACAAGCTTTTCGGTGAATATGGTAACGATACACTCGATGGTGGTGCAGGAAACGATAGTCTCGTCGACGATGTGTATGATTATTACTACTCCCCTCCGGACTCATTTGGTCGGGATCGTCTCCTGGGAGGCGAGGGAGACGATAATATCGTCAGCTATGGCGGTGTGGATGTCATTGATGGCGGCTCGGGAATCGACAGTGCCGTCATCAATCGAAGTTCATCGATGGCGAACGTGACATTCACCCTTGCCAGTTCAGGCATCACGACGACGCTCGTCGGCGACGGGACGACCATCCTCAACGTCGAAAGAATTTCCCTCAGCACCGGCTCTGGCAATGATCGTCTGACCGGTGGCGCGGGCAACGACACCCTCTTCGGCGGAGGAGGGACAAATGTCATCAGCGGTGGTGCTGGTGACGATATCCTCGGCACGGACGGAATCAACAGCATCGTCAATGGTGGTGAAGGCAACGACAAGCTGTACGGCGGCAACAGCCGCGATACGCTGAACGGGGGCGTCGGGAACGACGCCATCACTGGATACTTCGGCGACGACGTCCTGACCGGTGGCGCGGGCAATGATTTCCTCAACGATGGCAATGACGAGGACATGCTCAAGACCGGGGTAGGTGAAGAATACTACCTTAGCGACAGCGGATATGTTCCTCCTCGGAGCATCGATGGGGACGACCGGCTCGATGCCGGGAGTGGCACCGACAAGATCTACAGCGGCGGTGGGGCGGATATCATCGATGGGGGAGCGGGTGTGGATACCGTCATCCTTCACCGGTTCCTCGCCCAATCCGATCTGACCTTCGTCATGAATGGCGCGTCGGGCATCACCAAGTTGGGTGGCGACGGCACGACGGTGACAAATGCCGAGATCTTCGAGATTACCGGAGGACACGGAAACGACCGTTTCACCACCTGGGCCGGAGACGATGTACTCTACGGTCGGAAGGGCAACGACATCCTCGACGGTGGAGCCGGGAACGACGACCTGGACGGCGGTCTCGGCAACGACACCCTGAGGGGAGGCGACGGAAACGACGTCCTCTTCGGGGGAAGCGATCCTGACGTCCTAGATGTGGATGGCGGCGGCGACGGCCCTGGAAATGACGGCGACGATATTCTGGAAGGTGGCGCTGGCAACGACGTGCTTTTTGGGAATCAGGGCAACGATCTCCTCAGAGGCGGCGATGGGAATGACCGTTTGTATGGCGGTTCTGGCACCAACGTTCTGGATGGTGGCGCCGGCAACGATTCGTTGATCGGCGGAAGCTCGACAGGCTCAGCGGGCAAGGGTCAGCTTCGCGGTGGTGACGGCAACGACGTCATCACCAGCAACGAAGGCATCGACGCCATTGATGGTGGCAGTGGCGCCGATACCGTAGTCCTCGACCGATCGGTATCTACCACGGCGCTGACCTTCTTCATGGCCGATACCACCAGTTCGGTGAGACTCGGCGGAAACGGAACGACTGTGATCAATGTCGAGCATATCCAATTGTCTGGAGGTGCCGGTGACGACCGCTTCACGACGCAGGGCGGGAACGACGTCCTCAAGGGTGGAGTCGGCGACGACATCCTGATCGCCGGTGCGGGTAAGGACCTGTTGGATGGTGGCACTGGCGCTGACGTCCTCACGGGAGGGCTCGGGAACGACGTGTTCCGGTTCAGTTCATCGGTCGGTGGCGCGAACATCGATCGCGTCGTCGATTTCCGGACGGCGCAATCGGACGCGATCCATCTCAGTGCCGATGTCTTCCAAGCCCTTGGTCTTGCGAGCGCAAGCGGCCCCACCCGGTTGAGTGCCGATATGTTCGTAAATGGCTCCGTGGCCTTGGATGCCAACGACTACATCCTCTATGACCGGAGCCGGGGCACGCTTAGCTACGATGCCGACGGCGTCGGCGATCAAGCAGCCGTGCTGTTCGCAACTTTCGAGAGCAAGGCGGCGCTGACATCCGACTATTTCTTCGTCATCTGAGTCGCATTGGACGACGGCACCGGGAGCCCTATCTCTCGGCAGCATTGTCCTTTCGCTTTTCTTGACATCTCCGCTGCGCCGGACTGGTGTCTCGAAACGTCGCTACGTCGCCTTCAACCCCGCATACCACTCGGCATAGGTCGTGTTCGCGATCATGCGGCGGTTCTGGTCGGGGGCGCCGTCCGTCCACCAGACGGGGCCGCGTTCGCCCAGGCCGTGCTTGGCGGCGTCGACCGCCGCTCGTGCCCGCTTCATGGCGGCGTCATCCTCTCCACGCTTGGCCTCCTTCACCGCGCGCCGCGCATCCATCAGCGCCTTGACGAGGTGCTCCCGCTTCTCTTCGCTCAGGTTCGGATCGGTGCGCCGCCAGAGTCGTCCCTTGACGACGATGTAGCGGCCGTCCGGGGTCTCCAGTACTGGCATCCGGTGTCCGTTCCATCATCGACGCTTGGCCGGCAGGGCAACGCGCGGGCGGGTGCCTGCGTGCCGCGTCAGCGGGGCAGGATCGGCGTGCAGACGAAGCGCCCGGCGCCCGGCAGGGGCACGATGGCGACGTCGACGCCGTAGAGAAGGCGCAGGGTCACCGGCGTGACGGCTTCCTCCGGTCTGCCGAGCGCCAGGAGCCGGCCCTCGTGCAGGAGCGCCACCCGATCGCAGAGGAAGGCGTGGTCGGGGTCGTGGGTCGAGAGAACGATGCCCATGCCGCGTTCCTTCAGGCGCCGCACCTGGTCGAGGACGCGGGCCTGATTGCCGAAATCGAGACTGGCGGTGGGTTCGTCCATGACGAGGAAGCGCGGTTCCCCGGCCAGCGCCCGGGCGATGAGGACGAGCTGGCGCTCGCCCCCGCTGATCTCCGTGTAACGCCGCTCGGACAGATGCCGGATGCCGAGGGTGGCGAGGGCCTCGAAGGCAATCGCCTCGTCCGCCCTGCCGGGGGCGGCGAAGGCACCGAGCCGGCTCGCCCGGCCCATCAGCACCACGTCCTGCACGCGAAAGGGAAAGAAGGCGGCATGGGCCTGGGGCACGTAGGCGACGCTGCGTGCGAACCGCGCCCGCGACCAGGTGGTCACATCCTCGCCGTCGAGGAGGATCCGGCCGGCTTTCGCGGGGAGCAGGCCGAGGAGGGTCTTGAACAGTGTGGTCTTGCCGCCTCCATTCGGTCCGAGCAGGCCGAGCACCTCGCCCGCCTTCAAGGTGAAGCCGATGCCCTCGCCGAGGGGCTTGGCGCCGTAGCCGAAGGCGAGGTTCTGGACCTCCAGGCTCACGCCCAGCCCCCCTTCGCGGTGGCCAGGAGCCAGAGGAAAAACGGTGCGCCGATGAGCGCGGTGAGGATGCCCAGCGGCACCTCGATGGGCGCGACGGTGCGGGCGACGAGATCCACCGCCAAAAGATAGCCCGCCCCCATCAGCAGGGAGGCCGGCAGCAGCCGGCGGAAATCCGGCCCGACGATCAGCCGCGCGATATGCGGGATGATGAGGCCGATCCAGCCGATCACGCCGGTGACCGAGACGGCCGCCGCCGTCACCAGTGTGGCGGCGGCGATGAAGAGCGGGCGCAGCAGGCGCGTCTCGACGCCGAGCGCTCTGGCCTCCTCCTCGCCGAGACTCATCAGGTTCATCCGCCAGGCGAATACGACGAGGGGCAGCAGGCCGAGCACCATGGCCGGCAGGATCGCGCCGACATCGCCGAGAGTGACGGAAGCGAGGCTGCCGAGCAGCCAATAGGTGATGGCAGGCAGCTGGTTGTAGGGGTCTGCCAGCACCTTGAGCAGCGAGATCGCGGAGCCCAGCACCGCTCCGATGGCGACGCCGGCCAGCACCAAGGTCAGCACCGGATCGTGCCGCCGCACCGCGAGGCCCACCGCGTAGACCGCCCCCACGGCGAGCATTCCCCCCGCGAAGGCGAGGAGCTGAATCGCGCCGACGGGGAGCGAGAGAAAGATGCCGAGCACGGCGCCGAGGCTCGCGCCGGCGGAGACGCCGAGGATGTCGGGCGAGACCAGGGGATTGCGAAACAGGCCCTGGTAAGTGGAGCCCGCCGCGGCCAGGGCCGCGCCGACGACGAGGCTCGCCGCCACCCGCGGCAGGCGCACCTGCAGCACGACGATCTGCGCGGTCGGATCGACGGAGGAGGTCGCGCCGAGCAGCTTCGCCCAGAGGATGCGCGCCACCTCGGTGACGGGCACGGAGTACTTGCCCGTCGCCAGCGACACCAGGACCAGCATCACCAGCGCGAGGAGCGGGAGTCCGCCCGTCACGGCGAGGCGCAAGGCGGGCCGGGCGACCAGGGAGGAGGCTATCACGGGCGGGCCGCCCCTGCATCCTTCAGCAGGGTTTCCACCTGCGCCGTGTCGAGGTTCACATGGTAGAAGCGCGTGTAGAAATCGCGCGTGATGCTGTCCATCGGCTCGGGGAAGAGGTCGGGATACAGCAGGGCCGCGAGCCAGCGCAGGCCGATCAGGCGGTTTGTCCCAGGCGGGGAATCGAACCAGCCGAAGGGCAGGCGCGGCGTCTGGTAGACCCGGCCGGCGCGCACGGCCCGCAGCGTGCTCCAGAGCGGATCGGTGGATAGGGTCCGGTGGAAAGCGGGGTCGAGGGTGACGATGGCGTCGGGATCCCAGGCCAGGATCTGTTCCGGCGAGATCGTGGTGAGCCCCGTGGCGCCCCCACCCTCGGCGACATTGCGGGCGCCGGCCCTATCGAGGATTTCGGTCGTGATCGAGCCGGAGACTCCCGTCTCCAAGCCGCGCGGGCCGCGCGCATAATAGACGCGTGGCCGACGGTCGGCGGGGATCGAGTCGATCCGTCCCTCCACCTCGGCGATCATGGCCTCCGCATGGGCTGCGAGCTCCGCAGCTCGCTCGGGTGCGCCAACGAGCTCGCCGAGCTTGGCATAGGTCTCGCCCGTTCGGTCGATGCCGCCGTCGAGGAGAATGTAGGGGATGCCCGTCTGGGCCTGTACCCGGTCGGCAAGGGACGCATAGGTCGAGGCGGTGCTGCCCACGTCGATGATGAGGTCCGGCTTCAGGGTGAGCACGGCCTCGACATTGGCGGTGTTGCCCTTGCCCGTCAGCCGGCCATAGGCGGGCAGGCCGCGCGTCTCCGGCGACAGGAAGGCGGCCTCGTCGGGGGAGGGGGCGCGGACCCAGCCGATCATGGTTTCGGGCGCCAGTGTGTAGAGCAGGACCGAGGCCGGCGGACCGGCGGCGAGGACGCGTCGCGCGCGCTCCGGCACCTCCACCGTGCGCCCCGCGGCATCGACGAAGGGACGGGCAGCGCCTGTCTCTACGGTGAAGACGAGGCCCATCAGAGTCATCGCGACCGCCGCGAGCACCTGCGTCGCGCGGGACGAAACCTGTCTGCGGGCGGCAGCCAGCGGGATGAAGCGAAAGATCATGGCCGATATCGTATCATGGTGACGGGCGCCGCGCTCCGCGACGCACGCGCCGGGATCGCCCCGAGACCGGGAGAGACCGAACCGGCCTCTCGTTTGTCATCCGCGAGGGGCTGCTATACAGCCCCGGTCCATCGATCCGCCCGGCGGAGGTGAAGGCGTCGAGACCTGCCGACGTGATAGTTGGCCATCCTCCCGGTCCGGCGGGGCCGAGGGTGGCAAGCGCCCGATCCGTCATGGATCTGTCACCGCCGGCGGCGAGAGACGGTTGGTCGGGACGCCCCATCGAGGCGGCCGAGGAGAAAGCCTGATGAAGATCGCGATGATCGGCGCGGGGTATGTCGGCCTGGTCTCCGGTGCGTGCTTCGCCGATTTCGGCCACACGGTCTGTTGCGTCGACAACGATCCTGCCAAGATCGAGGCGCTGGAGCAGGGGCGCATCCCGATCTTCGAGCCCGGCCTCAACACGCTGGTGGCCGACAATGTCCGCCAGAACCGGCTGACCTTCGCCACCGACCTGACGAGCGCGGTGGCCGCCGCCGATACGGTGTTCATCGCGGTGGGTACGCCGTCCCGGCGAGGCGACGGCTTCGCCGATCTCTCCTACGTCTATGCGGCGGCCCGCGACATCGCCGCCGCGCTCACCGGCTATACGGTGGTGGTGACGAAATCGACGGTTCCCGTCGGCACCGGCGACGAGGTCGAGCGCATCATCCGCGAGGCGCGGCCCGATGCGGATTTCGCCGTGGTGTCAAACCCCGAATTCCTGCGCGAAGGCGCGGCGATCGGTGATTTCAAACGGCCGGACCGTATCGTCATCGGGGCCGACGACGCCCGCGCGGCGAGCGTGATGAACGAGGTCTACCGCCCGCTCTACCTCAACCAGGCGCCGATCCTCGTCACCGGCCGGCGCACGGCCGAGCTGACGAAATACGCCGCCAACGCGTTCCTCGCCACCAAGATCACCTTCATCAACGAGATCGCGGACCTGTGCGAGCAGGTCGGCGCCAATGTCCAAGAGGTCGCCCGCGGCATCGGCCTCGACAACCGCATCGGCTCGAAATTCCTGCATGCGGGGCCGGGCTATGGCGGCTCGTGCTTCCCCAAGGATACCCTGGCGCTGGTGAAGACCGCGCAGGATTGCGGCACGCCGATACGGCTGGTGGAGGCGGTGGTCGCCGTCAACGACCAGCGCAAGCGGGCCATGGCCCGCAAAATCGTCACCGCCTGCGGCGGCTCGGTGCGGGGCAAGACCATCGCGCTGCTGGGCCTCACCTTCAAGCCCAACACCGACGACATGCGCGACGCGCCGTCCCTCTCCATCGTCGCCGGCCTGCAGGATGCCGGCGCGCGCATCCGCGCCCATGATCCTGAGGGGATGGAGGGTGCCCGCGCGCTGATGCCCGACATCGCCTATGCCGACGACCCCTATGCCTGCGCCGAAGGAGCGGACGCCCTCGTCATCGTCACCGAGTGGAACGCCTTCCGCGCCCTCGACTGGGCGGTCCTCGCCGAGAGCATGGCGGCGAAGGTGGTGGTGGACCTCCGCAACGTCTACCGGGGCGAGGACGTAGCCCGCCACGGCTTCCATTATGTCGGTATCGGCGTGCCGACACCGGAGGCGTGAGCCGCCTGCGGGATCAGAGGATGAAGTCGGTCGCCTGAAGGTCGCCGACGACGGACTTCAACAGGATCTGGAAATCGGCCCGGCCGTTTCCGTCGACGTCGCCTTCGAGGAAGGTGGAGCTTCCGGACACCCGCATATGCAGGTCTCCGGCTTGGGCGAGCGCGGCATTGCCGATGAAGGTGAAGCCCTGGTCGCCCTCGGCACCGGTCACCGCCTGGATCGCGGAGAGGTCGATCCGGTCCTGGCCCAACGCGAAATCCGTGATCATGTCGTAGGTCTTGCCGGTGGGGCTGTCCGAGATGGCCTGGAAGGCGAAGGTGTCGTTGCCGACGCCGCCCGTGAGCGTGTCCTTGCCCGCGCCGCCGACGAGGATGTCGCCGCCACCGCCACCCTTGAGCTTGTTCGCCGCATCGTTGCCGAGAAGCACGTTGTCGAGCGTGTTGCCAGTGCCGTTGATGGCGGCGTTCCCCGTCAGGGTCAGATTCTCGATGAACTGCTTGCCGAGGGAGAACGAGATGGAGGCCTCGACTTGGTCGGTGCCCGACATCGGCCGCTCGAATACGCGGTCCCCGGCATTGTCGACGATGTAGACGTCGTCGCCACCGCCACCGGTCATCGAATCCGCGCCGGCATAGCCGTCGAGGAGATCCGCGTATTTCGATCCGGTGAGGGTGTCGTCGCCCGACAGAATCGTCGCCCGAACGCTCCCGGCATCCTGCTCGCGATAGTCGAGGGCCTGCTCGGCCGTGATCGCGAGACCCTGGATCTCCAGGAGGGGGCTGGCGCCGTAGAACAGGGTGACGCCGTTGGTCACGCCCGTGACGGGGTAGGGGCCGGCCTCGTAGGAGAACCCGGACCCAACGACGTCGAAGAAGATGTCCTCGCTCAGCGAGGCGCGAAAACCCGTCTCGACCTGATGGGAATAGCTGACCTGATCGTCATACGAATAGATGTCGATCGTATGCGCATCCAAGGGCAGCGAGGATTTGATCGTAACCACGGACGCGTTCTCCATCACCGTGTCCGCCCGCTCCCCGAGAGGAGCGGGCGGTGTCGATGATGTGATTGCAACCGAAACCTGAGAAAGGCTTAAGGCCGAGCATCCGTCCTGTGGGCGGAGCGGTCGGTCGCCGCAGCATGACGCTGCAGTTCAGCCCGAGCGTACGCCGTCTCCGAGCGTTGCCCGGAGGTGGCGTTTCTCACGCCGCCGCGTCGATGGCGGTGGAGGCGCGCCGCACCTTGCGGTCCATGCCGTCGAGGAAGGCGTGGGCGTCCTCCTTGCGCTCGAAGACATGGGGGGCGAGGCCGCGATTGTTGAGCGCTTCTTCCATCTTGAGGCGCAGGAAGGCGCTCGTCGCGTAGCGCGTGGTGGTGAGGTAATAGTTCGCCGACAGGTATTGGATCATGCTGGCGTAATCGTCGTACAGGTTCTCGTTGATGCGGAACCCGTCATGGTTGACCACGGAGTTGACCCGCTGGCCGGCCTTCTTGCAGGCATCGACCAGGACCTTGCGCAGGTCGTCGATGTCGCTCTTGATGCGGGCGTGCCAGCCTTCGAGGTTGAGGAAGAGAATGTTGCGCTCGGCGTCGTAGCTGACCCGTTCCGGCAGGTTGAGGTTGAGGAGGTCGGAGAGGAGCTCCATCGGCTCGTCCCGGAACAGCCGGGCATCCATCTGCGCCGGGTGCTTGATGATCGGCGTGAAGCCCATATGGGGCAGGATATCGCGCTCGATATCGATGCCCGGTGCCACCTCGATGAGTTCGAGCCCCTCGTCCGTGAGCTGGAAGACGCAACGCTCGGTGACGTAGATCACCGGCTGCGAACGTTTCTGGGCATAGGGGCCGCTGAAGGTGATCTGCTCCACCTGGGGCAGGAACTTCTGGGAGCGTCCCTCGGTGACGATCTTGAGCTTGCCGTCCTCGATCGTGGTCTCCAGGCCGCCCACGGTGAAGGTGCCGGCGAAGACCACGCTCCGCGCGTTCTGGCTGATGTTGATGAAGCCGCCGCAGCCGTTGAGCTTGCCGCCGAACGCGCTGGTGTTGACGTTGCCGTGCTGGTCGCACTCGGCCATGCCGAGGCAGGTCATGTCGAGGCCGCCGCCATCGTAGAAATCGAACATCTGGTTCTGGTCGATGACGCAATCGGCATTCGTCGCCGCGCCGAAGCTCGACCCGGAGGCGAGCACGCCGCCCACCGCGCCGGCTTCCGTAGTGAGGGTGATGTAGGGCGTCACCTTCTCCTCGTTGGCCACCGCCGAGATGCCCTCGGGTGCGCCGACGCCGAGATTGACCACCCCGTTCGGCGGCAATTCGAAGGCCGCGCGGCGCGCGATGATCTTGCGGGCGTCGAGCTTCATTTTCTTCATGCCGCTCACCGGCACGCGGATCTGGCCGGCGAGCGCCGCGTCGTGCTGCACGCCGTAATTCATGCGGTGCATCTCGGGCTCGGCCAGCACGACGCAATCCACCAGGATTCCCGGAACGCGCACGTCCTTGGGCAGCAGGAAGCCGTCATCGACGATGCGCTCCACCTGCGCGATGACGATGCCGCCATTGTTGCGCGCCGCCATGGCCTGGGCCAGGCAATCGAGGGTGAGCGCCTCCTTCTCGAAGGAGATGTTGCCGGCCGGGTCCGCCGAGGTGCCGCGGATGAAGGCGACGTCGATCTTGGTGGCGGTGTAGAACAGCCATTCCTCGCCATCGACCTCAACGAGCTTGACGATCTCGTCCGTCGTCACCTCGTTCACGCGGGCGCCGCCATGGCGCGGATCGACATAGGTATGCAGGCCGACCTTGGAGAAGAGGCCGGGCTGGCCGGCGGCGCAGGCGCGGTAGAGCTGCGAGATCACGCCCTGGGGCAGGTTGTAGCCGACGATCTTGTTGTCCTGGGCGGCCTTGGCCACCTTCGGCATGCGACCGAAATTGGCGGCGATGACGCGCTTCAGCAGACCCTCGTGGTGAAGCCGGCCGGTGCCGAGGCCTTTGCTGTCGCCGGCGCCGGCGGTCATGATCAGGGTGAGGCCGCGCGGGGCGCCCGTGTCGACGAAGCGCTTCTCCAGGGCGGCATGAAGCGCCTCCGGGATGCAGCTCTGGACGAACCCCGTGGTGGTGACGACGTCGTCGTGCCGGATGAGGGCGATCGCCTCCTCGGCCGTGATCACCTTATTTTTCTTCATCGACCGGTCTATCCTCGGAGCGCCTCCCCCGTCCCGACCCTAACACAAGTGATATCTTGCATAGTGTCGAGAGTGCGGAAGTCTTGTTTGGCGCCCATAGCGTAAAGATACGGTCCAGTTTCCGCAAGGGGCCGGTCTAGGGATAGTAGCGCTGCGAATGTCTTGTTGCACTGCAACGGATTGGTCGGTTCTCGCGCCCCGGTATCCGGCCTTTCCGGCGGTTCGCGAGGATTCTGCGCAATTGTCCGCTCTTGCTTGGGCGGCACGAAGACTTTTGCGGTGCGGGAATGTCGACAATATTCAACATTCTGCGTTCCACCGCTGCTGAGCGCCTCGTACCGATCTCCACTCCCGGTGTTCCGATTATGTGGCGGGATCGGGCGCGGTTCGCCGTGGCTGGATGGTGTTCACGTCGGGCTGTCCTCGTGAAAGTCGTCCATCGGTCTTGCGTCCTGGAACCAGCGACGCTCGAAAGGACTGAGCGAGGGACGCGTCGGCTTGCCGGTGCGAGTCTGCTCGGGTTGCCGTGTCGTCGAACGCCCGGCGGCGCGAGCTCGTCCGGGCGGTCCTTTCACGCGGCCCTCGATCCCATCAACGGAACCTCGAACCCACCATGATCGTCCGTTCGCGTCCAAACCTGATGGCGGTGCTGTTCACGCTCCAGGGCTCGATCCTGCCGAGGGTGGCGCTGAAGGTGAGTTTCATCACCGCGGCTGCCATCGGTGTCGTCGCGGTGGAGCGGGCATGGCCCCATCCCTTCCCGATGAGTGCCGGCATCGGCCCCTTCACCCTGGTCGGGCTGGCGCTCTCGATCTTCCTGAGTTTCCGCAACGGGGCCTGCTACGACCGTTGGTGGGAGGCGCGCAAAGCCTGGGGAACGCTGATCCTCGAAGCGCGCTCCTTTGCACGCCTCCTAGCTGCGCTCCTGCCCGAGGAGCAGCATCGCGCCCTCCGTGCGCGGGCGTTGAGGCGCGTCATGGCCTTCGCCCTCGCCCTGCACGCGCAAATGCGCCGAGGCGACGAGGCAGCGGCCGCGATGCCGTGGCTTCCCGAGGCGGAGGCGGCGGATCTGCACGCCCGGCCCAGTCCGGCCGAGGCGGTGCTCGTCCACCAATTGGCCGATCTGGGGCAGGCCCGGCGCGAGGGCGCTGTCTCCGACATCCTGTTCGGCCTGGTGGAGCAGAAGATCGCCGCCCTCGGTCAGGTCCAGATCGTCTGCGAGCGCATCCAGAGCACGCCGCTCCCCTTCGCCTACACCCTGCTCCTGTACCGCACGGCCTGGATCTACTGTCTGCTCCTGCCCTTCGGGCTGGCGGGCACCCTGGGCTGGGTGACGCCGCTCGTGACGGCGCTGGTGGCCTACACCTTCTTCGGCCTCGATGCCCTGGGGGACGAGCTGGAGGATCCGTTCGGCACCGAGCCCAACGACCTGCCCCTCGATGCCCTCGTCCGCGTGGTGGAGGGGATCGTCCGCGATGCCCTCGGTGAACCCGCGCCGCCGCCCCTCGCGCCTGAGGGCTTCCTCCTGCGCTGAGGCGACGGCCTGGGCGATCCGCTCAGTACTCCCAGAAGATCCGCTGCAACTCCTTGGTGTCCTGCGTCTTCGTCAGGGCGACGGCGGCGAGGATCTTGGCTTTCTGCGGGTTGAGGTCGTGGGCGACGACCCAATCGTACTTGTCGTCCGGCTGCTCGGCATTGCGCAGGACGAAGCCGTCGCCGACGCGGGACGAGCGGATGATCTGCACCCCCTTGGAGCGGATGTCCTTGAGGGTGTCGACGAGGTAGCCGGCCACCGAGCCGTTGCCGGTGCCGGCATGGATGATGGCCTTCGCGCCGCCGGCCACGGCCGAGGTATAGGGTTCGGGGTGCATGTTGCCCGAGCCGTAGACGATGGCGACGTCCGGCAGGGAGTCGATCGTCTCGATGTCGAATTCCGAGGTCGTGCCGTGGCGCTTCACCGGCGCGCGGAACCAGTAGGTCTTGCCCTCCACCACCATGCCGAGCGGCCCCCACTGGCTGAAAAAGGCGGAGGGCTTGATGTTCACGCGCTTGGTGCTGTCGCGTCCGGCCTGGATCTCGTCGTTCATGGTGAGGAGCACGCCCTTGGCGCGGGAATCCTTCGCGCCGGCGACCACCACGGCGTCGAGGAGGTTGAGGGCGCCGTCCGCCGAGATCGCGGTGGAGGGGCGCATGGACGCTACCATGACGATGGGCTTGTCGGTCTTCACCACGAGATCGAGGAAATAGGCGGTTTCCTCCACCGTGTCGGTACCGTGGGTGATGACCACGCCATCGACGTCGTCGCGTTTGACCAGGGCCGAGACCTGCTTGGCGAGTTGGATCAATTGAGCGTTGGTGAAGCTCTCAGAAGCGATCTGGAAGGCCTGCTCCCCACGCACCTCGGCGATCTGGGCGATGGCCGGCACGGCGGCGATGAGCTTGTCCACCGGTACCTTGGCTGCCTGGTAGGTGGCGCTGTTGGCGGCATCCGCACCGGCGCCGGCGATGGTGCCGCCGGTGGCCACGATGACGACGCGGGGCTTGGCCGCCGAAGCCGGCGCCGTGGCCTCACCCGGTTTGGCCGGGGCCGGTCCTTCGAGCGCCGAACCCGAGACCGGTGCCAGGGGCAGGCCGAGGCCGAAGGCCAGGGCAATGGCCATCGGAAGAGCGCGGGAACGGGCGGCTGAAGGGGCGAACTGCATCGTGGTATCCTGTCACGGGCCTGATCCCCGCATTGTGGCCGCTCCCTCCGCCGAGGCACAGGCCAAAAAGGGGGCGGTCACCGGCTGTTCGCGCATCAATCCGCCCCGTTCGTAACAGGGAGGGGGCGCTTGGGCGGGCTGGGTGGCACGGCTCACGTGATCGTGCGGCATCCCGCCCAGGATCGCCATGGGGTGTGGATGCGGCCGCTGGTCCGGTAAATGCTTGCAATCGGAACGAAATGACGAGACTTTCGGATGTTGGGAGCCCCTCGTCCGGCTCGCGTCCGATGCCCGGGGCGCGGAGCCGAATGCGAGGACTCGGTGTCGCCGCTCGTGCGTCGTATCGTCTGGATCTGGGGATCGATCACGTGGTGTCTATGGTCGATGCTCCGGAGCAGCAGGTGAGTTCCACCACGGATCCGCTGCTGCTGGACAATCAGCTCTGCTACGCGCTCTACGCCGCCGCGCATCGGATCACCCGGTCGTACCGGCCCATGCTGGAGCGGATGGGGCTGACCTATCCGCAATATCTGGTCCTCCTCGTCCTGTGGGAGACCGATGGCGTGACGGTGTCGGATATCGGTCGCCGCCTGAGGCTCGATTCCGGCACGCTGACGCCGGTTCTGAAACGGCTCGAGACGGCCGGTTTCCTAATCCGCAACCGACGGCGGAGTGACGAGCGCGAGGTCGAAATCCAACTGACCCAGCATGGCCGTGACCTTCGCGCCGAGGCCCGCCTCGTGCGGGAATCGGTGATGTGCCAGCTCAATATGTCGGAGCCGGAGGTCCAGGCCATGCGCGCCGACCTCAATGCCCTGATCGAGAACCTCAGCGCCGCCGGTTGAACACCGCCCTGCATCGCCGCGCCGAGAGTTGACTCCGCCGGTTCCGTCCGAATTCGCGGTGTCACACGCGTGTCGTAGGAACGCGGGCTCTCTAAGCTGAAGGCATGGAAGCCGTTTTAGTTTGCCGGATAAGTTTTGCCTTGAGGGCAATCTTCTTTTTCCGTTAGAGCCAATCCGTGTCCGATACGCCGAAGCCAGTCTCGGCTGTTCCATCCTCGCGAGCCCGTCCTCGCGTGACAGACAGGGGGCTTCCGATGGTCCGGAGTTCGATGGTCCTCGTACCGATCGCTCACGCTGAGAAAACGCCGGTCTCGTCGCGCATGCGTACAGTGCCCCGTCTCGAACTTCGCCGTTGGGCTCGGCCCGTCGAACCCGGACGGCGGCTGGGCGTTCACCTGCCATGAGTTCAGTCCAATTGGAGAGTGAGGCGGAGCCTCGACGCCAAGTCGGTGCCTTGCCGTTCCGGCGCCTTCCGGATGGCGGGTTCAAGATCCTCCTCATCACATCGCGCGAGAGCCGCCGGTGGGTGATCCCGAAAGGCTGGCCGATGAAGGGGCGCAAGCCCTTCGAGGCCGCCGCCCGGGAAGCCTATGAGGAGGCCGGTCTCCTGGGCGAGATCGGCAAGAGGCCGCTCGGCTTCTATCTCTACGAGAAACGCCTGAAGAGCCGCGATTTCGTCCTCTGCCAGGTCAAGGTGTTCCCCCTGGAAGTGCGTAAGCAGCTCAAGCACTGGCCGGAGCGGAACGAGCGCGAGGACCGCTGGTTCTCTCCCTCCGACGCGGCGGAAGCCGTGGCCGAATCCGGCCTGGCGGGCATCATCCGAGCCGCCTGCAAGAGGGAAACCGGGCTGCTCGTTTCAAACGGATTGCTCAAAGGTGGCGAGAAGTGATTGCCAAGCCGCGTTTGATCCGCTAACTCCCCGCTCGTCCCGACACGTCGCGACGATCGGCTGCTGTAGCTCAGTGGTAGAGCACCTCATTGGTAATGAGGAGGTCGACAGTTCAATCCTGTCCAGCAGCACCATCTTCCTTCACAACATCGTTGATTGATCTGATGGTGTCCCGATGGTCATGGGACGTCTCGGTCGATTGCTTTGGACATGGCTGGGCACCCTACTGTCCTCCACATTTCGAACGAGCCGCGTCGCCATGAGGCGGATGTGGTGGCGATTGCCTTGACGCTGTCGCGGCCGAGGCGATAGGGCTACGCCCCGTCTCGGCAGCCGGCCTGCGAAACCAAGGCTCGAGCGCGGGGCACTTGTGTGCGGCGGTGTCACCGGTTTCTCGGCATGGCGGCTTCTGACACGGGAGCGGCAGCGCGAACGATCGAGGAAGCGATCCGCGGCGCGGCGCCCCAGATCGATCGAGAGGGTTTCATCGTGAGCTTTGAGCCGGACCACAAGGCATTGGCGATTCCCGGCCCCGACGTTTCCGACGAGCGACCTTCGGCCGACGCGGAGTCCATTATCGCAGCCCTGGAGAGGGCGGCCGTTTCAGCCTCCGAGTCCCCGCCTTCGCGCAAGATGGTGGATATGGCCAAGCGTCTCGTCGTCGAACTGCGCGCAGCCTGCCGGGATCGGCCCGACGCCAAGCCGATGATCCTGCGCGGCCGCGCCGCTTTCAGGCAGGTTCAGGACGCATATCGGCCCGAAGAGGCGGATGTGACCGAGGATGCGGTATCCGCTGAGCGCCGCGCTGCGAAGGCCGAGGCGGCCCGCCGTCGCGTGGCCGAGCGCGAGGAGGTGTTCGCGCAGAATGCCGAACGCATGCGCAAGATCGTGGGTGCGTTGACGGCCGCTGCGAAGACCGAGGATCCGGGCCGCTTCACGGTCCAGGCCGGCCTGTGCCAGCAGATCTGGGACGAGATCGGCCCCGCGGGCCCGGAAGGGCCTGCCCTGCTCAAAGCCTATCGCAAGGCGACGGCTTTGTTCTGGGCCAAGGCCGGTGTGCCCGAGCCCGGCAAGGCCGAGGACGCCTGATGGTCTCCGGCCCCGGCCGGCTTCGAATTGCCGTGCCCCGGGACGCCGACGAGACGTCCCGGGGCTTCGTGGCTATGTACGGCGGATCAGCGTACCCGCGCCGTGGTCGGTGAAGAGTTCCAGCAGCACCGCGTGGCTGACCTTGCCGTCGAGGATGACCACGGCCTCGACGCCCTGTTCCAGCGCGTAGATACAGGTCTCGATCTTCGGAATCATCCCGCCCGTGATGGTGCCGTCGGCGATGAGGCGGCGGCAATCCTCGAGGGTCAGGTCGGTGATCAGCTTCTTGTCCTTGTCGAGCACGCCCGGCACGTCGGTGAGCAGCAGCAGGCGTTTGGCCCGTAGCGCCCCGGCGATGGCGCCGGCAAAGGTGTCGGCATTGACGTTGTAAGTCTGGCCGTCCGCCCCGAAGGCGACCGGGGCGAGGACCGGAATCAGCTCGGCTTTCAGCACCGCATCGAGGACGCCGCGTTCCACGTGCTCGGGCTCGCCCACGAGGCCGAGATCGATCTCCTGCTCGGTCTGGCTCTCCGGGTCGAGGACGGTGCGCGTCGCCTTGCGGGCGCGGACCATGTTGCCGTCCTTGCCGCAGAGGCCGATGGCGCGGCCCCCCTCGGCTGAGATCCAGCCGACGATCTGTTTGTTGATCGAGCCGGCGAGCACCATCTCGACCACCTCCACGGTGGCCTCGTCGGTGACGCGCAGGCCGCCGCGGAACTCGGATTCGATACCGAGCCGGCCGAGCATCCGCCCGATCTGCGGGCCGCCGCCATGAACGACGATGGGCTTGAGGCCGGATTGCTCGAGGAGGACGATGTCCTCGGCGAAATCCTCCGCCGCTGCGCGGTCGCCCATGGCGTGGCCGCCATACTTGATGACGACGATTTCCTGGTCGTAGCGCTGCATGTGCGGGAGCGCCTGGACCAAGACCTCGGCGCGGACATGCACGTTCGGGAGGGCGTCTTTTGCCAGAGATTCTTTCATCGTGAGGCACTGTCCTCGCTACGGCGCCGGTTCGGGATGCGCGACGACGCGCTTCTAGCGCAGCGATGTCGCACTGCGAAGCGCCATGGCCGCCAAAGCTTGGAAAAATGGTCCCGCCGTGAAAGGCGGATCCGTGGTGAGCACGGCCACACTGAAGGGGGGCATAACCATGCGTTAACCCTGTCCTGTGATCCTTTGGGAGATTGCACAGGACGTTCCCTTCGATGCTTGCCACGGATCCCACCGTCGCCCGTCCGACCCTCACCGGCCTTCGGAACCTGGCTGCCGCCCTCGCCCAAATCGGGAAGGACACCGCTTCTCCCGCAGAAATCTGGCGCAGGCTGACCGACAGCTACGTCGTCGATCTCGATGCCGTCGCCAGCATCCTGCCCAGCGCCGAGCCCGAGCCGACCTGGCTCGTGTCCCGTAGCGAGGACCGCCTCGTCACCGGCCGATCGCGGGCCGGCAAGGTGTCGCCTCGCGCATGAAGCCGAAGTCTTCGTGCCGCGCATGAGAGCCATGTCCGGCCGGGGGCGAGGCCACCTTGCGACAGGTTTGGCATCTGTCATGCTAGACCAAGTCCAATAAAAAACGAGGAGGAACGCTCAGGCAACAATCACGCGGCAGCTCGACGCCTGAGCAACACCGCGGACCTTATTCGCCGAACCGAAAAAGGGGTCCGTCATGTCCGAATTGTTAGCCGTCGCACTCGTTTGCTCCAGCATGATCGCGGCGCAGGATTGCTCCCGCACCACCGCCCTCGACGTCATCGTGTCACCCGCGCACACGCCGATGGAATGCATGATCCATGGCCAGACCATGGCCGCCTCCACCTGGAGCGCCGATGGCGAAAAGCGCTACGTCAAGGTGACCTGCGAGCGGCGTCACGCCGATTTTCGTGGCCTGCGCCGGGCCGGTTACGCCGCCGCCATCGTCCTCGTACCGCGTCACGCGATCTGAGCGATCCCGCCAGCAGGACCCCGAAGGTCGATCGAGGCCCGCCGCCTTGCAAATCTCCCAGGCGGGTTTCGCAGATGTGGCCGCAGGTTCTGCGATAAAAACCTGCTTCGCGCCTCACGCCTCGATCCGGAGCGTCTCGCCCCGTTCGAGGCGGCCCCCATGGAGCACCTCCGCGTAGACCCCGCAATCGGTATGGCCGAGGCGCGTGGAGAGCGTCCGGGGGATCGCGAGGTCGCGGATGCCGGTCGCCGGATCGACATTCGTCGCCGCACAGCGCTCTGTCCGCTTTGAGATCCGCAGGCGCACGCCTCCCGACGTGGTGAGAATGCGCCCGACGAGGTCGAGTTCGGCGAAGGGGGGAAGGCCGGAGAGGTGAAGGTTTGCGCGGAAGCGCAACGGATCGACGGGCGCGCCCACCATGTCCTCCGTCGCCGCGACGCTGGCGAGGTTGAGGAGCGAGACGAAGCCGCGTGCTGAATCGGTGAAGCGGAATCCGTCCGGTGCGGTGAGCAGCCTCGGCGGCCCGCGCAGGGCGTCCGCGAATTCGGCACGGAAGAACGCTTCCACCGCCTCGCGCCCTTCCGGCGTCGAGAGGTCGGCCTCGACGGCGATGCCGTCCCCCTGGCGGATCGTCAGCACCGATGTTTCGTCGTCGTAGCGAGTACTGAGGCGGGCCAGGGCCTCGTTGCGCATCAGCATCAGGAACTTGATCTTGGGCTGATGCTTGGGCGCGGCCGGATCGAAGCCGGACGGCCCGTTCTCGAGGGCGAAGAGCCGGTCGCCCGGAAAATAGCGTCCCGCTTCCAGCGCCGCTCCCTCCAGCCCCTCGGGTGAGAGCCCCTTCACGGGGTAGCGGTGGAGCGCTTCGAGGCGCAGTTCGGGGAGGTTCGTCGGCGTCGCGGTCATCCCATCAGCCTCGCCCGAAGCCATACTCGCGCGCAAGTCCGTGATCGGGTCTTGTGGTGCTCATTTGCAACACTACATCGTGAGCAATCGGCGGCCCTCGCGGCGCCGAGGCTTCCCGGACCATCCGGTCGGGAAGCGACGTCTCGACGGGGCCGCGCCGCTTGGCGGGCGGTGGATCGTCGGCACGGGGGAGAGGAAGACGATGAATTTCGAGATCTATACCGAACGCGCCCGCGGCTTCGTCCAGGCCGCGCAATCCCTGGCCCTTCGCGAAGGCCATCCGCAATTGCAGCCGGGTCACCTGCTCAAGGTACTTCTCGACGATCCCGAGGGACTCTGCGCCGGCCTGATCGACCGCGCCGGCGGACAGTCCCGCGTGGCGCTCGCCCAGGTCGATCAATGGTTGGCCAAGCAGCCCAAGGTGTCCGGCAATTCCGCGCAGCCCCAGGCGACGCGCGAACTCGTGCGCCTGTTCGACACCGCCGAGAAGGCCGCCCAGAAGGCGGGTGATTCCTACGTCACCGTGGAGCGCCTGCTCCTGGCCCTCGCCGTGGAGAAGGACACTGAATCCGGCCGTGCGCTCGCCGCCGCCGGCGTGACAGCCGCGTCGCTGAACGCTGCCATCAACGCGCTCCGCAAGGGCCGCACCGCCGACAACGCCACGGCCGAGAACGCCTACGACGCGCTCAAGAAATACGCCCGCGACCTCACCGAGGCCGCCCGGGAGGGCAAGCTCGACCCGGTGATCGGCCGTGACGAGGAGATCCGCCGCACCATCCAGGTCCTGTCCCGGCGCACCAAGAACAACCCGGTGCTGATCGGCGAACCCGGCGTCGGCAAGACCGCCATCGTCGAGGGGCTGGCCCTGCGCATCGTCGATGGCGACGTGCCGGAGAGCCTGAAGGACAAGAGTCTGCTGGCCCTCGACATGGGCGCGCTGATCGCCGGCGCTAAGTATCGCGGCGAGTTCGAGGAGCGGCTGAAGGGCGTGCTGTCCGAGGTCACCTCGGCGGCCGGCGGCATCATCCTGTTCATCGACGAGATGCACACCCTGGTGGGGGCCGGCAAGGCGGACGGGGCGATGGACGCCTCCAACCTGCTCAAGCCCGCTCTGGCGCGTGGCGAATTGCATTGCGTTGGCGCGACCACCCTCGACGAGTACCGCAAGCATGTGGAGAAGGACGCGGCCCTCGCCCGCCGCTTCCAGCCCGTCTTCGTGTCCGAGCCCACCGTCGAGGACACGGTCTCGATCCTGCGCGGCATCAAGGAGAAGTACGAGCAGCACCACGGCGTGCGCATCCAGGACGCCGCTCTCGTGGCGGCCGCGACCCTGTCGAACCGCTACATCACCGACCGCTTCCTGCCGGACAAGGCCATCGACCTGATGGACGAGGCGGGCTCCCGCCTGCGCATGCAGGTGGATTCGAAGCCGGAGGAGCTCGACAACATCGACCGCGAGGTGGTGCGCCTCAAGATCGAGGGCGAGGCCCTGAAGAAGGAGACCGATTCCGCCTCGCGCGACCGCTTGGTGCGTCTGGAAAAGGAACTGGCCGATCTCGAAGAGCAATCAGCCGCGATCACGTCGCGCTGGAAGGCCGAGAAGGACAAGCTGGGTGCCGCCGCCGAGCTCAAGAAGAAGCTCGACGAGGCGCGCAACGAACTCGCCTCGGCCCAGCGCCAGGGCCAGTACCAGCGCGCGGGCGAACTCGCCTACGGCGTGATCCCTGGGTTGGAGCGGGAGCTCGCCGAGAACGAGGCGGCGGCCGAATCCGCCGTCGCCCGCGACGGTATGGTCGAGGAGGCGGTGACGCCGGCCCATATCGCGGGCGTCGTCTCGCGCTGGACCGGCGTCCCCGTGGACAAGATGCTGGAGGGCGAGCGCGAGAAGCTGCTCGCCATGGAGGCGGCACTGGGGCAGCGTGTCGTCGGCCAGCGGGAAGCCGTGGAAGCCGTGGCCACCGCCGTGCGGCGCGCCCGCGCCGGTCTGCAGGACCCGAACCGGCCGATCGGCTCGTTCATGTTCCTCGGGCCGACGGGCGTCGGCAAGACCGAGCTGACCAAGGCACTCGCCGGGTTCCTGTTCGACGACGACACCGCCCTCGTGCGGATCGACATGTCGGAATACATGGAGAAGCACTCGGTCGCCCGGCTCATCGGCGCGCCTCCGGGCTATGTCGGCTACGAGGAGGGGGGAGCGCTCACGGAGGCCGTGCGGCGCCGGCCCTATCAGGTTGTGCTGTTCGACGAGATCGAGAAGGCGCATCCGGACGTGTTCAACGTCCTGCTGCAGGTTCTCGATGACGGGCGTCTCACGGACGGGCAGGGGCGCACGGTGGATTTCCGCAATACGCTCCTGATCATGACCTCGAATCTCGGGTCGGAATATCTGGTGGCGCAGACGGAGGGGCAGGATACGGATGAGGTCCGCGAGGAGGTGATGGGCGTGGTCCGCCATCACTTCCGGCCGGAATTCCTCAACCGGATCGACGAGATCATCCTGTTCCACCGTCTCCGGCGGTCGGAGATGGGGGCGATCGTCGATATCCAGCTCAAGCGGCTGCAGACCCTCCTCGACGAGCGCAAGATCGCCCTCGACGTGGAGCCCGATGCCCGCGACTGGCTGGCCGACAAGGGCTACGACCCGGCCTATGGGGCGCGTCCGCTCAAGCGCGTCATCCAGAAGGCGGTGCAGGACCGCCTGGCCGAGCAGTTGCTCGCGGGCCGTATCCATGACGGCGAGGCGGTGCCGGTCCGGCTCGGCCCGTCCGGCCTGATGATCGGCGACGATCCCGGCCTGCCGGAGCGGCGCCCGGCGAGCGTCACGCTGAACTGAGGCGCGGCCCGTCTCACGGCTCCGGCAGGTTCGTCCCGCTGGGGCCGGTCAGGCGATGGCCGCCATCTCCCGTCTTATCTACCGAATAAGCGCGTTCGTCCCGGGCGGGGAGCCAGGCGTCGATCAGCGACCCGAGCCGCGCAGCGTCATCTTCACCCGCTGTTCGAGCAGGTTCCACCGCGCCGAGAACCCGCTCGCCACGCAGCCCCCATAGGTCTGGCCGACGAAAAAGCCCTGCGCGGCCCGGTTTCGGCATTCGAGTACGGGCGGCAGAGCCAGGACGACCAGGATTGCGCCGGCAATCGCCGCCACGCTGGCGAGGATGCCGAACAGCCATGCCAGCTGCGAGCCGTAGGCCTTCCTCCCCCTGTCATCACGGTCGGACCCGGTCCCGTCGGTCAAATCGCGGGACATCGCATCTGTCCGGGGTCGGCGGTCGCGGACGATCTCCAGGGGGGATTTGTTCGCCGGCTTCGTCACGCGTCGTCTTCCCCAAGAATCGCCGGTGCAATCTCCGCATGCAGTGTTGAAGGAAGATTGAAGGGGAGGCGTATTCGTCGCCTTTGCTTGGTGACAAGCCAAAACGCCGGGCTTGAGCCTGCTCCATGTTTGGGCAACATGCACGGCGTCGGCCTGGTGGACCAGGCCGGATCACGGCGGGATTTCAGATGTCGGCACGCAGTCCAGAATCCCGCAATCCGGTTCCGTCCAAACCGGGAACCGGCCGCCCCGTTGGCGAAGTCGCCACCGATGGTGCCCTGTCCCGCCTCGGCATCCGCTTCACCGTCTGGGCCGAGCGCTGGTTTCCCGACGCGTTCATCTTCGTGGCCATCGCGGTGGTCATCGTGGCCCTCGGGGCGCTGGCCAATGGCGCGCCCGCGATGGTGGTGGCCAAGAGCTTCGGCGACGGCTTCTGGAGCCTGATCCCCTTCACCATGCAGATGGCCTTCGTCACCATCGGCGGCTACGTGGTGGCGACGGCGCCGCCGGTGCAGCGGCTGATCGACCGGCTCGCCCTGGTGCCGAAGACCGGGCGGGGCGCGGTCGGCTTCGTGGCGGCGGCGACGATGCTGTCGTCGTTCCTGAGCTGGGGCCTCAGCCTGATCTTCGGCGGCCTTCTCGCCCGCGCGCTCGCCCGCCGCACCGAACTCCGCATGGATTACCGGGCTGCCGGTGCCGCCGCCTATCTCGGCCTCGGCGCCACCTGGGCCATGGGGCTCAGCTCCTCCGCCGCGCAGCTGCAGGCGAATCCCAAAAGCCTGCCGCCGAGCCTGCTGCCGATCACCGGCGTGATCCCGTTCAGCGAGACGATCTTCCTCTGGCAGTCGATGCTGATCGCCCTGATCCTCTTCGTGATCTCGATCATCATCGCCTATGTCTCGGCGCCGCAGCCCGCCACCGCCGTGACGGCGGACGATCTCGGCCTCGACGTCTCGCGCGATAAGCCGGACGAGTCCCGGCCGCAGCAGCCCTCGGAATGGCTGGAGCATTCGCCGATCCTGACCCTGCTGCTCGTCCTCATCGCGGCCGGCTGGCTCTACCAGGAATTCGCACGCCAGTCCTGGATCACCGCGATCTCCAACCTCAACACCTACAACCTGCTCTTCCTCACCCTCGGCCTGCTGCTGCATTGGCGGCCAAGGAACTTTCTCGCCTCCGTCGCCAAGGCGGTGCCGGCCACCGCCGGCGTGCTGATCCAGTTCCCGCTCTACGCGGCGATCAGCGCCATGCTGACCAACGCCAAGAACGCGGGCGGCACCTCGGTCTCGGACGTGATCACCCACGCTTTCGTGGCGCTGAACACCACGGGCAGCTTCCCAATCTCCATGGGTGTCTATTCGGCGGTGCTCGGCTTCTTCGTGCCCTCGGGCGGCGGCAAGTGGCTGCTGGAAGCGCCCTACGTCATGCAGGCGGCCAACGAGCTGCAGGTGCATCTCGGCTGGGCGGTGATGATCTACAACGCCGCCGAGGCGCTGCCGAACCTGATCAACCCGTTCTGGATGCTGCCGCTTCTCGGCATCCTCGGCCTCAAGGCCCGCGACATTGTCGGCTTCAGCTTCCTGCAGCTCATCATCCACCTGCCGGTGGTGCTGTTCCTGCTCTGGGCGCTGGCCTTCACGCTGACCTACCACCCCCCGGTCATGCCGTAGGGAGAGCTCGAGGGCGAGGGTTTCAGGGGCGGCCCTGCGGCGGACCGCCCATGGCGATCACGCCGGCATCGGCGAGGCCCCGGGCCTCGTCGGCGGCCGAGGCCACGAGCGAGAAACTGACCGGCCGCAGCGGGCCTCTGTCTTGGCCGGTTTCGCCCTCGGACCAGAAGCTGACGGATATCGGCGTGAACGCATCGGCCATGGCACCCGTCGTCAGACCCTCGGCGCGGGCGCGGGCATCGACGCGTTGCAGGAAGCCATCCCTCCTCACGCCGAGGCGCATTGGCCGGGCGTCGGGCTCGGCCTGCCAGACCGTACGGATGAGGCAGTGCCGGCCGTGTCCGTCCTGCCCCCAGGATGCGACGTAGCGCGGCGACACAAGCTCTACCGCCTTCTCCCGATCCGGCGCACGGTGCGGGATGGTGTCGATCGCCTCACGCGAGGCGGGCCGCGTCGCGAGCCCCTGGAACGGCGTGCGGCCGTGGCGGATATAGCCCAGGCAATCCTCGAAGATGATCCGCATCACCAGCGGCTCGTTCTCCTCGATCGGCGCGGCGCGGACGGGGATGGCCGCGAGGCAGGCGGCGAACAGAATACAGGGTCTGAGCATACGATCCTCCCTTGGGTGCGTGGCCGGGCGGAGCGTACACCATCGCCTCGATGGGCCGAGGACCGTGCCGGTCCGGCCGGATGCCCCGTCGATGGGGGAGCACTCGACAATGTCGGCATCGAGCCATCCCCGATCATGGATCCTCGCGTCGGCACGCCGAGTTTTCCTGTCCCGCTGACGGCAAACAGGCTTTCCCGAGGAAGGATTCCGCGCCGTCCCCGCATCGGTCGAACACCTCAGGCGGAAGAGAGACATCTGGATAGATAAGGCGATGCGGGCGTCGCAGGCCGCGGATACTATCCAGGCTCTCGGGAAATAGTCTTCTAATTCAAGTATAAAATTTCATATTGCCTGGTTGCCGGCGCAGCGCTAGGCTAACGCCGCAATCCGATCCTTCTAAAAGAGTGAGACGGAAAGGAACGTCATGGCGTATGTAATGGGTACTGGTCAGGCCGATCTTATCGACTACGGCACGGGTGTGACCGACGAGAAAGACTATATCCTCGGCTACAGTGGCAACGACGTGATCTACGGTCGGGGCGGGGATGATACCATTTTTGGCGACTCCGATTCGGCGACGAATTATATCGGCAGCGACACCCTCTATGGCGGCGGTGGCAACGATCTGCTGATCGGAGATAACGGCGTCGATACGCTCTACGGCGGATCTGGCGATGACCGGTTCGTCATGCGCTACGACTTGTTCGTCGATGACGTCTACGGCCAGTCGGGTACCGATACTCTCGCGTTCTTTGCTTTCGACCGAGCCGCCAACGTCAATCTGAGCCAGAAGTCTTATTTCATTGTCGGCGGTGAGGAAGGCAAGCAAACCGTCTCCGGCGTCGAGAACGTCAGCGGGACCGACCAGAACGATAAGCTTACGGGCGATGCCGCCAACAATCTCCTGAGCGGCAACATCGGGGACGACCAACTCAATGGCGGTGCCGGCAACGACACGCTTCAGGGTGGTGACGGGGTGGACCGGGTCGTGGGCGCCAGCGGCGACGACGTCCTTTCGGGGGATGGCTCGTCGGACAAGCTGTTCGGGGGCGAGGGGAAGGACGTGCTGAACGGCGGTACCAGCGACGACGCGCTGTTCGGTGACGCCGGCAACGACTCGCTCCGAGGCGATGACGGCAATGACACGCTGATCGGCGGGGCCGGCAACGACAGACTGACCGGCGGCTCCGGCCGCGATACCTTCGTTTTCGACCGCCTGACGGGCAAGGACGTCATCACCGACTTCAGCCCCGGATCGGGCTCGCCCGACGTCATTCGCCTGGAGAAGGATGTGCTGGGCTCCTTCGCCGCATTGGTCTCTCACGCCGAGGACACCAGCGCCGGGGTCGTCATCCACTACGACGAGGGCAGTATCCGCCTCGCGGGCCTGCATGTCGCGGATCTGCACGCGACCGACTTCCTGTTCGTCTGACTATCCCTCACCAAACTCCCGGTCCCCGATGCGGCCCGGAGCCGGAACCGTGCGGCGGCAGAGGGTCCGCGGGGCATTCCGGGGATCTGGCGATACTGCCCACCGCCCCTGTCCCGGACGCACGCGTCCGGGGTCAGGTGGAGCCGGTGGATCCCCGCCGGCCCCCCGTCGGAACGAAGGCGCTTATCGCAGCCACCAGCCACCCGCCCATCAGCAGTATGCCACCCGTCGGCGCAGCCATCGGGAAGAGCGGCGTACCGTGCAGCGCGCGCAGGGACAGGTCGCCGGAGAACAGTGCAAGCCCGATCACCAGCGTAGCGGCGGCGATCCGGGTGGTGAGGCGGTGCGTGATCCCGGCGGCGGTCAAGATCACCAATCCGATCACGGCCGGAGCGTGGAACAGCAGGAACTGCGCCGCCGTCTTCAGGCTGTCGGCGCCCGGAACATGGGCCGCCGCGGCGCTGGCGGCGACGCCGAGCAGGCCGGCCGAGGCGCCGAGCGCCAACAGGATACGATCGGGCAGGCCGAGGCTCATGCGCCGCGCTCGGACAGGAGCCGGGCGACGCTGGCGCGCAGTTCCGGCACGCCGCGATCGTCGCGGCTCGATGTGAGCAGGATTTCGGGGTAGGCCGCCGGGCGTTTGGCGATGGCCGAGCGGATGCCGGCGATGCGCGCCTCGATCTCGGCCTTCTTCAGGGCATCGCCCTTGGTCAGGACGATCTGATAGCTCACGGCGGCCTTGTCGAGCCCGTCGAGCACGTCGGTGTCGATGCTCTTCAGCCCGTGACGGGAATCGATCAGCATGAAGACGCGGGCGAGGTTGGCGCGGCCCTTCAGGTAATCGTGGATCAGGTCGGTCCAGGCCTCGACCTTGGTCTTCTCCACGGCGGCGTAGCCGTAGCCGGGCATGTCCACCAGGGTCAGGCGGCCGCCGATATCGAAGAAGTTGAGCTGCTGCGTCCGCCCCGGCGTGTGCGACGTCCGCGCCAGGGTGTTGCGGCCGGTCAGTGCATTGACGAGGCTCGACTTGCCGACGTTCGAGCGGCCGGCGAAGGCGATCTCGACGCCCTTCATCGGCGGCAGGGCGGCGACGGTGGGCGCGGAGGACAAGAAGTCGGCCACGCCCGCGAACAACAGGCGGCCGGATTCGAGGAGGGCCGCGTCGGCTTCGGCTTGGGACATGGTGCGGCTCCGGCGGCGGGCTCGGGTCGGGGCGTCCCACATCGCCACCTCATCCGGAGGTGCCTTCGTGAAACGAAGGCCTCGAAGGGGGCCTCCATGGCCCTTTACGGGTTCTGGAAGCCTCCTTCGAGGCCGCTGCGCGGCACCTCAGGATGAGGGCAACGGTTGGGAAACGTCCGAGAGTGGACGACTTAACTCTTGGCCGGCGCGCTCTTGTCGGCGGGCTTCTTCTTGAACATCCCGCCGAGGTTGTCCCACAACTCCACCTTCACGCCGTTGCGGCGCATGATGACGTATTGCTGGATCACCGAGAGGGTGTTGTTCCAGGCCCAGTAGATCACCAGACCGGCCGGGAACGAGCCGAGCATGAAGGTGAACACGATGGGCATGAAGGTGAAGATCTGCGCCTGGACCGGGTCCGGCGGCGCGGGGTTCATCTTCATCTGGATGAACATCGTGATGCCCATCACGATCGGCCAGATGCCGAGATGGATGAAGTCCGGGGCGGCGAAGGGAAGGAGCCCGAACAGGTTCAGGATGTTGGTCGGATCGGGCGCGGCGAGATCCTGGATCCAGCCGAAGAACGGCGCGTGCCGCATCTCGATGGTGATGAACAGAACCTTGTAGAGCGCGAAGAAGACCGGGATCTGGATCAGCACCGGCCAGCAGCCGGCGACCGGGTTGATCTTCTCCTTCTTGTACAGCTCCATCATCGCCTGCTGCTGCTTCATCTTGTCGTCGCCGTAGCGCTCGCGGATCGAGGCCATCTCCGGCTGCACGGCCTTCATCTTGGCCATGGACTGGTACGACTTGTTGGCGATCGGCAGGAACAGCAATTTCAGGCAGAAGGTCACCACCAGGATCGACACGCCGAAATTGCCGAACAGGTGGAAGAAGAAGTCCAGCGCCCGGAACATCGGCTTGGTGATGAAGTGGAACCAGCCCCAGTCGATCATCAGATCGAACTGCTTGATGCCGAGATCCTTCTGGTAGTTGTTGATCGTGTTGACTTCCTTGGCGCCGGCGAAGAGCTGCTGGGTCGCCGTCACGGCGGAGCCCGGCGCGACGTTGCGGCCATCGCCGCGCACGCTGGCCTGATAGACCTTGGTGGCGCCGTCGGTGCGCTCGGTAAAGCTGCCGGTATAGGGCGTGGCCTGGTCGGGGATGGTGGCCGCCGCCCAGTACTTGTCGGTGATACCGACGAAGCCGCCCGTCACGTTCGCCCAGGCCTTGCCCTTGGTGGCGGCGTTGCCGAGCACCGGCTCCTTGGCGACGTGATCGTAGGTGTATTCCTGCAGGCCGTCGGCGCCGAGGACGCCGATCATGCCCTCGTGCAGCACGTAATAGCCCTGCGTCGTCGGCTTGCCCCAGCGTGAGACGAGCCCGTAGGGATACAGGGTGACGGCGTTCGCGCCCTTGTTCTCGACCTCGTCGCGGATCGTGAACATGAACTTGTCGTCGACGGCGATGACGCGGCGGAACACGAGGCCGGCGCCGTTGTCGTAGGTCAGCGTCAGGGGCTTGGTCGGCGTCAGCACGGTCTCGTCGGCGGTCCACACCGTGTCACCGGTGGGGAGGGGGCCGGTATTCTGCCCGACCCAGCCGAACTCGGCGTAATAGGGATTGGCGCTGCCGGTGGGCGAGAGCAGCACGATGCGCGGGCTCTTGTCGTCCACGGTTTCGTGGTAGCCCTTGAGCGAGACGTCGTCGACGCGGCCGCCCTTGAGGGCGATCGAACCGGCGAGCGCCGGGGTGTCGATGGTCACGCGCGGCGAGCGGGCGAGCGCCGCTTCGCGGCTTTCCGCCGGCGTCTGCGCATTCGGCAGGGTACCCGGCACGGGGGCCGAGGGTCCACCTTCCGCCGGGCTCGCCGAGGGCGCACCGGTGGGGTTGGCCGCCTGCTGCGCTGCCTTGCTCTGCAGGGCGGCTTGACGCTGCTCCTCCACGCGCGGGGCGGCGATGAAATAGTTCCAACCGAGCAGGACCGCCAGCGACAAGGCGATCGCGACGATCATGTTCGTCTTGTCATTACCCATCGAGAGATCCGTCGCGTGTGTTCGGAGGAGGGGAGGGAAGGCAAGCGTCGCCCGAGGCAGGGGGCATCGTCCCCGCCTCGTTTCGCGCGGGCGAACGCGCCGACGTCAGGGCGAGTGATGCGGTTTTGGAGGATGCAATTCCATCGGAGCCCGGGCCGGGCTTGCCCGCATCGGGCTTTCCGGACCTGCGCCGTCCCCGCGAGGAGGAACCCGATTCGCCACCCTTGGTCCCGCCGGGCTTGATCACCGCGCCGACGGAACGTCGCAGGTCGGCGATCAGCGTCTCGAACGGGGCATGGAGCGCCGGACGTCTCGCGACGAGAACGATATCCGCCGAGGCATCGGGAAGATCCGCCGAGGCATAGGCTACGGCATCGCGCAGCCGGCGGCGAATCCGGTTGCGCTCGGTAGCATGCCCGACACGCTTCGTGATTGTGAAGCCGATTCGCAGCCCCCCGATCGGCGCCGCATCGGCGGGTGGCGTCCCGGATGCCGTATCGCGCAGCCGCCCCTGCGCGCTCATGAGCTCAGTATGGAACCGTCGCCCCCCCGCGGCAGCGAGGAAGTCCGGTCGCCGCTTGAGCCGTCCGATCGTCGACACTGCCGGTTCGATCCTGCGGCCTAGGGGCGAGGTCATGGTCTGAGCGGGGCTGGCCTCGGCGTTCCGTGCCGCCGAAGGCACGGATGCCTTAGGCCGAGAGCTTCTTGCGGCCGTGGGAGCGACGGGCTGCGATGACCTTGCGGCCGCCGGCCGTGGCCATACGGGCGCGGAAACCGTGGCGGCGCTTACGCACGAGCTTGCTGGGCTGATAAGTTCTCTTCATGGCGCGATCTCCGATGGCCGAGGATCGATCCGGCTGGCTGCAGGAGCCCCACCGACATCTTCACTCGCCCTGAAATGTGTCTGCAAGCGCGAAGAGCGCCCACATGGGGCGCGGCGACGCGATGGCGCGGCTTATGACGGAGAGGGGGGGCGAAGTCAATTCTGGCGCGGGTATTTCCCATCGCGCCCGCCGACGCCCGAATGGGGTCGGCGTTAGCCGTGCATTAACCTTTTCGGCCTATGAAGGAATCATGTCCGGTTTTCCGGATGTGGGGCAGATTTCGATCTGCCGCTGTTTTGATGCCTCTGTCGACTTCATCAAGCCGCCCCTCCCGGGCGGCTTTTTTTTCGTCTTCGCTCATCCGCGCGTCCGGCGCCGTTCGACTCTGCTCGTTTGGCACGATGTCCGCTTGTTAACGTTAACCCTCGGTCAACGGCGCGAGGCGGCGCGTTCGGCGCTAGTGTTGCGCCTCTGGTCGCGAACGCACTGATCGTGTCCCAGGTCGGGACACAACGGTCCGATAGCGGCACAGGAGGCAGGATGAACGAGTTCAACGTCACCTTTCGCGACGAGCGCGACTGGGTCAGCTTCGGCGACACCTACGTGAACTCGGAGGCCTTCCGGGTTCTGTTCCGCGAGGGCATGACCATGGTCGAGGAGGCGGCGGCCTATCTCGACGGTGATGGACGCGAGGAATCGCGCCTCCTGTCGCGCGACAGTACCCTGTCCTACGCCAGTGAGAGCATGCGTCTGACCACGCGGCTGATGCAGATCGCCTCCTGGCTGCTGGTGCAGCGCGCCGTGTCGGAGGGCGAGATCACCCCCGCGCAAGCGCTTCAGGAGAAGACCCGCGTCCGCCTCGCGACTCCCGAGGCCTTCCGCGCCGAGACTTTCGGCGCGCTCCCCGCCCGTCTTCAGGACCTTATCATCCGCTCGCGCCGGCTCCATGCCCGCATCCTGCATCTCGACGGCCTCATCTCCGACGACCACCCGACCCCGATTGTCCGCGAGAGCCCCGTCGCCGCTCAGCAGGGCCTGCTGCGCAGCGCCTTCGGCGTGGCGCATTGAGGTTTGGCGCATCGAGGCCCGGCGTGGCCTCGATGCCTGGAAACGCGAAAGGGCGGCGCCTCGTCAGCGCCGCCCTTTCGCGTTTCGAAAACCCTCCGCCGCCACCAGACGGTGGCGTCGGTCAGTCCGGGTAGATCACTTCTTGCCGAAGGAGAGGGCGCCGAAACGCGAATTGAACCGCGAGACGCGACCGCCGCGATCGAGCATCTTCTGCTCGCCACCGGTCCAGGCCGGGTGCGTGTTCGGGTCGATATCGAGGTTGAGGGTGTCGCCCTCCTTGCCGTAGGTCGACCGGGTCATGTAGTCGGACCCATCGGTCATCACGACCTTGATGAAATGGTAGTCGGGATGCTCGGTACCCTTGGCCTTGTCGGCCGCACTCTTTGCCATGACGAAATCCTTGAATAGCCACGCCGACCGGCCCGCCTGGCGGCCCGCGGCCTTAGATCACGCGCAATCGGATGAAGGCGGGCCTATACCCCACGTGCTTCCTCCGAACAAGCGTCCGGGCGCGGGAGATCGCCCGGGCGCGTATTTTCTTGAGACGATGACGAGGCAAGATGGCTCGCGGGCGTAACAAAATTTCCGGCGGCGATGGCCGCGGCAAAGCACCCCTCGGGTCGCTGAAGCCGCTGATTCCGTTCGCACTGGTCTATCGCGGCCGCATCCTCGCGGCGTTCCTGTCGCTGCTGGCGGCTTCCGGGGCGACGCTGGTCGTGCCCATCGCGCTCCGGCGGGTGATCGATCACGGCTTCTCGCCGGAGGGCCACAATGTCATCGACGCCTATTTCATGGCGCTGATCGGCGTGGTGACGGTCCTCGCCCTCTCGAGCGCCGCCCGCTACTACACCGTGGTGACGCTGGGAGAGCGCGTGGTGGCGGACCTGCGCAGCGCGGTCTTCGCCCGCCTCACCATCCTCGATCCGGCCTTCTTCGACCGCTCGCAATCGGGCGAGATCGTCTCGCGGCTCACCGCCGACGCGACGCAGGTGAAGGCGGTCTTCGGCGTCTCGATCTCCATTCTCCTGCGCAACGCCTTCCTGTTCGTCGGCGCGGTGGTGATGATGGTGATCACCAGTCCCAAATTGTCGATCCTCGTCCTTGTGGCGATCCCCCTCATCGTGTTCCCGCTGATCCTGTCCGGGCGCGGCGTGAGGCGTCGCTCCCGCGCGGCTCAAGACCGGCTGGCCGATGCCTCGGCCTATGCGGCGGAAGCGGTGGGAGCGATTCGCACCATGCAGGCCTTCGGCATGGGACGCGCCACGGCGGAGCATTTCGGGCAGGCCTCCGAGAATGCCTATTCCGCCGCGCGCAATTCGGTGCAGGCCCGCGCACTCCTCACCGGGGTGGCGATCTTCCTCATTTCGGCCAGCGTCGTCGGGGTGATGTGGTACGGCGCGCAAGGGGTGCTGGCCGGCACGATGACGGCGGGCCAGCTCTCGCAATTCGTGCTCTACGCGGTGTTCGGCGCCAGCGCGCTGGGCCAGCTCTCCGAGGTCTACGGCGAACTCGCCCAGGCGGCCGGCGCCGCCGAGCGCCTCGGCGAGATCCTAGCCGCCGAGCCTGCGATCCGCGCGCCCGCCGATCCGGTGCCGCTGCCGGTGCCGCCGCGTGGCGAGGTGGCGTTCGAGCAGGTGCGCCTCACCTATCCGACCCGGCCCGAGCACCCCTCGCTGGACGGGATCAGCTTCCAGGTGGCGCATGGCGAGCGCGTCGCTCTCGTCGGCCCCTCGGGCGCCGGCAAGACCACGGTGCTGCAGGCGCTGCTGCGCTTCTACGATCCGCAATCGGGGGTGGTCCGCGTCGACGGGGTCGACATCACCGCCGTCGATCCGGATTCGCTGCGCGAGCGCATGTCCCTGGTCCCGCAGGACCCCACCGTGTTCTCCGGCTCTGTCATGGACAACATCCGTTACGGCCGGCCCGCGGCCAGCGAAGCCGAGATCCATCGCGCCGCCGAACTCGCCCATGCGGACGGTTTCATCCGCGCCCTGCCGCAGGGCTACGACACGCAGGTCGGTGAGCGCGGGGTGACCCTGTCCGGCGGTCAGCGCCAGCGCGTCGCCATCGCACGCGCCATCCTCAAGGACGCCCCGATTCTGCTCCTCGACGAGGCGACCTCGGCGTTGGACGCCGAGAGTGAGCGCGCGGTGCAGACGGCGCTGGATACCCTCATGCGCGGGCGCACCACGCTGGTCATCGCCCACCGTCTGGCCACCATCCGCGCCGCCGACCGCATCCTCGTCCTCGACGGCGGCAGGATCGTCGAGACCGGCACGCATGAGAGCCTGCTGGCGCGAGGGGCGCTCTATGCGCAGCTCGCCGCGCTCCAGTTCACCGATGCGCTGGACGAGACCGCCCGCGGCAAGGAGCCGAGGCCGAAGCGCCTGGCGCTGCCGGCCGAATAGGCAAAGGCGGGGGAGGGGGCCTGTTACCCGAAAGGCCCTCTTCCACAGGCAATTGCGCCGGACGTGGTAATGGTAATGGACCGTGAACCGCGACTCGGGATGGGTTGAGTCATGGCGCGCATCCTCAAAGATCCCGGTTTCGTCCACCTCCACGTTCATTCGTCCTTCTCGCTCCTCGAAGGGGCGTTGAAGGTCGCCGACATCGTCAAGGCGGCGGCCGCCGACCGGCAGCCGGCCCTGGCGCTCACCGACACCAACAACCTGTTCGGGGCGCTGGAATTCTCCGAGAAGGCCGCCGGAACGGGCATCCAGCCGATTGCCGGCATGCAGCTCTCCGTGGCCTTCGAGGCGCCGGACCCGATGGCGCGGCTGTCGCAGATCGTCACCTCCAATGTCGTGGTGCTGGCCCAGAGCGAGGCCGGCTACGGCAACCTGCTGCGCCTGGCGAGCCGCGCCTATTTCGACGGCCCCCTGGGCGATGCGCCCCGGCTCACCGTGGAAGCCTTGGCGGAGAATGCGGGCGGCTTGATCGCGCTCACCGGCGGCACCACCGGCCCCCTCGACACCGCCCTGCGCGGAGGACGCGTCGAACTGGCCGCCGCCCGCCTCGGACAGCTGAAACAGGCTTTCGGCGAGAACCGGCTCTACGTGGAGATCCTGCGCCACGGGCTCGACGACGAGCGCATGGTGGAGCGTGAGCTGATCCGGCTCGCCGATTCCAACGGCCTTTCGATCGTGGCCACCAACGAACCGTTCTTCGCCAAGCCCGACGATTACGACGCCCACGACGCGCTGCTGGCCATTGCCGAGGGACGCCTCGTCTCGGACGAACGGAGGCGCAAGCTCACCCCGCGCCACGGCTTCAAGACCCGGGCCGAGATGGCCAAGCTGTTCCACGACCTGCCGGATGCCCTGTCCGCCACCGTGGAGATCGCCATGCGCTGCGCGTATCGCGTGCGCACCCGCAAGCCGATCCTGCCAAATTTCGGCGTCGTCGCCGCTCTCGATGCGCTCCCCGTGGAGACGGTCTCGCTGGATGTCGCCGAGGAGATCGCCCTCGACGAGCCGTCCGAGTTGCGCCGTCAGGCCGAGGCCGGTCTCGAACTGCGTCTGGCCCAGCACGGCCCCTGCGAGGGCATGACCGAACAGGTCTATCGCGACCGTCTGGCCTTCGAGCTCGACGTCATCGTGAAGATGAAGTTCCCCGGCTACTTCCTCATCGTGTCGGACTTCATAAAATGGGCCAAGGACCACGACATCCCGGTGGGGCCGGGCCGTGGTTCGGGTGCCGGCTCGCTGGTGGCCTACGCGCTCCTCATCACCGATCTCGATCCACTGCGGTTCGGCCTGCTGTTCGAGCGCTTCCTCAACCCCGAGCGCGTCTCGATGCCGGATTTCGACATCGATTTCTGCGTCGATGGCCGTGAGCGCGTGATCCAGTACGTGCAGGAACGCTACGGCCACGAGCAGGTGGCGCAGATCATCACCTTCGGTACGCTGCAGGCGCGTGGCGTGCTGCGCGACGTCGGCCGCGTGCTCGAGATGCCCTACGGGCAGGTCGACAAGCTGACGAAGCTGGTGCCGCAGAACCCGGCCAACCCCGTCACCCTGGTCCAGGCCATCGAGGGCGAGCCCAAGCTTCAGGCGGCCATGGAGGAGGAGCCCGTCGTCGCGCGCCTCATGCAGATCGCCAAGAAGCTGGAGGGCCTGCACCGCCACGCCTCGACCCACGCGGCGGGCGTGGTCATCGGCGACCGGCCGCTGGAACAACTCGTGCCGCTCTACCGCGACCCGAAGACCGGGATGCGGGTGACCCAGTTCAACATGAAATGGGTCGAGGCGGCCGGCCTCGTGAAGTTCGACTTCCTCGGCCTCAAGACCCTGACCATGCTGCGCTGCTGCACCGACCTGCTGGCGCAGCGCGGCATCATCGTCGATCTCGCCTCGCTGCCCCTCGACGATCCGGCGACCTACGCGCCGATGAAGCGCGGCGAGACGGTGGGCGTGTTCCAGGTGGAATCCGCCGGCATGCGCAAGGCGCTGGTCGAGATGCAGGCCGACCGGTTCGAGGACATCATCGCCCTCGTGGCGCTCTACCGCCCCGGCCCCATGGCCAACATCCCGGTCTATTGCGAGCGCAAGCTCGGCCGCGATGCCGGCAACGAGGCGAGCTGGTACCCGCACGAGAAGCTGGAGCCGATCCTCAAGGAGACCTTCGGCATCATCGTCTACCAGGAGCAGGTGATGGAGGTGGCCAAGCTTCTGGCCGGCTACTCGCTCGGCGACGCCGACATGCTCCGCCGCGCCATGGGCAAGAAGATCAAGGCCGAGATGGACGCCCAGCGCGACCGTTTCGTGAAGGGTTCCGTCGCGGGCGGGCTCACGGAGGCGAAGGCCAACGAGATCTTCGACCTGCTCGCCAAGTTCGCCGATTACGGCTTCAACAAGTCGCACGCCGCCGCCTACGCCCTGCTGACCTACCAGACGGCCTATCTCAAGGCGAACTACCCGGTGGAGTTCCTGGCCGCCGCGATGCAGCTCGACATCGACGTCACCGACAAGCTCGCCGAGTTCCGCCAGGACGCCCAGCGCCTCGGCATTCCGGTGGACCCGCCGTCGATCAACACCTCGGGGGTCAATTTCGAGGTCCATGACGGCCGGATCGGTTATGCGCTCGCCGCGATCAAGGGCGTGGGCCGGGCCGCCGTCGAGGCCGTGGTGGAGGCGCGCGGCGAGACGCCGTTCAAGGACCTCGCCTGCCTCGCACGCCGGCTCAACCCGCGCCTCATCAACAAGCGGACCCTGGAGAACCTCGTCGCGGCCGGCGCCATGGACACGATCGAGCCGGATCGGGCCCGCGCCTGCGCTGCCATCGAACCGATGATGAAGATGGCACAGGAAGGCGCGCCGTCCGTCGAGGGCATGACCGACATGTTCGGCGGTATCGCCGCTGCCAATGTCACGCTGCGTGTGCCGACCTACGAGGGATGGCCGATGGCCGAGAAGCTGAAGAAGGAATACGAGGCCATCGGCTTCTTCCTCTCGGGCCACCCGCTCGACGAATATGCCGGCCTGCTGGAGAAGTTGCGGGTCCAGAGCTGGGCCGAATTCTGCCGCTCGGTCCGCGCCGGCACGTCCAGCGTCGGAAAGGTCGCCGCCTCCGTCCTCGACCGGTCGGAGCGCCGCACGAAGTCCGGCAACAAGCTCGGTATCGTCACCCTCTCGGACCAGACCGGGCATTTCGAGGCGATCATTTTCCAGGAGGGCCTCGGCCAGTACCGCGAGATCCTGGAGCCGGGCCGGCCCCTCGTGCTCCAGATCCAGGCCAATCTCGAAGGCGAGGACGTGCGTGCGCGCATCGTCACCGCCGAGCCCCTCGACGAGGCGGTGGCCCGGTACCAGAAGGGCATGCGCGTCTACATGCGGGACGAACGCCCCATCGGCAGCGTTCAGCAGCGCCTCCAGGTGAGCGGCGAGAGCGAGGTCTCGCTGATCCTCCTCCTCGATGGCGGCGACCGCGAGGTCGAGGTCAAGCTGCGCGGCAAGTACCAGGCGACTCCCCAGATCGCCGGGGCCCTGCGCGCCGTGCCGGGGGTGGTGCAGGTGGAGGTGAACTGACGGGGCGGGTCCCGGCGATGGGCTCAGCCTCCCGAGGGGAGGGGCCCGTCGAACGTCTCGCGCGCCGTCTCCACCGCCGCGAGGTTCTGCTCGGCCCAGATCCACACGCCGCAGAAGGCGGCGCCGAGGCTCTGGCCGAGTTCCGTCAGCCGGTACTCGACCTTGGGTGGCACCACCGGATGCACGGTGCGGATCACCAACCCGTCCCGCTCCATGTGGCGGAGCGTCTGGGTCAGCATCTTCTGGCTGATCGTGCCGATCGAGCGGCTGAGCTCGGTGAAACGAAGCTCGCCCCTCTCCTCCAGGATTTCGAGGACCAGCATCGTCCATTTATCGGCGACGCGGCCGATCAGGTCGTGGACCAGAGCCTCGACGCGCGGATCCGCATCGGCGGGTGGGGGCGGAGCCGCCATGTCACGCTCTCCTTTTGGTAAGTACAAATCTTTTCGGTGCCTTCTGCCCAGCGGAGAGTAGGCGCGGCATCTGTTTGGGGCAACCTGGAGGGAAGTCCCATGAAGACGAGCGGCAACACCATTCTCATCACCGGCGGCACATCGGGGATCGGCCGCGAACTGGCGCAGCGGTTCCAGGCCCAGGGCAACACGGTGATCGTCGCCGGCCGCCGCCGCGATCGGCTCGATGCGGTCACGGAGGCCAATCCCGGCATCGTCGGCTATGTGCTCGACGTGGAGGACAAGGCCGGGATCGACGCCTTCGCCGCGATGGTGATCGCCGCCCATCCCGACCTGAACGTCCTGATCAACAATGCCGGGATCATGCTGTTCGAGGATCTCACCCGGTCCCGCGATCTCGCGGATGCCGAGGCGATGGTGACCACCAACCTTCTGGGGCCGATCCGCCTCACCAACGCGCTGATCGACCATCTGGCGACCCGGCCGGACGCTGCTGTCATCAACGTCTCGTCGGGCCTCGCCTTCGTGCCGCTGGTCTCAACCCCGACCTATTCGGCGACGAAGGCGGCGATCCATTCCTACACGATCAGCCTTCGGGACGCCTTGAAGGGCAGGGTCGACGTCATCGAACTTGTGCCGCCCGCCGTGCAGACGGAACTCACGCCCGGCCAGTCGACACGGGAGGGATACATGCCCCTCGGTGACTTCATGGACGAGGTGATGACGCTCTTCGCGACGCAGCCCACCCCGCCGGAAATCCTGGTGGAGCGCGTGGGATTCCTGCGCTTCGCGGAAAGCGAGAAGCGGTTCGAGCCGACCCTGGCTACCGTGAACCACGTCGCCAACACGGCTCGTGCGGAGCAGCACTGACGCTCCGTAGCGGCCATGCGAGCCGGCTTGCCGGTCGGAAAGACGCGGCGGGAAACATCTGCCGCGTAACCGCGTCTTAATAATACCTTCAGCATGGTCGAGATCAGGCTGGACCCGGTGCTTGCCCAACAAGACCCGGCATGACGCAAGCTGGCGTCGCGGTTCGGTGGCACGCTTCGATGACGAGAACTCTCTTGCGCCTGTCGGTCTTCGTCATCCTCGCGATCCTGGTCGTCGTGACGCTGTCGCCGATCGGGCTCCGGCCGGTCGTCGCCTCGGCGAATGTCGAGCGGATGAGCGCCTACGCCCTGTTCGGCTTTCTGTTGATCCTGGCCTATCCCAAGCGCTGGTATCTCGGGCTCGTGACCGGAATGGCGGTGGCCGGCCTCCTCGAATTCGGCCAGGAATTGTCGCCCACCCGCCATGCGCGGCTGGGCGATTTCCTGGTCAAGGCGGTCGCCGCCGCGTTCGGCAGCCTCGTCGCTTACCTCGTCCTGGCCGCCTATGCGCGGTTCGAGCGGGCATCCTCGCCGCGCTGACCGGCCGTTCTCCGGTTCCGTTTCCTCGTCACGACAGGTGCCCGACTTGGACGTCTCGAACGACCCCGCCTTCCACGTCCTGCTGACAGGGAGCTACCGGCGGCTCGTCGGCAGGCCGCTCGTGCCGGGGCCGGGCTGTACCGCGGCCTGGCTCCATGCCGAGGCGCCCTTCGCGGTCCTGGCGCATGATGGCGGAGAGGACCCGCGCTTCATCTATGCGAACCGGATGGCCCTGGGAATCTTCGGCTACGAAAAGGACGAGCTGATCGGGATTCCCTCGCGCTACTCGGCCGAGGCGCCGGAGCGGGCCGAGCGGCAGCGCCTGCTCGATGCGGTGGCGCGCGACGGGTTCGTGGCGAATTACGCCGGTATCCGCATCCGCAAGGACGGGACGCGCTTCCCGATCCGTGACGCCATCGTCTGGCAATTGCTGGACGAGGCCGGCGGCTTCCACGGACAGGCCGCGACCTTCGCGATGCCCTGAGGGGGACGAGAGGCCGGGCGTCGCGACGGGGCTGTTCTGCATCGGTCCGATGCCGGGCCGAATGTCCGGAAGTCCTCGGCGCGACAAAGTGGGGCGGCGCGCCCATCTTTCAGAGTGTCTAAAAGTAAGAAATCGCGGCCATCATTCTGACTTTCCACGAATGAGAGACTTGTGTGCTCCCGCCATGCCTGCGGGAAAGCCCTGTGCTTCGTTGTTTCTTAGATATACATGACAGTTTCCATCAGTGGGACGACGAGGGCGTGACCTGCGCCGACCTGCAGGCGGCCGCCAGGTTTCCGCGGGAGGCTGCGGCATCGGATGTGGTCCGCCGAGGCGAAGTCAAAGGCGCGACTTCACGCTCCGCCGCCGTGCTCGCCGCTTGGTTTCCGATCGACAGACCGCCATCCCGGGAAGCGAGCCGTTTCGTAGCCGAGGGCCCGTCATGCCGTCTGATTCGCTCGGCGCCTTGGTGGCGTTCCGGCACGGGATGTTGGTGCATTTCGGCCTGAATCCTGCCGACTCCGTTTTTATCGACAAATCCAAGTTGTGGAGGATACTTGCTTAATATTTTAAAATTATAAACTTATAAAAATAAATCGAAAGCAATTAAGATGAAAACAGTTCGATCTCGTGTTCTTGTTGCAATAGGTGGGTTGATTTCGGCCCTGATGTTGAGCGCCGTTATAGGTTTCATCGCATCGAGTACAGCAGAGCGCGGCTTGGAGACGATCTATGCGGATAGGGTCGTGCCTATGCGTGACCTGAAGGTTGTCTCGGATATGTATGCGGTCGAGATTGTCGATACATCTCACAAAGTTCGCAACGGGAATATCGCATGGTCGAGGGGCATCAAGGCCATCACCGAAGCCCAGACACGCATCGAGAAATTGTGGGCCGGGTATCTCACGACCCAGATGGACGATCGGGAACGGGCGCTGGCCAACGACGCCAAGGTCGCGATGGCCGTCGCCAATACGAGCATCGATAGCCTGCTGACGATTCTCAAGAGCAACAATCAGGCAGCTCTGGACCAATATACCAGGGAGCAATTGTACACGTCCGTCGATCCGGTGGCTGGTGCGATCATGAAGTTGATCGATCTGCAGATCGTCGAGGCCAGAAAAATCTACGAGACTTCTTCGGCGACCTACGCTCTCGCAAAGAATATCGGCATGGGCGTCATGGTGTTCGGCATTCTCGCTGCCATCGCCGCCTTGATGATCACGATGCGGGGTGTTCTCGCGCCGCTGGCGGCGATCACCGCCACGATGCGCCGCCTCGCCGAGGGCGATGTGGCACAGGTGGTTCCGAGCCTCGGCCGGAGCGATGAGATCGGCGACATGGCCGCCTCCGTTCAGGTCTTTAAGGACAACCTGATCCGCACGCGGCGGCTCGAAGCGGACACCGTCCTGGCCCGGCTCGATGCCGAGGAGCAACGCAAAGCCGGCATGCGCCAGATGGCCGACGATTTCGAAGCGGCGGTCGGCGGCATCGTCGGCTCGGTCTCATCCTCCGCGACCGAACTTCAGGCGACGGCCCAGAAGATGACCGCGACGGCCAACCAGACGGCCAACCAATCCGTCACCGTGGCGACCGCAGCCGAGGAGGCCGCGGCCAACGTCAATACGGTCGCGTCGGCGGCCGAAGAGCTCGGCGCCTCGGTGCAGGAGATCGGCCGTCAGGTCTCCGGCTCCTCGGACCTCGCGCAGCGGGCAGTCGGCGAGGCCGACCGCAGCGCCGAGCTCGTCCATGAACTGAGCACCGCCGTGACCCGGATCGGCGACGTTGTTCAACTCATCTCGACCATCGCGGGCCAGACCAACCTGCTGGCGCTCAACGCCACCATCGAGGCGGCTCGGGCCGGCGAAGCCGGACGCGGCTTCGCGGTGGTCGCCGCAGAGGTCAAGGAGCTCGCCAACCAGACCGCCCGCGCCACCAGCGAGATCGGCGACCAGATCGGCCGGATCCAGGGCGCGACGGGGCAGGCGGTCGACGCCATCGGGTCGATCACGGGGCGTATCCGCGAAATCCACGAGGTCGCCACGTCGATCGCCGCCGCCGTCGAGCAGCAGGGGGCGGCAACTCAGGAGATCGTCCGCAACGTCGCCGAAGCCTCCACCGGCACGAGCGAGGTGACGAGCAACATTTCGGGCGTTGCACGGGCGTCGGAAGAAACCGGAGCCGCCGCCGGCCAGGTGCTCAACTCGGCCTCGGAACTGTCGCGTCAATCCGAGTATCTCTCGGCCGAGGTGCAGCGTTTCCTCGCCACCGTGCGCGCCCCGGCGCCCGCCGCTCAGCGAGTGTGCTCGCTGACGTGCTAGTTCCTCCGGTGTGTCCGCCACTTCACCCTGTCCGCGACCGGGCGCAGGTGATCCTTATTTGCGCCGCGCTCCCTCGGAGCGAAGGCATGCAGCTTTCGCATGGGTGCCGAATCGGGCTCACGATCTTCGATCAGCGCATAGAACGCCGCCTGGACGATCTCCTTCTTGCCTCACCGTGCTTCTTGCGCATGGCGGCGAGCAATTTCATGGGCTTCATGCCCGACTTGGCGAGACTGCGAAGCGTTGCTGGCAGTGTTTCGATGGACGCCATGTCGAGGGACCTCCAGATGATGTCACTTCGGTGGTCGCACCGCCGATTGGGGGACTGAACCTGGGTTGGGCTCTGCGCATGCCAGGAAACCGTCGCTCCGCTTGCTCCGCGCCCTGTCTCAAACCCCCGTGACCGACCGAGCCGTACGGTCGGCCGGGGCGTGGGAACCGTCCCGATGGCTCATGTGTCGCTGGCCGGTGTCACGCCACGGACGTACCGGATCCGGTCGGGCGATGGGCGGATCGCGCCCGAGATGAACCGCTACCTCATCCGGCGAAAAGCGGCCCTGGAATCCGGCCTTTTCGCGGGTCCCTTACGGTGCTGCAGCACGGGCCTCGAGTCGTTCGGCGACGAGCCGCTGCAGACGCCAGAGATGGTCGTCGAGGATGCCCGCTTCGGCGCAGGCCGCGGCGGTGCGGAAGAGATATTCGGCGCTCGGCCCCAGATGTCCGGCCCCGGTGGCGATCAGGTCGGCGATCTCCTCCTCGGACAGGTGCCCCGCATAGCGGTCGCTGGCGTGGTTGACGACGAAGGTCAGCGCGGTGACCGGGCCGGTGCCCGTCTCCACCGTGACCCAGCGTCCCACATAGCCGCCGCCGCGCATCTCGCGGCGCCAGACCGGCATCAGCGTCGCGGCCGGGTCGATGCCCTCCAGTCGGAACACGATTCCACGGCAGATGCCGCCCCGGTCGAGGGCAAGGACGAGGCCCGGCCGGTCGCGGCTTCCGCGAAAGCGCCGCTGCAGCAGGCAGAAGCGACGGTGATAGCCCCGCACCGTGCCGGTGCGCCGCTCGGCCACGGCGAATTCCGGCTGCCAGATCAGCGAGCCGTAGCCGAACACCCAGAGCCCGTCCCCCTGCCTCGGCCTGCCATGGAGCATCCGGTCGAGGCCGGGCGCGAGGTCGAGATCGGACAGGAGATGCAGGGCGCTCGCATCGTCGGCGACGGGAATCGGATGGGCGCGGGCGATGAGATCGAGGGTGAGCGAGAGCGGACGATGCGGCATGGTCCGTATCGGAGCATCACCGGCCGGTCCGGGCAAGCCGTTCGAAGGATCGGTATCCTCAACCCTTCGCGTTCCCCAACGCCTCCAGCTCCTTGAACGGCTCCGTCCGGTGGCCCTCGCAGACCTCCTCGACATCCTCGAGGATGCTGAGCTTGCCGGCCTCTTCGCGGATGACGGCCTTGGCCTTCTCGCCCTTGAGGAAGCGGCGGCCCATCATCCGGGCGGACACGCAATAGAGGGTGCGGCCGTCGTCCTCGAACGGTCCGGCGATGCGGCTGTGCTCGAACCGGACCGGGATCACCGAGATCGAACCGAAGCCGCTCTGGCGCAGGGCCAGGGCGGCCACCCGCTCGCGCATCGTGAGGATGGCGCCGGGCGCAGGCGCCGGATCGGGCCGCCCGCATCCGGTGAGCGCGACGGCGACGAGGCCCAGCCATGCGCCGGCGGCGCGGCGGGAGGTTGCGCGATCCGTGCGGGCGCGCCGGGTGACGGGCATGGTGGTCGAATCTCGGACGAAGGGAGCACGAGGCATAGCGTCGAACACGCCCTGCGGGAATGCTCAGATCAATGCAATCCACTTGATCGATGGGAATGATCGGGCCGTTTCCAACGCACCCTCCGCGCTCTAAGGAGGGGCCATGCAATGGACCGACGACGGCGTGGTGCTGGGGCTGCGCAGGCAAGGCGAGACCGGCGTCGTCCTCGAAGTGATGACCCTGGACCATGGCCGCCATCTCGGCCTCGTCCATGGCGGCCGCTCGAGGCGGATGCAGCCGGTGCTGCAGACCGGCAATCACGTCCGGCTGACCTGGCGGGCGCGCCTCGACGAGAGCCTGGGCGCCTTCGTGGTGGAGCCCCTCGAATCCGCCGCCGCGCGGCTCATGGGCTCCGGCCTCGCCCTTTACGGCGTGACCCACATGGCCGCGCTCCTGCGCCTCCTGCCCGAGCGAGATCCCCATCCCGCCGTCTACGAGGCGGCCCGCATCCTCATCGCCCATCTCGACGACCGGGTGATCGCGCCGCTCCTGATGGTGCGGTTCGAACTCGCGATCCTGTCCGAGCTCGGCTTCGGGCTCGATCTCAGCGCCTGCGCCGCCACGGGAGGCAACGACGCGCTGATCTACGTCTCGCCGAGAACCGGACGGGCCGTCAGCGCCTCGGCCGGGGAGCCCTTCCGGGACAGGCTGCTGGCGCTGCCGGGCTTCCTTCTCGACCGGGAGAGCGGCCGGCCCGGCTTCATGCCGCCCGACGAGCGGGATGTAGCCAATGGGTTTACCTTGACGGGGTATTTCCTCGACCAGCACATCTGGGGACCGCGCGCCATCGCCCCTCCGGCGGAGCGGGCGCGATTCGTTGCGTTGGGGACGCAGAGCGCCTAAGTCACGTTCGCGTTATGTTCTGATTTGGGCCATGTCCGGCCCGGGAGTTCGTCATGGGCCAGCCCTTCGATCCGCCATCGGGATCAGACGGCATCGAGAGCGTCGAGCTGAAGTCGGCGCTGGAAGAGCGCTACCTCGCCTATGCGCTCTCCACCATCATGAACCGGGCGCTGCCGGACGCCCGCGACGGGCTCAAGCCCGTCCATCGCCGCATCCTCTACGGCATGCGGCTGCTCCGGCTCGATCCGAACACCGCCTTCAAGAAATGCGCGAAGATCGTCGGCGACGTGATGGGCGATTTCCATCCCCACGGCGACCAGGCGATCTACGACGCGCTGGTGCGGCTCAGCCAGGACTTCGCCCAGCGCTATCCGCTGGTGGATGGCCAGGGCAATTTCGGCAATATCGACGGCGACGGCCCCGCCGCCTACCGCTACACCGAGGCGCGGCTGACGGAGGTCGCCCGCCTCCTGCTCGACGGGATCGACGAGGACACGGTCGATTTCCGGCCCTCCTACAACGGCGAGAAGGACGAGCCCATCGTCCTGCCGGCGGCCTTCCCGAACCTGCTGGCCAACGGCTCCCAGGGCATCGCGGTGGGCATGGCCACCTCGATCCCGCCTCACAACGCGGCCGAACTCTGCGACGCGGCGCTCTATCTCATCGGTCATCGCGAGGCGACCTCGGCCCAGCTCCTCACCTTCGTGAAGGGGCCGGATTTCCCCACCGGCGGCATCCTCATCGACAGCGCCGAGTCGATCGCCGAGGCCTACCGCACCGGGCGCGGCGGTTTTCGCGTGCGGGCGCGCTGGGCGAAGGAGGATACCGGGCGCGGCACCTGGAACATCGTCGTCACCGAGATCCCCTACGGCATTCCCAAGGCCCGGCTCATCGAGAAGCTGGCCGAGCTGCTGCAGGAGAAGAAGCTGCCGCTGCTGGCCGACGTGCGCGACGAATCGGCCGAGGACGTCCGTGTCGTGCTGGAGCCGCGCTCGCGCAGCGTCGATCCGGTGATCCTGATGGAATCGGTGTTCCGGCTCACCGAGCTCGAAGCCCGCATCCCCCTCAATATGAACGTCCTGGTGGGCGGTCTCGTCCCCCGCGTGATCGGGCTCGCCGAGGCCCTGCGCGAATGGCTTGACCATCGCCGCGTCGTGCTCCAGCGCCGCTCGCGCCACCGACTCGCACAGATCGAGCGCCGCCTCGAAATCCTCGGCGGCCTCCTCATCGTCTATCTCGATCTCGACGAGGTGATCCGCATCATCCGCGAGGAGGACGAGCCGAAACCGTCCCTGATGAAGCGGTTCGAACTCACGGAACTCCAGGCCAACGCCATCCTCGACACCCGCCTGCGCTCCCTGCGCAAGCTGGAGGAGATGGAACTGAAGCGCGAACTCGATACGCTGACCAAGGAGAAGGACGGGCTCGAAGAGCTCCTCGGCTCCGAGAAGATGCAATGGTCGGACATTACCAAGCAGATCCGGGCGGTAAAGAAGGCCTTCGGGCCGGAGACGAAGCTTGGTGCCCGCCGCACCACCCTGGAGAACCCGCCCGATACCGCCGGGATCGACTTCACGTCCGCCATGGTGGAGCGCGAGCCGATCACCGTCATCGTCTCGGCCAAGGGCTGGATCCGCGCCCTCAAGGGGCATGTCGCCGATCTGTCGGGCGTGGCCTTCAAGGGCGACGACGCCCTGAAGATCTCGTTCCTCAGCGAGACCACGGCCAAGATCCTCGTGCTCGCCTCCAACGGCAAGGTGTTCACCCTCGAAGCGGCGAAGCTTCCGGGCGGACGCGGCTTCGGTGATCCGATCCGCTTGATGGTAGATTTCGACGACGGCGCCGAGATCGTCGCCGCCCTGCCGTACCAGCCGGGTGGCAAGCTCCTGATCGCAGGCTCGGATGGGCGCGGCTTCCTCGCCCCCGCCGACGCGCTGGTGGCCAATACCCGCAAGGGCAAGGGCATCATGGGGCTCGACGAGCCGGCCCAGGCCATGCTGCTCGTGCCTGCCGGCGGCGGCGATCATGTCGCCGTCTGCAGCGCAGACCGGTTGCTACTGGTCTTCCCACTCTCGGAAATGCCGGAACTGTCGCGCGGCAAGGGGGTACGCTTGCAGCGTTGCCGCCAGAGCACGCTCACCGACGCCCACGTCTTCAGCCTGGCCGAGGGCCTGCCCTGGCGCGACAGCGCCGGCCAGGAGCGGCTCGCCAACGCGGCCCTGCTGGAGAAGTGGATGGGCCATCGGGCCGAGGCCGGCACGCTGATGACCCGGAGCTTCCCGAAATTCGAGCGATTCGGGAAGTAGGCGGTCTCCGATGCCGGCAGTCTCAGGACGCCGGCCCGGATGGATCATGCTGACTGTCCGAACGTCTCTTCGACGAGCCGAGGATTGCGCTGAAGGAGTGCCAGAAGCACACGGGCCGGCCCCTCGGGTCGACGTCTGCGCTGTTCCCAGTTTCGCAGAGTGCCCACCGCGACACCGATCCGGCGCGCGAAGGCGTCCTGACTAAGATCAGTCGCCTTGCGGATGGCCACGACATCGATCTCCCGCGGCACGTGGATATGCAAACCCGGCACGGTCTCTCCACGCGCGTGCATGGCCGCCTGCTCCAGGCTTCGCGTCAATTCGGCGAAGGTTGAGTCGTCCATCGGCTCATTTCCTCAGAACGAGGTTTCAATCAGTCGGGCGAGTGCCCGGGACTGGTCAGGAGTCAGATCACTCTGATTGTTCTTCGCATAGGCCAAGAGCAGGTACACGCCCCGGGCTGCTACGACATACGAAATCACCCTGGCACCACCGCGTTTACCGCGTCCGGCAAGGGGAATACGGGCTTTTCGCAGGCCGCCCGCACCAGGAATCACATTGCCGGCATGTGGATTGGCTGCGAAATAATCCACCACCGCGGCTCGCTCGGCCTCGGTCATCACTCGTTCGGCGGAGCGCAGGTAAACGTCGGTTTCGATGACCGTATGAAGCGCGCCAGCCATGGCCAAGACTGCGCCAATGGCGCAGGCGCGTCAAGGCGCATCATGCCGGTTCGGCTCAGTAGTACATCTGGCCAACCCAATTTCGCTGGCAAGGCAGATGGATCTCGGGATGAGAGTGACGCATCGGCGAACGAGACGTGTCGATCGTTCGACCGCCTGGGCGAGCAAAGGACGTCGTCGCGTGATTCCTGCTCTAACCTATCATCGCAATGCGGTTACGTCCTGCAGGGGGCGCTGCTGAACGATACGTGATCCAGAAGCTACAGCGGCAGTCATGCCGACGTTCGGCCGGCGCTCGATAGCAATGAGCTCCACTGCCGCATCGTCATGACGGAGATGCCGTGCCATCCCAGGTCGGGACGGCATCCACGCTCAGCGGCGGCGGAACTGTCCGCGGATCGGCGGGCGCGGGCCGGAGGAGCGCTCGTCCTTGTGACGGAACACGAGGCGGCCCTTCTCGAGATCGTAGGGGGACATCTCGACAGTGACACGGTCTCCGGCCAGAGTCTTGATGCGGTTCTTCTTCATCTTGCCGGCCGTGTAGGCCACGATCTCGTGGCCTTGGTCGAGCTGCACGCGGTAGCGTGCGTCCGGCAGGATCTCGATCACGAGACCGTCGAACTGCATCAACTCTTCTTTCGCCATCCACACTCTCCAGCCGGAACGCCAGAACGGGGCATTCCGGGACACCTAAAACATAGCCGTTCGGCAAAACGCTGCGGGCGGCGGGTCCGATCCCATCGGATGCGCAACACCGGCGAGCGTCGGCACGACATAATGTTCGCGCGTCCCGGAAGCAAGCTTTTACCGCCTGGAACGCTGTCCCGTCGACAGAAAATCACAGGCTGTCCTGATACCTCGACAGTGTCGCGGGTGCCTCGACTGCCCGATTGGGGAGGCACATGCCGGACGACGATAAGGAGACCTCATTGTCATCCGCCCGCGCGACTGCGCGGTGGCGAGTGTTCGCCGAACGCGCCGAGGACGACCATAGGACCTGATCGGCGCCGCTCGGGATCGAGCCGCATCCGTGGTGGGTACGGCCTTCCCGAGCCGGCGGCGATACGCGGGCCCCTTCGCCTCAGGGCGTCACGGCGTTGCCGGCGTAATCGATGCGGCCCTCCGGCGTCTTCCTCCAGACCTGCAGCACGTAGCCGGGTGCCTTGGACTGGCCGTTGGCATCGAACGCGATTTCGCCGATGGCGGTCTTGAGCGGCGCACCCACGTGCAGGACATCCGCGACCTTGCGGCCCTCGCTCGACTTCGCCTGCTCCACGGCCTGTCTGAGGATCTCCACCGCCGCATAGCCCTGCGCCGCCACCATGTCGGCCTCCGGCGTCCTCGGCCTGGCCGCCACGCCCCTGGATTCGGGCAGTTTTCGCGGCTCCGGCAGGAGGGTCATCACCGTCCCCTCGGCGCCCGGGCCGGCCCCCGTGGCGAAGTCCTTGTCGAGGAGCCCGTCGCTGCCGACGAGGGGAATGGCGAGACCCGCCTCGCGCAGGGAGCGGATCAGCTGGCCCGCTTCGGGCGCGAGGCCGCCGAAATAGATGACCTCGACCTGCGCGCGTTTCAGGCGGGCGACGAGGGACGACAAGTCCTTGTCGCCGCGGTTGAGGCTCTCGAAAGCGGTGTCGGCCTGCCCGTTCGCCTTGAGGATGCGGGCGACGTCGTCGACAAGGCCACGCCCGAACGTGCTCTTGTCGTGAACCAAGCCGATCCGCCGCCCGCGGAAACGCCCGAGGAGGTAGGCCGCTGCGATCGGCCCCTGCTCGGCATCGCTGCCGCCGATCCGGAAGACGTTCCAGGCCCCACGCGTCGTCAAGGCAGGCCAGGCGATGCCGGGCGTCACCGCGACGATCCCCGCCTCCTCGTAGGCCGGCAGGACCGACGCCGCCACGGTGGCGTTGAACGGCCCGACGACGAGGGGAACTCGATCGGTGATGAACTTCCGCGCGACCGCGAGCCCCTGCTTGCCGTCGCCGGCATCGTCGGCCACCACGAGGGTGAGCTTGAGCCCCTTTGGGCCGGCCGCGCGGTTGAGATCCGCCACCGCCTGTTCGGCTCCCGCCCGAAGCCCCTGTCCGAAGGCGGCATCCGGCCCGGAGAGAGGGAGCGAGAGGCCGATCCGGATCGGTGCCTGGGCCGGACTCTGTGCGACGGCGCCGGATGCGGCAAAGGACAGCGCAGTGAGGAGCGGTATGGCGACCGCGGGTAAGATGCGTCTCATGGAGCGAGGCCCGGATGGTCGGCACGAGGCCGATCCCGCCTCCTTAGCGCAGCCTGACGCAATTGGCGCGGCCCGATCGACATGGGCCGTCCCTCCACGGGGCGATCCCTTGGGCGATGCCTGTGTGCCGCTCGGCACGCTTCGGGGACCGGGCACGACACTGGCTTCGCCTGCGCATTGCGCCGAGGGTGCCGGAGCCTATCTCCCCGAGGCGGCGTTGCGTGAGTGCCGTCATGCCCTGGACGCGCAGCGCGCGGAGTGTCCCATGCTCTCCACCGAAACAGACATCCTCCACGCGGCCGAGGCGTGGCGCCGTAGCGGGCGCGGCGTGGCACTCGCCACCGTGGTCGAGACCTGGGGCTCCGCGCCCCGCCCAGTGGGCAGCCACCTCGTCGTCGACGACGGCGGCAACTTCCTCGGGTCGGTCTCGGGCGGCTGCGTCGAGGGGGCCGTCATCACGGAAGCGCTGGACGCCATCGCCGACGGACGACCCCGGGTGATCGAGTTCGGCGTCGCCGACGAGACCGCCTGGCGGGTCGGTCTCTCCTGCGGCGGGCGCATCCGCGTCTTCGTCGAACGCATCGACTAAAAGCGCCGTCATGAAGCTCGATTCCCTCCATGCCCTCAACGTCGAGCGCGCCGCGCGCCGCGCCGCCCTTCTCGTCACCGATCTCGACGACGGTAGCCAGCGCGTGGTCTGTGAGGCCGACATCCCGGCCGATCCCCTGGCCGACATGCTGGCGCGACGCCTCGCCTCGGGAAAGAGCGGCCTCGTCGAGGTGGAGGGGCGGCAGTTCTTCCTCACCGTGCAGGTGCCCCCCGTGCGGCTCGTCCTGATCGGGGCGGTGCATATCAGCCAGGCGCTCTGCCCGATGGCGACGGCGGTCGACCTGTCCGTGAGCGTCATCGACCCGAGGACGGCCTTCGCCACGCCCGAGCGCTTTCCGGAGGTTCCCCTCGTGCCCCTCTGGCCCGACGAGGCCCTGGCCGGTCCCGTTCCGCCCCTCGACCGCTATTGCGCCGTCGCGGCCCTGACCCACGATCCGAAGATCGACGATCCCGCCCTGATTGCGGCCCTGAAGGCCGAGTGTTTCTATGTGGGCGCCCTCGGCTCGCGGAAGACCCATGCCGCGCGGGTGGAACGCCTGTTGCAGGCTGGGCTCTCGCCCGAGCAGATCGGGCGGATCGAGGCGCCGATCGGCCTCGACATCGGCGCCGTGAGCCCGGCCGAGATCGCCGTCTCCATCCTGGCGCAGATCGTCTCCGCCCTGCGCGGCGGCGGTCCGCGTGCCGTCAAAGGTGGAGTCCCCGCGTGAAGTTCGGTTCGGTCGCGATCACGCGGGCCGCGGGGCTCATCGCCGCCCATACCCTGCGGGCCGATGACGTGATCGTCCGCAAGGGGCGGCCGATCCAGGGCGACGACGCGCGTCGTCTCGCCGAGGCCGGCCTCGACAGCGTGGTGGCGGTGACCCTGGAGACGGGCGATGTCGGCGAGGACGAGGCCGCCGCCCGTCTCGCCGCTCGGGTCGCGGGCTCGGGTCTCTCCACCGGCCCCGCCTTCACCGGGCGCTGCAACCTTCAGGCGGAGGTGGCGGGTATTCTGATGATCGACCGTCCTGTCGTCGACGCGGTGAACGCGGTGGACGAGGCCATCACGCTCGCGACCCTGCCGCCGTTCCGCCCGGTGGGCCCGGGCGAGATGGTAGCGACGGTGAAGATCATTCCCTATGCCGTGTCCGGCTCCGCCCTCGACCGCGCCTGCGGGATCGCGACGCCGGCGCCCCTCACGGTCATGCCCTATCGCCGCTTCCGGGTGGGTGTCGTCTCCACCCTGCTGCCGGGGCTCAAGGAGGCCACCGTCGCCAAGACCCTGCGCAACCTGGAACGCCGGCTCGGGCCGACCGGGGCCGGGATCGCCTCCGACCTTCGAGTGTCGCACGAGGCCGGTGCGGTGGCGACCGCCATCCGCGAGGCCATCGACCGCGACGGATGCGATCTCGTCGTGGTGTTCGGCGCCTCGGCCATCGCCGACCGGCGCGACGTCATCCCCTCCGGCATCGAGGCGGCGGGCGGGGAGGTGGAGCATTTCGGCATGCCCGTCGATCCCGGCAACCTGCTCCTCGTCGGCCGTCGCGGCGAGGTTCCGGTGATCGGCGCTCCCGGCTGCGCGCGCTCGCCCGCCGAGAATGGGTTCGACTGGGTTCTCCACCGCCTCCTCGCCGGCCTCGCGGTGAGCCGCGCCGACATCGTCGGGCTCGGTGTCGGTGGCCTGCTCATGGAGATCGTGTCCCGGCCCCAGCCGAGATCGGGGCGGCAGAGTACGTCGGAAGAAAGCACGTCGGAGGATGCCTGACGCCATCGGGATCGTCCTCCTTGCCGCCGGGCGCGGAACGCGCTTCGGCGAGGCCGCGAAGATGCTCGCACTCCTCGATGGAAAGCCGCTCGTCCGCCATGCGGCCGAGACTGCGGTCGCGGCGACTCTCGGTCCCGTGGCGGTGGTTCTCGGCGCGCATGGCGCTTTAGTCCGGCAGGCGCTGGACGGTCTCGAACTGCGGATCGTCGACAATCCCGCCCATGCGGAGGGCCTGTCCACCTCCCTGCGGTGCGGGCTCGACGCATTGCCGGAGGCCGCCGCCGTCATCGTGATGCTCGGGGACATGCCGTGTATCCGGCCCAGCCACCTCGCCTCCCTAGTCGAGGCCTTCCTGGCTGCCGACCCGCCACCGGGCGCCATCGTCCCGGTCCATCGCGGATCGCGGGGAAACCCGGTGCTCCTCAATCGCGCGCTCCTCGCGTCCGATCTGGCGTCGCTCACCGGGGATCAGGGCGCCGGCCGGATCCTGGCGGCGCGGACGGATGTCGTGGAACTGGAGATGGATGCGGCCGTCGCCCTCGATATCGATACGCAGGCCGCCCTGATCGCTGCCGCCCGCGCCTGATCAGGATGCTGTGTGATCAGGAGGCCTTGCCCGGCCGCTTCGCCTCGTTCCGGCACCGGTCGGAGCAATAGCGGACCTCGTCCCACACCCGCTCCCATTTCTTGCGCCAAGCGAAGGGCTTGCCGCAGGTGGCGCAGACTTTGGTCGGCAGATCCGCCTTTTTGCGCATGCGCGGCATGGGAGGCTCGTCCTATCGCCCGAGTTGCCCGGCATCCGCGACGGCGACCGGGCTCCAGCGGGTGATCTGGATGAACCCGTCGCGCGCGGCAACGACGATGTGGCGGCGGTAGCGGTGGACGATCGTTCCCGGCGAGTGGCGGTGCGGCTCGCGCCAGCCTTCCGCCGCCGCGACGAAGACACGGTTGTCGCCCAATTGTACGATGGTCTCGATGGTGCCGAAGGCCCGCATCCGCCGCAGGATCGCCTCCACGTCGGTGCGGAAATCAAGCGTCCTGTCCGCATCCGTCACGCGGGGCCAATAGGAGCCTTCGCCCTGGGGCTGGGCCGCCTGCCAGCGTGTCGGCAGGTCACGCGCGATCGGTCCGGAGGCCAGCCGCCGGGCGGCGATCTGGCATTTGGCGAGCAGGGTCTCGTGGGTCTCCTGCGGCGCCATGGCGAAGGTCTCCTGCGCGAGGATGTCGCCGGTGTCGAACCCCTCTTCGGCCAGCACGTGCGCGGTCACGCCCCAGTCGGCGCGCGCGTCGGTGATCGCCTTGAACAGGGGGTAGGGGCCCCGCCCGACCGGCAGGGGTGAGGGATGGAAGTTCAGGGCGTAGCCGGCCCGGTTGCGCCAGCCCCGGATGAGCCAGGGGTAACCGGCCACCACGAGCGCCCAGTCCGTCCCGTGGGTCTGCGCCAGGGCGTCGAGATCCGCGAGCTTGATCCGCGAGAGCTGCATCGGGATGCGGTGACGGCGGCTCTGGGCAACGACCGCCTCGTTGTGGTCGTAGAGCCCATCGCAGGGCCGGGTGAACAGCTTGATCGGCGTCCATCCGGCATCCACCAGCGCTTCGAACACGCCGCCGAGGAAATCGATGCCGGCGAAGGCAAACTTCATGAAGAACCCCGGGAGCGGATGCGCGGCGTGCGACTCTGCGGATGGTGCCCCGCGGGCTCCACGGTCGCGCCGTCCGCCTTACCTAACCGATCCGGCACGGAATGGGAGCGGTCATGAATCGGGTTGTGATCTACGGCGGAACCGGCGGCATCGGCATGGCCACGGCGCGGGCCCTGCGCAAGCGCGGTATCCCGCTGCATCTCGCGGCGCGCGATGCCGGGCGGCTCGAGGAAGTCGCCGCCGACCTCGGTGAGACCACCTTCACCGCAGGCGACGTCACGGACCCCGCCCATTTCGCCATCGTGACACAGGAGGCGGGCGACACGTTGGCCGGCCTCGTCTACGCGGTCGGCACCATCAACCTGAAGCCGTTGGCGAAGCTGACCGCCGACGACGCGGTGACGGATTTCAGCTTCAAGTGTCTCCCACTCGCGTTTGTTCATGTTTTTTTTTTTTTTCATGTAACGGCGCCCCCCGAGATCTACCCGCGTAGGTCCGTCGCCAGCTTCAGATGTTTATAAGGGCCAGGGCGAGACGGGGGCGGGCGTCGTCCTGTTCTCCACCGTAGCGGTGGCGCAGGGATTTGCGGCCCACGCCTCCGTCGCCATGGCAAAGGGCGCCGTGGAAGGACTCGCCTTGTCCCTCGCCGCCGAACTCAGCCCTCATATCCGGATCAACGTGGTCGCGCCCTCGCTGACGCGTACGCCGCTCGCCGCTGCCATCACCGGCAACGAGACGCTGGCATCGGGAATCGCGTCCATGCACGCACTCCAGCGGCTCGGCACCCCCGAGGATATCGGCGCGCTGGCCGCCTTCCTCGTCTCGGCGGAAGCCGGCTGGATCACCGGCCAGGTCATCGGCGTGGATGGCGGCCGCTCGACGCTGCGTACGAAGGGGTGACGTCGCTGCGCACCCTCCGCTTCGTCCTCGGCGACCAACTGCACCGGCGCGTCGCCTCCCTCACCGATCTCGATCCCGAATCCGACATCGTGCTTATGGTCGAGGTCTGGGACGAGGCGACCTATGTCCGCCATCACAAGCAGAAGATCGCCTTCCTGTTCTCGGCCATGCGCCATTTTGCGGCCGATCTGGAAGCCGAGGGCGTCACCGTCGATTACGTGCGCCTCGACGCGCCGGGCAATGCCGGCTCGTTCACCGGGGAACTCCAGAGAGCGGTCAAGCGGCACGAGCCCGACAAGATTGTCGTTACCGAGCCCGGTGAGTGGCGCGTCTGGGAGATGATGCAGGGGTGGCGCGATGACCTGCCGGTACCCGTTGAAATACGCGACGACAACCGCTTCCTCTGCCCGCGCGCGGATTTCGCGCGCTGGGCGGAGGGGCGGCACGCCTTGCGGATGGAGACGTTCTATCGCGGCATGAGGAAGCGCACCGGCCTGCTGATGAAGGACGGCGAGCCGGTGGGCGGCCAGTGGAACTTCGATCACGACAACCGCAAGAAACTGCCGCGCGGGCACCGCCCCCCGGAACGCCCCGGCTTCGTGCCCGATGCGATCACGTCGGAAGTCATCGCCCTGGTATCGGACCGCTTCGCTGACCATTTCGGCGATCTCGCCGCATTCCGCTGGCCGGTGACCCGCGCCGACGCCCTCACCGCCCTGAAGCATTTCCTGGACGAGTGCCTGCCGCGTTTCGGCGATTACCAGGATGCGATGAAGACGGGCGCTCCCTTCCTCTACCATGCCCTTCTCTCGCCGGCGCTCAATGCCGGCCTGATCACGGCGGAGGAGGTCTGTCGGGCTGCGGCCCGCGCCTATGACGAAGGGGCGGCGCCGCTCAACTGCGTCGAGGGCTTCATCCGCCAGATCCTCGGATGGCGCGAATACGTCCGGGGACTCTACTGGGCCAGGATGCCGGCCTATGCCGAGACCAACGCTCTTGGCGCCAAGCGCGACCTGCCGTGGTTCTACTGGTCGGGTGAGACGCGCATGAACTGCCTCGCGCAATGCGTCGCCGATACCCGCACCCATGCCTATGCCCATCACATCCAGCGGCTGATGGTGACGGGCAACTTCGCCCTGCTGGCCGGGCTCGAACCGGCGCAGGTGGAGGAATGGTATCTCGTCGTCTATGCCGATGCCTACGAATGGGTGGAGTTGCCCAACGTCCACGGCATGGTCCTGTGGGCGGATGGCGGCGTCATGGGCTCGAAACCGTATGCGGCCTCCGGCGCCTACATCAACCGCATGTCGGATTACTGCCGGGGCTGCACCTACGACGTCGCCGCCAAGTCCGGCGAGAGTGCCTGCCCGTTCAACTACCTCTACTGGAACTTCCTCATCGAGAATGCGGATCGCCTGGCGGGGAACCCGAGGATGGCCATGCCCTACCGTACCCTCGACGGATTGGGCGAGCAGCGACGGGAGGAGATCAGGACTGACGCGGCCCGCTTCCTGGACGGCCCGGAGATGCGTCCCGCCCCGCCCTGAAGCTCACCAGGGCTGCCAGACGCTGAGGGTGACGTAGGGGCTTCCACCGCCATCGGTTTCGGTCTGGTAGCCGAGCGAGGCGCGGAAGCTCACGTCGCCGATGCGAAAGTCGGTGGCGTGGACACCGATCCCGAGCTTGGAATAGCCGGTGCCATCTACGTAGAGGGCGGCCTCCGGGCCGAGATAGGCACCGAGCACGTCGTAACCCCAGGCAAGGCGGCACCAGGCGCTCTCACGCGTCGAGCCGAGGATCGCTGTGGCGGTGAGAAGAGTGGCTTCCGTCGGCCGCGCCCAGACCTCCCCGTGCAGCCTGATGCCGTAGCGGCCGGGCAGCACCGTTGTGCCGAGGATACTCTGCTCCACCTCGATGCTTCCCTCAGGCCCTGCGAAAGCGGCGACGACGCCCCAATCGTGGAACCATTGGTATCCGACGAGCACCGCTCCGACCGCCGTCAGGCGGGTCTGACTCGTGGCGATGCCCCGTATCGAGGGACCACGCTCGACCCTCGCTCCAGCTCCCCCGCTTGCGAGGATGGCGAAACCGTCCCGATCGCGCCCGTCGAAGGTCATCTTCGCGCCCGCCGTGAAGAAGGAAGATGCTCCGGCGTCGAGGCTGCCGAAGATCAATGCCGAGATCGGCCCCCCCTCCGATTGTGCCGGATTCGAGACGAGGCCACCGCAGAGTGCGGCGCAGCACATGAGTATCGGACGGGCCGAATGCAGTGATCGTCTCGTCGATCTGGCCGGTCGTCGCACGTCCCTTCTCGCTCCGTCTCACCAGAGGGCAAGTGTACGGCATCCTATGAGAAGTTGTACTGACCCTCGAATAATGGACTGTGGGTCGTGCGCGTAGACCGCCCAAGCCGATCCTCGATCAGACGCCGTTTTTCTTTTGTTCTATCGAATATAAACCTTAGGATGCATTTGATTGATATGAGGTTGTGTGGTCTCCGTGGTCGATTCGTCGGTGTGTTTGGACCGTGTCGGCAAGGGAGGACCCGCGATGCCGCATGGAGGTGAATCTGATTCGGTTGGCGTCGAGCGGGGACTAGGATAGAGCCCGCGGCAGGACCGTCGCCAAAGGCCGAGTTTCTTGTCACCAGCTGCTCGAACGTCCGAAGTTCTCACGGTGCTTGCGGCCCAGGAGACGGATCGCTTGACCATCGGCGACATCGTCGCGGTACTGAAGGACCGTGCCTTCGCCCTGCTCATCGTCATCCTGGGCCTGCCGAATTGCCTGCCGATGCCGCCGCCGATCCCCCTGGTCTGCGGCCTGCTGCTGTTGCTCGTGGCCGTTCAGATCACGGCGGGGATGTCGTCGCCTTGGCTGCCCCGCGCTCTTCTGAGCCGCTCGATTGCCCGGAGCGACGTGGAGCGTGCCGCCAAGCGCGCGGTGCCGCTGCTCCGGCGCCTGGAACGCTGGTCGCGTCCGCGCATGAGCCTGTTCGAGACCGGGCTCGGCATGCGGACGGTGGGGCTGATCCTTCTCACCCTGTCGCTCGCCCTCGTGGTGGCGGCGCCCCTGGTCGGGCAGATCCCCCTCGGTCTCGCGATCTGCCTCGTCGGCCTCGGCCTCGTCGAGCGGGATGGCCTGCTCGTCGTCATGGGGCTCGGCGTCGGTGCCGTCGGCGTGCTCCTGAACGCCGGCTTCGTCTACGCCATCGTCTCGGGCCTCATGAGCCTCTTCAGCGTGTAGACTTTTTACCAGGTTTTCCCTGACCCCGACCCATGGTCGGGGTCAGGGAGGTCCGGCGGACGGTCGCCGCCGCGCAGTCGCACGGGCGGACCTCAATGAGTCGGGCTCATCGAGGTCCGGTGCTAGAGCGCTCTCCGCCGAAGTGGATGCCGGTTCGGCGAAAAAGAGCGCGGCACAACAAAGGCCTAGAGATGTGCCCCAACCCAACGTGGTCGGGCGCAGCTCTAGCCTTCGAGGTGGCGCGGCTTGAACAGGCGCCAGACGAGACCGCCCCTCGGTCCGAACAGGAGCGAGACGAGGTAGAGGCTTCCCGCCGCCAGCACGATCGCAGGCCCCGTGGGCAGGTCGGCGCGATACGAGGCGGTGAGTCCGGCAAAGCTCGACACCATTGCCACCACCATCGCCATGGGGATCAGGCCCGACAGGTCGGCCGCCCAGAACCGCGCGGTGATCGCCGGCAGCAGCATCAGCCCCACCGCGAGCAGCGTCCCGAGGGCCTGGAAGCCTCCCACGAGATTCATCACCACGAGGCCGAGGAAAGCGTAATGAACCGGCCCGCCGGCACGGCTGACCGTGCGCAGGAACAGCGGGTCGACACATTCCATGACGAGGGGGCGGTAGAGCGCGGCGAGGGCGAACAGCGTAACAGTGGCGATCCCGCCGAGGAGCATGAGCGCCGGATCGTCGAGGGCCAGAACCGTGCCGAACAGGATGTGCAGGAGATCGATCTGCGAGCCGCGCAGGGAGACGAGCAGCACGCCGGCGGCGAGGGAGATCAGGTAGAAGGCGGCGAGACTCGCATCCTCCTTGATCGCGGTCGTGCGGGTGACGATGCCGGCGAGCAGCGCCACGAACAGGCCGGCGGCGAGCCCGCCGATGGTCATTGCCGGCAGCGATAGGCCGGCGACGAGGAAACCGACCGCAGCGCCGGGCAGGATCGCATGGCTCATGGCGTCGCTCATCAGGCTCATGCGCCGCAGCATGAGGAAGACCCCCACCGGCGAGGCCGAGAGCGAGAGGGCGAAGCAGCCGGCCAGCGCCCGGCGCATGAAGCCGAACTCGATGAAGGGGCCGAACAGGAGATCGATCACGCGGCGTGTCCGTGGTCGTGACGATGGTCTTTGTCGTGAGCGTGACCGTGGCGATGGTCGTGAGCGTGGCGGTGCTCGCCATCGGAAGGGGGCGTTGCGTGATGATGGTCCTCGCCCCGCCCGCAGATGGCGGCATCCTCGTCCCAGGCCTCTGACAAGGCCTGGGCGCGGGCGAGATTCTCCCGGGTCAGCACCGTCTCCGTGGCGCCCCAGGCAACCGGCTCGCGGGCCAGTAGCAGCGTCGTCGGAAAATGCGCCTTGACCTGATGCAGGTCGTGAAGCGCGGCGACGATGGTGCGGCCCTCCGCATGCCATCCACGGATCAGGCCGATCAGATCGGCGGTGGTGCGTCCGTCGATCCCGGTGAAGGGCTCGTCGAGGAGGATGATGCGGGCGTCCTGGACGATGAGCCGCGCGAACAGGGCGCGCTGGAACTGACCGCCGGACAGGGTGCCGATCAGCCGGTCCTCGAAGCCGAGGAGGCCCACGGCGGAGAGGGCGCCGACCAGCGTCCGGCGGTCGGGGAGAGCGCTGCGCCAGAAGCCGAGGCGGCGCCAGCGTCCCATCGCCACGAGGTCGAGGACGCTTAGGGGAAAGCTGCGGTCGATCTCGCCGGCCTGAGGCAGGTAGGCGATGGAATCGGCTCCGCCGGGCCGGTCGATCCGGCCGTCGAGGCAGCGGATCTCTCCGATGATCCCCTTGAGCAGGGTCGATTTGCCGGCGCCGTTGGGGCCGACGAGGGCCATCAGGGCTCCGGCGGGGATGGTACCGTCGAGATGGTGCACGGCGGGATGGCGGTCGTAGCCGAGCGTCAATCCACGCAAGGCGATGGCGCCGGGCTGAACGGGGGCGTTCCCCAGGAGGGCGTGTGTCATCGTTATCCCATGGCCCAGAGGATCGCCCCCCAGACCAGCCCGGACAGGATCGCGGCGATGACCAGTCGCGAGGCGGCGCCGGCCTGGAACAGGGAGCGACGGGGGGACGGTTTGATCTGGGGAGGACGCGTCACAGCGGTTCGGGTACCAGGAAGGGGCGGAATTGTCCGAACGGGAGCGGCGAACTATCTCTGGTACTGATACACTGTAACATCTCATCAGTTCAACGTGCCGGACCACATCGACCGGCGATCAGGGGAGGATGGCGTGCACGACCATAGTGCCGTCCACGATCACGGCGCCTGCTGTGGCAATGCCACGGATGCGCTGGCGCGAGCGGAGCGTCTCTGCGCCGAGCGTGACCTGCAGTTCACGCGGCTGCGGCGGGACGTCCTCGAGGCGGTGGCGTCCGAGGCGAAGCCGCTCGGCGCCTACGACATCGCGGAGCGGCTGAGCGGTCAAGGTCGCCGGGTCGCCGCCGTCTCGGTCTACCGCGCCCTCGACTTTCTCACGGAGAACGGTCTCGTCCATCGCATCGCCAGCCGCAACGCGTTCGTCTCCTGCGGGCACCAGCATGGCGATGGGGTCGGGCTCGTCTTCCTGATCTGCCGGACATGCGGCAGCATCGACGAGACGACCTCACCGGAGGTGGATGACCAGCTCGACAGGGCCTTGGCGAAAGCCGGGTTCAAGCCGTCGAGTCGGATCCTCGAAGTGGAGGGCGAATGCGGCGCCTGCCTCGGCCACGGACCGAACCCCTGAGCAACACGGTGCGCGAGGTTCAGCGCGCGTTGCGATAGGCTCGCCGCGAGGCGATGGTCTGGATCATGATCTGGATGTCGAGCCAGACCGACCAATTGTCGATGTAATGCAGGTCGTGGTTGACGCGCCTCTCCATGTCGAGATCGGTGAGGGTCTCGCCGCGCAGGCCGTTGACCTGCGCCCAGCCGGTGATGCCGGGCATCACGTTGTGGCGACGGGCATAGAGCGCGATCCGCCGTTCGAAGCTCCGATCGTGGGCGAGGGCGTGAGGGCGCGGACCGACCAGGGACATCTCCCCTCGCAGGACGTTGATGAGCTGGGGCAGCTCGTCGAGATTCGTCCGGCGCAGGATGGCGCCGATCCGGGTGATCCGTGAATCGTTGCGGGTCGCCTGTCGGAAGACGGCGTTCTGCTCGGTCTTCATGCTGCGGAACTTGAACACGCCGAAGGCCTGCTGGTTGAAGCCGTAGCGGCGCTGGCGGAAAAACACTGGCCCGGGGCTGTCGAGCTTGATCAGCACGGCGATGGACGCCAGGAGCGGCGCGAGCAGCACCAGCGCGATGGCGGACAGGACGACATCGAGGCCGCGCTTCAGGGCGATCTCGCCGAAGGTGAGCGGCCGGCGGCCGATATTGATGCCCGACAGCCGTCCTACCCGCGCGAGCTTGAGATCGGGAAAGCGGTCCATGACCGAGCCTGGACGGAGATGGAGGGCGGCTGGGACGCGCAGGAACGCGTCGACGCAGCGCTCGATATCCGCCGCATCCGTCCAGGGGACCAGGATGAAGACGTCGTCCGGCCGCAGGAACCGCACCACCGACACCGCGAGGTCGAGGTCTTCCGACATCTGTGCCTGCCGCACCGACACATCCTCCCGCGGGTCCACGCGACGCAGATAGCTGGTGCCGATGACCCGGAGATTCAGGGCCTGCGCGTCGTTGTTGGCGTGGAAGCTGGCAATGTCCTCCTCGAAGCCGACGAGGTGAATGCGACTGATCGACGGTGAGCCGGAGGTCATCGTCTGCCGGACGAGGCCCACGATGACGAGACGGGACAGGTACAGGGCCGGCAAGCCCGCGAGGAAGAAACCGATCGCCACTGCGCGCGAGAAGTCGGTCGTCGTCTTGGTGGCGAAGCCGACGACGAGCACGATTCCCCAAGCGGCGAGCCAGAGACTCGCCATCCGGCGGCGGTGAAGGCCCTGGGTCAGCTGCGTCTCGATGCTGTACTCGTCGCGCACGAGGTTGGTCAGGAGCACGAAGACGGCCACGAGGCCCGCCAGCTGAAAGCTCCCGGTCATGCCCGTGGCGATCTGCTGGTCGAAGGCGAACTCGTAATAGATCGCCTCTACGAAGTAGGCCGTGACGAGGATCGCGACGAGGTCGGAGACGGCCAGAGCCGTGGACAGCCCGAAGCGGATCGCTCCGCGCCACCGCCGCGGAAGGACGGCCGCCCATGCGTCGCGTCGCGTGTCGCGCGCGGCGGGCAGAGTCTGGTAGATTTCGGGAAGACGTTGCTGGAACATCTGGGACGCTGTGTACCGGGTTGAGACTGGGTTTGTGCCATAATGGGACATTATCCCATTCGGCCCTCTTCATGTCTGTCCGGGGCGCAAGCCTCGGACCCGCCGGCGCCACCCAAATCTCTCCTCCATGCTGTCCGAAAGCTTGGCTGATCGCTATGGCGAAAGGCCTGGGTCCGTTCCGTGGTCTGCCGGGGGAGCTTTCATGCCGCGCGTGACGCTTTCAGGGACACATCACCGGTACAACGCCGTCGCGGCGGTTGAAGACGGTGGCACATGGCGGATGTTCCTGCCATTTCCGGATGGATCGATCCGTGACGCGGCGTTCGTCGGCCCGGACCGCCTCGTCTGCCTGTCCGCCGATGGGGAGATCTGCCTCATCGACTGGCGGCTCGACAGGGAGATCGCGCGGCAACCCGCCGGGACGGATCGCCTCCGCCACATCTTCGTGCCGGCTGATTCCGGATGGATCGTCCTGTACGACAGCAAGCGGCCCCTCGACGAGGAGCGCTACCTCCATTCCCTTCAGGTTCGGCGCGCGACGGACCTCGCGATTGTCGCGGACGGAGACGGTCTGCAATGGACGGCCGGCCAAACCCTAGGCCGACTGGTGAGGGGCGGTGAGTTTTTCCCGGAGTCCGGAGAGCCGACCGCTCTTACGATCCAAGATGATCTGGTCCAGGATCCGTCCGGCCGGCTGGCGTTCGTCGGCTTCGAATGCGGCTCGCCGGGATCGCGGTATGGGCTGTACCGATTGGATCCTTCCACGGGAACGGTGCGCTGCGATCCGATGCCGGATGAGGCGAAGCCGTGGTGGTTCAGTCCGAGCGGCCGATATGCCGTCGCGCCCTCGTCGGCTGTGCCGGTTGTCCATGACGGCTCCGCCGCGTCACCGCCGCATCGGGATGCAGTAGCGGATGGAAGGCGCCGTGTGGGACAGGCCATCGAACTCTGGACGACGACGCCCCTGGGCCTCGCCCGGACGATCGTGGCGCGCATGACGCCCGAGCCCCCATTGGCGATACGGAATGTGGTTTGGGAACCGGCCGAGACGGCGTTCTGGGTCCAGTACGGCCATTTCTGGGACAAGCGGGCCGAGTTTCAGCGAGTCGGCCTGGACGGCTCGCTCTCGCCCGTCTTCCATTTCCAGCGCTTTCACGGAACCAAGGTCCTGACCGAGATCGCCGACGTGACGCATGCCGAACATGTGGAGATTCAAGCCTTGCCGGATGCCGTCCGCATCCAGCGCGACTGGTGCCCGAGCGACCTTCCGGTCCGGTCGATCGCGCAGGTTGAAGACGGCTTCCGGGCTTCGGTCTGGTCGGGCCCGAAAGAAGCGGCGGTCCGGCGCTTCCTGGCCCGGTCGAGCCGCCGCCACGTGGTGATCGTCGAGGCATTGTCGCAGGCGGCCGTCTCTGAAGGCCTGCATCGTCTCACCCACGACATCCGCGAGCGACTGGCCGACTTGCTGCAGACCGATGTCCTGGAACTGTCCTTCGTGGTTGGCGGCCGGACGATGACGGAATCCGCCTTCTTCGCACGCGTGTCACGCGACCGTATCGCGGTCGCCCCGATGCTGCGGGAACTTCTGACGACCTATCTCGACGTGCATCCGCGCGCCGTCGAAGCCAAGGGCTTGTATCGTCAGATCTGGGGACCGAAAGAGAGCCGCGGCGCGCTCGCCGCTGCCATGCAGGCCCTGTTACGCCTCGACCCGGACGCGCACGACGTGTTTCGCGGCTATCTCGCCAAGCGTGACGGCGAGCATGAGACCTACACCACCGACGTGATGATGAAGACATACATCGCCGAAACCGGCTGGCGCGACCGAGCCATGATCGGCTTCGGCATTTACTTTGCGCTGATCCGGCACCGGGACGGTCTCATCAACCTGAACGGCGGTTTCCTGGAGGAGTACGGCCTCCTCGACGCCGTCGAACCGATGATGAGCCCCGACGATTTCGCTGAGACGATGCTGGGTGAACTCGACCGGTTCGTGGAGATCCCGGATATCGACTGCCGCTTTGGATGGAACGAACTGTATCTGGGGCTCAGAGGCGGCCTCCCCGAAACGGCGTTCGGCCGGCGGGTGGTCGCTGCGCTCGCGGCGCGGCGCGGCGACGTCATCGTGGCCATTCGAGACTGAGCGAGGCAGAGGACGGCCGACATGCCGGCCTCGAAGCGTGGTGGCATCCCCATCGGACGGTGCGGGGCGAGGATGCCGCCGGATGGCGAGGTCGCTCAGGCCACCGCTTCGGAATGCCGCTCCGCCGACGTGTCTTCCTGTGCCTTGCTCAAGGTTTGAATCGGCTCGAACCCTTCGAACTGCGGATGGCCGAGGTAGAGAGGTTTCGTCGTCGGTGCGCGGCTATGCGCCTTGCGGAACTGCTCCGACCGGGTCCAGGCCTCGAAAGCCGATTTGGAGGCCCAGACGGTGTGCGAGGCATACAGCACATGGTCCTCGTAGGTCGGGCCGCGAAGCAACTGAAACTCGACGAAGCCCTCCATCTCACCGAGTTGGCTGTCCCGCCCGAGCCAGACCTGCTCGAATTCTGTCGTTGCGTCCGGGACAACTTTGAATCGATTCATGGCGATGAACATGAAACACCTTCGTCTTGAGGCCGGGAGCGGGGGCGGCCGGCAATCCGCGCGGTATTCTAAACCGCGATATCGCGATTCGAAAATGATGGGAAAATCCGCATAGTCCCGTATTAAAATAGCGCTATTTCTGTCATATGATTGCTGGACACAAGAACGTTTCCCTCACATCGTTGTGGAGCCGGTGTCCGGCCTTCCTCGGTTTGCAACGGCAAGTTCGTGGTGACTCTTGCCATCCTTGCCCGGTTTGTGGTCAAGCTGGTTTCGCGTTCGTTGGACGCAGGGGATCGCTCCTGGTTCTTTGATCGTTTCTGGAGATTTTTTCGCCCCTCGCGGAAGGGCCGTGGAGACCACGAGTTCACTTTCTTTTAACTTCCGACCGTTCCGAATGCGGCATATTGAAGTTGGCGCATCGGTTGCGGAGACCAACACAACCGGCCGAGACCGTATTAAGCACTGAAACGAGTGATGATGCCCAAGCAAACTACCGATGTCGACCGCCTGGTTGGGTTGCGGATCACGGCCCTGCGCAAGGCTCGTGGCCTTAGTCAGACTGCCCTAGGGACCGCCGTCGGAGTGACCTTCCAGCAGGTTCAGAAATACGAGAAGGGGCAAAACCGCGTTGGCGCTGGCCGGCTCCGGGAGATTTCCCGTCTCCTCGAAGTGCCGGTCTCGGCGTTCTTCGAGGAGGACGACGCGGGTGGAACACAATCTGAGGTGTTCGGATTCTTGAGCGCGCACGGTGCGATCGAGCTGCTCCAGGCTTATGCCCTGATCGAGGACGACCAACTCCGGCGGGACGTTCTGGCGATTGTGCGGACTGCGGCGAAGATGGGAAAACGTTCAGAGACCCCTGCGGCTGTTTGATCGATTTTCACTCATCCGATGAGATGGAAGAAGCTGCCTGACACACGGCCGCATCGGTGGCCTGCCATGCCTAACGGAACGCCTTCCGCGTCGGTCACCACCGCGAGGGCGACATCCTCGGCGGGAGGCGGCGTCAATTCGCTGGCATAATGGAACTCGTGGCCGACGAGGCGCGATCCGCGTTGCCCGAGGGGACCATCGCCGATGAGCGTCGCGACGCGGTAGCCGAGATGCAGGCGGCGCACCTTGTAGGAGGTCGCGACGGGGAGCAGGCCCGCCATCGCATGCGTGACGCCCGCCGCGTCTTCCAGCCGGAGACCGAGCGCCATGTAGCCGCCGCATTCGCCATGGACGGGATTGTGTTCGGCAAAGCTCCGGAGGCCGTTCAGGAACCGGCCCGCCGCTGCGAGTTTCCCGGCATGAAGCTCAGGATATCCGCCCGGTAGCCAGCAGGCGTCGCAGCCCTCCGGGGGCGCCTCGTCGGCGAGGGGTGAGAAAGCGACCAGTTCGGCGCCCGCCGCGCGCCAGCCCGCCTCCATATGCGGATAGAGGAACGAGAAGGCCTCATCCGACGCGATCGCGATGCGTTGCCCCGGGGGAGGGGGCAGGGCGGCATCCGACACGTCCGGCAGGCGTCCCGACGCGGCTGCGAGGATGGCGTCTAGGTCGAGACCGGCCTCCGCCAGATCGGCCAGGCGGTCGAACCGCGCGGCGAGATCGCCGGTCTCGCGGGCCTGGACCAGGCCGAGATGACGCTCGGGCAGGGAGAGGGTCGCGTCGCGCATGAGCACTCCGAGGACCGGGATGCCGACCCGCGCGAGACCGGCCTCGACCAGGCGCCGATGGCGGGCGCTGGCGACCTTGTTCAGGACCACCCCGGCGATGCGGATGCGGGGATCGTAACGCGCGCAGCCGAGTGCCACGGCGGCGGCCGATTGGGCGGCACCCGAGACGTCCACGACGAGGAGCACGGGCCAGCCGTAGCGGGCGGCGATGTCGGCATTGGCGCCGGTCCGGCCCTCGCTGGCGACGATGCCGTCGAACAGGCCCATCGAGCCCTCGGCGATGACGATATCGGCGCCATGGCCCGCCATCGCCGCCACCGAATCGAGCATGGCATCCGGCATAGCGAAGCTGTCGAGATTGACGCTGGGATAGCCCGTGGCGGCCTGGTGAAAGGCCGGGTCGATATAGTCCGGCCCGCATTTGGCGCCGCGCACGGCGAGGCCGCGCCGGGCGAGCGCTCGCATCAGCGCCAGCGTCACCGTGGTCTTGCCCGAGCTCGACCGTGGAGCGGCGACGAGAAGGCCTGGCGGATGCGATCGGTCCGTCATCGTCATGACTCGACTCTGGGAGCCGGCTGCCCCATGGGACGGAAGCGCCGGTCGTAATCGGTGGAGTAGAGCGCGCTCTCGCGGAACTCGCTGGCCGCAAGGGCCGGGCCGACGAAGATCAGCGCCGTCCGCTCGAGACCGGCGGCGCGCACATCCTCCGCGATGGTGGCGAGGGTGCCCAAGATGACGCGCTCGTCCGGCCAGGTAGCCCGGAACACCACGGCGGCGGCGCAATCCGCCCCGTAGAACGGCATGAGCTCGGCCACCACGGTCTCGATGACGTGGATGGAGAGGTGCAGGGCCAGGGTCGCGCCGGTGGCGGCGAAGGCTTGGAGCGTTTCGCGCTCAGGCATGGCACTGGCCCGGCCCGAGGTCCGGGTGAGGACCACCGACTGGGTTAGGCCCGGCACGGTGAGTTCGCGCCGGAGCAGGGCGGCGGCGGCGGCGAAGGAGGGCACGCCCGGGGTCACCGTGTAGGGAATGCCGAGCCGGTCGAGGCGGCGTGTCTGTTCGGCCAGCGCGCTCCAGATCGAGAGGTCGCCCGAATGCAGCCGCGCCACGTCCTGCCCGACCTGGTGCGCGGCGACGATCTCGGCCACGATCGCGTCGAGGTCGAGGGGGGCCGTGTCGACGATGCGGGCGTCGGACGGGCACCAGGACAGGATTTCCGGCGCCACCAGCGAACCGGCATAGAGGCAGACGGGGCAGCGCGCGATGAGATCGCGCCCGCGGATCGTGATGAGGTCGGCCGCACCGGGGCCGGCGCCGATGAAATGTACGGTCATTCCGCCTGAGTGGCGAAATACGCGGGAAGCGCAAGGGCGCATGTCACCGCTGGTGACGCGATGCGCGGCAGAATGAGGGTTCCGCCCTCTCCGGCCGCGGCCAGCGCGGCGGCTTCCGCCACCGATCCAACCCCCCGGCTCGCCTCGATCCGGCCCGAGCGGGTCGGTACGCGCGCATCGACGGCGATCATCTCGGCAGGTGACATTCCGACGGGCACGAGGCCGAACACAGCGGCGGCCTCGACGATCGACGGCTCGTTCGCGCGGTCCTCGGCGGTGGCGATCGCGCCGAGCCAGTCCGGCTGATGACCGCTTTCGGCAAGCGCGCGGTGGATCAGGGCGACGATCTCGTCGGGCATGGCCCCGTGCCGTAAGCCGATGCCGGCAACAAGCATTCGAGTGCCAAACGCTTCTTTCTCGGTGTGATCAAGCTCAATACGTTCGGCAGGCAAAGATTTCCCCTCTCCCCGCTCGCGGGGAGAGGGACGTGTCTCCCCCTTGTCGGGGAGCACGTCGAGGCGGCAGCCGAGGGTGAGGGGGTGACTGCGGATGAGGCCTATCCGGCGATACCCCCTCAGCCTCGCTTCGGCGTCGCCTCCGCTCATCGCGGACACGACGAGGTGCCCGCGACCCTCTCCCCGCCCAGCGGGGAGAGGGGAGAACCGGTGCATCGGCAAGCCGCCTGTCACCGCTTCGTCCACACCCATTGCGTCACCGGCATTGCAGCACGCCAGCCATGGAGTTGGCCGACCGGGTCGGCATGGGCCACCGACAGCCGCTTCAGCTGCCCGCCGAGACGGGCGAAGGCGCCAAGCAGGACTGCCTCGCCCTCGAGGGTGACGACGTTGGCGACCAGCCGGCCCCCGGGACTGAGGTCGTCGATGGCGCGGTCGAGCACGCCAGGACGCGCGACCCCGCCGCCGATGAAAATCGCGTCCGGACGCTCGAGGCCGTTCAGGGCGGCGGGCGCCTCGCCCTCGACCACGCGCAGATCCGGTACACCGAGGCGGGCGGCGTTGCGGGCGATCCGCGCTGCACGGGCCGGGTTCGCCTCGATGGCCAGCGAGCGCAGGCTGGGATGGCGCAGCATCCACTCGATGGAGATCGAGCCGGCTCCAGCGCCGATGTCCCACAGACGCTGGCCGGCGCGGGGGCGCAGGGCGGCGAGGGTCACGGCGCGAATATCGGCTTTGGTGAGCTGGCCGTCATTCTCGAACCAGGCATCGTCGAGGCCGGGGCTCAGGGAGACGACGCGCGCATCCGCGTCGGCGACGATTTCCACCGCCAGGGTGTTGAGCGCATCGATCCCGGTAAGGGTGAAGGCATTGGCCTGCGCCTCCAGCCGGCGCTCGCGCGGGCCGCCCATGGCTTCGAGGACGACCAAGCGCGAGTCACCGAAGCCTCGCTCCGTCAGCAGTGCTGCGACGGCCTCCGGCGTCGTGCCGTCCCAGGTGAGGACGAGGAGGCGGGCGCTGGGCTGGAGCTGAGGTACGATCCGCTCCAGCGCCCGCCCGTGCAGGGTGAGGCAGGTGGTCTCGGCGAGCGGCCAGCCGAGCCGTGCCGCTGCAAGGCTGAAAGCGGAGGGATGGGGGAAGGCACACATCTCGGCCGCGGGCAGCATCCGCGCGATCTCTGCGCCGATGCCGTAATGGAACGGGTCGCCGGTGGCGAGGATGCAGGTGGGCCGTCCGCGCCGGGCGAGGAGGCCGGGATAGGCGTCCGCAATCGGGCGAGGCCAGACGCGGCCCTCCGCGCTCTTCGGTGCCGCGAGCGCGAGGTGCCGGCTCCCCCCATACACGACCTCCGCCGCGTCGAGGGCGGCGGTGGCGGCGGGGCCGAGGCCCGCCCGCCCGTCCTCGCCGATCCCGATGATGGTGAGCCAGGGTGGAACGCTCGACAGCGGGACGTCGCTCATGGAGAAGGCATCCTTTCGGAACCATGGCGGGCGAACGAACGACGATGCGGCTTCTGATCCTCGGCGGCACCAGCGAGGCGAGCGCTCTGGTGAAGGGGCTCGATCCGAGAATTGACGCGACCTTGTCGCTGGCCGGCCGTACCAGCGCGCCGAAGCGCGAGCCGGTCCCCACCCGTATCGGCGGTTTCGGCGGCCCTGAGGGTCTCGCCACCTGGATCGCCGAGAACCGGATCGAGGCGGTGATCGACGCCACGCATCCGTTCGCGGCGCGGATTGGTCGCAACGCGGCGCTCGCCTGCGAAAGGACCGGCGTGGCGCTCCTCGCCATCCGCCGCCCGGCCTGGGAGCAGCGGCCGGGGGATCGCTGGACCGAGGTCGAGACCATGGCGGAGGCCGCCCTCGCCCTCGGCGAGATGCCCCGGCGCGTGTTTCTGACGATCGGCCGCCTCGAAGTCGGCGCCTTCTCGGCCGCGCCGCAGCACGATTACGTGGTCCGCGCCATCGAGCCGATCGGCGACGCCCTGCCGGTGCCGCACCTCACCGAGATCGCCGCGCGCGGCCCCTTCGACGAGGTGGCCGAAGCGGCCTTTCTCGCCGAGGGGCAAATCGAGATCTTGGTCACCAAGAATTCCGGCGGCCCCGCCACCTACGGCAAGATCGCCGCCGCCCGTGTTCTTGGTTTGCCGGTGGTGATCGTGCGCCCGCCCGATAAGCCGGATGTCGACAGCGTGCCCGATGCCGAGGGTGCGTTGGCGTGGCTGCGGGAGCGCCTGAACCACTGAAGCCCAACCCTGAACCTCATCCTGAGGTGCCCGCGAAGCGGGCCTCGAAGGAGCCCTCCAGTCAGCACTGCAAGAACTGGAGGGCTCCTTCGAGGCCTTCGCTCCGCTGCGGCACCTCAGGATGAGGTGGATTGGTTGGAGAGACGGGGTTGGCACCGCGTGGCCCACCCTCACGCCGGCACGCTGCGCGGGGTGTAGACGAAGGGCGTCGCGTCACCGCGCGGGATCAGACGGGTGGCGGATGCACCGATGATGACCATCGTCGCCATGTCCGCCTTCGTCTCCCGTGCCTGCGCCAGGGTGAGGATTCGGATCGCCTCGTCCGGGCGGGAGACCGCACGGGCGAAAATGACTGGCGTCTCCGGTGCGCGGTGGTCGGCGGCGAGACCGAGGGCCGCGCCGAGCTGCCAGGGCCGGGCCGAGGAGATCGGGTTGTAGAGCGAGATCACGAAGTCCGCCCGCAGCACCGCCTCCAACCGGGCGGTGATGACCTCCCAGGGCTTGAGGTTGTCGGACAGTGACATCGCGCAGAAATCGCCGCCCAGCGGCGCGCCGAGGCGGGCGGCGGCCGCCAGCATCGCCGTGATGCCGGGCTCGACGGTGATGGAGAGGTGACGCCATGCCGGGTCGCCGGTCTCCACCGCCTCGAAGATCGCCGCCGCCATGGCGAAGACCCCCGGATCGCCGCCGGACACCACCGCGACCCGGCGGCCGGCGGCAGCGAGCCGGAGGGCATGGCCGGCGCGGTCGATCTCGACGCGGTTGTCGCTGGCGTGTTTCGTCAGCCCCGGACGGTCGGGCACGCGGCCGACGTAGGGGATGTAGCCGATGAGGTCCTGCGCCTGCGCCAGGGCTTCGCTCGCCGCCTGGGTGAGGAGACGCGGATCGCCCGGCCCGAGTCCGACGACCGTGACGGAGCCGGTCACGGGCGGCGCCCCTCGCCGGGCACCAGAACCATCGAGAAGTAGGGGGCGTCATCGTCCGGCTTCTCGGCCAGCGCGACCACTTTCTCGCCGGCCATGGTGCCGCGTTCCACATAGACCGCGCGGTCGAGGAGGCCGGTCTCGGCCAACGCCTTGCGCACCTTCGGCAGGTGGCGGCCGAGTTTCATGATGACGGCGGCGTCGGTGATGCGCAGGCGCTCCACCAGGGCGTCATGGCCCAGCGTCGCCGGGAGGATCGTCAGCACATCGTCGCCCCAGGTGATCGGGGTTCCGGCCCTGGTCCAGCAGCCGGACATGCCGGTGACGCCGGGCACCACCTCCACCGGGAAACGGTCCTTCAGGCGGCGCCACAGATGCATGAACGAGCCGTAGAAGAACGGATCGCCCTCCGACAGGATCGCCACGTCGCGCCCGGCCCCGAGATGGTCGGCGATCCGCGTCGCCGCATCGTCGTAGAAGGACGCGAGGGCGGAGACGTACTCGACATGCTCGGGGGGAAGCTCGGTGGTGTAGGGATAGACCAGCGGCATCTCGCGGGCGGGATCGCGCATCACCGCATCGGCGATGGTGCGGGAATTGCCGCGCCGGCCCTTCTTGCAGAAATGCACCAGCACCGGAGCCTCGGCCAGGAGCTTCATGGCGCGGACGGTGAGATAATCCGGGTCGCCCGGTCCCATCCCGACGCCATAGAGGGTGCCGGTGGTGACCTGTCGCGGGATCTCGGTGACGTCCGCCGGCTCGGCGGGGGGAAGCCGCTCGCTCGAATCCATCACTCGATCTCGTTGGCGAGGGCGTTGATCGCGGAGGCGGTCATGGCGCTGCCGCCGCGCCTTCCGTGAACGACGATGAAGGGCACCCGACCGTCGCGGGCGAGGGCCTCCTTCGATTCCGCGGCCCCCACGAAGCCGACGGGGATGCCGATGACCGCCGCCGGAGGGGCGACGCCTTCATCGAGCAGTTCGAGCAGCCGGAACAGGGCGGTCGGCGCATTGCCGACGGCGACGATGCTGCCGGGAAGATGCTCGCGCCAGAGTTCCATGGCGGCGGCCGTGCGGGTCGTGTTCATCTCGGCGGCGAGGCCGGGCACGCGCGGGTCGGTGAGGGTGCAGATCACCCGGTTGTCGGCGGGAAGGCGCGAGCGGGTGACGCCGTCGGCGACCATGCGCACGTCGCACAGGATCGGTGCGCCGGCCTTGAGCGCGGCCTCGCCGCGGGCGGCGAAATCCTCGGAAGCTTCCACGTCCTTGGGCAGGTCGGTCATGCCGCAGGCATGAATCATCCGCACGACGACGCGTTCGGCGGTGCCGGAGAAGCGGGCGAGGTCGGCCTCGGCGCGGATCATGGCGAAGGAGCGGGCGTAGATCGCCTGTCCGTCGCGCAGATAGTCGAGGCGCGAACTCATGTCGGTGTCCTGAAAGCGTGGGCGAGGGTGTCGGGATAGGCCGGATCGGCCCTCCTTACGCGCTCCAGCGCCGCGTCGAAAGTGAGGAGCGTCGCCGGCAACGCATCGGGCCGGCCGTCGAGGACGATGCCATAGAGGCCATCGCGCCCGACCAGGGTGAGCGAGGCGGCGGCAGGATGGGCACAGCCCTTGGCGCAGCCGGAGATATGGGCCGACAGTCCTCGCACCGAGAAGGCCTCGAAGGCGTCGGCCAGCCTCGCCGCGTCGGCCAGGGTCGGAGTCGACCCCGAGGCGCAGGCCGGTGCGCCAGGGCAGGCGGCCACCGCGCCGCGCGGATCGCCGGGCTCCGTCAGAAAGCCTGCCGCCGCGAGGGTGGTTCGCACCGTCGCTGCCGCCGCCGCGTCGGGGGCGACGAGGAGAGCCCCCCGCGTCGACGAGAGCCGTAGGGGCTCCGCGCCGAGGGATTCGGTGGCATCGGCGAGGGATTCCAGCATGTCCGCCGTGCAGCGGCCGAAGGGCGCGTCTACCAGGATGGCGATGGACGTACTTTCGTTCGGGCGTGAAGCGCGGCGGGGCTCCCTCTCCTGGACGGAGAAGGTTGGGGTGAGGTGTGTCACCGCTTCGGATGTGGACCACACCTCACCCTGTCCCTCTCCTTCCAGGAGAGGGGACTCGTGCTGCCTGCGCGCGGTGAGGGGACGTGAGTTCAGGGGAATGAGGCCGGGGCGCGGGAGCGGAGCGCCGTCCGGGGCCGCTGCGGGGCGCAGGCCCAGGCCGAGGGCCAAGTCGCTCCTCTCCGAGGAGGTTAGATCCCGCATCCGGCGCTGCCCGCTCCCAGCGAGCCGGCGCAGGGCGGCGTCGAGGGCAGCCAGCACGTCGTCGGCCGGGACATCCCACCAAGCCGCGTCGCCTGCGAGTTGCAACGCCAAGCCGTCCGCCGTGGCGACGAGATGGCAATCCGGCTGGGCCCCGCCGAGGCAGGCGCCGGACTCCGCCGCCTCGATGGCGACCAGTGCCTTGGGCGGCAGGCCGGGGATCGCCAGCCCGATCACCTCGATCGACCGGGCCAGGGTCGGAATGTCGATGGCCGTCGCTTCTAGGCCGGCGAGCGGCGCGGTCAGGGTGAGCCGCTGCGGCCCGCCATCGCCACGTACATCGTCGAGCGCGGCCGCGCCGAAGGCCTCCGCGAGGCCGCAGCGGGTAGCCTCGGTGACGCCCCGGACCTGCAGATTCGCCCGCGCCGTCACGTCGATATGGCCGTTGCCGAAGCGGCGCGCGCCTTCCGCCACCGTCCGCGCCTGGGCTGGCGTCAGGATACCCAGCGGTGGATGCACACGGGCAAGCAGTCCATCCCCCGTCGGCATCGGCCGGGCGAGGCTCGGGCACCAGCCCCGGCGTGCGGGCTCCGGCGAGACGCGGCGCGGCGCGCTCATTCGGCCGCCTCCGGCATCAGTTCGTCGGCGGCCATGGCGTTGCGGCGGGTGGTCCAGAGACCGCGCCGGCGCGCTTCGTCGAACCGTTCGAGGATGGCGCGGGCGGCATCGGGATTGGCCGCGCGCAGGGCATCGAACATATCGAGATCTGCGATCATCGCGCCGTAGAGCCGGTCGAGATCGGCGTCGGAGATGGCGTCCGTGGAGGCTGCGAGGACGAAGACCGCGTCGATCCCCTGTGCCAGTTCCTGGGCGCCGCGATAGCCGTGGCGCAACTGCGCCGTGATCCAGCGCGGGTTCGCGAGCTTGGCGCGGATGAGGCGTGCCGCATCCTCGCGGGCGGTGCGCGCCTTGGGTTTCTCCGGGTCGGCGACGTCGAGGCTGTAGAGCGCGGGAGCGCGTCCCCCGAGCGCGGCGGCGGCGGAGAACCCGCCCATGGCATCGGCCGCGGCATCGCCGTCGAGGAGGTCGCGTTCGGCGACGTCGAAGGCGTGGACATAGGCATCGGCCTGCGCGACGCGGGCGGGGAAGCCCGCATCGGCCTTGTCCTCGGTCCCGCCATAGGCATGCGAGGTGGCGTCGAGATACGCCCGGCCGAGATCGTCGCGGCTCTGCCAGGCTCCGTCGAGGGCGAGTTCGCCGGCACCGGCGCCGTAGCGGCCGGGCGCTGCGCCGTAGACGCGGGCGGAGGGCTCGCCCCGGCGGCGCGCGGCGGCGAGCGGATTCTCGTCGTCCTCCTCGTCGCGCTCGCCGACGGCAGATGCCGCGCGGGCGAGGAGGGAGAGGGTTTCGGGAAAGGTGTCGCGGAACGCGCCCGACACGCGCAAGGTCACGTCGATGCGCGGTCGGTCGAGGAGGGCCAGCGGCATCACCTCGAAACCGGTGACGCGGGTCGAGGCATGGTCCCAGGTCGGGCGCACGCCCATGAGTGCCAGGGCATGCGCCACGTCCTCGCCGCCGGTGCGCAGGGTCGGCGAGGCCCAGAGATCCATGACGATGCGGGCCGGGTATTCGCCCTCGTCCTGCAGGTAGCGCCGCACCACCGCATCGGCGGCTTTCGAGCCGAGCAGGGTGGCGGCCCGCGTCGGCAGGCTGCGCGGATCCAGTGTGGTGAGGTTGCGCCCCGTGGGCATCACGTCGGTGCGGCCGCGCGAGGGCGAGCCGGCGGGGCCGGGGGGAACGAAGCGTCCGTCGAGGGCCGCCAGCAGCCCCTCGCGCTCGGCCGCCGCGCAGGCTGTCACGGGGTCCAGCGCACCGTCGGGGGCCTGCCCGAACACGTGGAGCCCGTCGCGGGTGGTCACCTCGCCGAGATCGCACAGATGCGCGTCGAGGGCCGTGAGCGCGTCGGCCATGGGAGTGTCGGCGTCGATCCCGGCGCCGGACAGAAGTCCGGCATCGGCGGCATCGTCGAGAATCGCGCGGGCGATGATCTCGGCCCGGCGCGGGTCGAGGACGCTGGCCGAGGAATATTCCTCCACGAGTTCACGCAGCCGCGCGGCCTCCGGGGTCAGGCCGGCGCATTCGGTCTGGGGCGTGAGGTGGCCGAGGGCTATGCCGCCGAGCCGGCGCTTCACCGGGGCCGCCTCGCCGGGATCGTCGACGATGAAAGGGTAGATCACGGGCAGATGCCCGATCGCCCGCGCCGGCCAGCAGGCCGGCGACAAGGCCACCGCCTTACCCGGCAGCCATTCGGTGGTGCCGTGGGTGCCGAGATGGATCAGGGCGTCGAACCGCTCCCGCAATCCGAGATGGAAGGCGAGATAAGCATGGGTCGGCGGCTCGTCGGGGTCGTGGTAGCCGGCCTTTCGGTCGGCCGCCCGGCCACGGTCGGGCTGAAGGAAGACGGCGAGGCGTCCTCTCGTCCAACCAATGACCTCATCCTGAGGTGCCGCATCAGCGGCCTCGAAGGAGGCTTCCAGATCTCTCTGAGGCAGCTGGAAGCCTCCTTCGAGGCCGGCGCTGCGCTCCGGCGCCTCAGGATGAGGTCGTGGGGGGGAAGGGGTGGTGGTCACGACCATCGGGAAGCGGAACGCCCCGTCGACACAGACCGGGTCGGCCTCCGGCTCGCCCCACCGTCGATCGAGCGTGTCGCGCTCGTCCGGCGACAGGGTGGCGAGCCAGTCGCGATAGGCCGCGAGCGATACCGCGAAGGTTGGAGCGTCCTTCGTCAGTGCGAGCATCAGAGCGTCCGGCTCCGGCAGGGAGCCCACCGAATAACCGGCCCGCCGCAGCGTCTCCGCGATGGTTCCCGCGCTCGCGGGTGTGTCGAGCCCCACGGCGAAGCCCGCCCGGCCGCCTCGGGCGGGGTAGTCGGACAGGACCAGGGCGAGGCGGCGCGAGGCGCGCGGCCGGTGTTTCAGCGTTACCCAGGCGGAGGCGCGGTCCGCCAGGGCCGCGATTCCGGCCGGGAAGGGCACGGCGCGGCGCTCGCTGAACCCGTCGATCTCCGGCCCGTCCTCCTTGAACGAGATCGGGAACCCGGAGAGCCGTCCATCGAACTCTGGAAGCGCCACCTGCATGGCGAGGTCGGCGGCGTTCATCCCTCGCGCCGAGGCCTCCCAGGCCCCCCGAGCGGCCCCGATCGTATAGGCCTGGAGGATGGGCGCATCGGCCCCATCCAGGACGAAGCCGGCATCCTCCCGCGCGGAGAAGGCCGTTGCCGCGATGACAATGTCCGGGCTTCTTGCGGCCAGGGCCTCCTGCACGGCATCGAGGGCGAGCGGGTCCTTGAGGCTTGCCACCGCGAGGGTGGCGGCTCCGATGCCGCGCTCGCCGAGGGCCGCGATCAGCTCGGCCACCGGCCGGGTGTCGCCGCCGAGCACGGCCGAGCGATAGACCAGGATAAGGGCGAGGGGGCGGTCCCGACCTGCGGCGGCGAGGGCGGTCTCGTTTGCGACCGGTCCGCAGCCCGGGCACCAGGCAAAGCCGCGCGGCAGGGCGACCGGCGGCAGCGCTTCAACCGCGTTCCCGATCTCGCGGGAGAGGCGCCGGATCATCCGGCGCAGGTTGTCGGATCCGCCCGCGCGGCAATAACCCTCGAGTGTCTCCACCAGTTCGGGAGCCACCGTCGAGAAGGCGGTGAGGCGGGGATCGGGCTTGTCGCAGCCCGGAATGACGGCGAGCTTCACGCCGTTCGCGCGGGCGGCCGCGGCAGCGCGTTCGACGCCGTAGCGCCAGTAATCGAGGCCACCGAGGCAGCGGATGACCACGAATTTCGACCGCGCGATCACGCCGTCCACGTAGAGATCGACGGACATCGGATGGCGCAGCCGCGCCAGCTTGGCGAGCCGAAGTGTCGGGACGTCGACCGCCGACGAATCCCGTGCCGCCGCCTCCCGCTCAGCCGCATGCGCACCGGCCATGCCGGAGAGATCCGAATCGGTGAAGGACAGGAACACGATGTCGCCGGGCGCCTGGCCCAGATCGATGGCGGCTTCGCCCTCGTCGAGGGAGACCGTGTCGATTCGGATCAGATGCATGGGCGGCGCGCCGTCATGGCTGTGCCCTGGAGGACGTCCGCTCGGTCACGGCGCTTCGGCGTCCGCGCCGGCGCCACAGCGCGCGAAGGAGAAGCACGCCGATCAGCACCAGCGGTAACCATGGCAGGCCGGCGACGACGAAGCGCAAGGCCGATGCGGCGCTCGCGCCGAAGGTCTGGCCCGCCTGAGCCCATGCTTCCTCCACGGGGGCGAGAGGCCCGGCCCTCGCCTCGTCGGAGCGCAGGGCGACGGAGACGAGCTCGGTGTCGACGCGCTGGTTCAGGCCGCGCTGCTTGGCATCGGCTTCCTCGATCTGCGACTGAACCTGCGCCAATTCCTGTGCGATGCGGATCAGATCCTCCACGCGCGGGTCGGGCCGTGCGGCGATCGCGTCGAGCCGGGCGCGATAGGCGGTGAGTTGGGTCAAGCGCCGGCCGCCATCCTCGATGGCGTCCGTCAGGTCGTCGGCACGCGTCGATTGGCTCCGAAGTACGACGTCACCCGCCGTCTCGCCGGGGAGGGGCGCCGTGACGAAGGCCATGAAGGGCGCGACGGATTCATGCGGCAGTCGGACCTGGACCTGCGCCTGCGGACGGCCCGCAGGCCTCTGGCCATCGTCGATGGACGCAGCGACGAGGACACATTTCAGGGCCGCCTCGTTCAGGCAGCGGTCGCGCGCCGCCTCGAAATGCGCGTTCACCCGCTGGGGCGGCAATCCGATGGTCAGGTCGTGGGTATAGGCGAGCTTCACATCGCTCGTCTGGGCCAGAGGACGGGCCACCGGATTGAGGCGTGCCATCGCCCGGCTGTCCGAGGTTTGAAACTCCGGTTTGGGCGGACGTGAATCCGAGCAGCCACCGATCGCCGCGAGAGCCGCCAGGCCGGACGCGGCCACGAGGCCGCTGCACCCGCGCGCCGGCATCCGTCGGGCGGTCAACGCGCTCACCCCGCCAGGGCGGCTGCCACCGCCCCCTGGTCGAAACCCTTCAGCCCGATGACCACGAGCCGGCCGTCGCGGTTCTCGCTCGCCCGCCAGGGGCGGTCGTAGTGATGGGCGATGCGGGCACCGACGCCCTGGACCACGAGGCGCATCGGCTTGCCGGTGACCTCGGCGAAGCCCTTGATCCGCAGCACGCCGCTGGTCTCGGCGGCGCGGGCGACGCGGGAGGCCAGATCCTCGGCGCTCGCCGTGGCAGGCACGGCAATGGCCACGGAGTCGAAATCGTCGTGATCGTGGTCCTCGCCCTCGCCGTGATGGGAGGGGCGGGCGTCGAGATCGTCCTCGGCGGCGGCACCGAGACCGAGGATCACGCGTGGGTCGAGGCGGCCATGTTCGGCCTCGACCATCTTCACCGCGCGGGGCAGTTGGCGCTCCACCTCGGCGCGGACCTTGGCCTTGCCGGCTTCGTCGAGGAGGTCGGCCTTGTTCATGACCACGAGGTCGGCGCAGAGGAGCTGGTCCTCGAACACCTCTTCCAGCGGGTTGTCGTGATCGACGCTGGCATCGTCGGCGCGCTGGGCGGCGAGGGCCGCCGGATCGTCGGCGAAGAAGCCCGCCGCGACGGCCGGTCCGTCGATGACCGCGATTACCCCGTCGACGGTCACCCGCGAGCGGATGGCCGGCCAGTGGAAGGCCTGGACCAGGGGCTTCGGCAGAGCGAGGCCGGAGGTCTCGATGAGGATGTGCTCGGGCGGATCGGTGCGGTCGAGCAGCTTGTTCAGGGCGGGCACGAAATCGTCGGCCACGGTGCAGCAGATACAGCCATTGGCCAGTTCCACGATGTCCTCGTCCTGGCAGCCCTCAATGCCACAGGCGGCCAGGAACGATCCGTCGAAGCCGATATCGCCGAACTCGTTGACGATGATGGCGAGCCGACGACCGCCGGCATTCTCCACGAGGTGACGGACGAGGGTCGTCTTGCCGGCTCCGAGGAAGCCGGTGACGATGGTGCAGGGGATCTTCTCGACGATGCTCATTCGGCGGCGTCCGGAATTCTGCCCGCGTGACGCGGGGGAAACGGGGGAATGCGGGCGACGACGCCTTTGCGGAACGCTTCCGGCCGTGCCTTCCAGGGCACGATACCGTCGGGCGTCTCCGCATACAGGCCGATGCCCGCGAGGATGGTCCTGGCGGACTCGACCGGGTTGAGATCGCCGTAGACGTAGGTCCAGCGGCCTTCGGACGCCACGGCGACCGTGCAGGGGCGCTTGCAGACCGACAGGCACTCCACGCTCTCGACCGCGATGCCCTCGATGGCGGCTTCCGTCACCGCGTCGCGCAGCGCCGAGACGAGGCGGGCCCCGGCGCGGGGCTCGGACGTGTCGCCGGCCGTACGACAGGTGGCGCAGACATAGAGTACGACCGGGCTGCCGGCCTGGATGTCCTCGTCAGGCATTCGACGTCGCCGGGCTCTTGCGCCCGACGCTGTTCCAGGCCCAGCCGAAGGCGAGACCGATCACCGCCCAGAACACGAAGGCGATGCCGAGCGAGCGCGCGGCAAACTGCGCCGCGTAGCCCGGGGGCAGGGCGGAGGCGGTGTGGCTCGTCTCCGGAGCGCCGGCCAGATGCGGCGCAACGAGGAGCACGATCCCTCCGGCGATGGCGATGAAGGAGCGGCGGATCGCGATGAGGTATAGCCCCATGGCGGTCGCGGCCGCGGTCATGATCCACCAGAACTGGCGTTCGGCGAGCGGCGCCGCCTCCATGCCTGGCAGTTCCGGCGGCAGGCCGAGGGCCGGGGCGAGGGCCACGGCGAGGAACCCCGCGACGGCGAAGCGCAGGCCGGTTTCCGGGCTCGGCTCGCGCCCACAGGCGATGAGAGCCGCGCCCAGCAACAGAGCGTAGCCGACGCCGCCGACGAGCGTGGCGAGGGCGGTGAAGACCATGCGCGGCAGGCCCGGACCGGGCTGCCAGGCCGGTGCGACCTCGCCGCCTTCGACACCGTCCGTCTTGCCGCCATGGTCGTGGCCCGAATGGACGGGCACGATGAGGGAGGCCGGCGAGGCGCCGCTCGGCATCCATTGCGCCGCCGGCGCCGTGGCTTCGCCGCTCTCGTAACGCTCGGCCGCGATAATCAGTGGCGAGGTGAGGGCGAGCTGTAAGCCCGTGGCGACGACAGCCGCCAGGAAGCCGGCGACCAGGGCCGCCGACACGAGTCGGATCATCATGGAATCAGGTCCTGGCTGAGCGCGAGGCGGTCAGTGGCAGGGGAAATTCTGGGCGTGCCGGAAATCGTGGGCCGCGTTGTGCAGCGCCATCGCCGGGGCGAAGCCGGCCATGAAAACGAGCCCGAGGCCGAGGAAAGCGGCCATGAGCACCGCGCCGAGACGCTCGTTGCTACGGGTGCCGGTGAGGACGAGGGTGTTGGTGGTCATCGTGTCAGGTCTCCGGCCGCCCCGCCGGCGGCGTTCGAGGATCGAGCGGGAGGACGATTAGGTCCCCTTCGGAGGGCAGGTCTCCTGGCTCGCGGGTCATCCGGTCCTGCCGCCTTCCCGGATCGCTCCGGTGGCCGATGGCAGGCCCGTCTCCGCTCACAGTTGCGGGGGCAGCTGCGGTTTCAGGCGCGAGCCCTCACCGCATTCCCTTTTCACCCCGTCGCCGGGGCACCGTCCGAACTTCGCTTCTACGCGCTCCCGGGAGCGCTGACAACGCGCTGCCAAAGCGTTTCACCACCTTTGACGGGGCAGGGCGGTTTCGCGCTAAAGGGAGCCATGCGGCAGCTTTCCCCAAGAATGACACTGGTTCTCGGCGGCGCGCGCTCGGGCAAGAGCCTGCACGCGGAGCGCCTGATCGAAGCCTGCCCCGCGCCGTGGCTCTATCTCGCCACCGCGCAGGCCTGGGACGACGAGATGCGTGAGCGCGTTGCCCTTCACCGGTCGCGCCGCTCGGCCGATTGGATCACGCGGGACGTGCCGATCGACCTGGCCGAGGCCGTCGCCGCGGCGACCGGGCCGGTGCTGGTCGATTGCCTGACCCTGTGGCTCACCAACCTGATCCTGTCCGAGACGGACGTCGAGGCCGCCACCGTCGCGCTGATCGAGGCCTGTGATCGGGCGCCGGGGCCGGTGGTGCTCGTCGGCAACGAGGTCGGTCTCGGCATCGTGCCGGACAACGCGCTCGCCCGCCGCTTCCGCGACGCGGCCGGGCGCCTGCACCAGCGCCTCGCCGCGCGGGCCGACCATGTGGTGTTCATGGTGGCGGGACTGCCGATGATCGTGAAACCCCAACCCGGAGCAGCCGCATGAGCGTTTCAGATACGAGCGACCCGGAGGCCGACCGTCACCGCGAGAAGATGGAGAAGCGCAAGGCCGTCCAGGATGCCGAGGTCGCGGGCAAGACGATCGAGAAGGGGCTTCTCATCGTCAATACCGGTCCCGGCAAGGGCAAGACCACGGCCGGGCTCGGCCTCGTCCTGCGGGCGCTCGGCCATGGCTGGCGGGTCGGCGTGGTCCAGTTCATCAAGGGCGCGTGGGACACGGGCGAGAAGCACGCGCTGAAGGCTTTCGGTGACCGGATCGAATGGCACACGCTCGGCGAGGGCTTCACCTGGGAGACCCAGGACAAGGCTCGCGACATCGCGGCGGCCGAGCAGGCCTGGGCCAAGGCCGAGGAGCTGATGGCGGACCCGACCATCCGCCTCGTCCTCCTCGACGAGCTCAACATCGCCCTGCGCTACGATTACCTGCCCATCGATGCCGTGGTGGCTGCCTTCCGGGCGCGCCGGCCCGATCTCCACGTCATCGTCACCGGGCGCAACGCCAAGCCGGCCCTCATCGAAGCCGCCGACCTCGTCACCGAGATGGGCAGCGTGAAGCACCATTTCTCGGCAGGCGTGAAAGCGCAGGAGGGGATCGAGTTCTGACGACTGGGCGCGGTTCCGGCCTGACCGCGCAGTGCGGTCGGTGGCGGGGTCAGGCCCCGCCGCCGACCGGCTGATTCTCGTGGAGGACGAGCTTCAACGTGGCGACGAAATCCTCCAGGGCGGCGGGATCGAGGTCTCGCTGCAGTGCCCCGTGGGCGACGGCGTTGCGCAGGCTCGCGATGGGGCGAAGCCGATCCGCCTCGTCGGGCGTCACGATGCCTTCGCCCGCGAGTTGTTCGATCAGCCGTGCGGGCGATTGAGATTGCGACAGGCGGTCTGGAATCAAGGCCCGCCCGATGGCTTCGAAGGTCGACCAGCCAAGCAGCAGAGCGGCTTCCATCTGGCCGGTCGCGATGAGGGTCTCGACCTTCGCGATCGTGCGGTCGATGATGTCGAGCGTCACGCGGTCGATGGCGGGTACGCCGCCGCCGGAGCGGGCGTAGTAGATCCGAAGCTCCCAATCGGCCACACCGAGGAAGCGGTCCGCGACCTTTTCCTGGCTTCCCGATCGCGAGCCATCCCGCACGATCTCGATGGCGAGATTCTTGGGTTTTCCGAGCGCAATCGCGTCGGGAACGTAGTCGCCCATGAAGGAGGGCAGAAGCTGACGTGAAGGGTGAGTATAGACCTCGTAGCCGGCATCCGTGAGTGCCGGGATGATAAGGTCGAGGACCGGCCCTTCTGATTCCATACCGCTCATGCCAGTTCCTCGAAGGGATCGTCCGAGAGTCTTACGTATAGAATCGGCTTCTGTGCCGACAGCGCCGCCGCCAGGACGGGGCTCGGCTGCGTGAACGAAAACACCCGCTGCGGTTCGAACTTCTGGATGACCACCCGTTCGATCTGAGAATCATCCATGTAGATGTGCTGGTTGAGGGCATCGAGGACCAATTTGACGATATTGTCCACGTCGCCCTGTACGGGGCCGACCGGGAAGTAGAACAGCGTCACGGCGAGTTTGCCCTCGCAGGCGAAGTGGTTCTCGGGCAAGGAGCCGTCGCTTGCCGCTCGGACCTTCTGCTTCCACTGCGATTTGGAACTCGGTCGGGCCGATTGGAACGAGACCGGTGTGCCGCTGACGAGGAACTCGATGGGAAAGATGAGCTCCACGAGAGATCGCCTGGTGTCGCGGGCTTCGGTCACGCAACTTATGCACGGCTTCGTCCGCGTGTATAGGATGCCGAGAAATCGCTTTCTGATTGTGGCCCGTCGTGGCTTTCGGCGTTGCCTCGTTCCTCTCGCGGTTCTTTTGTCCGGCGCCGGTGCGGCCTCCGCGCAGTCCGGTGCATCCTGGCCGGACACCTATCTCGGCCGCGTCGAGGCGCTGGCGGTGATGGAGGGGCTGAACGCACGGCTCCTGGCGAGCCGCAGCGCCACGGCGACCCTCGAGGGCTGGTGCTCCGAGCACGGCATGGCGACCGACCCACGGCTGACGGCGACCCTCTTGCGCGACGTGGACAAGCCGGCATCGGAAGAGACGCGGCGCCGCCTCGCCGCCGGACCTGAAACCGTCCTGAGATACCGCCGCGTCCGGCTCGCTTGTGGCGATCACGTCCTGTCCGAGGCGGACAATTGGTATGTGCCGGAGCGGCTGAACCCGGAGATGAACCGCCTGCTGGAGACGACTGATACGCCGTTCGGCAGGGCGGTCCAGGCGCTCGGCACGACCCGCCAGACCATCGGGGCGGACCGTCTCTGGCAGCCGCTGCCGCCCGGTTGGGACCAGGCGGTCCCGCCCGATCCCGCCTGCGCGCCGCTCGTGATTCCGGATCGGCTATTCAGCCATCGCGCCGTGCTGTTCACGGCCGAGCGGGTGCCGTTCTCGGAGGTGGTCGAGACCTACGCCTCCGCCATCCTCGATTTCCGCCGAGCCGTGCGGCCGCCCGATCCCGCCTGCGGCGCCGGCCCGCCGTCGCGGCCCTGACGCGGCCGTGCTAGGGCACGCCAACGCCCCTCGGCACACCGGACGAGACCCGATCGCATGACTGCCCGCGCCTTCATGATCCAGGGCACCGGCTCGGATGTCGGTAAGTCGCTGATCGTGGCCGGCCTGTGCCGCGCCTTCACGCGGCGCGGCCTCGCCGTGCGACCGTTCAAGCCGCAGAACATGTCCAACAACGCCGCCGTCACCGCCGATGGCGGCGAGATCGGCCGGGCTCAGGCGCTGCAGGCGCGGGCCTGCGGGGTGGCGCCCTCCATCCATATGAACCCGGTCCTGCTGAAGCCCCAGAGCGAGACCGGCTCCCAGGTGGTGGTGCAGGGCCGGATGGTCGGCACGGCCAGGGCCCGGGATTACCAGGCCTGGAAGCCGCGCTTGCTGGCCTCTGTGCTGGAGAGTTTTTCGCACTTGAAGGCTCAAGCCGATCTCGTCATCGTCGAGGGCGCCGGCTCCGCCTCCGAGGTCAACCTGCGCCGGGGCGACATCGCCAATATGGGTTTCGCGCGGGCCGCCGATACGCCGGTGATCCTGCTCGGCGACATCGACCGGGGCGGCGTCATCGCCAGTCTCGTCGGCACCAAGGCAGTGATCGCGCCCGAGGATGCGGCCATGATCGCCGGTTTTATCGTCAACCGCTTTCGCGGCGACCCGAGCCTGTTCGCGGACGGCATGGCCATCGTGACGAAGCATACCGGCTGGCCGGCGCTCGGCCTCGTGCCGCATTTCCCCCCCGCCGCGCGCCTGCCCGCCGAGGACATGCTCGGTCTCGCGGGTTCCGCGGCCACCGCCCGCACGCGGGTCCGCGTCGCGGTGCCGGTCTTGCCGCGCATCGCCAATTTCGATGATCTCGACCCGCTGCGGGCGGAGCCGGAGGTGGAAGTGGTGCTGGTCAGGCCCGGTGAGGCGATTCCGGGGGACGTCGCCCTCGTCCTGCTGCCGGGCTCGAAGACCACGATCGACGATCTCGACGCCCTGCGCCGCGAGGGCTGGGACGTGGATATCCGCGCCCATATCCGGCGCGGTGGTCATGTGCTCGGGCTCTGCGGCGGCTATCAGATGCTGGGCCGGACGTTGAGCGATCCGCACGGGATCGAGGGGGAGCCGCGCAGCGTCGCCGGGCTCGGCCTGCTCGACGTCGAGACGGTGATGACCCCGCTGAAGCGGCTCGAAGCGGTGAGCGGCCGGACGCTGGTCGATGACCTGCCGTTCAGCGGCTACGAGATGCATGTGGGCGACACGGTGGGGCCGGATACGGTGACGCCGCTGCTGCGCTTCGCCGACGGGCGGGCGGACGGCGCCGTCTCCGCCGACGGGCGGGTCAGCGGCACCTATGTCCACGGCCTCTTCTCCAACGACCGGCAGCGGGCCGCCTGGCTCGCGCGCCTCGGGGCGGCGTCTGACGGCCATTCCTACGAAAGCGGGGTCGAGCGCGTGCTCGACGAATTGGCGCGACACATCGAGGCCCATGTCGATTGCGACCGCCTGCTGGCGCTGGCGCGTTAGCGGTTTCGCGGCGTAGGCTCGCCCCATAAGGCCCCCGTTCGAGGGGCGAGCCTCGAGGAAACCGCCGATGACGCTGCCGCCCCCGCAGGTCGATGCGCGCCTCGCGCACGACACGGTCCGAACCGTCACGCTGCGGCTGATGCCGCTCCTCGGGCTGATGTACCTGATCGCCTATATCGACCGGCAGAACATCTCCTACGCCAAGCTCCAGATGGTCGGCGACCTATCCTTGAGCGAGACCGCCTATGGGCTCGGGGCGTCGCTGTTCTTCCTTGGCTATTTCCTGTTCGAGGTTCCCGCGAACGTCATCCTGGAGCGGGTCGGCGCGCGGCGTTGGTTTGCCCGGATCATGTTGACCTGGGGCGTGATCACGATCCTGCTCGGCTTCACTCAGAACACGGCGATGTTCTACATCCTGCGCTTCCTCCTCGGTGTGGCGGAGGCGGGGTTCTTCCCCGGCGTGCTGTTCACCCTCACCCTGTGGTTCCCGCAATCGCACCGGGCGCGCATGATCGGCTGGTTCATGATCGCGAGTGCGCTGGCCAACGCGGTCGGTGCCGCCATCGGCGGCGCCCTCCTCGATCTCGACGGGCTTCTCGGCCTCAAGGGCTGGCAATGGGTCTTCGTGGCGACGGGCATTCCGGCCCTGATCCTCGCCCTCGTCGTGCTCCGCATCCTGCCCGACGGGCCGGAACAGGCGCCGTGGCTGTCTCGCGAGGGGCGCGACTGGTTGGCCCGCACCCTCGCCTTCGAGCGCGAGAGCGGGGGGCAGGTGGAGCACGGCAACCCCTTCGCCGCGCTCCTCGACCGACGGGTCTGGATGCTGGCCTCGGTCTACATCGCCTTCCCCCTGGCGGCCTATGGCCTGAGCTACTGGCTACCCACCGTGGTCCGGAGCTTCGAGGTGTCGAACACCGTCAACGGCTTCATCAACATCATCCCGTGGCTGATCACGGCCCTCGCCTTGTGGTGGGTGCCGCGGCGGGCGGCCCGCTCGGGCGATCAGGTCTGGCACGTGGTGGTGCCGGGCCTCGTCGCGGCGCTCGCCCTGGTGCTCAGCGTGGTGCTGCCGGGGGCGGTGCTGAAATTCGCGTGCCTCTGCGTGGCGGCGGCGGGAGTGTTCTCGGCCCAGCCCGTGTTCTGGTCCCTGCCCGCCACCTTCCTGAAGGGGGCGAGCGCCGCCGCGGGTATCGCCGCCATCAACTCGGTGGGCAATCTCGGCGGCTTCATTGCCCAGAATGCCGTGCCCTTCATCCGCGACCGCACCGGCAGCGACCTCGTTCCCATGTACTTCCTGGCCGCCTGCCTCGCTTGCGGGGCGAGCCTGATGTTCGTGGTGCTGTCCGCCCTGCGCCGGGACGCGGCGCGCCGGAGCGTCGCGACACCGGACACCGCGCCGCGTCCGGCCTGACCCGTCAGGGCAGCGTGTATTCGAGCGGCCCGCCATCCTTGACGCTGTCGAACATGACGAGGATGCGCTTGTCGCCCAGCACAGCGACGCCTTCCGCCTTCGCGCCCTTTTCCGCCCCGGTGAGACGTCCGATGGGCTCGAGCTTCGCGTTGACGGAGGCACCGGCCGCGAACAGGCTGTAGGGCACATCGGTCTGCCCCTGAGCCGGCCCGGTGAGGACGAGGAGTCGCCCGTCGGGCAGGATGGCGAGATCGCGGATTCCGGCCCCACGCCCGACCGCGAGGGGGATCACCTGCGGGGCGGCCTTGAGCGGTTCGTGCCCCTGCGCGAACAGAGCCCCCACATCCGCCTCGACGATGAAGGTCTTGCCGTCATGGGACGGCGCGCGCAATCCGGCGAACAGGCGCGTTCCATCGACGGCGACGCCCTCGATATTCAGGCCGTTGGGCGTCGCGTCGCCGTCATCGGTCTGGAGATCCTGCGTGTAGTAGGCGCTGACGGTCTCTGCCAGACCGAGGGCGTCACCGAGGCGGTAAGTGGTCTCGACCGCACCCGGTCCCACCGGCTCGCCGGCCGCGTCGACCCTGATGCGTGCCAGCACGAAGGTGGAGAGCTTGAACTTCGCCTTGCCGCGCGAGCAGCCATGCGAGCCGACCACGTAGAAATACGGGGCGGCATAGGCGACGCCTTCGCCGTCGAGATCGTCGAACTTGCCCTCGCCGCCCGAGCATCCGTTCTTCGAGGGTGGGGTGCCCAGCGTGTTCGGGCTCGGTCCCCCGCCGACGAGGTCGATATCGGCGCCGGGCGTGATCGTGTGCCCGTCGATGGTGATGAACTGCGCGCCGGTATTCTCGTCGTTGACCACGAGGCAGCGGCGCTTGCCGTCCTTTGGCGGCATGCAGGCGATGCCGCTGATGTCCTCGGCGGGTTTGCCGTTCTTGCCGCTCAGGCCGGACGTCATCGTGTAGGGCGGCTCCACCGGAACGAGGTCGCGCATCGCGCCTCCCGCCGCGTGGGCCGGCGCAACGGCTTCGTGAAGGAGCAGGATCGCAAGAAGACCAGTCCGTATCATTGCCGCCCGCCCCTTCGAATGTCAGTGATCGAAATTACAGAAAAGCAACCTTGAGTATAGATGCGCCAAGGACGACAAATCCGAAAAGCAGCGCACAGGCGATGCGGTACAAGGCCAGCGCCCGTTCCACATCGTGCGGACCCGCCTCCGCCCGGCCATCGCCCATCCAGGCATCGTCGACGATCTCCGAGCCGTACATGCGCGGCCCTGCCAGCCTCAGTCCGAGCGCGCCCGCCATCGCCGCCTCGGGCCAGCCGGCATTGGGCGAGCGGTGCCGTCCCGCATCGCGCCGGACGGCGCGGAACGCCCCCGCCGCCGAAGCGCCGGGATGAAGGAGAGCGGCCGTAGCGATCAGCCCCGCCGACAGCCGCGAGGCCGGGAGGTTCACGAGATCGTCGAGGCGGGCCGAGGCCCAACCATAGGCCTCGTGTCGGGGCGTGCGGTGGCCGATCATGCTGTCGGCGGTATTGATCGCCTTGTAGAGGGCCCCTCCCGGTAGGCCGCCGATCCCGATCCAGAATGCCGGGGCCACGATGCCGTCGGAGAAGTTCTCCGACAGGCTCTCGATCGCGGCGCGGCAGATGCCGGCTTCGTCGAGGCTCTCCGGGTTGCGCCCGACGATCATCGAGACCTCGCGCCGCCCGCCCGCCAGCCCTTCGGTGCGGAGGCCCATGGCGACGCGGGCCACATGGTCGTGGAGGCTGCGTTGTGCCGGCAGGCTCGCGCAGGCGAGGCCGAGGAGCAGCATGGCCGGGATTTGTCCCGCGGCGGCGGCGAGCGCCGTTCCCGCGATCGACACCGCCGCGACCGTTCCCAGGAGGATGAGGAGACCGAGGATCCCGGCCGCGCGCCGCCGTCTCCCGCCGCCCGTATTGAGGGTCCGGTCGAGCCAACCGATCAGGCGGCCGATCCAGGTGACAGGATGGCCCAGCGCCTTGTAGAGCCGGTCCGGATAGCCCGCCGCCGCCTCGATGGCGAGAGCGAGACCCAGCACCACGAGCGTGTCCGGCGGATGGGCGAGGGCGGTCCAGGTCATCTGTTCGGGAATGGGGTTCGGTGCGGCAGGGTGATGGAAGAGCAATGAGCGGGACGGAGGAGGCGAACGGTCGTGGCGGGCCCATCGCCCATGGGGGCGATCTCGATGCCGCCCAGGCGCTGTTCCCCCACGCCGAACTGCCCTGGATCGACCTCTCCACCGGGATCAATCCGGTCCCGTATCCCTGTCCGCCGCTGGAGGCCAGCGCGTTCCGGCGACTTCCCTCCCGCGCCGACCTGAACGCCCTGTGCGCCGCCGCCGCCCATGCCTATGGCGTCGCCGATCCGGCCCGGGTCGCGGCGGCGCCCGGCACGCAGATCCTCATCGAGACCCTGCCACGCCTGAGGCCGCATTCGCGCGTGGCCGTCATCGGTCCCACCTATGCCGAGCACGAAGCGGCGTGGCTCCGGGGCGGCCATGCCGTGACGGTGGTGCCCGATCCGGCGCAGGCCGAGGGGGCGGACGTCGTCGTCGTCGTCAACCCGAACAATCCCGATGGCCGGACCTGGGAGGCGGGCCGTCTCTTCAACCTGGCGGGACGGATCGCCGAGCGCGGAGGCTGGCTCGTGGTCGACGAGGCCTTCATCGACTTAGAGGCGGTGGAATCCCTCGCACCGCGAGCAGGTCCCGGTCTCGTCGTGTTGCGCTCCTTCGGCAAGACCTATGGCCTCGCCGGCATCCGTCTCGGCTTCGCCCTCGCCGAGCCGGCGCTAGCCCTGCGGATCGGCGCGGCGCTCGGACCCTGGGCGGTGCCGGGACCGGCGCTCGCCATCGGCCGGGCGGCCTTGTCCGATGGGGCCTGGCTGCGGGAGGCGGCCATCGATCGTCACGCCGACGCGCTGCGCCTCGATCGGCTGCTCGCCTTCCGGGGAGGGCGCATCGTCGGCGGTACCTGCCTGTTCCGCACGGCTGCGTTCGACGACGCGCCAAGTCTTTTCCGGCGTCTCGGCGAGGCCGGGATCTATGTCCGCCGGTTCGAGGCCAACCCGCACTGGCTGCGCTTCGGTCTGCCGGCGGACAAGGGCGAATGGTGTCGACTGTCCCGCGCCCTCAAACCCGCCTGATCAGGCGGGCTTGGTCCGCGACCGGTCGAAGATCGCCACGAGGAGGCCCCCGCCCGAGAGCAGGGCACCCACCGCGCAGACGCCGGGCCACCCCGCCATCAGGAATGCCTGCGAGCCGGCGAAGGCCCCCAGCGCCCCGAACACGAACATCACCGTGAACAATACGGTGTTGACCCGGCCCCTGGCGCCGGGAACGAGGGCGTAGGCTCGGGTCTGATTGGCGATGAGCGCGCCGTTGAGACCGATATCGATGAGGAGAACGCCGACGGCCACCGCCACAAGCGAGACCTCGCCCCCGAGCCAAAGGACGAGAAACGAGGCGAGCACCAGGGCGCCGCCCGTGACGACCACCGGCCGGGCGCCCTTCCGGTCGGTATAGCGTCCGGAGAGCGGGGCGACGAAGGCGCCGCAGACTCCGATCACCCCGAACAGGCCGGCGCCGGCGGCGGTGAGATCGAAGGGCGGGGCCTCGACCAGGAGGGCCAGGGTCGCCCAGAACGCATTGAAGCTCGCGAACAGAAGGCCTTGCGACAGGCTGGCATTGCGCAGGATGGGCTGAGTCTTCACCAGATGCAGGATCGACAGCATCAGTGCGCGGTAGCGCAGCGGTTTGGTCTGCTTCGTCTTCGGGAGCGTCGCGGCCGCCACGGCGGCGATGACCAGGGCCACGAGAGCGGCGGCGAAGAACACCGCGCGCCAACCGAAATGCGCCCCCACGAAGCCGCTCACCGTCCGGGCGAGGAGGATGCCGGTGAGCAGGCCCGTCATCACTTGGCCCACCATCCGGCCGCGGCTCTCGTCGGGGGCGAGTTCGGCGGCGAAGGGGACCGCCTGCTGAGCGGCCGAGGAAAGGAACCCGATGAGGAGGCAGGCGACCGTCAGAAAGGCGAGGGTCGGCGCGAGGGCGGCACCCAGAAGCGCCACGCTCAGGCCGAGCAATTGCGCCACGATGAGCGTCCGCCTCGGCCAGGCATCCCCGAGGGGCACGAGGCCGAGGATGCCGAGCCCGTAGCCAACGAGACATGCGGTGGGGACGAGGAGCGCGGCGCGCTCGCCGAACTCGCTCACCAGAACCGCGAGGAGCGGTTGATTATAATAGATGTTGGCGACGGCGCCCCCGGCGATCAGGGTCAGGCCGAAGCGCGCCCTGGCGGTGAAGCCGTGGCCGGAAACGGTGCCGGGCTGCATGGTCAGGCTCGCACCGGAACGATGCCGTCCGCCGTGCCAAGCCAATGGAAAAGCGATGAATTGTTCGTCATCCGGTGGGGCGGGTCCGTGAGCGACGGGATTGCTGCGCCTCCGGTTAGGGGCGCCAACGCGCGGGGGCAACTCGTTGGCGTGCGAAATGGTCCCACGTCGGAGAGCGGGCCGCGGTGAGGCGCACCTTCCATCGGATGCGCCGATCCCCATATACGAATCGTTACCGGATAAAGACGCGGCGCGTCTCTGTGGCGAAGTTCCACTTGGCAGGAACCAAGTCGTTCTGCCACACTCTCGACTGTCGAGACGAGTCGGTCTTCAAGTTCCGGTGACGACACCGTGTATCGACAACGGAGTTTGGAATGCCGAATTACCGAGTCAGCTTCGCCAAGCAAATTCTCGGCGTGCCGTTCACGATCGGATGCGTCGAGATTTCACGGGCACGTGATCCCCGCCGGGCTCAACGCGCGGCGGAACTCCGTTTCGCGCGCCAGCATGGCGTCGAGGATTGGCGCGAGCGGGCCGATCGTGTTGCCATCGAGGCCGCTCAAGCCTGACACGACAGGTTATCTGACCCGAAAGTGGGTACAGGACTTCGGGAAGACGGTTTTTTGGTCGTCGCCTCGTTCCGCCGTCACGCCGCGGCTGCGGCATGGTTCCGCGGTCAAAGCCCTGGCCCTCGGTCGCCCTGCGACATAGACTGGGGCCCGCACGTGCGTTCGGCGGGTTCAGCATCTCGCGGAACTTGCGACAGGGGCAAGGAGCAGGCGGCGAGCCATGGCGGCGATCTCGTTTTTCGGCGACCTGCTTCAGACCATCAGCGACCGTGGTCGCGATCTCATCGGAATCGGCCGCGGCGACCTCGCCTCCAAGGCCAATGCGCATGAGCTCATCAAGCTCTGCGAGGATCTGATCTCCCGGCGCGGCGAGGCGTCGGGTGTCGCGCTCGCCCGCCTGATCCTCGAACGCTACGCCAGTCTCGCGCGGGCCGAACGGCTCGTCTTCCTGCAGGGTATCGCCACCGTCTTCGGGGCCGATCACGACGCGGTGGACGATGCTATCGCCGCCTATCGCCGCGACCCGACGCGCGCCGCCCTCGGTGTGCTGCACGAGGCGGCCGAGCCGCGCAGCCAGGAACTCATCCGCCGGCTCAACCTCGCCCGCAACGGCACCCTCGCCCTGGTGCGGATGCGGGAGGATCTCTTCGTCCTGCGAAAGGACCTGCGCGGGAACGAGGCCGACCCCGACCTCGTCGATGCCGTCGACAGCCTCGACAGTGATTTCGAGCACCTGTTCGCGTCGTGGTTCAACCGGGGATTCCTGGTGCTGCGCCATATCGACTGGACCACCCCCGCCCATATCCTCGAGAAGATCATCCGTTACGAGGCGGTGCACGAGATCGCGGGCTGGGACGAACTGCGCCGACGCATCGAACCCACCGACCGGCGCTGCTTCGCCTTTTTCCACCCCGCCCTGCAGGACGAGCCGCTGATCTTTGTGGAAGTGGCGCTCACGGCCGGCATCGCGCCGGCCATCGCGCCTATTCTCGCACATGGGCGCGAGCCCCTGCCCACCCGCGCCGCCACCACCGCGATCTTCTACTCGATCTCGAACTGCCAGAAGGGGCTTGCCGGCGTCACCTTCGGCAATTTCCTGATCAAGCAGGTGGTGGAGGATCTCGCCCGCGAGATTCCTAGCCTGAAGACCTTCGTGACCCTCTCGCCGGTGCCCGGCTTCTCCGCCTGGCTCGACCGTGAGCGCCGCTCCGATTCGCCCCAGGGCCTGACCCGTGACGACGTCGAGGCTCTGCGGGCCATCGACGAGCCGGGCTGGCACGCCGACAAGGCCAAGGCCGATGCGGTGAAGAAGGCGCTGATCCCCGCCGCCGCCGCCTATTTCCTGCGGGCCAAGAACGAGCGCGGCAAGCCCCTCGATCCCGTGGCGCGGTTCCATCTCGGCAACGGCGCCCGCCTGGAGCGGCTCAACTTCCTCGGCGACGTCTCACCCAAGGGGCTCGGCCAGTCACGCGGGCTGATGGTCAATTACCTCTACGATCTCTCGGCCATCGAGAAGAACCACGAGACCTATGCCAATCTCGGCACCGTGGCGGCATCGAGCAGCGTGAGTCGCGAACTCAGGACCAACCTGCCGCCGATTCGCGCCGTGGCGTTGGCCGAGGCTTGATTTCGAGGCGTCGTCCGGCCACGGCTGTCCGTTCGATCACGGTTGGACGACGTCATGCGTAACCATCTCTTCGACCTCATCCGGGCGAGCCTGCCCGCCGATCCCGCCTCGCGGACATTCATCGAGACCGGCGACGGCGCGCGGATCAGCTATTCCGACATGCTCGACCGCTCGGCCGCCTATGCCTCCGCCCTCAAGGCGCTCGGGGTGAAGACGGGTGACCGCGTCGCCGTCCAGGTCGAGAAGAGCGCCGAGGTGGTGTTCCTTTATCTCGGCGCCGTTCGTGCCGGCGCCGTCTTCCTGCCGCTCAACACCGCCTATACGGCCCCCGAGATCGCGTATTTCCTGTCGGATGCCGAGGCGTCCCTGTTCGTCTGCGATCCCGCCCGGCTCGCGGCCCTTGAACCGGTCGCCGCCGAAGCGAAGGTCTCTTCTCTGCGTACCCTCGACGGGGCGGGACGCGGCACCATGGCGGAGGTGGCGGACGAGGCAGGGACCGACTTCGCGGATGCGGAACGCGGGCCCGACGATCTCGCGGCGATCCTCTATACATCGGGCACCACCGGGCGCTCGAAGGGCGCCATGCTCAGCCACGACAACCTCGCCTCCAACGCCGTCACCCTGGTAGAGACCTGGCGCTTTACCGCCGACGATGTGCTGATCCACGCCCTGCCGGTGTTCCACACCCACGGCCTGTTCGTGGCCACCAACATCGTTCTGCTGGCCGGGGCCACGGCGATCTTCCTGCCGAAATTCGACCCGAAGCAGGTGCTCGCCCTGATGGGCCGGGCGACCGCGATGATGGGCGTGCCGACCTTCTATACACGCCTGCTGAAGGAGCCGGGTCTGACCCCCGAGGCGGCGGCGACAATCCGCCTGTTCGTCTCCGGCTCGGCCCCGCTTCTCGCCGAGACGCACCGGGACTGGCAGGCCCGCACCGGCCACGCCATCCTCGAACGCTACGGCATGACCGAGACCAACATGAACACCTCGAATCCCTATGACGGCGAGCGCATCGCTGGCACGGTGGGGCTGCCCCTGCCGGGCGTCTCGCTCAGGGTGGTCGACCCCGAGACGGGAAGGGCATTGCCCGCCGATACGGTGGGGATGATCGAGGTGAAGGGCCCGAACGTGTTCCAGGGCTATTGGCGCATGCCCGAGAAGACGGCCTCC